>NZ_JACBGE010000019.1 GCF_021401345.1 Hydrogenophaga sp. NFH-34
TGGGCGCCATGGGCGAGGCCGGGGTCTCGCGCTGTCTGGAGATCATCCACAAGGAGCTGGACCTGACCATGGCCTTCTGCGGTCACACGCAGATCGACAACGTCGATGCCTCCGTGCTCCTACCGGGCACTTTTCCTACCGCCTGAGGCCAGCGTTCGGGGGCGGCTCAGCGACCGATCCGGTCCAGCACGGGTTCGAGCACTTCCCAGTAGTCGGCCAGGTCCGGCCGGCTCATGGGGCTGGTGATGCCGAGCCAGGCATGGCCCTGGCGCTCCACCTCGGTCTGGAGATCGGGCGTGACGCTGAGGTGCGTGCCCAGCCCGATGATGGTGGGCGTGTGGTGCACCTGGCGGCAGGCGCTCAGCACCTTGCCGACGATGCGGTGGTTCTGCTCGGCGTCGTCATCGAGCAGGATCACGACCGCTTCGTAGTTCGGCAGGAACGCATGGGTCATGCCCATGGCCAGCCCCTTGCGGGCGTTGGCGACGATGCGCACGCCGCACGGCCCCAGGCCCGGCAGGTCGAGGTAATCGCTTTCCACGTCGAGCGCATCTTCCGAACTGCCGGCAAACCGGCGGCGGATGAGCGGGCGCGAGGTTTCGCGGGCCAGCCAGTTGATCAGGTCGAACGACACCGCCCGCCGCGCCGGCAGCAGCATCACGCGCGGGTAGGCGCCGCCGGCCGCCGGCATGTCGGGGTCGGACGGTGAGCACAGGCTCAGCCAGACCGAGGCGGGCTCCATCACGTCGCCCATCTCGTGCCGCTCCTTGAGCGCGAACACACGCTGGGCGAAGTCGGCCGAGGTCTCGGTGGTCTGCACGATGGAGCCGATCCAGGGCCGCATCAGACGGGCCTTGCCGTGGCTGCGGTGGATGACGGTCAGGCCGTGGTGGCGCGTGTCCTGGGCCACCCGGGTGACCAGGCGTTCGATGGCCGGCTCCGGCCCTTCGATCCACTGCACGAACCACCCGCACATGTTGAGCAGCGCCACGCGGATGCCATGCCCCTGGTTGTTGGCGATGGCGTGTTCCCGGATGCGCCGCATTTCGTCGAGCGCGGACCCCTTGACCTGGCTGACGCTGGCGTAGATCAGCCGGCCTACAGGCAGCAGCGGCACCTCGTTGCCAGAGTCGGGCCAACGGGTACTTTCGGGTTCATGCTCCGACACGCTCATGGGACAATCGCTCTCGTTCGACGTGCAGCGAGGCGCCCTATTGTGCGCCGCATCTGCCCCCGCTTCAACGGCGGGAATAACCACTTTCACCATCATGTCTTCGGCAGATTCCGACCAAACTGTAGCCCGCCCCACCACCCGCAGCGTGTCGCCCTGGTGGCGCGCCCTGACCATCGTGCTCGTGCTGGCCATGCTGCTGGGCTGGGCCGCCAGCGCCAGCCTGTACGAGCAGCTCAAGGCGCAGATCAGCCACCTGCAAGGTCGTCTGGCGCAGGTGCCGCAGGTGCGCCATGTGAGCGTGCTGCTGGACGCCCAGGGCCTGCCGGCCATGCTGGCCACCATGGACCCGCAGGAAGGCAAGCTGACGCTGCAGCGTCTCAACGACGTCAAGGAAGGGCGCGAGGACAGCATGCAGGTCTGGGCGGTGCCGGCCGAGGGCATTCCGCGTTCGCTGGGCGTCATCGAAAGCAAATACCGGACGCTGCAGATGCCCGTGGCCGAAGCCGACCTGCAAGGCGTCACCGAACTGGCCATCAGCGCCGAGAACAAGGGCGGCGTGGCGGCGGGTCAACCGCCCAGCCTGCCCTGGCTGTTCAAGGGCTGGTTGGTGCAGAAGAGCCTCTGAGCCAGGGCGCATCCCGGCCTTCTCAAGACCGCGCCGGGTCTTGTGGCGTGTGGCAGGCGACCGCCAGTTTGTTGCCATCGGGATCGCGGAAATACGCGCCGTAGTAATCGGGGTGGTAATGGGGTCGCAGGCCCGGCGCCCCTTCACCCGTGCCACCGTGCGCGAGCGCCGCGCCGTACACCGCCCGCACCTGTTCCCGCGAGGTGGCGCCGAACGCCACCATCTGGCCATTGCCGGGCTGGTGCGCGGCGCCATCGAAAGGCTGGCCGATCAGGAACAGCGGCCGACCACCTTCAGCAGGTTGCCAGCCGGCCCAGGGGCGGTCGCGCTCGCAGAAGCGGGGCACCAGCCCCAGCGCGGCCATCACCGGGCCGTAGAAGGCGAGCGCACGTTCAAAGTCACTCACCCCGACAAAGACATGCGAAAACATGGTGATGAGGCCTCGCGGGTCGGGCCGACGCTCAGCGCAACTCGTACTCGAACGAGCTGACCACCCGCAGCCGCTTGCTGCGCGAGCTGCCGTCGTCGAAGTCGTTGCCATCGTCGCCGGTGATGCGGATCACGCCCTGGTTGGCGCTCTTGAGCGGCCCCAGTTTTGCCCCGGCTTCGGTGGCGAACTTCTCGGCCTGCTCGCGCGCGTTGCGGGTGGCTTCGGCCAGCAGCGGCGCCTTGATGTCATTGAAACCACGCAACTGGTAACGCGGCCCGGCCGCGCCTTCGCCATCACCGCTGAACTGCACGCCGGACTGGATCAGCGGGTCCAGCGCCAGCGCGGCCTGCGCCACCTCGGTCACCCGCGCCGAGCGGATCAGCACCTGGCCGCTGCCATTGAAGCGGAACGGCACGTTGCCCTGCGCGTAGTCGCGCGCCAGCAGGTCCTGCACCGCCAGCGGCCGGGCCTCCAGCTCGTCGTCCTTGAAGCCTTGTGCCTTGAGGAACGCCAGCACCTTTTCACGGTCGGCGGCCAGCGCCTGCTGCACGCCCGCGAATTCGTTGCCGGCACGGCGGAAGCTGAGCGTCCAGATGGCGAAGTCGGCCTCCACGTCCTTTTCGGCCAGGCCTTTGACGGCGATGGTGCGGTCGGCCATGCGAAAGCGCTCCAGGCCGCCACTGACAAAAAATCCCGCGACAGCAATGCCGCCGCCCACGATGAGCGCCACGATCAGGCGCGATGCCCCATTGGCCATGAAACGTTCTCCTTGAAAGCCGGCTGGCGGCGCCGTGTCGCCAGCCCGATCGGCGCATCTTAGCCCCCGCACCGGCGTGCCGGCACAGCGCTATGCTTGGCCGCGTGAACCCTGCCACACCCACCCCGCCGGCGTCTCGCCCGCGGCGCATCGCCCACCTCGACATGGACGCTTTCTACGCGTCGGTCGAGCTGCTGCGCTACCCGCAGCTCAAGGGCCTGCCGATGGTGATCGGCGGTGGGCGGCGGCGCGAGACCGAGATGTTCGAACGCCTGCGCGCCACCTATCCCAAACGCGAGTGGGGGCCGGACACGCTCGACCGCATCCCGCCCGATTTCTTTCCGCGCCTGAAGGACTACGCCGGTCGGGGCGTGGCCACCACCGCCACCTACGCGGCGCGCCAGTTCGGCGTCGGCTCGGCCATGGGGCTGATGAAAGCGGCCAAGCTGTGCCCCGACGCGATCCTGCTGCCGGTGGATTTCGACGAGGTCAAGCGCCTCTCGCGCCTGTTCAAGCAGACCATCCTGGAGATTGCGCCGGTGATGCAGGACCGTGGCGTGGACGAGGTCTATATCGACTTCACCGACGTGCCCGGCGGGCAGCGCGAAGGCGGTCGCGTGCTGGCGCGGCTGATCCAGAAAAGCATCTTCCAGGCCACGGGCCTGACCTGCTCCATCGGCGTGGCGCCCAACAAGCTGCTGGCCAAGATGGCGAGCGAGTTCAACAAGCCCAACGGCATCAGCATCGTGATGCCGGACGACCTGCAGGCGCTGATCTGGCCCCTGCCCTGCCGCAAGATCAACGGCATCGGGCCCAAGGCCGACGCCAAGCTGCAGGGCTTCGGCATCCACACCATCGGCGAACTGGCGGCGCGCGAACCGCCCTGGCTGATCGCGCATTTCGGCAAGAGCTACGGCGCCTGGCTGCACGAAGCGGCCTGGGGCCGCGACGACCGGCCCGTGGAGACCGAGAGCGAGCCCGTGAGCATGAGCCGCGAAACCACGTTTGACCGCGACCTGCATGCCGTGCGCGACAAGGCCGAGCTCGGCGCCATCTTCACGCGGCTGTGCGAACAGGTGGCGGCCGATCTGCAGCGCAAGGGCTACACCGGCCGCACCATCGGCATCAAGATCCGCTACGACAACTTCCAGATCGCCACGCGCGACACCACCATCGACATGGCCACCGCCGACGCGGCCACCATCCGGCGCCAGGCCGGCCTGTGCCTCAAGCGCGTCGATCTGAGCCGCCGCATCCGGCTGCTGGGGGTGCGGGTGGGCAAACTCGTCAAACCCGGGACAGAAAGCCGCACCGAGTCCCCCTACAGTGGGTCCGCGCACACCCGCCCGCCCCGAGACAAGGCCTCCGATGACCACACCGACCTGCTTTTCCCTGAACTGGGTTGACACCCACGTCGCCCACCTGGTGCTCAACCGCCCCGAGGCGATGAACACCATGCACCCGACCTTCTGGCGCGAGCTGGACGACCTGCTCACGCAGCTGCACACCGAGGGCAAGGCCCGGGCCCTGGTGATCAGTTCCACCGGCAAGCACTTCAGCGCCGGCATGGCGCTGGAGACCTTTGCCGGGGCGATCCAGATGGACGACCAGAGCCCCGAAGGGCGCGCGGCCATCTTCGACCTGCTGACCGACATGCAGGCGACCTTCACCAAGATCGAGGCGCTGCGCATCCCGGTGATCTTCGCGATCCACGGCGGCTGCATCGGCGGCGCGGTGGACATGGTCACCTGCGGCTGCATCCGCTACGCCAGCGCCGATGCCTTCTTCTGCATCCAGGAAATCAACATTGGCATGGTGGCCGACGTGGGCACGCTGCAGCGCCTGCCCAAGCTGGTGCCTTTCGCCGTGGTCAAGGAACTGGCCTACACCGGCCGCCGCCTGCCGGCGGACCGCGCCGCGCAGTACGGGCTGGTCAACGAGGTCTTCGACACCGCCGAAGCCACGCTGGCCGCCGCGCTGCAATGCGCCCGCGAGATCGCCGCCAAGCCGCCCATCGCCATCTGGGGCACCAAACAGGCAGTGGCCTACGCGCGCGACCACAGCGTGGAAGACAGCCTGCGCCAGATGGGCTGGCTGCAGGGCGCGATCTGGAGCAACGCCCACGTGCGCGAATCCATCACCGCGCAGAAGGCGCGGCGCGAGGGCCAGTTCCCGCCGCTGTCGCCCCTGCAATCGTTCAAGACGCTGGGCTGAGCCCCGGCACCGGTCAGGGCTGCGCGCCTGCGCTCAGGCGGCCAGCGTGCTGCGGATTTCGGCGAAGCTGTTGGCCGTCTCGATCAGCGCGATGGGCTGGCCGAGCTGCCGCTCCACCTGCGTCTGCGAGATCACGCCGCGCACCCGCGCACCGTGGCCGTTCCCGGCCTTCTGCACCACGATCAGGTGGCGCCGCCCGACCTGCTTGAGCGTGGCCACCACCTGCGCCACGTTGGCGTGCGACAGGTCTTCCAGACCGATCGCGTCGAGCGCCGCCAGCGGCGCCATGACGTCGGCCACCGTCAGGTCTTCGTAGCGCACCTGGCGCCGGCTGATGACCTGCATCGGCCGTTCGCCTTCGAGGTCGTTGGCCGTGATCAAACCATCGACACAGGGCATCGCACCCACCACGAAGAGCAGCCGCACGCCCTGGTGGATCATGGTCTGGCGGGCCTCAGCCAGCGGCATGTCGGGCGCGATGGTGGCGGCGCGCGCATGCGTCAGGTCGGTCATCACCGCGCGGCCGGGCGACGACAGCGTCACCGGCACGCCCGTGGGGGGCTGGGCCTGGGCGATGCAGGTGCCCTCGGGGAAATGGAAGGTGTGAAGGGGCTGGGTGTTCACGGCTCACTCGCTTTCTGCAAAGTCACGGAGAACGCACGCACTGCCTGGGCACTGCCGGGGCAGTCAGGCCACCCTAGCAGGCCCACCACCGCCTCACAAGAGGCTTTTCCCCCTGCCGCGCCGGCACCCGCGCCGCGCGGTGCGACACTGGCGGGATGAAGATCTTTCTGAACGCCGACCACCACCGCCACGCTGGGCGGCAGGAAATGTTCCGGGGCCGGATGGTGCCCTGCCACGAGGTGCCCGCGCGGCTCGACCACGTGCTGGCCGAACTCGGTCGCCGGCCCCAGGGCGAACTGCTCTCGCCTGCCATCGGCGACGCCACGCTCGACGCGGCCCTGGCCCGCGTGCACCGCCCGGACTACCTGCAGTTCCTGGCCACCGCCTGGGCCGACTGGGTGGCCATGGACCCGGCCAACGCCGAGCGCGACGTGCTGCCTTCGGTCTGGCCGCTGCCCAGCCGCCACGGCTTTCGCACCGACACGCCGCCAGCCAACTTCGCGGCCCGGCTGGGCCTGTACGGCTTCGATGCGGGCTCGCCTCTGATGGCGGGCACCTGGGCCGCCGCGCGCAGCGGAGCAGCCTGCGCGCTGGCTGCCGCGGGCGAGGTGCTCGGCGGCGCCCGCAGCGCCTTTGCGCTCACCCGCCCGCCGGGCCACCACGCCGGCCCCGACTTCTTCGGCGGCTACTGTTTCCTGAACAACGCCGCCCTCGCAGCCCAGGCACTGCGCGACGGCGGTCACCACCGGGTGGCCGTGCTCGATGTGGACTACCACCACGGCAACGGCACACAGACCATCTTCTACGAGCGAGCCGACGTGCTGACGGTGTCGATCCATGGCGACCCGCGCACCGAATACCCGTTTTTCCTCGGCCACGCCGACGAGCGCGGTGCCGGCGCCGGCGAAGGCGCCAACCTCAACCTGCCGCTACCACGGGGCACCGGTTTTACCGACTGGCGAGTGGCGCTCGACACGGCCCTGCAGGCCGTGACCAACTTCGGTGCCAGCGCGCTG
Organism: Hydrogenophaga sp. NFH-34; assembly: GCF_021401345.1. GTDB lineage: Bacteria > Pseudomonadota > Gammaproteobacteria > Burkholderiales > Burkholderiaceae_C > Hydrogenophaga > Hydrogenophaga electricum. The sequence continues at coordinate 6,841 of NZ_JACBGE010000019.1, forward strand.
GTGGTGCCGATGGGCCTGGACACCTTCGAGGGCGATCCCATCTCCGGCTTCCACCTGCGCAGCGCCGACTACGCCACCGTGGGCCAGGCCCTGGCGGGTGCCGGACTGCCCACGGTGTTCACCTTCGAAGGCGGTTATGCGGTCGCCGAAGTAGGCATCAATGCCGTCAACCTGCTCGAAGGCTTCGGCCGCGCCGTCTGATCAGGCCGCCTTCCAGAAGATGTAGTCGGCACGGTAGTTGACGACCTGCTGGCTGCCGGTGTTGCCCGCGCCGCAGGGCGCGGCCGGTGCCACACCGCCCTGCGTGGCCACACGCTGGATGTAGGCCACGCCCTGCATCGCGCCCATGCCCATGGCCGGGTTGGCCTTGACCAGTTGCAGCGGAATGTTGCCGGCGCCCCCCGGTGCCACCGCGAGTTGCGTCGCGGTGAGCTTGGAGCCGTCCATGCTCTCCCAGGTGGCGGGCGGGCCGTAGTACTTGCCCACGGTCTTGCCGGCGCGGTCCATCAGCTTCGCATCGGGGCCAACGAACACCCACTCGAACTGGCCGGCCATGTCCTTCTTGGCGCGGCATTCGTAGGTGATGCGGCCCACCCCCACGGTTTCCATGGCCACCTGGTGGCCGGCCGGCACCTGCACGGCAGCCGGCAGACCGGCCTGCGAAAACGGGGTGGACATGCCGCCCATCGGGCTGGCGCAGGCCGACAGGGCCAGAGCGGCGACGGCGACGGAAGCGGTTTGGAAGAACATGGAGAGACTCCTGTGAAGTGGGGGAAAAGACAAGGCAATGGGCAGCGAAGGGCTGGGCAACGGCGGCATCAGGCGCCGAACGACAGCGCCCCGGGCGGCAGCGGGCGGCCCAGCGCGCCGTTCAGCACCGTGAAGTGCATGGTTTCGTCGGCGGCCAGGCGGGCCGCCACCTTGGCCAGCTCGCGATCGCCCAGCGCAGGGATGACGCTCAGGTAGGCGTTGGTGGCGCCCAGCTCCAGCCGGGCCGCCAGGTCCAGCACATCGGCCTGGCCCTTGAGCGCACCCGCGTTCAGCGCCTTGGCGTAGTCGTCCAGCTTCTTTTCGGCCACCGGCGTGCCGCCGAGCTTTTGGATGGTGGCGATCAGCGCGTCGCGGTGGGTCTTGTGGTGACCCTGGAACTGCACGGCCACGTCGAGCACGGGCTTTTGCAGCAGGCCGCTGGCGGCGCCCAGCTGGTAGGCGTTGATCGCCTCGTGCTCCAGGCCCAGGGCCACGTTGAGGATGCCCACATCCTTGGACGTGTCGGCCTTCTGGCCCTGGGCCAGCGCGTCCTTGCCGGCCAGCAGGGCGACCGCGACGGCAGACAGCGTGGCGCCCTGGCCCATGAAGCGGCGGCGCGAAGCGATGGAAGACAGGGGAGCGGTGGTTGTTTGCATGGTGTTTCCTCAGGTCTGAAAGGTTCGTGGGGGTCATCGCCAGCCGCCACAGCGCGCTGGTGTCCCCAATACGCCGGCACCACCACCCCCGGATTCACAAACACCCAAAAATCGAAGGGGTATTGGTTGCCGGCATCCATCCGGGGCTGCTGTGCGTACCTGCCCATACCCTTTGCCGAATCCCGCGATGCCCGTTCTGACCCACCCTCCCTTGCCCGCCTGGCACCCGCCGGCAGCCACCGCCGCCACCCTGCGGACGATGGTGGGTGTGCACCCGTCGGCACGGTGGCGCCGGCTCGAAATGGCCCACAATGCGGCCATGCCCGACGCCACCGACGACCACCTGATCCACCTGATCGGCCGCGTGGCGGCACAGGACGAAGCCGCCCTCAAAGCGCTGTACGACCACACCTCCGGCAAGCTCTACGGTCTGGCCCTGCGCGTCCTGGGCCACGCGGAAGGCGCCGAAGACGCCTTGCAGGAGACCTTTCTGCAGGTGTGGCGCTCGGCGGGCGACTACCAGGCCAGCCTCAGCCCCCCGATGGCCTGGCTCGGCCTGATGGTGCGCAGCCGCTCCCTCGATCTGCTGCGCCGGCGCAAGGCCGAACGCGAACACCTGCGCACGGACCTCGATGACGAGGCCCTGGTCGAGACGCTCGAAGGCGATGCCCCCAACCCGCTGGACACCAGCCTGGCGAGCCAGCAGGCCTGGGCCCTGCACCAGTGCCTGGGCCGGCTGGAACACAAGCAGCGCCAGGTGGTGAACCTGGCCTACCTGCGCGACCTCAGCCACGGCGAACTGGCCCAGCACCTGCAACTGCCGCTGGGCACGGTCAAGACCTGGATCCGGCGCGGGCTCGACCAGTTGCGGGCCTGCATGGCCCGCTTTGCCTGAAGCCGGAGCGGACCATGGACATCCATCGCCACCCCGACCTGCTGGACCGCCTGGCCGCCGCCTACGCGCTGGGCACCCTGCGCGGCGCGGCACGCCGGCGCTTCGAAGCCCTGGCGCGCGAGCGCGCCCCCGTGCGGGCCGCCGCGCTGATCTGGCAGAGCCGCGTCGCCAGCCTCAACGAGCTGCAAGCGCCGGTCGCAGCACCGGCCAGCGTGTGGCCCCGCGTGCACAACCTGGTGCAGGCCGAGCGCGAACGCCAGGCCATGGCCGCCGCGCGCGCCACGCCCACACCGGCACGGCGCAGTTGGTGGTCCAGCCTGCCGTTGTGGCGCGGCGCCGCTGGCGCGGGCGCCCTGGCCACCGTGCTGGCGGTGGTGACCACGGTCGGCGTGAAGAACGATCTGGGCGGCCAGGTGCTCAACCTGCAGGCCCGCCTGGCCGCCACACCCCAGGTGGCCTACGTCGCGGTGCTCAACGACGACAGCGCGCACCCGGCCATGCTGGTCACCTTCGACCCCCAGCGCCAGACGCTGACCCTGCAGCGCGTGGGCGGTTATCAGGAAGCGGCCGACAAGTCGCTGCAACTCTGGGCCCTGCCGCCGGGCGGCGCGCCCCGCTCGCTCGGCGTGCTGGGGCGCGATCCCCTGCTCCACCTCACGGCCGGCGAAGGCCAGGTGCGCCAGGTGCCGGCGCTGGCCATCAGCCTGGAGCCCCAGGGCGGCGTGCCCGGCGAGGGCGGCCCGACGGGCCCGGTGCTGTTCCAGGGCGCGCTGATCGAAAAAATGCTCTGAGCGCCGCCAGGCTACGCGCCCCGGTCACTGGCGCGCCGTGCGCACATTGGCCGGCGGCAGCTGGGGGTGGCTGGTGCGCCAGGGGTTGATGTCCAGCCCGCCGCGGCGGGTGTAGCGCGCGTACACCGACAGCCTGGCCGGCCGGCAGCGCGCCCAGATGTCCATGTAGATGCGCTCGACGCACTGCTCGTGGAATTCGTTGTGGTTGCGAAAGCTCACGATGTACTGCAGCAGCCCGGCCTGATCGATCTGCGGCCCGGTGTAGCTGATCTGCACGCTGCCCCAGTCGGGCTGACCGGTCACCAGGCAGTTGCTTTTGAGCAGGTCGCTGGTGAGGATTTCGGTCACGGGTTTTTCATCCAGCGCGGCCGTCAGCAGGTCGGGCGCGGGCTGGTAGCGCGTGCACTCCACGTCGAGCCGGTCGATCGACAGGCCTTCGAGTTCTCGCACCGGCTCGCACTCGAACAGCGGTGGCGTCAGCAGGCGCACCCCGGCGCTCGAACGCACCGGATCGCCGTGCCAGATGGCCGCACTCACGTCGCTGCGAAGGCGGTCGCGCACCGCGTCCGCGTCCTCGAAGCGCGTGTTGTTGAAGCTGTTGAGGTAGAGCTTGAACGACTTGCTTTCGACGATGTGCGTGCTTTCGCAGGGAACCGTGATGTGGGCAATGGCCACCTGCGGTTTGCCCCGCGGGTTCAGCCACGACAGCTCGAAGGCCGTCCAGAGATCGGCCCCCAGAAAAGGCACGCTGCCGTGGATACCGATTTCCTGCCGCTTGGGCGCGCGCGGCAACGGAAACAGCAGCGCCGGGTCGTATTGGTCGGCATAGGCCGACGCCTTGCCCAACTGGGATTGTTCGGGGGTGTGCAGGCTCATGAAAAACAGCAGAAGGGAGGACTCGGGCAGCGCCGGGAATGCGGTGGCGGGGTCAGACGAACACCCGCTCGCGCAGCCACTTGGTGGCGACCCATTTTTCGCCCTCCAGCACCGGCGCGCCGCCGTGCAGCGTGCGGGTGGCCGGGTGGGGACGGTCGTAGCTGAAGAACACCGCGTTGCCGCGCTGCGGCGCCACCTCCAGCCCCACGTCGGGGAAGGTGGTGCCGCCGCCGCGCACCGGCTCGTTCAGGTACATCACCAGGGTGGCCACACGCTGGCCGCCGCGGCGCAGGATGGTGGGGGTGCCGGGTTCGGCGGGATCGAAGTAGTCGTAGTGCGCCTTGTACTCGGCGCCCACGCGGTAGTTGAGCACCTGCATGCCTTCGCCGTTTTCGACCGGCCAGGCCACCAGGCGGGCGATGCGCGCCTCGATGCGTTCGAGCAGCGCGCTTTCACCCCGGTTGAAAAACATCCCGTCGCTGGTGCGGTCGGGGTTGAGCTCTTCGCCACCGGTGCGGGTCTGCACCGTGCGCGAACGCGCCATGCGCGGCTGCGCCGCCTCGATGAGGCCTTCGCACTCCTCGGCACTGAGCAGCCCGCCCAGCACCACGACCCGCGGCAGTTGCAGCGTCGCGAGCACCTCGACCACGCGGTCGCCCAGATCGATCTGTCGCGGCGACCCGCCGAGCCGGACTTCGGGCAAGGCCCCCGGCTCGACGGCCGGGGACAGCGCCCCGGCCTGCACCGGCTGGCTGGGCACAACCGGCACCGGCCGCCCCTCCGTGCGGGTGCGCAGGTGTTCGCGCAGGGTCGCTTCCAGCGCCTGCCCCGCCACGTCCTCACGCCAGCCGGCCGCGATCATGGCCTGCAGCACGGCGTCGGGCGGGAAACCGGCCGACGCCTGCTCGACGATCCACTGGCGCAGCTCCGGGGTGATCGCCTGACTCAAGGTGTCTTTCACGGCAAGCCTCTCAAGCCTTGGCGTCGCGGCGGAACACCAGCCGGTCGGCCTCGGACGCGGCCGGCACAAAGCGGTAACCCTCCCGATCAAAGCTCTGGAGCTGCTCGACCCGGGTGATGCGGTGCTGCACGGCGTGGCGCACCATCAGCCCGCGCGCACGCTTGGCCATGAAACTGATCACCTTGTACGCGTCGCCCTTGCGCTCTTCGAACACGCAGGTCACCACACGCGGCTGCAGCGCGCGGCGGTCGACCGCCTTGAAGTACTCCTCGCTGGCGAGGTTGACCACCACCGGCGTCTTGTCGGCCCGGGCCCGTTGATTGAGGTAGTCGGCGATCCGGGTACCCCAGAACTGGTAGAGGTTCTTGCCCCGGGGCGTGACCAGACGGGTGCCCATCTCCAGCCGGTAGGGCTGCATCCAGTCGAGCGGCCGCAGCACCCCGTAGAGGCCGCTGAGAATGCACAGATGCTGCTGCAGCCAGTCGAGTTCGGGCTCGCCCAGCGAACACGCGTCCAGCCCGCCGTACACGTCACCATCGAAGGCCAGCACCGCCTGCTTGGCATTGCGGGCCGTGAACTTCGGCCGCCAGGCCTGGTAACGCGCCACATTCAGGCCGGCAAGCTGGTCGGACAGGTCCATCAGCTCGGCCACCTGCTGCGGGCTCTTGTCGCGCAACACGGTGATCAGCTCGGTTGCGTCCTTCACGAACAGCGGCTGGGTGTGGGTGGCCACGTGCGGGGGCGTCTCGTAGTCCAGGGCCTTCGCGGGAGAAATCAAAAACAGCATGTCGGTCGTCAGAAAGCAGGCGCCGCGCCCAGCTCACCCCGGCGAACGGGTGGGCACGGGGGCGGGCAGGGGTTTGGCCACGAGCTGCGACAGCTCGGCAACCAGTTGATTGTGCGCGTCCAGGAATGCCGCAGCGATGACCTTGCCTTCATGGGTATTGCTCCACCCCAGCCCACCCAGGCCGCCGCCCTTGCCGAAAGTCAGCCCGCCCAGCCCGAGGTCGGTGCTGCGCGCGGCGCCGGTGGCGGCCGACAGCTGTTCGGTGGTTTCGTTGTCGGTCAGCAGCAGCACCACCTGCGCCTCCTTGAACTTGACCTGTTCGGCCGCGCCGGCCAGCATGTCCAGCCCGGGAATGCGCGCCAGGATGCCGCCGATCTGCCGGCCCGCATCCTGCTCGGAAAACGTCAGGCTCGGCACCAGCGTGTACTGGGCCACGATACCGCGCCCCTTCTGCACCGTGGTGTCGTCCTGGCGCAGGACACCGTCTTCCTTCAGTTCCTGTTCGCGCACCGTGGCCTTCAGGCCCGAGTGGCGGTCCACCACCCGGAAGCAGCCGCTTTGCTGCATCAGCACCCGCACCAGCGGCAAAGGGGAATTCGGCAGCCCGCCTTGTCCAATGCCCACGTACCCGCCGGGGTTCTCCATGAGCGCGACCACCGCCACCGGCGCGGGACAGGTACGCAGGTCGGTGGCGGCGTTGTGCGCCCCTTGCGGGCCGGCCGAACCCTGGACCACCGAGCCCCCTTCGCCCAGCTCCACGCCCTGTTTGCCGCAGCCAGCCAGGCCCAGCACCGCACACAGGAGCAGCCCGCACGCCATCCGGAAAGTTGGGGGAACCCAGACCATGTTCAGAGCAGAAGAAAAAAGTGGAGAAGACGGGCACGCCCGCCAGCGGCGCGGAAAGTTTACCCGTGCGGCCCGCGGGCCGCGGTGCCCTGGCGGACAATGCGCCGCGTGAACGCCGATGCCCCCCTGACGATCTTGTACCGCGACGCGCACCTGATCGCCATCCACAAGCCTCCCGGCCTGCTGGTGCACCGCACCGGACTGGACGCGGGCGAAACGCGCTTTGCGGTGCAGTGGCTGCGCGACCAGATCGGCCAGCCGGTCTGGCCGGCGCACCGGCTCGACAAGGGCACCAGCGGCGTGCTGCTGTTCGCGCTGGATGCCACGACAGCAGGCCAGCTCGGCCGGGCGTTCGAAGCGGGCCAGGGCCTGCAGAAAACCTACCACGCCATCGTGCGCGGCTGGCCGGCCGACGGGGGCCTGATCGACCACCCGCTGCGGCGCATGCCCGACGACATGCGCACCGACCGCGAGGAGGTGCAGGCCGCGCAGACCCGGTTTGCCACGCTGGCGCGCTACGCCCTGCCGCTGCCGTATGGCGGCTTTCCCGCCACGCGCTGCGCGCTGGTCGAACTGCAACCGTTGACCGGCCGGCGGCACCAGTTGCGGCGCCACCTGAAGCACATCGCCCACCCGATCATCGGCGACGCCACGCACGGCAAAGGGCCGCTGAACCGGGCGGTGGCTGCGTGGCTGGGGGTGCAGCGGCTGTGGCTGCATGCGAGCGGTCTGGCGCTGGCGCACCCCGTCAGCGGGCACGCGCTGCGCATCGAGGCGCCCCGCGACGACGACTGGGCCCGCTGGCCGGCCGCCTGAGCGCTACGCCAGGTCCCCCGCCAGACTGGCCAGCGCCTCCGCCGGCACCTGCACATGCGCCGGGTAGTGCGTGTGGTCGCAGCCGAGCTTGACCGCGGCGCCAGCGCGGATGGCGGCGCGCATCGCGGGCGTGAACTCGAAGCGCAGGAAATGCACGGCGCTGGTCTTTTCCGCGGTTTCGCGGTCCAGGTCTTCGTCGGCGATGGCGTAGACCCGATGGTGGCCCTCGACCTCGACAAACATGCGGTCCTCCACGCCGATCAGGCGCGCGAGTTCGCGCTGGCGCTCGGGGATGTCGGTGTACGCGATCATCATCGTCGCCTTCCAGTTGCTGCCGTCGGGCACCAGCGGCGCGTAGGCCTCGATTTCGCTCTGGGTGCCTTCTTCCTCGAAGATCTTTTCGATGCGCAGCATCTCCTGGATCTGGTAGCGCATGGTCGTTTCGGACTCGAAGTTCAGCGTGATGTGCTCGCCCAGATGCACGGTGCGCCGTTTGCGGTGCGCCATGACCTCGGCCTTGTGCACTTTGCGCCACTTGCTGTAGGCCTCCAGGCTCATCAGGCTGTCGGCGGTGATGTGTCCGGTCAGTTGCATGGTGTGGTCCTTCATGGTTTTGCCGCCGGGCCGCCCCAAGGCAAACGCGCCCCCATGGGGGGCAGCGACCCGCGCAGCGGTGGAGCGTGGGGGTCACTCCAGTCCATAGGCCTTGCGGACCAGGGTCAGCGGGTGGTTCAGTTCGGGTGCGCCGTGGCCGTTCACGTCAAAACCCTGCGCGATGTGGTGGCCGCCCAACGGGCAGTCGGAGCTGATGTAGTCGGGTTGGCTGCCATCCTTCATGGTCGCCATGGCCTTGAACACCGGCTTGCCGATCTTCATGGCCTGCTGGTGCGAGCCCTTCTTGACACCGAAGGTGCCGGCGTGGCCCGAGCAGCGTTCGATGGTGTTCACCGTGGTGTCCGGGACCATCTTGAGCATCTCTTCGGTCTTGCGGCCGATGTTCTGCACCCGGCCGTGGCAGGGGATCTGGTAGCTGATGTTGCCCAGCTTCTGCGGAAACTCGGTCTTCAGAAGACCATCGCGCTTGCGCGCCATCAGGTACTCGAACGGGTCCCACATGTGTTCCTTGACGAGCTGCGTGTCGGCGTCGTCGGGGAACATGAGCGGGATTTCCTGCTTGAACATCAGCGCGCAACTCGGCACGGCAGCGAGGATGGCGTAGCCGTCGCGGGCGTACTTCGCCAGCACCGGAATGTTGGCCTCTTTGCTGGCCTGCACCGAGTCCAGGTCGCCCAGCTCCAGCTTGGGCATGCCGCAGCACTTTTCCTTCTCGACGAGGGTGTAGGGGATGTGATTGTGGTCGAGGATCTTGAGCAGGTCCAGGCCGATACCGGGTTCGTTGTGGTTGATGTAGCAGGTGGAGAAGATCGCCACCTTGCCGGGCGTCTTCTCGCCGTCCACCACCTGGGTGGCCTTGGCGTCGGGCGCGGCCCAGCGGAAGCGTTGGGTCGCCAGATCGGGCAGCCAGGCGTCCTTGTCCACGCCCATCACGTTTTCCATCACGCCGCGAGCGGCCTTGGTCCTGTTCACCGCGTTGACCACCTGCACCACGATCGGAATCCCGGCGAACTGGCCGTGCACGTCGGTGGAGGCGAGCAGCTTTTCGCTGGTCTTGACCTCACCCTTCTTGAACTTGATCGCCTTGGCCCGCAGCATGGTGTGCGGGAAGTCCAGGTTCCATTCGTGCGGCGGGGTGTACGGGCACTTGGTCATGTAGCAGAGGTCGCACATGTAGCACTGGTCCACCACCTTCCAATAGTCGGCCTTTTGCACGCCGTCGACCTCGCCGCTCGGGCCTTCGTCGACCAGATCGAACAACGTCGGGAATGAGCCGCACAGGCTCACGCAGCGGCGGCAACCGTGGCAGATGTCGAAGATGCGCTCCAGCTCGTGGAAGCACTTCGCTTCGTCGTAGAAATCGGGGCTCTGCCAATCCAGCGGGTGGCGCGTCGGCGCCTGCAGGTTGCCTTCGGTGGCCATGTCTCGGGTCCTCGTCTGTGCGGGCTGGCTCGTGGTTTTTTGAAAGCGCTCGGCAAAGCGCATTCAAAACGGCGCCCGGAGCGAAAGGCTCCCCTTCCAGGGACACCGCGGAACCGGCTTTGCCGGGCCGCAGGTGTCGTCCCCCTGTCAGGGGGAAGCCGCGTCAGCGGCGCAGGGGGTGACCCGTTCAGTCCACCAGCTCGTTCAGGGCTTTCTGGTAGCGGTTCGCGTGCGAGCGTTCGGCCTTGGCCAGGGTCTCGAACCAGTCGGCGATTTCGTCGAAACCTTCTTCGCGCGCGGTCTTGGCCATGCCGGGGTACATGTCGGTGTACTCGTGGGTTTCGCCGGCCACGGCGGACGCCAGGTTCTGGCGCGTGTTGCCAATGGGCAGGCCGGTGGCCGGATCGCCCGACTGCTCCAGAAACTCCAGATGCCCATGTGCGTGACCGGTCTCGCCTTCGGCGGTGGAGCGGAACAGCGCCGCCACGTCGTTCTGGCCCTCCACGTCGGCCTTGTTGGCGAAGTACAGGTAGCGGCGGTTGGCCTGGGATTCGCCGGAGAAGGCGTCCTTCAGGCACTGTTCGGTCTTGGAACCTTTGAGCGCGGACATGGGGGTCTCCTTGTGGTGTATCGTGGGTGATCGACCGACCAGCAGGCGCCAAACGGGTGGCGCGCCCCGTCGAGTCGGCCTCCAACATACCCCCGTCGCCGGGCAGCGTCTAATTGTTCGACGCTATGCATCACATTGCCCCCGCCTATCGCCCGCCGCCCCGGGTACACACGGCAGAGGCACGGCGGAGACCCTGCCGGTGGCCGGGTTTCGATCCCCGGATACCATTCCGTTTGGTTAAATGCATTACGCATTGAAGAACAGGAGACGCCATGAATACCCCCCTGCCCCCACCCGCCCCGGTTCAGCAGTTGCACCACTACGCCTACCGGGCCCGCGACGCCGAAGAAACGCGGCATTTCTACGAGGACATCCTGGGCCTGCCGCTGTACCACATCATCCAGAGCGACTACGTGCCAAGCACGGGCGAGTACTGCCCGTACACGCACTTCTTCTTCCGTCTGCAGGACGGTTCGTTCATTGCCTTCTTCGACCTGGGCGACGACGTGGCGGCCGAGCCGTCGCCGAACACGCCGAAGTGGGTGAACCACATCAGCTTCCGCGTGAACACGGTGCAGGAACTGGAGAACACGAAAGCGCGGTTGCAGGCGCACGGCATCGAGGTGTTGGGCGTGACCGACCACCACATCTTCAAGAGCATCTATTTCTTTGATCCGAACGGCATCCGGCTGGAGCTGACGGCGCAGCTGGCGGACGAGTTCCAGATGCTGCAGGAGAGCAAGACGGCGCATGTGCGGCTGGCGGAGTGGAATGCGCGCAAGGAACAGTGGCGCCAGGAGCGGGCGTCGGGTCAATCTTCTGTACCGCTGAAGCCGCAGGCGAATGATCGGCCGGAGTTTGTGCCTCCCTCCGCCTGAGTTCGGCTTGGTCGGTGCTGGCGTTGGCGCAGTTCCGTGTGGTGAGGGCTGGGGCGACCGGCTCCGCTCGTGTCCCCCGCCAGCGGCTGCGCCGCTGGTTCCTCCTTTTACCTCGCTGCGCCGGTCACCCCAGCCCTAACCACACTCGTTGGCGCGCCAACATCAAGCACCCGCAATGCCTCAGGCCGGAAGTGATGGGTGTACTGTGCAGCGAAGTAAAGGAGGAGGCCCGGCGCAGCCGGGCCGGGGGACATGAGCGGAACAGTGCACCCGTCGCTTCCGAGCCCGCGAGGTCGATGAGAGAAAACAGACAACAGACAGAGCACCCGGAGACTGCAGATGAACGAGAACAGCTACAAACAAGCCGCCCACACCAACAGCTACGAGTTCACCCAAGGCAGCGGCTACCAACTGCCCGAGTACCCCTTTGTCCCCCCGCCCGAACTCGGCGAAACACGCACCAGAAGGCACCCCATCGTCATCGTCGGCGGCGGCATCACCGGCCTGACCCTCGCGTGCTCCCTGGCGAACCTGGGCGTGCCCGCCATCCTGCTCGACGAAGACAACACCGTCGGCGTCAAGGGCGCCTCCTCGCGCGGCATCTGCTACACCCAGAAATCGCTCGAAATCTTCCAGCGCCTCGGCATCTACGAGCGCATCGCCGCCAAAGGTATCCAGTGGAGTGTGGGCCGCACCTTCGCCGGCGACGACGAGGTCTACAGCTTCGACCTGCGCCAGCAAGGCGCCTACAACCTCTCGCAGCAACCACCCTTCATCAACATCCAGCAGTTCTACATCGAAGGCTTTCTGGTCGAGCGCATCGCCGAACTCGGCCATGTCGAGCTGCGCTGGCAGAACCGGCTGGTGGCCTTCGAGCAGGGCGAGGACACCGCCACCCTGACCGTCGAGACCCCGGCGGGGCGCTACACCATTGAGGCCGACCATGTCATCGACGCCACCGGCTCGAACAGCCCGCTGCGCCAATGGCTGCAAGTGCCCTTCACCGCCAAACGCGGCGACGACCGCTGGTGCATCGCCGACGTGCGCTTCACGAAACACCCGCCGGTCGAGCGCCACACCTGGGTCGAAGCGCCCTTCAACGACAACCGCGCCGTCTGGCAGCACCTGATGGCCGACGATGTCTGGCGCATCGACTACCAGATGGCGCCCGACAGCGACCCGGCCTACGTGAGCCGCGAAGACGTGGTGCGCGAGCGCCTGACGCGCCAGTTCGGCCCCGACACCGAGGTGCAGATCGTCTGGGTCGGCCCTTATGCCTACCGCAGCGAGTGCGTGCACCGGATGCGTGAGGGCCGCGTGTTCTTCATGGGCGACTCGGCCAAAGTGGTCAGCCCCTTTGGCGCGCGCGGCGGCAATACCGGGGTGTCCGACGCGGACAACCTGGCCTGGAAACTCGCCGCCGTGCAGCGCGGCCGAGCCCACCCTGCGCTGCTGGACAGCTACGGCGACGAGCGCCTCGAAGCCGCGCAGCAGAACGTGCTGGTGACCAGCCGCACCGCGCGCTTCCTGCGCCCGGCCGACGGTGTGGAACGCCTGTTCCGCCACGCCGCCATCGGCCTGGCGAAAAAGTACCCGTTCGCCCGCACCTTGATGAACACCGGCCGCATGGCGGTGGCCAACCCCTACAGCCGCTCGCGCGCCTGCAGCTACGCCGAGGGATCGGCTGCGGGGCAGTCGGTGCAGAACGTGGCGCTGCGCTGGGCCGACGGCGCGACCGGTTGCGCCAATGACCTGCTCCGGTGGGCCGGTGGTGACCTGCTACTGCTGGCCTTCGGGCCACTGACCCGGGCCGACCTGGGCCGGCTGAGAACGCTGACCGCCGGTGCGCCGCTGCGTGCGGTGCAGGTAGCGGCCGGGCGCGAACGCGCTCAGGCCGCCGAACATGTGCGCGACCCCGAAGGCCATCTGCGCGCGGCCTGCCAGGTCCTCCCCACCGGCTGGGCGCTGGTCCGGCCCGACGGCTACCTGGCCGCCACCGGCGCCCGCATCGACGGCCGACTGATCGCCGCACTCGAACGTTCACTCGGCCTGCGCTGAGTCCCCTGGAGACCTGCATGAACACCACCCCGAACTTCCAGGACGCCGACGGCTTCTACGAGCGCCTGCTCGACGCCCACCAGGGCCTGTCGCGCGAGCAGTCCGAACTGCTCAACGCCCGCCTGATCCTGCTGCTGGCCAATCAGGTCGGCAACGCCCAGGTGCTGGCCCACTGCATCGACGCAGCGCGCGAGGCGGTCGAATAAAATCGGGAGTTTCCCGAGCACACCCTGACGGCGCCCTGCGGGGCGCCGTTGCACTTTTGGTCCCACCATGTCCGACACCCTGCAGCAACCCGGTCTGAACAGCCTGTCCAAGTCCTTCGAGCCCGCCGCGCTCGAAGCCCACTGGGGCCCCGAGTGGGAAAAGCGGGGCTACGGCGTCGCGGGCTTCCAGGGCACCGGCGTACCGCAGGCCGAAACACCCTCGTTCGCCATCCAGCTGCCGCCGCCCAACGTGACCGGCACGCTGCACATGGGCCACGCGTTCAACCAGACCATCATGGACTCGCTGACGCGCTATCACCGCATGAGCGGCTTCAACACCGTCTGGGTGCCAGGCACCGACCACGCCGGCATCGCCACCCAGATCGTGGTGGAACGCCAGTTGCAGGAACAGGGCATCAGCCGCCACGACATGGGCCCCACCCCGCCCGAAGCGCGCAAGAACTTCGTCGCCAAGGTCTGGGAATGGAAGGAAAAGAGCGGCAACACCATCACCACCCAGATGCGCCGCATGGGCGACAGCGTGGACTGGAGCCGCGAGTACTTCACCATGGACGACAAGCTGTCCACCGTGGTGACCGAGACCTTCGTGCGCCTGTACGAACAGGGCCTGATCTACCGCGGCAAGCGCCTGGTGAGCTGGGACCCGATCCTCAAGTCCGCCGTGTCCGACCTGGAGGTGGAGAGCGAGGAGGAAGACGGCCACCTCTGGCACATCCGTTACCCGGTGGACGGCAGCGCCGAATCGCTGGTGGTGGCCACCACCCGGCCCGAAACCATGCTGGGTGACACCGCCGTCATGGTGCATCCGGAGGACGAGCGCTACACCCACCTGATCGGCAAACAGGTCAAGCTGCCCATCACCGGCCGTCTGGTGCCCGTGATCGCCGACGCCTACGTGGACAAGGCCTTCGGCACCGGTGTGGTCAAGGTCACGCCCGCGCACGACCAGAACGACTACCAGGTTGGCCTGCGCCATGGCCTGCCGATGCTGACCATCTTCGACCTGTCGGCCAAGGTCTGCTGCGACGAGGCCGACGACATTCCCGATGCCTATGTCGGTCTCGACCGCTTCGTCGCGCGCAAGCAGATCGTGGCGCAGCTCGAAGCCGAAGGCCTGCTGGTGGAGATCAAGAAACACAGGCTCATGGTGCCGCGTTGCGCGCGCACCGGCCAGGTGATCGAGCCCATGCTGACCGACCAGTGGTTCGTCGCCATGAGCAAGGTCAGCGACCAGGACCCGACCGGCAAGAGCATCGCCCAGAAGGCCATCGATGCCGTGCAGTCGGGCCAGGTGCGCTTCGTGCCCGAAAACTGGGTCAACACCTACAACCAGTGGATGAACAACATCCAGGACTGGTGCATCAGCCGCCAGCTCTGGTGGGGCCACCAGATCCCCGCCTGGTACGACAAGGACGGCAAGGTCTACGTGGCCCGCAACCAGGAGGAAGCCCAGCTGCAAGCCGGTGCCGACGTCGAACTGACGCGCGACGCCGACGTGCTCGACACCTGGTACTCCTCGGCCCTGGTGCCGTTCTCGTCGCTGGGCTGGCCGCAGGCACTGGAAGACGACGACACCCTCAAGGACTACGACCTCTACCTGCCCTCGACCGTGCTCGTCACGGGTTACGACATCATCTTCTTCTGGGTCGCCCGGATGATCATGATGACCACGCACTTCACCGGCCGCGTGCCGTTCAAGGACGTCTACATCCACGGCCTGGTGCGCGACGCGCAGGGCCAGAAAATGAGCAAGTCCGAAGGCAACGTGCTCGACCCGGTGGACCTGATCGACGGCATCTCGCTCGCCCCGCTGCTGGACAAACGCACGACAGGTCTGCGCAAGCCCGAGACCGCGCCCAAGGTGCGCAAGCAGACCGAGAAGGAATTCCCCGACGGCATCCCGGCCTACGGCGCCGACGCCCTGCGCTTCACCTTCGCGGCACTCGCCTCGCTGGGCCGCAGCATCAACTTCGACAGCAAGCGCTGCGAGGGTTACCGCAACTTCTGCAACAAGCTCTGGAACGCCACCCGCTTCGTGCTGATGAACTGCGAGGGCCAGGACTGCGGCCTGATGGAACACACCAAGGCCGACTGCGCCGTGGGAGGCAAAGCGCACGGCTACATGAGCTTCAGCCACGCCGACCGCTGGATCGTCTCGCGCCTGCAGCGTGTCGAGGCCGAGGTCGCGCAAGGCTTCGCGGAGTACCGCCTGGACAACGTGGCCAACGCCATCTACGACTTCGTCTGGAACGAGTTCTGCGACTGGTACCTGGAAATCGCCAAGGTGCAGATCCAGACCGGCAATGAAGCGCAGCAGCGCGCCACCCGCCGCACCCTGATCCGCACGCTGGAGACCATCCTCCGCCTGGCGCACCCGATCACGCCCTTCATCACCGAAGAGCTGTGGCAGAAGGTCGCGCCCGTGGCCGGCCGCTGGCCGGCCACATCCGATGACACCGGCCGCGTCGGCGCATCGGTCAGCATCGCCGCCTACCCGGTCAGCCAGCCCGAACGCATCGACGAAAACGCCGAGGCCCAGGTCGCCAAGCTCAAGAGTCTGGTGGACGCCTGCCGCACGCTGCGCGGCGAGCTGGGCGTCTCACCCGCCACCCGACTGCCGATGTTCGTGGTCGGCGACGCCGACTTCATGCGCGAGAACGCCGCCGTGCTGCAGGGCCTGGCCAAGCTGGCCGAGGTCAAGGTGTTCGACGACGAGGCGGCCTGGGCAGCGGCCGCGCAGGCTGCGCCGGTGGCCGTGGTCGGCGAGGCCCGCTTGTGCCTGTTCATGGAGATCGACGTCGCCGCCGAAAAGGCCCGCCTGGCCAAGGAAGCAACCCGACTGGAAGGCGAGATCGCCAAGGCCAGCGGCAAGCTGTCCAACGAAGCCTTCGTGGCCAAGGCGCCGCCGGCCGTGATCGAGCAGGAAAAGAAGCGTGTTGCCGACTTCGGCGCCACGCTGGTCAAGGTGCGCGAACAGTTGAGTCGGCTGGGCTGAGCATCGGCGGCGGAAGCCGCCGCAGTCACACCGAAGCGGGGCGATCCAGACCGCTCAGTGCTGATAAGACTGGATCGAGCCCCACTGCGAGGGCGAAATGACCTGGGGATCCTCCCCGTCCAGCACCTCCTGGCCACCGCTGTCCATGCCATCGAGGGTGGACGCAAAGTCGCGCGGCCGGGCCTCCCCGTGTGCCTGCTGGGGTGACAGCGTTTCGTGGATGCGGTAGGCCACGTACCAGCTGGCGCGCAGTTTGGCCTCCCGGGTGTGCGCCCCGAGCCGGGGTGTCAGGTGAAGATTCGGAATGCCATACAGCGGCGTGCCCTCCGCCGCGAATTGGGGATTGGCCCCGTCGAGCAGGCAGGCGTCGATCCGCCCATCGGTCAACGCCGTCGCCAGCGCATCCGGATCGAACAGCGAACTGCGGCTGACACCGACCCACAGTTGCCCAGGGCGGCAGCGGCTGAGCAGGTGGTCGTTGAGCCAGCCTTTGAATCGCGAGGCATAGACCATCTGGAGCGACACCGCGTCGGCGCGTGCCAGCAGGTTCTGGATCGGCATCGGCTCGACGCCCAGTTTGCTCCAGATGGCAGCCGCATGGTGCACAGCGGGGTCGTATCCCACCAGCCGGACACCCAGCCCCCGGAGCATGGGCGCCAGCGTGTGCGCCACGGGCGCCAGCCCGACCAGGCCGACGGTGCTGCCCGCCAGTTCCCGCCCCATGCGAACCTGGGCCAGCTTGCGCCCCAGCAACGCACTGACCATGCCTCGCCGATACAGCATCAACAAGCCGTAAAGCAGGTACTCGGCATTGGAGCGCACCGTGGCACTGCGTGCCTGAACCACACGCACTCGCCGCCGCGCACAGGCGTCAAGATCGGTGTTGTCGCTCGACATCTGCATGCGGGCCACCACCTGCAGTTTGGGCGAAAAATCCAGAAACTCCTTGGAGACGATGACGTGCGGCGGCAGCACGATGGCCCGCGTCTTGTACATGGCCTTGCGCAGGGCCACGGGGTCGTCCCCCAGTTCCGGGTGATAACTGACGTCGTAGCGCTCCTGCAGCCAGTTGAGCGCCTCCGGCACCAGCGGATCGATCAGCAGGATTTCCATGGCTGGGCTGCCCGACCGCTGGCGACAGACTCAGCGGCGCTTGAGGATGGAGATGTGGTCAGCCCCGACAGTCTGCTGCTCGACCAGTTCGTTGCCCGTCTGCTTGGCGAAGGCCTGGAAATCCCGGACCGAACCGGCGTCGGTCGCAATGACGCGCAAGGTCTGGCCACTGGTCATCTCGGCCAGGGCTTTTTTGGCCTTGAGAATAGGCAGGGGGCAGTTCAGCCCGCGGGCGTCAAGTTCTTTGTCTGTGTGCATGGCAAGGTCCCAGGATGGGGAGGATTTTAAGATCAAGCGGCTGGCGGGTCCATGAAAACCGGCTCCAAACCACGCCCGCGCAGCCATTGCGCCAGCGCCAACCCGGTACCCGCACGCCAGCAGCGCACCTGCTCGGGGGCCAGCAGCTTGTATTCGGCCAGCTCGGGCGAGAGCTGGACCTGGCCCTGCGTCTGGGCGTGGTAAGTGATGATCACCTGGTTCATCCGCTGGAAGTCGTGCACCCCGACCAGCGACAGCGACAGCGTCTCCAGCCCGGTTTCTTCACGGATTTCCCGCCGGATACCCTCCTCCGGCGATTCACCGGCCTCCATGAATCCGGTGATCAGCGCAAACATCCGGTGCTGCCAGGCCGCATTGCGGGCGAGCAGCACCTTCCCATCCAGCTCGACGATGGCGGCCAGCACAGGCGTCGGGTTGTTCCAGTGGGTGAACCCGCAGGCCGGACAACGCCAGCGCTCCTTCGCTCCCCCATCTTCCATCTGGGTGATGGGAGCGAGCGCGGTGGCACAAGCTGGGCAGAACCGGTAGGCAGCGGTGTCCATGGGGCGTACCGATCAAGCCGGAAAAACGCCGGTCGACAGGTACCGGTCACCCCGATCGCAGACCACAAACACGATGGTGGCGTTTTCCACACTGCGGGCGATCTGCTGAGCCACCCAGCAGGCCCCCGCCGCGGAAATACCGGCAAAAATGCCCTCCTCGCGCGCCAGGCGCCGGCACATGTCTTCGGCGTCGGACTGGCTCACGTAGACCAGCTCATCGACGCCCGAAGGGTCATAAATCTTGGGCAAATATTCCTGCGGCCATTTGCGTATGCCCGGAATGCGCGAACCCTCACTGGGCTGCGCCCCGATGACACTGATGCCTGGGTTCTTTTCTTTGAGGAAGCGCGAAACACCAGTGATGGTGCCCGTGGTCCCCATGGCACTCACGAAATGCGTGATGCGCCCGCCAGTCTGCTCCCAGAGTTCGGGACCAGTGGTTTCGTAATGGATGCGCGGATTGTCGGCGTTGGCAAACTGGTCCAACACCCGCCCCTTGCCCTCTTTCTCCATCTTGTCGGCCAAGTCGCGCGCGTACTCCATGCCGCCACTTTTGGGGGTCAGCACCAACTCGGCGCCAAAGGCTTTCATGGTCTGGGCGCGTTCGATGGAAAGGTCCTCCGGCATGATCAGCACCATGCGATAGCCCTTGATCGCAGCGGCCATCGCCAGCGCGATACCGGTGTTGCCCGAAGTGGCTTCGATCAGCGTGTCACCGGGCCGAATATCCCCCCGCTCCTCAGCCCGCTTGATCATCGACACTGCCGGCCGATCCTTGACCGAACCCGCGGGGTTGTTACCTTCAAGCTTGCCCAGCACCACGTTGCCCCGGGCCCGGTTGTCTTCTGCGCCGATCCGCTGCAATGCCACCAGGGGGGTGTTGCCGATCGCGTCTTCGATGGTCGCGTAGTTCATGGGCCTCACTGTGCCATAATTTGAAGCTTGGCATGACCGTGGCCCGGGTGGCGAAATCGGTAGACGCAAGGGATTCAAAATCCCTCGCCGCAAGGCGTGTCGGTTCGAGTCCGACCCCGGGCACCAGCTTTGGACATCGCCATGAGAGAACCCGCACAGGCTTGGCCTCTGCGGGTTTTTTTGTTGGTGGTGAGCACCGTGGGGGCTGAATACAACATGACCGGTGCAAATGCACGGCACGACACGCCGCGAGACACAAAGTCTGTCAATAATGATTCGCAAGTCGTTGATTTAAGATAAATTAGACGTTATGGCTTCTGTCGACACGCCCACCCAGGAACCGTCTTCCATGGCTCTGCCCGGCTTGGGACGTGCGCTGGTATCCGCCGGCATGCTGGGGCAACGGGCGGCGGAAGACCTCTATAAAAAAGCCCAGAGCAGCCGCACCAGCTTCATTGCCGAGCTCACCGGCTCCGGAGCGGTCTCCCCCTACGATCTGGCTCATACCATGTCGGTGGCGTTTGGCGCGCCGCTGCTCGACCTGGATGCCATCGACACCCAGCGTTTGCCCAAAGGCCTGCTGGACACCAAGATCTGCGCAGACTACCGCATCGTCGTTCTGAGCAAGCGCAACAACCGCCTGATGGTGGCCACGGCCGATCCCGCCGACCTCCAGGCTGCCGAGAAAATCAAGTTCGCCACCCAGATGGGGGTGGACTGGGTCATTGCCGAATTCGACAAGTTGAGCAAGCTGGTCGACGCGCAGGCGACCTCCGCCAACGACACGATGGACAACATCATCGGTGGCGAGTTCGAATTCGACGAAATGGCGGCAGAGGCGGCCATCTCGGACAGTGGCAACGACAAAGCAGCCTCCGAGGTTGACGATGCGCCGGTCGTCAAATTCCTGCACAAGATGCTGCTGGACGCGTTCAACATGCGCGCATCCGACCTGCACTTCGAACCCTACGAGCACAACTACCGGGTGCGCTTCCGCATCGATGGCGAGTTGCGGGAAATCGCCTCGCCACCTGTGGCCATCAAGGACAAGCTGGCTTCCCGCATCAAGGTCATCTCTCGGATGGACATCTCCGAGAAACGGGTACCGCAGGACGGCAGGATGAAGCTCAAGGTCGGACCCGACCGGGTGATCGACTTCCGGGTAAGTTCGCTGCCCACGCTGTTCGGCGAAAAGATCGTGATCCGGATTCTCGACCCGAGCAGCGCCAAACTTGGCATTGACGCCCTCGGGTACGAACCCGAAGAAAAAGAGCGCCTGCTGGAAGCGATCGAGCGGCCTTATGGCATGGTTCTGGTCACCGGCCCGACAGGCTCGGGCAAAACGGTGTCGCTCTACACCTGCCTGAATCTGCTGAACAAGGCGGGCGTCAACATTTCCACGGCCGAAGACCCGTCGGAAATCAACCTTCCCGGCGTGAATCAGGTCAACGTCAACGAAAAGGCCGGGCTGACTTTCGCGGCGGCGCTCAAAGCGTTCCTGCGCCAGGATCCCGATGTGATCATGGTGGGTGAAATCCGTGATCTGGAAACCGCCGACATTGCCATCAAGGCCGCCCAGACGGGCCACATGGTGCTCTCGACGCTGCACACCAACGACGCCCCCACCACGCTCACACGGATGATGAACATGGGCATCCCCACGTTCAACATCGCCTCCAGCGTGATTCTCATCACCGCCCAGCGCTTGGCACGGCGGCTGTGCCCTGTCTGCAAGGCCCCACTGGAAGCCCCGCGCAAAGCCCTGCTGGATGCGGGATTTCAAGCCGAGGAGCTTGACGGCACCTGGACGCCTTACCGGCCTGTCGGTTGTTCTGCATGCAACAATGGGTACAAGGGGCGGCTCGGCATTTACCAGGTGATGCCGATCTCGGAAGAGATCCAGCGGATCATCCTGCGCGGCGGCAGTGCCTTGGACATCGCCAAACAAGCCAGCCTGGAAGGCGTGCGCACGCTGCGCGAATCGGGCCTGCTCAAGGTCAAGCAAGGCATGACTTCCCTGGAGGAAGTCCTCAGCGTGACCAACGAATGACGGGGTAACCCGCAACCGGACACAGGGACAAGATGGCCACTGCAGCTACCAAAAGCGCCAAGGAATTCGTCTTCGAATGGGAAGGCAAGGACCGCAACGGCAAGACCGTGCGCGGAGAAACCCGCGCCGGCGGCGAGAACCAGGTGCTCGCCTCGCTGCGCCGTCAGGGCATTGTCCTCAACAAGATCAAAAAACGCCGGATGTCCTCCGGCAAGCGCATCAAGCCCAAGGACATTGCCATCTTCACCCGGCAACTGGCCACGATGATGAAGGCCGGCGTCCCACTGTTGCAGGCTTTCGATATCGTCGGCCGTGGCAACCCCAACCCCAATGTCACCCGGCTGCTGAACAACATTCGTTCTGACGTCGAGACGGGTACCTCGCTGAGTTCGGCCTTCCGCAAGCACCCTCTGTACTTTGACAGCCTCTACTGCAACCTGGTCGAAGCCGGTGAGGCTGCGGGTATCCTGGAAGAATTGCTGGACCGGCTGGCCACCTACATGGAGAAAACCGAGGCCATCAAGTCCAAGGTCCGCTCGGCTTTGATGTACCCGACCTCGGTGCTTATCGTCGCTTGCGTGGTGGTGACCATCATCATGATCTTCGTGATTCCCTCTTTCAAGGAGGTATTCACGTCTTTCGGCGCCGACCTTCCAGCGCCCACCCTCTTCGTGATCGCGATGAGTGAGTTCTTTGTCGCGTATTGGTGGCTCATCTTTGGGCTCATCGGCGGCGGCGCTTACTTCTTCATGCAAGCTTGGCGGCGCAGTGAAAAAGTCCAGATGTTCATGGACCGATTGCTGCTGCGAGTGCCAATCTTTGGTCCGCTGGTGGAAAAGGCCGTTGTCGCGCGCTGGACCCGCACGCTGTCCACCATGTTCGCCGCCGGCGTTCCGTTGGTGGAAGCTTTGGATTCCGTGGGAGGTGCCTCCGGCAATTCCGTCTACGCACGCGCCACCGACAAGATCCAGCAGGAGGTGTCTACCGGCACCAGCCTGACCAATGCCATGACCAATGCCAACATCTTCCCGTCCATGGTGCTGCAAATGTGCGCCATTGGCGAGGAGTCCGGCTCGATCGACCACATGCTGGGCAAGGCGGCAGATTTTTACGAGGCCGAGGTCGACGACATGGTCGCTGGCCTGTCCAGCCTCATGGAGCCCATCATCATCGTGGTGTTGGGCGTGATCATCGGCGGTATCGTGGTGTCGATGTATCTGCCCATCTTCAAGCTCGGCCAGGTCGTCTGATGCCCGATGACGTCTTGACCAGCACGCTGTTGCTGGGTTTGCTGGGGTTGCTCATCGGCAGCTTTCTCAATGTGGTGA
This sequence comes from Hydrogenophaga sp. NFH-34, assembly GCF_021401345.1. Taxonomy (GTDB): domain Bacteria; phylum Pseudomonadota; class Gammaproteobacteria; order Burkholderiales; family Burkholderiaceae_C; genus Hydrogenophaga; species Hydrogenophaga electricum. Next base: position 29,251 of record NZ_JACBGE010000019.1, read on the forward strand.
TCCACCGGCTGCCCTTGATGCTCGAACGGCGCTGGGCTGCAGAATGCGCCGAGCTGCAAGGCGAGCAGCCCCCGGTTCAGCCACCGCTGAGCCTGACCACCCCTCGTTCGCGCTGCCCCCATTGCGGCCACGCGATCCGTTGGTATGAAAACGTTCCCGTGATCAGCTATCTGGTGCTGCGCGGTCGCTGCTCGGAATGCCGGGCATGCATCAGTCCCCGTTACCCTCTGGTGGAGATCCTGACTGGCGGGCTGTTTGCCTGGTGTGGCTGGCAATGGGGCTTGACCGCAGCTGCCGCCGTGTGGTGTGGCTTTGCCGCTGCCATCGTGACCCTGGCCTTCATCGATTGGGACACCACGCTGCTGCCCGACGACATCACCCTGCCCCTGCTCTGGGCGGGTCTGTGTGCCGCGGCCCTGGGGTTCTCCGGTACCGCACTGCCCGATGCCCTCTGGGGTGCGGTGGGTGGATACCTTTCGCTCTGGCTGGTGTACTGGGGCTTCAAGCTTCTGACCGGCAAGGAAGGCATGGGCTACGGCGACTTCAAGCTGTTTGCCGCCCTGGGTGCTTGGTTCGGGTGGCAAGCGCTGATTCCCATTATTTTGATGGCCTCCATCATTGGCGCCGGCATCGGCATCGGCATCAAGTTCGTTGGACAGTTGCGCGAGGGGGGCTACGTCCCCTTCGGGCCGTTTCTGGCTCTCGCCGGACTGACCGCCATGATCTTTGGTCCCATGGCCATCCTCCGTCTGTTCGGCCTCTGATGGCGCAGTGGCGGCTCGGGCTGACAGGGGGCATCGGTAGCGGCAAGAGCACGGTAGCCAGCGTGCTCCAGCAGCAAGGTGCCGTGCTTATAGATGCCGATGCCATCTCGCGCGCCAGCACCCAATCGAACGGCAGCGCCATTGCCCCCATCCGGCGAGAGTTCGGCCCCGACTTCATTGATGCCACTGGCGCGCTGGACCGCCAGCGCATGCGCGAACACGTCTTTCGGCATCCTGAAGCGCGCCAGCAGTTGGAAACCATTGTCCATCCACTCGTGGGCCAAGAGATCCAGCGCCAGCTCGAAGCGGCGAGGCCTGCCGCCTGCGTCGTGCTCGACATTCCACTGTTGGTCGAGTCACCACGCTGGCGCCCGCAACTGGATCGCGTCATCGTGGTGGATTGCTCCGAAGCCACCCAGCGAGCGCGGGTGCGCCAGCGCAATGCCTGGGATGACGACACCATCGAGGCGGTGATGCGCACACAAAGCCCTCGGCTTCAAAGGTTGGCGGCGGCCGACCTTGTCGTCCACAATGATGGACACGATTTGGTGCAACTGCGCGCGCTGGTCCTTCAGTTGGGGGCCCGGTTCGGGCTATGATGCCCGAGCCCCCGCCCGATGGCCCGCCCCTCGTCCCATCCGCCGCCGTGATCCTGTACGAATACCCATTCAACGAACGCATTCGCACCTACCTGCGGCTCGAACAACTGTTCCGGCGCCTTGCCGAACTCATGGCTCGCGACCAGCCGCTGGACCACCACTTTGCCATCCAGACGATTTTCGAAATCATGGATGTCGCCTCACGCGTGGACATGAAGTCCGATGTGCTGAAGGATCTCGACAAGCAGAAGCAGATCCTCAACAGCTACCGCGGTAATCCAGCCATTTCTGAGCGAGCCCTTGATGGCGTCGTGGCCCAGTTGGATGCCTGTTTCGAAGGGCTGAATGCCTCGAACGGCAAGGCTGGACAGTCACTCACCGAAAACGACTGGCTCATGGGGATCCGCAGCCGCATCGGCATTCCGGGTGGTACTTGCGAATTCGACCTTCCCGCTTACTTTCACTGGCAACACCTCGACACCAATCATCGACAGGCCGACCTGCAAAGCTGGGCGCAAACGCTGGCGCCGCTGGCAGAGTCCATCGTGCTGCTGTTGAAAATGCTGCGCGACTCAGGTGCTGCACAGCGTGTGGTGGCTCCAGGCGGGCAGTTCCAGCAAAACCTGCCCCAGGGACGCACCTTTCAACTGCTGCGGTTGCGACTCGATCCTTCGACGGGGTTGATTCCCGAGATCAGTGGCAACCGCCTGCTGGTGTCGGTGCGGCTGATGCGCACCGGTGAAGACCTGCGCCTGCACCCTGCAGGCGAAGACGCGACCTTTGAACTGACGCTCTGCGCATGAGTGAAAGCCGTTCCAACGAGACGACCAAGATCGTCGCCTGCCCTGCGTGCAGCGGCGACAGCCACTACGCGGCGAGCAACCCCTACCGTCCCTTCTGCAGCGCCCGCTGCAAACAGATCGATCTGGGGGCGTGGGCAAGCGAACAGTTCAGGGTGCAGGCCGAGCCGCCCTCAGATCCCGATACCGCCCCTTGGCCCACGCCCGCGCACTGAGCTGAGGCACCCGACCCTCGGGACTGCCTCAATCGCGCGCGGCAGCCTCTTCGGTCAACCACGCCAGTACCGGGATCGCGCCAGGCAGCACCGGCTCACACCCCACGGGCAAGTGCTCCCAGACGTGCTGCTGGCCTTCCCGCATTTGCAGCTCGCCGACCCAGTCGAATACCTTGCAGAAATGCAGACGCACCAGCGCATGCGGATAATCCACCAGCGTGTCGCGCCAGGGGTGCGCCGGCCCAATGCTGATCCCAAGCTCTTCCTGCAGTTCGCGTCGAAGCGCCTGCTCCACCGTCTCCCCGGCTTCGAGTTTGCCGCCCGGAAACTCCCAGTACCCTGCATAGACTTTGCCAGGCGGCCGTGAGGTCAGCAAAAATCGGCCATCGCGCCCGACCAGCACACCCACAGCCACTTCCGTCACCGGACGAACCGGTTGCCCTTGGGCCGCGCCACCGCCATCGACCACGAGTGTTTCTGAGGTCATGCGCGCCACCCGTCAGCCTTGCACACCGTGCGAACCCGCGTAGTCCCGCGCAAACTGATAGGCCACCCGTCCACTGCGTGAACCCCGCTCCAGCGCCCACACCAGTGCCTGCGGCCGGGCGGTTTCGATATCCTCAGGCGACACGCCGAACGATGCCAACCACTGACCGACGATCGCCAGGTATTCGTCCTGGCTGAAGGGGTAGAAACTCACCCACAGCCCGAAACGCTCCGACAGGGAAATTTTTTCCTCCACCACTTCGCCCGGATGAACCTCTCCATCCGCCGTGTGCGTGTAGCTGAGGTTTTCCTTCATGTATTCGGGCAACAGGTGCCGACGGTTGCTCGTGGCGTAGATGAGCACGTTCTGGCTGGCTGCCGACACCGATCCGTCCAGGATGGACTTGAGCGCCTTGTACCCCGCTTCGCCATCTTCGAAACTCAGGTCATCGCAGAACACGACAAACCGCTCCGGCCGCCCCGCGACCACGTCGACGATGTCGGGCAGGTCCACCAGATCGGCCTTGTCCACTTCGATCAGGCGCAAGCCGTGCGGCGCGTATTCATTCAGGCAAGCCTTGACCAACGACGATTTGCCGGTGCCACGCGCCCCTGTAAGAAGCACGTTGTTGGCAGGCAGGCCTTGAACGAATTGCTGGGTGTTGCGCTGGATTTTGGCCTTCTGGCCGTCGATTTCCTGCAGGTCGACCAAGCGCATCTGCGCCACATGGCGCACCGGCTCCAGCCAGCCATGTCCCCCCGCGCGCTTGCGATAACGAAACGCAACCGATGCATTCCAGTCGGGGGCACCCATCGGGCGGGGCAACACAGCCTCGATGCGGCCGATCAGTTGTTCAGCCCGCTCGATCAGGCGTTCGAATTTTTCGTTCATGGATTTTCTGCCAGATCACCCCGCAGGTCTGCAGCCTGCGCGGGCGGCACCAAAGACACGCCGCAGTCGGCGAGAGATTTCACGAGCGGTAGTCGGCGTTGATCGACACGTAATCGTGGCTGAAGTCGCAGGTCCAGACGGTTTCAGTGGCCTCACCCCGACCCAACCCGATGCGCACCAGAATCTCAGCGGCTTTCATCACACGCTGGCCGTCCGCCTCCTGATAAGCTGGATGGCGCCCGCCCTGGTGCACCACGTGCACATCCCCCAGATGCAGATCGATGCCAGCGACATCGAGATCGTCGATACCCGCGTAGCCCACCGCAGCCAGAATGCGGCCCAGATTGGGATCGCTGGCGAAGAAGGCAGTCTTGACCAGCGGCGAGTGCGCCACGGCATACGCAGCCTTCAGACACTCCTGCGCATCGCGCCCGCCCTCCACCTGCACAGTGATGAACTTGGTGGCCCCTTCGCCATCGCGCACGATGGCATGGGCCAAGAAACGCGCCACGGGCAGCAGTGCCGCCAGCAAGGCCTGCCCTTGCGGGCTGTCCAGATCCGTCACCGCTGCATGGCCAGCCTTGCCGGTGGCCACGACCACGAAGGAATCGTTGGTGGAGGTGTCCCCATCCACAGTGACGCGGTTGAACGAAGCGTCGGCGAGTCGGCGCGCCAGATCGTTCATCACCCCCGACGCCACCACCGCATCGGTCGCCAGAAAGCCCAGCATGGTGGCCATGTTGGGCCTGATCATCCCTGCCCCTTTGGCAATACCGCTGGCCGTGATGGTCTGTCCGTCAACCGTGGCCTGGGAACTCATGGCTTTGGGCACGGTGTCCGTGGTCATGATGCCTTCGGCCGCTTTGAGCCACTGCGCCCCCGAAGCGCCATCCACGCCCCCCGCATCGGCCAGGGCAGCAGGCAGGCCCGCCAGCAAGCGGTCCACCGGCAGGGGTTCCATGATCACACCGGTGGAAAACGGCAGCACTTGTTCATGCTGCACACCCAGCGCCAATGCCAGCGCACTCGCTGTCTGGCGGGCATGGTGCAGACCGGGCTCGCCAGTACCCGCATTCGCATTGCCGGTATTGATGACCATGGCGCGCACGCCGGCCTGGCTCGACAAATGCTCGCGGCAGACCTGCACGGGCGCGGCGGCATAGCGGTTGCGCGTAAAAACGGCCCCCACGCACGCCCCCTCGTCCAGCAGAAACACCGTCAGGTCTTTGCGGTGGGCTTTGCGGATGCCCGCTTCCGCCACACCGATACGCACGCCCGCAACGGGCAACAGATCCTGGGCGAGCGGCGCGTTGTAGTTCACGGCCATGGCAACAATCTCCGATCAAAGAAACTCGTCGTACACCCTGCGGGAACCACCCGGGCCCCGTTCGGTAACCGATCATGCCCCCGTGCCCCGCACGGGATGCGCTGTCAGCTCAATGCACCGTGGCAGTGCTTGTACTTCTTGCCGCTGCCACAAGGGCAAGGGTCGTTGCGGCCTACGCGCGGCACCGCCGAGGCCACCGTGGCCTCATCCACCTGCGACTCGGCCTCACCCGTCTCGGTCGGGGCGGTGTAGGTCACGTTGGCAATGCTTTCGGCACGCTGTTCCATCTGCTGTGCCGCTTCGCTCACCTGTTCAGGCGTCTGCACACGCACATTCAGCAGGACACGGCTCACGTCATTGCGAACGCTGTCGAGCAATTGACCGAACAGCGCAAAGGCCTCGCGCTTATATTCCTGCTTGGGCTGCTTCTGGGCGTAGCCACGCAGGTGGATGCCCTGCCGGAGGTAATCGAGAGCCGCGATGTGGTCCCGCCACTGGCTGTCCAGTGTCTGCAAAAGCACCATGCGCTCGAACTGGGTGAAGTTCTCTTCACCCACCAGGGCGACCTTGGCATCAAATGCCTCCTTGGCCACCGCCTGCACACGGATAACGATATCGTCGGCATCGATCGCCTCCGCTTCTGCCACCCAGTTCGCGACCGGGGCCTCCAGCGCCCATTCCCCACGCAGGACGCGTTCGAGAGCGGGCAGATCCCATTGCTCTTCCACACTGCCCTCGGGCACATACTGGCTTACCACGTCGGCCATACAGCCGTCGCGCAAGCCATCGATCTGGGCACGCAGGCTGGCGGCATCCAGAATGTCGTTGCGCTGCTGGTAAATCACCTTGCGCTGGTCGTTGGCCACGTCGTCGTACTCCAGCAGCTGCTTGCGTACGTCGAAGTTGCGCGCCTCCACCTTGCGCTGTGCGCCCTCGATGCTTCGAGTGACGATACCGGCCTCGATGGCCTCGCCCTCCGGCATCTTGAGCCGGTCCATGATGGCGCGGACCTTGTCACCCGCAAAGATCCGCATCAGCGGATCGTCCAGACTCAGATAGAAACGCGACGAACCGGGGTCGCCCTGACGCCCGGACCGGCCGCGCAACTGGTTGTCGATGCGACGGCTTTCGTGACGCTCGGTCGCGATGATGCGCAAACCACCCAATGCCTTGACCTTGTCATGATCCTGCTGCCACTGCTGACGCAGCGTCTCCATGCGCGTGGCCTTGGTCGCCTCATCAAGTGACGCATCCGCCTCGACAGCGGCCAGCATTTTTTCCAGATTGCCACCTAGCACGATGTCGGTGCCACGACCAGCCATGTTGGTCGCAATGGTGATGGCACCGGGCCGTCCCGCCTGCACGATGATGTCGGCTTCGCGTGCGTGCTGTTTGGCATTGAGCACTTCGTGCGGCAGCTTGGCCGCCACCAGCAACTGCGCAATGATTTCGGAGTTCTCGATCGACGAAGTCCCCACCAGCACGGGCTGACCGCGCTCATGGCATTCACGGATATCGGCGATGGCCGCTTCGTATTTCTCCTTGGTGGTCTTGTAGACGCGATCGAGCTGGTCATCGCGCTGACTCGGCCGGTTGGGCGGAATCACCACCGTTTCCAGGCCATAGATTTCCTGGAATTCATACGCCTCGGTATCGGCCGTACCGGTCATGCCGGAAAGCTTCGTGTAAAGGCGGAAGTAGTTCTGGAATGTGATCGATGCCAGTGTCTGGTTCTCGGGCTGGATCGCCACGCCTTCCTTGGCCTCCACCGCCTGGTGCAGACCATCGCTCCAGCGGCGGCCCGCCATGAGGCGGCCAGTGAACTCGTCGACGATGACGATCTCGCCGTTCTGGTTCACGTAATGCTGGTCGCGGTGATAGATGTGATGGGCCTTGAGCGACGTCACCAGATGGTGCAGCAACGCAATGTTGGCCGGGTCGTACAGCGATGCCCCTTCGGGCAGCAGGCCCGCCTGCGCCAGCAGGCGCTCGGCATTTTCATGTCCCTGTTCGGTCAAGTGGATCTGGTGCGATTTTTCGTCGACCGTGAAATCGCCGGGCTTGATCACGCCCTCACCCGTTCGCGGGTCGGCTTCGCCTTCCTGGCGCACCAGATGGGGCACCAGCTTGTTGATGGTCACATAAACGGGCGTCTGGTCTTCGGCCTGGCCGCTGATGATCAGGGGAGTGCGAGCTTCATCGATGAGGATCGAGTCCACCTCGTCGACGATGGCGTAGTGCAGCGGGCGCTGCACCCGGTCACCCGACTCGTAGACCATGTTGTCCCGCAGGTAATCGAAGCCGTACTCATTGTTCGTCCCGTACGTGATGTCCGCCTGGTAGGCTGCCTGCTTGTCTTCACGAGGCATCTGGGGCAGGTTGACCCCGACCGACAAGCCCAGAAAGTTGTACAGGCGCCCCATCCATTGGGCATCGCGCGTGGCCAGGTAATCGTTCACCGTCACCACGTGCACGCCCTTGCCTGCCAGGGCATTCAGGTACACCGGCAGTGTCGCCGTCAGGGTCTTGCCTTCACCGGTACGCATTTCAGCGACCTTGCCCGAGTGCAGGGCAATGCCCCCGATGAGCTGCACGTCGAAGTGCCGCATCTTCATCACGCGCTTGCTGGCCTCACGCACCACCGCAAAGGCTTCCGGCAACAGGGCATCCAGAGTCTCGCCAGCGGCCACACGCTGGCGGAGCGTACCGGTCTGTGCCTGCAGTTCGGCATCGCTGAGCTTTTCGAACTTCGGCTCCAGTGCGTTGATGCGCTCAACAGTCTTGCGGTAGGTCTTGATCAGGCGGTCGTTGCGGCTACCGAAGATCTTGGTGAGGAAGTTTGTGGCCATAGTGCGGGCCCGCAGGCGCACCGAATGCGCGCTGCCAGGGCAAGAAAGATCGGAAGTCCCGAAAAGGGCTGTCGGAAAGCCAGAAACGACTCAGATGCCCGCCGACGCAAGATATTCAAGAGCAAACAGGCATTTTAGCTGCCGCTCCTGCTGCTCGCCCACGAGGTCAACGCCGGACCACCGACGCCTTGCTGGACACTTCGGCTGCCGCCATGTTTTCCCCCGCATCCAGAAAACGGCGCGGATCCTGCGGAACCCCCGAAACCCACACCTCAAAATGGAGGTGCGGGCCGGTGGAACGGCCCGTGGACCCCACGTCCGCAATTCGCTGACCCCTCTTGACCAGATCACCTTTTTTGACGTGTACCTTCGAGGTGTGGGCATAGCGGGTAATCAGGTTGTTGCCATGGTCGATCTCCACCATGTTCCCGTAAGCCGGGTGGTACTCCTGCACCACCACCACGCCGCCGGCAGCGGCCAAGATCGGCGTCCCGACGTCCGAGGGGAAATCAAGGCCGGTGTGCAGCGCCGAACGCCCCGTGAAGGGGTCGATCCGGAATCCGAACGGAGAACCGACACGCCCCCCCGTCACGGGTTCCTGTGTGGGCACCAGACTGCGCTGGATCTTCTGGTCAAACAGCCGCGACTCCACCGCTGTCAGCCAGTCAATACGGGAGCCGCTCGACACATCCAGTTGATCCATCGCCTGTCCGAGTTCGTCCACGGTCAGCGCGCGCTCGCCGATCAGCATGCCGCCAGCTCCGGGCAAGGTCTTGAAGTCCGCCGGATTCAAGCCCGCCAAACCGGCCACTCGCTCCCCCAGCGACTCGATCTGCATCATGCGGGCCTGCATTTCACCCAGCCGGCGCGCCATCACGTCCAGGTTTTCTCGCATATACAGCGACCGGGCATCGAGCTCCCCCTGCGTCACGATACGCGCCACCGAAGCAAAACCCGGCCAGCCTTTGCGCACCCCTTCCAGAAAAACCCAGTGGTATGCCGCGACCGCTCCGAGCATCAACATCAGAGAGCCCAACGCTGCAGCACCCAGCAATTTCCACCCATTGAGATGCAGAGCCCGGCTCTGAGCCAACCAAGCATCCGTGATAATGATGTGCACGCTTGAACCTTTCCCAACGACCGCACTTGCTGCCCATGAACGCAACACCTCGTCGCAGCGGCATGGTGAGCCTCGAAGAAGCCGTCACCCACGCTCCGACCCTGGCCAGCCTTCAGCAACGAATCCAGGAATCCAGCCGCCACTTGACCATGATCCAGCAGCTGATTCCCGCACCCTTGCGGCGCCATGTCAAAGCGGGGCCCCTGCAAGACGACGACTGGTGTCTGTTGGTCGGCAATGCCACCGCCGCATCCAAACTGAGACAGCTTGTCCCCGCCATCCAGCAGGAACTGAACCAAAAGGGGGCAAAGGTTACCTCGATCCGCATCAAAATCCAAGCGGCATCGCGGTGAGTGAGGCCCCACGGAACGGGAAATTGACTCCCGCCGCATCTCAACGCTCGGTGGGCAGACCGTGGTGCCGCTTGTCTGACTCGAACAGACGACCTATCGCTTACAAGGCGAGTGCTCTACCAACTGAGCTAAAGCGGCCACAACCCCGTTTCCGAGGTTAAGAATTCTACTTGACGCGCTTGAGGTGCGATCGCCCGCCACCACCCGAAGTCGGGCCATCCGGTGGTAGCTCACCAGCCTCATCCGACACCGCCCCTTCATCACTGGGAACCGCACGCAAGGGCGTCCGCTCCGCATCGGCCGCCGCTGTGGGCAGGACCTCGGAGACAGCCGGCGGAGGAAAGGCCATGCCTTGCCCGTTCTCACGGGCGTAGATGGCGATCACATGGCCCACGGGAATGATGATCTCGCGGGCAACCCCTCCGAATCGCGCCTTGAACTCGATGTAATCGTTGCCCAGACGCAAGCCGTTGGTGGCGTCAAAACTCACGTTCAAAACGATCTCGCCGTTTTTCACGTATTCCTGCGGAACCTGCACCGACGCATCGACCTGTACAGCGATGTACGGAGAAAACCCGTGATCGGTGCACCACTCGTGCAGCGCACGCAGCAGATAGGGACGCGTAGAAGGGAGTTCCTGTTGACTCAGACTCATGGAATCCATCAGATGGGCACCCAGATTGGCCGGGTGCCACAACCTTGTTACTTGCGCATGACCTTTTCCGAGGGCGTGAGCGCCTCGATGTAAGCCGGACGGGAAAAAATGCGCTCCGCGTACTTCAGCAACGGCGCCGCATTCTTGCTCAACTCGATGCCATAGAAATCGAGGCGCCACAGCAGCGGCGCAATGGCCACGTCCAGCATCGAGAAGTTGTCACCCAGCATGTACTTGTTCTTCAGGAACACCGGCGCCAGTTGGGTCAGACGGTCACGGATATGCGCTCGCGCTTTTTCCAGCGCCTTGTCATTGCCCTTCGCTGCACGCGATTCCAGCACGGACACATGGGTGAACAGCTCTTTCTCGAAGTTCAGCAGAAAGAGGCGCACGCGCGCACGGTCCACCGGGTCGCCCGGCATCAGCTGAGGATGCGGAAAGCGCTCGTCGATGTACTCGTTGATGATGTTCGACTCGTACAGGATGAGATCACGTTCGACCAGAATCGGCACCTGCCCGTAAGGATTCATCACGCTGATGTCTTCGGGCTTGTTGTACAGATCCACATCGCGGATCTCGAAATCCATGCCCTTCTCGAACAGCACGAAGCGGCAACGGTGGGAGTAAGGGCAGGTGGTGCCCGAGTACAAGACCATCATGTGAGAGACTCCTTAATGCAAAAAACAGTGGAGGACCTGGAGAGCATTTGCTCGACACGGCCCTGCCACTGTGGGCAGCCAACCCCGACGCCTTGACGGCGGCAGGCCGGCTCCAGAGGAAAATTACTTGACGTCTTTCCAGAACGCTGCGTTCAGGCGCCAAGCCACAAGGGCAAAGGCCGCCAGGAAGATCATGACCCAGACGCCGATGCGCACACGGCTGTTCTGGGCCGGCTCCCCCATCCACTGCAGGTACGCCACCAGATCGCCTACGTTCTGATCGAACTCGGCCTGCGTCATCTTGCCAGGCTTTACATCTTGCCAGCCCTTGAGAACGTCGACCTCATGGCCATGGCTCCCCACTTTTTCCTGAACCGGGGCGCGCTCGCCCTGCAGCTCCCAAAGTGGGTTGGGCATGCCGATGCTGGGGAACACCATGTTGTTCCAGCCGGTCGCCTTGGTGTCATCGCGGTAGTAAGTCCGCAGCAAGGTGTAAATGTAGTCGGCACCGGTGTAGCCCGGGCCCGAACGCGACCGTGCGATCACCGTCAGGTCGGGCGGGTTGGCGCCGAACCACTCCTTGGCCTGCTTGGGATCAATAGCCGCCTTCATCGTCTCACCGATCTTGTCGGTAGTGAAGGTCAGGTTTTCAGCAATCTGCTTGTCATCCAGCCCAATATCGCGCAAGCGGTTGAAGCGCATGAACGCCGCGGAATGGCAGCTCAGGCAGTAATTGACAAAGATCTTGGCGCCGTTTTGCAGCGCCGCCATGTCGTTGGTTCGGTTGGGAGCCTTGTCGATCGGGAAGCCACCACCCGCAGCCTGCGCGGCACCGGCAAGACCCAAGGTGAGCACAAAGCCCAGAAGCATCTTTTTCATGGGGATATTTCTCCGCTGGGACTTTTGACTCAATGGGCCGTGAAGTTCACGCGCGCGGGCACGGGCTTGAATTCACCCAGACGCGACCACCAGGGCATCAGCAGGAAGAAGCCGAAATAGAACAGCGTACCCACCTGGGACACACGCTCACCGATAGGCGACGGCGGCAAAATACCCAGGTAGCCGAGGATCAGGAAATTGATCACGAAGACGGCGTAGAGCCATTTGTTCCAGCTCGGACGGTAGCGGATCGACTTGACCGGGCTGTGGTCCAGCCAAGGGAGGAAGAAGAGGATGATGACCGCACCACCCATGGCCACCACACCCCAGAACTTGGCATCGATCGCCCACATCAGGGCAATCAGCACCAGCGCAGCGCCGACAACCACGCCCTTGGCCAAACCGCCGAGCTTGGTCTTGACGACGCCCAGAACGGCGCCAGCCAACACACAAGCCATGAGGGCGTACATCATTTCGGTCGTTATCGCACGCAGCATGGAGTAGAACGGTGTGAAGTACCAGACCGGTGCAATATGCGGCGGGGTCTTCAGCGGATCGGCCGGGATGAAGTTGTTGTACTCCAAGAAGTAGCCGCCAAACTCAGGCGCGAAGAACACGATGGCCGAGAACACCATCAGGAACACAGCCACACCAAACACATCGTGCACGGTGTAGTAGGGATGGAACGGCACGCCATCGGCCGGTGCATCCTTGGACCAGCGGTTGCCCTTCGGACCGGCCTTGATTTCCACACCATCCGGATTGTTGGAACCCACATCGTGCAGCGCCAGCAAGTGCGCCACCACCAGACCCAGCAAAACCAGGGGCACAGCAATCACGTGGAAGCTGAAGAAGCGGTTGAGCGTGGCATCGCCCACCACGAAGTCGCCACGGATCAGGATGGCCAGATCAGGGCCGACAAAGGGGATGGCGGAAAACAGGTTCACGATCACCTGCGCGCCCCAGTAGGACATCTGGCCCCAGGGAAGCAGATAACCCATGAAGGCCTCGGCCATCAGTGCCAGGAAGATGGCACAACCGAAAACCCAGACCAACTCACGCGGCTTGCGGTAGGAGCCGTAGATCAGGCCACGGTACATGTGCAGATACACCACCACAAAGAAGGCCGATGCCCCGGTGGAGTGCATGTAGCGAATCAGCCAGCCCCAGGGCACATCGCGCATGATGTACTCGACAGAGGCAAACGCCAGGTTGGCGTCGGGCTTGTAGTGCATCACCAGAAAAATGCCAGTGACGATCTGGATCACGAGCACCAGCAACGCCAGCGAACCGAAGATGTACCAGAAGTTGAAGTTCTTCGGAGCATAGTACTCCGACATGTGAACGCGGTAAGCCGAGAAAGCGGTAGGAAACCGGTTCTCGAACCAGTTCACGACCTTCTGGCCAGCGGGAGCATCGGGGGGGAGTTCTTTGAATTCAGCCATGTCAGCCTCTGTTGGTCGGTGCGCCAGGGCCTGTCAGGCCTTCTTGTCTTCGCCGATGAGCAGCACCGTGTCCGACACGTAGTAGTGCGGCGGCACTTCCAGATTGTCCGGAGCCGGCTTGTTCTTGAACACCCGGCCCGCCAGGTCGAAAGTGGAACCATGGCAAGGGCAGAGGAAACCGCCCTTCCAGTCTTCAGGCAACGAAGGCTGCGCACCAACGGCGAACTTGTCGATAGGCGAACACCCCAGGTGCGAACAGATGCCCACGCCCACAAACACCTCGGGCTTGATGGAGCGGTGGCGGTTCTTGGCGTACTCCGGCGTGGGATACGCCTTGCGATCGGAATTCGGGTCGGCCAGTTGCGCCTCGTCCTCTTCCAGCGACTTGAGCTGCTCGGCCGTGCGCTTCATGATCCACACTGGCTTGCCTCGCCACTCCACAACGATTTTCTCGCCAGGCTGGACGGCCGAAATATCGACCTCGACCGCAGCGCCAGCGGCCTTGGCCCGCTCCGACGGCTGGAAGGTGCTCACGAAAGGCACGGCAACGGCTGCGGCTCCCACGCCACCCATGGCGCAGGAAGTGATCAGCCAGGTTCGGCGACTGCTGTCCACAGTCGCATCGACGGTTGCTTCACTCATGGGGAACTTTCAATGACGTTTCGAAACGGGGCAATACCAAGGTCAACATTGCATTGTACCGAAGCCCAAAACCGCCTCCCGAACCTTTCGGGACACAGCACCAGCCAGGGTCAGCCCCTTGCCTTCGGCAAAAGAGCCCCTCCGTTAATACCAAGGTGCTCTGTGAGAAAATGAAAACAAGAGGGCTGCACGGTGCAGCCCTCGCCGCGGAGCGCGATGATGAGCATAGCGAGTGAATTCAAAGAATTCGCCCTGAAGGGCAATGTGATGGACTTGGCAGTTGGCGTCATCATTGGGGGGGCGTTTGGCAAGATCGTCAGCTCTCTGGTGGATGACGTGATCATGCCGGTGGTCAGCAAGATTTTTGGCGGGCTGGATTTTTCCAGCTACTACGTCCCTCTGGCGGGACAGGCTGCGGGCTTGCCTTTGGCCAAGGCCAAGGAAGCTGGCGCAGTGCTCGCCTACGGCAACTTCATCACCATCGCACTCAACTTCATCATCCTGGCGTTTGTCATCTTCGTGATGGTCAAGCAGGTCAACCGCCTCAAGCGCGAGACCCCTCCGCCGCCGCCAGCAGGCCCGACGGAGGAGGTGCAGTTGCTGCGAGACATCCGCGATAGCCTGCGCAAATAAACCCCTCGGACATCCATGGCCGCTGCCGGAGTCGGCAGCTTTTTTTGCGACTGCCTCAGAGCTCGCCAGGCCCAGGCGACCGGGCAGCGGTCTGCCAGGCTTCGTCAAGCGCAGCCAAAAGGCTCGCCGCACTGGCTTGACCTGTCCCTGCCAGATCGAAGGCCGTACCGTGATCAGGGCTGGTGCGAATCAGAGGCAGGCCCAACGTGGTGTTGACGCCGTGCTCCAACCCCATCAGCTTGACCGGAATGAGCCCTTGGTCGTGGTACATCGCCACCACGGCATCGAACGCCCCTTGCCGGGCCCGCATGAACACCGTATCAGGTGCATACGGACCTGACACGTTCCAGCCGCGATCCCTGCCAGCCGCGATTGCTGGCGCAATCACTTCCAGTTCCTCTCGTCCGAACAGCCCCCCCTCTCCGGCGTGGGGGTTCAGTCCAGCCACCGCAATGCGTGCCTGCGGCAGACCATGGCGCGCAAAATAGTCGGCCGTAATGCGCAACGTCTCCAACACCTGATCGAACGTCACCGCCGCTATGGCCTCCCGCAACGCCACATGGATGCTCACCAGCACAGTACGCAGCCCTGGCGCGCTGAGCATCATGCGAACCGGCATACGATCCGACGAGACCCCCGCATAAGCCGCTGACAGCGCCTGCAGCATTTCCGTGTGCCCGGGATAAGGAACACCTGCCGCATGCAAGGCCTCTTTGTGGATGGGCGCGGTCACCAAAGCCCTCGCCCGCCCGGCCAGCACCGCCGTTGCACCCCAGGCGATGCAATCCGCTGCAGCCCGCCCCGCAGAGGCAGAAATCCCCCCCCAGGACACAGGCTCATGCAAAGCGCATGCCTGTATCACCACCGGAGCCCCTACCGGCACATGCAGCCACGCATTCAGATCGGACACCTCCACCCATTCCGGCCCAGCCCCCAGCAAGGCCTGCGCCCGCTTCAGCGAGGGCACATCGCCCGCCACCAGAACACGCTGACCCCATTCCGGCCGTTGCATCAAGGCCTTGGCAATGATTTCCGGCCCCACACCGGCCGGATCGCCCATGGTGAGGACGATGGGGCGGGAAGGGCGTTCGGACTGCATGCGCAACCCCTTCAGGCAGGATTGGGAATATCGATGAACACATGCTCCATGCCGAGCTCCCCGGCCACATGCGCGCCCACCGCCGGCGCCCCATAGCGCTCCGAAGCGTGATGGCCGCAGGCGACGTAGGCCACGCCGCTTTCGCGAGCGTAGTGGGCTTGTGGCTCGGATATTTCGCCCGTGATGAACAGGTCTGCGCCGGCCGCAATCGCCGCCTCGAAGTAGCCTTGCGCACCGCCGGTGCAGAGCGCCACCCGCTCCACCGGCCGGCTGGCCTCATTGGCCACCAAAGTCACCGCACGTCCCAAAGAGCCTTCGATCCGATCCGCCAAGGCCTGCGCGGTGACGGGAGCGGTGCACCCCAACCAGCCCAGCGCCTGGTCCCCGAAGCAGCCCTCCAAGCCACCGAACCGCTCCAGACCCAACCGGGCGGCCAGTTGGGCATTGTTTCCGAGCGTGGGGTGGGCATCCAGCGGAAGGTGATAGGCGAACAAACTGATGTCGTGCGCCAATAGACGGGACAGGCGTTGTTTCATCCACCCGACGACCCGGCCATCTTGCCCCCGCCAGAAAAGGCCATGGTGCACCAGAATGGCGTCGGCCCCTTCGGCGATAGCGGCATCGATCAGTGCCAGACTGGCCGTCACACCAGACACCAGCTTCCTGATCCGAGCCCGGCCCTCGACCTGGAGGCCGTTGGGACCGTAGTCGCGAAACTGGGCTGGCTGCAGCAGCGTATCGAGGGTTTGCAACAAAAGCGTGCGATCAGCGGGTGCTTGCATGCCCGCATTCTGACAGCGTGCGGGACGCACTCGCCCGCGTCGGAACCTTACCCCTCGCTGCGCGGCGCCTCATTCACCTTGCGCAGAAAAAATCGGATGAACCAGATTGCCATACCGATCATGAAAATGATGCCGGCAATGCTGAAGAGGCCGTAGTCGGTCGAGAACAGATCCACCAATGCTTTCATCGTCTTCTCTCCTTAGAGATACTGAGGGGAGCACCATTGCAAGCCATGCCCTGTTCAGGTGCGTTGATCTGCATCAATTCGCATGAACCCGTGAAACAGAATGCAGATGCAGGACAATGCGCATCACGTTTGCGTCTCTTCGCCAACAGAACTTTGCTGCGCTTCTCATGAAACGACTCTGGCTGGTCTTCGCCCAATCCGTCACCGTGCTGCTGGCAGCTTATTTTGTGGTCGCCACCTTGCGGCCCGAATGGCTCAACCGCAAGCCCTCTCTGCCCATGATCGTGCCGGTTCTGGAGTCTTCGACCCCTCCGGGAGATGGCGCCCAGGCCACGACGGCGGGATTCCGCTCGGCAGCCCAGGCCGCTTCGCCCGCCGTGGTCAGCATCAACACCAGCAAAGCCACGGAAACCAATCCTCAGGCCTCTGACCCCTGGTTTCGTTTCTTTTTTGGCGACCAGGGCCAATCCCAGCGGCAAAGCGGCCTCGGTTCAGGCGTCATCGTCAGTCCCGCCGGCTACATCCTCACCAATAACCATGTGATCGAGGAAGCCGACCAGATCGAGGTTCTGCTCAATGACGGCCGACGCAGTCCCGCCCAGGTCATCGGTACCGACCCGGACACCGACCTGGCCGTGCTCAAGGTCGACCTTCAATCGCTGCCCGTGATCACGCTGGGTGATTCGGACGCACTGGCCATCGGCGATGCTGTCCTGGCCATCGGCAACCCCTTTGGTGTGGGGCAGACCGTCACCAGCGGCATCGTCAGCGCCCTGGGACGCACGCAACTGGGCATCAACACCTTTGAGAACTTCATCCAGACCGACGCGGCCATCAACCCCGGCAACTCCGGTGGCGCACTGGTAGACACCAACGGCCACCTGATGGGCATCAATACGGCCATTTATTCCCGCTCAGGCGGATCAATGGGCATTGGGTTTGCCATCCCCACCTCCACCGCCCGCAGCGTCATGGAGGCCATCGTGCGGGACGGCCAAGTCACCCGGGGATGGATCGGCGTGGAACCCCAGGACCTCACTTCCGAACTTGCCGAGAACTTCGGTGTGCCGCCGGGTACCGGCGTCATCATCACGGGCGTGCTCCAGAACGGCCCTGCCGCACAGGCCGGCCTCCGCCCGGGAGACGTCATCACCCAGGTGGCAGGCAAGTCGGTCAACAACGTCGCCCAGCTGCTGTCGGCAGTCGCGGCCCTTCCGCCGGGTCAGCCGGCATCTCTGGAGGTGGTCCGCAAAGAAGGCGCGCAGCACCTGCAAGTGGTCCCGGGTAGGCGCAATCTGCCCCGGCAAACCAACGGCCAGCGCTGAAGCTTTGGGGAGGAGCGGTGTTGTGGCTCTTGCCACCGCACCGCCTGCGACGCCTTAGGAAGCTGAATCTTCGGGCGTGGCCGGTGCCTGGGTGCTCCGGACAAACCACTGCGAACCCCAGATGCCCAGCTCGTACAGCAGGCACATGGGAACGGCCAGCGCCAGCTGGGAAATCACATCGGGCGGCGTGACCACCGCCGCGATGATGAAGGCCAGCACGACAAAATAACCCCGGAATTCCTTGAGCTTTTCCACGGTGACCAGATCCATCTTGACCAGCAGCACCACCACGATCGGCACCTGGAAAGCCAGGCCAAAGGCGAGGTACAGCGACAGAATGGCCTCGACATAGGAAGCGATGTCTGGCGTGGCCGCCACGCTTTTGGGCGTGAACTGCTGAATGAAGCCGAACATCTTGTCCAGGACAAAAAACTGCACAAAGGCGATGCCCATGTAAGCCAGCAGGCTGCCCACGATGATCAGAGGCACGGCAAAGCGCTTCTCATGGCTGTACAGGCCTGGCGCCACAAACGCCCATATCTGGTACATCCACCAGGGCAGCGACATCAGCAAAGCCGCCATGGCCAACACCTTGAGGGGCACAAAGAACGGCGAGAACACGCCCACCGCGATCAATTTCTCCGTGCCGGCAGGCATGTGCGACAGGATGGGCACGGCGATCAGATCGATCAGACCACTGGGCCCTGGCCAGATCGCCAGCAATGCCATGCAAATGCCCAATCCCGCCATGCCGTAGAGCAGGCGATCACGCAACTCCATCAGGTGCTGGACAAAGGGCTGCTCGGTGCCGGCCAGTTCGTCGGCGGGGTCTTTGGAGTCGGACATCAGCGGGACGCAGAAGATGAGCGTGGGCGATAGCGCGCCACACGAGCCGCACCAGACAGGGCGCGCGTGCGCACGCCAGAACGGGCCTTGTACCACTGGGGCATGGCGGTCTGTTTGATGCGCCAGTTTTTGCCGGGGTGCTTGTAGGCCGGGTAGACCGGCGCGCCCAACGCGCTCAGGGCGTCGTCCATGCCGGAAGAAGCCTGACCATCCAGCCCAGCCGTCGCTTCCGACCACGATTTTTCAAAATCATTGACGCCACTGCCGACCGAAGTCTCGACGTCGCGGGCCGCGCTTTCGACCGACTCTTTCATCTTGCGCAGCTCGTCAAGTTCCATCGACCGATTGACTTCGGCCTTGACGTCGGCCACATACCGCTGTGCCTTGCCCAGCAAGGTCCCCACAGTGCGGGCCACGCGCGGAAGCTTTTCGGGGCCGATGACGATCAGCGCCACTGCGCCAATAAGCGCGAGCTTGGAAATGCCCAGATCAATCATGCAAGATTACCCGTGGGAAAGCCGCAGCCCGGCATCAGAAGCCCAGACCGCCATCGCCTCCCGGCAGGGAGGCCATCGTTTTCGGTCAGCTTTTTTGCTTGGCCTCGACATCGATCGCGGCCTTGTCGGCACGCGAAGCGTCCTGGGTGACCTGGCCGGCAGCCGGTGGTGCATCGGCACCCCCTTCTTTCATCCCGTCCTTGAAGCCCTTCACCGCCCCGCCGAGATCGGAGCCGATGTTCTTCAGCTTCTTGGTGCCAAACACCATGACCACGATCAGCAGCACGATCAACCAATGCCAGATCGAAAAGGAACCCATGTCGCTCTCCAACAATATTTGATTCAGGTCGTACCCGAGCTACGGGTACCGTTGCTGGGATTCTACGCGCCGCCCCGGAGTTCAGCGCGCACGGATTCAACCGCGCGCCCAGGGGCGGGGGCCACCCATGACATGGACGTGCAGGTGGTGGACTTCCTGCCCCCCTTCTGTGCCGGTGTTGCACACGATGCGGAACCCGCCTTCAGGATACGGGTTGCAGCCCTGCTCCATGGCCAGCTTGGGCGCCAGCACCATGATCCGACCCAGCAAGCGCTCGTGCTCAACCGTCAGCTGCGCCATGGAAGGGATGTGCTGCTTCGGCACAATCAGGAAGTGCACGGGCGCCCAGGGCGCAATGTCGTGAAAGGCGTAGAGTTCGTCGTCCTCGTGCACCTTGCGCGAGGGGATCTGGCCAGCAATGATCTTGCAGAAAATGCAGTCGGGGTCGTGGGCACTCATGGTGGGCACAAAAGAGGTATCAATCGGGCATGGCCTGCCCGGCGTTCATCCGCACCATGCCTTTGACGATGCGGTAGAGGAACCAGACGGAAATCACCACCCAGGCAAGCATGCCTGGCAGCAAAAACAGCAGCCACAATGGCAAGGTGACGAGGTACAGGATGCCCGCCCACAGCACCGACCGGATCCGCCATGAAAAATGGCTGGCCTGCCAGGTGCCCGCAGCGTCGGACTGTTTGACCAAATCGATGACCAGGGCCACCAGCAGAATACCGATCCCCACCTGGGCGCCCGGCACGACGGCCGCAATGGCCACGACCAGGTGCAACAGGTAACTCACCCAGCCGATCGTGCGCAGCGATTCTGCTGCCTCGTCGCTCTTGTCCTGCACATCGATCACATTACGCGGGTCGTTCATCACGATCTCTCCAGAAAAGGGTGCTGGCTCACTCCCCGGCCTCCCGGGTTTGTGCCTTGCGCAGCGCTTTTTCTTCCAGGCCACTGAGGCCTTCGCGCCGCGCCAGTTCGGCCACCACATCAGCTGGCGACTTGCCGTAATGGGCCAGCGCCACCATGCAATGGAACCAGAGATCGGCCACTTCGTTCACCAGCTTTTGCGGATCGCCGCCGTGGTCAATGTCCTTGGCGGCCATGACCGATTCCGTGGCCTCTTCACCGATTTTTTTCAGAAAGGCATCCGGCCCTTTGTGGAGCAGACGCGCCACATAGCTTTTCTCCGGGTCACCGCCATGGGCGGGCTTGCGGCTTTCGATGACCGCAGCGAGGCGGTCCAGCGAGTCGGTAGAAGTCATGCGTTCATTGGTAGATGGATTCGGGATCCTTGAGCACCGGGTCCACCGGCGTCCAGGCGCCATCGCGCAGCACGCTGTAGAAACAGCTGTGCCGCCCGGTATGGCAGGCAATACCGGGTTCGTGCCCGAGCTGGGTCACCTTCAGCAGCACCACATCGTTGTCGCAGTCGAGCCGGATTTCGTGCACGGTCTGCACGTGCCCGGACTCTTCGCCCTTGAACCAGAGCTTGCTGCGCGAGCGGCTGAAGTACACCGCCCGCCCGAGCTCGGCCGTTTTCTGCAGCGCTTCGCGGTTCATCCAGGCAAACATGAGCACGTCGCCACTGCCTTGTTCCTGCGCGATCACGGGCACCAGGCCCTGCGCATCCCATTTCACGTCATCCAACCAGTTCATCCCGTGAATCTATCACGCGTCCTCCCCCATCGCCGCGGGCCTTCGGGGTACCATGGTCCGGCCTTGCATTTCCGGAGACGCCCATGAAAGCCCGCACCCTCATCCTCGTTGCCTGCCTGCTGCTCGTGGCAGGTTTCGTGGCCCTCAATCTGGACGAGATCTTCCGGCCGACCACCCTGAACTTCGCCGTCACCGAAGTGCAGGCCCCGATGGGTCTGGTGCTGCTGGGCCTGCTGGCCCTGGTGCTCGTGGTCTTTCTGCTGGCTCTGGTGTTCAACCAGACCACCCACCTGATGGAGGTGCGCCGCATCAGCCGCGAGGCGGCCGAACAGCGGCAACTGGCCGACAAGGCCGAGGCCTCCCGCATTGCCGAACTGAGGGACGATCTGCGGTCGCAGGTGGCGCATCTCGAGAACCAGCAGCAGACCCAAGCCAACGCGCTGCAGCAGCAGATCGAGCGATCACACGCCGAACTCGCCCGCCTGTTCGAGCAGACCAGCAACGGTCTGAGCGCCAGCCTCGGCGAACTGGAAGACCGGCTGGAGCGCCAGGAGCGGCTGGCCCCGCCACCGGGCGCCTGAGCCGCCTGCTCAGAGCCTGACGGGAATGCCTCTCTCGGCCATGCGTTGCTTGGCCTGGGCCACGGTGTATTCGCCATAGTGGAAGATGCTGGCGGCCAGCACCGCGTCGGCGCCACCCTGCTGCACCCCGTCGGCCAGATGGTCGAGATCACCCACCCCGCCGGAAGCGATGACGGGCACGCTCACCGCGTCGGACACCGCCCGCGTCAGCGCCAGATCGAAGCCCGACTTGGTGCCATCGCGGTCCATGCTGGTCAGCAGAATTTCGCCCGCACCGAATTCGGCCATCTGCCGGGCCCAGGCCACGGCATCCAGTCCGGTGTTTTTGCGCCCGCCGTGGCTGTAGACATCCCAGCCCTCGCCGCGCGTTGCCACGTCATCCCCTTGACGGCGTTTGGCGTCGATGGCCACCACGATGCACTGGGCACCATATTTGTCGGACGCCTCGCGAATCACCTGCGGGTTGGCGATGGCGGCCGAGTTGAAGCTGGTCTTGTCGGCGCCGGCATTGAGCAGGCGGCGCACGTCTTCCACCGTGCGGACACCGCCCCCCACCGTCAGCGGGATGAAGACCTGCGAGGCCACCGCTTCAATGATGTGCAGGATCAGATCGCGGCCATCGCTGGTTGCGGTGATGTCCAGGAACGTGAGTTCGTCGGCACCTTGCTCGTTGTAGCGCGCCGCGATCTCGACCGGATCACCGGCATCGCGCAGTTCGACGAAGTTGACGCCTTTGACGACGCGACCGCCGGTCACGTCCAGGCAGGGGATGATGCGTTTCGCCAGCATGGAAAACCTTGTGTCAGCGATTGAAAAAGCCGGCCACTCAGGCCAGCACCAGCCGTTGGTGGCCCACCCAGGTCGCGCCAGGTGCCACTTCGGCGACAGCGAGTGCCTGCGCGGCCTCCACGCAAGCCAGACGCCGCTCACCACCCGGGGGCAGATCGGCCATGGCCGCCGCCTTGTCGGGCCCCGGATTCCAGACCACGGTGTCGGACCACCCCACCTGGGTGACGGCTAGGCGCTTCGTGCCATCGTCCACGCCCAGGCCCTCGGGGGCGGCGGGCAGGATACGGTCAATCTCACCCTGCAGGGGCAGCGCCGGCAGCACCGGACAGGGCGCGCCACGCACCGAATCCCAACCACGGCCACCGTCCGGCCAGCCGGAAACGGAAGCCCTGTTGGCGTCATCAAGCGCCAGATAGGTGTGCAATGCGCCGGTGAACGGGAGCACCGTAGGGCCTTCGTTGTGGATGGCCAAAGAAACGGTGAGACAGCCCGATGACAGCGTCACGGTCAGCGCCAGCCGGCACCGGTGCTGCCAGTCGACACCCGCCGGGCGGCACGCCGCCGGGTCGATTTCGAAGCGCAGGCTGGCCTCGGCCACACCGAGTTCTGCCCGCGCGAAACGCCACGGCACCTGGCGGACCCAGCCATGGCGTGGCAACGGGCCCCGATCCGAAAACTGTGGCCAGCACACCGGAATGCCACCGCGGATGGCCGCGCTGCCATCGAGCACGGCACGTGGGCTGAGGTAGAGACGCTCGCTGCCCCCGGCCATCCACGACAGCACCTGGGCACCGTGTTCGGCCACGCAGACCGCATCACCGCCGGGCCAGTACAGACGGTGGCAGGCGAGCTGCTGCAGGGCCACCCGCTCATGCACCGGGGTGGCTCCGGCGGGTTTCATCCGTTGAGCTCGTCGGCCAGCCGCTGCGCGGCTTCGAAGTCCAGATCGCCGCTGTAGATGGAGCGGCCGCAGATCACGCCTTCGACCCCCTCGCTCTCGACCGCACAGAGCCGGCGGATGTCGTCGATGTTCGACAGACCACCCGACGCGATGACCGGGATCGACAGGGCCTGGGCCAGCTTCACGGTAGCGTCGATGTTGATGCCGGTGAGCATGCCGTCGCGGCCGATGTCGGTGTAGATGATGCCTTCGACGCCGTAGTCCTCGAACTTGCGCGCCAGATCGACCACTTCGTGGCCGGTGAGCTTGCTCCAGCCATCGGTCGCCACCTTGCCATCCTTGGCATCGAGGCCGACGATGATGTGGCCGCCAAAAGCGGTGCAGGCATCCTGCAGGAAGCCCGGGTTCTTGACCGCAGCCGTGCCGATGATGACGTAACGCAGGCCTGCATCGAGATAACGCTCGATGGTGTCCAGGTCGCGGATGCCGCCGCCCAGCTGCACGTCGACCTCGTCGCCCACCTCCTGCAGGATGGCGCGGATGGCGGCCTCGTTCTTGGGCTTGCCGGCGAATGCCCCGTTGAGGTCGACCAGGTGCACGCGACGCGCGCCCTTGTCCACCCATTGCCGGGCGATGGCGGCCGGGTCTTCGCCGAATACGGTGGATTGATCCATGTCGCCCTGCTTGAGGCGAACGCACTGGCCGTCTTTGAGGTCAATGGCGGGAATCAGCAGCATGATGAAGAAGCCAGGAAAGGCAGAAAGTCCTCAGGGTTTCCAGAGGAGGAAATTGCGGTAGAGCGCCAGACCCTGGTCGGCGCTCTTTTCGGGGTGGAACTGGGTGGCAAAAATATTATCGCGGGCGATGGCGGCCGCAAACCGACCACCGTAGTCCGTCTCTCCCGTGGTGTGGGAGGGCTCTGCCGGGCGGGCGTAATAGCTGTGCACGAAATAGAACCAGGCACCGTCGGGCACGCCGGCCCACACCGGGTGCGCCGGCCCGCGCCCAAGGGCGTGGTGAACACGGTTCCACCCCATCTGCGGCACCTTGAAGCGGCTACCGTCGGGCTGCAGCCGGCCTTCGAGCCGAAAGCGCACCACCTCGCCCGGGAACAGGCCCAGGCCATCGGTGGGCCCTTCTTCACTGCGCTGCAGCAGCATCTGCATGCCCACACACACACCGAACAAAGGCTTGTTCGCGGCCGCGTGAAGCACCGCGCCCTTAAGGCCGGAGGCGGCCAGCTCGCGCATGCAGTCGCCCATGTGGCCTTGTCCGGGCAGCACGACGCGGTCGGCGCCGCGCACCACATTCGGGTCCGAAGTGACTTGCACCACAAACCCCTCGGCGGCGGCCACGTGCGCCACCGCCTGCGACACGGAGCGCAGGTTGCCACTGCCGTAGTCCACCACGGCGACTGTCTTGGATGTCATCGAACCGGCCAGAAAAAGGCAGAAAGAATCAGAGCGAACCTTTGGTCGAGGGAATCGCATCTCCCAAGCGGGCGTCCCGCTCCAGGGCCATGCGCAGTGCCCGGGCGAACGCCTTGAACACGGTCTCGGCCTGGTGGTGGGCGTTTTCCCCCTTGAGGTTGTCGATGTGCAGGGTCACCCCCGCATGGTTGACAAAGCCCTGGAAGAACTCGAACGTGAGCTGGGTGTCGAAGGCCCCGATCATGCCGGCCTTGAACGGCACCTGCATGTGCAGACCCGGACGGCCGGAAAAATCGACCACCACGCGCGAAAGCGCCTCGTCCAGCGGCACATAGGCATGGCCGTAGCGGCGCAGGCCTTTCTTGTCGCCCACGGCCTTGGCAAAGGCCTGGCCCAGGGTGATGCCCACGTCTTCCACCGTGTGGTGGCCGTCGATGTGCAAATCGCCCTGGCAGTCGATCTCCAGATCGATCAGGCCATGGCGGGCGATCTGGTCGAGCATGTGATCGAAGAAGCCGATGCCAGTAGACAGGCGCGCCTCACCGGTGCCATCGAGGTTCACACGAACACGGATCTTCGTCTCGGCGGTGTGGCGCTGAACGTCGGCAATGCGGGCGGCAGCGGATGCGGCGGCGCTGAGGGGGGTCGGGGTAGTCATAAGCTGGGAGGCAGGGCGTTCAGCATCTGCGTGTTCTCTTCCGGTGTGCCCACCGTCAGGCGCAGGCATTGGCCCAGCAACGGGTGCATTTTAGAAACATTCTTGACCAGCACGCCACGCGCCTTGAGACCGGCAAAGGCACGGTCGGCGTCGGGCACGCGCACCAGCAGCATGTTGGCTTCACTCGGGAACGGGTGCACGCCTGGCATGGCCGCCAGGGCGGAAGCCAGCCGGTCGCGTTCGCTGCGGATCTCCACCGCCTGCCGGGCGAACACGTCGGCGTGCTCCAGCGCGAACAGCGCACACTCCGCATTGAGCACGCTCACGTTGTAGGGCGGGCGCAGCTTGTCGATCTCGTGCACGAGCGCCGATGGACCGACCAGGTAACCCAGACGCACGCCGGCCAAGCCGAACTTGGACAGCGTGCGCATGAGCAGCACGTTCGCATTGGCCACCGGGTCCGCCCGCATCTCATCCAGCCAGCTGCGGCTGGAAAAGGGCTGGTAGGCCTCGTCCATCACCACCAGCCCCCCGAAGCGGGCCGCTTCGGCAATCAGGCGCCGAATCACGGCCGCGTCCCAAAGGTTGGCGGTGGGGTTGTTCGGATAAGCCAGGTAGGTGATGGCCGGACGGTGCGCGCGCAAAGCCGCCACCATCGCCGCCTCATCCAGTTCGAATGCGGCCGTGAGCGGCACGCCCTGAAACGCCAGGCCCTGCAACTGGGCACTCATGGCGTACATCACGAAGCCCGGCACCGGCGCCACGATGGCCGCACCCGGGCGGTCGCAAGCCATGGCCAGCAGCGAGATCAGCTCGTCGGAGCCGTTGCCCAGCATCAGCGCCTGCCCGGCGGGCAGATCGATGTGCCGGGCCAGGGCCTGCCTGAGATCCTCAATGCGATCCCCCGGGTAGCGGTTGATGGCCACCCGCCCCAGACGCTCGCCCAGCGCGGCCTGCAAGGCCGGCGGCAGCGAGAACGGGTTTTCCATCGCGTCCAGCTTGATCAGGCCGGTCGCATCCTGGATCGCGTAGGCATGCAGGGACTGCACGTCCTCACGGATGTGCCGCAGCGGGTTCGGGTCGAGCGGTGCGTTCATGTCGGCGACCGCATCGGCGGCACGGTGGACAGGCGCAGCTCGGCTGCGCGGGCGTGGGCTTGCAGCCCCTCACCATAGGCCAGCTCTGCGGCCACGGCGCCCAGTCCCTGGGCGCCGACCTCACTGACCTCGATCAGGCTGGAGCGTTTCTGGAAGTCGTACACGCCCAGCGGCGACGAAAAACGCGCCGTGCCGCTGGTGGGCAACACGTGGTTGGGGCCAGCGCAGTAGTCGCCCAGGCTTTCGCTGGTGTAGGCGCCAAGGAAGATGGCCCCCGCATGCTTGAGCAGCGGCTCCCAGCGGTGCGGATCGCGGCTGGAGACCTCCAAGTGTTCGGGCGCGATGCGGTTGCTGATGGCGCAGGCCTCTTCCATGTCGCGCGTGTGGATCAGCGCACCGCGGTCGTTCAGGCTCTTGGCGATGATGGCCGCGCGCGGCATGGTCGGCAGCAGGCGCTGAATCTCGGCCTGCACAGCGTCGATGTAGGCCGCATCGGGGCACAGCAGGATCGACTGCGCCAGTTCGTCGTGTTCGGCCTGGCTGAACAGGTCCATGGCGACCCATTCGGGCGGCGTGGTGCCGTCGGCCAGCACCAGGATCTCGCTCGGGCCCGCGATCATGTCGATGCCCACGGTCCCGAAGACGTGTTTCTTGGCGCTGGCGACGTAGGCGTTGCCGGGGCCGGTGATCTTGTCCACCTTGGGCACGGTGGCGGTGCCATACGCCAGTGCGGCCACGGCCTGGGCGCCGCCGATGGTGAAGGCACGGGTGACGCCAGCCACGTGAGCAGCGGCCAGCACCAGTTCGTTGCGCTCGCCACGCGCGGCCGTCGCGGCGCCGCTGCCACCGGTGGCCACGCTGCCACGCACCGGCGTCGGCACCACCATGATGATTTCGCTCACGCCTGCCACGTGCGCCGGCACGGCGTTCATGATCAGGCTTGACGGGTAGGCGGCCTTGCCGCCGGGCACGTAGATGCCGACGCGATCCAGCGGGGTGACCTTCTGGCCCAGCAGGGTGCCGTCTTCATCGCGGTAGGTCCAGCTCTCGCCGGACGCCTTTTTCTGCGCCTCGTGGTAGCTGCGCACACGGCGTGCCGCGCTCTGCAGCGCTTCGCGCTGGGCGGCGGGCAAACCGTCAAAAGCCGCCTTGAAATCAGCCTGCGTCAACTCCAGCGCCGCCATCGACGCCACCTGCAGGCCATCGAACCGCGCGGTGTATTCCAGCACGGCCGCATCACCCCGGGTCCGCACGTCCCGCAGGATGTCGGCCACGCGCTGCTCGATCGCGTGATCGGTATCGGAAGACCAATGCAGCCGCGCCGCAAACTGCGTCTCGAAGTCGGACGAAGCGGTACTCAGGCGAAGCGGGGCTGCAGACAGGCTCATGATGCAACGGGTGTGATGGCGCCAGCGAAGGCGTCGATGATGGGGCGAAGGGCTTCGCGCTTGATCTTCAGCGCGGCCTGGTTGACCACCAGACGCGAGCTGATGTCCATGATGCGCTCGACCTCGACCAGGTTGTTGGCCTTGAGCGTCTTGCCGGTGGACACCAGGTCGACGATGGCATCGGCCATGCCGGTCAGCGGCGCCAGCTCCATGGAGCCGTAGAGCTTGATCAGGTCCACGTGCACACCCTTGCCAGCAAAGAACTCGCGCGCGATGGTGGTGTACTTGGTCGCCACCGTCAGGCGCGAGCCCTGGCGCACGGCCGAGGCGTAGTCGAAATCGGCCGGCACCGCCACGCTCATGCGGCATTTGGCAATCTGCAGGTCCAGCGGCTGGTACAGGCCCTGGCCGCCGTGCTCGATCAGTGTGTCCTTGCCGGTCACGCCCAGGTCGGCGCCGCCGTGCTCCACATAGGTGGGGACGTCGGTGGCCCGCACCAGCACCACGCGCACGCCGGGTTGATTGGTCGGCAGGATGAGCTTGCGCGAGGTTTCGGGATCTTCCAGCACCTCAATCCCTGCGGCCGCGAGCAGCGGCAGGGTTTCGTCGAAGATGCGGCCTTTGGACAGGGCTAAGGTAATCAAGACTTCACTCCAAAAGCGGTGTACCCGCAGACCGGGAACACCGCGGGACTGGTTTTGCCAGACCGCAGGTGTTGCCCCCTTGAAGGGGTCGCGCGCAGAGCGGCGGGGGTGTTCATTTCACCCGCTCGATGTTCGCGCCGATCGTGCGCAGCTTGGCTTCCATCTGGTCGTAGCCACGGTCCAGGTGGTAGATACGGTCGACGATGGTCTCGCCGTCGGCCACCAGCCCGGCGATCACCAGGCTGGCCGACGCCCGCAGATCGGTGGCCATGACGGTGGCGCCCGAGAGCTTCTCCACACCTTCGACCACGGCCACCTTGCCGTCGATCTGGATCTTGGCGCCCAGGCGCATGAGCTCGCTCACGTGCATGAAGCGGTTTTCGAAGATGGTCTCGGTGGCCGTGCTGTTGCCCTGCGCCACGCAGTTGAGGGCCATGAACTGGGCCTGCATGTCGGTCGGGAAGCCCGGGTATTCGGTGGTGCGAAAGCTCTGGGCCTTCAGACGCCCCTGGCTCTTGACGCGGATGAAGCCTTCACCGGCTTCGATGCTGGCGCCGGCTTCGCGCAGTTTGTCGATCACCGCGTCCAGATGGTCAGCGCGGGCGTGGTGCAGCACCACATCACCGCTGGTGGCCGCCACCGCGCACAGGAAGGTGCCCGCCTCGATGCGGTCGGCCACCACCTGGTGGCTGCAACCGTGCAGCCGCTCGACCCCCTGGATGCGGATGCGGCTGGTGCCGTGACCTTCGATCTGTGCCCCCATCGCGATCAGCATCTCGGCCAGATCGGGAATCTCGGGCTCCTGGGCAGCGTTTTCCAGCACCGTCTCGCCCTCGGCCAGTGCGGCAGCCATCAGAAAATTCTCGGTACCCGTCACCGTGACCATGTCGGTGGTGATGCGGGCGCCTTTCAGCCGCGTGCGGCCGGCAGGCAGGCGCGCTTCCATGTACCCGTGTTCGACACCGATCTCGGCCCCCATGGCCTGCAGCCCTTTGATGTGCTGATCCACCGGGCGGGCCCCGATCGCACACCCGCCGGGCAAGGACACGCGGGCGCGCCCGAAACGGGCCAGCAGCGGGCCGAGCACCAGCACCGAAGCGCGCATGGTCTTGACCAGTTCGTAGGGTGCCTCGGGGTTGAGCGTATCGGGCGCCTGGAAACCCATGCCTCCGCGTTCGCCATGGGTTTGCGTCTGCACCCCCATGTGATCGAGCAGCGAACGCATGGTCGCAATGTCGCGCAAGCGCGGCACATTGGTCAGCGTCACCGCATCCGCGGTGAGCAGCGTCGCGCAAAGCTCGGGCAGGGCCGCGTTCTTGGCGCCGGAAATGACCACTTCCCCGTGCAGGGGCTGGCCACCGATGATGCGAAGCTTGTCCATGGGGCGGGTTCTCAGGCCTGGTTGGCCGCCCATTCGGCGGGGGTGTGGGTCTTCATCGACAAGGCATGCACCTCATCGGTCCGGATCTTCTCGCCCAGCGTGGCGTAGACGCGCTGGTGCCGGGCAATGGGGCGCAGGCCCTCGAACTCCGGCGAGACGATCACGGCTGCCCAGTGGCGGCCGTCACCGGTGACCTCGATGTGGTCGCAGCGCAGGCCGGCGCTGATGAGGGCCTGGAGTTGTTCGGCGGTCATGGACATGGGGGGGGGAGAAGTCAGTGGCGGATCTTGTAGCCGGTCTTGAGCAGGTGCAGCGCCAGGGCGCTCACCCCAGCGAACGCCCCCCCCACGATCGTCAGGCTCAACCACGGCGAGACGTCGCTGACGCCGAAGAAGCCGTAGCGGAACCCATCGATCATGTAGAAGAACGGGTTGAGGTGGCTCACCTGCTGCCAGAAGGCCGGCAGCGAATGGATCGAGTAGAACACGCCCGAGAGGAAGGTCATGGGCATGATGATGAAGTTCTGGAAAGCGGCCATCTGGTCGAACTTCTCGGCCCAGAGCCCGGCGATCAGGCCCAGCGACCCCAGCAGACCGGCGCCGAGCAGCGCAAACAGCACGATCCACTGCGGCGCCACCATGGCCGGACGGGCGTACCACCAGGTCACCGCCATGACCCCGGCACCGACCGCCAGCCCGCGCACGATGGACGAGCCCACATAGGCCACGAACCAGGCGCGGTGCGACAGCGGCGTCAGCAGCAGAAACACCAGATTGCCCATGATCTTGCTCTGGATGAGCGATGAACTGCTGTTCGCAAAAGCGTTCTGCAGCACGCTCATCATCACCAGGCCCGGCAGCAGGAAGGCGGTGTAGTTCACCTGGCCATACACCTTCTGGCTGCCGTCCAGCACATGGCCGAAGATCATCATGTAGAGGATGGCCGTGATCACCGGCGCCGCCACGGTCTGGAAGCCAACCTTCCAGAAGCGCAGCACCTCTTTGTAGAACAGGGTCTGCCAGCCGGTCATGCCTTCAGCTCCTCGGTGGGCAGAGGGGAAGCCACGGCGGCCGTCGATGCGGCCGCACCCGTCATAACCTCCAGAAACACGTCTTCCAGGTCGGCCTTGCGGATCTCGATGTCCTCCGCCGTCGCACCGGCTTCGCGCACCCGCGCCAGAATGCGCTCGACGTCCAGCGCGTTCTGCGCCGGCAGTTGCACCACGCGGCCGGTCACGCGCGCCTGGGCGGCCAGGTCGGGTGGCAGTGCGTCGTCGGTCTTGAAACGCAGCACATTGGACGAAGCACCACGCAGCAGATCGGACGTGGTAGCCAGCGCCACCACCTGCCCTTGCTTGAGCATCGCGATGCGGCCGCACAGAGCCTCGGCCTCTTCCAGGTAATGCGTCGTCAGCAGCACCGTGCTCCCCTGGCGGTTGAGCTGGGACACAAACTGCCAGAGGGTCTGGCGCAGCTCCACGTCGACCCCGGCCGTCGGTTCGTCCAGCACGATCACCGGCGGCTTGTGCACCAGTGCCTGCGCCACCAGCACCCGGCGCTTCATGCCGCCCGAAAGCTGGCGCATGTTCGCCCCGGCCTTGTCGGCCAGCCCCAGACCGTCGAGCAACTCGTCGATCCATGCGTCGTTGTGACGGATCCCGAAATAGCCCGACTGGATGCGCAAGGTTTCGCGCACGCTGAAAAACGGATCGAACACCAGTTCCTGGGGCACCACCCCCAGGTGGCGGCGCGCCGCCGCGTAGTCCTGGCGCACATCGTGCCCATGCACACGGACAGCGCCCGAAGAGGCTCTTGCCAAGCCGGCCAGGATGCTGATGAGGGTGGTCTTGCCAGCACCGTTCGGCCCCAGCAGACCGAAAAACTCACCGGGCTCGATGTCGAAGCTGACACCCTTGAGCGCCTGCAGCTCGCCACGCGCGGTGCGGTAGCTCTTGGAGACGTTCTGAAAGGAAACTGCGGGCATGAAAAGGGCAACCCAGAAAGACAGCCGCCGGCCGCAGCACGGCTGCGGCCGGCGGGAGAACCGGGTATTTTAAGGGGAAGCCCATGGGCCTGCTGCCCGGTGGGCTACAGGCGGCCAGCCCGCTCAGGCGGGCAGCAACTCGGCCACGCCGTACAGCGCAATCAGCTCCCGCAAACGGGACGGCCAATTGAGCACCTTGAGCCGGCGCCCCTGACGCAACAGCTCGCGACGCAACTCCAGCAGCACCGCCACCGCCGACGAATCGAACTCCTTGAGCCCTCCCGCATCCAGGGTGACTTCTTCCCCAGAACGGCTGGACAGGACCGGCTGCAACTGGGTGAGCGTGGCAGCCGCCACCTCCAGCGTCAGCTTTTCCGGCAACTGGGCATCGGCAACGGATTCGCCCATGCTCAGCCCTTGCCCGCCGACTTGTTGCGCTGCGCCAGCGTGGCGATCAGTCCGTCAATGCCTTTGGCATTGATTTCCTGCGCAAACTGCGCGCGGTAGGTTTCCACCAGCCAGACACCCAGCACGTTCAAGTCGTAGATCTTCCAGCCGTCAGCCGTCTTTTCGAGGCGGTAATCCAACTGGATGGGATCGCCCTTGCCCCGGACTTCGGAGCGCACCACCACCTCGGTGTCGTTGGGTGCCGCCCGGAACGGCTTGAAACTGAGCGACTGGTCCTTCACTTCGGCCAGCGCACCGGAATAGGTGCGCAGCAGCAGAGTCTTGAACTCGTCCTGCAGCTGCTTTTGCTGCTCGGGCGTGGCCTGGCGCCAGAAGCGCCCGACAGCCGACGAGGTCATGCGCGTGAAGTTCACGTTCGGCATGATTTTGGTATCCACCAGCGAGGAAATCCGGCTGACGTCGCCCTTCTGGATGGCGGCGTCGGCCTTGACCGCTTCGAGCACTTCGGTAGAAACCCGCTTGATCAGGGCATCCGGCGCCTCGTCCGCAGCGACGGCGTACCCCAGAGGGGCCACGGCCAGCACCACCGTGGCCATTGCCTGGGAGAGCCATTGACGTCGTTTCATGTTGCAGTTCCTTTCTGAGCTTGGTCAGCGCCCGCCCGGTTGGCGCGCCTGACACGGTGTCACTGTAAGACCCTCAACCGCCGGTTTTGTTTCGGGACGGTAAGGGCTTGCCGTCAAAATGTGACGGCCTGTAGCCGTCAACGGGATCACTCCCGGTCGATGGGGGGCACGCCAATGCCCTGGTCGACGATGTCTTCGATCAGCGTCTGCCGGCGCTGGAGATACACATCACGCGTAAAGCTGTACGGATCCAGCGCCACGTCACCCAGCATGGAGGTGGCCCGCAACAGCCCCGCACGGGTATCGACCACGCGCAGCACTGTCAGCGAGTTGCGCACGGGCACGTCGGACACCTGCGACAGCGGGTCTGCCGTCAGGTCGACCACGAACCCACCCGCATCCCGCACCGACGAGGGACCAAAAATCGGCAACACCAGATAGGGCCCGGAAGGCACACCCCAGCGTCCCAGCGTCAGCCCCAGATCCAGCTTGGTGCGGGGAATGCCCATTTCGCTGGCGATGTCCAGCAAACCGCCCAGGCCCAGAATGGTGTTGACATTGAAGCGCAGGAGGTTCTCCGTCGCTTCACGCGGCCGCAACTGCAGCATGGCATTGACGGCCGACCAGACGTCCCCCAGGTTGCCAAAAAAATTGTTCACCCCCGTGCGAACCGAACTCGGCACCACATCGCGGTAGGTGGTGGCCACCGGCTTGAGCACCGCGGTGTCGACCGCATCATTGAACCCGGAAACCTGGCGGTTGAAGCCCTCCCAGGGGTCGGCCGGGTGCGCATCCGGCGCGCTCGCACACCCTGCCAGCAAAACCACGCCCAGCCCCACGGCCAGCGCTTTGCGAATCCACCCTGCCATCATGCGTGTAACTCCGTCGTGGGTCATGGATTTGGTATGAGATGGTTTTCGGCCGCGCCCGCACTCAGGGCGCAGGCTTCTCGCCGCCTTCAGCCGCCTTGCTGAAGAGGAACTGACCAATGAGGTTTTCCAGCACCACCGCCGACTGCGTCTGGTTGATCATGTCGCCGGCGGCCAGATTCTTTTCATCGGCGCCGGGCTCGATGCCGATGTACTGCTCGCCCAGCAGGCCCGCCGTCAGGATCTTCGCGGAAGAGTCCTTGGGAAAGACCACCCCTTTGTTGAGTTCCAGCGTCACCAGGCCCTGGTAGGTGTGCGGGTCCAGCGTGATCGACGACACGCGCCCCACGGTCACCCCGGCCGAACGCACCGGCGAGCGGTTCTTGAGGCCGCCGATGTTGTCAAACCGCGCCTGCACGGTGTAGGTGTCGCCACCCCGGCTGAAGCTGCCCAGGTTGGCGGCCTTCAAGGCCAGGAATACCAGCGCCAGTGCGCCCAGCAGGACAAACAGGCCGACCAGGATTTCAGTGCTTTTTTTGGTCATGGATGGATACCGGAAATCAGGGGGTGGAGAACATCAGGGCGGTCAGCAGGAAATCCATGGCCAGGGTGCCCAGCGAAGCGATGACCACCGTCCGGGTCGTCGCATAGGCCACCCCTTCGGGCGTGGCTTCGGTTTCATAGCCTTGGTAGAGCGCGACTGCGGTACAGATCACGCCGAACACGGCGCTCTTGACCACGCCATTGCCCACGTCGCGCCAGACGTCGACACTGCTTTGCTGGATTGCCCAGAAATTGCCGGCATCGATGCCGATGAGGCCGACCGCGACCACCCAGGCACCCAGAATACCCACCGCGGAGAAAAGCGCGGCCAGCAGGGGCATGGCGATGATGCCGGCCAGGAAGCGCGGCGCCAGCACCCGGCGACGCGGGTCGATGGCCATCAGCTCCATCGCGGCGATCTGCTCGCCGGCTTTCATCAACCCGATTTCGGCCGTCAGCGAGGTGCCCGCCCGACCGGCGAACAGCAGCGCCGTGACCACCGGCCCGAGTTCGCGCACCAGGGCCAGGTTGACGATCAGGCCCAACGTGCCCGTGGCGCCAAACGTCACCAGCGCGTAGTACATCTGCAACGCCAGCACAAAGCCCACGGCCGTGCCTGAGGCCAGAATGATCACCAGCGAGCGGTTGCCGATGGCACGGATCTGCTGCACCACCAGCCCGAACCGGCCGAAGGCGGCCGGCAGGGCCTTGAGCAGTTCCAGGAAAAAGAGCGCGCCGCGCCCCCATGCCGAAATGATGGCCAGCGTGCGCTGGCCCAATTGCTGCAACAGGTTCATGACGCGGCTCCCACGCCGAAATCCTGCTCGACCGAGGCCGCGGGATAGTGAAACTTCACCGGACCGTCCGGCTCTCCGCGCACGAACTGGCGCACTTCGGGGTCGGCACTCGCCATCAGTTCTGCGGGGGTGCCCTGCGCCACCACACGGCCACCGGTGGCCAGCAGGACCACCCAGTCACTGATCGCCATGCATTGCGGAATGTCGTGGGAAATGAGCAAGGTGGTGGCCCCGGTCACATCGGTCAGGGTCCGGATCAAGCGGGCCGTCACGCCCATCGACACCAGATCCAGCCCGGCGAACGGTTCGTCGTACATGATGAGTTCGGGGTCCAGCGCAATCGCGCGGGCCAAGGCAATGCGCCGGGCCATGCCGCCCGACACCTCGCTGATGCGCAGACCGGAAGCTCCGCGCAGGCCCACGGCCTGCAGCTTCATGAGGACGATGTCGCGGATCAGCGGCTCGGGCAGGTCCGTCATCTCGCGCAGCGGGAACGCCACGTTGTCGAACACATTGAGATCGGTGAACAGGGCGCCGAACTGGAACAGCATGCCCAGGCGACGCCGCAGGCGCTGGAGCTGCGCCTTGTCGCGGATGTTCACCACCTCACCGTCAAACACCACCCGCCCACTGCCGGGCGCATGCACGCCGCCGATCAGGCGCAGCAAGGTGGTTTTCCCGCACCCGGAGCCACCCAGCACCGCCGTCACTTTGCCACGGGCAAAACGCAAGGAAATGTCGTTGAGGATCGTGCGCCGGCTGTCGTAGCCGAACGTCACGTGATCAATCTCGATGAAAGGACGGTGACTGTCGTTCATGGGGCCGGGAAAAACCCGGATTGTCTCATGCACGAAGTACCCTTATTTGTTACAAGGCGCTTTCGCCCCGAGCGATCAAACAGGGCCGGCAGCACTTGCCGGCCCTCTTCGGCCATCAGCGCGGCAGGTCGGAATACCCCATCAGGAACTCGTCGACCGCGCGCGCGGCCTGCCGGCCTTCGCGAATCGCCCAGACCACCAGCGACTGGCCGCGACGCATGTCGCCGGCCGCGAACACCTTGTCCGCGCTGGTCGCGTAGCCGCCCGTGAATTCCGTCGAAGCCTTGGCGTTGCCACGGGCATCCTTTTCGACGCCGAAGGCATCGAGCACGGTGGCCACCGGGTTCACGAACCCCATGGCCAGCAGCACCAGATCCGCCTGGTATTCCTTTTCGGTACCGGCGATTTCCACCAGCTTGCCGTCCTTGAACTCGACGTTCACGGTCTTCAGGCCGGTCAGCTTGCCGTTCTTCCCGACAAACGCCTTGGTGGAGATGGCGAACTCGCGCGCCAGGATGCCCTTTTCGGCGCTTTCGTCGTGGCTGGAACTGGTGCGCAGCTTCAGCGGCCAGTAAGGCCAGACCAGGGGCTTGTTTTCGTGCTCCGGCGGCTGGGGCATGACCTCGAACTGGGTCACGCTCAGGGCGCCGTGGCGGGTGCTGGTGCCCACGCAGTCGGAGCCGGTATCCCCGCCACCGATCACGATGACGTGCTTGCCGTCCGCGCGCAACTGGTTCTTCAGCTTGTCGCCCGCGTTGACCTTGTTCTGCTGCGGCAGGAACTCCATGGCGAAGTGCACGCCATCCAGTTCCCGGCCGGGCACCGACAGATCGCGGCTCTGCTCCGAACCACCGGTCAGCAGCACGGCATCGAACTGCGCCTTCAGCTCCTCGGCGCTGATCACGGTCTTGGCATCGTTGGTGATCTTGCTGCCCTCGGGCATGGCACCCACCAGCGTGCTGGTCTTGAACACCACGCCCTCGGCTTCCATCTGCGCCACGCGGCGGTCGATATGCGACTTCTCCATCTTGAAGTCGGGAATGCCGTAACGCAGCAGGCCGCCGAGGCGGCTGTTCTTCTCGAACACCGTCACGTCGTGGCCGGCGCGTGCCAGCTGCTGTGCAGCCGCCAGACCGGCCGGGCCGGAGCCGACCACGGCCACTTTCTTGCCGGTCTTGTGCTTGGCCGGTTGCGGCTGGACCCAGCCGTTTTCCCAGGCCTTGTCGATGATGGCGTGCTCGATGGACTTGATGCCCACCGCGTCGCCATTGACGTTGATCGTGCAAGCCGCTTCGCACGGCGCCGGGCAGATGCGGCCAGTGAATTCCGGGAAGTTGTTCGTGCTGTGCAGCACGGCAATGGCGTTCTGCCAGTCGCCCTGGTACACCAGGTCGTTGAAATCCGGAATGATGTTGTTGACCGGGCAGCCGTTGTTGCAGAAAGGCGTGCCGCAGTCCATGCAGCGCGCGCCCTGGATCTTGGCCTGGCCGTCATCAAGACCGACGACGAACTCCTTGTAATGCTTCAGGCGCTCGGCTACGGGCTTGTAGCCTTCTTCCAGGCGCTCGTATTCCATGAAGCCGGTGACTTTTCCCATGATCTCTGATCCTTCGTGGGTGGTTCTGTCGTTCTGTTTACTTGGCCGGCACAGCCGACTTCTTCGCGCTGGTCTGGGCCTTGGCCGTGACGGCCGAGGCCGCCTTCTTGGCGTTGATCTCGCCCAGCGCACGCTTGTACTCGTTCGGGAACACCTTCACGAACTTGGCGCGCGCCACCGCCCAGTTGTCCAGCAGCTCGCGGGCACGGCGGCTGCCGGTCCAGCGGCTGTGGTCTTCCAGCAGCTTGCGCAACTGCGCTTCGTCGGTCTGATCCCGGTGCCAGACGGCCTTGTCGACCGAGGCTTCCTGTTCGGCGGCCGACAGCACTTTGTCCAGACTCACCATGGCGGGGTTGCAGCGCGTGGCGAACTGGCCATCTTCGTCGTACACGTAGGCCACGCCACCGCTCATGCCAGCAGCGAAGTTGCGACCGGTCTTGCCGAGCACGACGACGGTACCGCCCGTCATGTATTCGCACCCATGATCGCCCGTGCCCTCCACCACCGCCGTGGCACCCGACAGGCGCACCGCGAAGCGTTCGCCGGCCACGCCGCTGAAGAAGGCCTCACCCGTGGTGGCGCCGTACATCACGGTGTTGCCAACGATGATGTTGCGCGTCGCGTCGCCGCGGAAATCGATGCTCGGACGCACGATCACGCGCCCGCCCGAAAGCCCCTTGCCGGTGTAGTCGTTGGCATCGCCGATCAGGTACAGCGTGATGCCGCGCGCCAGGAAGGCACCAAACGACTGACCGCCCGTGCCTTCCAGCTGGATGCGGATCGTGTCGTCCGGCAGGCCTTCCGGGTGCACCTGGGTCACCGCGCCGGACAGCATCGCGCCCACAGAGCGGTTGACGTTGCGCGCCACTTCGATGAACTGCACGCGCTCGCCCTTTTCAATGGCCGGCTTGGCCTTGGCGATCAGCACGTTGTCGAGCGCCTTTTCCAGACCGTGCTCCTGAGCTTCGACGTGCAGGCGCGGCACATCGGCCGGCACCGCCGGCGTGGCCAGCAGGCGGCTGAAGTCGAGACCCTTGGCTTTCCAATGCTCGACGCCCTTCTTCATGTCCAGCAGGTCGGCCCGGCCGACCAGGTCGTCGAACTTGCGGATGCCCAGCTGCGCCATGATCTGGCGCGCTTCTTCGGCGATGAAGAAGAAGTAGTTGACGACGTGCTCGGGCTTGCCCGAGAACTTCTTGCGCAGCTCCGGGTCCTGCGTGGCCACACCCACCGGGCAGGTGTTGAGGTGGCACTTGCGCATCATGATGCAACCCTCGACCACCAGCGGCGCGGTGGCAAAGCCGAATTCGTCGGCGCCGAGCAGTGCACCGATCACCACGTCACGGCCGGTCTTCATCTGGCCATCGGCCTGCACACGGATGCGACCGCGCAGGCGGTTGAGCACCAGGGTCTGCTGGGTTTCGGCCAGGCCGATTTCCCACGGGCCACCGGCGTGCTTGATGGACGACCAGGGCGACGCCCCGGTGCCACCGTCGTGACCGGCGATCACCACGTGATCGGCCTTGCACTTGGCCACGCCCGCCGCGATGGTGCCCACCCCCACTTCCGACACCAGCTTGACGCTGATGGAGCTGTGCGGCGCCACGTTCTTGAGGTCGTGGATGAGCTGGGCCAGGTCTTCGATCGAATAGATGTCGTGGTGCGGCGGCGGGCTGATCAGGCCCACGCCCGGCACCGAGTAACGCTGCTTGCCGATGTACTCGGACACCTTGCCACCCGGCAGTTGGCCACCCTCGCCCGGCTTCGCACCCTGGGCCATCTTGATCTGGATCTGGTCGGCGCTGAACAGGTATTCCGCCGTCACACCAAAGCGGCCTGAAGCCACCTGCTTGATGCGCGAGCGCAGGCTGTCGCCGTCTTCCAGCGGCAGGTCCA
Organism: Hydrogenophaga sp. NFH-34; assembly: GCF_021401345.1. Taxonomy (GTDB): domain Bacteria; phylum Pseudomonadota; class Gammaproteobacteria; order Burkholderiales; family Burkholderiaceae_C; genus Hydrogenophaga; species Hydrogenophaga electricum. Next base: position 68,696 of record NZ_JACBGE010000019.1, read on the forward strand.
CCTCGACCACGTCGTCGCCGATGACCGACTTGAGCGTTTCCCCCTTGGTGATCTTGATGCCCTTGAGCTCGTTGCGGTAGCGCGCAGGATCCTCACCCCCTTCACCGGTGTTGCTCTTGCCGCCGATGCGGTTCATGGCCACGGCCAGCGTGGCATGCGCTTCGGTCGAAATCGAGCCCAGCGACATGGCACCCGTGGCGAAGCGCTTGACGATTTCCTTCGCCGGCTCGACCTCCTCGACCGGAATCGCCTGGGCCGGATCGACCTTGAACTCGAACAGGCCACGCAGCGTCATGTGACGGCGGCTCTGGTCGTTGATGATCTGCGCGTATTCCTTGTAGGTGTTCCAGTTGTTGGCCCGGGTGCTGTGTTGCAGCTTGGCGATGGCATCGGGCGTCCACATGTGTTCTTCGCCACGCGCGCGCCAGGCGTATTCGCCACCGGCATCCAGCATGTTCGCCAGCACCGGGTCATCGCCGAAAGCCGCCTTGTGCATGCGGATGGCCTCTTCGGCGATCTCGAACACGCCGATGCCTTCCACCCGGCTGGCAGTACCGGTGAAGTACTTGGCCACGGTTTCGCCGTTCAGGCCGATCGCCTCGAACAGCTGCGCGCCGCAGTAGCTCATGTACGTGCTCACGCCCATCTTGGACATGATCTTGGACAGGCCCTTGCCGATCGCCTTGATGTAGTTGTAGATCGCCTTCTCGGCCGACAGCTCGCCCGGCAGGTCTTTGTGCATCTCGGCCAGCGTTTCCAGCGCCAGGTACGGATGCACCGCCTCGGCGCCATAGCCGGCCAGCACCGCGAAGTGGTGCACTTCGCGCGCAGACCCGGTCGCCACCACCAGGCCGGCGCTGGTGCGCAGGCCTTCGCGGATCAGGTGCTGGTGGATGGTCGACAGCGCCAGCAGCGCCGGGATCGCCACCTGCGTCGGGCTGACGGCCCGGTCGCTGATGATCAGGATGTTGTGGCCGCTCTTGATCGCGTCGACCGCTTCGGCACACAGCGACGCCAGCTTGGCTTCCACCCCTTCATGGCCCCAGGCCAGCGGATAGGTGATGTCCAGCCGGTGGCTCTTGAACTTGCCTTGCGTGGCGGCCTCGATGCCGTTGAGCTTGGCCATGGCCTCGAAGTCCAGGATCGGCTGCGGCACTTCCAGACGCAGCGGCGGGTTGACCTGGTTGATGTCCAGCAGGTTCGGCTTCGGACCGATGAACGACACCAGCGACATGACGATGGCCTCGCGGATCGGGTCGATCGGCGGGTTCGTCACCTGGGCGAACATCTGCTTGAAGTAGTTGTACAGCGGCTTGTTCTTGCTCGACAGCACGGCCAGCGGGCTGTCGTTGCCCATGGAGCCGATGCCCTCTTCGCCATTCGCCGCCATCGGCGACAGCAGGAACTTGACGTCTTCCTGCGTGAAGCCGAAAGCCTGCTGGCGGTCAAGCAGGCTGACCGCATCGGGCGTGGCCTGCTGCGCCACCGCATCTGTCGCGGGCGACGGCACGTTTTCCAGCTTGATGCGCAGGTTTTCGATCCACTGCTTGTAGGGCTTGCCGTTGGCCAGGTTGGCCTTGACTTCCTCGTCGTCGATCATGCGGCCGAGTTCGAGGTCGATCAGCAGCATCTTGCCCGGCTGCAGGCGCCACTTGCGCACGATGCGGCTTTCGGCAATGGGCAGCACGCCCGATTCGGAGCCCAGGATCACCAGATCGTCGTCGGTGACGCAGAAGCGCGCCGGGCGCAGGCCGTTGCGGTCCAGCGTGGCGCCGATCTGGCGGCCGTCGGTGAACACCACCGCCGCCGGGCCGTCCCACGGCTCCATCATCGCCGCGTGGTATTCATAGAAGGCGCGGCGGCGCGAATCCATGCCTTCGTGCTGCTCCCAGGGCTCGGGCATCATCATCATGACGGCCTGGCTGATGGGGTACCCCGCCATCGTCAGCAGTTCGAGGCAGTTGTCGAAGGTCGCTGTGTCGGACTGGCCGGCGAAGCTGATCGGGTAGAGCTTCTTGAGGTCGGCACCCAGCACCGGCGAGGACATCACGCCTTCGCGGGCCAGCATCCAGTTGTAGTTGCCGCGCACCGTGTTGATTTCGCCGTTGTGGGCGACATAACGGTACGGGTGGGCCAGCGGCCACTCCGGGAAGGTGTTGGTCGAAAAACGCTGGTGCACCAGACCGATGGCCGACACACAGCGCGGATCCTGCAGGTCGTAGTAGTAGGTGCCGACCTGATCCGCCAGCAGCAGGCCCTTGTAGACCACCGTGCGGCTGGACATGCTGGGCACGTAGTATTCCTTGCTGTGCTTGAGCTTGAGGCGCTGGATGTTGGCGCTCGCCGTCTTGCGGATCACGTACAGCTTGCGCTCCAGCGCGTCCTGCACGATCACGTCGGAACCGCGCCCGATGAAGACCTGGCGCAGCACCGGCTCCTTCTCGCGCACGGTGGGCGACATCGGCATGTCGAGGTTGACCGGCACGTCGCGCCAGCCCAGCAACACCTGGCCTTCGGCCTTGATGGCGCGCTCCATTTCCTGCTCACAGGCCAGGCGCGAAGCGTGCTCCTTGGGCAGGAAGATCATGCCGACGCCGTACTCGCCGGCCGGCGGCAGCGCCACGCCCTGCTTGGCCATTTCTTCGCGGTAGAGCTCGTCCGGGATCTGGATCAGGATACCGGCACCATCGCCCATCAGCTTGTCGGCGCCAACGGCACCGCGGTGGTCGATGTTCTCCAGAATCTTCAGCGCCTGCGCCACGATGTCGTGCCGCTTTTCGCCCTTGATATGGGCCACGAAACCCACGCCGCAGGCGTCGTGCTCGTGAGCGGGATCGTACAAACCTTGTTGCTGGAGTTGCTGCTGTTCGGCTGCCGTGGTCATGGCATATCCTTTTCTGGAACGTGGGCTCGCAAAATTACGCGGGGAGCAAAGCTTAGTGCATTGCAACAAGAATGCCAAGCCAATAAATAGGGGTCAGATACAATTTAAAAAATCACAGAACCTATACGGAATAAATTGGGGACACATCAATGAAAGCCAAAAAATCTTGATATATCAATGCATTACGGCATCAGAGGGGATTTTTCGCCGGTCGCCCAGGACGACGGGGCGAAATTCGGCGGTCGGTCTGCTTTTGCAGATCGGCCACAAACGCCTCGTCTCCCAGAGCCCAGCCGTGCAGCGTGGCCTGCATGAGCGTGTCGATCTGGCCGGCGGGCAACCCGGCATGCACCATTTCGGCGTACGCCGCTTCCCGGGCGAATGGGGTGTTGCCCAGTGCCCAGACCGGCGCGGGCGGCACCAGGCGCCGGTCCACCGACTGACCGATGTAGTGGCGGTGGCTCGACCAGGGATACTGCTGGGGCTCGACCACCCACCCGCGGCGCACCGGGTTGAGGTCCATACCCACCATGCACGGCAACACGAACCGCTCGGGCTGCAGCACGGTGGCGCGGTAGCGCCCTTCCCACAGCGTGCCGCTGCGACCATGCCGGTCGTTGAAATAGCGCACATAGCGCCGCCCGACGGCCTGCAGCATCAGCGGCAGCCCATCGGCGGTCTCCGGTGTCAGCAGCAGGTGGAAGTGGTCATCCATCAACACCCAGGCGTGCAAGGCCACCCGGTGCCGGCCCGCGTTTTCCGCCACCAGATCGAGCCATTGCTGCCGATCTTCGTCGTCCTGGACGATGGCGCACCGGTTGTTGCCCCACTGGATCACATGGTGCGGCAAACCGGGCAGGGTGAGTCGGGGCAGTCGGGCCAAGGCGGGTGGGCGGAACAAAGGGTGGTTGGCACCCGATCCACACGGCGCGCCTGGCGCCCGAGTATGCCAAGACCGGCGCCGGTCAAACCACGCCCGCAGACTGACGGGCCCGGTGGTAGGCGCCGTCACCCCGGTCGATCACACCGTCCGATGCGAGCAGTTCACCCGGTGCGATGACGGGCGCCGCTCCCGTGCGGTCGTACAGCGGCGCAAAGTCGATCCGGGTGAACTCCAGCAACTCGTCCAGGTCGCGAATGACGAAATAGGTTTCCTGGAAGTCGTCGATGCGGTAATCGGTGCGCATCACCCGTTCGAGCTCGAAGCGCACCCGGTTCGGCGACGGGCTCTCCAGACAGAAACGCGTCTCCGTGAAAGACGATGCGATGCCGGCGCCATAGAGCCGCAACCCATCGTCCTGGCGCAGCAGGCCGAACTCGACCGTGTACCAATAGACCCGGGCCAAATGGGACAGGTGGCCCAGACGTTGCGCCCGCAGCCCGCCTTCACCATAGGCCTGGATGAAGTCGGCCATGGCGGGGTTGAGCAGCAGCGGTACGTGGCCGAACACGTCGTGAAACACGTCGGGCTCCTGCAGGTAGTCCAGTTCCTGCGGCCGACGGATGAAGTTGCCGGCCGGGAAGCGCCGGTGCGCCAGGTGCTCGAAGAACACGTCGTCGGGCACCAGGCCTGGCACAGCCACGATCTGCCAGCCGGTGCGCGGCATCAGCACCTCGGACAGGCGGCGAAAGTCCGGAATCTGATCGGCACCAATGGGCAGATCCTGCATGCCTTGCACGAACTCCCGGCAAGCCCGCCCGGGCAAAAGGCGGGTCTGGCGCTCGAACAGGGTCTTCCAGGTGGCATGGTCGGCGTCGGAGTAGCGCTCCCAGCCCTGGTCGATGGTCCAGTCGGCGCGCTCGGGGCGACCGGCTTCGCCAGCCGCCAAGCCGTGCAGCGCCGGCGCCGCGTCTTTCGAGGCGGCCGCCATGTCAGGCGCTCCGCCGCTCAAAGGCCGCGTCGGCCCGCTGCGCCCAGGCGATGTCGCGCGCCGACAGCCCGTGCACATCGTGGGTGGTCAGCCGCACCTCGACCCGGTTGTACACATTGCTCCACTCCGGGTGGTGATCCATCTTCTCCGACACCAGGGCCATCTCGGCCATGAAACCGAAGGCGTGGGCAAAGTCCGGAAACAGAAAGCTGCGGCAGATGGCGTCACCCAGAGGTTCGGGGGTCCAGTGGGGCAAGGCGGCCAGTTGTTCGCGCACGGCCTCGGGGGTCAGAGCGGGCATGGGGTGTCTCCTGTCGTTTGATGCCGCAGAGTTTGCGGCACGATTCGGACAATTTGCTCTCGTTTTCGGCCACACTCCGGGCAAACACCGAGAGACCCTTTCATGAATGCCGACAACAGCGGAATTTCGTTGCACAGCGAGACACTCGACCGCCTGGACCGGCGCCTGCTGGCGGCCTTGCAGGCCAACGGCCGCATCAGCAACCAGGAACTGGCGCAGACCGTGCACCTGTCTCCCGCGCAGAGCAACCGCCGCCACCGCCGGCTGGAAAGCGCGGGCTACATCCGCGGTTACGAAGCCCGGCTCGATCCGCAGCGCCTGGGCCTGGGCGTGATGGCTTTCGTGCACGTCTCGATGGAGCGGGGGCAGCACAGGGAACTGGTGAAGTTCCAGCGCACCGTGGGCAAGATGCCCGAGGTGCTGGAGTGCTACGCCGTCACGGGCGACTTCGACTACGTGTGCAAGGTGGTGGCGCGCGATCTCAAGGCGCTGTCGGACTTCCTGCTCCGCACCCTGGCCCAGTTGCCTGGTGTCAGCAGCGTGCGTTCCAGCATCTGCCTCGACGAACTCAAGTGCACCACCGCCCTGCCGCTGGAATGAGTGCCCGATGGCGCAGGCCGGCCGGTCTTCAACCGGCCGGGCGAGCAACCCCGGCGCGCTGCAATTCTTCTTCCACCAACTGGCGGTAGATACGCGGCAGCTCACGGCTCATTGTGTTGTTTTCGATCCCATAACCCAGACTGGTCCAGGTACCGGAAAGGCGCCGGAGCACGACCTGGATGCGCCCCTGCTGGAGCTGGGTCGCCAGGCTGCCGCCCCAGCGCGGCTCGCTCAGCCAGGCGTGCACCACCAGATCCTGGTAGATCGGCGCAAAACTCAGTTCGGTGGCATCCAGGGGATCGCTGGTCCGCTGCGGGTGGTACTTGGCCGCCAGCTCGACCCAGGTGCCATACAGCAGTTGGTAGCGGCCTGCGGCCGTGGAGCAATTGCCCTTGTTGGGCCCCTTGCCGATGGCCTCGCACCGGTTGGGGTGGCGGTCCAGCGTGCCCACCAGTTCACCGCCATGCAAGACGTGATAAGGGCGCAGCACATTGGATTCGCTGGCCGAGATCGTGCGCATGAGCGCCCGGATATAAGGGTCGCCCCCCTCCATCACCAGCGACTGGGTGCCCGGCAGCAGAAACGCCGGACGCCACCACCAGATCAGCCCGAGCAGCAGCAGCACCCCGACAGCGGTCAGCGCCCCCCGCGCCAGCCAGGGCAGGCTCCAGAAATCGCGCTGACGGGAAGGGGCGTGCCGCAATGCGTGCGGGGGAGGATGGTCCGGCAAAGTCTTGATCCCAGGGGGCCCTGGCGCCGAAACGGGCCCCGGGCACTGACACAATGCCATTGTCCTCCAGCCCGAATGCCCAAGTTGTTACCATGCTGTTGCCCATCGCCGCCCTGCTTGCCGGACTGCTGATGCTGGCCTGGAGCGGCGAGCAGTTCGTCCTGGGCGCGCGGGCCTTGGCCCGCCACGGGCGCATGCCGCCCTTGCTGGTGGGACTGGTGGTGGTCGGCTTTGGCCATTCGGTGCCCGAGCTGGCGGTGGCGATCTGGTCGGCCTGGCTGGAACGCCCGGGCCTGGCCCTTGGCAATGCCTGGGGCGCCCATATCGTGAACATTGGCCTCATCCTGGCAGTGACAGCACTGCTGGCGCCGGTGCGCCTGCGCTCGCAGGTGCTGCGCCGGGAAGCGCCAATGCTGCTGGCAGCGACCGCTCTGACCGCCGTGCTGGTGGCCGACAGCACACTCTCCAGAGCCGACGCCTTCGTGCTGCTGGCGGCCATGGGCGCGTTGCTGGTCTGGACGGTGCGGCAGCCGCGGCGGCATGCCGACGATGCCCTGGCCCGGGAAATCGCGGCCAACGATGCCCCCGCCCCCACCCGCTCCCTCGGCGCAGCGCTGCTGCAAAGCCTGGTGGCCGCCGCCGTGCTGGCCGGTGGTTCGGCCCTGCTGGTCTGGGGCACTGCGGCCGCAGCCTGGCTGCTGGGCATCAGCGATCTGGCCATGGGCCTGAGCGTGATCGCCCTGGGCTGCGCCCTGCCCGAGCTGGCCGCCTGTGTGGCTGCGGCGCGCCAGGGTGACGACGATGTCGTGCTGGGCACGGTGCTGGGTGCGGCCCTGTTCAACCTGCTGGCCGTGGTCGGCCTGACCGCAGCCATTGCGCCCGCCGACATCGAACCCCAGGCCCTCACGCGCGACCTGCCGGTACTGGCCGGCATGACCCTCGCGCTGTTCGTGCTCGCCCGGCGGCGCGGCGAAGGCCTGCTGCGCCGCCCCGAGGCCCTGACCCTGCTGTTCGCCTATGGGGCCTATCTGGCCTGGCTGCTGGCGACCCTGGTGCCCGGCGGCGGCACCTGAGTCCTGCCGGCCGCCTGTGCGCACAGGCCCTCGGCCACCGTGGGGTAGCGCAGGCGCAGGCGCAATTCGGCTTTCAGGCGATCGTTGCGCAGCCGGCGCGATTCGTTCATGAAGCTCAGCAGCGACACCGGCAGTTGCTCGCGTGCCGCATCCCGCGCCAGGCGCGGCGGCCGGGGCAGCCCGAACAGGTCGGCGGCAACATCGAAGTAGTCGCCCATGCGCAGTTCGGTGTCGTCTGCCACGTTCAGGCAACGCTGGGCGCGCCCCTGCCACAACGCCCGCACGCAGGCCCGCGCGAGGTCGTCGGCATGGATGTGGCTGGTGAACACATCATCTTCCACGCGCAGCACGGGTGTACCGCGCAACAGGCGGTCGCGCGGACCACCGGCGCGGTCATGGGCATAGATGCCGGGAATGCGCAGCGTGGTGCAGCGCACGCCGAACGCCCGGCCGAGCCAGCGCACTGCCGCCTCGGCATCGACCCGGCGCAGCGCGCGGGGCGACTGCGCCTGCAGGGCATCGGTTTCGCGCACCCAGGCACCCGCCCGGTCACCATAGACCCCACTGGTCGATCCGTACACAAGCGACAGCGGTCGCCCCCGCAACGCCAGTACCCGCGTCAGCGCGCGTGTGCGCCCATCCAGCCACCAGTTCCCGGTTTCGCCGGCTGGCGGCGGCGCCAGATGCAGCACGCGCGACGCCAGACCGGCCAGGCGGCGCAGACTGGCGGGCGCGTCTAGGTTGCCCGCCAGCGGCACGATGCCGGCACTGCGCAAGGCGTCGTGGCGCTCCGGGCTGGAGGTCAGCGCCAGCAGCCGGGCGCGGCGGCCCGCACCCAGTTCGCGCGCGGCGCGCAGGCCGACATCGCCACAACCGACGATCAGCACCCGCTCGCGGCGGAAGCGCGCGGGCAATGCGCCCTGAAAGATGATGCCCATGGGGTATTTGAGAGAATGGCGGCTGGCCGACCCGGACACCGGTCCGCGCCCACGTGTCGAGCCCGCCAGACAAGCCTCACAGTATGACATTCACCATCACCGTCACGCCCAGCGTGCGTGCGTTCGCCGCCGAACCCACCGAAACCCTCCTGGCCGCCGGCATCCGGCAGGGCATCGGGCTCCCCTATGGCTGCAAGGACGGCGCCTGCGGTTCCTGCAAGTGCAAGCTGGTCAGCGGCAGCGTGACCCATGGCCCGCACCAGGCCAAAGCGCTGAGCGCCGAAGAAGAGGCCGCCGGTTACGTGCTGACCTGCTGCGGCACCGCGCACAGCGACGTGGTGATCGAGTCGCGCCAGGTCACCGAGGCCGGCGCCTTCCCCATCAAGAAGATGCCGGTGCGCGTGAACACGATGGCGCGTGCGTCGCACGACGTGATCGTGCTCAAGCTCCAGTTGCCGGCCGCCGACACCTTCCAGTACCACGCCGGCCAGTACGTGGAATTCCTGCTGCGCGACGGCGACCGCCGCAGCTATTCGATGGCCAATGCGCCGCACACCCAGGCGAGCGGCCCGCACATCGAACTGCACATCCGGCACATGCCCGGCGGCAAATTCACCGACCACGTTTTCGGCGCGATGAAAGAAAAGGAGATCCTGCGCATCGAAGGGCCTTACGGCAGCTTCTTCCTGCGCGAGGACTCGGACAAGCCCATCGTCCTGCTGGCCTCGGGAACGGGCTTCGCCCCGATCAAGGCCATTCTGGAACACATGGCTCACCAGGGCATCACCCGCCCTGTGGCGCTGTACTGGGGCGGGCGCCGCCCGGCCGACCTGTACCAGTCGGACTGGATCGCTGCCCAGCAGGCCACGCTGCCCCAGTTGCACTACGTCCCGGTGGTTTCGGACGCCCAGCCCGAAGACGCCTGGTCAGGCCGCACCGGCTTCGTCCACCAGGCGGTGCTGCAGGACATTCCCGATCTCTCGGGCCACGAGGTCTACGCCTGCGGTGCGCCCATCGTGGTGGAATCCGCCCGGCGCGACTACGTCGCGGCCGGCTTGCCGGAAGAAGCCTTTTATGCCGACGCCTTCACCAGCGCGGCCGACAAAACCTGACAGGAGACCCTTCATGATTGCACGCCGCCAAGTCCTCGGAGCGCTCGCCGCCGCCTCGCTGGCTGCTCCCGGTATTGCCCTGGCCCAGGCTGACAAGGTCACCCGCATCGTCGTCCCGTTCGCCGCGGGCGGGCCGATCGACGTGACCGCGCGCATCCTGGCCGAAGCGGTGAAGGACAGCCTGGGTACCGTGATCGTGGAAAACCGGCCTGGTGCGGGCGGCAACATCGGCATCAGCGCGGTCGCCAAGTCGGCCCCCGACGGGCACACCATCGGCATCGCCACCACCGCTTCGCACGCCATCAACCCCTGGCTGTTCAGCAAGCTGCCCTACGACCCACAGAAAGACTTCACGCCCATCACCCAGATGCTGCGCGTGCCCAACGTGCTGGTCATGAACGCGGACACGGCGCAGCGCCTGGGCATCCGCACCGTGACCGACCTGATCCGCTACGCCAAGGCCCACCCGGGCGTGTTGAACTACGGCTCCGGCGGCAACGGCAGCGCCGGGCACCTGGCTGGCGAGCTGTTAAAGTTCCAGGCCGGCGTGTTCGCCCTGCACATTCCCTACAACGGCGCCAACCCGGCCCAGCTCGGCCTGCTGTCCGGCCAGGTCGACTTCAACTTCGACAACCTCGCTGCCGCCGCCACCAACATCCGCGCCGGCAAACTCAAGGCCCTGGCGGTGACCACCGCGCGGCGCAGCCCGGTGATGCCCGACGTGCCGGCACTGGCCGAAACCCTGCCTGACTTCGAGATCGACACCTGGTGGGGCCTCGTCGCCCCGGCCGGTATCCCGGCAGACACCGCCGCGCGCCTGAACACCGCCTTCACCCAGGCGCTGGCCACGCCCGAGGTGAAGAACCGCTTCGCAGCCCTGATGGCCGATCCGGCTCCCAACACGCCCGACGCCTTTGCCGCCTTCATGACCCGCGAACGCGCGAAATACCAGCGCGTGGTCAAGATCAGCGGCGCCAAGGTGGACTGAAGCCGCGTTCGGGCGGGCCACAACCGCCCTCATGAAAAAAGCCCCGCGCAGTACCGTCTGCGTGGGGCTTTTTTGTGGATCTGCAGCGTTTTCAGCCACCAGCAGCCGGCTCGGCCAGCAGTATCCGGGCGTCGTCCGCCAACGAAGGGGCGCCGCTGGCATAGCGGTGGTACACCCGCACCCGGCCCTGCGGGTCGTAGAGGTAGCTGCCTGCGGAGTGGTCCATGGTGTAGCTGGTGGGCGTCTGGCCGTCGACCTTCTTGTAGTAGATCTTGAAACGCTTGGCCAGCTCGGGCAGTTCTTCCGGCGAGGCGTGCAGCGCCAGAAAGCTCGGGTCGAAGCTGGCCATGTATTCCTTCATGATCGCGGGCGTGTCGCGCTCCGGGTCCACGCTGATGAACAGGCCTTGCAGCCGGTCCCCGTCGGCACCCAGCAGCTGTTTGGCCTGCGCCAGTTCGGCCATCGAGGTCGGGCAGACATCGGGGCACTGCGTGTAGCCAAAAAAGATCACCACCACCTTGCCGCGAAAATCGGCCAGGGTGCGCATCTGGCCGTTGTGGTCGGCGAGCCGGAAGTCGTCCGCGTACGGGGCACCCGTGATGTCGATGCCCTTGAAGGCCGAGGCCGGTGCCTCGGCGGCCTTGTCCGAACAGGCGCCCAGAAACAGGCCGCTCACGCCCAGGGCCAGAAGATGTCGGCGGTTCATAACGGTGCGCGCTCCCAGAAAAATCAGAGGTAATGGTCCACCAGCAGGGCCGCGAACAGCAGCGACAGGTGGATCAGCGAAAAACGGAAGGTCTTGCGGGCCAGCGCGTCGGAATACTGGCGCCAGAGCGCCACCGCGTAGCCACAGAAGCCGATCGACAGCACCACGGCCGCCGCCAGGTAGAACCAGCCGCTCATGCGCATCACGAAGGGCATGAGACAGGCCGCGAACAGCACGAAGGTATAGAGCAGGATCTGCAGACGCGTGAACTCGGAGCCATGGGTGACCGGCAGCATGGGCAGCCCCGACTTGCGATAGTCCTCCACCCGGTACAGCGCCAGCGCCCAGAAGTGCGGCGGCGTCCACAGGAAGATGATGAGGAACAGGATCAGTGCCTCGGGCGCGACCTCGCCCGTCATCGCCGCCCAGCCCAGCACCGGCGGCATGGCGCCCGAAGCCCCGCCAATCACGATGTTCTGCGGCGTCAGCGGCTTGAGCACCACCGTGTAGATCACCGCGTAGCCGACGAAGGTGGCGAAGGTCAGCCACATGGTCAGTGGGTTGACCCAAACGTACAGAATGGCCGAGCCGATGGCACACAGGACGGCCGAGAAACTCAGGGTCTGGAGGTTGGTCAGTTCGCCCTTGGCCGTGGGGCGCCAGGCGGTGCGCTTCATGCGCGCGTCGATGCGCTGTTCGACCACGCAGTTGAACGCCGCGGCGGCACCGGCCACCAGCCAGATGCCCAGGCAGGCGATGGCGGCGAGCCGGACATCGGCCCAGCGCGGCAGACCCGGCACGGCCAGCACCATGCCGATGAGCGCGCAGAACACGATGAGCTGAATGACCCGGGGCTTGGTCAGCGCATGAAACTGCCGCCAGGTGGACGGCAGGGCGGCAGCGGGGGAAGGGGCGGCGTCACTCATCGGCGGGCACGGGAAGGAGAGGCGGAAAAAGTGCGGCGGGCGGTCGCGGCGGGGCGCGCATCGCCCAGCAGGCCGGTCAGCACCAGCACCAGCGCGGCGGCGCCACCGGTGTGGCCCACGGCGGACAGCAGGGGCCAGTCAAGCAACACGTTGGACAGGCCGGTCAGCAGTTGCCAGGCGGCCAGTGCCGCGAGCCAGCGGGCCACCCCGCGCAGCGGCGGCTGCCGCCACAGGGCCCACACCAGCGCCAGCAGCGCTGCCAGCACGGCATAGGCGGCCAGGCGGTGGGCGTAATGGATGGCCGTGAGAGCCGCAAACGGGATCGAGGCGCCCGAACGGCCCTGACCCAGTTCGCGCCAGAGCGCAAAGCCCTCGTGCCAGTCCATCGTCGGCCACCACTGGCCCTGGCAGGTCGGAAATTCCGTGCAGGCCAGTACCGCATAGTTGGTGCTCACCCAGCCACCCAGCGCGATCTGCAGCCACAGCAGCCCCCAGACGGCCAGCGCGGCCCACCACAGACGCGCCGGCACCGGCGCTGCCGGGCGGGCCGCCTGCGCGTAGCGCGATGCCTGCCAGCGCAGCAGCGCCAGCAACCCCAGCCCCCCGAGCAGGTGCAGCGTGACGATGGCGGGGAACAGCTTCATGGTCACCGTCAGGGCCCCGAAGGCCCCTTGCAGGCTCACCCATAACAAGGTGACCGTCGGCCACCAGGGCGAGACCGACAGGCGCCGGCGCTCGACCCAACTCACGGCCGTCAGCACCAGGATCAGGACCCCGACGCCGGTCGCGAGATAGCGGTGAACCATTTCGATCCAGGCTTTGGACAGCGTCACCGGCCCGGTCGGCATGGCGGACTGGGCGGCCGCGATCTCGGCCTTGGCGCCCACCGGGCTCGCACTGCCATAACAGCCAGGCCAGTCCGGACAGCCCAGCCCCGAATCGGTCAGGCGCGTGAAGGCGCCGAACAGCACGAGGTCGAAGGTGAGGAACAAGGTCACCAGGGTCAGCACCTGCAGCCGACGTGCCACGGGCGCCTGGCGGTTGCGCAACCAGACCCAGGTCAGCGGGCCCAGGGCGAGCACCACGCCGAGCAACATCATCCGGGCGACCGGGGCCAGGTCGTACAGCGGGACGTCCATCGAAGCTTCCATGGCAAGCGCTCCGGACCGGCTCAGTGGCCCGCCGCGCTTTCACGGCCGGCACGGTCCCACGACGAGGACGCGCGCATCAGCCGCTCCAGGTCACGGCGGGCACGCTTGGGCTCGACGTTCGCCGGAAACCGCATCATCCAGTTGCCCAGGGGGTCGATCACGTACAGGTGGTCTTCCAGGCGCTGGCCTTGGGCAGGCTGCAGCCACTGCGCCACCGCCGCAGCATCGACCTGCAGCACGGTGGCCGAAGCGACCCCGGCGCGCAGGGCTTCCGGCACGGCCGCTTCGCCGGTGCGCAGCCAGACCCAGTCCATGCGGTCCTTGTCTTTGCCCAGGCTTTCGCGCAACTGGCGCTGCAGATAAAGATGGTCCTGACAGACCTGGGCGCAGGAAGAGTCCGCAACGCTCAGCAACAGCCATTGACCGCGCAACGCCGTCAGCGGCACTTCGGCACCTGCCGCATCGCGGCCGGTCCAGGCGGGCAAGGGGCGTTGGGGATCGACCAGTTCGCCATAGTTGGTCCGCCCCTGCGGCCGGATCACGTAATAGGTGAAGTAGGAGGCGATCACCGGCGCCGCGCTGACCAACAGCAGCAGCACCATCTTCCAACGCCCGGCACGCGTGTCGACTGCCGAGCGCACCGTCTGCGCATCGGCCGCCGGCAGCGAGTGCACGGTCAGCGTCAGCGGTTCGTCACGGGGCGGGGCGGTGCCGTTGTCGGCGGGGGGCGATGAATTGGAACCAGACATACAGCAAGCCCGTGAGGGCACACAAACCAAACCACTGGAAGGCATAACCGTGGTGCTTGGACACATCGGCCGCGAAGCGCGGCCAGTCCCGCAGCAGGCCATCGCCTGCGTCACCGGTCTGCAAGAGAGAGAGGTCGAGCAACGCCAGTCCCGTCTCCCGGGCATAAGCGGCCAACTCGATATTTTGCCGGATCGGCCCCGGCGCCGCCGCTCCCGGCTCGAACAGCCTCGATGGCGGCGGGGCAAGGCGGCCGCGCACCTGCACCATACCCTGCGGTGTGTCCAGTGCCGGCAACCGCGTGCGGTCCTGGAAATCACGCGGCACCCAGCCACGTTGGACCAGAACCGTGCGCTCGGAGCCTTCCAGGCGCAACGGGGTGACCACGATGAATCCACTCCGCCCGGCCATCGGCCGGTTCTCCAGCCAGACCGTGGCCGCGGCCACCCACTGCCCCTGCAACTGCGCCTGCCGGTGCAACAGCGCCTCGGTCGACGCGACCGCCAACACCGCCGGCGTATCCAGCGCGGGCTGCGCACCACGCGCCTCGATCGACGCCTGCAGATCCAGCTTGAGCTGCGCCCGCCCCAACTGCCAGCGCCCGAGCGAGGCGGTCACCACCATCACGACCAGCGCCGCCAGTGTGATCAGCCAGAAACGGGCACTGCGAAAACGCGCAGACGGAGCGGTCGGTTCAGGCATGGCGGGACAGCGTTGGGGAAGACAAGCGATCGATAATGGCGGCCATGAAGTACCTCGTCATTGTGGCATTCGTGGCCATCCTTGCCAGCCTGGGAGCCGCGCTCGTGTTCATGATGAAAGGCCATGCGCCACCGGCCGAGGGTGAAGGCGGTGAAGCGCCCGCCCCCAATCGCCGCATGGCACGGGCGCTGGCACTGCGGGTCGCCTTCTCCGTGCTGCTCTTCGTCGCGGTGCTGGTCAGCTACCTGCTCGGCTGGATCCAGCCGACGGGCCTGCCCTTGCGCTGACACCGCGCCACCTCCCGCCAGAAGCAACAAGGCGCCCTGAAGGCGCCTTGTTGGAAATGGATCACGCGGCGGTCACATCCAGTAGACCAGGATGTAAAGACCCAGCCAGACCACGTCCACAAAGTGCCAGTACCAGGCCGCCCCTTCGAAGCCGAAATGGCGTTGCGGGGTGAAGTGGCCCTTCTGCAGACGCAGCGTGATGAACAGCAGCATCAGCATGCCCACGAAAACGTGGAAGCCGTGGAAGCCGGTCAGCATGAAGAACGTGGAGCCGAAGATGCCCGAGCTGAGCTTGAGGTTCAGGTCGGCATAGGCGTGCGCATATTCATAGCCCTGCACGAACAGGAAGATCACACCGAGCAGCACCGTCATCCACATGAAGGCGATGGTCTTGGCGCGGTTGCCAGCCTGCAGCGCGTGGTGAGCGATGGTCAGCGTGACGCCCGAGGTCAGCAGAAGCGCGGTGTTGATGGTCGGCAACCAGAACGGACCGACGGTCTGGAAGGGCTCGACGATGCCGCCCGGCGATGCCGTGGCGCCCGCCTGCGCGCTGGGCCAGATGGCCGAAAAGTCGGGCCAGAGCAGCGCGTTTTCGATGTTGCCCAGATTGGGAATCGCCTGCACCCGTGCCCACCACAGCGCGGTGAAGAAGGCGCCGAAGAACATCACTTCGGAGAAGATGAACCAGCTCATGCTCCAGCGGAACGAGATGTCGATCTTGCGACCGTAGAGGCCGCCCTCGCTCTCACCCACGGCGTCGCGGAACCACTGGAACAGCACGATCAGCCAGAACGCCAGGCCGAAGACCAGCGAGTACATGCCCCATTGCGCGCCGTTGATCCACTGCCCCGCGCCCAGGATCACGAAGAACAGCCCCAGGGCAGCGAGCGCCGGATGGCGGGAGAGTCCAGGAACAAAGTAATAAGGTGTGGTGCCGTGGGATGCTGCGGTCATGCTCGCTCCTGAATGCCTTCGCTTTTATGGTCTGTGAGAAATAAGGTCTGAGATCCGTGGCGTCACCCGCCGGCCACCCAGTTGACGATGCCCATGAGCAGGAGCACGAACAGGAAAGCCAGAACCACCCCCACCGCCATGATGTGCAGCGGGTTGAGGCGGGCAATGTCTTTTTGGTAGTCGGCCTGACGGCGCACGCCCAGGAAGCCCCAGAGCACGGCCTTGACCGTGTCTTTCAGGCTGCCTTTGCGTGCCGGCGGCGTGGGCTGTTGTGTGCTCATACAGCCCCCTGTGCGGCCGGAACTGGCGGGCGGGTCAACGTGGCCTGCGGCGCCGGCGGCGTCTGCATGCCGACTTCGAAGAAGGTGTAGGACAGCGTGATGGTCCGCACGTCCTTGGGCAGCTTCGGATCAATCACAAAAGCCACCGGCCACGACTTTTTCTCGCCCGGCGCCAGGGTGTACTGCGAAAAACAGAAACACTCCAGCTTGTTGAAATGGGCCTCCGACTGCTTGGGGGCATAGCTCGGAATGGCCTGCGCCGCCATGGTGCGGTTCTGGATGTTCTGGAACTCGTACATCACGGTCTTGAGCTCACCCGGGTGCACGTCGATCGACCGCATTTCGGGTTTGAAATGCCACGGACCACGGACATTGACGTCGAACTCCACCGTCACGGTGCGCGAGGTATCCACCTGGGTATTGGCCGGCAGACCTCGGGCCACGCCAGGAATCTGGCGCTCGGCCACCGCCAGCACGTTGATGCCCAGGGCATCGCAGATCGCACGGTACATCGGCACCAATGCGTAACCGAAGCCGAACATGCCCAGCGTGATCACGCCGAGCTTGCCGAGCATCTTCCAGTTTTCGCGGTGCAGTGCCATGTCCGTCCGAGGTGGTCGCCGGCGTCAGCCGCCGAGCAGGGCCATCTTGCCCATGAAGCCCAGCAGGAAGATGAGCGCCACCGAGGCCAGGATCAGCCCGAGGCGAACATTCTTGCGGCGCAGGTCGTTGTCCATAACGAGGTGTCCGATCCGGGTCAGCCCACCACGCGGGTGGCGGTGGCGTCCAGCTTGGGCGGGTTTTCGAAGGTGTGATGAGGCGCCGGCGACGGCACTTCCCATTCGAGGCCCACAGCGCCCTCCCAGGGCTTCTGCGGGGCCTTTTCACCCTTGCCGCGCATGGCCGGAACGACCACGAACAGGAAGAAGTAAACCTGTGCGAAACCGAAGAAGAAGGCCCCCACCGACGCGATCATGTTGAAGTCGGCGAACTGCATGGGGTAGTCGGCGTACCGGCGAGGCATGCCGGCCAGCCCCAGGAAGTGCATCGGGAAGAAGGTGATGTTGAACGAGATCATCGACCACCAGAAATGGATCTTGCCGCGCGTTTCGCTGTACATCACGCCGGTCCACTTGGGCAGCCAGTAGTAGACGCCCGCAAACATGGCGAACAGGGAACCGGCCACCAACACGTAGTGGAAGTGGGCCACCACGTAGTAGGTGTCCTGGAAGTTGATGTCGATGGGCGCCATCGACAGGATCAGGCCGGTGAAGCCACCCATGGTGAACACGAAGATGAAGCCCACGGCCCACATCATCGGGGTCTCGAAGGTCATCGAACCCTTCCACATGGTCGCGATCCAGTTGAAGATCTTCACGCCCGTGGGCACGGCGATCAGCATGGTCGAATACATGAAGAACAGTTGGCCCGTCACCGGCATGCCGGTGGTGAACATGTGGTGCGCCCACACGACGAAGGACAGGATGGCGATGGAGCCGGTGGCATACACCATGGAGGCGTAGCCGAACAGCTTCTTGCGCGAGAAGGTCGACACCACATGGCTCACGATGCCGAAAGCCGGCAAGATCATGATGTAGACCTCGGGGTGGCCGAAGAACCAGAAGATGTGCTGGTACATCACCGGGTCGCCGCCACCGGCGGGATTGAAGAAGCTGGTGCCGAAGTGGCGGTCGGTCAGCGTCATGGTGATGGCGCCAGCCAGCACGGGCATCACGGCGATCAGCAGGTAGGCGGTGATCAGCCAGGTCCAGGCGAACATGGGCATCTTCATCAGCGTCATGCCAGGTGCGCGCATGTTCAGGATGGTCACGATGATGTTGATCGAGCCCATGATGGAAGAGGCGCCCAGGATGTGCATGGCGAAAATCGCCGCGTCCATCGACGGCCCCATCTGCAGCGTCAGCGGCGCGTACAGCGTCCAGCCGGCGGCGGGAGCACCACCAGGCATGAAGAACGACAGCACGATGATCACGGCCGCCGGAATCATCAGCCAGAAGCTGAAGTTGTTCATGCGGGCGAAAGCCATGTCGGAAGCGCCGATCTGCAGCGGCAGCATCCAGTTCGCGAAGCCCACGAAGGCCGGCATGATGGCCCCGAACACCATGATGATGCCGTGCATGGTCGTGAGCTGGTTGAACAGCTCGGGGTTGACCAGTTGCAGGCCGGGCTGGAACAGTTCGGCCCGGATGCCCAGCGCCAGCACGCCGCCCACCATCAGCATGGTGAACGAGAACAGCAGGTACAGGGTGCCGATGTCCTTGTGGTTGGTCGCGAACACCCAGCGCCGCCAGCCGGCGGGCGCATGGTGGTGATCGTGGTCGTGCGCGTCGTGGTGGTCAAGCACTGCACTCATGTCGTTTTCCTTTGATGCTCAAATTCCTGGGTGCGGCGCGCTCACTGGCGGGCGGCGACCACTTCGGCGGGCTGCACGATCTGCTCGGTCTGGTTGGACCAGCTGTTCTTGGCGTAGGTCATCACCGCCGCCAGTTCGGTATCGGACAGCTGTTTCCAGGAAGGCATCGCCCCTCCGGCCGCGCCGTGCAGCAGCACCTGAATCATCTTGGCGTGATCGGTATCGGTCACGATGGCCGAGCCGTCGAGCGGCTTGATCGGGCCGGCGCCCTTGCCGTTGGCCTGGTGGCAAGCTGCGCAGTTGGCGGCGTACACCGATTCGCCTCGCTTGACCAGATCGCTCAGCACCCAGACCTTGTTCGGATCGTCTGCGGCGGCAGCCATCTTCTTCTTCTCGCCATCAACCCAGGCGGAATAGTCCTCGGCCGACAGCACCTTCACGTGGATGGGCATGTAAGCGTGTTCCTTGCCACACAGCTCAGCGCACTGGCCGTAGAAGTCACCGGTCTTTTCGGCACGGAACCAGGTATCGCGCACGAAGCCGGGGATCGCGTCCTGCTTGACGCCAAAGGCCGGCACCATCCAGGCATGAATCACGTCGTTGGCCGTGGTGATGACGCGGATCTTCTTGCCCACCGGCACCACCAGCGGGTTGTCGACCTTGAGCAGGTAGTCGTCGGTCGGGGCGGGTTTGCCGCTGTTGGACATTTCGCGGTGGGTCACGTCGAGCGTGGACAGGAAGCCGATGCCCTCGCCTTCCCCCTTGAGGTAGTCGTAGCCCCACTTCCACTGCATGCCGGTGGCCTTGATGGTGATATCGCTGGCGGTGGTGTCCTTCTGCGCCACCAGCACCTTGGTGGCCGGCAGGGCCATGCCGATCACGATCAGCAGCGGCACGATGGTCCAGCCCAGCTCCACCCAGATCGGTTCGGGCAGCTCCTGCGCCTTGTGCCCCACCGACTTGCGGTGCTTGACGATGGAATAGAACATCACCCCGAACACCAGCACGAAGATGACGGTACAGATCACCAGCATGAACCAGTGCAGCCAGTGCTGCTCTTCGGCGATGCGGGTGGCGGGCGGCGCGAAGTTCAGCTGGTTGACGGCCGGGCCGCCCGGAAGGTCATTGACCCGGGCGTGGGCGGTCGCTCCCGCCCAGGCACCAAAACCGAGCACAGCCCCCGAAACCATCCCGTGCAGGCCCGACAGTCGCCCACGCAGGGAACCAGCTGTTGTCTTCGTCATACTCACGTTCACCGCCTCAAATATAAGTATTGATTTATATCAACCGATTAGAACAAACTTTCCCCGAATCGCCCTTCAGGGATAACCCACATTCAGGCCATCCGCAATGCTTGGCGCATCTCATTGAGCAACACCGCGCGCTGGTCCGGGCGCAGAAAACGCCCCACCCGCACGATCTGGGCGCCGGCTGCGACCTCCACCAGCCGCCCTTCGCCTTCGGCAGCCCTCAGGCGAACCCATTCCCTCACGAACTCGGCCCGACGCATGCGACCGGCACTTTCCTGCTCCACCACCAAGCGCTGGCCATCCAGCCAGATGCGCTCGAAATCGGTGGCATGGCGGGCGTGCACCACAAAGGCCGTCCCGAGCACCAGCACTTCGAGCAACGCGAACGGCAATACCAGCACCGCCCCCTGCCACCAGAACAGACTGGCCACCAGCAACGAAGACAGCCCGACAACCGCCAGCCCCGCCCCCAACTGCGCGGGTGTTGCCGAGCAGTTGCGCCGCATGAGCCAGCATCCGCCGGCCGCACCGGCGGGCGCTGCAGAAGCCTCCAGCTGCCCGACACCCATTGCTGACACCACCCAGAAAAACACCGGCTGTGACCGGTGAAGCAGAAGTCAACCTCGAAAGTTTGATTTATATCAATTGTAGCGGCGTCCGAAGCGGGTGCCGGCCCGGCCGGACACCTGGGCGACGCTGCCACCCGCGAGGGATGCGGGCTCAGCGCGGCGGACGCTGGCGCAACTGGTTGCGCATCTCGTCGAGCGAGACGGTCTGGGTGCCACGGTCCTTGGGCACCGGCTTGTAGGCGTGGCCGTAGACGATTTCAAAGGTCATCTGCAGACGGCCGTCATCGCCCCGCGGCAACCCCGACTCCAGCGCCTCCACCAGCGCTGCCCGTCCGCCCGGCGCCTGCAAACGGGGAGCGCGATCCGTGGACAGGTTGCGGCCCAGGGTGCGCAACTCATCCAGCAGCGCGGCGCCGCTGGAATAGGTGAGCACGATGCGCTCCATGTCCATCACGGGCTCGGCGAAGCCGCTTTGCACCAGCATGTCGCCCCAGTCGTGCATGTCGGTGAAGGCCTGGGCCGGCGGACGCCAGCCCCGGGCCGCGTACAGCGCGCGCAACTCGCGCAGCGTGTCCGGCCCCAGACAGGAAAACATGAGGAAACCGTCGGTCCGGATCAGCCCCTGCCAACGGCGCAACAGCGCCTGAGGCTGCGGTTCGGCGTGCAACGCCAGGTTGGACCAGAGCATGCCCACCGTCTCGTCGGGCACCCAGGCGCGCGTGCGCGTGTCCCGGCGCAGCCACTGCGAAGGGTGCCAGGCCGGCCCCGGCCGGCGTGCGCCTGTGGCCGCGAGCGCGGCATCCAGGTGTTCGGCCCAGACCAGCGCCTGCGCCTGCGGCAAGCGCTCGACCAGTGCCGCATGCGCCCGCAGCCCCCCCAGCACCGGCTCCCAGTGCAACCAGCTGTCCGGCAGGGTGCGGAACCACCCCAGCCGGTCCATCATGCGCCGGGCCACCTCTTCGTGCAGCCAGGCACTGCCCTCGGCCGGGCGCCGCAACCAGCGGTGAGCGGCAAGCGCATCCAGACCAGGCACCTCCGACACGGGCATTTCAGAAACAGACGGGGTGGACACGGCGCAGGGCAGAGGAAGAAGGAAAACGAACGGAACGGCAACGCCGGCCGGCCAGTATATTGGCCCCATGTGGAGGATGTGGACACCCGCCCGGGAAGCCCTGGCCGGCACTTGCCAGGTCTGCGGCCGCTGGCCCGCCGCGCCGGTTTGCGCCGCCTGCGAACACCGTTTTGCCATACCCCGGCCGCGCTGCGAGCGCTGCGCCCTGCCGCTCCCGCCCAAGGCCGGCCCCCTCTGCGGCGAATGCCTTGCCTGCGCAGCCCACGATGGCCTGGACGCCTGTGAAGCCGCCGTGGACTACGCCTATCCCTGGGACGGCCTGGTCGCGCGCTTCAAATTCCGGGGCGAGCCGGCCTGGGCCGGCACCTTCGCCCGGCTCCTGCGCCGATCAGCACGGCTGAACACCTGGCTGCAGGAGGACGACCTGCTGGTACCCATTCCCGCCGATCCGCAACGCCTGGCCACCCGGGGCTACAACCCGGCCTGGAACCTGGCCAAGGCGCTGCGTCGCGGCAGCCCCTCGCCGGCCATCGACACGCTGCCCATGGGTCTGGTCCGTCTGGGCACGCCCCGCGCCCAGCACGACCTGCCGCGCGCCGAGCGCCTGCGCAATGCCCGGGGCACCCTGGCCGCGCACCCGGAACACGCAGCGCGCCTGCATGGCCGGCGGGTGTTGCTGGTGGACGACGTCTGCACCACCGGCGCCACCCTGGAAGCCGCCGCGCAGGCCCTGCGTGCAGCCGGCGCCCGGTCGGTGCGCGCCTGCGTCTTTGCCCGCACACCCGATGATCGGGGCCTGCGCGCCGAAGCTCACGAAACACGCGATACCCTGTGAGGAGGGCTTCGCCCGCGCGGCTATCATCGGCTGCACAGGGAGAGCAAAAAAACCAGTTCACTGGTTGCACAAGGGCCATGCAGCCCCAGGGTTCGGCACGCCGGCATGTTTCACATCGTCCTCGTTGAACCGGAGATCCCGCCCAACACCGGGAACGTGATCCGCCTGAGCGCGAACACCGGCTGCACACTCCACCTGATCGAACCGCTGGGTTTTTCGATGGAAGACAAGCAGATGCGGCGCGCCGGCCTCGACTATCACGAATACGCCAGCGTGCAACGCCACGCCAGCTGGCCCGACTTCGTGCAGCAGGCCCAACCCGACCCGTCCCGCCTGTTCGCGCTGACCACCCGAGGCAGCCACAACGCCTTCGAGCAGCGTTTCCAGCCCGGCGACTGGCTGGTCTTCGGGGCCGAAACCCGCGGTCTGCCGGAAACCCTGCGCGAATCGTTTCCGGCCTCGCAGCGGCTGCGCCTGCCGATGCGCCCAGGCCAGCGCAGCCTCAACCTATCGAACGCCGTGGCGGTGCTGGTTTTTGAAGCCTGGCGCCAACAGGGCTTTGCCGGCATGGGATCGTGAAAGCCATGATCCGCACGCTGACCCGTCTGCTGCGTGCGCGCTTCCAGCGCGCCCAGAAGCCCCGGCGTTTCCCCACCGCCCGGGACATGTACCAGATCCGTGAAGCCATGCTCTCGGCCATGAACGACTGCGAAAGCAGCGGGGCCGACCGTCTGCGCCAGCGCCTCTACCAGGCCAGGGCGCCGCAGGAGCTCTGGCTGCTGCGCAACGACATCTACCAGCTCGTCTCCCAGCGGCACAGCCAGTCGGAAGCGGCCCAGCGCATCAACGCCCTGATGCCGGTCTTCGAAGGCTGGGTCGACGCCAAGCAGCTGCTGCGCATCAAATAGCCGGCGACCACCCCGTCAGCCCCCCTTTCAAGGGTATTGCCGCACCAGCGCCTCGGCCACGCAAACCGGCTTGTCGCTGCCCTCGCGCTCCACGAGCATCTGCCAGGTCATCTGCAGCCCCTGGTTCTCGATCGGGTCGGCCGACAGCAGGGTCATGCGCCCACGCAAGCGGCTGCCCACCGGCACCGGCGCCGTGAACCGCACCTTGTTCAGACCATAGTTGACGCCCATGCGGGTCTGGCGCACCACGAAGCTGGACTCGAAGAACAGCGGCAGCAGCGACAGCGTCAGGAAACCATGGGCGATCGGCGCACCAAACGGTCCCTGGCGGGCGCGCTCGACGTCCACGTGGATCCACTGGTGGTCACCCGTGGCCTGGGCGAACAGGTTGACCTGTTCCTGGGTGATGGTGAACCAGTCGCTGACCGCGACTTCCTGTCCCACGCAAGCGGCCAGATCGGCCAGGGTTTCAAAGACTTTCATGCTGGCCATTCTGGCGACCGCGGGCCCGTCGAACGTGTCAGGCCCGGGACAACTCCGGGTATTCCCGCAGACTCAGGCCCGACAGGCCGCGTCAGTCGGCCAGCCAGCGGCACAGACCGGCCCACTGGCCCAGATCCTTCTCGACCCGGCTGGGCGCGATGTCGAACAGGGTGAGCCCGCGCGCAGCCAGATGGATGTAGTTCTGCGTGTCGCGCAGGTATGCCAGCACCGGCAGCCCCAGGCCCTCGACAAACTCGCGCAGCTTGTCCGCGGCGATGGTGCGCTCGTCCACCCGCATGCCGACGATGCCCACCTCCAGCGTCTGGCCGCGCTTGGACTCGGCCAGTTCGTCCAGGAAAGCCCGCGTGGCGTAGATGTCGAAGATGCTTGGCTGCAGCGGCACAAGCACCTTGTCGGCCAGCTTGAGCACGTCCTTGAAGCGCCAGCCGTGCAGGCCCGCCGGGGTGTCCAGCACCACATGCGAAACGTCGCGCGGCGGCCGGGCGATGAAATCGCTGGAAATCTCCCAAGTCTGGATCGGGCGGGCCGCGGGCGGGCGCAACCCCAGCCACAGGAGGGACGATTGCTGGCGGTCAGCGTCACCGAGCATGACCGCATGCCCCTGGCTGGCGAAATACCCCGCCACGTTGGTCGACAGCGTGGACTTGCCCACACCGCCCTTGGGATTGGCCACCACCACCACCGGCATACCGACCTCCTGTTGCTTGAACCGGAGGCTATGTTATCGCCATGCGTCCCAAACCAGCTTCAACCCGGTCAGCAGCATGCCCGCGTACACCAGGCGGTAGAACAGCACCGGGTTGATGCGGTGCGCGATGCGCACCCCGACCCAGACCCCGATCGGCGCGAACGGCAGCAGCGCCAGCGACGTGGCCATGTTGCGCCAGTCCAGCAGGCCGAGCCAGGCGTAAGGCAGCCATTTGGCCAGGTTCACGAAGAAAAAGAAAAAGGCCATCGTGCCGGTGAACAGCAGGGGCGGCAGTTTCAGCGGAATCACGTAGGCGTTGATCGGTGGCCCGCCAGCGTGAGCGATGAAGCTGGTGAAGCCGGACGTCATGGCCAGAAAACCACCCAGCCAGCGCGGTGGCGGCGGGCTGTCGGGACGGGGCGGGAACAGCAGGCGCTGCGCCAGGAACAGCAACGTCGCGACGCCCACGATGCCGGCCACCATGCGCGCGTCCAACAGGCGGAAGGCCAGGGTGCCGACCACAATGCCCAGCAGACCGAACGGCAGCAGAAAGCGGAACAGCCGGACATCCACGTGGCGCCGGAAGGCGGCGATGCCCATCAGGTCCATCACCAGCAGCACCGGCATCAGGATGGCCGCTGCCTGCGGCACGCTGATCGCCAGCGCCATCAGCGGCACCGCCAGCGACCCGAAGCCGGCGCCAAAGCCGCTCTTGCTCACGCCCAGCAGCAGCACGGCCGGGATCGCCACGGCATAAAAAAACGGATCGGTGATCAGCGGCAGGGCGGGCATGGACAATCGGGCGATGCAAAACGTTCAGGTCTGGGGCGAAACCCTGCGCTTGCTGGTGGAAATGGCCGCCACCGCCGCCTTTGCCCTCTCCGGGATCATGGAGGCGGCGCGCAAGCGGCTGGATGCGGTGGGGGTGTGCGTGGTGGGCTTTCTGGCCGCATTCGGCGGGGGCACGCTGCGCGACCTGCTGCTCGACCAGCGCCCCTTCTTCTGGGTGCGCCATGTGGAGATGCTCTGGGGCGTGCTGGCGCTGTGCGTGCTGGCCATGCTGTTCCTGCGGACGCGCCATTTTGCCCTGACCGAACGCGCCATCCAGTGGCCCGACGCGCTGGGCCTGGGCCTGTTTGCCGCCACCGGCGTGCACCAGGCCCTGCTGCTCGAATTGCCGGCCCTGGTGGCCGTGCTCATGGGCCTGATCACCGGCGTGTTTGGCGGCGTGCTGCGCGACGTGGTCTGCAACCAGATTCCCGCCGCCTTCCACGACCACCGCCCCTACGCGGTCTGCGCCTTTGCCGGCGGCTGGGTTTATGTGGGCCTGTGGCAAGCAGACGCCCCGGGCTGGGTCGCCTTGGTGTCGTGTGTGGGTGTCACCGCCGGGCTGCGGGCATTGAGCCTGTGGCGCAACTGGCAGTTGCCTGCCTGGAAAACATAGAGCCCCCACGCTCCACCGCTGCGCGGGTCGCTGCCCCCCGAGGGGGTGCGGATTCAGCTTGGGGCGGCCCGGCGCTTGAATCCCGGGCCCCCTCGCTCCGCCGCTGCGCGGGTCGCTATTCCCCGAGGGAGTGCGGATTCAGCTTGGGGCGGCCCGGCGCTTGAATCCCGGGCCCCCACGCTCCGCCGCTGCGCGGGTCGCTGTTCCCAATGAGGCTGCAGTTGCCTTGGGGCAGGTTTTTGATCCCCGCGCTTCGCCGCTCAAGCTCAGACCCGCTCGATGACCAGCGCAATGCCCTGCCCGACCCCGATGCACATGGTGCACAGCGCGTAGCGCCCGCCCGTGGTGTGCAGCCGGTTGACCGCCGTCGTCGCCAGCCGCGCGCCACTGGCCCCCAGCGGGTGGCCCAGCGCGATGGCACCGCCCCAGGCGTTGACCCGCTCATCATCGTCCGCCAGCCCCAGCAGGCGCAGCACCGCCAGCCCTTGCGCCGCAAAGGCTTCGTTGAGTTCGATCACGTTCATCTGCGCCAGGGACAACCCGGTCAGCGCCAGCACCTTTTCGGTCGCCGGTGCCGGGCCGATGCCCATCACACGCGGGGCCACCCCGGCCGTGGCCATGCCCACGACCCGGGCCCTGGGCGTCAGGCCGTAGCGAGCGGCCGTGGCTTCATCGGCCAGCAGCAGCGCGCAGGCGCCGTCGTTGACGCCGCTGGCGTTGCCCGCGGTCACCGTGCCGTCGGGGCGGACCACGCCTTTGAGCGCTGCCAGCTTGTCCAGGCTGGTCTCGCGCGGGTGTTCGTCGGTGTCCACCACGAGCGCCTCGCCCTTTTTCTGGGGGATGGTGACGGGCGTGATCTCGCGCGCCAGGTGACCGGCCTTCTGGGCGGCCACGGCTTTGAGCTGGCTGGCCAGGGCCATGCGGTCCTGGGCTTCGCGCTCGATCCGGTAGTCCGTGGCCACGTTCTCGGCCGTCTCGGGCATCGAATCGACGCCGTACTGGGCTTTCATCAGCTTGTTGACGAAGCGCCAGCCGATGGTGGTGTCGTAGACCGCGTTGGTGCGGCTGAAGGCGGTTTCGGCCTTGGGCATGACGAAGGGGGCGCGGCTCATGCTTTCGACACCGCCGGCGATCATGAGGCCGGCTTCACCGGCCTTGATGGCGCGCGCGGCGGTGCCCACGGCATCCAGGCCGGAGCCGCACAGGCGGTTGACGGTGGCGCCGGGCACCTGCAGCGGCAGGCCGGCGAGCAGCGCGCTCATGCGCGCGACGTTGCGGTTGTCTTCGCCGGCCTGGTTGGCACAGCCGTAGATGACGTCGCTCAGGGCGGCCCAGTCCACGCCGGGGTTGCGGGCCATGAGGGCTTTGAGCGGGATGGCGCCGAGGTCGTCGGTGCGCACGCTGCTGAGGGCGCCGCCGTAGCGGCCGAAGGGGGTGCGGATCGCGTCGCAGATGAAGGCTGGGGGCATGCAATGTCTCCTCGAAAACATGCAGGATAATGCATCCCATGTTCAGCCCCTCTCAAGCCGATGTCCGGCGCTTCTTTTGCGCGGTCCACGCCAAGCAGTTGGCTGGCGAAACCATGGAGGCCATCGAAGTGCTGGCCGGCCAATGGATCGGTGAGCACCCCGAATACCACGCCACACTGGCCGATGTGGACGCCGCCCTGGCGCAACTGGGCCAGCCGGGCGACGGCACGCAGGACAACCCCTTCCTGCACCTGTCCATGCACCTGTCGATCAGCGAGCAGTGCAGCATCGACCAGCCTCCGGGCATCCGCCAGGCCGTGGAACTGCTGGCCGCGCGCCGGGGCGACCTCCACGTGGCGCATCACGAGGTGATGGAATGCCTGGGCCGCATGATCTGGGAAAGCCAGCGCGCCGGGCGTCCGCCGGACGGACAGGCCTATATCGACGAAGTCCGCCGCCGCGCCACACGCGACTGAGGCACAAAAAAAGCCACCCATGAGGTGGCTTTTTCATGCAGCGTGCCGGCAAACCGGCCCGCACGCGTTCAGCGGAAACGCGATTGCGGCACCGTCTGCAGGTCGCCGTCGAGTGTGCTCAGGTACTTGGTGATCTCGCGCATTTCGGCCGGCTTGAACTGCTTGGCAATGCCCGCCATGACGCCGTTGGAGCGGCCCACCACGTTGTTGCCTTCGACCGTGTAGGCCTTGAGCGCGACGTAGAGGTAGTCGGCGTGCTGGCCGGCGATCTTGGGGTAGCTCGGGTCGATCGGCTTGGCGAAGTTGGCCCCGTGGCAGGACGCGCAGGCGCCCTTTTCGATCAGCGCCGCGGCCGTGGCACTGGCCGTCTTGGGCGTGTCGGCCGGCGTCTGACCGGCCTGGCTGGCGTAGAACGCCGCCAGGTCGGCCATGTCCTGCTCGGACAGCGAGCCGGCGATGCCGCGCATGGTCGGGTGCTTGCGGTCACCCTTCTTGTAGGCATTCAGCGCGGACACGATGTACGCACCGTTCTGACCCGAAATCTTCGGTACCTTGTGGATCTCGGGGAAGCTGTTCTGGTAGCCGGGGATGCCGTGGCACCCGATGCACATCTCGGCCTTCTTGTGACCTGCCTGCACATCACCGGTCACGCCCTGGGCATGCGCAGTGAGCGTTGCCGCGGAAAGGGTCGCAACGGCGACAACGGTACGGACGATCGTGGGCAACAGTGAATTCATTTTGCAAGCACAATGAAATGGTCGATTGATAAAAATCAACAGTCGATTATATAGACTAGGTTATCAGCTCAAGCTTATTGATAACCCTGAGCCAGACCCCTCCAGTCCCCTTCGCGTCACCTGCCCATCCATGAAATTCCAAGGCTCTGAAAACTACGTCGCCACCCAGGATCTGATGCTGGCCGTCAACGCCGCCATCACGCTCAAGCGTCCCCTGCTCGTCAAGGGCGAGCCCGGCACCGGCAAGACCATGCTGGCGGAAGAAGTGGCGCAGGCGCTGAACATGCCGCTGCTGCAGTGGCACATCAAGAGCACCACCAAGGCGCAGCAGGGTCTGTACGAATACGACGCGGTGAACCGTCTGCGCGACAGCCAGCTCAACACCGCCGACAGTGCCCAGCGCGTGCAGGACATCCGCAACTACATCGTGCAGGGCGTGCTGTGGCAGGCCTTCACCGCCGACCAGCCGGTGGCGCTGCTGATCGACGAAATCGACAAGGCCGACATCGAGTTCCCCAACGACTTGCTGCGCGAGCTCGACCGCATGGAGTTCTACTGCTACGAAACGCACGAACTCATCAAGGCCAAGCACCGCCCCCTGGTGTTCATCACCTCGAACAACGAGAAGGAACTGCCCGACGCATTCCTGCGCCGCTGCTTCTTCCACTACATCAAGTTCCCCGAGGCCGACACGATGAAGAAGATCGTGGACGTGCACTTCCCCGACCTCAAGCAGGACCTGCTGACGGCGGCCATGAAGACCTTCTACGACGTGCGCAACCTGCCCGGCCTCAAGAAGAAGCCCTCTACCTCCGAACTGATCGACTGGCTCAAGCTGCTGATGGCCGAAGACATCCCGGTCGAAGCGCTGCAAAGTGCCGACAGCAAGGTCAGCATCCCGCCGCTGGTGGGCGCCCTGCTCAAGAACGAACAGGACACCACACTGTTCGAAAAGCTGGTGTTCATGAACCAGCGCAACCGGTGATGTTCGTCCAGCCCGTCACCCTCCGCGACCACGGCCTGCGCCTGGAGCCCCTGGCGCTGGCGCACGAAGATGGCCTGCGCGCCGCTGCGGCCGACGGCGAGCTCTGGACCCTGCGGATCACCTCGGTGCCCGAGCCCGAGAACACCCGCGCCTACATCGAAACCGCGCTGAAGATGCGCGCAGAAGGCCACCGCTTCGCGTTCGCCGTGATCGACGACGCCAGCGACCGCGTGCTCGGCAGCACCAGCTACCACGACATCGTGCCGGCCGTGCAGCGGGTCGAAATCGGCTGGACCTGGTACGCCCGCAGCGTGCAGCGCAGTCACGTCAACACCACCGCCAAGCTGCTCATGATGGGCCACGCCTTCGACACCCTGGGCTGCCGCGTGGTGGGCTGGCGCACCGACAACTACAACTTCGCCAGCCAGCGCGCCATCGAACGTCTGGGGGCCCAAAAAGACGGCGTGCTGCGCGGCCACGCGCTGCGCCGCGACGGCACCATCCGCGACACCGTCATGTACAGCATGACCGCCGGCGAATGGCCCGAGGCCCGGGCGCAGTTGCTGTACCTGCGTGGGCGGCACGGCTGAACGGAGCATTGCCATGCTGATCGACTTCTTCTACACCCTGCGCGCGGCCAAGCTGCCGGTGTCGGTCAAGGAATACCTGACGCTGCTGGAAGCCTTGAAGGCCGACGTGGTCGGGCCGACCAACCCGGACGCCTGCAGCATGGACGACTTCTACTTCCTCAGCCGCACCGCGCTGGTCAAGGACGAGAAGCACTACGACAAGTTCGACCGCGCCTTCGCCGCCTATTTCAAGGGCGTCGAGATGATCGCCGACTTCACCAAGCCCATTCCCGCCGACTGGCTGCGCCAGGAGATGGAGCGCATCCTCTCCGCGGAGCAGAAGGCCAACGCGCCCAAGATGGACTGGGACGAGCTGATGGAGACGCTGAAGAAGCGCCTCGAAGAGCAGAAGGAGCGCCACGAAGGCGGCAGCAAGTGGATCGGCACGGGCGGCACCTCGCCCTTTGGCCACGGCGGCCACAACCCGCAGGGCATCCGCATCGGCGGCAAGGGCGGCAACAAGTCGGCGGTGAAGGTGTGGGACCAGCGCGCCTACCGCGACTACGACGACACGCAGGAGCTGGGCACGCGCAACATCAAGGTGGCGCTGCGGCGGCTGCGCAAGTTCGCGCGCGAAGGCAACGACCTCGAACTCGACCTGCCCGACACCATCCGCGCGACGGCCGCCAATGCCGGCTATCTGGACATCAAGATGATTCCGGAGCGGCACAACAACGTGAAAGTGCTGCTGCTGATGGACGTGGGCGGCACCATGGACGAACACATCCAGCGCGTGGAGGAGCTGTTCTCGGCCGTCAAGGGCGAGTTCAAGCACCTGGAGTTCTATTACTTCCACAACTGCGTGTATGACTACATGTGGAAGAACAACAAGCGCCGCTACGCGGAAAAATTCCCGACCTGGGACATCATCCGCAAGTACAACAAGGACTACAAGCTGATCTTCGTGGGCGACGCCACCATGAGCCCGTACGAAATCCTGCAGCCCGGCGGCAGCGTGGAATACAACAACGAAGAGGCCGGCGCCGAGTGGTTGCAACGGCTTACACATGCCTTCCCGAAATTCGCGTGGATCAATCCGGAACCTCAGGGCGTGTGGCAGTATCGACAGAGCATCAGCATCGTCCAGCAGCTCATGGGCCAGCGCATGTACCCGCTGACCCTCAAGGGCCTGGAAGAAGCGATGCGTCTGCTGTCGAAATGAACCACCGATGACCTTGCTCACCCCACGCGCCGTGGGCCGGGCGTGGGGCATGCTGCTGGCGGGCGTCTGCCTGGGGCAGTTCCCTGCGCCCGCCCAGGCCCAAGACCCGGCGTCTGAGGCGCCGGTCGAGGCCGCCGCTGCGGACACCCCGACCGCCCCGGAAGGCGACGCCGAGACGCGCCCGCGCTTCGACATCGACCTGGAGGCTCCCGACGAGTTGCGCGACCTGCTGCTGCGCCACATGGCCCTGCAGCGTTTCCGCACGCTGCCCGACCTGGACGCCGAAGAGCTGGACCGCCTGCTGGCGCAGGCGCGCACCGACATCGAAGGCCTGCTCGGCACCCAGGGCTATTTCGCGCCCGACATCCACATCGAACCGCCGGTGGCGGGTTCTGCGCCAATGGGCACGGTGCGGCTGCGGGTGCAGCCCGGTCCGGCCACGCGCGTGGCCGACGTGAACGTCTACTTCCGGGGCGACATTGCCCACCGCACGGATGCCGCGGCCCAGCGTGAAGGCATCACGGCGAACTGGTCACTGCAGACTGGCGAGCGTTTCACGCAGTCGGCCTGGTCGAGCGCCAAGGCCGACGCGCTGCGCAGCCTGACCACCCGCCGCTACCCGTTGGCCCGGGTCTACAACAGCCTGGCCGACATCGACCCGACCCAGCACGCCGCGCACCTGTCGGTCGAATTCGACTCCGGTCCGCCGGTGCAACTGGGCGCCCTGCGCATCGAAGGCGCCGAGCGCTACGACCCCGCCACCGTCCGCCACGTGCTGGCGCTGGCGGGCCTGCGCGAGGGCAGCGTCTACGACCTCGCCGTGCTGCAGACCGCGCAACAGCGCCTGTCGGAAACCGGCTACTACGAAGCCGCCTACGTCACCGTCGAGCCTTCGGCCAGCGGCGAGCCCGCGACCGTGCTGGTGCAGTTGCGCGAAGCGCGCAAGCAGCAGCTGTCGGTCGGTATCGGTGCCAGCACCGACAACGGCGCGCGCTTCACGCTCGAACACACCCACCACCGCGTGCCCTATCTGGACTGGCGCAGCCAGCTCACGCTGAAGCTGGAGCGCAAGGACAGCGTGTTCCGCTCCGAATGGTCGTCGCCGCTGGCCGAAAACGGCTGGCGCTGGATCACCAGCGCGCAGGCCGCCCGCCAGCTGGACGGTCTGGAAACCACCACCAGCCAGCGGCTGCGCTGGGGCCGCTCGCAGGACGGCCAGTCGCTCGACCGCAGCTACTACCTGCAATACGACCGCGCCCGCACCGAACACGAAACCACCCGCGCCCTGGGCACCGACGGCTACGACGCGTCCGTGTCGGCCAACATGGCCTGGACCCAGCGCCGTTTCGATGCCCTGCCCTTCCCGCGTGCCGGGTACGGCCTGGGGTTCGAGCTGGGCGTGGGCACCACGCTGGGCAGCGAACGCCAGCCCTTCACACGCGGCGAGGCCCGCTGGCTGGGCTACTGGCCGCTGTCCGACGAGGCCAGCAGCCGCGCCGGCCGGGTGGTGCTGCGGCTCGAAGGCGGAGCGGTCTGGGCCGCCGAGGATGCGCGCATTCCGCAAACCCTGCTGTTCCTCACCGGCGGCGACACCACGGTGCGGGGCTACAGCCTGCGCGCCATCGGCATCCCGCAAAGCGACGGTGGCGTCTCGCCAGGCCGCTACAAGGCCGTGGCCAGCGTGGAATGGCAGCGCCCCGTCGGCGCCCCGGGCGGCAACTGGGAACACGTGGTGTTCATCGACGCCGGCTCCATCACCGACAGCGTGAAAGACTGGCGCATCGACCGCGGCATCGGCACCGGCATCCGCTACAACAGCCCGGTCGGCCCGCTGCAGGTGGACCTGGCCTGGGGTGAGCGCACGCGCGCTTGGCGCCTGCATCTGAACGTGGGCTTCAACTTCTGACCATGGACCCCACGCACGCCGCACCGCCCCCCGCCACGCAGCCCCCGCCGCCGCCCGCCCGCCGCCCACGCGGCCGGTGGGCGCTGCGGGTACTGGGCATTTTCGGCCCCCTGGCCGGCCTGCTGCTGGCCAGCCTGCTCGCGCTGTGGCTCTGGGCCGGCCGCGACGGCTCGCTGCCCCAGGCGCTGGAATGGGTGGCCGACTGGAGCCAGAACCACCCCGACACCTTCGGCACGCTGACCGTGAGCGATGCCCAAGGCAGCCTGCGCGGCGGCGGCCACATCGGGCGCCTGCACTGGTCGCAGAACGGGCTCGACGTGCAGGCCGAGCGGGTGCTGGCGCCCTGGCACAGCGCGCTCTGGCTCGACGCCCTGACCGGCCAGGGCCTGCACCTGCCGCCGCTCAGCATCGGCACGTTGCGCATCGTGGACCAGCGCCCGCCCACCGCCACCCCGACCGAGCCGCTGCAGGCCCTGGAACTGCCCTTGCCCGTGAGCCTGGCCTGGCAGGTGGGGCAATTCAGCTACGGCAGCGATCCGGTCGCGCCCAGCGTCAGTCTGCAGGACCTGCGCGGCCGCTACCGCTACGGCGCTTTCACGCCCGATGCGGACCTGCCCACCGAAGGCCTGGCCGCCGGCCAGCCTGCGCACGCCCTGCACATCGAGCAGGTGCACCTCGCCCAGGGGCAATACCAGGCCACCGCCGTGCTGGGCGCGCAAGCCCCCATGCCCCTGGCGCTGCAACTGACCGGGCTCGCCACGCTCGACCGCCCGGACGCCCCACCGCTGGCGCTGAACGCCCAGGCCCAGGCGACGGGCACGCTGGCCGGCGCTGCCGCCCAGCTGCAGGTGACCGCGGCCCTCGCGACGGCCGATGGCAGCCAGGACATCGGCCTCGACGCCCGGGCCGAGATCCTGCCGTGGGCCCCGCTCCCGCAGCCGGTGCAGACGCTGGACCTGAACGCACGCGGCCTGGACCTCGCCCTGCTCTGGCCGGGCGCACCGCGCAGCGCGCTCAGCGGCACCGTGACGGCGCGGCCCGATGGGGCGGCCTGGCGCGCCAGCGCCCATCTGCGCAACACCCAGCCCGGACCGTGGGACACCGGCGCGCTGCCGCTCGAAGCCCTGCAGGCCCAGGTGGTGCTGCAAGACGGCCGCTGGACGCTGGCGCAACTGGACGCCGCGCTCGGTGGTGGCCGGCTCCAGGCCGAGGGCCAGCTCGACCCGGGCACCGCCGGCGCCCCCTGGCGCGGGCAGGGCGAAGCGCGACTCAGCGGCATCGACCCTTCGCGCCTCTGGCACACGCTCGCCCCGCAACGCATCGACGGCCGCCTGAAGGCCGATGCGCCGGCCGGCACGACACTCGCGTTCGACGCCGACCTGCGACCGCAAGGCGCTGCGCGCGCAGCGGCCAGCCGGGCACTGCTGCTCGGGCCGACCCAGGTGCAAGGGCAGTGGCAGGCGGAGCGCCAGATCCTGCAACTCGACCGCGCCCGCACCACCGTGGCCGGTGCCCAGCTGGACGCGCAGGGCGAGGTCGACCTGGGCGCCCACCGCCTGCGCATCGACGCCCGCGTGCAGGCTCCGGGCCTGGCGATCACCCTGGCCGGCAGCCAGGGCCAGCCCGCCGACCGTGGGCAACTGGCGATGAACTTGTCCGACGCCCGGGCCCTGCAAACCTGGGTGAACAGCCTCGGCGACCTGCCCCTGATCGGCCCGCCCGTGCGCTCGGCCCTGGCTGCGGCCACCCCGTGGTCGGCCAGCCAGCTCGAAGGCGCGGGCCAGCTGCAACTGGCCTGGCAAGGAGCCTGGCCCCTGCCCGCCGAACTGGCCGCCTGGCAACCCGCTGGTGCGCGCCCGGCCTGGCCGCGTCTGGACGGTGAACTGCGCATTCCCGGCCTGCGGCTGCGCGACCCACAAGGCACGCAGGCGTCGCTCCAGGACCTGCGCGTCCGGGCGCAAGGCCCGCTCGACCGCCTGCAACTGCAATGGACAGGCAGCGGCGGCCAAGGGCCCTGGACGCTGTCCGCGGCCGGCCAGGCCCGCTGGCCGCTGGAAACCGGCACGCGCTCCCCGGCCACCTGGCCGCCTGCGGCGGGCCAGGTGGGCATCGAACGCCTGCGCATCGAACACGCTCCCGGGGCGCCCCCGGCGGACGCCAGCGCGTCGACCGCGGGACTGCCGGCCACGGCCTGGCAACTGGCCGCCCCGCTGGCCGTGCGCTGGCAGACGGGCGCCAACGCCGCGCTCAGCGTGGCGGCCGACCCGGGCCAGCTGAACTGGGCGTGGCTGGGCCGCAACCCGGCGGGCAGCACTGCGCTGGCACCGGCCCGCATCGCCTGGGATGCCCTGCGCTGGGACGCCGGCCTGCTCACCACCCAGGGCCGGCTCGAAGGCCTGTCGCTGGCCTGGATGGAAGCGCTGGCCATCGCCGCCGGCCAGCCGGTCGGTGCGCTCGCCCGCGCCGGCATCAGCGGCGATCTGCAGCTCGGCGCCGACTGGGACGTCAGCCTGCCCGTGGCCACGCGCGCGCCCTGGAAAGTGGCCGCCTCGCTGCACCGCACCGGCGGCGACCTGCTGCTGCAGGCCGATGCCGTGACCGGCAACACCGAGCGCCGCGCCAGCGCGCCGGTGCCCGCGCAGGTGCGGGAAGCCCGCCTCGACCTGAACGTGCAGGGCGACCGCGCCCAGGCCACGCTGCGCTGGGACAGCGAACGGCTCGGCCAGGCCAGTGCCGACATCGGCACCCGCATCGACCCGGCTGCCGACGGGCTGGCCGCGGGCTGGCCCGCGTCGGCACCGCTGCAGGGTTCGCTGGAAGCGCGCATGCCCCAGGTCGGCGTGTGGTCGGCGCTGGCGCCACCCGGCTGGCGCGTGCGCGGTTCGCTGGCGGCCCAGGTGCAGATCGCCGGCACACGCGGCCAACCCGACTGGCGCGGCCAGTTGCAGGCCGACGACGTGGCGGTGATCTCGCTCATCGAAGGCATCGCCTTCAGCAACGGCCGCCTGCGGATCACCGCCGACGGCGAACACCTGGCGATCGACAGCCTGCGGCTCGAAGGCCCGCGTGGGGCGGCCGAAGGCGGCACGCTCGAAGCCTCGGGCGAAGCGCGCTGGCAGACCCAGCCCGCCGGCGGTGCGCTCTGGCCGGCGATCACGCTGCAGGCCAAGGCCGACCGCCTGCGCGTGTCCAACCGGCCCGACCGGCGCCTGGTGCTCAGTGGCCAGACCCAGGCCCGCCTGCAGGGCGACCAGCTGGAAGTGCGTGGCAACCTGCGCGCCGACGAAGCCCTGTTCGTGCTGCCCGACGAGTTCACCCCCAGCCTCGACACCGACGTGGTGGTGCGCGGTGGCCGGCAGGCCACCACCCCCACCGAACCCGGGCGGCAGGTCCACACCGATGCCCGGCTGGAGATCGACCTCGGCGAACGCTTCGACGTGCGCGGGCGCGGCCTGCAGGCCCGCCTGGGCGGCAAGCTCGAAGTGCGCAGCACCCCCGCCGAACCCACGCCCCGCGTGCTGGGCGAGGTGCGCACCACCAGCGGCAGTTACCGCGCCTACGCCCAGCAGCTCACCATCGAATCCGGCGCGCTGCGCTTCAGCGGCCCGTACGACGACCCGACGCTGGAGATCGTGGCCATCCGGCCGCAGGGCAGCAGCGACCAGCGCGTGGGCGTGCGCGTCTCGGGCAGTGCCCAGTCGCCCACGGTGCGCCTGTTCGCCGACCCCGACATGCCCGACAGCGAAAAGCTCGCCTGGCTGGTGCTGGGCCGGCCCGCCACGGGCACCGGCGCCGAAGCCGCCATCCTCCAGCAGGCCGCGCTGGCGCTGCTGTCCAGCCGGGGCGAAGACCGGGGCACCCAGCTCGCCCAGAGCCTGGGGCTGGACGACATCGGGCTGCGCGGCCAGACGCAGAACACCGACGGCACCGTGAACGCTGCGGCCGTCTCGGTGGGCAAACGCCTGTCGAGCCAGCTCTACATCAGCTACGAGCGCAGCCTCATCGGCACGCTGGGCACCGTGTCGCTGTTCTACGACCTCACGCGCTCGCTGACGCTGCGCGGACGCGCCGGCGAAGAAAACGCGGTCGACCTGATCTTCACCCGGCGCTATGACTGAGGCCTTCGCGTCCCCGCTGGCGGAACCGGGCCCCGGTGGCTGGCAACCGCTCACGCCACCGGCGGCGACGGCCGGCCCGGTCAGCGAACGCCTGGACATCGTGCCGGGGTTCAGCGCGATCCGCTCGCGCAGCCCGGGCCGCCAGCACGAACGCCACACCCACCCAGGCGACGCCACCGCCCTGGTGCTGACCTTCGGCCTGGCCGGGGCGTCCGAATACCGCAGCCGCGACGGCGAGCACCTGCAGTTCCGCGCCGGCCACACCACGGTGGCCACGCTGCGCGGCAGCGAGGGCGAACGGCGCTTTCCGGGCGACCGGCCCGTGGCCCAACTGCGCCTGCGTGTGGACGGCCCGCTGGCCGAGCGCCTCATCGGCCCGGCCGCGCTGGCCCGGCTGCTGCCGCGGCACGGGGTGCGCGCGCTGGCCCTGCTGCCCACCCCGCCCGCGTGCGCCGCCCGCGCGCTCGCGCTCTACCGCCACCGCTGCGCCAGCGCCCTCGACCACCTGGACGGCCAGGCCCTGGCGCTGGGCCTGCTGACCGAACAGCTGCGCACGCTCGGCTGGGTACCGCCCGAGGCCCCACCCGTGCCCCCACACCGCGACAGCGAGCGGCTCCAGCAAGCGCGGGACCTGATCCACAGCCAGTGGCACCGCGACCTGCGGCTGGCCGAGCTCTGCCAGGCCACCGGCATGAGCGAAACGCGGCTGAAGCGGGGCTTTCGCGAATGCTTTGGCACATCACCCGGCCAGATGCTGCTGCAAGCCCGCATGGAACAGGCCCTGCGCCTGCTACAAGGCGGCTGCCAGGTGGCCCAGGCCGCCTGGCAGGTGGGCTACCGGCACCCGGCCAATTTCAGCACCGCCTTCGCCCGCCACTTCGGCCGCCCGCCCAAACAGTTCGCGTCGATCCGAGCGCCCGCGCCCTGAGCGGCCGGCTGGCAAATCAAAAGCGCCTGCGCGCAAAACAAAGGGCGGCCCGGTAGGCCGCCAGCCCGCCTAGCATCTTTTCACCGTCTCCCGGTCATCGCGCCCGGCCACCGAAAAGCTGCTTCATGAACCCTTCCCTCGTCACCACCCCGCTGGGCCGGCTGTCCGGCCTCTGCACCGGAGGCATCCACCGTTTTCTGGGGGTGCCCTACGCTCGGCCCCCGGTCGGGCCGCTGCGGCTGCGGTCACCCCAGCCCCCTTTGCCCTGGACCGGTATCCGGCCGGCGCACGACGCCGGTGCCGCCAGCCTGCAGACCCTGGCCGGCCAGCAGCAGTGGTTGAACGCCCCCATCGAACACCTGTCCGAAGACTGCCTGTTCCTCAACGTCTGGACGCCCTCGCTCACCGGCCGGCACCCGGTGATGGTGTGGATCCATGGCGGCCAGACCCGCAACGGGCACGGGGCCTCGCCCGCCAGCGACGGCCAGGCCCTGGCCGCGCTCGGCGTGGTGGTCGTGACGATCAACTACCGCCTCGGGGCCCTGGGCGGCCTCGCGCACCCCGGGCTGGAGGACCCCGCCACCGGCTTCTGCGCCAACTGGGGCCTGCAAGACAAGCTGGCGGCGCTGGCCTGGGTGGCCGAGCACATCGGCGCCTTCGGCGGCGACCCGGGCCGCGTCACCCTCGCCGGCCAGTCCTCCGGCGCCGCCAACGCCGTGATGCTGGCGCAGAACAGCCTGGCCAGCGGGCACTTCCACGCGCTCATCGCGCAGAGCCCGCCCCTGTTCCGGCCGCCGATGTTCGCTGAACTGGCCGACGCTGCCGCTTACACCGAAGCCCTGGCGCGCCGCCTGGGCGTGGCCGTGCCCGCGCTGCGCCAGGTGGCTGGCAGCGTGCTGCAGACCGAAGAGCAGGCGCTGGCCCGCACCCTGACCGCCGAGGGCCGGCGCCCGCACACGGCCCCGGTGCGCGACGGCCGCCTGCTGCGCCACTGGCCGTTCGACGCGCCCGCCATCGGCGTGCCCCTGCTGGCCGGCTGGACGCGCCACGAGGCCGACTTCTGGTTCCACCTCCAGGATGGCCAAGGCCACTCGCTGGCCCCGCTGCGCGAGCCGGACGACGCGGCCGAACTGGCCCCCCGGGTGCAACGCCTGATGGCGCAGCACTACGCCTTCACCCCGGCACCCGACACCGCGGCCGTGCTCGACGCCTACACGGCCAGCGGCGGTGTGCCGCAGCGCTGGCGCGACCTCTACACCGACCTGGTGTTCCGCGCCCCCATCCTGCAACTGATAAACCGCCAGGCCGCCCACGGCCAGCCCGCGTGGGCCTACGAATTCGCCTACCCCCTGCCCGGTGACCGCCCCAGCACGCCGCACGCGGCCGACGTGCCCTTCGTTTTCGGCACCCACCGCCACCCGCACCTGGCGCCCAAGATCGGCGCAACCGGCGCCGCCGATGCGTTGTCGGCCACGGTGATCCGGGCCTGGGCGGACTTCGTCCACCACGGCGCGCCGGGCCCGGTGAACGGGACGGCCTGGCCACGCTTCACCGCCGCGCAGCCGCTGGCGATGGTGCTGGAGCCGGCGCAC
This sequence comes from Hydrogenophaga sp. NFH-34, assembly GCF_021401345.1. Classification (GTDB taxonomy): domain Bacteria; phylum Pseudomonadota; class Gammaproteobacteria; order Burkholderiales; family Burkholderiaceae_C; genus Hydrogenophaga; species Hydrogenophaga electricum. The sequence goes on from NZ_JACBGE010000019.1 coordinate 108,593, forward strand.
CCCGGGCCCGCGGCCCTGTCTCGGCCGGCCGGCCTGGCCTGCTGGCCCGCCTACACGGCGCCCTGGACGGAGGCAGCGCCCGCGGGGCCGGACCGGGAACCGCTCTGATAGGATCGCGGGCTGTCTCCCCGTAGTTCAATGGATAGAACGAGTGCCTCCTAAGCGCTAGATACAGGTTCGATTCCTGTCGGGGGGACCACAGCCATCGCCGGAACGCGCCACCGCCTTCCGGCTTTTTTGTGCCCGGCACGGCGCTCCGGCCAGATCAGCCAGAAAGCGCAAGCCGCCTGGGCTGCCGGCCGGAAGAATCCGGCGCATGACGACCGATCACCCCCACCTGTTGTCCCCCCTGGACATCCGCCACGCCGATGGCAGCGTGACCACCCTGCGCAACCGCGTGATGATGGGCTCCATGCACACCGGGCTGGAGGAACAGCCCGACGGCATCGCGCGCATGGCCGCTTTCTACGCCGAGCGCGCTGCCGGTGGCGTGGCGCTGATCGTCACCGGCGGGCTCTCTCCCAACGCCGAAGGCAACATGTTCGCCGGCATGCGCACCCTGCAGACCGACGCCGACGCCCCCCCCACCGCGCGATCACCGACGCCGTGCACGCCCACGGCGCGCTGATCGCGCAGCAATTGCTGCATGCCGGGCGCTACGCCAACCACCCCCACGGCGTGGCGCCCTCGGCGCTGAAATCGCCCATCGCGGCGGCCACACCACGCGCCATGAGCGAAGAAGACATCCAGCGCACGCTGGACGACTACGCCCACGCGGCCACCCTGGCGCAGTCCGTCGGCTACGACGGCGTGGAAATCATGGGCGCCGAAGGCTACCTGATCAACCAGTTCGCCACGCCCCGCGCCAACCAGCGGCAGGACGCCTGGGGCGGCAGCACCGAAAACCGGCTGCGCTTCGCCATCGAGGCGGTGCGCCGCACCCGCGCCGCGACCGGACCAGGCTTTCTCATCATCTACCGCCTGTCCATGCTCGACCTGGTGGAAGGCGGCTGCACCTGGGACGAGGTGGTGGCGCTGGCGCGCGCCGTGGAAGCGGCGGGCGCCTCGCTCATCAACCCCTACGTCGGCTGGCACGAAGCACGCGTGCCCACCATCGCCACGCTGGTGCCGCGCGCGGCCTTTCGCGATGTGACGGCGCGACTCAAACGCGAACTGCGCCTGCCCGTGGTGGCCAGCAACCGCATCAACGACCCGGCGGTGGCCGAAGCGATCCTGGCCGACGGCGGCGCCGACCTGATCTCCATGGCGCGGCCGCTGCTGGCCGATCCCGATTTCGTCAACAAGGCGCGCGCGGGCCGCGCGGACGAGATCAACGTCTGCATCGCCTGCAACCAGGGCTGCCTGGACGCGGCGTTCTCCGGCCGCATCACGGGTTGCATGGTCAACCCGCGGGCCTGCCGCGAAACCGAGCTGATGCCCCAACCCACCACGCAGCCGCGCAAGCTGGCGGTGGTGGGTGCCGGCCCCGGCGGCCTGGCCGCCGCCGTCGCGGCGGCGCAGCGTGGCCACGCCGTGACGCTGTTCGAGGCCGCCCCGGCCATCGGCGGCCAGTTCCAGCTCGCGCAGCGCATTCCGGGCAAGGAGGAATACGCCGGCACGGTGCGCTACTTCGGCACGCAGTTGCAGCGCGCCGGTGTGCACCTGCAGCTGGGCCAGCGGGTGGACGCGGTGCACCTGGCCCAGGCCGGCTTTGAACACGTGATCGTGGCCACCGGCATCCGGCCGCGCGCGCTGGCCGTCCCTGGCGCCGACCTGCCCGGCGTCGTGGGCTACGCCGAGGTGGTCACCGGCCAGGTCCGGCTGGGCGAGCGGGTGGCCATCGTGGGCGCGGGCGGCATCGGCTTCGACGTGGCCGAACTGCTGACCCACGAAGACCTGGGCACCCGCGACGAGCGCGAACATTTCGCCGCCACCTGGGGCATCGACTACCAGGTCGGCAGCCCGGGCGGCCTGCGCCCGCCGGCACCGCCGTGCCCGCCCCGGCAGGTCTGGCTGCTGCAACGCAAGGCCGAAGCGCTGGGCAAGCGGCTGGGCAAGACCACGGGCTGGATCCGCCGGGCGCTGCTGCAGCGGCGCGGCGTGCACCTGCTCGGCGGCGTCGCCTACGAGCGCATCGAGGCGCAGGGCCAGGCGTTGTGCGTGCACCTGACGGTGGCGGGCGAACCCCGGGTGCTCACCGTCGACAACGTCGTGGTGTGCGCCGGCCAGGAGTCCGAGGACCGTTTGCTGGCGGCGCTGCAGGTGGCCGGTGTGCCGGCCACCGCCATCGGCGGCGCACGCGCGGCGGGCGAGCTGGACGCGACGCGCGCCATCGACGAAGGCGTGCGGCTGGCGGCCGCGCTCTGAACCCGGCCCTGCTGTTTCAGAACCCCAGCCGCTTGGCCGACGAAAGCACCAGCACCACGTCGGCCGTGGCACGGGCGAACGGCGTGCCCGGCGCCAGCGAAGCCAGGGCTTCCCCGTAGCTGCGCCGGTTGACCAGTTCGCCCACCTGACCGGCCACGGCGTGGAAATGCCGGTGCCGCTCGATGAGTTCGGTGAACGTGGGGCGTGCGGCCAGGCGCTGCCCGTCCCCGTAGATCCAGCGCCCCAGGGCGCAGCAGTCGTCCCGCGACAGCGTGGCCGTGTCCACTTTCTGGTGTCCTTCGATCGCGTCGCGCAGCTTGACCTTCCACTGCCGGTGCGCGTCGATGATGGCGTCGACGTCGATGCCCTCGACCTGGGTCGACGCCGTCTGGCCCGGCAGGCGGAATTCGTCCACATGCGCCGCCATGCGCACCGCCGCCGACCGCTGGACCGACGCCGCCTTGGCGGTCTGTTCGACCAGCGCGGCGTTGGCCTGCGTGCTGCGGTCCAGGTCCTGCACGGCCTGGCCGATCTGGCCGATGCCCATGCTCTGCTCCCGCGCCCCCGAAGCCACTTCGTCCAGCAGCTGTCGCACCTGGTCGGCGTGCAGCACGATCGCCTGCATGGTGTCGCCAGCGTTGCGCACCACCTGCATGCCGCTGTCGACATCGCTCACGCTGGCGGCGATCAGGGTCTTGATTTCGTGCGCCGCCTCGGCCGTGCGCTGCGCCAGGCTGCGCACCTCACCGGCCACCACCGCAAAGCCCCGGCCCTGCTCGCCGGCCCGGGCCGCCTCCACCGCCGCGTTGAGCGCGAGGATGTTGGTCTGGAACGCGATGCCGTCGATGACGCCGATGATGTCGTGGATCTTGCGCGACGACGCATGGATGCGCCCCATGGTCTGCACCACGTCCTGCATCACCACGCCTCCGGCTTCGGCGACCCGCGCGTTGTCCACCGCGATGTGCGAAGCCTGCCGGGCATTGTTGGCGGTGTGGTCGACCGAGGACGTGGTCTGCTCCAGCGCAGCCGACGACTCCTCCAGCGCGGCGGCAGCCGCTTCGGTGCGTGCGGCCAGGTCGCGCGTGCCGCTGGCGATCTCCTGGCTCGCGTGCACCACCGAATCGCTGGCCGACTGCACCTGCTGCACGGTCTGCCGCAGGGCGTCCTGCATGTGGCCCACTTCGCGCAGCAGATCGGCCACCTCGTCCCGGCCGTGGCTGCGGATGTCGCCGCGCAAATCGCCCATGCTGATGGCCATGAGGTGGCGGCGCAGGCTTTTGAACCCGCCGAACATCGAGCGGTAGAAACCCATGCTGAGAAACAGCGCCAGCAGGACGCCGGCCAGCGCCGCGCCCAGGTTCAGCCACAGGCCCTGGCGCAGGCCCTGCTCACGCTGCGCCAGCAGGCCGTCGAGCGTGGTGAGCTGCGCCATCGCCTGGCGCTGCAGGCCCGCCAGGTGCGCGGGCGCCTCGTCGGCCCAGGCCTTCACCGATGCCGGCGACGCCGGGGCCTCGGCACGAAGCCAGACGCCCGCCCGGTCGACCCAGCCCCGCAGGGCAGCCTCGGCAGCAACCGGTGCAGCGGCGCCGGCCACCGGGGCCGCCTGCACTTTGGCGCGGTCCGCCGCGAGTTCGTCGAGACCGGCCCTCAGCGCCCCGCGAAGTTCGGCCAGCCGCCACCAGGGTTCGGCACCGGCCGCCCCGGCATCGGCGATGCGCACAGCCAGGGCACCCGCTTCGCCGACATGGCCCATCACGGCCGGTGTGCGCAGCAGGGCCGCGCTCATGAGGTAGTACGACGCCAGTTCAGGGTCGAGCGCCAGGCCCGAGCGGTCTGTCACCACGCCCTGCCATTCGAGCAGGCTGCGGGTGAGCGCCGCCAGCGCGGGCGCCTGCTGCGTGGGCGGGGCAGCGCGCGCCGCCCCATAAGCCGCTTCCACACGCTGCCAGGCCGCCGCCGTGCCCAGCGCCGCCCCGTGTTCCGCCTGCAGGCGCTCCAGAGCGGCCCAGGCCTGCTCCAGCGCGTGGCGGGACTCCCCGGACGGGGCCAGCGAGCCTTGCGCCGCAGCCGACAGGCCAGGATAAACCGCCTGAGCGTAAGCCACGCCCAGACGCTCGTGCTGCACGGCCGTCAGCGCCGCCCGCTGGGGCAGCACGAAGCCGACGACCAACCAGGCCAGGGGCAGCACGAACGCCGCCGACACCAAGGCCATTTTTCCGGGGAAACGCCAGCGTCGCATGATGGCCGACGCCGGCCGCCACAAGGGCCAATTGACAACCCGTGCACGGCTTCTCTGCATGAACGCTCCAGTGGATACCTGTCAAGGCATCGGCCAGACACCGGAAAGGTTGAGCAGCCCGCTCACCGCATTTGACGGATATCAAGCCCCGTCGAACAAAACCCAGCCGCTGCACGACTTGCAGCAGGCTTCACCAGCGACGGGTCACTTCTGGCGCAGCGTCCGCGAAAGCAGCATCACCGGCGCCAGCCCCACCAGCACCAGGGTGAGCGCCGGCAAGGCCGCCTCGCCGAGGCGTTCGTCGCGGGCCAACTGGTAGGCCACCACGGCGAGCGTGTCGCTGTTGAAGGGCCGCAGCACCAGCGTCGCCGGCAACTCCTTCATCACGTCGACGAACACCAGCAGCAGCGCCGCGGCGGTGGAGCGGCGCAGCAGCGGCCAGTGCACGCGCGCGGCCAGCCCCAGACCGGTGGTGCCCAGCATGCGGGCCGAGTCGTCCAGGCTGGCGGGCACCCGCGCATAACCACTCTGCACCGACTGCAGGGCCACGGCCGTGAAGCGCACCAGGTAGGCCCAGACGATGCCGAGCACCGTGGCGGTCACCCAGTAGCCGACGCTGGTCTCGGGCCGCACCGCCTGCAGCCAGCCGACGGGCAGCAGCAAACCCACCACCACCACGGCGCCCGGCACGGCATAACCCAGGCTGGCCAGTTGGGCCACCGAACGCGTCAGGGTCGACCCCTGCGTGCGCTGGGCGAAACCCAGCAACAGCGCCAGCCCCGTGGCCAGAACCGCCGCCAGGCCCGCGAGCCAGATGCTGTTTTTCGACCACTGCACGAACATGTGCCAGGGCAGTTCGTCCCAGCCGCCGATCAGCGGCCGCAGCATGAACAGCACGGGCAGCACGAAGCCGGCCAGGACGGGCAGCACGCAGACGGCCACGGCCAGGGCCGAGCGCGCACCGGAGAGGCGAACCGGTTGCGCTTCGGCACTGCCCGCGCGCTGGCCGCGCAATGTGGCAAAGCGCATGCGGTGCTGGGCGCGGTGCTCCAGCCAGAGCAGGACGCCCACGGTGACCAGCAGCAAGGTGGCCAGCTGGGCGGCGGCGATGCGGTTGTCCATCACCAGCCAGGCCTTGTAGACCCCGGCGGTGAAGGTCTGGATGCCGAAGTAGCTGGACACGCCAAAGTCGGCCAGGGTTTCCATGAGCGCCAGCGCCACACCGGCCGCCACGGCGGGCCGCGCCAGGGGCAGTGCCACTTCGCGGATGCGGCGCGCCAGCGGTGCCCCGAGCAGGCGCGCGGCCTCCATCAGTTGGGCACCACGCTCGGCCAGCGCGGTGCGCGCCAGCAGATACACATACGGGTAGAGCGAAAAGGTGAAGACCCACACCGCGCCGGGCGTGTTGCGGATTTCGGGGAAGACGCGGCCGCGCAGCGCGAAGGTCTCGCGCAGCCACACCTGCATCGGCCCGCTGAACTGCAGGAAATCGGTGTAGGCATAGGCCACCACGTAGGCCGGCATGGCCAGCGGCAGCAGCAGCGCCCATTCGAACGCGCGGCGGCCCGGGAAATCGAACAGGGTCACGGCACTGGCGGTGGCCACGCCCACCACGGCCACACCCAGCGCCACGCTCACGCACAGCACCAGCGAGGTGAGCACGTATTCGGGCAGCACGGTGGCCGCCATCTCGCGCAGGATGCCGAGCGCCGTGTCGTCGAAGAGGAACCAGGAAGCCCCCAGGGCCAGCACCGGCAGCGTCAGGGCCAGAGCCAGCAGCACGAGCAGAACAGCAGAGAGCCAGCGCGGCATGAATGGGTGTGTGGAAAAGGGACGGGCCCGGATCGGCCCGGAAAGGGGGTGGCCAGCCAACGACCACGCGCGATGAATGAGAATTGTAGTTATCTACAATCGCTGCCATGTTCCTGCAGGTTGCCCAACTCCGCGTTCAGTATCCCGGCTCGGCCAAGGCGGCCGTGGACGGCGTGTCCCTGGGCATGCGCGCGGGCGACATCGGGGTGCTGATCGGGCCTTCGGGCTGCGGCAAGACCACGCTGCTGCGCGCGGTGGCCGGCCTGGAGCGCGCGACCGGCGGGGCCATCGTGCTGGAGGGCGACACCGTCAGCGACGGCCAGCACCACGTGCCGGCCGAACAGCGCCGCATCGGCATGGTGTTCCAGGACTACGCGCTGTTTCCCCACCTCGACGTGGGCCGCAACGTGGCTTTCGGCATCAGCAGGCAGCCGCGCGCGGCGCGCGAAGCCCGGGTGGCCGAGGTGCTGCGGCTGGTGGGCCTGGAAGGTCTGCAGACGCGCTACCCGCACGAACTGTCGGGCGGCCAGCAGCAGCGCGTGGCCCTGGCCCGCGCCCTGGCGCCCAACCCGCGCCTGCTACTGCTCGACGAGCCGTTCTCCAACCTCGACGTGGATCTGCGCGAGCGGCTGGCGCACGAGGTGCGTGGCATCCTCAAGGCCGCCGGGGCCACGGCGCTGTTCGTCACCCACGACCAGCTCGAAGCCTTTGCCATCGGCGACCAGATCGGGGTGATGCACGAAGGCCACCTGCACCAGTGGGACGACGCCTACGCGCTCTACCACCGCCCGGCCACGCGTTTTGTGGCCGAATTCATCGGCCACGGCGTGTTCACGCCGGCCCAGATCCGCCAGCAAGGCAGCGACGTGGTGGTGCAGACGCCACTGGGCGCGCTGGTCGATGTCGACGAATGTCCGCTGCCCAGCGCCTACGAAGCCGGCCTGTGCGACGTGCTGCTGCGCGCCGACGACATCGTGCACGACGACCTCGCGCCCGTGAAGGCCCAGATCGTGCGCAAGGCCTTCCGCGGCTCGGAATTCCTCTACACCCTGCGTCTGGCCAGCGGCGAGACGCTGATGACCCACGTGCCCTCGCACCACAACCACGCGGTGGGCGAATGGATCGGCATCCGTGCCGAGGTGGACCACGTGGTCACCTTCGCGCGCGGCGGCAGCGCGTCGTCGCCACCCGCACCGGGCCGGCCCCGCACGCCAGCGGCCGCTGCCTGAGCGCCCACGCCCGTCAGGGCCGGGCCGGCGGTTCGATCACGAAGCCGATCTTGCGCACGCCGGCGCGCTGAGCGGCCGCCATGGCCTGGGCCACGCGCTCGTAGCGCACCGCCTTGTCCCCGCGGATGTGCAGCTCCGGCTGCGGCTCCATCGCAGCCGTGTCGTTCAGGCGCTGCTCGAAGACGGCATCGTCCACCCGCGCATCGTTCCAGTAGTACGCCCCCTCGGCGTCCACCGACAGCCGCACGTTCTCCGGCTTGTCCAGCAGCTTCTGGTTGCTCG
>NZ_JACBGE010000001.1 GCF_021401345.1 Hydrogenophaga sp. NFH-34
TGCGTTCTGTACTCAGTCACGGGCTCGATCACCCCAGCCGCTACCAAACTGCACGGGCCGGTCTGGCCGCCTCAACGGCGGCCACACTCTACCGCGCCAGTCAGATATGAAGATACAAGCCGTTGGGCGCTTGCAGCCGCTGTCAGGCCCGCGAAACCGGGCAACCAGGCGTTCGAGGGTGCTTACCGGAAGCGCTGGCGCAGTCGGGGCCAGAACAGGATGACGCACAGGCCGCCCAGCACCAGGGCGCCGGCCTGCAGTTTCCAGGCCGGCATGGCTTCGCCCAGCATCAGCGCCGAGGCGCCCATGCCGAACACCGGCACCAGCAGGGCCGTGGGCGCCACGGCGGCGGCCGGGTGGCGGGCCAGCAGCCAGTTCCAGGCAGCGTAGCCGAACAGCGTGTTGCCCAGCGCCTGCCACAGCACGCTGGCCCAGATCACCGGCCCCGCCGCCGACAGCGCCCCACCGATGGCGGCCGGCCCTTCCAGACCCAGCGACAGCAGCAGCAGGGGCGGCACGGCAAACACGCTGCTCCAGACGGTGAAGTGCAGCATGTTGACCTGCCCGGCGCGTTTGACCACCAGGTTGGCGCAGGCCCAGCAGAAGCCGGCACCGAGCACCAGTGCCACGCCCAGCGCCGTGACGGTGGCGTCCAGGTGGGTGGCGATCAGGCCCAGCCCACCCACGGCGAGCGCCAGGCCGGCGAGCTGGAACGGCTGCACCTTTTCCTTCATCAGCACCAGCGACAGGCCGATGGTGAAGAACACCTGCATCTGCACCACCAGCGAGGCCATGCCGGGCGAGATGCTGCTGCGCATGGCCAGGAACAGCAGGCCGAACTGGCCCACGCCCAGCAGCACGCCGAAGCTGGCCAGCGGCCGCCAGCCGATGGCGGGGCGGGGCACGAACAGCAGCCACGGCAGGGCGGAAAACGTGAAACGCAGGGTGGCGAACAGGAACGGCGGTAGCCCGTTGAGGCCCCAGCGGATGACCACGAAGTTGGTGCCCCAGACGGCGACAACGGCCAGGGCGAGGAGCAGGTGCGAGAAGGGCAAGGGCGGGCGGCGGTGTGGTAGGGCAGCCGAACAGCTTAGCGCAGGCACAGCGCCCCTGATCGGGGGCTGGTCAAACGGGGCGGGCCGGTTCGGGGCGCGTCAGGTGGCCGGCGTCCGGCCGGATCCCGAGCGGCCGATGCCTTGCCAGACGTCGCGGCGCAATTCGGGCGCATGCCGGAACCGGCCGACCCAGCGCTGGGTCAGCGTGGTGGAGCCGGGTTTGTGCACGCCGCGCGTCGTCATGCACAGGTGCTGCGCCTCGATCACCACCGCAACGCCGCGTGGCTGCAGGGTGTCCACCAGGGTGTCGGCAATCTGGCGGGTCAGACGCTCCTGGATCTGCAAGCGCCGGGCGAAGGCATCCACCACGCGCGCGATCTTGCTGATGCCCACCACACGGTCGCGGGGCAGGTAGGCCACGTGGGCGACGCCGATGATGGGCACCAGGTGGTGCTCGCAATGCGATTCGAAGCGGATGTCGCGCACCAGCACCAGGTCGTCAAAGCCGCCAGCGTCTTCAAAGGTCGTTGCCAGCAGTGCTGCCGGGTCTTCTTCGTGGCCGGCGAAAAAGGTCCGGTAGGCCCGGGCGACGCGGCCGGGCGTGTCTTGCAGGCCTTCCCGGTCGGGGTCGTCGCCCGCCCAGCGGATCAGGGTGCGGACGGCGGCTTCCACGTCGGCCTGCACCGGCCGGATGGGTGGGGGCGTGCGGGCATTCATGCGGCGGTCGCGGGGTGGGGGTCCCATGCGGGGAACGGGTCGGGCAGCTCGGCCCAGCCCTTGAGGCCCTTGCGACCTTCGGTGTAGTTCAGGTGCATGGCCCTCCAGGCCTGTTCGATGGCGGCGCGGTCCAGGTTCCGGCCGATGAACACCACCTCGTTGAGGCGGTCGCCCCAGGGCTCCTGCCAGCGCGCCTCGATGGCTCCGCGCTGCGGTGAGCCCTTGGGCGGCCAGTGGTCGCGCGGGGCGCTGGCCCACCAGCGGCCCACCGGTTCGTGGGTGGCGGTGTTGCCGGCGCGCGAATAGCTCACCACCCACTGCGCACGGCTGGCCAGCCAGACGTAGCCTTTGGCGCGGATCAGGCCGGGCAAGGGCTGGTCCATGAAGGTGGAGAAACGCCACGGGTGCAAGGGCTCGCGGCTGCGCAGCACGAAGCTCTCGATGCCGTAGGCCTCAGTCTCGGGCGTGTGCGCGCCTTCCAGTTCACGCGCCCAGCCGGGCATGCTGCTGGCACGCTCCAGGTCGAACCGGCCGGTGCCCAGTATCTGCTTGAGCGGCACCTGGCCGTGGTCGGCGTAGACGACCTCCGCGACCGGGTTCAGCGCCTTGACCACGGCGGTCACCTCGTCGCGCCGGGCCGCGTCCACCTTGTCGATCTTGTTGATGACCACCACATCCGCAAATTCGATCTGCTCGGTCAGCAAAGCGGCCAGGCTGCGGTTGTCTTCCGGGCCGGCGGTTTCGCCGCGCTGCTCCAGCAGGTCCGTGCTGCGGAAATCGGTCAGCAGGTTGAGCGCGTCCACCACGGTGACCATGGTGTCGATGCGGGCCACCTGGTTGAGCGACTCGCCCGCTTCGTCTTCAAAGTCGAAAGTGGCGGCGACCGGCATGGGTTCACCGATGCCGGTCGATTCGATCAGCAGGTAGTCAAACCGGCCTTCAGCGGCCAGCTTGCGCACCTCCAGCAGCAGGTCTTCGCGCAGCGTGCAGCAGATGCAGCCGTTGCTCATCTCGACCATCTTCTCTTCGGTGCGCGAGAGCGCGGCGCCTGCATTCTCGGCCCCACGCTCCACCAGCGAGGCGTCGATGTTCACCTCGCTCATGTCGTTGACGATGACCGCCACGCGCAGGCCTTCGCGGTTGGCCAGCACGTGGTTGAGCAGCGTGGTCTTGCCGGCGCCCAGAAAGCCCGAGAGCACGGTGACCGGCAGGCGCGTGTCGGTAGGGTGGTGGTCTGCCATGGGGGGATGGACTCAGGAACCCCGGACGGCACGCACCAGTGCCTGGGTGTTGTGGCGCATCAGGTCCAGGTAGGTCGCCGCCGGGCCTTTGGCGTCAGAGAGCGAGTCGGAGAACAGCGCGCCGGCCGGCTTGACGCCGGCTTCGCGCCCGAGCTGCTCGATCAGGCGCGGGTCGGCGATGTTCTCGACGAACAGGGCCTGGATGTTCTGCGCCTTGATCTGCCGCGCCAGTTGGGCCACGCCCTTGGCCGAGGCCTCGCTTTCCGTGCTCACGCCCTGCGGTGCGAGGAACTCGACCCCGTAGTCGCGGGCGTAGTAGCCGAAGGCGTCGTGCGAGGTGATGACCTTGCGCTGCGCCGGTGGCACGCCGGCCCAGGCCGCACGGATGTCCTGGTCCAGGGCCTGGAGCTTTTCGCGGTAGGCGCTGGCGTTGCGGCGATAGCCATCGCAGCCGGCCGCGTCGACCCGGCACAGGCCGCGTTCGATGTTGTTCACGTAGGTCTGGACCGCCTTCACGCTTTGCCAGGCGTGGGGATCGTTGGGGCCGTGGTCGTGGTCATGACCGGCATGGGCCGGCGCCTGGGCGGCCTTCGGGTGGTCGTGACCATGGGCGTGTTCTTTCTCGTGTTCATGATCGTGCTCATCGCCGTCTTCGTGCGCGATCGCGTCCACGCCCTCGCTGGCCACCACCCGCGGCCCCTTGAACTTGGTGTTGCGCAGCAGCCGGTCCATCCAGCCTTCGAAGCCCAGACCGTTGGCAAACACGATGTGCGCCTGCGCCACCTGGCGCGCCTGGGCCGGGCGTGGCTGGAACACGTGCGCGTCGGCACCGGGGCCGACCAGCACCTGCACCGCGACGCGGTCGCCGCCCACCTGCTTGACGAGGTCGCCCAGGATGCTGAAGGACGCCACGGCCTGGACGGCGGGTTGGGGTGTCGGTGCCTGTGCCTGGGCGGGTGCGGACAGGGCCAGCCAGCCGACGGTGGCGGTAGCGGCGGCGATCCAGGTGCGGCGGGACGCGAGGGCAGAACGGGCGGTGGGCATGGGGGTTCCTTTCGAGCGGTAGAACAAGGCGGGAGGGCGGTCAGGCCCGGTAATGGGTGGCAGAAGGCCGCTGGTGGCGCAGCGCGCCTTGCGGGGCGGCCATCAGCGAAAACAGGTAGGCCAGCCCGAGCGCCAGCACGATGGTCGGGCTGGTGGGAGTGTCGAACTGGTAGGACACGAGCAGCCCACCGGTGCTGGCCAGCAGGGCCAGGGCCACGGCCAGGACCAGCAGGGGCAGCAGCCGGCGCGTCCACAGGCGGGCGGTGGCGGCGGGCAGCACCATCAGGCCGACAGCCATGAGCGTGCCCAGCGCATGGAAGCCGGCCACGAGGTTGAGCACCATCAGCACCAGGAAGCCGTAGTGCGCCAGGGGCGAGAGGCGGCTGACGCTGCGCAGGAACTGCGGGTCGTAGCACTCCAGCAGCAGCGGGCGCCACAGCAGCCGCAGGGCCAGCAGGGTGACCACGGCGATGCCGCCCAGCAGGGTCAGGGTGGCGCTGTCGAGCGCGAGCACGGTGCCGAACAGCACGTGCAGCAGGTCCACGCTGTTGCCGCGCACCGAGACGATGAGCACGCCCAGCGCCAGCGACAGCAGGTAGAAGGCGGCCAGCGACGCGTCTTCGCGCAGCACGGAGTTGCGTGCCGCCAGGCCCGAGGCGGCGGCGACGGTCAGGCCGGCGGCGATGCCGCCCACCGTCATCGCACCCAGTGAAAGGCCGGCCACCAGGTAGCCCAGCGCCGCGCCGGGCAGCACCGCGTGCGCCATGGCGTCGCCCGTCAGGCTCATGCGGCGCAGCAGCAAAAACACGCCCACCGGCGCCGCGCTGAAGGACAGCGCGATGCAGCCGGCCAGGGCGCGGGCCATGAAGTCGAATTCGGCGAACGGGCCGATCAGGGGCAGGTCGGCGAGGTTCATGCCTGGACTGGCGCCAGGGGGGTGGCGGTGGAAAGGGGGGCGGGTGCGCACAGGGGCGCGTCTTCGTCGAACGGTTCGTGCAGCGCCAGCGCCTCGGCCCAGTGCGCGTCGCTCAGGGCCTCGGCCGTCGGGCCGTAGGCTACGCAGCGGCGTGCCAGCACCAGCGTCGTGGGGAAATGCGCCCGCACGAGGTCGAGGTCGTGCAGCACCGCGACCACCGTGCGGCCTTCGGCGTGCCAGCGGTGCAGGATGGCCAGCAGGTCGGCGGTGGTGCGGCGGTCGATGGCGGCGAAGGGCTCGTCCAGCAGCACGGTGGTGGCGTCCTGCAGCATCAGGCGTGCGAACTGCGCACGCTGCCACTGACCGCCTGAGAGCGCGTCGATGGGGCGTGCTTCGAAGCCCTGCAGGCCCACGGCGGCCAGCGCCTGCCGGGCGCGGTCGTGGTGCTCGGGGCGCAGACGCCCCCAGGCGCCGAAGGCGTGCCACAGGCCCATGGTCACCATCTCCAGCACCGTCACGGGAAAGCTGCGGTCGGCCTGGTCGTGCTGCGGCAGGTAGGCCACGCGAGGCCCGGGTTGTCCGGGCGCGGACAGCCCGCTGACGGTGCCCGTCATGGGGCGCAGCAGCCCGGCCAGGACCTTGAGCCAGGTGGATTTGCCGGCGCCGTTGGGGCCGACCACGGCCAGCAGGGTGCCGGCTGGGACTTGCAGGTTCAGGTGGTGCAGGGCCGGGTGGCGGTCGTAGCCGACGGTGAGGTCGCTGCAGGTGATGCCGCGCTGGGCAGGCAGGGAATCCGGGTTTATCATGTTGCAACTTGATTGCGTTAGCGAAATCATATCGCAACTTTGTTGCGTTAATGGCATCACCATGTCCTCACCTCCGTCCGGCAACCGCCTTCCCGACGACATCCTGGCCCGCATCAGCGCCGCGGGCCTGCGCCGAACCCTGGCCACCCGGGTGGTGCTGGGCCTGTTCGTGGCCGACCCCGGCGTCGTGCTCACGCACGCCCAGGTGCTGGCGCTGGTGCAGGCGCGCGGGCTGGATGTGAACCGCGTGACGCTCTATCGCCTGCTCGACCGGCTGGCCGCCTGCGGCGCATTGCAGCGCGAGACGGACGAGGCCACGCGCACCTGGCGCTTCCGGCTGGCGTCGGCGGCCGATGCCGATGGCCAGGCGCCGCGCTTCGAGTGCGACAGCTGCCACCAGCGCTTCCGTCTGGACGGCGCGAGCGCTTCCACGCGCGAACTCGCCGACAGCCTGTTTTCGCGGCTGGCCGCCCTGGGCCACCAGGGTGTGCGGCTCGAACTGGCGGTGCATGGCACCTGCGCGGGTTGCGCCGATCCGGCGGTCGACGCGCCGGCACCATGATCCGCACCCGGGATCTGACCCACGCCCATGCCGGCGCGGCGCCGCTGCACTTTCCCGATCTGGACCTGCCGGCTGGGCAGACCCTGTTGGTGCGGGGCGATTCGGGCTGCGGCAAATCCACCTGGCTGGCGCTGGCTTGCGGGCTGCTCACTCCCTTGGCGGGCGAGATGTGCGTGGGCGGCGTGTCGGTCGGGGCTTTGTCGCGACCGGCGCGGGACCGCTGGCGCGGCGAACAGGTGGGGTTTCTGCCGCAGCGCCTGCGCCTGAGCGACGCACTCAGCGTGGCCCAGAACCTTGAATTGCCCTTCATCGCCCGCGGTCTTCCGGTGGACCGGGTGGCCGTGGTGGCGGTGCTGGAGCGCCTGGGCCTGGCCGGTCTGGCGCGGCGCAAACCATCGCAGCTTTCGGGCGGTCAGGCCCAGCGCGTGGCGCTGGCGCGCGCCGTGCTGCAACGCCCAGCGCTGCTGCTGGCCGACGAGCCGACCGCGAGCCTGGACGACACCGCCTGTGCCCAGGTGCTGGCGTTGTTGCGGGAGACTGCCGACGCCGTGGGCGCCACCCTGGTCGTCGCCACGCACGATGCCCGCGTGGCCGCTGCCTGGCCGCAGGCGCGCGCACTGCGCCTGGCGCCCCACCCGCTGCCGGCCGGGGAGGCGGTGGCATGACCGATCTGCTGCGCCTGTCGTGGCGCTACCTCTGGTCGCGGCCGCTGGCGACCGTGCTCAATCTGTGGCTGCTCACGCTGGGGCTGGCCACGGTCGGCTTCGTGCTGCAGGCCCGTTCCGCCGTGGACCGGGCGTTCGCGCGCGATCTGGCCGGCATCGACCTCGTGGTCGGTGCCAAGGGCAGCCCGATGCAGTTGATCCTGGCCGGGGTGTTCCACATGGACGTGCCGCCGGGCAACATCCCGCTGGCCGAGGTGCAGACACTGGCCCAACACCCGATGGTGGCCCAGGTGGTGCCGCTGAGCCTGGGCGACAACCTGCAGGGGTACCGCATCGTGGGCACCACCCCCGATTACCCGGCGCTGTACGGCATGCAACTGGCCGCCGGCATCTGGTGGGCGCGCCCGATGGAAGCCGTGCTGGGCGCCCGCGTGGCCGCCGCGACCGGGCTGGGCGAGGGGCAGGGTTTTGTCGGCGCGCACGGGCTGGGCCGGGGCGGTGCCGTGCACGAGGAGGCCGCCTACCACGTGACCGGGGTCATGGCGCCCTGCGGCTGCGTGCTGGACCGGCTGGTGCTCACGCCGACCGAATCGGTCTGGCAGGTGCACGACGACATGCACGGCGCCGCCGACATGGACGCCGAGGACCTGGCCGCCCTGCAGGCCGACCGCGAAGTCACCATCGCCCTGGTGCGCTACCGCTCGCCGCTGGCCGCTGCCACGCTGCCGCGACTGATCAACGATTCGACCGGCCTGCAGGCGGCCGCCCCGGCGGTGGAGGTGACGCGCCTGCTGTCCATGCTGGGCGTGGGCACGCGTGTGCTGCAGGCCGCGGGCGCCGTGCTGCTGCTGGTGGCGGGGCTGTCCGTGTTCATGGCGCTGTGGCACGCGGTGCGCGAGCGCGCGGCCGATCTGGCCATCCTGCGCCTGCTCGGAGCCGGGCCGGGCCGGGTCACGGCCCTGTTGCTGCTCGAAGCGCTGTGGCTGGCCATGCTGGCCTGCGGCCTGAGTCTGCTGCTGGCGCGCGGGCTGTGGTGGGCGCTGGCCCGGCAACTGGCGGACGATCCGTCGGGCGTGGTGGCCATGGCGCCATCGCCGCTGTTGCTGGCAGGCGTGCCGCTGCTGGCACTGGCCGTGGTGTTTCTCGCCGTCCTGCTGCCGGCCATCGAGGCCTACCGGCAGGACGTGCACCCCTCTTTGAACCCCAGGAGTTGAACCGATGAAACGTGTGTTGACCATCACCGCGCTGGCCGCTGGCTTTGCGCTGCCCGTGTGGGCCCAGCATTCCGAACAGGAACTGAAAGAAGACATCCAGCGTCACCGCGCCATGGCCGCGGCACACGAAGCGGCCGCCAAGTGCCTGGAGGCCGGCAAGGGCGAAAAGGTCTGCATGGCGGAACTCCAGGCGGCCTGCAAGGGTCTGGCCATTGGCAAGTACTGCGGCATGCGCCATGTGCATTGACGCGGTGGCCGTCCTTCTCTGAACCGCCTGCTTTGCGCATGAAACGCCGACTGCTGTGTCTCGCTGCCCTGTCGGGGGCGCTGCTCCCGGGGGCGGGGGCACAAACCCTGTCGTCTCCGCTGGGGAACCCTGCCGGCCCGAGTGCGGGCAAGGGCGCGGGTGCGCCGGCGCCGGTTCCGCACGGTCAGGGGGCGGGCGTGCACAGCCCGCTGAGCCCGTTCGCTCCGCTGAAACCCCGGGTCGACGTGGTGGCCTGGTCGGTGCTGACCGATATCCGCACCGAGGTGCAGAACCGCCGCATCGTGCCGGTGTACCCGGCGGCGGTGTCGGCGCTGCACCAGAAGCGGATCAAGGTCCAGGGCTTCATGCTGCCGCTGGAGCCGGGCGAGCAGCAGCGGCACTTTCTGCTGGCTTCGGTGCCGCCCACCTGCGCGTTCTGCACGCCGGGCGGGCCGGAAAGCATGATCGAGATCCGCACCCGCGAGCCGGTGAAATACCGGCTCGACGCGGTGGTGGTGCAGGGGCAGTTCCACGTGCTGCGCGACGATCCCTACGGGCTCTACTACCGCATGACCGAGGCGGTGGGCACGCGCTGAACGCGCCACCTGCGCGGTTTCAGAGAAAACGCGCGGGCAGGTAGGGTGTGGGGTCCACCACCGGGGTGTCGCCGTCGATCTGTTCGGCCAGCAGCCGGGCGCTGACGGGCCCCAGGGTGAAGCCCTGGTGTCCATGGCCGAAGTGGAACCACAGGCCCGGGTGCCGCGGGGCCGGCCCGATCACCGGCTTGAGGTCGCCGGTGCAGGGGCGTGCGCCCAGCCAGGGTTCGGCTTCCACCGGCTCGGGCAGGTCGAACAGCTCGCGCGCCAGCGGTTCCGTGCGGGCCAGTTGCACCGGCGTGGCGGGGGCATCCAGGCGCGCGAACTCGGCTCCGGTGGTCAGGCGCACGCCGCGTTGCATGGGGGCCAGCACGTAGCCGCGTTCGGCGTCGAGCAGGGTCAGGACGGGGCCCGTGCCGCCGCGGTAGTGGCGGTGGTAGCCACGTTTGACGAACAGCGGGAAGCGGTAGCCCAGGGCCCGGATGGCCGCATCCGACCAGGGCCCCAGCGCGATGACCGCCTGTGCGGCTTCGATCGGACCGTCCGGGCCCTGCACCTGCCAGCCCGTACCGGCCGGGCGCAGCGTGCGGGCGTCGCCCTGGACGATGACGCCGCCGTGGCGCACCAGCAGGTCGGCATAGCGCTGCACGAGTTCGCCCGGGTCCGTGATCGACCACGGCTCCGTCCACTGCAGCGCCCCGGCCAGCCGGGGCTTGAGCGCGGGTTCGGCCGCGGCCAGCGCCTGGCCATCGAGCACACGGAACGGCAGGCCCCAGAGACGCTGCAGGCGTTCGGCGTCTTTCACCTCCTGTTCCAGCGCACGCGGGGTGCGGAATACCAGGCGGAAGCCTTCGCGGCGCACCAGGTCCTGCGCGCCGGCGGCTTCGATCAGCGGCGCGTGCTCTGCCACCGAGCGGCGCGTGAGCTGGCCGTACTCGCGGCAGATCTGCGCATAGCGTTCGCCGCGCGAATGGAACCAGTAGCGCGCCAGTGCCGGCGCCATCGCGGGCATGTCGCCCAGGTGGTAGTGGGCTTCGGTGGCGCGTTGCAGCGCCGTGCGCAGCAACAGGCCCGGGTCTGCCGGGAAGGGGTAGGGCTCCACCGCTTCGCACTGGATGATGCCGGCGTTGCCGTACGAGGTTTCGCGGCCGGGTTCGCGCCGGTCGACCAGCGTGACCGGGTGGCCTCTGAGCGCCAGTTGCAAAGCCGTGCAGGTGCCGACCATGCCGGCGCCCAGGATGAGGATGGGAGATTTCATGGGCTTCGGGACGTGGGCTCGGAGCGGGCGTGCGGGGAAACGGGATTATCCGGAAAGCACGGGTTCGCAGGCTTACCGACGGCCTGCGGGGTGATCGGGGCGACGCTACCATCGGCGCGGTGAACCTCGCCACCCACCCCGTTTTCGTCTCCCTGACCCCCGTCTTCCTGCTCATCGGCGCCGGCTACCTGGCCGGACGCCTGTCGTGGATTCGCGAATCCGCGGTGCGGGACCTTTCCAACCTGGTGTTTTTGCTGCTCATTCCGGCGCTGCTGTTCCGGACCATGAGTGCGGTGCACGTCGAGGCGCTGGACCTGCGGCCGCTGATGGCCTACTTCCCGGCAGCGCTGGCGGTGCTGGCCATCACCATCGCCTGGCGGGGCTTCAACCGGGCCAGCGTGGTCATGGCCATGGGCAGCGTGTTCTCCAACCTGGTGATGATCGGCATCACCCTGGTCGAACTGGCCTACGGCAAGCAGGCCCTGGTGACGCTGCTGACCGTGGTGTCGGTGCACGCACTGACGCTGCTGACAGTGGGGTCGGTGGTGCTGGAGCTGGTGGTGGCGCGCGAAGCCCGGGCCGGCGGCGAGGCGTCGCCACACATCCTGCAGACCGCCTGGTCGGCCTTCAAGGGCGCGTTGATCCACCCGATCCCGCTGCCCATTCTCAGCGGGCTGGCGTTTGCCCAGACCGGCTGGAGCCTGCCGATGGTGGTGGACAAGCCGCTGCAACTGCTGGGCAGTGCCTTCGGACCGATTTCGCTGGTGCTGGTCGGGGTGACGCTGGCGCGCACGCCGCTGCAGGGGCACTGGCGCGACGCGCTGTGGATCTGCGCCGTCAAGAACCTGGTGATGCCGCTGGCCGTGGGCCTGCTGGCCTGGACGCTGGGCATCACGGGCCTTCCGCTGACCGTGCTGGTGGTGGCTGCGGCCATGCCCATGGGGGCCAACGTGTTCCTGTTCGCGCAGCGCTACAACGTGGCCCAGGGCCTGACCACGGCGGCCATGGGGCTGTCGACCGGGCTCGCGCTGTTCTCCGTGAGCCTGGTGATGCTGCTCATGGGCTGGCTCAATCCGTTGTGAGAGCGCCGCCGGTCACTGGCTGATCTTGCGCGCTTCTTCGATCTGGTATTCGAAATACCGCTGGAAGCTGAAGGCCAGGCTGCTCATGAAGGCGATCGTGCCCGCCAGCAGCGCAAAGGCCAGCACGGCGATGGTGAGCCAGTTCGTGGCGCCGGCGTTCGCCTCGGGGTCGAAGCCGGCGTTGTACTGGCGGTTCCACTTTTCGCGGTCGGCCAGCGCGTAGACGATGGCGCTGAGACAGGCGGCCGCGATGGAAAAGCCCAGCAGCGGCACCAGCACCCAGGCCAGGTGATCGTCCTGGCCGTAGGTCTGGACCCGCTCCACGCCCAGCCAGCCCAGCGCCGTGGGCAGCGGGAAGAGCCAGCCGATCCAGTCGCCCCAGCCCCGCAGGTAGAAGCGGTGCAGGCCCAGCGTACCGCCCACGAACGCGATCAGGGCCGCCAGCGTCTTGTTGCGGGGGCGCCCCGTGGGCGCGCCTGTTGCGGAGGGCGTGGCACCGCTCATGCCGCCGGCTCCTCGGGCGGCGTGGTGTTGCCCGCGCCCAGGGTCTTTTCCATCAGCACGATGTCCAGCCAGCGACCGAATTTCCAGCCGCACGAGCGCATCACGCCCACGTGCGCGAAGCCGGCCGCCGTGTGCACGCCGACCGAGCCGGCGTTGGCCGAGTCGCCGATCACGGCCATCACCTTGCGGATGCCGCTGCGCTCCAGCGTGCCCAGCAGTTCGGCCAGCAGGGCGCGGCCCAGGCCGCGGCCGGCCGCTTCGGGCGCGAGGTAGATGGAGTCTTCCACCGAAAACCGGTAGGCCGGGCGGGGCTTGAACCAGTTGCCGTAGGCGTAGCCCAGCACCTGGCCGGTTTCTTCGACGACGAGCCAGGGCAGACCCTTGCTCAGCACGTCGGCACGGCGCAGCGCCATCTCGGCGGCGGTGGGCGGTGTGGTCTCGAAGGTGCCTGTGCCATGAAGCACGTGGTGGGCGTAGATGCGGGTGATGGCGTCGAGGTCGTCTTCGCGGCTGGGACGAATGAGGGGCATGGTGCGGGGGAAACGGTCGGGGTGGTGATTCTGGCTCGGCCGGCTATAATCGCAGGCTTTGCAGCGTTTCGCTGGCCGGGTGGTCAGTCGTGTGTCTCAATCGCTGCAGAACATGTCGGCACCCGGAGAAATTCATTTCCGGACCGGCCAAGTTACCACCCGAAGGATAAATCATGGTCGTCATTCGACTCTCCCGCGGCGGCGCCAAGGCTCGCCCGTTCTACAACATCGTGGTTGCCGACAAGCGCAATCGCCGCGATGGCCGCTTCATCGAGCGCATCGGTTTCTACAACCCCCTGGCCAAGGGCGGTGAAGAACCCCTGCGTATCGCCCAGGACCGCCTGACCTACTGGACCGGTGTGGGCGCCCAGGCTTCCGACACCGTGAACCGCCTGATCAAGCAGAACGCCGCCAAGGCTTCGGCCTGATCGGTTGCTGGCAACGTGAGCCACCCCAACGGCTCATCGAACGGCCCGTTCGAGGCATCGCCCCTGCCGGGGGATGCGGTCGAACTGGGCCGTTTTCTTGATGCCTGGGGCATCAAGGGCTGGGTCCGCATCCAGCCGCACAGCGCCGACACCCGGGCGCTGTTCGCCACCACCGAATGGTTTCTGTTGCCCCCCGAAGCGCGCTTCGGCAAGGGGTTTTCCGCGTTTTCGGCGCCAGTGCGCGTGCAGGTGGCTGACATCAAGACCCATGCGGATGGCATCGTGGCCCGTCTGCAAGGCATGGACGACCGCAATGCCGCCGAGGTTCTGAAGGGCGCCCGCATCCACGTCTCGCGCCAGGCCTTCCCGCCGGCGGAGGAGGGCGAGTACTACTGGGTCGACCTCATCGGCCTGGAGGTGGTCAACCGCCAGGGCGAGCACCTCGGCGTGGTGCGCGACCTGCTGCCCACCGGCCCGACTTCGGTGCTGGTGATGGACTGCACCGAGACCGTCGACGGCGTCGACAAGCCCGCCGAGCGCATGGTCCCCTTCGTGTCGGCCTACATCGACGACGTGAACCTCGCCGAGCGGCGCATCACGGCCGACTGGGGCCTCGACTACTGAGACCGTGCGCCGCCCGTGGGCGGTGCCGGCCGTTTGGGCCCATCGCTCACGCGCGCCGCCCGGCGACAATCCCGCCATGCGCTTCGACGTCATCACCCTGTTTCCCGAGCTGTTCGAGCCGTTTTTCACCAGTGGCATCAACCGGCGGGCGTTCGAATCCCGGCAGGTGGATGTGCGCCTGTGGAATCCGCGCGACTTCGCCGAAGGCAACTACCGCCGTGTGGACGACCGGCCGTTTGGCGGCGGGCCCGGCATGGTCATGATGGCCGAGCCCCTGTGGCGCTGCCTCCGGGCCATCCGTGCCGATCGCGGTGAGGTCGAGCAAGGGGCGCCCGGAGGGCGTGCGCCCGTGGTGCTTTTTTCGCCCATCGGCCGGCGGCTCGACCACGCGGCCGTGGCCGACTGGGCGGCGGACGCACGGGGTGCGGTGCTGGTCTGCGGTCGCTACGAGGGCATCGATCAGCGTTTCATCGACGCCTGCGTGGATCGCCAGATCAGCCTGGGGGATTTTGTGCTGTCAGGCGGCGAGATCGCGGCCATGGCCCTGCTCGATGCGGTGGCCCGTCTGCAGCCCGGCGTGCTGGGTGACGAGGGCAGCCATCAGCAGGACAGCTTCAATCCGGCACTGGACGGCCTGCTGGATTGTCCGCACCACACCCGGCCCGAAGTCTGGACCGGGCCGCAGGGGCCGATGGCGGTGCCGGAGGTGCTGCTGGGCGGGCATCACGAACGCATTGCCCGCTACCGCCGGGAGCAGAGCCTGCAGTTGACCGCACGCGAACGCCCCGACGTGCTGGCCACGGTGCGCGAAGCGGGCCGGCTCAGCCGCGCGGATGAGGCTTTTCTGCAACAGCGCAAAGTGCCCGCCGACGCTCGGCGCTGAATACTCCCCGGGTCTTCCCTGGGGTGCTCCCGCTGGTGACCTGTCAAGCAATCTGGTGCTTTCTTTGGGGGATTTCCCCGGACCTGTGACGCCCGCCACAGAACTAAAAAATCAAGCTACAAAAGGAAAGCACATGTTGGGCGTCGTGGCGGGCGTGACATGGACAGCCATGTTTCTGCTTTGGTACGGGTATTTGCGTGCCAAAGGGGTGGCTGCCGTGGTCTCCGGGGTGCTGGCCGGGGTGCTGGCGGTCTTGGTGAGCGGGGTGGTCGCGGATACCTTCTTGGTAACGGGGCACACGGTCTCCAGCCTCATGCCCACCGCGCTGGTTTTCGGGTTGGCGGCGTTGCTGCCTCTGGGGCGCCTCTGGCGTTCCTTGCGCGCGCAGGCCGAGGTGCCGCCGTCATTGATTTCCGAAGTGCTCGCCGAAGAAGAGTCCGACGCGATGCCTGCGTCTCGCGTTCATGCGGACATGCGGGAACAGGCAGGGCAGCTCGCGAAGCTGCGCGAGCATTGCCAACGGGTTTTCACCCAAGACCACATCACGCCGGAACGCGCTCGCGGTTTGCTGACCAGGCTGGAGGCGGTGAGCGCCGTGCGCAACGACAAAGACCTGTTCATGCTCATGCTGACGCTGCAAGAGGCGGTGGCGCACGAAACCATCAGCTTCCGGGAGCAGGAATCGGTCCGGTACTGGCTGGGCGTGGTGTGCGGCGAACAGGTGGTTCCGCCCGACTTCTGGCGCTACGACGAGGGGCAGACGGTGCAGGACGACGGGGTCGCCGATCCCCAGGAGGCGTGTCTGCTGGCCAATACCTCGCTGACCCGGGAAGGACGCTATGTGTTCGATTACCGCGATCCCCAGGGGCACCCGAGCACGCGACAGGTGGATGTTCTGTACGTCGACGGCGACTACATCGATGCCTTCGATCACCGTCACCAGTCCATCCAGACGTTCTGCAAAGGCCGTATCGATGGCAAGGTCACGGACGTCGAAACCGGGGAGGTGCTGGCGCCCTGGGAGATGACGCGCACCCGGTTGGGGATCGAGCGGGTGGGTAGGGAAGAGATCGGTCGGCGCGCCGATGTATAATCCAAGGCTTTTCGATCCTCTGGCCGGCCGTCGCGACCGGTGGTGCCTCCCGAGGCGCCAGGGAATCGCGGCCTTCAGTGCAGCGCGGCCATGATCGGTAAACAGGAAACCATGAACCTCATCCAGACCCTCGAGCAAGAAGAAATTGCTCGCCTGAACAAGACCATTCCCGCGTTTGCCCCTGGCGATACCGTGATCGTCAATGTGAACGTGATCGAAGGCACCCGCAAGCGCGTGCAGGCCTACGAAGGCGTGGTGATCGCCCGCCGCAACCGTGGCCTGAACTCCAGCTTCATCGTGCGCAAGATCTCCAGCGGCGAAGGCGTGGAGCGTACCTTCCCGCTGTACAGCCCGCTGATCGCCAGCATCGACGTCAAGCGCCGTGGTGATGTGCGCCGTGCCAAGCTGTACTACCTGCGTCAGCGCAGCGGCAAGTCGGCCCGCATCAAGGAAAAGCTGGGCGCCTGATCGCGCTTCTGCCGATCCCGGAAGCCCCTGTGCCCACCCGGACCAAAAGCCGCTCTCCGAGCGGCTTTTGTCGTTTCGGGCCTATGCTCGCCGCCCATGTCGCGTCTTCTGCCTGCCTTCGATCCCCGCCAGGTGCCCGTGTTGCCGGGCGTCGCCAGCACCGGCCTGATGCCCGCGCGGGCGGACCGGCTCACCGCCGACGGCCTGCGCCAGGTGTTTGCACACCCGCCGGTCTGGACGCCGGAAGTCCTGCGCGAACAGCGTTTCATGGACCGTTCGCCGGCGGAGGCGGCGGTGCTGGTGCCGCTGGTGCAGCGCGATCGCCTCCACCTGTTGCTGACCTTGCGGACCCAGCACCTGTCGACGCATTCGGGCCAGATTGCCTTTCCAGGCGGCAAGGTGGATGCGGAAGATGCCGATGCCACGGCGGCCGCCTTGCGCGAGGCGCGGGAAGAGATCGGCCTGCCTGCCGATCATGTGGAGGTGTTGGGGACCTTGCCCCTGTACGTGACCGGGTCGGCCTTTCACATCACGCCCGTGGTGGCGCTGGTGCGTCCGGGCTTCGCGCTGCAGCCCAATCCCGCCGAGGTGGACGATGTGTTCGAGGTCCCGCTGGACTTCCTCATGGATCCCGTCAATCACCACCGGCACGCATTCGACTGGGAAGGCGGGCGGCGCGAGTGGTATTCCATGCCGTACCAGGAGCCATCCGTCGGGGGCGAGCGCGAGCGTTTCATCTGGGGCGCCACCGCAGGCATGCTGCGCAACCTTTACCGCCTGCTCAGCGCCTGAGGTGCGAGCGGGAGATGGCCGGCACCGCCGGTATCATCGGCCCATGAGTTTTCTTGCCGTTCTTGTGGCCCTGTTGCTGGAGCAGGCGCGCCCCCTGGCTTACGACAATCCGGCCCATTCCCTGCTGCGCGGCTGGGCGCGGCTGGTGCGCCGCAACCTCGACGCCGGGGAGACGGCCCATGGCTGGCTGGCCTGGGGGCTGGCGGTGGGCGTGCCCGCGCTGGTTGCAGCCGGTGTCTTCTGGCTGGTGGACACCTTCAGCACCGTGCTGGCCTTCGTGTGGCTGGTCGTGGTGCTGTACGTCACCCTGGGTTTCCGGCAGTTCAGCCACCATTTCACCGCCATCCGGCAGGCCCTTGAACAGGGCGACGAAACCGCTGCGCGCCAGGGCCTGGCGCAATGGCTGCGCGTCGACGCGGCCAGCCTGCCGCGGGCCGAGTTGCTGCGCCAGGTGATCGAGCACTCGGTGCTGTCGGCGCACCGCCATGTGTTTGGCGTGCTGGTGTGTTTCGTGGTCTTCGGCATGCTGGGGCTGGGCCCGGCCGGGGCCGTGTTCTACCGGATGGCGGAGTACGTGGCGCGCACCTGGCGCCTGCGCCACGACGTGTCGTCCAGCCCGGCGCTGGAGACAGCGGCCGTCCGCGGCTGGGGCTGGGTGGACTTTGTGCCCTCGCGCGTGACCGCCGTCGGCTTTGCCGTGGTGGGCAACTTCGAGGAGGCGGTGGCGAGCTGGCGCAGCGACGCGCCCCAGTACGCCCCGGGCGGCGACGGGGTTGTGCTGGCTGCCACGGCGGGCGCCATCAACGTGCGCCTTCGGCCCTTGCCCGAAGGTGTGGTGCCCGACGAGTCGGTCGGCCGCGCCGAGCCGCAGCTGGCGCATCTGGCGTCGGTCGTCGGTCTGGTCTGGCGCAGCGTGGTGCTGTGGATGCTGGTGCTGGCACTGCTGACCTTCTCCGGTCTGCCGGCCTGATCTTCAGTAGCTGCGTTTGGCAGCGAGTTCGTCGAACAGCTCGCCATAGATGCGGTAGCGGCTGGCGCTGATGCCCGTGGCGGGCAGCGCTGCCGCCGGGTCCGTCTGCACGTGGGGAATCACCGCACAGCCGGGTTCGTGCCGGTGCGTGCAGTTGTGAAACCGGCATGCGCCCAGATGCTGGTGCAGGTCGGGCATCAGGCGCGCCAGGTCCATGGCATCGATGTGATGCAACCCGAATTCCTGGAACCCCGGGGAATCGATGAGCGCGGTGTGCCGCTCGCCATCGGTCCAGTACCAGGTGGTGCTGGTGGTGGTGTGCTTGCCGGAATTGAGCGCGCGTGAAATCTCGCCGGTCTCGGCCCGGGCGTGGGGCACCAGGCGGTTGACCAAGGTGCTCTTGCCGGCCCCCGAAGGCCCCAGGACCAGCGTGGTGTGCCCGTGCAGGCGTTCGTTCAGCGCGGGCAGGCCGCTCTCGTCGCCCGGGGCCCGCAGTTGCAGCGGCAGCACCTCGCAGCCCATGGCGCGGTAGGGGGCGAGCCGGTTCCAGGCACGGGCAAAGGCCGTTTCCAGGTCGCGCTTGTTCAACCCGATCACCACGTCGATGCCCGCTGCCTCAGCGGCCACCAGGGCCCGGGCCAACTGGCTTTCGGAGAACTCCGGGTCGGCCGCCACCAGCACCAGCACGCGATCGAGGTTCGCGGCAAACGACTTCGTGCGCACCTCGTCCTGCCGGTAGAACAGGTTGCGCCGGGGCTCCACCTGTTCGATGCTGCCTTCGTCACCGGAGGGCTGCCAGCGCACACGATCGCCGACCACGACCTCGTTCTTCTTGCCGCGGGGATGGCAGATGCGGCGTTGCCCATCGGCGCTTTCCACCAGACAGTGCCGGCCATAGGCGGCAACCACCAGACCGGATTCCAGCGAGGTGGTCGCCACAGGCGAGGGCGCGCGGCGGGTGGCGCGGCTCATGCCGAGGCACCTTGCAGCCGGCCGATGCGTTCGTGGGCCGGTGGGTGCGAGTAGTAGAAGCGGGCGTACACGGGGTCGGGTGTGAGCGTGCTGGCGTTGTCCTTGTAGAGCTTGAGCAGGGCGCTGGCGAGATCCTGGCCGTTGGTCTGGGTGGCGGCGTAGGCGTCTGCTTCGAACTCGTGCCGGCGCGACAGCTGTGCCATCAGCGGCGACAGGAAATAGGCCGGCAGCGGCACGAACAGAAGGAACAGCAGCAGGGCCAGGGCATCGTTGGGGGCGTCCAGTGCCGGCTGCACGCCCAGCCCGGTGTAGAACCAGGCTTGCTGCGACAGCCAGCCGAGCAGGGCGAAACCGATCAGGCTGACCGCTGCCATCAGCACCATGCGCTGGGCGATGTGTCGGCGGCGGTAGTGGCCGAGTTCGTGGGCCAGCACGGCGTCGATTTCGGGCGGGCTCAGTTGCTGCAGCAGGGTGTCGAAGAATACCACCCGCTTGGCGGCGCCAAAGCCGGTGAAGTAGGCGTTGGCATGGGCGCTGCGGCGGCTGCCGTCCATCACGAACAGGCCCTGGGCGGCAAAGCCGCAGCGCTGCATGAGGGCCGACACACGGGTCTTGATCGCTTCGTCGTCCAGGGGCTGGAAACGGTTGAACAGCGGGGCGATGAGGGTGGGGTAGATCACCATCAGCACCAGATTGAAGCCCATCCAGACCGCCCAGGCCCAGAGCCACCATCGCGGGCCCGCCGCGCCCATGAGCCACAGCACCAGCGCGGCCATCGGCAGGCCGATGAGGGCGCCGACCAGCAGGCCCTTGACCAGATCGGCCCACCACAGGGCGGGGGTGATGCGGTTGAAGCCGAAGCGCGCTTCAAGCCGGAAGGTGTTCCAGGCACTGAACGGCAGGTTGAGCACCGTGCCGATCAGGCCGAAGGCGCCCAGCAGGGCCAACTGCTGCAGCAGGCCAAGCCCCAGCCAGGTCAGCAGCGTCTGGTTGAGCAGGTGCAGGCCGCCCAGCAGGGTCCAGCCGAGCAGCAATACCGTCTCCCAGGACGACTCGAGCAGCCCGAACCGCAGGCGGGCCAGTGTGTAGGCGGCGGCTTTCTGGTGGGCATCCAGGCCGATGGTGGCGGCAAATGCGGCCGGTACCGCGTCCCGGTGCCGGGCCACGTACCGGGTCTGGCGGCTGGCCAGGACGGTGCGCACCACCAGGGTCAAAACCAGCAGGGCGCAGAACACGTAGGTGAAAAAGAGCGAGCCATTGTCCATGGCGGGAGTCTAGCGGGCGCGGCGGCGGTTGCCGTCGCAGTTGGCGCCCGGCCTTCGGCGACAATCGCCGCCATGAATGCGCCCATCCCGATGTCCGAATCCGCTGTTGCCCCTGTCGCGCTCGCCAAAAGCGACCTCAACCTGGTCTGGCTGGACTGCGAAATGAGCGGCCTCGATCCGGAAAAGGAGCGCTTGCTGGAGATGGCGGTGGTCATCACCAGCCCGGATCTGTCGCAGCGTGTGGAAGGGCCGGTGCTGGTGATCCATCAGAGCGACGCGCTGCTCGGCGCCATGGATGCCTGGAACAAGGGCACGCATGGCCGCAGCGGCCTGATCGACAAAGTCCGGGCGAGCACACTGACCGAAGCTCAGGCCGAAGCCGAGATGCTGGCGTTCATCGCCCAGTATGTGCCGCGCAATGCGTCGCCGCTGTGCGGCAACAGCATCGGGCAGGACCGGCGCTTTCTGGTCAAGTACCTGCCCAAACTGGAAGCGTATTTCCATTACCGCAACCTGGACGTGAGCACGCTCAAGGAACTGGCGCGCCGCTGGAAGCCCGAGGTTTACGCGAGCTTCAAGAAGCACCAGAAGCACACGGCGCTGGCCGACGTGCACGAGTCGATCGACGAGCTGCTGCACTACCGGGCGCATTTCCTGCGCTGAAGCCGTCATCGCCCGGTGGCGCGGCGCCGCCGGTTGGCCGCGTGTCAAAATTGCGGCCTTCACGAGATTGACACATGACCAAGAAGAACCGTTCGAGCTTCGTCTCCCGGCACACCGACGTGTTGCAACTGGGGGCCGCCATCGCCTTCCTGCTGCTGGTCGGCCTGTATGCGTCACTGACGGGGGCCAACGTGGCGGGGCTGTCGGGCTCGTCAATCTGGCTGATGATTGTTGCGGCCGTGGTGGGTGGCTACATGGCCATGAACATCGGTGCCAACGACGTGGCCAACAACATGGGGCCGGCGGTGGGTTCGGGCGCCATGACCATGGGGTGGGCCATCCTGGTGGCCGCCGTGTTCGAAGCCCTCGGCGCCATCATTGCCGGTGGCGACGTGGTGGGCACGATCAAGGGCGGCATCATTGCCAGCGACGCCATCGGCGGGGCCACCCAGTTCGCGTGGGTGATGTTTGCGGCCCTGCTGGCCGGGGCCATGTGGCTGCATCTGGCCACCGCCATCGGGGCGCCGGTCTCGACCACGCACTCCATCATCGGGGCGGTCATGGGGGCCGGCATCGCGGCCGGCGGCTGGGGCCTGGTCAACTGGGGCACCATCGGCTCCATCGTCGTGAGCTGGGTGGTCTCGCCGATCTCGGGCGGGCTGGTGGCTGCGGCCTTTCTCTATCTGATCAAACGCAGCATCACCTACCGCACCGACATGACCGAGGCAGCGGCGCGTGTCGTGCCCTGGCTGATCGCTGCGATGGCTTGGGCGTTTGGCACCTACATGCTGCTCAAAGGCCTGGGTCAGCTGATGAAGGTCAGCTTCTGGCCCGCGGTGCTGGCCGGTGCGGTGTTCGCCGGGGGGGTGTGGGCGTTGGTGCGAGGCCCGATCGCGCGCAAGGCCCGCCTGCAGGACAACACCAAAGCCGGCGTCAACCGCCTGTTCATCTGGCCGTTGCTGTGTTCGGCGGCCTTGTTGAGCTTTGCCCATGGTGCCAACGACGTGGCGAACGCGGTCGGGCCCCTGGCGGCCATCTATGAGGCGGTCAAGCAGGGGGCGGTGGCCACCACCGCGGCCACGCCGCTGTGGGTCATGGTGCTGGGCGCGGCCGGGTTGTCGGTGGGGCTGGCGCTGTACGGGGCGCGGCTGATTCGCACCGTGGGCAAGGAAATCACCGAGCTGGACAACATGCGGGCCTACTCGATCGCCATGTCGGCCACGCTGACGGTGATCGTCGCCTCCCAGCTGGGCATGCCGGTGTCCACCACGCACATCTCCATCGGGGCGGTGTTCGGCGTCGGTTTCCTGCGTGAGCTGCTCAAAGTCAATTACGCCAAGATGGAGGCGGCCGTGTTCGCAGGCCATCAGGGCGAAGACCGGGGAGAGGTCGAAGCTTATCTGCGGCGTTTCGAAGCGGCCGAAATCAGCGAGAAGAAGCGGATGCTGGCCGACATGAAGAAGCGCGCCAAGGCGCGCGAGATGGCGGTTGGCGCGGTGTTCGACAAGAAAGAGCAGAAGGCGCTGAAGAAGGTCTACAAGAAAGAGATCGTCAAGCGTTCGGCGGTGCTGCGCATCGTGGCCGCCTGGATCGTGACCGTGCCGGCCACGGCGGTGCTGGCGGCGATCCTCTACCACGTGGTGGCTGAAGTCCTCGGTTGACGCGGCACCGTTGGCCAGGGTGTTGCGGGAAAACCCTAGCCGTGCCATAATTCGAAATTGTGCTTTTTGGCGCAATCCATGTGCATCTGCCTCACACAAGAGGCCTCCCGTATCGTTTGAACCGCCTCCGGTTCATCGCAGGCATCGCTTGATGTCCCGCACGACGGATGAGGCCACTCGCTGACCACTGGCTTCTCGGCCAGACCGCCAAGCGTGACCGTTTGTGGTTGATGTGTTTGACCACCAACGGAATCCGGTGTCGGCTTCGTGTCTGATCGGTTGATCAGGCCTCGCACCGTGCTCCTCTTTGGCGCTTTCCTGCGCCTGAATATCATGAGCGACGCTTTCGACGTCCGCGGCGATGAGGCCGTGGAAATTTCTTCTTTGCCCGCACCGGTCGACGCTTCGGCGTTTGCCGCGCTCGGCTTGGCTCCGGAACTGGTGCAGGCCGTGGCCGATCTCGGTTTCGAGCAACCCACCAAGGTCCAGAGTCTGGTCGTGCCCATGGCCCTCCAGCCTGGTGTGGCCACCGCCGGCGAGGCCCGTTATGCCGACCTGATGGTTTCCAGCCAGACCGGCAGTGGCAAGACGGCGGCCTTTCTGCTGCCGCTGCTGCACACGCTGATCCAGCAAAAAAACGAACAGGCCGATGCCGAGCGTCAGGCCTTTGAGCGGGCCGCTGCCGAAGCGCTGGCTTCCGGCCAGCCGGCGCCCAAGCGGCCCAAGCGCAAGAACCCCACGCTGGCCCGCCACTTCAAGCCGGCCACGCCCGGCGCGCTGGTCCTCTGCCCGACGCGCGAACTGGCCCAGCAGGTGGCGCACGACGCCATCGATCTGGTGCGCCATTGCCGCGGCATGCGCATCGCCTGTGTGGTGGGCGGCATGCCCTACCAGATGCAGATTGCCCGCCTGCAGAATGCCGATCTGGTGGTGGCCACGCCCGGCCGCCTGCTGGACCTGCAGCGTTCGCAACAGATCCAGCTCGACCAGGTGCAGTTCCTGGTGGTCGACGAGGCCGACCGCATGCTTGACCTGGGCTTTGCCGACGATCTGGCTGAAGTCAATAACTTGACCAGTCAGCGCCGCCAGACCATGATGTTCTCGGCCACCTTTGCGCCGCGCATCCAGCAGCTCGCGCTGCGCGTGATGCACGAAGGCGGCAAGCACGTGCAGCGCGTGCAGGTCGATACCCCGCAGGAAAAGCATGCCAACATCAAGCAGGTTCTGTTCTGGGCCGACGATGCCGGCCACAAGCGCCGCATGCTCGACCATTGGTTGCGCGATGCCTCGATCAATCAGGCCATCGTGTTTGCCAGCACCCAGATCGAGTGTGATGCGCTCGCGACCGACCTGCAGCAGACCGGCTTTCACGCCGTGGCGTTGCACGGAGCCCTCAGCCAGGGGTTGCGCAATCGGCGCCTGACGGCGCTGCGCAATGGTCAGGTGCAGATCCTGGTGGCCACCGACGTGGCCGCGCGCGGCATTGACGTGCCCACGATCACCCACGTGTTCAACTTCGGGCTGCCGATGAAAGCGGAAGACTTCACGCACCGTATCGGCCGCACCGGTCGTGCCGGCCGCGAAGGGGTTGCCGTGACCTTTGCCGAGTTCCGCGATCGCCGCCGCATCGGCGACATCGAAGCGTTCACCCACCAGCGCATGAGCGCGGAAGTGATTCCGGGTCTGGAGCCGCGCCAGCGTCCGCCCCAGCCCGACCGTGGCGAGCGCGGCCGCTTCGACCACCGTCGCGACGGACGCCGGCAGGACTCCCGCAACGGCGGTGGCGGTCGCTCGCAAGGTTTTGGCGGCTTTGGCCGCTCCGAGGGGCCGCGGGAACGCCGGGAGTGGAATGACCGTCCCGCCAGCGGACAACCGTCGCGGCAGGCGCGCCCCCAGATGTCGCGTGATGGTGGCGACGCTCGCGGTGCATTCGCCACCGCTCGCCCGGCCCCGCGACGCGAAGGTGCCGCACGGCCTGCTCCGCGCCGCAGCCCCCGCTGAGGGCGCCTTCAGGGGGCTGCGCAGCCGCTGCTCCCTGTGGCTGATCGTTGCCGGTGGTGGCGGTCAGCGTCAGAGCATGCCGCGCAGCACGCCCAACGCGAAAGGCAGACTGACGACTCCCAGCAGGGTGGACAGGGTCACCAGTGCCGCGACGTAAGGGCCGTTGTAGCCCATGCGAGCCGCCAGCACATAGCAGCTGGAGGCCGTGGGCAGGGCTGCAAACATCAGCAGCACCGTGGCCTGCAGCGCATCCAGCCGGAACAGGTGCACCAGGCCCAGGGCCAGCAGCGGCGTGCCGACATGTTTGACCACCAGCACGGCCACACCCAGGCTTTTGCCGGCATGGAGCGAGCCCAGTTGCATGCCTGCCCCCGCGGCCATCAACCCCAGGGCCAGTGACGCCTGGCCGATCCGGTTGATCGTCGGTTCGAGCCAGCCAGGCAGGGCAAAACCCAGCAGATTGGCCGCCAGGCCGGACGCGGTGCCGATGATCAGCGGGTTGCGCAGCAGCTCGCGCCCAAAGCCACGCTGCGCATGGCGGGCCATGGGCCACACGGCGCCGACATTGAACAGCGGCACGCACACGCCAATCAGCACCGCGATCATCTGCAGGCCTTGTGGACCTGCCACCTTGCCGACCAGCGCCAGGGCGATGAACGAGTTGAAGCGGAACCCGACCTGCGCACTGGCTGCGTGCAGACGCACGTCCATGTGGCGGCCGATGAGCGGCCAGCGGGGCAGCGAATAACTCAGCGCGATGGAGCCGACGCCCAGGGCCAGGCCGGCGCCGATGAGGCTGGAGGCGCTGCCCAGATCGAGCGGACTGCGGGCGATCGAATGGAACAGCAGAACCGGGAACAGGAAGTAGTAGACCAGGCTCTCCACCGGTTCCCAGACTTTGCGATTGAGGGCTGTGAAACGGCAGACCAGGTAGCCGCACAGAATCAGCGAGAAGTCGGGAAACAGCAGTTGGGCAAAGTTCACCGGGCGAGCATAGCGCGTTGACCGGCCGACGGCCTGCGCAGAGTGGCCGCGCTCTTGGTAGTCACCCCATGTACGGCGGTGGGGGGCGGCGCTACAGTGCCCCGTGGCGCGCGGGTAACATGCCTGCTGCTATCGTTTTGTTTCAACGACCCAAGGAGTACAAGCCATGGTTTCTCGTCGTCAATGGGTGCTGATCGGTCTGGCCAGCATGGCCGCCACCGGTACCGTGTTTGCGCAGGCCTTTCCGTCGAAACCGATCCGGTTGCAGGTGCCTTTTGCACCGGGCGGGACGACGGACATCATCGCGCGCGTGATGTCGGAACCCCTTGGCAAAGCCCTGGGCCAGAGCGTTGTGGTCGAGAACAAGGCCGGCGGCGGCGGCGTGATCGGCGCCACCGAGCTGGCACGCGCGGTGCCAGACGGGCACGTCATTGGCATGGCGACGGTGTCGACGACGGCGGCCAATCCGGCGATCAACCCGAAGATCCCGTACAACACGCTGACCGATTTCACGCCCATCATCAACATCGCCGCGACGCCCAACGTGATCGCGGTGCACCCTGGCTTCCCGGCCAAGGATTTCGCCGGCTTCCTGGCCGAAATCAAGAAGAACCCTGGCAAATACAGCTACGCCAGTTCCGGCACCGGCGGCATCGGTCACCTGCAGACCGAGCTGTTCAAGAGCCTGACGGGCGCCTTCATCACCCACATTCCCTACCGCGGTGCAGGGCCGGCGCTCAACGACACCGTGGGCGGCCAGGTGCCGATCATCTTCGACAACCTGCCTTCGGCACTGCCGCACATCAAGTCCGGCCGCCTGGTGGCGCTGGTGGTCGCGGCACCGCAGCGCCTGGACGTGCTGCCCGATGTGCCGACTTTCAAGGAGGTGGGGCTGGAGCCGGTGAACCGCATGGCGTATTACGGCCTGATCGGTCCCAAGGGCATGCCCAAGGAGGTGGTGGACAAGATCTACAGCGCGACCAAGCAGGCGCTCAACGACCCGGCGGTGAAGAAGCGCATCGAGGACACGGGCTCGCTGATCGTGGGCAATTCGCCGACCGAGTTTGCCGATCAGATCAAGGCCGAATACGAGGTCTACAAGACGGTCGTGACCAAACAGAAGCTGTCGTTGAACTGATGGATGCGGGCGCGCTGGCGCGCAGCGAAGGCAGCGCGGGTACCTTCATCGACAGCCTCTGGCTGGAAGAAGGCCTGTCCCGCAACACCCTCGATGCCTACCGGCGCGACCTGATGCTCTTCGGGCGCTGGCTGGCTTCACCCGCTGGCGGCGCCAAAGCGCTGCCAGAGGTCGGCGAAGCCGATATCCACGGCTACTTTGCCGAGCGCCACGCCGACACCAAGGCCACCACGGCCAACCGCCGCCTCACCGTTTTCAAGCGCTACTACCGTTGGGCACTGCGTGAACACGTCATCAGCGCCGACCCCACCTTGCGCCTGCTGGCCGCGCGGCAGCCTTTGCGGGTGCCCAAAACCCTCTCCGAGGCCCAGGTCGAGGCCCTGCTGGCCGCGCCGGACACGGGGATACCACTGGGTTTGCGTGATCGCGCCATGCTGGAGCTGCTGTACGCGAGCGGTCTGCGCGTGAGCGAACTGGTCACGCTGCGGACCTTTCATGTCGGGCTGAACGACCACGTGCTGCGCATCACGGGCAAGGGCGACAAGGAGCGCCTCGTGCCCTTCGGGGCCGAGGCGGCCCGCTGGCTGAGGGCCTATCTGGACGAGGGCCGGCCACAGATCCTGGCCGGGCAACAGAGCGAAGACCTGTTTGTCACCGCGCGCGGCTCGCGTGCAGGGGAGGCGATGACGCGGGTGATGTTCTGGGGGCTGGTGAAAAAGTACGCGCGGCAGGCCGGCATCACGGTGCCCCTGTCGCCGCACACGCTGCGCCACGCTTTTGCCACCCACCTGCTCAACCACGGCGCCGACCTTCGGGCCGTGCAGATGCTGCTGGGCCACGCCGACATCTCCACCACCACCATCTACACCCACGTGGCGCGTGAGCGCCTCAAGGCGATCGTGGAGCAGCACCATCCGCGCGGGTGACAAGATGAGGCAAGGGCCGCTGCGCAGCAGTGATGACGCCCCGCATGGTGGGTCATGCCCAGCAGGCCCCGCACAAACAAAAAAGCGGCCCAACAGGGCCGCCATTTGAAGGGGTACGCTGCGGTTCAGTGCCCCGAAGCGCCGGAGGCACCGATGCCCGTTTCGGAGCGCACCTGCTGGGCCAGGAAGCCCGCCTTGTCCTGTTGCGCGCGCTGGCTCGAATCGAGGATCGAGAACAGCCAGATGCCGACGAAGCCGATGGTCATCGAGAACAGAGCCGGGCTGGCATAGGGGAACCAGGCCGAGCCCTTGGGGTTGCCCAGCGTGACTTCCCACACCGCTGGCGAAACGATGGTCAGTGCCACGGACGAGAGCAGGCCCAGGAAGCCGCCGATCACCGCACCGCGCGTGGTGCAACCCTTCCACAGCACGCTCATCAGCAGCACCGGGAAATTGGCCGAAGCGGCGATGGCGAAGGCCAGGCTCACCATGAACGCGATGTTCTGCTTCTCGAAGGCGATGCCCAGCACCACCGCGACGATCCCCAGGCACACCGTGGTGATGCGCGAGACGCGCAGCTCGGACTTGCTGTCGGCCTGGCCTTTTTTGATGACCGTGGCATAAAGATCGTGCGACACCGCCGAGGCGCCCGAGAGCGTCAGGCCAGCCACCACGGCCAGGATGGTCGCGAAGGCCACCGCCGAGATGAAGCCGAGGAACACGTTCCCGCCCACCGCATTGGCCAGGTGCACCGCCGCCATGTTGTTGCCGCCGAGCAGGCCGCCCTTGGCATCCAGGAAGCCGGGGTTGGTCAGCACGAAGGTGATGGCGCCGAAACCGATGATGAAGGTCAGCACGTAGAAGTAGCCGATCCAGGTCGTGGCCCACAGCACCGACTTGCGCGCTTCCTTGGCGTTGGGCACGGTGAAGAAGCGCATCAGGATGTGGGGCAGGCCGGCGGTGCCGAACATCAGGGCCATGCCGAAGCTGATGGCACTGATCGGGTCCTTCACGAAGCCGCCCGGGCCCATGATGGAAAAGCCCTGTACGGCGGCCTCTTCAGGTGATTTGCCGGCGGCGGCCGCGATTTCGGTCTTGATCTGCACCGACTGCGCAAACATGGCCTCGGGGCTGAAGCCGAAGTGCATCAGCACCATGAAGGCCATGAACGAAGCACCGGCGAGCAGCAGGATGGCCTTGATGATCTGCACCCAGGTGGTGGCGGTCATGCCGCCGAAAAGCACATAGACCATCATCAGCGCGCCGACGATCACCACCGCGATCCAGTATTCCAGACCGAACAGCAGCTTGATCAGTTGGCCAGCGCCGACCATCTGTGCGATGAGGTAGAAGGCCACCACGACCAGCGTGCCGCTGGCGGCGAAAACCCGCACCGGCGTCTGAGCGAAGCGGAAGGCCGCCACGTCGGCAAAGGTGAACTTGCCCAGGTTGCGCAGCCGCTCGGCCAGCAGGAAGGTGACCACGGGCCAGCCCACGAGGAAGCCGATGGAGTAGATCAGGCCGTCGAAGCCGGAGGCCATCACCGCCGCCGAAATGCCCAGGAAGGAGGCGGCCGACATGTAGTCGCCGGCGATGGCCAGGCCGTTCTGAAAGCCTGTGATGCCGCCACCGGCGGTGTAGAAATCGGCCGCGCTGCGGGTTTT
Organism: Hydrogenophaga sp. NFH-34; assembly: GCF_021401345.1. Lineage (GTDB taxonomy): Bacteria > Pseudomonadota > Gammaproteobacteria > Burkholderiales > Burkholderiaceae_C > Hydrogenophaga > Hydrogenophaga electricum. The sequence continues at coordinate 28,970 of NZ_JACBGE010000001.1, forward strand.
GGCGGCAGCCCATTTGGTGATGTAGAGCGTGCCCAGCACGAAGATCGCGAACATGCTGATCGCGGTCCAGTTGGTGGGCTGCTTCTCGGCCTGGCCGAGATCGGCACCAGCGGCCAGTGCGGCACCCGCGAAAGCGGCCAGGGCCAGCAGGAGCGTGGCGTTTTTGAGGGTCGCTTTCATCCTTGCACCGCCTTCTTGATCTCTTCGGTCATCTCGTCGAATTCGCTGTTGGCGCGGCGCACATAGACGGCGGTGATGGCGATGGTGAACAGGATCACACCCAGCCCGATGGGCATGCCCAGGGTGGTGACACCGGCGCCCAGGCGCTGGGCGAGCAGTTCCTTGTCGAAGGCGACCAGCACGATGAAGCCGTAGTAGACGGCCAGCATCACGGCGGTCAGGGTCCAGCCGAAGCGCGAGCGGCGGGTCTTGAGTTCCTGGTAGCGAGGGTGGGTTGCGATACGTTGGACCAGATCGGGTTCCACGTTGTCTCCATGCATCTTTGCTTTTTCAGGTTGGCCTTCATTTTGGTGTCAGGCCGCTGTAAGCCCCGAAAAATGCTGATGGGATGCTATGGTTTTTGGATTACCAAGGTCTTACGAAAAAATGATTCCTTCTTAAGGCTGTGCCGGCCGCCGGCCGTCCGGGGTGTTCAGTCCGCCTGGCTCAGCCGGTCGATCTCGTCACGGCTGAAGCCCGCTGCCAGGCGGGCCGCTTCGTTGAAGGGCGGGCGCAGGCGGGGTGCCTGGTGGGTACGGGCCAGGGTGCGGTAGTGCGACACCGGGTCCAGGCCCTCGCGGCCGCAGAGCCAGCCGTACCAGCGGTTGCCGATGGCCACATGGCCGACTTCGTCGCGCAGGATGATGTCCAGGATGTCGATGGCCCGTTGTGCCGCGGGCGTGCCGACCTTGCGCAGTTTGGCCTGGATCAGTGGCGTGGCATCCAGGCCGCGGGCCTCCAGCGTGCGGGGCACCAGGGCCATGCGGGCGGTGATGTCATCCTGGGTCTTGACGCACATTTCCCACAGTCCATCGTGCGCGGGAAAGTCGCCATAGCGGTGTCCCAGAGACTGCAGGTGGGTGTGCAGCAGGCTGAAGTGGGTGGCCTCCTCGTCGGCGACGCGCAGCCAGTCCACGTAGAAATCGGGCGGCATGCCGGCGAAGCGCCACACGGCATCCAGCGCCAGGTTGATGGCGTTGAATTCGATGTGCGCAATCGCATGCAGGAGGGCTGCCAGGCCTTCGGTGGTGAAGGGTGAGCGCTGCGCCACCGATGCCGGCGGTACCAGCACGGGGCGCACCGGGCGACCCGGCAAGGGGGCCGAGGCGGGGGGCGTCAGGGATGCCTGTGCCCCCAGGACATGGGCCAGGGCGCTGCCTAGCCGGTCATGCTCGGGCAGGTTCTGCAACTGTTGCCAGAGGGCGTGCGCCGCGTCGGCTTTGGTGGTGGGGTCGATCAGGAGCAAGGCCGCCAGGGCCTGCTGGCGCAGGGTGCCCGTGGCGGGGCTTTGTGGGCGGGAGGGCATCCCTACAATTCTAGGATTCACGACAACCCCACAGGAGACGAGCAACATGGCGATTTACGAACTCGATGGTGTGGCCCCGCGCGTGGCCGCCACGGCCTGGGTGGCCGACGAGGCGCAGGTGATGGGCGATGTCGACCTGGGTGAACACACCAGCGTATGGTTCGGTGTCACCGTGCGGGGGGATACCGACACGATCCAGATCGGTGAGGGCAGCAACATCCAGGATGGCAGCGTGCTGCATGCCGATGAGGGCATGCCGCTGGTGGTGGGGCGCCACGTGACGGTCGGGCACAAAGTGATGCTCCACGGCTGCACGATCGGTGATGAATCGCTGATCGGTATCGGTGCGATCGTGCTCAACGGGGCCAAGATCGGCAAGAACTGTCTGGTGGGGGCCGGTGCGCTGGTGACCGAAGGCAAGGAATTCCCCGATGGCTCCATGATCCTGGGCAGCCCGGCCAAGGCGGTGCGCCAGCTCACGCCGGAGCAGATCGAGGGGTTGCGTCGCAGCGCCCGGCACTACATCGACAATGCCGCGCGTTTTCGCCAGGGGTTGAAAAAGATCGGCTGATCCCGATCTCCTCTGTTTGCTCTTTCAGAAAGACCGTTGCGTGTCCGAACTCCACAAATTCGTTTTTGAAGGCCTGCCCGTGCGGGGCATGCTGGTGCGCCTGACCGACGCCTGGCAGGACATCCTGCGGCGCCGCGAGCAGTCTGGCGCCTACCCGGTGGCCGTGACCGAGTTGCTGGGGGAAATGACCGCGGCAGCGGCCCTGATGCAAGCCAACATCAAGTTCAATGGGGCACTGATCCTGCAGGTGCACGGCGACGGGCCGGTGAAGCTGGCGGTGGCCGAGGTGCAACCCGATCTGTCGCTGCGGGCCACCGCCAAGGTGTCGGGCGAGGTGGCCGATGGGGCACCGCTGTCGCACATGGTGAACGTCAACAACCAGGGGCGTTGTGCCATCACGCTCGACCCCAAGGACCGCCTGCCGGGCCAGCAACCCTATCAGGGGGTGGTACCGCTTTTTGGCGACCGCCGGGAAAAACTGGAAAAGCTCAGCGAGATCATTGAGCACTACATGTTGCAGAGTGAGCAGCTCGACACCCGGCTGGTGCTCGCCGCCAACGACAAAGTGGCCGCAGGCCTGCTGATCCAGCGCCTGCCCTTGCAGGGCGACGCCAACCTTGCCGGCAGTGGCGCCGTGGCGCGCGACGAAGACCAGATCGGCCAGAACGAGGATTACAACCGGATCGCGATCCTGGCCGCCAGCCTCAAGCGTGAAGAGCTGCTGGAGCTCGACGCTGAAACCATCCTGCGGCGCCTGTTCTGGGAAGAGGATGTGCGCCGCTTCGATCCGCTCACCGGGCTGGAGGGCCCACGCTTTGCCTGCAGTTGCTCGCGCGAACGCGTGAGCAACATGCTGCGCTCGTTGGGGCAGGAGGAGGTGGCCAGCATCCTGGCCGAGCAGGGCCAGGTGGAGGCGGGCTGCGATTTCTGCGGGGCGATGTACCACTTTGATCCCGTGGATGCGGCGCAGGTGTTTCTGGAAGCGGCGTCCCAGCCGCCGGGATCGCCGGGCGTGCAGTGACCTGGTCAGCCTGCGTGAGCAGGGCGGACCAGCCGGGAGAACAGGCGGTGTTCGCAGTCGGGGTCGCTGCAGCGCTCGCACGTCCAGCGTTGCGCCGGAGGCGGTGAGGGCGTGGCGGGTGCCAGTTCAGGCCGGCCCAAGGCCCGCGCGACGGCGCGCAGGGCCTGTTCCAGGCGATGCGCGCCACGCCCGTAAAGGGCCTGGAAAGGCACCCGCGCCGAGATGAGGGCGCCACGCAGAGCACTGTCGATGGCGTCGCTCACCGCGGGGCTGTCGCGGAACAGGCCGTCAGGCACCCAGGGCAGGTCCTGGCCCATGAGCAGGGTCAGGCTGGTGTGGCGGGCCTGCCAGTCCAGCGCCTCGGGCCAGAGGTTGGGATCCTGGAAATAGTGATCGCTGTAGGCGGCCACCACGAGCGGTGAGGTGTCGGCCACCACCACGGCAGGCTGGTCTGCGGCCCAGAGTGCTGCTGCCGCTGTGTCGATCTGGCGGGCCTGCTCGCGCGCAATGACCCCCTGTTCGTCGGCACGGGGCGCACGGTCTTCGCGTTCGCACCACTGGCGCAGGTATTCGGGCACGTGAGCGACCGGCATGCCGGCGGCGCGCAGGGCTTGCGCGAGTTCGCGGGCCAGGGTGCTCTTGCCGGTGGACTCGCCGCCGATCAGCGTGACGACGCACACCACGGTCAGCGCAGGCCGTTGGCGAACTGGACGAAGATCTCGTTGGGCTTGACCATGCCGAAGTCCTGGCGGGCCAGTTCTTCCACGGTGTAGAGGCCTTCGCGCAGGTCGTCGACTTCGCTGGCCACCTGCTCGTTGCGGTGCTGGGCGGCCTTGTTGGCCGCCTCGACACGGCTCAGGTCCAGGCGCAGGGCATTGACCTGGGGCACGCTGCCCCGGCCAAACCACAACTGCGCATGAATGACCACCAGCAAGGCCATCAACAGGGCAGGGATGAAGCGGTTGGCCATGATGGGGCGAGTGTAGCGGGGGCCGCTGTCGCGGCCCCGGATCTCACTTCAGGTTGTAGAACGCGGCACGGCCGGGGTAGACGGCCACGTCGCCCAGATCTTCTTCGATGCGCAGCAGCTGGTTGTACTTGGCCATGCGGTCCGAGCGCGACAGCGAGCCGGTCTTGATCTGGCCGGCGTTGGTGCCCACCGCGATGTCGGAGATGGTGCTGTCTTCGGTTTCGCCCGAGCGGTGCGAGATCACGGCGGTGTAGCCGGCGCGCTTGGCCATCTCGATGGCGGCGAAGGTCTCGGTCAGGGTGCCGATCTGGTTGATCTTGATCAGGATCGAGTTGGCGATGCCTTTGTCGATGCCTTCCTTGAGGATCTTGGTGTTGGTGACGTACAGGTCGTCGCCCACCAGCTGGACTTGCTTGCCCAGGCGTTCGGTCAGGTGTTTCCAGCCGTCCCAGTCGCCTTCGGCCATGCCGTCTTCGATCGACACGATGGGGTACTTGTCGCACCAGGTGGCCAGCATGTCGGTCCACTGCTCGGCGCTCAGGCTGATACCACCTTCGCCTTCGAGCACGTACTTGCCGTCTTTGTAGAACTCGCTGGCGGCACAGTCCAGGCCCAGGGCGATTTGTTCACCGGCGGTGTAGCCGGCCTTGTCGATGGCTTGCAGGATCAGCTGCAGCGCGGCTTCGTGGTTCTCGACCGACGGGGCAAAACCGCCTTCGTCGCCCACGGCGGTGCTGATGTGCTGGTCGTGCAGGATGGCCTTGAGGGCGTGGAACACCTCGGCGCCCCAGCGCAGGGCTTCGCGGAACGACGGCGCGCCCACGGGGATGATCATCAGCTCTTGCAGGTCGAGCGAGTTGTTGGCGTGCGCGCCGCCGTTGATGATGTTCATCATCGGCACCGGCATTTGCACCGCGCTCATGCCGCCGAAGTAGCGGTACAGCGGCAGGCCGGCTTCTTCGGCGGCGGCACGGGCCACGGCCATCGACACGGCCAGCATCGCGTTGGCGCCCAGGCGGCCCTTGTTGTCGGTTCCGTCGAGGTCGATCAGGGTCTTGTCCAGGAAAGCCTGCTCGGAGGCGTCCAGGCCCAGCACGGCTTCGCTGATCTCGGTGTTGATGTTCTCGACCGCCTTGAGCACACCCTTGCCCAGGTAACGGCTCTTGTCGCCATCGCGCAGCTCGATGGCTTCCCGGCTGCCGGTGGAGGCGCCCGAGGGCACGGCGGCGCGGCCCATCACGCCCGACTCCAGCAGCACGTCGCATTCAACGGTGGGGTTGCCACGGCTGTCCAGCACTTCGCGGCCGACGATATCAACGATTGCACTCATCTTCTCTACCTTTGGAACAAGTCAAACAAAATCGGGGAGCAGCGCTCACACACCTTCCACGGCAAACATGCGGATGGACCCGGCGCCTTCGCGCACCTGGCGTGCATGGGTGTAGGTTGCCGAGTGGTAATAGGCCTTGGCGGTATCGAGGTCCTTGAAGCGCAGGACCACCACGCGCTGCGGGACCCAGTCGCCTTCAAGGGGTTCGATCCGGCCACCACGCACCAGCACCTCGGCGTCGAATTCCTGCATCGCGCGGGTGCTCCACTCGCGGTAGGCCTTCATCTGTGTTTCGTCGGTGATGGTCACCTCGGCCACGATATACGCACTCATTGGAAATCGGTCTCCAGCAAAGGGTTGTTCTTGGTCACCGTGTCCAGTGCCACCAGGGTTTCGAGCAGCGCTTTCATGCGGTGCAGCGGTACGGCATTGGGGCCGTCCGACCAGGCCTCGGCCGGCCTGGGGTGGGTTTCCATGAACAGGCCGGCCACACCGGCGGCCACGCCGGCACGGGCCAGTACCGGCACCATCTCGCGCGCGCCGCCGCTGACCGCGCCCAGGCCGCCAGGCTTCTGCACCGAGTGGGTGACATCGAACACCACGGGCGCCCCCGAGTTGCGCATCTCGGCCAGGCTGGTCATGTCGGCCACCAGGTTGTTGTAGCCAAAGCTCACGCCACGCTCGCAGGCCAGAAAGCGGTCTTCGGACAGGCCCGCCTCGCGCGCGGCGGCGCGGGCTTTGTCGATCACATTCTTCATGTCCCAGGGCGCGAGGAACTGACCCTTCTTGATGTTCACCGGCTTGCCCGACTGCGCCACGGCTCGGATGAAGTCGGTCTGGCGGCACAGGAAAGCGGGTGTCTGCAACACATCGACCACGCTGGCCACCTCGGCCACCTGGGATGTTTCGTGCACATCGGTCAAGATGGGCAGCTGCAACTGGCTACGCACCTCGTCGAGGATCTTCAGGCCTGCGTCCAGACCCACGCCGCGCTGGCTGGTGCCCGAGGAACGGTTGGCCTTGTCGAATGAACCCTTGTAGATCAGCGGAATGCCCAGTGCCGAGCAGATCTCCTTGAGCTGACCGGCGACGTCCAGCGACATCTGCAGGCCTTCAATGGAGCAGGTGCCGGCGATCAGGAAGAAGCGCTGGTTCAAGCCAACGTCGAATCCACAAAGCTTCATGCGGTGCGCCTCAAGCCTTGCGGGCCTTCTGGTGCTCGACCGCCGCTTTCACGAAAGCGTTGAACAGCGGGTGGCCGGCCCACGGGGTGGACTTGAACTCGGGGTGGAATTGCACGCCGATGAACCAGGGGTGCACGGCTTGCGGCAGCTCGACGATTTCGGTCAGCTGCTCGCGCTGCGTCAGCGCCGAGATCACGAGGCCCGCCTTGCGCAACGGGTCGAGGTAGTTGACGTTGGCTTCGTAGCGGTGGCGGTGGCGCTCGGTCACCACGTCGCCGTAGATGCTGTGGGCCAGGGTGCCGGGGGCCACGTCGGAGCTTTGGGCGCCCAGGCGCATGGTGCCGCCCAGGTCGGAGTTGGCGTCGCGCTTCTGGATGCTGCCGTCGGCGTCTTTCCATTCTTCGATCAGCGCGATCACCGGGTGCTTGCAGGCCGGATCGAATTCGGTGCTGTTGGCACCAGCGAGGCCCGCCACATGGCGCGCGTACTCGATGGTGGCGACTTGCATGCCCAGGCAGATGCCGAGGTAGGGCACCTGATGTTCGCGGGCAAAGCGGGCGGTGGCGATTTTGCCTTCCACACCCCGCTGGCCGAAGCCACCGGGCACCAGGATGGCGTCGTACTGCGCGAGCTTGGCGCTCACGTCCACGCCTTCCATGGTCTCGGAGTCGACGTGGTCTATCTTCACCCGCACATGGTTGCGCATGCCGGCATGACGCAAGGCTTCGTTGACCGACTTGTAGCTGTCCGACAGGTCGACGTATTTGCCCACCATGGCGATCTTCACTTCGCCTTGCGGGTGCTCGGTCTCGTAGACCAGATCGTCCCAGCGCTTGAGGCTGGTGGGCGGCGTGTTCAGGCGCAGCTTGTCGCAGATCAGGCCGTCCAGGCCCTGCTCGTGCAGCATGCGCGGCACCTTGTAGATGGTGTCCACGTCCCACATGCTGATCACGCCCCACTCGGGCACGTTGGTGAACAGCGAAATCTTGGCGCGTTCTTCTTCGGGAATGCGGCGGTCGGCGCGGCAGAGCAGGGCGTCGGCGGAAATACCAATTTCGCGCAGCTTCTGCACCGTGTGCTGGGTCGGCTTGGTTTTCAGCTCGCCGGCGGCGGCGATCCACGGCAGGTAGGTCAGGTGCACGAAGGCCGAGTTGTTCGGGCCCATGCGCAGGCTCATCTGGCGCACGGCTTCGAGGAAGGGCAGGGACTCGATGTCGCCCACCGTGCCACCGATCTCGACGATGGCCACGTCGACCGCGTCGGGCGTGCCGATGCCGGCGCCGCGCTTGATGAATTCCTGGATCTCGTTGGTGACGTGCGGGATGACCTGCACCGTCTTGCCGAGGTAGTCGCCCCGGCGCTCCTTCTCCAGCACCGACTGGTAGATCTTGCCGGTGGTGAAGTTGTTGGTCTTCTTCATGCGCGTTTCGATGAAACGCTCATAGTGACCGAGGTCCAGGTCGGTTTCGGCGCCGTCGTCGGTGACGAAGACCTCGCCGTGCTGGAAGGGCGACATGGTGCCCGGATCCACGTTGATGTACGGGTCGAGCTTGATGAGGGTGACTTTGAGGCCGCGCGATTCGAGGATGGCGGCCAGCGAGGCGGAAGCGATGCCCTTGCCCAGGGAGGACACCACACCGCCGGTGACGAACACAAATTTGGTCATGACTCGGGCGGGCGACAAACCCGCAGGAGGTGAAAGACCGATTATAGGAGTTCGGGCATCCGGTCACGACCGCCTGGCCCGCTCCCCCATGGGCAGATCAGTCGCCGTGCACGTGGAACAGGAAGCTGCGGTTGAGCCCGCTTTTGGCACCCAGCACCTTGGCGGTGGTGGTGATGCGGAAGGTCTGCGTCTGCTGCGTCATGTTGTCGTGGCACTGCGGGAATCCGCTGCAGCGCTGGGTCATCAGCCCGGTCGCGCCATTGAGCTGCAGGTTCGAGCGCAGCAGGTTCACGGCGGTGGCGTCGGCGTTGGCCGTGACCCCCTCGATCGCCATGCTGTATTCCAGGGTCTTGCCCTCCGGCGGCGTGGCCGACGTGTCGATGGCCCAGGCCGACATCGTGCGGATGCCTTCCTGGAAATCGGGGTTGCGCGTGCCGAAGTCGGCCGAGCTGGTGAAGATCACGGAGCCGTCCGAGCGGGCGCGTTCCAGCGTGTAATACCCTTCCGTGTCCTGGAACCATTGGTCTGCCAGCGCCCCCCCGGTGGGGATGGGGTCGTCGCTGTCCGAGCCACCACAGGAGGACAGGCCGAAGCACAGGACGCCAGCGAGCACAGCGGCGACCAGGGGGCGGAAGCGGATTCGGGACAGGGGCATCATGAGGTCCTTGCAAAACGGTGTGGCGCGATTATCGTCAAGCCTTGCGGGCCGCCGGCCGGCCGATGCGCCTGGCAGTACAAACTGATACATTGTTTCTTATGGCTGATCTCACTGGAAAACACATCGTGCTGGGTCTGTCCGGCGGCATCGCCTGTTACAAGGCGGCCGAGCTGTGCCGGGCGCTGGTCAAGGAAGGGGCCACGGTGCAGGTGGTGATGACCGAGGCAGCCGAGCACTTCATCACCCCGGTGACGATGCAGGCTTTGTCGGGCCGTCCGGTGTTCACCTCGCAGTGGGACGCGCGGACGTCCGGCGGGGCCGACAACAACATGCCCCATATCAACCTCAGCCGGGAGGCCGATGCCATCGTGGTGGCGCCGGCCAGTGCCGACTTCATGGCCAAGCTGCTGCACGGCGCCGCCGACGATCTGCTCTCGCTGATGTGCCTGGCCCGGCCCATCGACCAGGTGCCGCTGATCCTGGCGCCGGCCATGAACCGCGAAATGTGGGCCCACCCGGCCACCCAGCGCAATGTGGCGCAACTGCGTGCCGATGGCACCACGGTGCTCGATGTGGGGTCGGGCGACCAAGCCTGCGGCGAGACTGGCGATGGCCGCATGCTCGAAGCGGACGAACTGCTTTATGACCTGGTCCGCTTTTTCACGCCCAAGACGCTGGCGGGCCAGCAGGTGGTTGTCAGTGCCGGGCCGACGTTTGAAGCGATCGATCCGGTGCGTGGGCTCACCAACCTGTCCAGCGGCAAGATGGGCTTTGCCATCGCGCGCGCCGCGCACGAGGCGGGTGCCCATGTGACGCTGGTGGCCGGGCCCGTGGGGCTGCCAACGCCCCGGGGGGTAGGGCGGATCAATGTCAAGTCGGCGCTGAACATGCAGCGCACGCTTCAGGTGCTGGCGCAGACGGCGTCCGTCTTCGTGTCGGCGGCTGCCGTGGCCGACTGGCGGCCTGTATCGGCGGCCGAACAGAAAATCAAGAAAGACGGTTCGGGGTCGGTGCCGGCCCTGAACTTTGTCGAGAACCCCGACATCCTGGCAGGCATTGCCGCGCAACCACGCGCGGTGGCCAGACAGCTGTTCTGCGTGGGCTTTGCGGCCGAAAGCCAGGATCTGCAGGCCCAGGCGCAAGCCAAGCGTGTGCGCAAAGGGGTACCGCTGCTGGTGGGCAACATCGGTCCGGACACCTTCGGGCAGGACGAGAACGCCCTGTTGCTGGTGGACGAGCAGGGCACCACCGAATTGCCCCGCGCCCACAAGCTGCATCTGGCCCGCCAACTGGTGGCAGAGATCGCGCAGCGTCTGCCGGTAGGCAGCGTCGCCTCGCCTGCCTGACCATTTCCCCGGTTGCGGGGACACTGGCGTGCGCGGTATCATCAGAAAATAAGTAAAAACTTATTTTCTGGAGACCTCATGAACCCGTCCGATCACCCGTTGCCGGGCTCCGAGCCACCGACTGTGCCGTGGTCCCGTCGCCGCTGGCTGCGCGCAGCCGCCGGCATGGGCGGCGCGGGCCTGGCGCTGGCTGCCGTGCCCGAAGTGCGTCTGTTTGCCCAGCAGGTGCAGGCGTTCATCGAGGGGCCGCCAGTGCCCGATGTGCCGCCCGAGCAGCTGTCGCCGCATGTCTGGATGGTGTACGCCAAAGACGGTTTTCCCACCGAGGCGAACTTCGGGATGATGGCGACGGTCTTTTTTGTCGTGACCGAGCAGGGGGTGGTGATCATGGATTCGGGGGCGTCGCTCCAGATCGGCCAGATGGCGATACGCATGATCCGGACGGTGACTCCCAAGCCTGTGATCGCGATCTTCAACAGCCACTATCACGGCGACCATTGGCTGGGCAATCACGCGTTCGTGGAGACCTTCGGGCACGACCTGCCGATCCATGCGCTGGCGCATACCCGGGAGCAGATTGCGGGGCACGAGGGCAATCTCTGGCGCAGCCTGATGGAGCGCTGGACCAATCAGGCCACTTTGGGGACCGCGGTGGTTGCGCCCAACCGCACGGTCGAACACGGGCAGGTGTTCGACTATGGCGACGTGCAGATCCGCCTGCACCACTATGGCCGCGCCCACACACCTTCGGACCTGTGTCTGGAGGTGGTGCAGGACAAGCTGACCTATGTGGGCGACATCGCCATGGGCAACCGCATTGCCAACATCGACGACGGCTCTTATCCGGGCACCTTCAAATACTACGAGGCCCTGAAAAAGGCGGCGGGCGACCAGGTCTGGGTGCCCGGCCACGGCAGGGGCGGCCGCGATCTGCTGGATGCTTACGGCACGTTTCTCAAAGGCATCTGGGAGCCTTGCGTGCAGGCGGTCAAGGATGGGGTGCCTCTGGAAGGGGCCAAAGCCCTGGTGCTCAAGGATCCGCGCGTGGCCAGCCGGGCTGCCACCATGGCCGGCTTCGAGAGCAACATCGGCAAGTACACCAGTCTGGCCTATCTGGAGGCCGAAAAGGAAGCTTTCTGAGAGGCTTGCTTGGGCCGCCTGGATGCCTTGCTGACCGGTCAGCGGACGATGGCGATGCCCTTGATCTGCGCGTAGACCTTCTGCCCGGTGGTCAGGCGCAGCCGCCGGGCCGAAAACTCGCTGATGCGCGAGAGCAGGCGGGCGGCCTGGGGACGGGGTGGCGTCTGCTCGCTCTCGGCCAGTTGCAGCGCGACGAGGACCTGACCCGAACCATCGGGAATGATGTCCGTCACCGTGGCGGGCAGGATGTTGAGCACGCTGGTGTGTTCGGGCCGCTGCAGCGCCAGGCTCACGTCGCGTGCCTGGATGCGCAGCCGCACGGTGGCGTCCTTTCCCAGGGTCTGGGCCAGCATCGGCAGCAGGATCCGGCCGCCGTCAAATCCCAGCACGCTGATCTGATCGGCGGGGGAATGCCCCTGGACCCGCGCCTCGATCAGGGTGCTGGCATGGTCGCCGTGCGACAGCGGCAGATCGGTGCGCGCCAGCAGGTCCGCCACCGGGCCCTGGGCAAGGGTGCGTCCCTGTTCCAGCAGCACCAGATGATCGGCCAGCCTGACGACCTCGTCGGGCGAGTGCGTCACATAGACCACGGGGATGTCCAACTGCCGGTGCAGGCTTTCCAGCCAGGGCAGGATCTCGGCCTTGCGCTGAGCGTCCAGCGCGGCCAGGGGTTCGTCCATGAGCAGCACTTGGGGGCTGGTGGCCAGCGCTCGGGCAATGGCGACGCGCTGGCGTTCGCCGCCCGAGAGTTCGGCCGGCATGCGCTGCAGCAGGTGTGCTATGCCCAGCAGGTCCAAGCCCTGGTCCCAGCCGTGCCGGCGCTGGGCCGGCGGGGTCCGCTGCCAGCCAAAGCGCAGATTCCCGGCAACGCTCAGGTGCGCCAGCAGGCTGGCTTCCTGGAACACGTAGCCCACGGCGCGCCGGTGCACCGGCACAAACAGCTGGCGGGCGCTGTCCTGCCAGGTCTGATCGTCGACCGAGACGAGACCTTGGGCGTCGCGCTCCAGGCCGGCCAGCACCCGCAGGCAGGTGGTCTTGCCCGAGCCGGACGGACCGAACAGTGCGCTCACGCCGTGTCCGGGCAGGCGAAGGTCGACATCGAGGGCAAAGCCTTCGCGGGCCAGATGCGCGCGCAGGATCAGGGGGTGTCGGGTCATGGTCTCAGGCACGTGTGCGGCGCGCGACGCGGGCGTTGTAGACCTGCAGGGTGATCAGCACGGCGAAGGCGAAGACCAGCATGACGGCGGCCAGGCGGTGGGCGTCGGCGTATTCGAGGGCTTCCACGTGATCGAAGATCTGCACCGAGACGACCCGGGTGACGCCGGGAATGTTGCCCCCGACCATGAGCACGACGCCGAATTCGCCCACCGTGTGGGCAAAGCTCATGATGCAGCCAGTGACCAGGCCCGGCCGGCACAGCGGCAGCACCACGTGGAAGAAGCGGTCCCACGGCGAAGCGCGCAGGGTCGCCGCCACTTCCAGCGGGCGGTCGCCCAGGGCCTGCATGGCGTTCAGGATGGGCTGGACCATGAAGGGCAAGGAATAGAACACCGAAGCCACCACCAGGCCGCTGAAGGTGAAGGGCAGCGGGGGCAGCCCGACCGCCTGCATCCATTGCCCGACGGGGCCCAGGGGGCCCAGCAGCACCAGCAGGTAAAAACCCAGCACCGAAGGCGGCAGCACCAGCGGCAGCGAGACCAGCGCCCCGACGGGCCGGGCGATCCACGAGCGCGAGCGGGCCAGCCACCAGGCCAGTGGCGTGCCCAGCATCAGCAGGATGGCGGTGGTGAGGGCGGCGACCTTGACGGTCAGCCAGATGGCCTGGAGGTTGTCGGGCGTCAGAAACACGGTGGGGCGGCGGATCGGATCAGAGATCGTAGCCGTACGAACGGATCAGGTCCTTGATATTGGGGCTCTGCAGGAGTTTGAGCAGGGCCTTGGCGGCTTCGTTCTGCTCCCCGCGCTTGAGGAGCACGGCATCCTGGCGGATGGTGTCGTAGTGGGCCTGCGGAATCACCCACATCGAACCCTCCTTGAGTTTGCCGCCCTGCAGCACCTGCGCCATGGCCACGAAACCCACGTCGGCGTTGCCGGTCTTCACGAAATTGAAGGCCTGGCCGATGCTTTCGCCCTGCACCAGCTTGGGTTTGAGTGCATCGGCCAGGCTCATGCGCTCCATCACCTGCACGGCCGCAGCGCCATAGGGGGCGGTCTTCGGGTTGGCGAACGACACTTTGCGCAGCGCCGGGGACCTGAGCACGTCGCCCTGGGCGTCCACCCGGGCGGGATCGACCGACCAGAGCACGAGTTTGCCGGTGGCGTAGGTAAAGCGGGTGTTGGGCACCGTCAGGCCTTCGCGCTCCAGCAGGGCGGGGCGCTCGTCGTCGGCGGCCAGGAACACGTCGAACGGCGCGCCGTTCTTGATCTGCGTGTAGAACGCGCCGGTGGCGCCGAGCGACACCTTCAGGGTGTGGCCGGTGGTCTTTTCCAGCACGGCCGCGATGGCCTTGATGGGTTCGGTGAAGTTGGCCGCCACGGCCACCTGGGCTTCGGCGGCCCAGGCACCGGTCTGGGCGACCAGGGCGAACATCAGGGTAGAGAGGCGGGCGAAGGATCGGCGCATGGGGAACTCCTGAACAGGGTGGCGGATGCCGTGGCAAGGTCGAAACAGCGCTGGCTGTTCGCTATTCAATAATAGAATAGCGAGTGTAACAAAGCCCCGCTGCCGGAGAGTTCCATGACGTTTTCGTTCGACGACCGTTTTCATGCAAACCCTGTGCCACACGCCGCTGCGCCGGCGATGGAGCGCCGGCAATGGCTGACCGCCGGGCTGGCGTGGGCTGCGCTGTCCACCGTGCCCCTGCGGGTCGGGGCACAGAGCGACAGCGCCACGCTGCTGCTCATGGCGGGGGCGGGGTATCGGCGGCCGCTGGAGGCTTTGTGCCAGGCATTCACGCAGGAGACCGGCATCGCGGTGGAGCGCAGTTACGGCAATCTCCAGCAGGTGTTTGCCCAGGCCCGGGCCAGTGGCCGTGTCGATGTGCTGGTCGGTGATGCCGACTTCATCCGCAAGGCCGAAGGTCTGAACCTGTCGCAGCGGCTGCCCCTGGGCCAGGGCGTGATGGCGCTCGCCTGGCGCCGCGATCTGCCCGGCCAGCCGGAACCGTCTGGTTCGGCGGGTGCCCGGGCGTGGCTTGAGGTGGCCGGCCTGTCGGTGGCCATGCCGCACCCGCAGCAGGCGATTTACGGCCTGGCAGCCCAGCAATGGCTGCAGGCGCAGGGGCTCTGGGAGGGGCTGCAGCCGCGGCTGAAGATCGTCGGCACGGTGCCACAGGTGTCGGCTTATCTGACGTCGGGCCAGGTGGATCTGGGCTTTGTGAACCTCACCGAAGCGCTGGGTGCCCAGGCGCAGCTCGGCGGTTTCCTGCCCTTGCCGGCGGGAGAGGGCAGCTACCGCCCGATCGAGATCGTGGCCGCCATGCCGGCGCCCGGTGCGCACCCACAGACCCAGGCTGCGCGCGAGCGCTGGACCCGCTTCCTGAGCGCGCCGAAAGCCCAGGAGTTGCTGCGCCGCGCCGGTTTGTGATGCCCGACGACAGCGCCTGGGCGGCGCTGCGCCTGAGCGCCTGGCTGGCCGTGACGGTGACGCCGGCCTATGTGCTGGCGGGGGCCTGGCTGGCCTGGGCGCTCGAATTCGGCCTGCGGCGGCCGGCCTGGCTGGACATTCTGGTCACGCTGCCGATTGCGTTCCCGCCGGTGGTGATCGGTTTCGGGCTGTTGTGGCTGCTCGGGCGGCAGGGGCTGCTGGGACCCTGGCTGGCCCGTCTGGGTATCGATTTCGTGTTCAGCTTTGCCGGCTTGTGGCTGGCGGCTTTCATCGCCGGCCTGCCGTTGGCGGTCAAGAACCTGCAGACGGCCCTGCAGGCACAAGGGCGCGACCTGCACGAAACCGCGCTCGACCTGGGTTGCGGCCCCCTGGCGGCCTACTGGCGGGTGCACCTGCCCATTGCCCGCGCCGCGCTCGCGGGCGGGGTGCTGCTGGCGCTGGCACGGGGCATGGGCGAGGTTGGTATCAGCCTCATGCTGGGGGGCAACATCCTCGGGCGCACGGAGACGCTGTCGCTGGCCATCTTCAATGCCGTGTCGGGCGGCGATTACCGGCAGGCCGCGATGCTCAGCCTCTGCCTGGGGGCGTTCTGTCTGCTGCTTTTCGGGCTGGTGCGCTGTTTCCAGCCCCGCTCAAGGAACTTGTCATGATCCATTTCAGCCAGGCCGAGATCGATGGCCTCATCCAGGAAGACCAGCCGTTGCACGACGAAACCACGCGTGCCATCGGCATGCCCGATGTGCCGGGCACTCTGAGCTACCTGGCGCGCCAGCCCGGCGTGGTCGCGGGCGTGGCGCCCTGTGCGCAGATGGCCCGCAGCCTGGGGCTGGTGGTTCACAGCCTGGTGCCCGACGGCGAACGGGTGGCGGCGGGGCAGGCGGTGCTGCAGGTGCAGGGCCGTTCGCACGCCCTGCACGTGCTCTGGCGGCAGGGCATGAATCTCATCGAACACCTCAGCGGCATTGCCAGCGCCACGGCGGCCATGCTGCGCGACGCGCGTGCCCTGCAGTCGAATGTGCAGCTCGCGGCCACCCGCAAGGCGTTTCCCGGGGCGCGCCGTTTGCAGCAGTACGCGGTGCTGTGCGGCGGTGGCATGGTGCACCGGGCCGGCCTTTCGGAGAGCCTGCTGGTGTTCGCGCAGCACCGCCACTTCATGCCCGACACGGCACTGGCGGACCTGGTGCGCCAGGCCCGGCGGGCCAGCCCCGAGAAGTTTCTGCTGGTTGAAGTGGTCAATGCGGCCGATGCCCTGGCGGCGGTGCGCGCAGGCGCCGATGGTGTGCAGATCGACAAGATGGCGCCCGCGGCGCTGACGCCGCTGGTGGCTGAACTGCGGGCGCTGCGGCCCGGGCAGCACCTGACGGTCAACGCGGCCGGGGGCATCCGGCAGGACAACGTGGCCGCCTATGCCGCCACGGGCGCCGACGTGCTGGTGACGTCCCACCTCTACACCGCCGCAGCGGCGGACTACGCGGCCGTCATGGCGCCTTTGGCGTGAAGGGCCGCAGCCCCGCGCTTCAGGGCCGGCTTTCGGACGCCCCCAGTTTGCGGTAGAGCGTCTGCCGGCTGATGCCCAGTTGCCGGGCGGCCAGGGACACGTTGCCCCGGCTGTTCTCCAGCGCCCGGTGAATGGCGCTGAGCGAAAGCTCCTGCAGGCTCTGGGGTGGGCGGCTGCCGGTGACCGGTACTGGTGCCTGCCACGCGGGCTGGAGCAGGGCTTCCCGCTGGTCTTCGGTGAGGTGCTCCCAGTCCAGGGTCGTGGTCTCGTCCGGCATCAGGGCGCAGGCGGTGCGCAGCAGGCTGGCGTACTGTCGCAGGTTGCCGGGCCAGTGGTGGCGGCCGAACGTGTCGAGCAGCCCCGGCGCGACCGCCATCGGCCGGTCGGGTTCGATCTCGGCCAGCAGGCGCTGGGTCAGCACCGCCAGGTCGCTGCGTTCGCGCAAGGGTGGCAGCTCTACACAGAGCCCGTTGAGGCGGTAATAGAGATCGGCCCGGAAGCGGCCTTCGTCCACCGCCTGACGCAGGTTCTGGTGGGTGGCGCAGATCAGGGCGAAATCGACCGGCACCGCCGCCGAAGCGCCCACCGGTACCACCTGGCGCTCCTGCAGCACGCGCAGCAGCCGGGTCTGCAGCGCCAGCGGCATGTCACCGATTTCGTCGAGAAACAGCGTGCCCCGATGGGCGTCGCGCAGCAGCCCCGTGCGGCCGTGCCGGTGGGCGCCGGTGAACGCCCCCGGGGCATGGCCGAACAGTTCGGACTCGATCAGCGACTCGGGCAAGGCCGCGCAGTTGATGGCCACGAACGGACCGCTCCGCCGCGGCCCGCTCTCATGCGCTGCGCGCGCAAACAGTTCCTTGCCAACGCCGGACTCGCCCTGCACCAGCACCGGAATGCCTTTGCCCAGCACCCGTCGCACCCGGTCGGCGGCCGTGCGCCAGCGCCGGTCGCCGGTATCGAGCTTGGACAAAGCGTCCGTGGTCGCAGCGTCGGCCAACACCGGCCGTGTCGGCGTGGCCTGCGGTGCCCGACCCACGGGCACTGGGGGGGCGTCACAGCGCAGGCGGGCGTAGAGGGTGCTGCCGTCGGGGCGTTGCAACACCAGCATCTGGTCAGGGGCCCGCCGCTGCGCGTCGAGCCAGCGCTGCAGGCCCGGTTGCAGCAGATCGTCGAGCCGCGTGCTGGCGAGCGCACTGCGCCCGATGCCGAGCAGTTGCAGGGCACTGTGGTTGGCGCCCAGCACCCAGCCATCTTCCGAAAACGCGACGATGCCTTCGGCCACCGTGCCCACGCCTTCGGGCCGGTGGTGCAGGTGCAGCCGCAGCAGGTGGCGGCTGTGGGCATCGAGCAGGCGGTTTTCGATCATGCGCGCCGCCGTGCTGACCAGGCCCAGGGTGTGCGGGTGGCCCGGACGGTGCTCGCCCGAAATGTCGAGGATGCCGAGCAACTGCCCGGTGCCCGACAGAATGGGCGCCGCTGCGCAGGTGAGAAAGCCGTTGCGTTCGAGATAGTGTTCGCCGCCGTGGATCGCCACCGCACTGAGTTCGGCGATGGCGGTGCCGATGGCGTTGGTGCCGCGCTCCTGCTCGTGCCAGCTGGCACCGCTGGTGAGGGCGATGCGTTCGGCCTTGCCCAGGAAGTGGGTGTCGCCGTGCGTGTGCATCAGCGTGCCCTGCGGGTCGGCCAGCACCACCACGCTCTGGCTGTGGCGCACCTGCTCGAACAGGTATTCCATCACCGGCAGCGAGTGGGCGAGCAGTTCGTGGTGTCGCGCGCGCAGCAGGCTCAGGCCCTGGGTGTCGAGGGTGGCCGCGGGGTCGAAGCGGCCCAGGGGCTGCAGGCCGGCGGCCAGGCTGCGCTGCCAGGAGCGGGCCAGGCGTTCGTCCAGGTGCTCGCTCGAACAGCGACCGTGTTCGATCAGGTGCCGGCGGGCCTTGCGCAGCGCCAGGGCCTGCGACGGAATGTCCATGGTTTTGTCTCCTGACCGGCAGGGAGCCGGCGGCGGGCCTTCGGGAAGGGGCTCTCGGTGGATGGGGCCAGTATAGGCAGAGCCGGGAGCGCCTAAGGCCTGGTACGCGCCAGACCTGTCCGACTGTCTCGTTCTGTGACAGGTGTGGCGTCCTGGAACGTCCGTGCTTGGGGCGGTGTCCGTCGCTTGCGGGGAAAAAACCTGCGAAATCAAGAGGTTGGCGTTTCCGCCCGGGGTGGCACAGGTTTTGAAAAGGCTTCGGCGCCTGCAAGGCATTCCGTTCTCTCAACCACCCAGAGGAAGACAAGCATGATTTACGCCGCTCCCGGCGCCGCCGGCGCCAAGATCCAGTACAAGTCCCGCTACGACAATTTCATCGGCGGCCAGTGGAAGGCCCCGGTGGGCGGCCAGTATTTCGACGTGGTCACGCCCGTCAACGGCAAGGTCTATACCCAGGCTGCGCGCTCCACCGCCGACGACATCGAGCTGGCGCTCGACGCGGCCCATGCCGCCGCCCCGCAGTGGGCCAAGACCTCGCCGGCCGAGCGCGCCCATGTGCTGCTCAAGATCGCCGACCGCCTGGAAGCCAACCTTGAACTGCTGGCCTACGCCGAAACCGTCGACAACGGCAAGCCAATTCGCGAAACCCTGAACGCCGACATCCCGCTGGCCATCGACCATTTCCGCTATTTCGCGGGCTGTGTGCGGGCGCAGGAAGGCAACATCAGCGAGATCGACGAAAACACCATGGCCTACCACATCCACGAGCCGCTGGGCGTCGTGGGCCAGATCATTCCCTGGAACTTTCCGATCCTGATGGCGGCCTGGAAACTCGCCCCCGCGCTGGGCGCCGGCAACTGCGTGGTGCTCAAGCCGGCCGAGTCCACGCCGATTTCGCTGCTCATCCTCACCGAGCTGATCGCCGACCTGCTGCCGGCGGGCGTGTTGAACATCGTCAACGGCTTTGGTCGCGAAGCCGGCATGCCGCTGGCCAGCAGCAAGCGCATCGCCAAGATTGCCTTCACCGGGTCCACCGCCACCGGCCGCGTGATCGCCCAGGCCGCCGCGACCAACCTGATTCCAGCCACGCTGGAACTGGGGGGCAAATCGCCCAACATCTTCTTCGAAGACGTGATCGCCCAGGACGACAGCTACCTCGACAAGGCCATCGAAGGGCTGGTGCTGTTCGCCTTCAACCAGGGCGAGGTCTGCACCTGCCCGAGCCGCGCCCTGATCCAGGAGTCGATCTACGACCGCTTCATCGAACGCTGCCTGCAGCGTGTGGCCGCCATCAAGCAGGGCAGCCCGCTCGACACCGAGACCATGATCGGCGCGCAGGCTTCGCAGATGCAGATGGACAAGATCCAGTCCTACCTGCAACTGGGCAAGGAAGAGGGCGCTCAGGTCCTGATCGGTGGCGAACGCGCCCAGCTCGGCGGTGACATCGAAGGCGGTTACTACATCCAGCCGACCCTGTTCAAGGGCCACAACAAGATGCGCATCTTCCAGGAGGAAATCTTCGGCCCGGTGCTGGCCGTGACCACCTTCAAGGACGAAGCCGAAGCCCTGGTCATCGCCAACGATTCGCCTTACGGCCTGGGCGCCGGCGTGTGGACCCGCAACGGCAACCTGGCTTACCGCATGGGGCGCGCCATCCAGGCCGGCCGTGTGTGGACCAACTGCTACCACGCCTACCCGGCGCACGCCGCTTTCGGTGGCTACAAGGAATCCGGCATCGGGCGCGAAACCCACAAGATGATGCTGGACCACTACCAGCAGACCAAAAACCTGCTGGTCAGCTACAGCGAGAACAAGCTGGGCTTCTTCTGACGTGTGGAAGGCGGGCATGGCGCCGTGAAACAATGGCGCCATGTCTTCTCTGCCCATCGACAGCCTTGGCCAGGCGCTCGGCCATGCGATCAGCGACAAGCGGCTGGAAGTGCTGCGTCGCATCGGCGAAACGGGCTCCATATCTCAGGCCGCGCGCGATGCCGGCATCAGCTACAAGGCGGCCTGGCAGGCCCTGGATACCCTGACCAACCTGAGCGGTCAGCCGCTGGTGGAGCGCACCGTGGGCGGGCAGGGCGGCGGCGGGGCGCGGCTGACACCCGAAGGCGAGCAACTGCTGGTGCTTGCCGATGCCATGGCGGAGGCGCGTCAGTCGGTGCTGCAGCGCTTCGGCGCCTTGCCCCTTGGCGGGCAGGTGGCAGCGGACACCCCCCTGCCGACACTGGGCGGGCTCGGTTTGCGCACCAGCATGCGCAACCAGCTCGCCTGCACTGTCGTGGTCTGCGAGCAGGCTTCCGCCGAAGATCCGATGGTGGCGGTCCGGCTGCGCACGCGGGGCGGCGCCGAGCTGGTGTCGGTGATCACCTGGGACAGCGCCGATCTGCTGGCGCTGTCGGCGGGCACGCCAGTCCTGGTGCTGTGCAAAGCCACTGCGGTGACCATCAGCGCCGGGCAGGCGCCGGCGCTCGGTGTGCCGCGCCAGCCTGGAACCTGCCTGGAGGGCCGGGTCGAGCGGATCGCGGCAGGGGCCCGGCACGACGAGGTGGTGCTGGCGCTGGAAGGGGGTGACCACTGGGTCGGTTTTGCGGCGCATCCCTGCGCCTTGCAGCCTGGCGACAGCGCGGTGGCTTTCATGGCGGCAGCGGCTCTGGTGATTGCGCACCCGAGCTGATGGCCAGTCAGCGGCTGTTTCTGAGTCCTTTCGGGTTATTTTTTCTGATCAAAACGGCCGAGAAACCCCGGGCATGCGTGCGATTGTTCTCGCGGGAACGGCTGTTAAAGGCGATACGTTCATTTACAAGTAGTGCTTTAGAACTTTATACTTTGGTACCTTTTTCAAGGTTCCTTCTATTTCCTGGAGTACAAAATGCGTACGTTGACCCAACAAGAGATGGCTGATGTGGCCGGTGGTTTCTTCTTCTGCCGGCCCAAGTGCTCGCCCAAGCCGAAGTGCCAACCGAAGCCCAAGTGCTCGCCCAAGCCGAAGTGCCAGCCGAAGCCCAAGTGCAATCCCACGCCGGTCCCGGTGGAGCCGGTGGAGCCGCCCGAAGAGTATTGATCTGCTCGTCGGCAGCGACATGCTGAAAAGCCCGAAAGCCTTTGGCTTTCGGGCTTTTTTCCTGGGGCGATCAGCGCGCGCCCAGGCGGCCGCTGGCCAGGCTCAGGCCCAGACGGGCGTTGAGCAGCTCGACTTGTGCGGTCACCCGCTGCCGCCGTGCTTCGGCCAGCGCGGCCTGGGCGTTGAGCAGGTCCAGCACCGAGCCCACCCCCGCCTGATAGCGGCCATGGGCCACCTGGTAGGTGGCCTGGGCTGACTGGAGCAGGCGTTCGCTGGCGCTGAGACTCTGGCGCCCGGTCTGCAGCGCCTGGAAAGCCTGCCAGAGCTGGCTTTCCACGTCGCGACGTGCGGTTTCGAGCTCGGCCTCGGCCTGGGTCTTCCGGGCCACGGCCTGGGTTTGCAGGGCTTTGCTTTCACGGCCATCGAACAGTGGGATGTTCAGACGGATCTGGGCACTGCCGGCAGGGAGGGTGCCGGTGCCGGCCGACCCCCAGTTGCGCGAGGTCCCGGCGGCGACGCCCGTGGTCACACTGCCACGGGTCTGGGCCCGGGCAGCCTCGATTCGGGCATCCGCGCCGTCGATCTGCGCGCGCAGCGCCTGAAGGCGGGGATGGGTCTGGCGCACTTCCTGCCCCAGCACGGCCAAGTCCGGCGCGGCCTGGTTGGTCTGGACGAGGGCTTCCCAGTCGGCCAGTTGCAGCGGTTGTGCCGGTTCGGCGCCCAGGGCCAGGGCCAGGGCGGCCCGCGCGTTTTCCCAGGTACCCTCAGCGCGCACACGCTCCAGGGTGGCTTGGGCCAGGGCTGTCTGGGCCTGCAGGCGCTCAATCTGGCTGCCCACTTCGGCGCGGTGCCGGGCATCGGCCGCGGCGGCCGTGCGCGAGGCGGTTGCTTCGGCCTCGCGGGTGGCGTCGAGGCTGGCCGCTGCGATCACCGCTTCGCCATACAGCCGCAAGGTCTCGCGCAAGGTCTCCAGCAGGGTGTTGCCCTGCTGGGCCAGTGCGGCCGACAAGCCCGCGCGGGCCTCGCGCAGCGCCGCGCTGCGCTGCCCGAAGTCGAACAGCACCCAGGACAGGCCCACGGTGGCATCGAGCGTGCGGCCGAGGCTGCCGCTGGCGTTGAAGTTGCGGTCGGCGCTGTAACCGGCGCTCACGCTCCAGCGCGGCCGGAATTCGACCTCGGCCAGATCGACGCCAGCGGTCTGCTCGCTCACGCTGGCCAGTGCCTGGCGCAGGGCCGGGCTGGCACACAGCGTGCGTGCGACGGCGTCGCCCACGGTCAGGTGCCCCCAGGGGGCCTGGCCGGGGGCTTGGCAGACCGGGCTGCCGGGCAGCCAGTTCAGCACTTCGGCGTCAGGGGGTGGGGCCCCAGGAGCCCGGTCCAGGGGCAGCTGGCCCAGCCAGGTCGACAACCGGAGCACCGGGTCCGGTGTGTCGGCCGCACCCGCAGGACCGGTCAGCCCGGCGAGAGCGCTGGCCACGGCCAGGGCTGCGCGCAGGGGGCGGTGGTTCATGCGGGCTCCTGGTCGCGTCGGCGTTGCGCCACCATCGCGAAGTAGTCGGCGGGCGTGCCATCGAAGTGCACCTGGCCCTCGCGCAGTTCGACCACACGCGGTGCAGCGCGCAGGGTTTCGGGGCGGTGGGCGATGATCAGGCGCGTGACCGGCAGGGCCGAGATGGCGTCGTTGACGCGCTGTTCGGATTCGAGGTCGAGATGGCTGGTGGCCTCGTCCAGCACCAGCACGCGGGGCCGCTTGTAGAGGGCGCGCGCCAGCAGCAGGCGCTGGCGCTGGCCACCGGAGAGCACGGTGCCCATGTCGCCGGTCAGGGTCTGGTAGCCCATTGGCATGGCTTCGATGTCTTCGTGCAGGGCCGCCATGTCGGCGCAGGTGACCATCCAGTCCAGATCGGGCTCGGGGTCGAAGAAGGTGATGTTGTCGCGGATCGAGCCCGCGAACAGGCTGTCGTCCTGCATCACGGTGGCCACGCCTTCGCGCCAGCGCTCGATCCCCAGTTGCGACAGGGGCACGCCATCGGCGCGGATCTGGCCTTCGGTGGGGGTGTAGCTGCCGAGCAGCAGGTTGATCAGGGTGGTCTTGCCGCAGCCGGATCGCCCGGTGATGGCCACGACCTCGCCGGCACCGATGTCCAGCGTCAGGCCATCCAGCACCCAGGGTGCCATGTCGGCATAGCGGAATCGCACCTGGTCGATCTGCAGGGTGGGGCTGGCGGTCTCGTTGTCTCCGGCGATCTGGCGCTGGGCAATGGCCTGGGCGTCGAGGCGGTCGGCGCGTGGCAGCGCCGGGGTGAGCACGATGTCGGCCAGGCGTTCGGCATGCAGGCGCAGCATCTTGAGGTCGATGGCCTTGTCGATCAGGGCCATGACCCGGCTGTCGAACTGGTTGCGGTAGGCCAGGAAGGCCATCAGCATGCCGACCGTGAGTTCGGTGGACACGATCTGGCGCGCGCCCAGCCAGACGATCAGGATCATGAAGCCGCCACTGAGCAGGCCCCGCGCCAGACCGTAGAGGATCTGCATCTTCTCGACCTTGAGGTGGGCATTGGTGGCGCTGACCAGCAGGGTCTGCCAGGCGCCCTGGCGCTGCTGCTGGCGCCCGAACAGTTGGATGGCCCGCATGCCACGGATCGTTTCGAGGAAGTGCGTGGACTGCTGCGCATCGCGCACCAGCGATTCTTCGGAGGCCGCGTAGAACGGGCGGAACCACAGCAGCCGCAGCACCAGATACAGCAGCACGCCCAGCACCGACACGCCTGCCAGCTCCGGGCTGTAAAGGAACATCAGCACCAGGGTCAGCACCACCAGCAGGCCGTCGAACAGCGCTTCGACCACGGCCGTGCTGAGGGTGTTCTGGATGTCTTCCACCGATTCGGATCGCGACACCACGTCGCCCAGGTGCCGGTTCTGGAAGTACGACAGCGGCAGCCGCGTCAGGTGGGCAAACACATTGGCTTTCCACTGCACCGACACCGACGTGTTGATCACCATCAGCAGCCACGAACGCACCAGGCCCGTGGCGTTTTGCAGCAGCAGCAGCAGGCCGAAGCCCAGTGCCAGCGTGGTCAGCAACTGGGTGTCGCGCGAGACCACGACCTCATCCAGCACCCACTGCATGAACAGGGGCGAAACCAGGCCGAACACCTCCAGCGCCAGCGACAGCATCAGGATGCGGGCGAGCGAGGGCCAGAAGCCCGACACCTGGCCGATGAGCTGCGACAGACGCACGCGCGTCTTTTCATCGCGTGGCTGGAAGCCGGGGTTGGGCCAGAGTTCGAGCGCCACGCCGGTGAAGTGCTGCGAGACCTCGTCGAGGCTCAGGTGGCGTTCGCCGAAGGCCGGATCCAGCACCACCGCCTGGCGGCCGCTGACCGACTGCAGCACCACGAAGTGGTTGAGGTCCCAGTGCAGGATCGCCGGCAGCCGCAGTTGCGGCAGTTCGTCCAGTTCCAGCCGCAGCGCGCGCGTGCCGAGCTGTTCGCGGGCGGCAATGTCGGTCAGCGTGGCCAGGGTCACCCCGGTCAGCGACAAGGTGTGGCGCGAGCGCAGCGCCGCCAGGTCGGTGGCCAGCCCATGGTGACCCAGCACCATGGCCAGGCAGGCCAGGCCGCACTCCGCGGCCTCGGTCTGCAGCACCACCGGGGTGGTGCGGCGCAAGCCGAAAGACAGTTGTTCGGTCCAGTTCACAGGGGGCTCCGGTGGGGCGCGGGCATCACGAGGCCATGCGCCCGGTCAGGCTGAACAGCGGCTCCAGCATCCATTCGTAGAGGCGCCGGCGTTCCTGCAGGATGTCGGCGTCGAGCAGCATGCCGGCCTGCAGCGGGCGCGGCTGGCCGTTGGCCTGGACCTGGCCCGTTTTGAGCCGCACCTGGATGGCGAACACCGGCTCGCCCGGGGCCAGGCCGGTGGCCGGCAAGGTGGCCAGTTCGGCGGGCCCCACGGCCGAGCTCGACACCGACTCCACCACGCCTTCGTGCTGCCCGAACTTCTGGTACGGGAACGCCTGGTAGCGCAGCAGCACCGTGTCGCCCGGCTGCACGAAGCCGATGCTGCTGCTCGGGGCGTACAGCCGGGCCCGCAGTTCGCCGTGCAGCGGCACCAGCGTGACCAGCGCCTGGGTGGTTTCGGCCACCTGGCCGATTTCGGCCTGCACCAGCGTGGCTCGGCCGGCTTCCGGTGCCGTCACCAGCACGCGGCGGCGCGCCTGCACTTCGGTCAGTTGTTCTTCGGTGCTGGAGACCTCGCGCTGAATCTGCGCGAGCTGGTTTTCATGGCGCCAGCGGGCGGAGTCGAGATCCTGGCGGACCTGCGCGGTTTCGCGCTGCACACCGAGGGCATCGCGTTCCAGACCGCGCAGCCGCGAGCGCTGTTCGCTCAGATCGATCTGCTTTTGCAGCAGCTCTTCGCGCGCGATGTAGTCCTGGTCGGCCAGGCCGCGGTAGCGGCGCTCGGTGTCTTCGGCGATGCGCACGCGGTCTTTCTGCTGTTCGATCTGGGCGGCGATCGCCGCCGTTTCGGCCCGCAGCGTGTCCAGCCGGCGTTGCAGGCCGGCGGTTTCATCGGCCTGCACCTGGCGCGAGCGGCGGATGTCGTCTTCCAGCGACTGCTTGCGCGCGCCCACGGCGCGGGCGATGTCGGCCTGCACCTCGCGCGCGCCGTCACCCAGCCGGTCGCTGCTGAGCACGTAGAGCAGTTCACCCTTGTTCACGGCCTGGCCGTCGGTCACGTGTTTTTCCAACACCACGCCGGCCTGGGGGGTGTGCACGCGGATCACCCCGGCGGCGGGCACCAACTGGCCATTGACGGTCACGCGCCGCGTGTAGCTGCCGAAGATCATGAAAGCGACCACCGCGACGGCCATCAGGGCGGCCAGCAGGCTGACCCAGAAGCTCGACAGGCGCGGGGTGAGCACGATGCGGCCCACGGTGGACGCGCGTTGGGCGTCCAGGGCTTCGTCACGGAACAGGCGCGCGGAGCGCTCGGCGTCTGCTGGCATGGTGGTGATGGGATGGGGCCGGGATGTCCGGAAGGCCGGGAAGGAGTACCAATTGATACAAATTGGCCGGTCCGAGTGTACGGCTTTCATACCCGCATCCGGCGTCGCAACCGGGCAGGGTGCCAAGGATTGCACGCGGTGAGGCTGCACCGATGAGCCAGCGGCATCGGTCCAGCGCGGCCGGGATCATGTCGCGCCGGGCGAAAAGAAAAGGGCACCGCCGTGAGGGGGTGCCCTTTCGATGGGGACGCGCGGCGCCCGATCAGGTGGTGCGCCGCAGCCAGATGTCTGGAGCGGGTGAAGGGAACAAGTCCAATCAACCAACCCATTGATTAATAACGGGTTTTTCCTGTTAGCTCCACAGGAAATGACCACATATTGTACCAGCGGCGCACGCTAGTCACCGCGCGGCGTCCATCGGTGTCTGCCCGCGACCAACAACAGCCGACAAGGATCGCTCAGGCCCCGCCCTCGTCAGGTGTCGGGGCGTTCAAGCGTTTCACTCGACTGATGAACCGCTTCAACGGCTCGGAGGGCTCGCCCCCACGGCGCACCAGGTAGGTCGAGAGCATCGGTGGCGTGCCCGCTAGCGGCCGTGTCGCAATGTCCGGCCGGTTCAGCGCCTCCACCTGCGAGGCAATCGCAAAGCCGATCCCGTATCCTGCCCCAACCAGCGTGAGCATCACGCCCAAGCTGGTGACATGATCGACCACCTTCAGCGGCAGCGCCGCACCATCGAGCACCGCCTGGATCTGGTCGTGGCAGCCCGAGGCTGCGTCCGGGTGGCACAACACCACCGGAAACTTCAGCGCGTCGGCGAGCTTGACCTCCTTGTGGACCAACAGCGGGTGGCGCGCCGACACGATCACCGAAAGTGGATCGGTCCACACCGGTTCGGCCACTAGGCCGCCATTGACCGAACCCGACAACGCGAAGCCCACGTCCAGTAGATCGGTGTGCAGGCCCTTGAGCTGCTGCGATAACGGAAGCTCGAAGATGCGAATTTCCAGTTCCGGCTCTTCCTCGCGGTTGCGAGCGAGCAACGCGGCGATCCTGGGCTGGGCCAGGCTGTCGCAGATCGCGATGCGAAGGTAGCTCTGGTACCCCTGCGCGGCGCCCTTGGTAGCCTGGATCGCCTGGTCCAGCGTAGCGAGAACGCGCCGGCACTCCACCAGCAGCACTTGGCCGGCCCAGGTCAGGCGCGTCTGCCGGCTACTGCGGTCGAATAGCGCCACACCCAGCCCTTGTTCGAGATCGCGCATCGCGCGCGACAGTGGCGACTGATCGATGCCCAGCCGATCGGCTGCGCGCGCCAGGTGCAGTTCCTCGGCCACTGCCACGAAGTAGCGCAGCAATCTCAGTTCCATTGCGTGCTCCTTGTTCGTCTTGTTCTGGTTCGGCCGATCCGACCCGCCGGATTCAAATCGATGCCCGCTACTGTTCTCTTGGTCGCCTCCTACCAAAGCTCGATACCTGGCTCCTCTCGTCAGCCTACCCGTTCGTGAATGAACAGCGTCACGGCCCACCAACGACCGGCCGGTTCAATAACTTCGAAAGTGCGCCCACCCCGCCTCCGTTGATCGCATGGCTATATCCCATCTGCTCAACGATTTTGCAGGCACGTTGGGAGCGCGCGCCCGAGCGGCAATACAGGATCAAAGGCTGGGTCCGAGTGGGCACAGCGGTCGCAACGTCTAAGTGGATACGGTCAAGCGGTAGCCACAGCGCTCCTTCGATGTGCCCTGCAGCGAACTCCCCGGCGGAGCGGACGTCAACCAAGACGGCGCC
Source organism: Hydrogenophaga sp. NFH-34 (assembly GCF_021401345.1). Taxonomy (GTDB): domain Bacteria; phylum Pseudomonadota; class Gammaproteobacteria; order Burkholderiales; family Burkholderiaceae_C; genus Hydrogenophaga; species Hydrogenophaga electricum. The sequence continues at coordinate 57,318 of NZ_JACBGE010000001.1, forward strand.
GGCCGACAGCATTTCGGCGGCCGATTTACCCGCCGATCGACCAAAACGGGAACAAGAAGCCCCAAGAATCTTCGCTAACCAACTCATGCGATCAATTTCCAGTGTCAGTTCAAAGGTGACGCAGCAAGTTCGCCATCGGCTACTTGCAAAGCAGCCTCATCCAGGCGGCCGATCAGCGCGGCCAGTCGCAGCCGGTCCATCAACAGACCGATGCGAGCTTGCGCAAGCGCAAGGCTGGATGTGGCGGATTCGTTTTCGGCATTGAGAAGGTCCAGCGTGGTGCGCTGGCCGACCTCGCGTCCCAGGCGCGTGGCGTCGAGCCTTGCCAGGCTGGCACTGAGCGCCTGTTCCAGCGCCCTGACACGTTCGGCGCCAACGCTCAGCCCCAGCCAGGCCAAGCGCACCTGCTGCGCGACTTGCTCTCGCGTGCGCTCTACCTCGGCTGCGGCCTTTTCCGCCAGTCGCAGCGCCTCTTCTTCCTTGGCGCTGCGGTATCCGCCGGTGAAAAGCGGCATCGAGAACTGGATGCCGATCATCCAGTTCGTGCCCGTGTTGCTGGCCGACCCAAAATCGCCACTGCCGCTCAGTCGATCACGTCCCACCTGGGCGACGAGATCGACGGTGGCGGACGAACTCCGGCCGTACTTCGTCGCCTCTTGCCTCGCGACATCGGCTGCCAGCAACTGGGTGCGAATTTCAGGGTTGCGCGACTGCGCCTCATCCAGCCAGAACTCCAGCGGCTGGAGCGATGACGTCTGGCCTGCGCTGGGGCCAGGAAGACGGGCCGCCAGAGAACCGGGAGGCAATCCCGTGGTGTTCGCCAGCAGGTTGCGCTTGACCAGCACGTCGCTCTCGGCCGCCAGTACCTGCGCGCGAAGTGCTGCCAGGCGTGCGCCTGCCTCATGGGTATCGGTAATGGGGACGTCCCCGAGCTTGAAGCGGTCTTGCGCTTCGACCGCCGCCTTCTCGACGGCATCGAGTTGCTGTCTATGCACGCGCACGGTTTCCTCGGCAAGGGCGAGATCGAGATAGCGCTCCACCGTGCGGAGCATCAGCGTCTGTCCTGCTGCCTGCCATTGAAGGTCTGCCAGGTCGGCTGAGGTGGAAAGCTGCTGCTGCTCGGCGCGCCGCTTCGGGTTGTAGAGCGGCTGCGTCGCTGCCACGGCCCAGCGCGAGGCGGTGCCGTTGGTCACGGAGGTGCTGAAGCCTACGCCACTGGATTGTCCGAACCCAGGGGCGCTGAACTGCGCACCTCGCGTTTCGGACTCGTTCGTGGCTACCCCCACCGAGCCGACCACGCCGACAGTCGGTCGCCACAGCGCCGCGGCCTGGTCACGGCGCGGCTGGGCTGCTGCATGGGCCGCGCGGGCGACAGCGTATTCCTTGTCGTTCTGCGTCGCCGCTTGCCAAGCCTCCATGAGCCCTGCGGCCATCGCCACTTGCGTCTGGCAATACAGGGGCGCAGCCAGCAACGAGATCCACAAAGCCTTTGACATGCGCTTCTTCATGGACTTCATCCCTTCTGCGTGAGGTTTTTGCGGACCCAGCGCACCAGGTCGCCTGCGACCATCGCCCCCGAGTGGCGCGCCAGCTCCTTGCCGGCGCGGTACAGGATGAGCGTTGGGACGCTGCGAATGGCGCTGGCCGCCACGGCCTGCGGATTGGCATCGATGTCGAGCTTGGCGAAACGGACCTCGGGGAGCTTCGCAGCCGCATCGTCGAAATGCGGCGCCATCATCTTGCAGGGGCCGCACCAACTGGCCCAGAAGTCCACCAGCACCGGCGGATCGGTGCGCGTGATGTAGCGCTCGAAGGTCGCATCGCTTAGCGATGCGGGCTTGGCCGCCATCAGTTCAGCGCCGCAACGACCACAGACCGGCTCGCCGGACGGGCGTTCGTCGGGGACGCGATTGATCGTCCCGCAGGCGGGGCAGCCGACATGCATGATCAGGCTCCCTGGCGCACGCCGAGCTTGCGCAGAATGGATTCCATCAGGCACCACTTGGTCAGCCCGCTTTGCAGCAGGTTCACCCCGACGAAGGCGGTGAAGGCCAGCCACCATTGATTGACGAAGATCGGGCTGCCAGGGATGCCCAGGGCCAGCGACAGCAGGATGAAGGTGCCTGCGATGACGCGAACGAGTTGCCAGGAAGTCATGGTGTTTCTCCTTGAGTGGACAGGGTTGCAGGGGTTGGCGTGAGGGGTTCCTCGGGCTCTTCGCGGCCCGCGATCGCGTCCAGCCGGTTCCGGTACGCGATGAAGTAGAGGATCGGAATTACGACCAGCGTCAGCACGGTCGAGACGAAGATGCCGAAGATCAGCGAGATCGCCAGGCCGTTGAAGATCGGGTCGTCGAGGATGAAGAAGGCGCCCAACATGGCAGCCAGCCCGGTCAGCACGATGGGCTGCGCGCGCGTGATGGCGGAGCGCACGATGGCCTGCTTGAACTCCACGCCTTCGCGCACCTGCAGGTTGATGAAGTCCACCAGCAGGATGGAGTTGCGCACGATGATGCCGGCGAGCGCGATCATTCCGATCATGCTGGTGGCGGTGTACTGCGCGCCCAGCACGGCGTGGCCTGGCATCACGCCGATGATGGTCAAGGGGATCGGCGCCATGATGATCAACGGTGTTAGGTAGGACCCGAACTGCGCCACCACCAGCAGGTAGATCAGCACGAGGCCAACGCCATAGGCCAGGCCCATGTCGCGGAATGTTTCGTAGGTCACCTGCCACTCGCCATCCCACTTCAGCGCGTAGTCGCGGTAAGCGTCATCAGGCTGGCGGATGAAATACTCCTGCAGCGTCCCACCGCCGGGCGTGGCGATCTTGGTGAGTTCCCCACGCATCTGGAACATGCCGTAGAGCGGGCTGTCGAGCGCGCCGGCCATGTCGGCCACGACGAAGTTCACCGGCAACAGATCCTTGTGGTAAATCGGCTGCTCGCTCACCTGGTCGCTGAGGGTGACGAGTTCCCGGATCGGCACCAGTTTCCCATCGGCGCTGCGCACCGTGAGCTGCAGCAGGGCGTTCAGGTCGCCGTGCTGCTCGGGCGGCAATTGCAGCACCGCGGCCGCCGGGTACTTGGTCTCGTCATGCAGAAAGGCCGTGGCCTCGCCGGCCAGTCCGGCGCGCAGCGTGGTGACGATGGCCTGCTGCGGCACGCCGAGCATGGAGGCCTTCTGCCGGTCCACCAGCAGCATCGTCTTCGGTGCCGCAGCGATGCTGCTGTCGTCCACGTCCACCACGCCAGGCGTGCGCTCGAACACGGCGCGCACGGCCTTGGCGACCTGATGCCGACCGGCCGCATCCGGGCCATAGATCTCCGCCACGATGGGAGAGAGCACCGGCGGGCCCGGCGGCACTTCGACCACCTTGACGTTGGCGTCGAAGCGCTCACCGATCTTCTGCAGTTCTGGCCGCACGCGGGTTGCGATGGCATGGCTCTGGTCCTTGCGCGCGGTCTTGTCCACCAGATTGACCTGCAGGTCGCCGACGTTGCCGCCGGCACGCAAATAGTATTGGCGCACCAGGCCGTTGAAGTTGATCGGCGCCGCGGTACCGGCATAGGCCTGGTAGTCGGTGACTTCGGGCACTGTCGCCAGGTAGCTGCCCAGCTCGTGCAGGACTGCGGCCGTCTGCTCCACCGGCGTGCCGGCGGGCATGTCAACGATGACCTGGAACTCCGACTTGTTGTCGAAGGGCAGCATCTTCAGCAGCACCAGGCCGGTGGCCGGCAGCGCCAGCGATGCAGCGATCAGCAGCGCGACCCCCAGGGCCAGCAGGCTGCGGTTGCGCGAGCCACGCCGCTCGTCCAGCAGTGGGCGGAAGATCCGCTCAAAGACCGGCGCGATCTTCGCGGCCAGGCCGGAGTGGGTCGCCGTGTGCGGCCCGCCGTCGCCATGCGCAGCAGCCGGTACCGCCTTCATCCACAGCCGAGCCAGCCAGGGCGTGACGACGAAGGCGATGGCCAGGGACAACAGCATGCCCATGCTGGCATTGATCGGGATCGGGCTCATGTACGGGCCCATCAAGCCCGTCACGAAGGCCATGGGCAGCAGCGCGGCGATCACGGTCAGCGTCGCCAGGATGGTCGGCCCCCCCACTTCGTCCACGGCACCCGGGATGATCGCCGCCAGCGACTTGCCGGGGTAGAGCTGCTGGTGCCGATGGATGTTCTCGACCACGACGATGGCGTCGTCCACCAGGATGCCGATCGAGAAGATCAGCGCGAACAGCGATACGCGGTTGAGCGTGAAACCCCAGGCCCAGGACGCGAACAAGGTCACCGTCAGCGTCAGCACCACCGCGCTGCCGACGATGGCCGCCTCGCGCCGGCCGAGCGCGAAGAAAACCAGCGCCACCACCGACGCGGTGGCGAACAGCAGCTTCTTCATCAGCGTCTGCGCCTTGTCGTTGGCGGAGGCGCCGTAGTTGCGCGTTTCCGCCACCTGGACATCGCCGGGGATGACGGTGTTGCGCAGACCTTCCACCCGCTTCATCACGGCGTTGGCCACGTCGATGGCGTTCTCACCCGCCTTCTTCGTCACCGCGACCGTGACCGCCGGATACTCGGCCGGCGCGGCGCCGTCCTTGCCGGCAACGCCATGCCAGACATAGCGGCTGGGTGGAAGCGGACCGTCACGAACCTGTGCCACCTCCCGCAGAAAGACCGGCTTGCCGGCCCGCACGCCGACCACCAGATCGGCTACCTCGTGGGCGTGGCGCAGGAAAGGCCCGGACTCGATGGCCACCGAACGGTTGCCTGCGATCAGCTCACCCACAGGAAGCCCCAGATTGGCCGACAGCAGCGCCTGCCGCACCTCCGGCACCGTGACGCCGACGCCGCTCATGCGCACCGGGTCGATTTGCACCATCACCGCTCGGCCCGGGCCACCGATCGTGGTCACTTCGCGGGTGCCGGGCACACGCTTGAGGTCCGCCTCGACACTGTGCGCGACACGCTCCAGGTCGAATGCGCCGGTCTGCGCGTTCTCGCTGAACAGCGTCAACGTAACGATTGGCACATCATCGATGCCCTTGGGCTTGATGATCGGTTCGAGCACACCAAGCCCCTTGGGCAGCCAGTCGGCGTTCGAATTCACCGTGTCGTACAGCCGCACCAGCGCCTCGGTGCGGGTCACGCCGACCTTGAACTGGACGGTCAGCACGGCCAGACCAGGACGGGACACCGACATCACATGCTCGACGTCCAGGATCTGGCTCAGCACCTGCTCTGCCGGCACGGCCACCATCTGTTCCACGTCGCGCACCGCAGCCCCCGGGAAGGGGATCAGCACATTCGCCATCGTGACGTTGATCTGCGGCTCCTCTTCGCGTGGGGTCACGCCCACGGCGAACAGGCCGAGCAACAGCGCGAGCAGTGCCAGCAGTGGCGTAATCTGTGCCCGCTGGAAAAAGGCGGCGATGCGGCCCGAAACGCCCATGGCAGGCGCGCCGGTAGTGGTGGATCGTGTTTTCGTCATGACCGGCCTCAACGCACGCGCGCGGCGGATTGCGGATCGGTCACGACCTGCTCACCGGGCATCAGTCCGGACAGGATCTCGACGCGGCCATCGGTGGCCCGCCCGAGGCGGACTTGGCGCAGCACGGGCTTGCCCTGCGGATTCAGTACATACAAGCCGGTGAGTTCGGCGCGACGCACGATGGCTTCCACGGGCACGGACAGGAGAGCGCCTGGCGCTGTACCGGGGGCATCGCTGCGTGCCAGCGGCAGCCACAGCCGCGCGAACATGCCAGGCGCGACGGTAGCGTCCACGCCACCAGGCAGTTCGGCACGCAACTGCACAGTGTGCGTCGCTGCATCGACGGTGGGCAGCAGTTGGACCTTTCCAGGGACCACCCATGCACTCGCCGCCGACAGGCCGGGCAGTTCGATGCGCAGCTTCGGATCGGCCGGCATGCGCGCCGTCACCGACTGCGGCACAGCCGCCGTGACGCGCAGAGCCGTCGGGTCATACAGGGTGAGCAGAGGCCGGCCAGGCATGGCCATGTCGCCCAGGGATACCGGCACTTCGGACACCACACCCGCGAAGGGTGCGCGCACGACGTAGTAGCCGCTCTGCGTGCGCGACGCACTGGCCTGCGCGAGCAGCGCATTGGCCTGGGCTTGGGCCGACTTGTAAGCCGACTCGGCGCGCTCCATGGCCGCCTGGCTGATGTAGTTCTTCTGGAACAGCCGCTGCTGACGCTCAAAGTCCTTCGTCGCCAGATCCAGGGATGACCGTGCTGCCTGCACCTGGGCATCGCTGGCGGCGGCATTCTGCTCAGCCGCCCGGGCGTCGATGCGCAGCAGCACCTGGCCCGCTTTCACACGATCGCCTACTTTGACATCCAACTGGATGACCGCACCGGGCACCTGCGCCGCGATCACCGTCTGGCGAACAGCTTCGACGACGCCATCGAAGGCCGAAGTCGTCGTGCCCGCAGTGGCCACTGCCGCGGTAGCCTTCAACGGCTGGGGCGGCGTCTGGGCGGAGGCAGTCAGGCTCGCCATCAAGGCGAAAGCCGCGATGCAAAGGGTGTAGCTGGTGTGGCGCATGGAGGGCACTTTCTGTTAGGAGCGCTGTCGAGTGCGAAGAAATTTCAGTCATTATTTGCGCACATAGCTAAATAGTCAAGTACCATGATGCTCACAGACAAGCAGATCATCAAGATCCGAGGCATCATGTCTACCCATCTATCCTTGGCATGCTCAACACATATGGAAGACCTTCCCGACGAGGCGCTGGAACAGGTGGCGGCGTACTTCCAGGCGCTGTCCGAGCCAACGCGGCTGCAGATCCTCAACCTGCTGCGCAAGCAGGAGCGCAGCGTGGGCGAACTCGCCCAGTTGTGTGGCTACAGCTCGGCCAACATCTCGCGGCACTTGACGCTGCTGACCCAGCACGGTCTGGTGGCACGCGAAAGCCGCGGAAACAGCGCCATCTACAGCATCGCGGACAAGTCCGTTTATTCCTTGTGCGACCTGGTCTGCGGCAACATCGCCAGGCAGTTCGAGCGCAAGGCGAAGGCGCAGGCCGCCTTCGCCGGAGCCCCACACAGGCGAACCAAAGCGCACTGAGCTGGGTCTGCCGCCATCGATCGCAGACCGCCCGCGCGGGTGAACGGAGGAGACTGCCGCAGCCCAGGCCTAGACAGGTTTCATCCTGCTTGTCACCGCACGTCAACATGCCGAGGTCTCCTCGGCGCTTGGCCGGCCGTGCTGCCGCCCCTACTCGGTCCTGCGCCCCCAGGCTTGGTGTGCACTCCTGGCTGTCTGCCCGCTACATCGTTGCTCCTTGATAGGCGACAACAATGACTTCAATACTTTTATTTCAATATCTTCTAATTTAGAATCAACTAATATATGATGGTCACTTCGACACACAACCTTCAACTGAAGAGGTCATCATGCAAGACATCGCACCTGTCGCCTTCCCCCGTCTCAACGAACCTGCCCCGGACTTCAAGGCCAAGACCACCCACGGCGAGCGCAGCCTGGCGGACTACAAGGGCAAGTGGTTGATCCTGTTCTCGCACCCGGCTGACTTCACGCCGGTCTGCACCACCGAGTTCATCGGCTTCCAGAAGGCCGCCGACACGTTCCGCGGCATGAACTGCGAACTGATCGGCCTGTCCATCGACAGCCTGTACTCGCACCTGGCCTGGACGCAGAACATCCAGGAGAAGTTCGGCGTCGAGATCAGCTTCCCGATCATCGAGGACATCAAGATGGACGTGGCCCGTGCCTATGGAATGGTGCACCCGGGCGCAGCCGACACGCAGGCCGTGCGCGCGACGTTCTTCATCGATCCGAACGGCATCCTGCGCGCCATGGTGTATTACCCCATGAGCAACGGCCGCTCGATCGACGAGTTCGTGCGCCTGCTCACGGCCATGCAAACGAGCGACGCCAACCAGGTGGCGACCCCCGAGGGGTGGACGCCGGGATGCGATGTGATCGTTCCCCCACCCAAGAGTCCCGACGCCATCAAGCAGCGTATGGGCGAAGGCTACAAGACCACGGACTGGTACTTCTCGACGAAGAGCCTTTAAGTCCGCCGCTGCGACCGAAAGGCCGCAGCCCCGCGCCGTGGGATCTGGGCTGCCGGAGGAGGCTGGGCGCGTCATCTGCGCTCTCGCGTCGAACCGCCGTCCAGCCTGCGGCCGGTGTCCGGTGTCCGGTTCAGCCTGTGCCGCGCAAGCGCTTTGGCGCACCGGCCACCGGACCAGCCCTCAGCCCCTATGCGGTTGCATCGTCAGCCGCGCACCAGGAGCCCGACATGAGCGACCTTGCCCTTCCTCCTTCCAGCGCCATGGATCCTGAGCGCCGCGCATGGCTGATCGCCACGACTGCGGCCGGCGGTGTTGCGGCCGCGGCGACCGCCATCCCCTTCGTCTCTAGTTTCGCGCCCAGTGAACGGGCAAGAGCAGCGGGCGCGGCGGTCGAAGTCGACCTGGCGGACATCCCGCCCGGCGGATTGAAGACGGTCGAATGGCGGGGCAAGCCCGTATGGATCATGCGACGCACGCCGGAAATGATCGCCGCACTCAGCGGGCAGGACGACAAGCTCGCCGACCCCAACTCCAGCAAGGATGCCTTGCCGGAAGCCCTGCGCAATCCCGGCCGCTCCGAGCGACAAGACCTATTCGTTGCCATCGGGATCTGCACCCATCTCGGGTGTTCTCCCAGCGCGGTGGCTGCGGGCACTTCCAACCCGAGCGTTGGCGAAGACTGGCAAGGGGGGTTCTTCTGCCCCTGCCACGGCTCGACCTTCGACCTCGCCGGTCGGGTGTTCAAGAACAAGCCGGCACCCACCAATCTAGAAATCCCGCCACACCGTTTTCTGAGCGACGCACGTATCGTCATCGGCGACGAGTCGGCCTGAGAGGGAATCCAACCGTGTCGCAATCCATATCCCTGTCCGGCGCGAGGTTCACCGCGTTGCCCCCGGTGCCTGCTGATCTTGCAGGGGACGCCTCGAACGCACTGCCATGACGACCGCGCAGAATCCCCGACACATTGTGGTCCTGGGTGCGGGCTTTGCCGGCCTGTCGACGATCCGCGAACTGCGGCGCCGTGATCCCGCGGCGCAGATCACGCTGGTCGCACCGCGCCCGGAACTGCACTACCTTCCAGGCATCATCTGGATCCCGAGCGGCTTGCGCCGCCGTGAGGATCTGATCGTGCCGTTGGACGGCTTTCTGCAGCGCCAGCGCGTGCGCTTTGTCCCGGCCGAAGTCACGGGCCTCGCCGATAACGGCCGCACCGTGCAGACGAGCACCGGCGATGTCGTCAACGACGGCCTGGTTCTCGCCACCGGCGGGCGCTTCATCAAGAAGCTGCCCGGCATCGAGCATGCCATCACACCCTGCGAAGGCATCTCAGCGGCAGAACGCATCCGCGATCGACTGCGCGAAATGACCGGCGGCACGATCGCCGTCGGCTTCGCGGGAAATCCGAATGAGCCCAGTGCGGTGCGCGGCGGCCCGATGTTCGAGTTCCTGTTCGGCATCGATGAGCAGCTCAAACGGGAGGGCCGGCGCCAGCACTTCGATCTCGTTTTCTTCAACCCGTCCTCCGAGCCCGGCAACCGTCTCGGCATGAAGACGGTGAAGCACCTGCTCCGAGAAATGGAACGGCGAGGCATCCGGACCCACCTGGGCCACAAGCTGGTGCGGTTCGAGGCTGACCAGGTTGTGACGGAAGGCGGATCGTTCGCAGCGGACCTGATCCTCTTCATGCCCGGCATGACCGGCAACACCTGGTTTGATGCAACGACGCTCCCTCGGTCCCCAGGCGGCCTGGTGCAGGCCGATGCGCATTGCCGGGTGCCTGGCTTCGAGCGCGTGGTCGTGGTCGGCGACTCGGGCAGCTTCCCTGGCCCGGACTGGATGCCCAAGCAGGCCCACATGGCGGACCTGCAGGCGAAGGCCGCGGCAGCCAATCTGATTGCCGACCTGGACGGCCGCCCATCGAGCGAGACGTTCCGTGTCGAGCTGATCTGCATCGTGGATGCGATCGATCATGGAACTCTGGTGTGGCGCACCCCGCAGCGCAATGTACTGCTGCCTTCGACCCGTTTATTCCATTGGGCCAAGCGTGGCTTCGAGTGGAACTATCTCAGGCAGTACCGATGAATCCCCAAACCATCCCCTATGCACACAGACCGCTGGCGAAGGCCAACAGAGGTATCGCCCGCCGGCGGATCTCGCTGATCCTGCTCGCAGTGGTCGTTGGAGGCGCCTCCACCCCACTATTGGCAGCGCCCTTGGCTCCGGGAAGTCTCTTGCCAGCCCTGAGCGTTGTGGACAAGCACGAGCGCCAAGTGAGCATCGAGGCGTCCACTCGTTTTGTCGTTTTTGCGGCCGACAAGACGGCCAGCGACATCGTGAGCGGTGCGTTGCGTCCGCACCCATCCATTTTCGCTGAGCGTCGGCTCGTCTATATCGCGGACATCAGTGCCATGCCTGCGATGGTGACCCGCATGTTTGCGCTTCCCAAGATGCGTGATTTGCCCTTCCAAGTCGGCTTGGTCCAGAACTCCGAAATCACGAGTCATCTGCCCCGAAAGCCTAAGGAGGTCACGCTGATTGCGCTGGAGCAACAGCGTGTCCAAACCATCGAATACCTGCCCGACGCGGCATCGCTGCGCCGCAGCCTGGGCATTGCCCCGCCTTGACGGGGTGCCCGTGCGTGTTTCTTCCAACCAAGGAGCCTTCCTATGAAAAAGTCCATCGCACTCGCCCTCGCGCTCGCCTGCGCGGCCACAGCCGCCCAAGCCGAGGAACTCTTTGTGTCGATCCATTCATCAAGTCCCATGGCCCAGGGAGCCGGCCTGGTGCTGGCAGGTCAGGCCCTCGAACAGAAAGCATCGGTACGGGTGTTGCTCTGTGACGCGGCCGGCGACATCGCCTTGAGCAGCCAAGACGGCAAAGCTCAGCCAACCCTCAAGCCCCGCAACGTCACGCCGCAGCAAATGCTGCAAGGGATTATCAAAGGTGGCGCGAAGGTGGAAGTCTGCGCGCTGTACCTGCCCAACACCGGCAAGCAGCCGACGGACCTGCTGGCGGGTGTCACGGCAGCCAAACCTGCAGATGTGGCAGCCCATCTGCTCAAGCCCGGCGTGAAGACATTGGCGTTCTGACCTGCTAGAGGTCGTCTCAGAAAACGGAAAATAAAGCACGCTAAGCCGGTGGCAGCGGTCGCAATGGCCTGAACTTCCCCGCACCGACCTTGGCACTGCTGCGCCATAGGTAATCGCCGGTCAGGTTGATATGCTCCCACCCCAGCGGTGACAGATATTGCAGCAACGTGTCGTCCAGCGCCTTGCCGTGGGCACGCAAAGCACTGGTGGCACGCTCCAGATAGACCGTGTTCCACAACACGATGGCCGCCGTCACCAGATTGAGGCCGCTGGCCCGGTAGCGCTGCTGCTCAAAACTGCGGTCGCGGATTTCACCCAATCGGTAGAAGAAGACCGCCCTGGCCAGCGCGTTGCGCGCCTCGCCCTTATTCAGCCCCGCATGGACGCGGCGGCGCAGCTCCACGCTTTGCAGCCAATCCAGAATGAACAGCGTGCGCTCGATGCGCCCCAGCTCGCGCAGGGCGACGGCCAAGCCGTTTTGGCGCGGATAGCTGCCGAGCTTGCGCAGCATCAGCGAGGCACGTCACCGTGCCCTGCTTGATCGAAGTGGCCAGCCGTAGGATTTCATCCCAATGAGCGCGAATAGCCTTGATGTTCAGCCTGTCGCTGCTAATCATCGGCTTGAGTGCATCGTAGGCAGTATCGCCCTTGGGAATGAACAGCTTGGTGTCGCCCAGGTCGCGGATGCGCGGCGCGAACCGGAATCCCAGAAAGTGCATCAGGCCGAACACATGATCGGTGAAGCCCGCCGTGTCGGTGTAGTGTTCCTCGATACGCAAGTCAGACTCGTGGTACAGCAGGCCATCGAGCACATAGGTCGAGTCGCGCAAGCCGACGTTGACCACCTTAGCGCTGAAGGGCGCGTATTGGTCGGAGATATGGGTATAGAACGTCAGCCCAGGGCTACTTCCATACTTCGGATTGATATGCCCGGTGCTCTCTGCCTTGCTGCCGGTTCGGAAGTTCTGGCCGTCCGACGATGACGTGGTGCCGTCGCCCCAGTTTCCGGCGAAGGGTTGTCGAAACTGTGCGTTCACCAGCTCGGCCAGCGCCGTCGAATAGGTTTCGTCGCGAACGTGCCAGGCTTGCAGCCAAGACAGCTTGGCGTAGGTGGTGCCAGGGCAGGACTCGGCCATCTTGGTGAGCCCAAGATTGATACCATCAGCCAGAATCGTCGTCATCAGCAAGGTTTTGTCCTTGGCCGTGTCGCCGGTCTTCAGGTGTGTGAAGTGGCGCGTGAAGCCCGTCCATTCATCGACCTCCATCAGCAACTCGGTGATCTTGAGGTGCGGCAGCAACATCGCCGACTGGTCAATCAAGGCTTGCGCGGCGTCTGGCACCGCTGCGTCCAGCGGCGTGATCTTCAGGCCCGATGCAGTGGTGATGATGGCATCCGGTAAGTCGTTGGTCGCCGCCATGCGGTTGACTGTGGCGAGTTGCGCCTCCAATAATTCCAGTCGGTCATGCAGATATTGGTCGCAGTCGGTGGCCACGGCCAGTGGCAATTCGCTGGCCAGCTTCAGGGTGGCGAACTTCTCGATCGGCACCAGGTATTCGTCGAAGTCCTTGAACTGGCGCGAACCCTGCACCCAAACATCACCAGAGCGCAGTGCGTTCTTCAGCTCCGACAGGGCGCATAACTCGTAGTAACGCCGGTCAATACCCTCGTCGGTCAGAACCAGCTTTGCCCAGCGCGGCTTGATGAATGCGGTTGGCGCATCGGCGGGCACCTTGCGCGCGCTGTCGCTGTTCATGCCGCGCAGCACGTCGATGGCATCGAGCACACCCTTGGCGGTGGGCGCGGCGCGCAGTTTGAGCACGTCCAGGAACTGCGGCGCATAGCGGCGCAGCGTGGCGTAACTCTCGCCGATATGGTGCAGGAAATCAAAATCGGCAGGCCGCGCCAGCGTTTGCGCCTCGGTGACGCTGGCGGCGAAGGTGTCCCACGGCATGACCGCTTCGATGGCGGCGAACGGATCGCCGCCGCTTTGTTTGGCTTCAATCAGCGCCTGACCGATGCGCCCATACATCCGCACCTTGTCGTTGATCGCCTTGCCGGAAGCCTGGAACTGCTGTTGATGCTTGTTCTTGGCCGCATTGAACAGCTTGCCGATGATGCGGTCGTGAAGGTCGATGATTTCATCAGTGACGGTGGCCATGCCCTCGATGGCCAGTGCTACCAAGGTGGCGTAACGCCGCTGCGACTCGAACTTGGCCAGGTCGGCGGGCGTCATCTGGCCGCCCTCGCGGGCGATCTTGAGCAAGCGGTTTTGGTGTACCTGCCGTTCGATGCCAGCAGGTAAGTCAAGCGCCTGCCAGGCTTTGAGGCGTTCGATGTGTTCAAGCATGTGGCGCGAGTTCGGCTTGGCGGGCGATTGGCGCAGCCACGCTAGCCACGTCATTTTGCTACCATCCTTGCGCTTGAGCAGTTCGTCCAGGCGCTGGCGATGGACAGGTATCAAGGAATCGGCCAATGCCGCATGGATGCTCCGGTTGGCACGGGTAATGGCCTCGGCGCTTGCGCGCTCGATGGCATTCATGGCGGGTAGGATGATGCTCTGCCGCCGCAGGTTTTCAACAAGGGTGCTGGCCAGCACAATGCCTTTGTCTGTTTACAAGGCCAGTTCGGTCAATGTATGCACTGCTTGCCGGTAGTGACTCATGGTGAAGGGCTTGAATCCAAACACCGTTTGCAGCTCGACCAAGTGCTCCCGCCGTGTCTGCTCGCGCTGGCCGTAATCGTTCCAGCTTTCCACCGGCACCTTGAGTTGTGCGGCCACCATGCGCAGCAGGGGCGGAAATGGAGGTTCATCGACGCCCAAGAAGATGCCAGGGAATCGCAAGTAGCAAAGCTGCACGGCGAAGCCCAATCGATTCGCGGCGCCGCGACGCTGACGGATCACCGACAGGTCGGTTTCGTTGAACGTGTAGTGCCGTATCAGTTCGTCTTTGGCATCTGGCAGTGCCAGCAGACTTTCGCGCTCGGTGGCGGACAGGATTGAGCGGCGTGGCATGGTCAGTCTTCCCGCAGGTACTGATACAAGGTTTCGCGGCTGATGCCGAAGTCACGGGCCACCAAGGTTTTTTGGTCGCCTGCCGCAACTCGCCGTTTCAACTCGGCAATTTGTTCGCTGTTCAGCGATTTCTTTCGTCCCCGGTAGGCACCGCGCTGCTTGGCCAGCACGATTCCCTCGCGCTGACGTTCGCGGATCAGGGCGCGCTCGAACTCAGCAAAGGCTCCCATGACCGACAGCATCAGATTGGCCATCGGTGAGTCCTCGCCGGTGAACGTCAGCCCTTCTTTGACGAACTCCATGCGCACGCCCCGTTGTGTCAGCCCTTGGACGATGCGGCGCAGGTCATCAAGGTTGCGTGCCAACCTGTCCATGCTATGCACCACCACGGTGTCGCCCTCGCGGACGAAGGCCAGCAGCCTTTCAAGTTCGGGACGTTGTGTGTCCTTGCCTGAAGCCTTATCGGTGAATACCTTGCCGACTTCTATTTGTTCCAGTTGTCGATCAGGATTCTGGTCGAAGCTGCTGACGCGGACGTAGCCGATACGTTGACCTTGCAAGATGCCTCCAAAGGTAAAAATGTCAGGATGAAATCTATTACCCTTGGCTGAATGTGTCAATAAATATAAATTCACACTCTACTCTGACGTTGTTTGTGCTCAACATCTGACATCAGGTGTCGTTTTCAGAAGACGACTGCACGTAAGTTTAGAAGTGGGCTGCACTAACAATGCCGCATGTGAAGATGGCGCCAAGAACCATGTCGCAATCAGTCAAAACGTTCTACCGCCGCCTCAGGTTACGTTGCCAAGGCCATTGTGTGCTGCCTTACACCGCCTCCAGCACGAGCAGCTCAGCCACCGTCTGCCTTCGTCGAATAAGCCGGGGCTCACCATTTTCCATCAGCACTTCGGCAATCAGCGGGCGCGCGTTGTAGTTCGATGACATGGAGGCGCCATACGCACCGGTGTCGTGCAACACCAGAAGATCTCCCACCTGCGCCTGCGGCAAGGACCGGTGCAACACCACGCCACCTTCTCCCTGCGTAAACACATCTCCCGACTCGCACAGAGGTCCGGCAACCACCGTGTCAAACTGCAGGCCATTAACCGCTGTGCCATCAGAGTGGATCAACTCCATGCCGTGGTAGGCGCCGTATAGGGCCGGGCGAGCCAGATCACTGAAGCCGGCGTCCACCATCACAAAATGGTTGGCGCCCTGTTGCTTCGTGGCGCGTACCTCGGTGACCAGCACGCCGGACTCCGCCATTAAATAACGGCCCGGTTCTATTTCCAGTTTCACTGGGTGCTCCAGCAGCCGTTCCACGGCATGGCGCGCTGCATCCCATAATGAAAAGTAGTGCGCCGTATCAATCGTGGGTTCACCGGCCTGGTAGGGAACGGACAGACCGCCGCCCGCGGAGATGGCGTGCAGGTCCAAACCCTGCGTATTCACTACCTCTACCAGCTTCAGCATGGCACCGCACACTTCCTGCAAGTGCGCGTAGTCCACGCCTGAGCCGATGTGCATGTGCAGGCCCTGCAAGGCCAGGCCGTTGGACTTGATCTTTTCGCAGGCGCGTACCAGGTCGCCATGCCAGATGCCATGCTTGCTATGCTCGCCACCGGTATTTGTTTTCTTGGAATGGCCATGCCCGAAACCTGGGTTGATGCGTAGCCACACCGGGTGCCCTGGGTTGACCGCACCCAATTGGTCCAGCATGTCCATGGAGCCACAGTTCACGGGAATATTGAGTTCCACCACGCGCGCAAGCGTAGCGCGGTCCAGCAGATCGGCCGTGAACACGATGTCTGCGTGCCCGTTGTGCAAGCCCGGCGTAAAACCACCAGCCAACGCGCGTTCGATTTCACCCAAAGACACCGAGTCCACTACTGCGCCCTGTCGTTTCATGAGGCGAAGGATGTGTGTATTGGAGTTGGCTTTCTGAGCGAAACGCACTACGTCAAACAACCGCAGAGCGGCAATCTGGCGCGTAATGGTGTCGGCATCATAGATCCACAGCGGGGTACCGAACTGCTGGGCCAAAGGAGCGATGGTAGCGGGAGTAAAAGGGTTCATGGATGGATGATCCCCTTCATGGTCAATTCAATCAATGCTATTCTTGTCTGGCATCTATCCAATATTGATATGAATTTAACTCATCGCCAGCTGACAATGTTTCGCGCCATCATGCTGCACGGCAACCTGGGGCGTGCGGCTGACGCGTGCGCGTCAAGCCAGCCCACTTTGAGTCGCGAGCTGGGTCGTCTGGAGCAGTTACTGGGGTTTAACCTTTTTGACCGGGTGCGGGGCCGATTACGACCTACCGTGCGGGCACTTGCGCTGATGCAGGAAGTAGAACGCTCGTTTATAGGCTTGGAACAGATCGCAGCGCGCGCCAGCGAATTGCGCACGCAATCGACAGGTCGCTTGCGCATTGCGTGTTTGCCGGCATTGGCCCATGCCTTGGTACCCCGCGCACTGGTATATCTCTCACAGGCACATCCTGAACTAGGGGTCAGCGTGCATCCCTTAGAGTCGCCCTGGCTGGAGCAAGCCATGAGTGAACAGCGTTTTGACCTGGGACTGAGTGAGACCCAAGAGGCACCTGCGGGAGTTGCCTTGCAGCCCTTACTGAAAGTCAATGAAGTGGCTGTTTTGCCACGTGATCACAGCCTGTGCCGCAAGGCGCGACTGCAACCACTCGAATTTACAGGCGAGCGCTTCATCAGTCTCGCGGTTGGCGACCCGTATCGAACCGCCATTGATGCGATGTTCGAGGACGCTAAAGTACATCGCGCAACCCTGTTTGAAACCACGAGCGCAGTGGCTGTCTGCGCCATGGTGCGTCAGGGCCTGGGTGTTGCCATCGTAAACCCGTTCACCGCACTGGAACTCAGCGGACCGGACCTAGTAGTGCGGCCGCTTAGCGTTGCCATCGGTTACCAGGTGAATATGCTTCTTCCGGACATCGCAGCTCCGCACCCCCTGCAGGGCGTTCTCGCAGACACCGTCCGCAAAGCTTGTGCCGCCTTGAACCACCATCTCTCGCTATGAGTTCCATAGCTGGTCGGCCTTATGATTTCTTGTGGATGATGATGGCTAGGTTCGCGACAGCAACTTCGCTCCATCGGGGCGCAAGTCCCCCTTGGGTGAAATATGCCGGTACAGAGTCTGCCGGGTGATGCCGAGTTCCCGACATAGATCGCCGACCTTGGTTTCCGGCTGCCCCATCGCAGCCATCGCCAGACGCAGTTTGGCGGCGGTCATTTTGAACGGCCGGCCGCCTTTTCGACCGCGCGCCCGTGCCGACGCCAAGCCTGCAATGGTGCGCTCGGCGATCAACTCGCGCTCGAACTCTGCCAACGCCGCAAAGATGCCGAAAACCAGCTTGCCGGCGGCCGTCGTGGTGTCGATGGCCGCGCCGTGGCCGGTCAATACCTTGAGGCCAATGCCGCGTGCGGTAAGGTCGTGCACTGTGTTGATGAGGTGGCGCAAGTCACGCCCGAGCCGGTCCAGTTTCCACACCACCAGCGTGTCGCCTGGTCGGAGCGCCTTCAGGCAGCTCACCAAGCCTGGCCGGTCCTCGCGCTTGCCTGATGCTTGGTCTTCATAAAAATGTACCGGATCGACTCCGGCGGCAACCAGCGCATCGCGCTGCAAGTCAGTCGCCTGGGAGCCGTCCGCTTTCGATACCCGCATGTAGCCAATCAGCATGTCGCACTTGTCAAATATACGTTCGATTATGTGACAGTGTGATCCAGAAAGTTATGGCCGTCAAAAATTGTCACTTAACCCGTCATTCTGTCTAAGGCATGCAAAGGGTCCGTCAGGCATATAATGTGACAGAAATTCTGGAGGGATGCCCTCCTTTACAAACGTGACGCGCAAGCGCTCCAGCGACTCGGGGTCATGCCGTCCATAGGATGCGAGCGCGAACAGTGAGCGGGCGGTTTCGGGGTTGTGTCGCGCCTCGACAATGGCATCGCCGATTGCTTTGACGGCTTGCTGCCAATGATTGATCGGCTCGGTTTTCTGCACAACCGCTGGCAGGCCATTGGTGAACCCGGTCAACGGCTCTGGCAGGAACAGCACAGCCTGTTCCCCGCGCGGACTCAGCACCTTCGATTCGATCAGGTCGATGGCGATGGCCGCCGCCTCCAGCATCTGCAACTGTATCGTCGGGTCCAGAATCTCGTAGGGATGCCAAAGACTTTGCCCGGCGCGTAGCGGATGGCCGCAGCGCTCCCAGATATAGCGAATACTGCCGGCGCAAGTCCCGCAATGCGAGAGCGGGGTATTCAGCTCATCAAGCAGGGTGCGCAGCAACCGAAACCAGAGGCCGGCATGGATGCGTCGACGCGGCAATTCCACATACCCCAGCGTCAGCGCCTGCCAGGTACGCCGGTCCATCGTCGCGATGGCGTCGTTGGCTGGGCGCGGCGAAGCGTCGGCGTTCTCCCAGCCGAGAAAACGCCCCGGTACGCCCCAATAGGATTCCAGCCAGCAGCCATGCAGCGGACAGCTCAGCATCAGGGGCAGCTTCCAGGCGAGTAACACAGCTTGATCCGTTGGGTTATTCAGACAGAGCGGGCAGGCCCGATGGATTGACCGGCCGGGCAGCCACGCGCGCCAGCTCGTGATCGATCTCGTCTTGCGCTTGCGCTTCGGCAGCAATACCGAGAACTGGAACGCATAGGTTTCCAGGGCGGCCGGAGCACGGTCGTCGAGGCTGTCCAGCAGCCACGGCACCCAGCCGGCGACGCTCATGCCGCGCAGCCGGTCCAGCTCGATGCCGCTTCGCTGGGAGAGCATCGTCAGCAGCGCCAGTGGTGGTGCGGTGTCCAGATCATCGGCCTGGCCGTGCCCGAGATCGTGTTCCAGCAGGTCGAGCATATCCATCTGATAGCAGGCGGCGACGCGATTGAGCCATGAGGACAGGGCTTCGCCTTCTCTGGGAGCTGGATGCAGCGGCCAGCGTGGAGCCGATTTCACATCAGTTCCTGCTCGAACTGCCGACGCCGCTCGCTGGGGCCGGTGTAATCGGCCATGCTCAGCGTGCGATGGTTGATCGCTTCCTCGCCGCTCTCCACGGCGGCGAGGGCTGCCGCCATCAGCAAGTGCGTCAGTTCGCCGATGGTGCCTTCGCTGCGTGTGAGCAGGTAGCGGGCCATGTCCAGCGTGGCAATCGACGAGGGGCGCCGCAGTGGAAGCGAAGCGGCGAAGCTGGCGAGCAGTGAGCAGCAATCGTCGTTGGCCTCCCACACCGGCAGCATCATCGGCTCGAACCGATTTTCCAACTGGTCATCCGAGCGAATGGCGAGGTAGGCGTCGCGCGTGCCGACCCCGACCAGCGGGATACGTAGTTCGTTGCCGAGGAAGCGCAGCAGGTTGAGGAATTCCCGGCGGTTGACGCTGTTGCCGGCCAGGACGTTGTGCAGCTCGTCGATCACCAGCATGCGCACGCCGACCTTGCGCAGCAAGGCCAGCGCCAGTTGCTCCATTTCCGGCAGCCGTGGGCGCGGGCGCAGTGGCGCGCCCATCGCGGCGAGCAGTGCGACGTAGAAGCGGATCACCGACGGCTCGGACGGCATCTGCACGACCAGCACCGGGATGTGCTCCTGGTCGGCATCAGCACTGGCCGGATGTGTGCGCCGGAATTTCTCGACGATCATCGACTTGCCGTTGTTGGTTGGGCCGACCAGCAGCAAGTTGGGCATGCGTTGCTTATTCGGCCACGCATACAGGGTTTCCAGCCGGTTCAATGCCTCGATTGCGCGTGGATAGCCAATCCAGCGGTCGGCGCGAAAGCGCTGGATGCGCTCGTCCGCCGGCAGCCGAGCCAGCCCCTGCGCTGCCGACAGGAGGTGGGACAGGTCGATGATGGGATATTCGTCCACGGCTACCATTCCTCGATCTGGTCGAACGGTTTGGCCGGTGTCAGGTTATCTGCCTGCGGGTCGGCAACGTCCGTTTCCGGTGGAGTCGGCTTGTCCGGCGGAACCGACACCTTGAGGTGCTGGCGGCGATCCGCATCACGCCGCGCCTTGCGCGTGGCTTTCTGTGCGCTGGTCACGATCTCGCGCATCTGCCCGATCATGCGGAACAGCGCCGATTCATCCACCTGTTCGCGCCCTTGCTGCCGCAATTTCGCCAGCGCCTGCCGTTGTTCCCAGAGGGTGACTGCCGGGTGCGACAAGGTACGGTAGGGGATTTCCAGATAATGCTGCCCCTCCGGTTCCAGCACCCAGATACGGCTGATGTCACGCGGGTCGCGCCGAATCAGGAAGGCCGGCCAGCGCTCGCGCCGCGCGATCCACGGTTTGAGCGCATCGGCGTAATAGTGGATGTGGTCGAGGACGAAGCCGGTGCGGGTCAGGGTGCGGCGAATGATGGGCAGGAAATCGACCAGGAAAGCCGTAGCGCGGGTGACGACAGCCGGTACACCGACAAGCCCCACCGCCTCGGCCCAGCGCGCCGCCGGCGGCTGAAGCAGGCCGTTGTGCACAGAGCCGTGATAGGTGCCCACCGCCAACGTGAGCCAGCGCTCCAGCTCATGCAATGTCAGAGCGGCCTTGTTTTCGGAATCGTAGTCCCCGCGCTGGTCAGGGTTGGAGAAGGTCGTCCCTGGCAATTCATCGTGGATCATCTGCATCGCCGTGCCGATGATCCGTTCCACGATGCCGCCATAGTGCGGCTGCCCTGGGGGACGATAGTCCAACCGGATGCCGTGCTGTTCGCAGCCACGGCGCAGCGCCTCACTTTTGAACTCGGCCGCGTTGTCCAGGTAGAGCAGCCTGGGCTTGCCGCTCATCGGCCAATCCATTTCTATATTCAGACCCTCCAGCCAGGGACGCTTGTCGCAGGCAACATGCACAAGGCACAGGCCGACCGAAACGGATGACGGCGCTTCCAATGTGACCACCATGCCGAGCACGCAGCGGGTGAACACGTCGATGGCGAGGGTGAGGTACGGCCGGCGAATCGGTTGCCGGTCGCGCTCGTCCACCACGATCAGGTCGATGACTGTGTGATCGATCTGCACTTGTTCCAGTGGCGCGGTCATGGCGGGGGGCTCACCACCGACACCTTGCAGGCTGCGTGACGCATCCTGACCTTCCCGGCGGCGAGCGGCCTTGAGCGGATCGAGGCCGGCGATCCGCAGGGCCACAGTGTTGCGCGCTGGCACCCGTAGCTTTTGTGCTTTACAAGCCTGCGCGACCTCGCGGTGGAACGCCGCCAAGCTACGCTTCTGCTTGGTCAGGAAGCGCTTTTGCAGCAACTCGCGGATGATGCGCTCGACCGATTCCGGCAAGCGTCCCTTGCCTTTTCCGCCGCCGGATTGGCTGCGAGCCAAGTCAGTCACAAGCCCCGAGCCTTGCCGGGCACGGCGGATCAGGACATACACCTGCCGCCTGGACAGGCTAAGCGCGTGAGCAGCGGCATCGGCGGCTTCATGCCCGACCACATCAAGGGCTGCCAGCGGCCCGATGAATTCCGCCCGTTGCCGGGCCTGCGCCCATGCCGCATCGGGCAGGGTGGCCACGCCTTGCTCGGCAATCAATGATGTGTCTGACGGCATGCTCACACCTCGCTTTGGTGCACACGAGTATTGAGCATAGTCGAGATTGGTGAAGATGACTTCTGATATTTGGCTATCAGGAGCTGACTGCACTCCGGACGTTACGTCCAGTTAATTGGTGCAATCGTCTTCTGAAAACGACATCAGGTTAGGGCATAGCCTTAACTGACACCACCTCCCAGGGCCTGATATAAAGCAACACTATCGACTAGGCGTTGTGCCTGGGCCGCAACCATATTGATCCGGATTGACTGTGCCTGTTGCTGCGCGATGAGCAGTTGCAGGTAGCTGGCCGCGCCCAGCCGGTATTGCCGCTCGACCGACTGCAAGGAGGCCTGTGCAGCCATATCAGCGGCAGCGAGGGCAGTCAAAGTTTGTGCATCGCTTTCCACCGCGCGCAGGGTGTCGGCGACGTTACGCAAAGACTCCAATACGACGCTCTGGTAATTGGCTGCGGCGGCATCAAAAGCGGCGAGCGCCGCTCTTTTTTCAGCGGGTAGCCCTGGATTAAAAAGAGGCTGGGTGAGCTGCGCAACCAGGCCCCACACTGCCGAGCCACCACCGAACAGGGTACCGGTGGTCAGCGCTTGAGAGCCAAGGTTGGCGCTCAGGTTGATCTGTGGGTAGAGCTTGGCGACAGCCACACCATAGTCTGCATTGGCCGCATGCAACAGCGCCTCTGACGCCTGGATATCCGGTCGGCGGCGCACCAGTTCTGAGGGCACGACGAGCGGCATCTCGACGGGCAGAGTGAAATCGGCCAGAGTGAAGGCCGGGATGCCACCCGTGCCTGGGGCACGACCGGCTAGCACCGCCAGTAGATGTTCGGTTTGTTGCAGTTGTTTACGCAGCGCAGGCAGTTCTGCCCGCGTTTGCTCCGCCTGAGCTTGTAGGCTCAACGCTTCATCAGGTGAGGCCTGACCGATACGCACGCGTTCATGGGCTAGGCGCAGTTGCTCATCCTGCACGCGCAAAATGGCAGTAGTGGCTTCTAGTTGCGCGGCGAGGCGTGCTCGGGTAATGGCAGCGGTTGCCATGTTGCCGGCAAGGGCCAGGCGCGCAGCATTCAGTTCGAAGCGACGGTAGTCGGCGCGAGCAGCCAAGGCTTCGAGTGCGCGCCGGTTGCCGCCAGCCAGATCGAGGTTGTAATGCACGCCAACGCTGGCGTTGTAGAGGCTGAATTGACGTGCGTCTCCGCTCAACCCTTGGCTACTGGGACTCATTTGCTGGCGCTGAGATCCCAGTGCGACATCTACCTGTGGATATTGCGTCGAGCCCGCCTGTGCGGCAAGAAGCTCCTGCGCCTGTCGCAAATTGGCGCTGATGCTCGCCAGCGTCGGGCTGACATGGAAAGCTTCGTTGATCAGTCCGTCGAGTGTGGATGAACCCAAGCTTTGCCACCATTGCGTTTCGATCGGAAGCCCTTCGACTAGACGTTGTGTTTCGCCGAACTGCGTGGGAGCGGACGCGGTTCTATCAGCCACCGGTGTTGCAGTGTAGCGAGCCACATCGGGTGCGGTGGGACGCTGAAAATCAGGGCCGGCGGCGCAACCGGCCAGACCGGCGGTGACCAGACCAGCTACCAGGTAAGTTGCCGCAAGCCGTCTTTCGAGGCTGATGGGGCGCTGGCATGTTTTAGCGTGCTCCATAAAAATGCTCCACGAAAGGTTTACGGAAAGCTTGGTGGCAGCCCAAGCAGCTTTCCTGCACGTGGGCGAATGATTGGATCACCGCCTTGCCGTCGCTGCTCGCAGCAGCCAGCTTCATGGCCAGCGCCGCCTCGTGAGTCTGCGCGTCAAAGTTTCTGAACTTGGTCGCATCAGCGCCGAGGTAAGCAAGGATGCGCATTTTTTCAGTAAGCGGTGGCTCGGGGTGTGCAGCAACTTTTGGGGCGAGCTGAACGACCTGAACCCATTCCTCCTGCGAAATCGCACCGGTAATAGCCTGCATGTTGCGCCCGAGTTCCTGCATGATCTTGCGTAGCGCCAGTGGCTCAACCTGGGTAGCGTCACCAGCCCAAGCTGGCAACTGAAAACCCCATAAAAGCAGGCAGGCCGTAACGGTCAGGGTGATAGTTCCAAATGCGTGGCTGTGTTTGCGGTGGGTCATGAAATTCTCCTGTAATTCAATCGTTCTCTCATTCGAACTCCCGCCCTTCGCCAGCTTCCTCATGGGTCACACCGTCGCGGATGTGGTAGATGCGCTTGAAAGTGGGGATGATCTTTTCGTCATGGGTGACGACGATGATGGCGGTCTCGAACTTCCGAGCCATGTCATTGAGGATGCGGATTACAGCCATGGCGCGCTCACTGTCTAGTGGAGCTGTGGGCTCATCAGCCAGGATCACCGGAGGGCGATTGACCAAACCTCGCGCAATGGCGACCCGTTGCTGCTCGCCACCGGAGAGTTGCGAGGGCATGGCGCGAGCCCGGTGTTGCACATCGAGCGCGGTGAGCAGTTCCAGTGCCTTCGCGCGCGACTCCCCATTCGCGACGCCTGCGAGCATCGGCAGTAGCGCCACGTTGTCGGTGACATCGAGAAACGGAATCAGGTATGGTGCCTGGAAAACGAAACCGATCTTGTCGCGCCGCAAGGCGCGCAAGTCGCGGACTTTCCAGCCATCGTCGTAGATCACTTCATCGCCCAGCGTCATGCGACCGGCGGTCGGATCAATCACCGCGCCCAGACATTTGAGCAGCGTGCTCTTGCCGGACCCGGAAGGGCCAATCAGGCCCACCACCTCGCCGGGTGCCACCTGCATGTCCACGCCTTTCAAGGCATTGACCGCGGTATCGCCCTCGCCATAACGTTTTCTCAAACCTTCGATGCGAATGCCTTTGCCACTCATCTCAACCTCCAATGGCTTCGGCCGGGTCGACCTTGAGTGCCATGCGAATGGCGACGATGCTGGCTAGAACGCAGATCACGAGCACGGCGAAAAAACCGGCGATGGAGTCGAACGGCATCAGCAGTACGTACTTGGGAAACAGGGGCGCTGAGAAAGTGGCTGTGATCTTGCCGACCACGAAACCAATCACGCCCAGGGCGAGCGCCTGCTGCATGATCATCGCGGCGATGGTTCGGTTGCGTGTGCCGATGAGCTTCAACACCGCGATCTCGCGGATTTTGTCCATCGTCAGCGAATAGATGATGAAGGCAACGATGGCCGCGCTAACGATGGCCAGAATCACCAAGAACATGCCGATCTGCTTGGCCGACGTGGCGATCAACTTGCCGACGAGGATGTCTTCCATCTGTGCCCGTGTGTAGACCGTCAAACGTTTCCAGCGCCGGATGGATTCGGCAACCTCGTCCGGCGCATGACCAGGTTTCAGAGTGACCAGCACTGCATTGACGAACGCGTTGGTGCTCTGTGAAGCAATCACGGCATCCAGCAAACCAGTAACACCGGGTCGATTGAAGGCCGGGTTGGCTTCGGTGCGACGCCGGCTTTGCCAAATGGCGTCGTTGTCCTTGAGGAACTGAGCCTCTTGGGCATCCTTGAGCGGAATGAATACCATCGGGTCGCCGCTGGACGACACCATGCGCCGTGTCAGCCCCACGACGGTGTAATGATTTCGGCGAATGGCAAGACGATCTCCCAGTTTGAAGCCGGTGGCGATGTCGGCCACCGCCTCGTAGTGACCGCGCGTGATCTGGCGTCCAGCGACGAGATAAGGAGGCCATCCGGGTGTAGCCCCCAACGCACCGGGCGCGATGCCGACCACCATGGTGCGTACATCACTCTCGCCCTTGCGTACCTGCATGGTCAGGTAGGTCACGTTCGCTGCCTGTGAGACTCCCGGCATGGCGAGAATGGCGCGATACACGTCATCGTTGAGGCTGGACGACTCCGCATAAGGACCCAGAGTATCCTTTTGCACCACCCAAAGGTCAGCGCCACTGTTGTCGAGCAACGCCTTGCCGTCGTCCACCATGCCTCGGTACACCCCAGCCATGACCAGGGTGACGCCGATCAGCAGACCCAGACCGATGCCGGTGAAGACGAATTTTCCCCAGGCATGGAGAATGTCGCGGCCGGCCAGGCTGATCATCGTGACACTCCTGGGATATGGTCGACCACATGGATGCGGCTGCGCGCCGTCAGTGCCTTTTCGCTATAGGTCACAACCTGGTCCCCATTCTTGAGCCCTTCGCGCACCTGCACGTAACCATTGAGGTCGGAAGTGCCGAGCTTGACCGGGGAGAAATGCAGATCACCATCCACGATTTGCCAGACACCAACTTTGTCGCCCTCACGCTGGACGGCAGCGTTGGGGATCAGTGGAGCGGCCGGGAGCGCCGGCAAGTCAACCGTGACTTCGGCCAGTTCACCCACCGGTGGCAAAGGTTCTGGTTTGTTATCGAATGTCACCTTGGCAAGCGTTTCCTCGGTTACCGCGTCGGCCTTGGGTTCCACCCGCAGCACGCGACCTTTCAAGGTCTGGCCACCACGCGAACGCAGGACGATAAGAGTCGGCAACCCCCCAGCCAGCCCCGATGCGCTGATCTGGTCGAAGCGCGCATTGATCCACAAACTCTTGGGGTCGATCACTTCCACCACGGCCTGGCCCGCGACGATGGTCGTGCCGGGATCGGCATCGCGCACGGCGACTACACCATCGACCGGCGCGATCAGGCGCAGATTGCTCCGCTGCGCGACGAGTCCTTCGCGGTCGGAGCGTGCCCGGACAATATCTTCCCGAGCGGCAGATAAGGCGGCATCGGCGATCTGCAGTTCCTGCCGCTTGGTGGTGACGATTTCCTCGCTGGTCGAGCGCACCGCAAACAATTGCTCGTAGCGGCGCGCCTGGGTTTGCGCGTAGGCTTGCCGGGCTTCTGCCTCGCGCAAAGCCGCTTCCGCACGCTTGAATGCCGACTCCTGTGAGCGCACCCGATCATCGAGGTCGACCGGCTCCATCTCGCCGAGCACCTGTCCGGCCTTGACCTGGTCGCCTACATGCACGTCCAGGCGTTTGACGCGCCCGGCAAACGTCGGCCCGATCTTGTAGGTGTAGCGCGCCTCCACCGTGCCGATGCCGAACAGCGCCGGTGAGATAGCCCGTGATTCCACGCTTGCCACCGTCACAGCGACCGGGGCGAGCGGCCCTGATCGCAGACCGACATAAATAAAAAGCACCAGCATAGGAATGATGACGGCAAGCAGCGCCAGGGTGCGGCCTTGCAAGGGTAACTTTTTCATTGCGCACTCCTTATGCCACGCCGATAAATTGCAAAGACGCGCGGCGCATCGCGGTGCATACGTCCCACATCACCCGCCAACAGCGATTGCATGACCAAGCCCTGGATCGTGCCAATGAACAGCGTTGCCGCCGCCTCGTTGTCAAGCGAGGGAGACAACTCGCCGCTGGCCTTGCCTTTCTCGATGAGACGATGCAAACGTTCGCCGTAGCGCTGAATCAAGGTTTGCACCATGCGCTTGGCCGGTGTCGATTCGGCACGCTGAAGCTCACCAAACATCATTCTTGGCACGCCTGGGTGCTCAGCTACGAATTCGATATGACTCATGAACATCGCCTCCATGGCTGCCAAGGGCGACTCGATTCCTTGTGCGGATCGATCGATTCTGGCTAATAGGCGCTCTGCTACCCACTCCATGACCGCCTGCCAAATGGCTTCCTTGTTCGGGAAGTGCCGAAACAGCGCACCCTGGGTCAAGTTCATGTGTTTAGCGATAGCTGCAGTGGTTATCTCGCTTGGGTTTTGTGAACCGGCAAGCGCCACGACGGACTCGACAGTTACGGCACGACGTTCATCGGCCGGCAGATGCTTTGGATGGGTGTCCACGAGCACTCCTTGTAAGATAGTAATTGATTGCTATCTTACCACAAGAGGCAACTCAAACAAGAGAAAACCCGACGTACTCGTCAATATCTAGCGTCTGCAATGGGCTTAACGTGCTTTATTTTCCGTTTTCTGAGACGTCCCCTGCTAGTCCTTCACAGTCGCAGGGACGACGTGGGCCAGTGCGGCGCTTGCGGCCCCCGGCCGTGTCGATGCAGGTGTCGGCATGGCCGAGGTCGCCAATTTTCTGGCGGGCCTGTCAGCAGCCAACCTGCGCCGGCCGCTGCTTCGGAGACCCCAGAGTAGCTCGGTCTTCTCTTGCCGGGGTTTCACGACCGCGTATACCGTTCATGCGCTGATCACGAAATACACCGTGAGCGCGAGCGCGACAACCGCCAGGATGAAGTTGAGCCAGATGCCCAAGGTGGTCCAGTAACCAGCGGGTATCTCCTTCTCGCCCAACCCACGCAAGACTCGGCGGAACTGCAGCGCAGAGGCAACCGCCACACCCGCGCCGAGCATCAACAACACGACCCCAAGCCACAATGAAAACCCGCGCTGAGCATCGGAGAGCGGCTGGTTGCTGATCATGCGCAGAAACAGTCCAAAGCGCTCGACGACGAAGCCGAAGCCCATCAGCGCTATGGCTGTGCGTTGCCAGGCGAGCAAAGTCCGTTCGGCGGCGAACAACACACGGGGATCATCTAAGTACGACATACCAGATGCCTCAGATTCACGGCCTGCGCGCCACAAGGCCCACAAGCGCCGAGCGCCCTGCGTGGCGCGCCCCTTCGCGCAACTCGGCTTCGTACTCGACCAATTCGACGATCTGCAGAGAGGCGAATGCGCGGCGGAGCAGGTCTGCGGTGTAGAGGTGCGACAGTGCCCCTGGGCCGCCTGTCTTGTACTCCAACTGCTTGGGCGTATAGCCCTGAAGGACCAGCAGGCCACCCGGTTTCAACGCTCGCACGATATTGGCGAAGAGCCGCTCTCGCATCTCAGGGTCAGCGAACTGGACGAACACCGCGACGACGAGATCGTAAGCATCCACGGCCCATGGCCACTCATCGCAGCCAGCGACATGGTAGGCCACAGACACCCTTGCTTCGTCAGCCAACCTGCGGGCCTTGGCCACGCCTGCCTGCGCCACATCGAATGCCTCGACGTGCAGGCCCTGGTGGGCAAGCCAGACACAGTTGCGCCCTTCGCCGTCGGCGACGCATAGCGCGCGGCTGCCAGGTGCGAACAGCGCCGCCTGGGCGCGCAGGTATTCGTTGGGTTCGCGTCCAAAAACGTAGTCTTCGCCGGAATATCGTTCGTTCCATGTCGCGGCAGCGGCGGCGATTGATTCAGAGGTCACGACATACTCCTGTCGAAGAAGGTAAAAGGCCCGGGAACAAGCGACAGGCTGTTGTGCCGTCAGCATTGCTCAATGACAGCACGCCAAGCTGCACAGCGGCCGTCCTGCGTCGCGGGTGTGTAAGACAGCGCGTAGTTCTCAGACACGGTCGCGCAAGGCGTCGGCAGAGCTAACCTGCGTTGGGTCCAGCCGATGCTCTGGCCTTGAGCACGCTTCGCTCCATCTCTGGACGGCATCGTCAGCAAGCTGTCTACCGCCACACCACGCTCGACGGCCATCCGACAGGTGCAGCCAAGTGCTCGCCGCGTGCGGCCAGGATGCCCCGGCTCCAAGCAGGCGAGCGCTGGTGCCAACCACGGGCCACACTTCAGCTAAAGATGCCGGCGCACTTCCGCCGGCAGCGCATCCTGGATGCGTTTAAGGTTGCTTGGACTTCACAGGGCAGGTGCTGAGACCCAGGAGCGGATACAGCGGGCAGAAGCTCACCAAGCCGGTCAGCAGGGGCACAACCCCCAGCCAACCCCACCAGCCCACAGTTCCCGTGGCGGCCAAGGCGATCAAGACGATGCCAAGGACGATGCGCAGGCCCCTGTCGATACCACCAACGTTGGATTTCATGTGCAAGCTCCTTTCTTCAACAAAAAAACGTTCCGACCGGCTTCACGGCCCGGTAGCAGCAGCGGCTACGCCCCTGCCAACCACCCCGACACCGGAGCGACTTCGATCAGCCATCACGGGCAAAACATGGCCTTGAGGGTCGTCATCAGCTTCTCCACATCGGGGTTGTCGATGCGGTAGTGCAAGGTCTGGGATTCACGGCGGAACGTCACGAGCCCCTCCTCGCGCATCTTCGCCAGATGCTGCGACAGGGCTGACTGGCTCAGCGACACATGCTCCAGCATCGCGCCCACAGTCAGTTCTTCGTGCTGGATCAGCAGACACAGCACCAACATCCGGTGCTCGTTGCCGATAGCGCGCAGCATCGCCGCCGCCTTGGCTGCACCTTCCTGGATGAATCGCTGGTCTCTCTTGTTCAGTGCCACGGATGTCCTCGACTTAGGTTCACTAATTTAGTAGATTCTAATATATAATGAATTCCAGATGTGTTTCTTTGTAAGGAGTCAAGCATGCAGCCTCAAGCCCGCATCCAAGCATTCTTCGACGAGCCAACCAGCACAGTGACCTATCTGGTGTGGGACCCGGCGACGCGGCAAGCTGCGGTGATCGATCCGGTTCTGGACTATGACCATCGCAGCGGCAAGGCCTCTACGGCGTCCGCTGACCGCGTGCTGGACGCTGCCCGCGCCGACGACCTGACCATCGCCTGGGTGCTGGAAACCCATGCCCACGCCGATCATCTGAGCGCCGCCCCTTATATCCGACAACGCACGAATGCGCGGGTGGCCATTGGCGAGCACATCCGCGATGTGCAGACGATCTTCCGGCCGGTCTTCAACCTTGACGATGTGTCAGGCGACGGCAGCGAGTTCGATCGTCTTCTCAAGGACGGAGAAACGCTCCAGATCGGGCAACTGACCATGGAAGTCCTGCACACGCCCGGCCATACCCCCGCTTGCGTCTCCTATCGCATCGGGGATGCGGTCTTCGTGGGCGACACGCTGTTCATGCCCGACTATGGAACGGCGCGCGCGGACTTCCCTGGAGGCAGTGCGCGGACCTTGTACCGATCCATACAGCGGCTGCTGGCGCTCCCGCCGCAGACCAGGATTTTCCTGTGCCATGACTACAAGGCCCCCGGACGCGACAGCTATGCCTGGGAAACGACCGTGGCCGAAGAGCGCGCGCGCAACGTTCATGTCCGCGAAGGGATCGACGAGGAAGCGTTCGTCGCAATGCGCCAGCAGCGCGACGCGACACTGGCGGCGCCCACACTGCTGCTGCCGTCGATCCAGGTCAACATCCGCGCCGGCCAACTGCCCCGCGCCGAGTCCAACGGCGTGCAATACCTCAAGATCCCTGTCCGGATGGCCGCATGAGGGGCGCAGCGCGACGCACGGTCCGTTGAAGCATGGCCCCTCCAGACAGACTGCAAGCCCCCAAGTCCGGACCGAGTTCGGACTTGCGGTTGGATGCAGCCTGCCTGCTCCATGCCGTCAGCCCGCTGCTGTGGCTGCCGCAGGCCGCATTGCTGGCGCTGGGCGTGGCACGGTTGCAGAGTGGCGCCGGCCTGAATGGCGTCGTGGGTCCGGCGGTGGGCATAGTACTCGCCGGCGTACTGCGCGCCTGGCTCGACGCCTGGAGCGCCGGGCGTATGTTCGATACGGCCCGCGAAAGCCTGAGCCACTGGCGCGGCCGCGCCATCGCTGCAGTTGCGGCGCGTTCTCCGCTGGATCGCGCCCGCGCGCACGCAGGTGCCGCGGCCAGCGCGCTGGCGGAACAGGCTGAGGCGATCCTGCCCTGGCAGACGCGCTACCGCGGCGCTGTCTGGCGCGTGCGCCTCATACCCGTGCTGATTCTGCTGCCCGTGGCCTGGTACTCCTGGGCAGCAGCGGCCGTACTTGTGCTGGCCGCGCCGTTGATCCCCATGTTCATGGTGATCGTGGGCTGGCGGGCCAAGTCCGCCAGCGAGGCTCAGTGGCTGCAAATGGGCAGCATGAATGCGTTCCTGCTCGATCGCCTGCGCGGCTTGCCGACGCTGCGCGCACTCGGCAGCGTCGAGGTCACGGCGCGCCGCCTGCGGGCCAGCGCCGAGGACCTGCGCCAGCGCACCATGCGCGTACTGCGCATCGCATTTCTTTCTTCGGCGGTGCTGGAGCTTTTCGCGGCGCTGGGCGTCGCCATGGTCGCCGCCTACGTCGGGTTCCATCTGCTGGGGCATCTGGATTTCGGCGCCTGGGGTCGGCGTCTCAGTCTCGCCGAGGGCCTCTTCATCCTGTTGCTGGCACCCGCCTTCTTCGAGCCCTTGCGGGAATTGGCATCCGTCTGGCATGACCGCGCTTCCGGCATGGCGGCAATGGATGCCTTGGACCGGCTCAATGCAGACGGGTTGCCATTGCCGGACGACGAGACGTCGGATCAGCCCAGGCAGGAAGCCCAGGCAGGGAACTCGGATGAAGACGGCAAGCGAGTTCGTCCGCCCCGCGTCAAGGTTCAGGACCTGGCATTCGCGTTCTCTGGCGAGACACCGGTTTTCAGGGACTTTGCGCTGGACGTAAAGCCCGGTGAGCACGTCGCCCTGATGGGTGGCAGCGGGGCGGGAAAGACCATCCTAATGTCGCTGCTGGCCGGATTGCTGCCCGCTTCGGCAGGCCGTATCGAGATCGCCGGCACTGCGTTGACCGCCGAATCCGCACGCGCGTTGCGCGGACGCATGGCCTGGATGGGGCAGCGGCCCCACGTGTTTTCTGGGTCGGTCCGACACAACGTCGCCCTCGGTCGAGCGGGCGTAAGAGATCAGCAAGTGCACCGCGCGATCCAGTGGGCACAGCTCGACAAGGTGGCTCAGGCCCGTCCGGGGACGTCGCTCGGAGAAGGCGGGACAGGCCTGTCGGGGGGCGAAGCCGCGCGTCTGGCGCTGGCTCGGCTGGCCGCCGCACCGCGCGCCGATCTGCTACTGGCAGACGAGCCTACCGCGCATTTGGACACCGAAACCGCCGAGCAGGTCATCGAATCCCTGGTGGCCCTGGCCCAGGGGCGCACCCTGATCGTGGCCACCCACGACCCGGCGCTCGCCGCGCGCATGGACCGCATCGTGCACCTGTCGGCACCGGTCGATGCCGCGCAGCCCATCCCGGGAGGATGGCATGGCGCGTAGAACCGCCCCGGCATCGATACTGCTGCCTGCTCTGCGGGCCGTGCTCGCAGCATCTTCCCGTCGCATGATCCTGGGCGCTGCGCTCGCAGCGCTGACCGTCCTCGCGGGCATGGGGCTGCTCGGCCTGTCGGGGTGGTTCATCGCCGCCACGGCCATCGCTGGACTGCAGGTGATCAGCGCCCTGACATTCGATGTCTTCATGCCTTCGGCCGGCATTCGCCTGCTGGCGCTGGGGCGCACCGCCGCCCGCTATGGCGAGCGGCTGATCACGCACGACGCCACGCTGGCCGCGCTGGCGCACCTGCGCGAGCGTCTCTTCCGGGGGTGGGCGGCTGCTCAGGACATCCGCGATCTGTTGCGCCGCCCGGCCCGGGCGCTGTTTCGCCTGACCAGCGACCTCGACGCTCTGGAATCCCTTTATCTGCGTCTGCTGGTGCCGGCCTGCGCGGCCCTGGGCGCCGCCGTTCTCGCTGCCTTGGTGATCGGCGTCATGGCCCCTTGGCTCGGCATCGCGCTGGGCGTCTGGCTGCTGGCCGTCGGCGTGGCCGTGACCGCGGGACTGTCGCTTCGGGCACGGCCGCCCGCCGTGCGCCGCGCGTTGATCACCGAGCGCCTGCGCGCGCAGGCTGTCGACCTGGTATCGGGCCAAACGGAACTGGTCATGGCTGGCCGTCTGGCAAGCCACTGCGAGGCGCTGCAACAGACAGACCGTCGTCTCGCGCGTGCAGACCGGCATCTGCACCGCTTGGACGTGGCGGCTGGCGCGGTCTATGGTGTGGCCGGCAGCCTTACGTTGGCGCTCGTGCTGCTAGGCGTGGGCATCCTGGCTGACCACGGGCGGATCGGAACCGCAGGCGCAGCGCTGGCCTTGCTGATCGCGTTGAGCGCCATGGAGCCCTTCGCTGCGCTGCGGCGGGGCGCCGTAGAGGCTGGCCGCACGTGGCTGGCGGCGCGGCGACTGTCGCCGCATTGTGGCGGCGATACCCAACAAACGATCCGGCCCGCCGAGCCACCCGAGCCACCCGAGCCGGGGCATGCGCTCAGCCTGCGCCAGGTATCCGCGCGCTACCCGGACAGTCCCGTGGACGCCCTGCAGTCCGTCTCCCTGACCCTGGCGCCCGGAGAACGTATCGCCGTGATCGGCCCCAGCGGCGCGGGCAAATCGACGCTGATGGCCTTGGCCGCAGGTGAGCTGGTGCCGCGCGAGGGCACCATCCGATCACTGCCTCACGCCTGGCTGAGCCAACGCACCGATCTTTTCCAGGACAGCCTGCGCGACAACCTGCGGTTGGCCCAAGCCGATGCCGACGACGACACCCTCTGGCGTGCGCTCGGATCGGCAGGCCTAGCGTCGGACGTGCGCGCCCTGCACGCCGGCCTGGACACCCGCCTCGGAGAAGGCGGGCTGGGACTGTCGGGCGGACAGGCGCGGCGCCTTGCCCTCGCTCGTCTGCTGCTTCAACCCCACACCTTGTGGTTGCTCGACGAGCCCACCGAAGGACTGGACGCGCCCACTGCCGCCGACGTGCTGGCGACGCTGCACACGCTGGGCTCCGGGCGGGCGTGGCTGCTCGCCACGCACCTGCGGCGCGAAGCCGTGCTTGCGGACCGCCTGGTGCTGTTGCGCGGCGGTCGCATCGAAGCCGAATTCCCGCGCGGCAGTCCGGGCTTTGACGCTGCATTGGCTGCCCTGCGGCCCGACTGATCCCTTCAAGCACACAAGATTCACATCGATAGAGGAACCCACCATGGACTTTGACATCGTCAGCCTGTCGCGATTGCAGTTCGCGATCACGGCGCTCTACCACTTTCTTTTCGTACCGCTGACGCTGGGCCTGTCCATCGTGATCGCCATCATGGAAACGGTCTACGTGATGACGGGCCGGACCATCTGGCGCGACATGACCAAGTTTTGGGGCGTGCTGTTCGGCATCAACTTCGCCATGGGCGTGGCCACCGGCATCGTGATGGAGTTCCAGTTCGGCATGAACTGGAGCTACTACAGCCACTACGTGGGCGACATCTTCGGAGCGCCGCTCGCCTTGGAGGGGCTGATGGCCTTCTTCCTGGAAGCGACCTTCGTCGGTCTGTTCTTCTTCGGCTGGGACCGGCTTTCCAAGGTGAAGCACCTGGTCGTGACTTGGTGCGTGGCGCTGGGATCGAACTTCTCGGCGCTATGGATTCTGATCGCCAACGGCTGGATGCAGAACCCCGTGGGCTCGCAGTTCAATCCGCAGACCATGCGCATGGAGATGACGGACTTCTTCGCCGTGCTGACCAACCCGGTGGCGCAGGCCAAGTTCGTGCACACCGTCTCGGCCGGCTACGTGACGGCCGCCATCTTCGTGCTCGGGATTTCGGCCTGGTACGTTCTCAAGGGACGGCACCTGCAGCTCGCCAAGCGCTCCATGACGGTCGCGGCATCGTTCGGCCTGGCTTCCGCGCTGTCGGTGGTGGTGCTGGGCGACGAGAGCGGCTACCTGTCCACCGAGCACCAGAAGATGAAGCTGGCCGCCATCGAAGCGATGTGGAAGACCGAGCCCGCGCCGGCCGCGTTCACCGCCTTCGGCTTTCCCGATCAGGCGGCGCGCGAGACGCACTATGCGGTGCACATCCCCTGGGCCATGGGACTGATCGGCACACGTTCGCTGACCACCGAGATTCCCGGCATCGACGAGCTGGTCGCGCGTGCCGAGACGCACATCCGGGACGGCATCGTGGCATACGACGCCCTGCAGCAGATCCGCGCCGTGAAGGGTGGCGCGGACGTCCCCCCGCAGGTGCAGGCCGCTTTCGAGGAGCATGGGCATACGCTGGGCTACGCGCTGCTGCTCAAACGCTACGTGGACGACCCCCGCCAGGCCACGCCGCAACAGATATCCCAGGCTGCATGGGACACCGTTCCACGGGTGGCGCCGCTGTTCTGGGCGTTCCGGCTGATGGTCGGCCTGGGCTTCTTCTTCATCCTGCTGACCGCCGTGTTCTTCTGGTTGTCGGCGCGGCGCAAACTGGATGCGCACCGATGGCTGCTCAAGGTCGCCGTGTGGTCCATCCCCTTGCCCTGGATCGCCGCTGAACTCGGTTGGATCGTGGCCGAAGTGGGGCGTCAGCCCTGGGTCATCGAAGGCGTTCTGCCGACGGCCGTGGCCGTCTCGAACTTGGGCGCATCGACCGTGCTGCTCACGATCGCTGGCTTCGTCGCGATCTACACCGTCCTGCTCGTCATCGAGATGAAGCTGATGCTCAAGGCGATCCGCAAAGGCCCCGATGACCATGCGCCGGCCCGCGTCGAAGGTCGGCCCGCCGCTTCGGCCGACCTGGCGCCTGCGCAGTAACACCCCAAGGAGAAACGAACATGATCCTGCACGAACTGATCTCCTACGATGTCCTGCGCCTGATCTGGTGGGCGCTGCTGGGGGTGCTGCTGATCGGCTTTGCCCTCACCGATGGTTTCGATCTGGGCACCGGAACGCTGCTGCCTTTCGTGGCACGCAGCGACGTCGAGCGCCGTGTCGTCATCAACACCATCGGCCCGGTCTGGGAAGGCAACCAGGTGTGGCTGATCCTCGGCGGCGGCGCGATCTTCGCGGCGTGGCCGCAGCTCTACGCGGTGTCGTTCTCGGGTTTCTACCTGGCGATGTTCGCGATCCTCGTCGCGCTGATCCTGCGGCCGGTGGCCTTCAAGTTCCGCAGCAAGCGCGAAGAGCCGGCGTGGCGCAGCCGCTGGGACTGGGTCTTGTTTGTGGGCGGCTTCGTGCCCGCACTGATCTTCGGGGTGGCGATGGGCAACGTGTTGCAGGGCGTGCCGTTCCGCATCGAGGACGACATGCAGATCTTCTACGACGGCTCTTTCTTCGGGCTGCTCAACCCTTACGCCTTGCTCGCCGGCCTGGTTTCGGTCGCGATGCTGGTCATGCACGGCGCCGCCTGGCTGCAGCTCAAGACGTCGGGCACCGTGGCCGAACGCGCGCGCCGTTTCGGGATCGTGGCGGCGCTTCTCACAACGGTGCTGTATGCCGTGGCGGGCGTGCTGCTGGCCTACTTCGTGACGGGGTATGCCATCACCGGCAGCATCGACACGTCTGGCGCCTCGAACCCTCTGCTCAAGAACGCCGTGGCGCAGGGCGGCGCGTGGTTCGCCAACTACGCCACCCATCCCGCACTGTGGGTGGTGCCGGCGCTGGGTCTGGCCGGGCCGGTGATCGCGGCGCTCTGTCTGGCCATGCGCCGGCCGCTGGCTGCGCTGCTCGCCGGCGGCGTCGGCATCGCGGGCATCGTCGCCAGCGTGGGCGTGTCCATGTTCCCCTTCATCCTGCCCTCGTCGGTCAACCCGTCGGCGAGCCTGACTGTGTGGGACTCGTCGTCGAGTCACCTGACGCTATTCATCATGCTCGTTTCAACGGTCATCTTCATGCCCATCATCCTGGCGTACACCAGTTGGGTGTTCTCGGTCCTGCGCGGCAAGGTCGACCCCGAGGCCATCCAGGACGGCAAGGGCCATGCGTACTGACGCACGCACACCATCATTCATAGGACATTGACCATGTGGTATTTCGCCTGGATTCTCGGCTTGCCCCTGGCAGCCGCCTTCGCCGTTCTCAATGCAATGTGGTTCGAGTTGATGGAGGACGAAGCGGTCCGGCGCGACCGCCTCGATCCCAAGGAATCTTGAACCGGGCTACGTGCCCGTCACGACACGAGCCCATGACAAGTTCCATCACGGCGACACCAGTAAATGCAGCCAACACCGCAGATGCCCAACGCAATGTTTGGCTGCTGGTAGCCGCCCAATCCCTGGGCGGTGCCGCGCCGCCCATCATCATTTCGCTGGGCGGCATCGTCGGGCAGATGCTCGCCAGCGATCCCACGCTGGCGACGTTGCCTGTCAGCCTTTATCAACTGGGGCTTGCGCTATCGACCATTCCCGCAGCAATGCTCATGCGCCGCCTGGGCCGGCGCGCGGCCTACGTGCTGGGCGCGTTGCTGGGCAGCGTCTCCGGACTGATCGCCACCTACGGTGTAGTGCAAGGCGACTTCGCTACCTTCTGCGTGGGCACCGCTATGGCCGGTTTCTATGGTGCTTGCGTGCAGAGCTACCGCTTCGCCGCCACCGACGCGGTGGAGCCATCGCAACGGGCGAAGGCCATCTCGCGCATCATGGTGGGCGGCCTGGTTGCCGCCGTCATCGGCCCACAGGTCGTCATCTGGACGCGAGATGCTTGGCCCATGGCGCCGTTCGCCGGCAGCTTTCTCGGCCAGGCCGGCCTGGCCTTGCTGGCCTTGCCACTGCTATGGATGCTACGTGCTCCGCCGCCTCAAGCTGCCGTGGCGGAAGGCACGGCGCGGCCGCTGGGCACCATCGCCCGCAGCCCGGCCTTCGTGGTGGCGGTCACCGCGGGCGTCGTCTCCTATGGACTGATGGCCTTCATCATGACCGCAGCTCCCATGGCCATGGTCGGATGCGGCCACACGGTCGGCGAAGCCGCGCTGGGCATCCAGTGGCACGTGCTGGCCATGTTTGCACCGAGCTTCTTCACGGGCCACTTGATCGCGCGCTTCGGCAAGATCGCCATCACGGCGCTGGGGCTCGTGTTGATCGCCGCCTCGGGTTTGCTGGCGTTGGCAGGGCTTGAGCTGTTGCACTTTTGGGGCTCGCTGATCCTGCTAGGCATAGGCTGGAATTTCGGCTTCATCGGCGCCACGGCCATGGTGACTGACACCTACACGCCCGCAGAGCGGGCCAAGGTCCAGGCGCTCAATGACTTTCTGGTGTTCGGCACCGTGGCAGTGGCGTCGTTCGGTTCGGGGCGCCTGCTGAACACCTCGGGATGGGAAACCATCAACACCCTGATGCTGCCGCTCATCGCGGTGGTACTGGTGATGCTGGGCTGGCTGACGTTGCGCCACCGTCGCACCACTACCTCGGTGACGGTCACGCGGTAAGGCTGGTTGTTCAGAAGCAACCACGGACGTGGCGAATATGCCGTCTTCATCGACCGGCCTTGTGTCTGACCCTGAATGACCCTCGCCATGTACCCCACGCAGCATCCGCAACGCGTCCTGCCGCACAATGAAGTCCGTGCCCGCCCGCCGCAGGCATTGGTGCTGGGTCCGGCCACTGGTCGAGTGGGCATGGGCGAAGTCAGCCGTACCGCATTCAGGAGCGCCAAGTGAGCAAGTCGCACTGGGAACAGGTCTATGGAAGCAAGTCGCCTAATGCGGTGAGCTGGTATGCCCCCCATCTCGATGAATCGCTGAGCTACATCCGCCGAACTGGCGTGGACCTCGCGGCCGCGATTGTCGACGTGGGTGGTGGAGAGGCCACGCTTGTCGACGATCTGCTTGAGGCGGGATATCGTGACATTGCCATTCTGGACATCTCGGAACGCGCATTGGAGGTTTGTCGAGAGCGACTGGCCGAACGATCCGCTCGGGTGAAATGGCTGGTGGGTGACGTGCTGGAGCAAGACTTTGCTCCGCGCTCCGTCGATGTGTGGCACGACCGGGCTGTCTTTCATTTCCTCACGGAGCATGCACAGCGCCAGCGCTATGTCGCTCGGGTATTGAAAGCGCTCAAGCCCGGCGGCTATGCCATCGTCGGCGCATTTGGCCCACAAGGTCCGACGCAGTGCAGTGGTCTACCCGTGGTGCGCTACTCGTCCGACGAACTGCATGACGAGTTCGGCAGTTGCTTCCTCCTCTTGGACCACTCGACGACCCTGCACACGACGCCGTGGGGGTCAACTCAGCAGTTCGTCTACTGCTACTGCAGACGTGAGCATTGACGCCAATGATGTGACTCGTGGCCGCGGCCCTCGCTGCCTCAGGCCAGGCTGTCGGGGGACAATTCCGCGATGGCTTGATAGTGGGTGAGGTAGATCCGTCCGCTGAGGCGCGTCAGAAACGGTGTGCCGGCGAGCTTGTCCATCACCGGCCCCTTCACTTCCGACAGATGGAGCCGGATGCCCGCCTCGTTCAACCGCGCCTCGATCGTTTCCAGGCTTTCGAGCGCGCTGGCGTCGATGTCGTTGATGGCCGAGCACTGAAGCACCACGTGCCGGAGTTCGGGGCGATCCGCGACAGCCTCATTGATGCGGTCCTCCAGATAGCGTGCGTTGGCGAAGTACAGGCTTTCGTCGACGCGCAGCCCCAGCACCTGCGGGCTCGTTAGCACGGAATGGCGAAGCACGTTGCGAAAGTGTTCGGTCCCGGGCACGAGCCCGACCACAGCCACATGCGGCCGGCTGCTGCGGTACAGATGCAGCATCAGCGCCAGGCCTACCCCGGCGATCAGGCCAGTCTCCACGCCCGCCAGCAGGGTCGCGGCCAGTGTGGCCGCCACCACAGTGAAATCGAAGCGTGAGTATTGCCAGGTCCGCTTGAGCATGCCCAGATCGACCAGCGAGAGCACCGCCACCACGATGGTTGCTGCCAGGGTGGCCTGTGGCAGGTGGTGCAGCAGCGGCGTGAGCAGCAAGGTCGCAACGGCGATGCCGATAGCGGTGTAGATCCCGGCCGCCGGCGTCTGCGCGCCGGCGTCAAAATTGACCACGGAACGCGAGAAGCCACCCGTTACCGGCAAACCACCCGTGAAGGCCGCTGCCACATTGCTCGTTCCCAGCGCGACCAGCTCCTGATCCGGTTCGACACGTTGGCGCCGTTTGGCCGCGAGCGTTTGCCCCACCGAGATGGATTCAACGAAGCCGACCACGCTGAGCAACAGCGCTGGCACGGCCAGTTCCGTCCACAGGGCCGGGTTCCACGCAGGAAGCGTGAACGGCGGAAGTCCCTGTGGCACCACCCCTACCACACGCACGCCGTGCGCGGCCAAGTCCCAGGCCCAGACTGCGACTGTGGTCGCCGCGATGGCTGCCACGGGTCCCGCCTTGGCGAGGGCATCTGCCCAGCGCTGCCCGATGCCGATGCGGCGCAGCCATGGCTTGAGCCCGCTGCGCGACCACCACAGGAACAAGAGCGCCGACAGCCCCAGAGCCACGGTTGGGCCATTGGTCTGGGGCAGACCTCGCCATAGCGCGGGAAGCAGTTCCGGCAGGGTATCGCCCGATGCCGCAATCCCCAGCACGTGCTTGGCCTGGCTCAAGGCGATCAGCACGCCGGACGCCGAGATGAAGCCGGATATGACCGGATGGCTGAGGTAGTTCGCCAGCCAGCCAAGCCGCAGCACGCCCATGAGGGTCAGCATCAGGCCAGACAGCAAAGCCAGCACCAGCGCCGCCGCCCAATAGTCAGCGGAGCCCGCCGCAGCAACCTGCCCGACGGCTGCGGCGGTCATCAACGACGTCACCGCCGCCGGCCCGACAGCCAGTGTGCGGCTGCTGCCGAACACCGCATAGGCAAGCAAGGGAAGCATGCTTGCATAGAGGCCCGCCTGCGGTGGCAGGCCAGCCAGCATGGCGTAGGCCAGGCTCTGGGGAATCAGCATCAGCGTGACGATGCCGGCCGCAAGCATGTCCGCGGACCATTGGCCTCGGTCGTAGGTTTTCCCCCAGGACAAGACCGGCAGCCACCGCTTGGCCGCAGAGGACCGTTGGGAGGTGGAAGCCCCGCTCATCGGTAGGCCTCGAAAGCCAACGAGAAAGGCACGCGGGCGAGCCCATCAGAAACCATCACATTCACGGGGATACCTCTGGAATGATTTACGAATTTACATATTATAATTTCTTCATTCGTTCAACAGCGAGAACCAAGATGCCACCGTTCAACAAGAGCAACCTAAAAGCGCCCGAGCAGCTGCGTGAGCACGCTGGCGAAGCGTGCGCCTTGCTCAAGGTTCTTGCGAACGAAGACCGCTTGATGCTGTTGTGCCAGATCGCGTCCGCTCGCCACAACGTGGGCGAGCTGGAAGCCATCACCGGCATTCGCCAGCCCACGTTGTCGCAGCAGCTGGCCGTGTTGCGTCAGGAGGGACTGGTCGAGACCGAGAAGGAGGGGAAGTACGTCTACTACCGGCTGGCCAACGACAACGTCGTGCGCGTCATGCGCATGCTCTGGGACATCTACTGCGCCCCGAAGTAAACGGGGTACGAGACCATGAATCACCACAAGAACCCTATCCAAGGAGACAAGGCAATGGATCAACCGCTCAATCGGCGCCGGGCTCTTCTGACGCTTGGTGCGGCCGGCGCTGCAGGCATTGCACTTACGCCGGGCATCGCCAACGCGGCGAACAAGGTCAAGACCACGGCCCGAATCGTCATCGCAGGCGCCGGCGCCGCAGGCCTGGCAGCAGCATCGCGTCTCTCAGAAGCGCTGGACGGCGCGAAGATCACGCTGATCGACGCGCGCAAGGAGCATTTTTACCAACCAGGTTTCACGCTGGTGGGCTCGGGCATCAAGCCCGCAGGCTACGTGGTGTCCACCACCGCCGAATACGTGCCCGCCGGCGTCGAGCTGGTGCAGGAACGCGTTGCCGAGTTCGATCCGGAAGGCAAGAAGGTCGTCACGGAAAGCGGCCAGGCCCATGCATACGACTTCCTCGTCGTCGCCACCGGCATGAAGCTGGAGTACGGCCTGATCGAAGGCATGGAAGAGGACCTGATCGGCAAGAACGGCATCGGCAGCATCTACCACAGCCCGGCCAAGGCCGAAGCCACGTGGCAAGCCATGTCGGCTTTCGCCGACAAGGGCGGCCGTGGCGTCTTTCTACGCCCCGGCACCGAGATGAAGTGCGCGGGCGCGCCGCTGAAGTACACCTTCATCACGGACGACTACCTGAGCCGGCGCGGCCAGCGCAGCAAGGCGGAGGTCGTCTACAACTCGAACAACAAGGCGCTGTTCAGCGTACCCATCGTCTCGGAGAAGGTGCGCATGCTGTTCCAGGAGCGCGGCATCCAGGTGAACTACGAGCGAGTTCTCAAGGCCATCGATCCGGGCAAGCGCATCGCCACCTTCAACACGCCGGCGGGAACCGAAGAACAGGGTTTCGACTTCATCCACGTCATTCCCCCCATGCGTGCGCCCGAGCCCATCCGCAACAGCCCGCTGCCCTGGCAAACCGGCGCGTGGGCCGCCGAAGGCTGGCTGGAGGTCGACAAGGGCACGCTGCGTCATGTGCGCTACCGCAACGTTTTCGGCGTCGGTGACATCGCCGGGGT
This sequence comes from Hydrogenophaga sp. NFH-34, assembly GCF_021401345.1. Classification (GTDB taxonomy): domain Bacteria; phylum Pseudomonadota; class Gammaproteobacteria; order Burkholderiales; family Burkholderiaceae_C; genus Hydrogenophaga; species Hydrogenophaga electricum. The sequence continues at coordinate 100,119 of NZ_JACBGE010000001.1, forward strand.
GCCCAAGGGCAAGACCGCAGCGAGCGTGAAATGGCAGGTGCCCGTCGCGGTCGACCATATCGTTGCCGAGATCGCGGGCAAGACCTCGGACGCGCTTTACACAGGCTACACCTCGTGCCCACTGATCACGCGATTGGGCCGCGCCATGCTGGTGGAGTTCGACTACCAGAACAACCTGGTGCCATCCTTCCCCGGCGTGATCGCACCGCTGGAGGAGCTGTGGATCAGTTGGGTCATGAAGACCATGGCGCTCAAGCCCACCTACATCAGCATGCTGCGCGGCCGCGCCTAAGGAGACACCGCCATGAAAGAACTCGATCCCTTCATCCTGCTGGCTGTTTTCCAGGAAATGCTCGGCCCCTTGCTGTGGATTCTCCTGGCCGTCGTCGTCCTGGGCCTGGTCGCCTTCGTCGCCCTGCTGGTGCGCGAGAAAGGCCTCGTGTCACGCCGCCTGGTGCGTTCGGAGGCGCTGGGCATCGTCGGGGGAGCACTGGCTTTGGTCCTGATGGCCAAGGTGTCTTCCTCGGGCTTCACCGATGCCGCCGGCCCGGCCGACTGGTTCTTGATCGCCCTGGTGTTCGGTGCCGGCCTGGTCGGATCGACCATATTGGCCTACACCATCGCTGGCTGGTGGCCTGCTCGGCGGCAGCCGGCCGGCACCGCAAACGCCCATTGAGCCAGGGAAACTTCCATGACGACGACCAGCTACAAGAACGTGACGAAGCAGATCACCTCCAACCTGGCACCGCTGCGTGCCAGCGTTCCACAGGTCATGAAGAGCTTCACGGAAATGGGCAAAGCCGCCATCGCCGATGGCGCGCTGGACGCCAAAACCAAGGAACTCATTGCACTGGCGATTGGCATCGCGACGCGCTGCGACGGTTGCATCGGCTTCCACACCAAGGCCTTGGCTCGTCTGGGGGCCACGAAAGCCGAAGTGCACGAGACCCTGGGCGTGGCGGTCTACATGGGGGGTGGCCCCTCTGCGATGTACGCAGCCAACGCCGTGGCCGCCTTCGACGAGTTCATGGCTGAAACACCTCTCAGTTCGTTGCCGGCAGAGCAATAGAGCGCGTCCATGCGGCACTTGGCCAGCTACGTCGCAGCCATCCGACAGCGCCGCAGCCCGATGTGTATCGAGAGCATGACGCGCGATGCGTTGAGTTGGCAGGAGGATGGGTTCAAAGTGACCCAGGAGACGGTCACCTATCGGTTCACCGACGGCGCCACGATCTTCTGCACGACCGAGCAGGACTCGGTGCCGGTGGATGCCGATATCTGCCCGGAATGCTGGATCACCTACGAGGTCGTTTCAGATGGGCATTCCGACGAGCGGATCACGCCTGCGCGAGTGACTTTCAACTCGACCTGCCGGGAAGCCTTCTGGCTCAAGTACCACGCGCCGTCGTCTGACGACCTAAGCGACCTAACCGTGTCTGCATCGGCCCCTTGGTCGGCTGAGACGCGCTGCGACGATGCAGACACAACGAAGGAGAACCCCTAGCATGCCCTCGTCCATCACCACCGACGTTGCCATCATCGGAGCTGGCACTGCCGGTCTCACGGCTTTCAGCGAATTGCGTCGCCTCGGCCTGTCCGCCGTTCTGATCGACCATGGCCCTTTGGGCACGACCTGCGCCCGGGTGGGCTGCATGCCTTCCAAGGCAGCACTGCATGCCGGCCACCAGTGGGCCAACCTGCGCGCGCTGCTGAAAGAGGCCGCCGCACCTGCGGGCTCGGCCACTCCTGACGACTTGTGGAGCCACGCCCGCAGGACGCGCGACCTGCTCGCTGGTAACACCGCCAAGCGCACCCGCGAGGTCGCAGGAGATCGGCTTCTCACGGGAACGGCGCGTTTCACCGGTCCCAACACCGTGGACGTCAACGGCCAGCTCATTCACGCTCGGGCGTTCATCGTCGCCACCGGCTCCCGGCCGGTGGTTCCGCAGGCTCTTGCGGCGCTGGGCGATCGGCTGCTCACCACGGATAGTCTGTTCGACCTGGACACCCTTCCCGGGAGCGTCGGAATGTTGGGACTGGGCGCCATCGGGCTGGAAATGGGGTTGGCGCTGTCGCGGCTCGGGGTTCGACTGGTCGCCGGTGACATGAAGGCCTTGCCCGCAGGCATCACCGACCCCAAGATCGGTGCGCGTGCCATCGAGCACTTCAGCGGCGAGATCACCATGTGGCTGGGGCGGCCCGTCGAAGCCACTGCCCGGCAGCAATCAATCGAGCTGCGCAGCGGCGACGCTGTCGAACAAGTGGACGTCGTTCTGGCCGCACTGGGTCGCCGTCCCAATGTCGAAGGTCTGGATCTGCAACTGGCAGGCGTGCCGCTTGATGCACGCGGACAGCCGGTCCTGCATGCCAAGACCCTGCGTGCCGGCTCGTCCCTCGTGTTTCTCGCCGGTGATGTGAGTGCCATTCGGCCGCTGATGCATGAGGCCGTCGATGAAGGACTGATCGCAGCGCGTGCCGCTGCGCAATCGCTTGGTGGCTCCCCCCTTGCCGAACTCCCGCCACGCCGCACGCCGCTGGCGATCGTGTTCAGCGACCCCGACATCGCGACGGTCGGTCAAGCCTACGACACGCTGAATCTCGACCAGACCGTCATCGGCTCCGCGCAAGGCGACGCCAATGGTCGATCGCGCGTGATGGGTGCCGAAGGCAACCTCGTTCGCCTGTATGTGGACCGCGGCAATGGGCGCCTGCTAGGTGCCGGCCTGCTCGCCACGCGCGGGGAACATCTGGCCCACTTGCTGGCCTGGGCCATCCAGCGCGGGGAGACGGTCGAGAGTCTGCTGACGATGCCGTACTACCACCCCAGCATCGAGGAAATGGTGCAAAGCGCGCTCAAGGATGCAAGCCGGCAGTTGAAGGCTTCGGCATGAGCACCTTTGCCAAAATCCACGCAACCTCACCCCGTAGACCGTCCCACCGTTCTATTCATACACTGACCAGGAGCTGAACATGCAAACCACTGATTTCGTCGCGACCGTCTTCGACGGCACCAGCAATCCGAACAAGGTCACCGTGACCTTCACTATGGCCCTCAACGCCTTGCTCAAAGGCCACACGGCCACCATCATCCTCATGGTCGAAGCCGTCCAACTCGGCAAGCCCGGGGCCACGGCGGGCATGGCGATCGGCAAGCCGTTCGAGCCCGTGGCAGACCTGCTGGCCAAGTACCTCGAAAAAGGTGGTCGCATCGCCATCTGCGGCTCTTGCATGATTCACAACGGTCTGACGGCCGAGCAGATGGACCCGCGCTTCGAAGTCATCACGGCGCCGGATGTCATCGAGCTGCTCATGAATGCGAGGGGCTCCTTGCAGGTGACCTGAGGGCACACCAACCGTGCGATATGCAAGGCCGCCCATCGGCATGAAAGGGCCACCTCCTGCCCAGAAGCTGGCGAGCGGATGTTTCGGCCCGCTCGTTCAAGGCGGGAGCTAGAACTTGATTCATTCCGTTCAGATCGGACCAGTGTCACTGCCGCCCGGCCTGGTCCTCGCTGCGCTCGTCCTGACAATCGCTTTGTTGGTCGGAAATTGGCTTGGGCGTAAAGCCGGAGTCGAAGTAGAGAGTCGAATCTACCGCGGTCTGTTCATCAGCGCGATCTGCGCTCGCTTGGGGTTTGTGCTCCAGTACCATGAAGCCTATTCCAGCACGCCATGGAGCGTTCTTGATTTTCGTGATGGAGGATGGTCTCCCTGGGCTGGGCTACTTGCAGCATGGCTCTATGCCGCGACGGTCGTTTTACGTTTCCCGACAATAAGCAAGCCCCTGCTGTCGGGCTTGACTGCTGCAAGTGCGATTTGGATCGTCGGAACGGTGGTCCTGGCCTTGCCGTCTCGTGAAAGGCAGTTCCTGCCGGATTTCAACACGCTCTCCATAAAGGGCGACCATATCGCGCTGCAGTCCTACGTCGGAAAGCCTACGGTGGTCAATCTATGGGCCACCTGGTGCCCACCTTGCCGGCGCGAAATGCCCGTCTTCGAGCGCGCTCAGAACGAGCATCTTGACATCAACATCGTGTTTCTCAATCAAGGGGAGGCACCGGCCAAGATCCAGCAATTTCTTGCAGGAAGCAAGCTGTCGCTACGAAATGTGTTGATTGACACGCAGGGCGAAGTTGCCCGCTCAATGGGCCAAAAAGGCCTACCAACAACCCTGTTCTTTAACGCGGCTGGACGCTTGGTCGATGTTCGCGTCGGCGAGTTTTCTTACCCAACCCTCAACCAGCGTATTGATGCGCTCAGGCTCGGTCATGAGGCTGGCGGAAAGACGTGAGCCACTTTGGGATAAGCATCTGTAGTGCAGCAGTCACGGCACTACGGGAGGAGTTGATGCTTCACCAAAGTTATTCCGTCTGAGCCTGATCAACATACTTGTTCCATGATGTCGGCAGCCCAGCAGGCGTGATCGAGTTGGCGCGTTGCTGGTCAATGCATCCGGTAGGCATCGCGAGCTGCGAGGGGTGATTGCAACGGCTGCATTCTTCTCCTTAACTGCGACCAGGGCCATAGGCAGTGGCCCCACAGATAGGGAGAAAACATGAACTTGCGTCATATCGAGGCATTCGTCGCAGTGGCCGAGGAGCTGCACTTTGGCCGGGCTGCCAAGCGCCTGCACATCGAACAGTCGCCGCTGTCGCGCCGGATCAGCCGGCTGGAGGCGGACCTGGGCGTGACGCTGCTCCACCGCAACGGGCGTGGCGTGCGGCTGACCGTGGCCGGGCGCGTGTTCCTGGAAGATGCGCTGCGCGTGATGCTGGCCTGCGAGCAAGCCCAGGCCCGCGTTCGGGATGCGGCGGCGGGCTATCACGGCACGCTGCGCATCGGCTTGGCAGGCGACATCGGACGCACGCGCCTAGCCGCGCTGCTCGCGCTGTGCCGGCAGGAAGCGCCGGAGGTCAGCATCCGGTTGACGGAGGTACCGCTGGCCCAACTCCTGCACGGATTGGGCGTGGGTCTGTTCGACGCAGGCCTGGCGTCGGTAGGGCATGTGGAGGGCGAAATCGTGGTGGCGCCGCTGTGGCGCGATCCGTTCCTGGTGGCCTTGCCGGCGCGGCATCCGCTGCTGGCGTACAAGGAAGTGCCGCTGAAGGAGGTGGTGAAGTATTCGCTGGTGCTGTGCGACCCGCAGGTGTGTGACGGTTGCCAGCAGCAGCGCGAACACCTGTTCCGATCCATTGGCATTCAGCCAGCAGTGGCGGAGTACGTCAGCACCCATTCGCTGATGCTGGCCCTGGTGGCTGCGGGCTATGGCGTGGGGTTCTCCAGTGCAGCGCATCTCGAAGGCTGCACGCAAGCCGAAGTGGTGGCGCGACCGCTTGCGGAGCGGGACGTTTCGTTGACGACGTATCTGCTGCGGCCACAGGGGGACATCCTGGAACCGTTGCGCCAGTTCATCGACCGCGCGGAGCGTGTGGCAGGCACGCCAGTTGGCGGCGATCAACGCCTGGCATGAGGTGGGGAATACTGGATCGGTCGATGCATATTGGGTCTGGCGCAAGACCGGATTTGCATCACCGTTCGACCACCATGCGTCACGACGATAGGGGGCACATCGCTGGGGTAATCCGCATGGCATGAGAGACCGATGCCGGCGCGCTGCCGAAGTCAGTGTACTGACGCGGAACGCATGAGCTTTGCCTGGATGCAAACCGGCTCATCCGGCCGACGCATTGACGCTTTACCCCGCCCCATTTCCTAAGAAAGATTTGCCCTGGTTTTCTGGTTGAGCGCGGCATCCCTGATGGATGCGCGATATTTCAAACCGTTGCGCCGGTAACAAGACTTTTCGCAGGCGCATTATGGTGGAGGTGTATTGGGCATCGCAAGAAGTGTTTGCCTTTTATGCGACGCTCGGCTTCAGCGCCGAACCCAACGTTCACCATGTGCCGACCGGCCCGCGCTTGATCGGGTTCTGGGCAATCGTCGCGCCCACGTGGGCTGCGCGCGCTTGCCACTTGTCGATCCGACGATGGGAAGCGCACGACATGCCGAAATCGAGCAGCCTTGCCTTTGGCGCCAAGACTTACTACCGCCCGATGGAGGCGGCAATCCGCTGGTGCGGACTGCTGCGCTTCGAGCAACGCATCTTGCAAACGCTGGGGCGGCGCGCGATGCCGGAGGCCAACGAGTTTCCGCGCTGGCCACTGCTGCGCCTATATGCCGACCGCATCTTCGACGCGCTGACGCATGGCGAGCTGGCCGGTGGCAGGGACGGTATCGTAATGGACGGCCAACGGCCGGCGCTAGATGATCCGCAACTGACCGTGCGCCATGTGGACCTCAAAGCGTGGATGGCCCACTACTACCCCGGCGAGCGGCCGGGTTTTTTGTTTGACGACATCGAACGCGCGGTGCATCCGGTGGTGAGCGTGGACACGCTCAACATCCTGCTGGCCGACCGCGAGGCAACGAAGGTGCAGCTCGCCGAACTCTCGCAGGTGCGCGAGGCGCTGCGAGCCGCGCACGAAGCCTTGGCGAAGGTACAGGCGGCGCGCGGCGATGCCAGCGACACGTCGCGCGAGCCGGGCTTGCGCAGCGAGACGACCTACCTCAATATCATCGGTGGGCTGCTGACCTTGCTGCTGGGCAAGTCGCCCTCGGGCACGGCCTATTCGTCCTTCCACAGCATGGACGCGGTGGTGAGCGCGCTGCTCGCGCACCACGAAGGCCGGCCGGGCCTGAGCGAACGCACGCTGTGGAGCAAGCTCGCGCAGGCGCGGCGCCACCTCGAAGCGTCGCGCTGATTCAAGTCCCGGCCGCGCCCTGCAATTGCAGTCGCGCCTTCTGCAATTGCAGTGATTTCCGCGGCGGCCGTCTATTCAATGCGAGGCACTTTCCGAACAACGCCAATGAGCGTCAAGGAGTGTCTCTCATGTCTTCGCAGACGACAGCGCCGGTTACGCCGGCCGAGCACCGCATCCTGCGCCGCGCCGAAGTCGAGGCCAAGACCGGCTTCAAGCGCGCCCACATCTATTCGCTCATGAAGGAGGGCAGGTTCCCAAAGGCGCTGCGCCTGGGCGTGCGCGCCGTGGGATGGGACTCGGTGGAGGTCGAGCAATGGATCGCTGACCGCCTCAACGAGCGCGCCTGACGCTTCTTCCGGCACATGCCAATCAACCGGGAGAAGCCCATGCAGGTGGTGTCCATCATTTCGACCAAGGGCGGCGTGGGCAAGACCACGACGGCGGCCAACCTGGGCGGCTTCGCGGCCGACGCCGGGCTGCGCGTGCTGCTGCTGGACCTGGACGTGCAGCCCACACTGTCGAGCTACTTCACGCTGGCCGAGCGCGCGCCGGCCGGCATCTACGAGATGCTGGCCTACAACGAGCAGCGCGCCGAGCAACTGGTATCGCGTACCGCCATCGCCGGGCTGGACCTGGTGCTGTCGAACGACGACCGCGGCGAGCTGAACACGCTGCTGCTGCACGCGCCGGATGGCAGACTGAGGCTGCGCCACCTGCTGCCGACGCTCGCGCCGCGCTACGACCTGCTGCTGATCGACACCCAGGGCGCGCGCAGCGTGCTGCTGGAAATGGCGGTACTGGCCTCGGACCTGGCACTGTCGCCGGTGACCCCGGAAATCCTCGCGGCCCGCGAGCTGCGCCGCGGCACCTTGCAGCTCATCGAGGACATCGCGCCGTACCGGCACCTGGGCATCGAGCCGCCGCCGCTGCACCTGCTCATCAACCGCGTGCATCCGGTGTCGTCGAACGCGCGGCTGATCCAGCAAGCGCTGCGACAGGTGTTCCAGGGGCAGCCTGGCGTGCGCGTGCTGGACACCGACGTGCCGGCGATCGAGGCGTATCCGCGCGCAGCGACGCGAGGCTTGCCGGTGCACCGCGTGGAGTACCGCCAGCCGGCGGGCCGCGCCGCACCCGCGGCACTGGACACCATGCGCGCGCTGGCCGGCGAGCTTTTCCCGGCGTGGCAGGAGCGCTTCGCGCTCGTCACCGGCCGAGAGAACGCGGGAGGGGCCGGCCATGGCCAGCGCGCATGAACTGGCGCGCGGCCACAAGCGGCTGCGAGCGCTGATCGAGTTTGCCCTGGACGAGGGCTGGAAGGTGGTGCGCACCCGTGGCGGGCACCTGCTGTTCACGAAGCAGGGCTGCGCGCCGATCTACACCAGCTCGACGGCGAGCGACCACCGCGCCGAGCGCAATGCCCGTGCGCAGCTTCGCCGCGCCGACCGCCAGGCGCAGGCAGCCGCGGCATCGCCGCAGGAGCGCAGCCATGGCTGACATGACGCCGGACGACATGGCCGCGAAGCTGCTGGCCTCGGGCTTCGAGCGCAGCAGCCCTTCGGCCGCAGCCTTGACCGACCCCATCGCCGACACGCCGATGGTCGTCACGCTGGACCAGTTGCGCCCCTATGACCACGACCCGCGCGTGACGCGCAACCCGGCCTACGAGGACATCAAGGCGTCGATTCGCGAGCGCGGGCTGGACGCGCCGCCCGCCATCACGCGCCGGCCCGGCGAGCCGCACTACATCATCCGCAACGGCGGCAACACGCGCCTGGCGATCCTGCGCGAGCTGTGGAGCGAGACGAAGGACGAACGCTTTCTCCGCATCCCCTGCCTGTTCCGCCCCTGGCCGCAGCGCGGCGAGGTAGTGATGCTGACCGGGCACCTGGCCGAGAACGAGCTGCGCGGGGGATTGAGCTTCATCGAGCGGGCCTTGGGCGTGGAGAAGGCGCGCGAGTTCTACGAACAGGAGATGGGGCGGGACAGCGGCCAATCGCTGTCGCAGAGCGAGCTGGCACGTCGGCTCACGGCCGATGGCTTCCCGCTGCCGCAGTCGCACATCAGCCGCATGCAGGACGCGGTGCACTACCTGCTACCGGCGATCCCGAGCTTGCTGTACGGTGGGCTGGGCCGGCACCAGGTCGAACGGCTCGCGGTGCTGCGCAAGGCCTGCGAACGCACTTGGGAGCGGCGTGCGCTGGGCCGCAGCCTGTCGGTGGACTTCGCCACGCTGTTCCAGGACGTGCTTGCGCAGTTCGATGCGCAGCCGGACAACTTCTCGCCGCAGCGGGTGCAGGACGAGCTGGTCGGCCAGATGGCCGATCTGCTGGAAGCGGACTACGACACGCTGAGCCTGGAGATCGACGACACGGAGAGCCGGCAGCGTGCGCTGACCAGCGATCCGGCGCCGCCGCAGGCAGCAAGACCTCAAGCCCCGGCGTCGTCTGCGTCCGCGCCGGAACGGCCTTCGGTGCAGTCGTCAGCGCCTCCCGCTCCCGCGTCGGCAGGCGCCAACCAGGCGGCCTCGACCAGCGGCGCCGAAAGCGCGCAGCGGGGCGACGAGCAGCAGGACGACAAGCAACGCGATGAACGCCTGCAGGGCCACATCGTCTCCCCGGCGACGACCACCGACCGCCTGCAATCCATCCAGCGCATGGTGGCCGACCAGATGGGCGACAAGCTGCCCGACTTCGAGGCCGACGCGCTGCGCGCCATCCCCGTGCAGGCGGGCGGGCTCTATCCCATCTCGGACGTCTGGTACATCGAGCCCGGCCTGGACGTGCCGGATCGGCTGCGCGTGCACATCGCGCAGTTCGCGCGCGAGATCGCCGAGGAAGCCGCCGTGGCCGAACAGGTCGAGCCCAGCGACGGCGGCATCGGCTTCACCTGCACGGCGCCGCCGGCCCCGCGCGCCGTGCCGCCATTCGCACGGGCAGTGCTGACGCTGCTGCAGGCGCTGTGCGCCGCACGTGCCGCGGCCGGGCTCGATCGCGCCCGGCTGGCGGACGATCTGGCGCCGCTGCTGTGCGGCGGCGGTGCCCATCCACGCCTGAGCGATGCCGCTCTGGTGAAGCTGTTTCGGTTGCTGCGCCTGGCGCGGCGGCTTCTGGATTTGGAGACCGGCGCGGCCTCCAGCGACCCCGGCCGCGGCGCCTGAGCGGAGACCACCCATGTCCGCACCGCACCCGCTCAACCAGGCCGTCATCGCACAGGCGCTGCACGACCTGCGCAACGGGCAACTGCGACGCTGCAAGGCGATGGGCTTCGGCGAGGAAGAACTCGATGCGCTGAAGCATCCCGAACTCGTGAGCATGCTGGTCAATGCCACGGTCTCGTGGTGCTCGGTGTCGGTCAATCGCGAGGTGCTCAAGCGATTGCTGAGCCAGGTGCACGACGTGGAGCGCGAGATCGCCACGGTTGACCGCATGCTGCGCCTGGGCGCTAGCACCGAGATGGTCAGCCGCTTCTACGGCCTGACGCACCAGGAGGTGGCCCTGCGCCGCGACATACTCGGCCTGCCCAAGCGCAAGGGGCGGCATCCAGTGCTGGACGAGGCGCAGGACACGGCGTTGTGGAAGCAATGGAAGGCCGGCGTCACGGAGCGCGGCGTCGCGCTGGACGACGAGGTGGCGATGCTGGCGCTGACCATGGACCTGGCCGAGACCTTGAACCTGCCGATGTCGGTGATCTGGTCGGCGATACGCAACTGGATCGATCAGGGGCTGGTGTAGACCATGGCGACCGGCGGCTCACCCCGGCGCGATGGCCCCGTGGCGCTGTCGGCACTGTTCGACGACGCGCTGCGCGAACTGGTCCCCCCGACACCATCGGCACCGCCAGCCCCGCGCGGCACTGCCCCTGCGGCGCAGTCCGCGCCGGTCAGCGACGGTTTCCTGTACAGCGGCAACCGGCACGAGAGCGTGCCGCGCGCGCTGTTCCTCGACCGTCGCCTGACGCCGCTGGAGCGCAACGCCTGGCAGGTGTTCCGCCTGCAGCTCCAGAGCGACGGCGTGACGGCTTTCCCGACCTACGACCAGCTCCGGCCCTTTCTTGCCTCAATGCCATGCGCGGCACAAGCCTCGCACGAGACCGTGGCGCGCGCCTTGACGTTGCTGCGGCTGACGCGCTGGCTGAGCCTGGTGCGACGGCGCCGCGACCCGAAGACCGGGCGCATCCTGGGCAACCTCTACGTGCTGCACGACGAACCGCTGACACCCTTCGAGGCGATGCAGCTCGACCCCGACTACCTGGGCCTGGTCAGCCAGGCGCTGACCCATGCCGCGAAGGCGGTGCAAATCGTCGGTGCGAACACCCTGCGCGAGATCGCCGAAGACCCGATGCTCAATGGCCGCACGCTGCCCACGCGCCTACAGGTGCTGGCACAACGCATGGCCTGCAACGAATGGGTCGATGCGAGTTATCCACAAGAGCCTGTGGATCACGAATCCGAAGAAGGCCAGGACGGCCTACTTCGGAATCTCGACGGCCCGTCTTCGGATTCCGAAGCAGGGCCGAAACCCGCGCCAGACGGCTCACTTCGGAATCCGAAGGAGGACCGTACAGTACGTAAAGAAAATCATAGTGAAGTACGTACAGTACCGCGCGCGAAGGCGTTGCAGCACCTGCGCCTGCCCGAGCGCCTGCTGCGCTTGAAGGACGAACAGCAAAGCGGCGCGATGGTGGCCTTGCAGCAGGTGGACGAGTCGCTGCGGCAGGCGGTGCTGGACGAATGGGATGCGCGCTGTCGCAACAGCGCGGTGCGCAACCCGGCCGGCTACCTGTTCGGCATCATCCAGAAGGCGATCCGCGGCGAGTTCAAGGCTTGGGCCGGCGAAGGCGGCTCGCCATCGACGCCGCCTGCGCCGCCGCCACGGCCACCCGAACCGGCTCCTTCTGCATCGCCACCGCCCGCACCTAACGGCCCCGGCCGTGAGGCAGCGCGGGCTTACCTGGCGAAGCTGCGTTCGACGTTGGGCAACGCCTGAACAGCTATCCCCAGGGGATAGCTGGGACACGAAGCCTTCCAGCCATCGGCTTCGGTTCTGTCATGTGTCGCACCGTCGCAGCCCGGCGCGGACCTATCCCCAGGGGATAGGTGGAACACGCAGCCTTCCGCGCCCCCGGTTCGGTCCCCGTCTTCATCGCCTGAGACGGGGAGCTATCCCCTGGGGATAGACGCAACACGCGGCCTTCCGGGACGACAACCGGGGACGCACCCGCTGCGGTTTGTTGACTGACGCCCTTCCGGGCGATGCCGATGCTGGCGGCTCGTTCCTTTACCGCGAGTCGTCACCATGGCCAACGAATCCCAGCAGCCCTTGCAGTTGAACCTCGGATCGCTGCGCAGCGCGATGTCGCTGACGCTGCACACCCACCACGCTTCGCGCATCTGGCATGGTCGAGCGCCCGCCGAGGGTCGGCCCGGCATCATCGGCCTCAACGGCTACATCAGCGTGATGAACAAGATGAAGCGCGGTGCCGAGCAGGACGATCCTTACTCGGATTTCTGGATGCTGCGCATCGAGGACAAGCTGACGCAGACCAAGACGAGCTTGCAGGCGCTGCGCGAGCAGGTGGACCAGGCACTGGCCGACGTGCCGCCTGCGCTTTCGCTGGGCGAGAACATGAACGTGCAGCCCGTGAAGCTGCCGCTGTTCGTCAACGCGCAGCTCGGCTTCATGGCGGTGTACCTGCTGGCCGACTATGACGACCTGGCGCGCAAGCTGATCCTTGCCCACCACACCGCACTGATCGACCGCAGTACGTTGGAACGCTGGCTCAACGACGGCGCGCACGCGCTGCGCAGCCTGTTCTCCCTGGCACAGCAGTACCGCTACTCCGGCGCGACGCGCGACGACTTCGCCTCGAAGAACGCGGTGGCGCGGGCGGCGCTGGAGAAGTTCGGCGAACTGCCGCAGGACGTGCTCGAAGGCACGCGCCGCTCGCGCTTTGCACCACCGATCGCGCGGCGGGCGGGCAAGCCTGGCGCAGCCGCTGATGCCGCACCCGTCGCTGGCGCAGCCGACGTAGCGGACGACGACCATGACCATGATCACGGTGGCGAAGGCGCAAAGGCATGACGGCACCGTCTTCCACCGGCCAACCGGCGCGCTTCCTGCCGCTGGAACAGGCGGACTTCCAGCGCCTGGAACACGCGGGCTACCTAAAAGGCCTTTTACAGCCTTTTAAGGGTAAGGGGAGTCTGGAAGCCTGGGCCAACCAATGCACGGCGCTTCGCGACAACCTGATCGCCCTGGCGCAGCGGCGCGTTCTGCAGCAAGCGCGGGCCTACCCGTTCTCGCTGCTCGACGTGCAACTGGCCCAGCAGACCACGGGCGCAGGCACGACCTTCCTGCGCTGGCGCAACCACGACCGTTCCTCGATGGGCGTGGCGCTGTGGGAATCGCTGCTGGACCGCCCGGCGACGCCGGCCTCGCTGATCGACGGCCTGTACGCGATGGAGCTGCAACGCATCGCGCTGAACATGCAGATCAGCCTCCTTCACACGCTGGGCCGCCAGGCCCAGGAGTGCGCCAGCAAGGCCGCGCAGGCCGAAGCGGCTTACCTGCGGCGTGTCCACGGGCATGCCGTGTCCGTTCCATCCACCACCCCCAAGGAGTCACCATGAGTACGCACTTCGTCGGCGAAGGCAACATCGGTTCTGCGCCGGACTACCGCGAATTCCCCAATGGCAATGACGAGCCGCGCCGGCTGCTGCGCCTGAACGTCTACTTCGACAACCCGATCCCGAAGAAGGACGGCGAGTTTGAGGACCGCGGCGGCTTCTGGGCGCCGGTCGAACTGTGGCACCGCGACGCGAACCACTGGCAGACGCTGTACCAGAAGGGCATGCGGGTGCTGGTCGAGGGCCGCACGGTCAAGGACGAGTGGGAAGACGCTGACGACAACGAGCGCACGACTTTCAAGATCGAGGCTCGGCGCGTGGGCATCCTGCCGTACCGCATCGAGTCGGTGACGCTCAGCGCCAAGCCGGCCGGCGGGCAGTAGCTCGCTCGCCGTTTTGCGCTGTGCCGCTCTCCCGAGGGCGGCTGTAGCAACCGTCAGACGCCCGCCATGCACCAGCTATCCCCAGGGGATAGCTCCAGGGTCGTCCACCGAATTCCAGCCGCCCTCCCGAAACGACGCTTCCGCTGCGCCAGTTGCTGCGGTCTTGCTCGCACCACTGCGGCAGCGGATCGCCTGCCGATCACAAAGCGGTGTCTGCGCCAATCGGCTTCCTTGCTGTCGGCATTCGCTGGCCCGGCCAAGCTGGGCCCATCCGACGAACCGCTCATTTCCAAGGAGGCTTCATGCGCGTGTTCCTGTGCGAGAAGCCGTCTCAGGGCAAGGACATCGCCCGTGTGCTGGGCGCCGGCCAACGCGGCAACGGCTGCTATAGCGGTGCGGGTGTCGTCGTGACCTGGTGCATCGGTCATCTGGTCGAAGCGGTTCCGCCCGAAGGCTACGGCGAGCAGTACAAGCGCTGGGCCATCGAGCAACTGCCCATTCTTCCCGAACGGTGGCGCGTCGAGCCCAAGGCGGCGACCGCGGCGCAATTCAAGGTCGTGCAGCAGCTCGTCGCCAAGGCGGGCGAACTGGTGATCGCCACCGATGCCGACCGCGAGGGCGAGATGATCGCCCGCGAGATCATCGAGCTGTGCGGCTACCGCGGCCCGATCCAGCGGCTGTGGCTGTCGGCGCTCAACGATGCGTCGATCCGTAAGGCGCTGGGTGCGCTCAAGCCGTCCGCCGAGACGCTGCCGCTGTACTTCTCCGCGCTCGCCCGGTCGCGTGCCGACTGGCTGATCGGGATGAACCTGAGCCGCCTGTTCACGCTGCTGGGGCGCCAGGCCGGCTACAACGGCGTGCTGTCGGTCGGGCGTGTGCAGACACCGACGCTCAAGCTGGTCGTGGACCGGGATCGCGAGATCACGCGCTTCGTCTCGGTGCCATTCTGGGCCATCGAGGTGGCACTCTCGCATGCAGGCCAGTCCTTCGTCGCAAGCTGGATGCCGCCACAGGGCAGCACCGACGACGCCGGCCGCTGCTTGCAGCAGCCGGTGGCGCAGCAGGCCGCCGAACGCCTGCGCGCGGCCGGCACCGCCCAGGTGCTGTCGGTGGAGACCGAGCGCGTGCGCGAAGGCCCGCCGCTGCCGTTCGACCTCGGCACCTTGCAGGAAGTGTGTTCCAAGCAGTTGGGCCTCGACGTGCAGGAGACGCTGGACATTGCCCAGGCGCTGTACGAGACGCACAAGGCAACGACCTATCCGCGCTCGGATTCGGGCTACCTGCCCGAGAGCATGCTGGCCGAGGTGCCGGCCGTCCTCGACAGCCTGGTCAAGACCGATCCCGGTCTGCGGCCGCTGATCGACCGCCTGGACCGCCAGCAGCGTTCACGGGCCTGGAATGACGGCAAGGTCACGGCGCACCACGGCATCATTCCGACGCTGGAGCCGGCCAATCTCTCGGCGATGAGCGACAAGGAGCTGGCCGTCTACCGGCTGATCCGCGCCCATTACCTCGCGCAGTTCCTGCCGCACCACGAGTTCGACCGGACGGTGGCGCAGCTCACGTGCGGCGGGCAGTCGCTGGTGGCGGTCGGCATGCAGATCGCGGTGGCCGGATGGCGCCAAGTGCTGGCGGCGCCGGAGCCCGAGGACGGTGACGGTGAGGATGCACAGCGCGGACAGGTGTTGCCGGCGCTGCAGGCAGGTGCCGCCTGCCAGGTCGGCCAGGTCGAACTGAAGGCGTTGAAGACGCTGCCGTCCAAGCCCTACACGCAAGGCGAGCTGGTCAGGGCCATGAAGGGCGTCGCAAAGCTCGTGACCGACCCGCGCCTGAAGCAGAAGCTCAAGGACACCACGGGCATTGGCACCGAGGCCACGCGCGCCAACATCATCAGCGGGCTGCTGGCCCGCGGTTATCTGTTGAAGAGGGGTAGGTCCATCCGCGCGTCGGATGCCGCCTTCACGCTGATCGACGCCGTGCCGGCGGCCATCGCCGACCCGGGCACCACGGCGGTGTGGGAGCAGGCGCTGGACATGATCGAGGCCGGCCAGATGACGCTGGACACCTTCATCGCCAAGCAATCGAGCTGGGTCGCTCAGCTCGTGCAGCAGTACCGCGGCGCCACGCTGAACCTCAAACTGCCGCCCGCACCGAGCTGCCCGCAGTGCGGCGCATCGATGCGCCAGCGCAGCGGCAAGAGCGGCGCGTTCTGGTCTTGCAGCCGCTACCCGGACTGCAAGGGCACGCAGCCGGTCGAAGATACCGGAGCAGGCAAGCGCGGCGCATCCAGCCGTGCATCAGGCCCACCGCGTCGGCGCCCCAGGGCGAACTGACGCCCCTATCTCCCTCTGCCACGCCGGCTGCTGCCGACGGCGGGGCAAACCTCCCGCGCCTCGCGGGACTCCCCAGCGCGCGTTCCCTTCTGCAACGGTGTGCGCGTCCTGCACAGGCCGATCACGGCTGGCAGGGCGAGAAGGTCATTGTTCCATCGAATCGCGCTCGCCGCGATTCCGCTGATCGACGTGCTTCCGTCCATCCGCGAGCGGTCTCCTGACGCCTTGGCCCGCAAGGCTGCGAGGTGCCAGGAGACCGCTTGCGGTCGACGGTATTCGGTGCCGGTGCCCGCCGGCGGAACAACGGGTTCCCTTTGTGTGTGGATACACGCCAGAGGATGCCGGCCCCAGCCACGAAACGGGCCGGGTGAGATTGCTGACGCAGCGAATGGCTTTGACGACAGCCTGGCCTGCTTGCAGCCCACAGGTGGATTGATTCCTCTCCAGCCGAAGGTCTGAGTGACCTTCGGCGCTTGTTCCATCAGCGGATTCATCCCCGCTCCGGCACAGTCTTGTGAGACTGCATCACAACGTCATGTGGCGGCTGAGCAGCGCAGCACTCGAAGGGCACAGGCTCGCGGCCTCCCGTGTGGCAAGGATCGCCGCTGGCGCGGCAGCGCGTTCCGCGGGATTGAAGCCCGCGCGCTCGAAGAACGGCGCTGCCGTCGTCGTCAGCAACCAGGCTTCGCGTCCGCCTTCATCGAAGGCGCGGCGCAGCAACAGCGCGAGCATGCCGCTGCCGATGCCGCGATGGCGTGCTTGTGGCAGCACCACCAGGGAGCGCACCAGTACGTCCCGGTCCATGTGCTCGAAGCCGCCGAAGCCCACGCGCTCACCTGACACGGTGGCATAGGCAAAGAAGCGACGCCCCGGCTCGGTCAGGTCGTCGGTGGGAAGACCGGCCTCATGCAGCGCCAGCGCAAGGTCCGGGTCGCTGCCGGCGATCGACGTGTCCACCAGGAGCGACGTGCCGTCCTCTTTGCGTATCTCTTCCGCTGGCCGCTTCGGCAGCAAATCGACCACCATGTCCGAAGGGCGACACAGCCGCACGCCCAAGGGAGACACCACGATTGGCCGATTGATGAGGATCGGGTGCGCCAGCATCTGGTCGATCAACTGGTCGTCGCTCCAATGTGCGGCATCCAGGCCCAGTTCCTTGTAGGGCGTGCCCTTGACGCGCAACGCATCCCGCACGCGCATGCCCATCCGCGCAAATAGCGCCTTCAAGGTCTCGTGGGCGGGCGGCACCTTCACGTACTCGATGACGGTGGGCTCGATGCCGCTGGCGCGGACCAGCGCCAGCGTGTTGCGCGACGTGCCGCAATCCGGGTTGTGGTAGATCGTGATGGTGCTCATGCCGGATGCCTGATCACATTGCGCGGGGCCTGTTCGTACCAGCCGCGAGAACGGTTGACCACACGCACCACCAGCAGCATCACGGGCACCTCGATCAGCACGCCAACCACGGTGGCCAGCGCGGCGCCGGAATGGAAGCCGAACAGGCTGATGGCGGCCGCCACGGCCAGCTCGAAGAAGTTGGACGCACCGATCAGCGCCGAGGGGCCGGCGATGTTGTGCTTCTCGCCGACACGGCGGTTGAGCCAGTAGGCCAGGCCGGAATTGAAGAACACCTGGATGAGGATGGGCACGGCCAGCATCGCGATCACCAGCGGCTGCTGCAGGATGGCCTGGCCCTGAAAGGCGAACAGCATCACCAGGGTCAACAGCAGCGCGGCGATGGACAGCGGGCCGATGTGTTCCAGCGCCCGGTCGAATGTTGCCTGTCCACGACGCAACAGCGAGCGGCGCCATACCTGGGCGATGATGACCGGGATGACGATGTAGAGCACCACCGAGATCAGCAGCGTGTCCCACGGCACGATGATCGAGGACAGGCCGAGCAGCAGAGCGACGATGGGCGCGAAGGCGAACACCATGATGGTGTCGTTCAAAGCCACCTGCGAGAGCGTGAACATCGGGTCGCCGCCCGTCAGCCGGCTCCAGACGAACACCATCGCCGTGCAGGGCGCGGCGGCCAGCAGGATCAGGCCGGCGACGTAGCTGTCGAGCTGGTAGGCCGGCAGCCAGTCGGCGAAGACGTGGCGGATGAATAGCCAGGCCAGCAGCGCCATCGAGAACGGCTTGACCGCCCAATTGACGAACAGCGTCACGCCGATGCCGCGCCAGTGCTGGCGGACCTGGCCGAGCACGCCGAAGTCCACCTTGAGCAGCATCGGGATCACCATGATCCAGATCAGCAGGCCGACCGGCAGGTTGACCTGGGCCACTTCCATGCGACCGATGGCCTGGAATGCGCCGGGCGCGAACTGGCCCAGGGCGATGCCGGCGACGATGCACAGCAGTACCCACACCGTCAGGTAGCGCTCGAAGATGCTCATCGAGAACGATGGCGTGGCGGCAACGGCTTCAGTCTGTATGGCCATCGCGCTACGTCACTGCTTGCCGATGGCGCGCAGCTCGTGCTGGAGCGACATGGCATCGAGCCGTTGGAGCGGCAGCGACAGGAACAGCTCGATGCGACGCTTGAGCGTCAACGCAGCGTCCATGAACGCCTTGCGCTGCTGTTCCTCGCTGCCTTCGACGGCGGCCGGATCGGGCACGCCCCAATGGGCCGAGACCGGTTTGCCTGGCCAAACGGGACACACCTCGCCGGCGGCGTTGTCGCAGACGGTGAAGATGAAATCGAAAACCGGCGCGCCGGGCGCCACGAATTCGTCCCAGCTCTTGCTACGGTAGCCGGTCGTCGGCAGGTGCAGGCGCTCCAGCGTGGCGAGCGCCAGCGGGTGGACTTCGCCCTTGGGGTGGCTCCCCGCCGAATAGGCGTGGAATCGCCCTTGGCCCAGCTCGTCGAGGATGCCTTCCGCCAGGATGGAACGCGCCGAATTGCCGGTGCAGATGAACAGCGCGTTGTAGGTTTTTTCAGTCGTCATGCGCGCCTCGCGTCAGCAGCAGGAAGAAGCCTGCTTCGCGGTAGACCGGCTATCCATCGGCGCGCAGCAAGCCGGAGCGGTGCCCGGCGCGGGCTGCGGCGCTTCGTTGAATACGGGGATGTTGCCCAGCGTGTAATAGTGCTCCCAGGCCACGCCTTGCGGGTCGGTAATCCAGTGTTTCTCGCTGCGCGCATAGCAGCAGGTCGTAGTGCCTTCGTCGAGCAGTGCCATATCAGCGGCCTGCGCGCGGGCCTTCAGGGCGGCGAGTTCGTCGGCGTCGTCGGTCTGGATGCCCAGGTGGTCGATGCCCGGCTTGCTGCCGCACGTGGAGATGGCGAAATTGACCGGCGGATCTTCGAGCATCCACTTCGCATAGTCGCTTTCAATGCGCGCCGGCTGCGCGGCGAACAGTTGGGAATAGAAGCCGACGCTGCGGTCCAGGTCATCGACATGCAGGTGGACGTGAAAGCGTTTCATGGAGGTTCCTTTCAGCAGGAGGTACAGGCGCGGGTGGATTCGTTGGCCTCGCACACGCCGCCTTGGCAGCAGTGCTCGGTCAGGTAGCCGAGCAGCCCGTTCATGTGGGCGAAGTCGGCGCGGTAGATCAGGTTGCGGCCCTGCTGTTCGATGCTGACCAGGCCGGCATGGGCCAGCTCCTTCAGGTGGAAGGACAGCGTGTTGCGGGCCACATCGAGCTGGTCGGCTAGGACGCTGGGCGTGAGCCCTTCGGGGCCGGCGACGACCAGGGCTCGAAACACGCGGAGGCGCTGGGTGTGAGCCAGGGCGCCCAGGGCGGAAATGGCTTGGGTCTCGTTCATGATTCAATAATACAACATTTATCGAATCATTGGGCAGCACCCAGCAGCAATCAGGGACGAGGCGGGAACCGATTCCCCCGTGACGCAGAACGCGCCCCAGCGTGATCCTTTGCGGCACGTGTTGCTGACCTGATCAGCACATGCCAGCAGCCTGGGTCTTTCGGCTGCCGCGGGAATCCTCTCGTGCGACCCACCAGTCCGCTTCGCATCGACCACCGCGGACAGGCGTTTCACAACGCCGATGCCGTTCATGTTCAACCCTTCGGGAGGTATCCGCTCCCGTCAGGGCGTGGTGCTCCCGGTCTTCAACCACCAGGAGAACCCCATGTCCCTTGCGTTCGCATCGGCACCTTTGAGTGCTGAACAGGCCCGCGCGGAATCCATCGGCTACCAGGCCTTGGCCTACGTCGGCAAGCGCCTGCCCCTGCAGGTGCTGTGCAGCGCGGCCGGCCACTACATCGGCACCGCCGATGCGGACGGCCCGGTCTCGCGCGAGTCGGTCAGCTACTTCCGCTCGCACCACGCCGCCGAGCACGCCCTGCAAACGGGCCGCTGGCAGCAGCGCCTCCACCCGTGATGTCCAACCACCAGGAGCCCATGTCATGAACCGTGCCCTGCCTCAAGAGGTACTTGATCAGATCGAGCTGGAACACCAGCACTTCGCCGCCGCGCCCCAAGCCTTCTTCGAGGCGTGGAAACGCGGCGTCGACATCGCCGGAGCCGAATGGTTCGGCGACGGTACCCGCGAAGGCCTGCAGCGTGCCACCACCAAGTGGGATCTGCGGCCGAAGCTGCTGATGCTCAACGATGCCCTCGGCGTCCTGAGCAGCGGCCAGCGGATGTTCCTGTCCGCGATGGTGAGCTTCTACAACGCCCGCGAGGGCGGTGCGATGCTCAAGCGTTGCGGCTTCGAGGGTCTGTCCGACCTGGGCGGTCTCGACCTGGAACGGCGCAAGGTCATCGCCGACCTGACGCTGAACTACAACGGCTGGTGAGCCGCGCTGCGGCCTGCCGACGTTCTTCTTTTCTTCCCACCCCACGAGGGACATGCGTCCCTGCATGGGGCCATGTCCCTCCTTTTCTTGAAAGGAGTGATTCATGTCCCCTGACTTTTCCATCGGTCTGCTCGTGACCGACGACGACATCGATGCGGTCATCCTTGAAGGCTGGCCGGCCGACGTGCGCAAGCCGCGCATCGTGGTGTTCGACTACGCCGGCAATGATGTGCCCGACGAGTATGTGCTGCGTGTCAGCAGCGGAACCCCGAATACCGGATTGACCGGGCGCGAGGTGTTCCCGGTCGAGTACGGACCCGACTGCCGCTACCCATCGCCCGCTGAAGTCCTTTCGGTGCTCGATGCACCTAAGCCGGCCGGAAAACCTTCCGCGCTGAGCATCGCCCGCAACGTGCACCAGAGCATCCTCAACCTGGATGCGCGCCTGGATCGCCTGGAGCAGGCGCCGACCGGCGACGACTACAACCGCCTGTACCAGCTTGCGAATGGCGGCCTGCTCGACCTGTTGAAGGCGCTGGGCGACCCGTCCTCTACCGCTGCCGGCTGACCGGCTGCCACTTCATCCACCCGCTGGGGTTCAATCCCCAGCAGGGGATTGCCTCGGCCATCCCCTGCTGGAGAAATCCCATGTCCTACTCGAACAACAATCCCTTTGTCCGCGGCTACGACGGCCTGTCCGTCCAGCGGCTGCTCGCCATCTCCTACGACGACGACTGCCCGCTGACCTACCTGCCGCTGCATCCTTCGCAGTCGAATCTACCGGACAGCCAGGTCGAACGGCGGGCCTGCATCTTCTCGGACGACTTCGTGCTGATCACCGAGGACCAGGCGGTCCCCGACGAGTTGCAGGCGCAATGCCGCAGCCACGGGCTCGCCCGCAACGTGGTCTATGCCGTGATGGCCCAGGAAGACGGCAAGCCGCTGCACGTGGGCGACACTTACTCCGAAGAAGCAGCGCGGGAAGTCGTGCGGCGCCTGCGCTATGAAACCGGCTACTACAGCCGGTGCTGGGAAATCAGCAGCGCGCACCTCGACGCCGACGCGCATCGCTTCCTCGCCGAGCTTGCGGACATCGCCACGCCGACGCTGTTCCTGTTCGTCGCCTTCCGCATCCCGTACAGCCCGGCCATCGGGTTGAAGCTGATCGCCACGCCCTGGACCGACGAGAACCTGCGCGCGGTCGAAGGCATCACGGCCAAGCGGCTGATGCAGGAGCATCGCAAGAAGGGCATGCCGGAATCCCTCGTGCACGTGCTGCACCTGGCCGCGCTCGCCGACGTGCGCATGCTGATCTTCGATGCCGATGCGCAGGTGCTGGACGGCCTGCCGATCTACGACGACTGACACCACCTTTCGAGCCCCCACGCGGGGCTCGTTCTCTTTCTGGACGAAGCCGGTGGCCGCGCAGTGCCGATTCCCCCGCGACGCTGGCCCACGCCTGACGCATGCTGCTCGCATGTTCGCTGGCGTTGCCGGCAAGCATGCCCAGGCAGTCGAGACCTTCGAGGCTGCGGCACGGTTCGCCGTGCTGGTTGCTTTTCCTTCTCCGGGCGCATGTCGCGTCCATCCACCTCACCCCCAAGGGACACACCTCCCTTGCGGGCGGAAGTCCCTTGGTTGCCACAAGGAGTCTTCCATGGATACCCAAGCCATCCGCGCACAGATGCCGACGCTGGTTCGCGGCCACGTGCCTGCCAACGTCCGCAGCTTCAAGTTCAACATCTTCGACGGCCAGCCCAAGGTTTCGACGCTGGGCTTCCACGTTGATCCCAAGCCCTTCGAGGGCAAGGTCATCGCCACCACCGACGAGGCCATCGTCGTCAAGACGGGGCGGGCCGAGTTCGCGGTGCTCGACAAGGCCCTCGTCACCGACGTGCCCGACGAAGGCGCCAAGGTGCAGGTCGAACCGTATGCGCGGCGCCGCTTCGACGGCTTGCGCGCGGATACGCCCGAGGAGAGCACTGAGTTCACCGCCGACGGCCAGCCGCACACGGTGAAGCGGCTCACCCTGGGTTCCGCGCCGGCCAAGCTGCCGATCCCCGAGCCGCAGTGCCCCGAGCTGCAGGAGCTGATCCACCAACTGGAGCAGTTGCCCGCGCCCGATGGATTCCGCCGCATCACGCACCTGCTGGTGGATGCCGGCGCGCGGGACTTCACGGTGGTCGATCCGAGCCCCAGCAACATCATCGCCACGCCGCCGGCCATCGGCCTCACCGTCGCTTCGGCGAAGTTCCAGGGGCGCGTCACCGTGCTCTACGAACGCGGCCTCGACACCTACGCGGTGGAGCTGCATCGCGAAGGCGAGCTGGTCGAGCGGGTCGATGAAGTGTTCTTCGACACCTTGGGCCAGGTGCTGGAGCGGCTGATCGACGACGGGAGCTGGCGCCTCATCCGCGTGCAGCGCTTGTCCGGTCGCAAGCCCGTCCAGCACTGAGTCCCTGCATCCCCAAGCGGCTTCCCGTCCTCACGGCGGGAAGCCATTTTCTCGTACCTCCATTGGAGATCACTTCCATGACTGTTCGATTCAAAGGCGCCGCGCTTCGGCCCGTGCTCGCCGAGGCAGCGGCCAACCAGTGCCGCGTCATCCTGGTCAAGGACCAGGGCGTGTATTTCATGGCCGAGCGTGGCGAGCGCCAGCCCGATGGACGGCGCAAGACGATCGCCTATGCCGTGGGCTGCAACCCCCATGTCGATGCGTTCGACGACTGGTGGGAACTGACGCGCGCCGAATTCGGCGGCGACGACTTCGGCGAGTTCTTCGACCTGCAGGAACGGGTCTTTACCCGCATCCTGCACAGCGAGGACGACCTCGAAGTGTCGGCCACGGCCACGCACCTGTCGATGCAGCCCATGCCCGCTGCGCCGGCCGGCCACTGACTGGCCTGCTTCCCAGCCCCTTCACGGGGGCTTCTCTTTTTTCTGGTTCAGCGGCCCCGGCCGCATGTCGGCTCAAGCTCCCCACTGGCGCAATGGACTGAAGAGCGCCAGCAATGCGGAGAGTCACGGATACCGATTGCCGCTCGCGCGGGCGCGTGCCAGGCGCCACGCTTACCACCATGTTCCGCTGACACCCGTCAGCAGCATGCCCAGGCAGTCTCGATCTTCAAGACTGCGATGCGGTTCCGACCGCGCTGATCACCCAGTTCGCTCCGGCATCCCAGCGCGAACGGCCATCGGTTCTCCCGATGGTGATGCCACCCAAGCTGTTCCTTCAACCCACGCGGGGGTTCCACACCTTCCCCGCCTTGGGTCGGGTGTGTCTCCGCCTCTTTGTTCTCAGGAGATTCACCATGACCACTTCCACCGAAAAGTCCTTCTTCGACCTGCACATCACCGGACTCGGGTATCTCAATCGCATCCGCGAAGTGAAGCCCAAGAAAGGCGATGCGTTCCTGGCCTGCGACATCGCGGCGCTCAACGGCCCCAGCGATGATGTGGCCTACGTGCGTTTCGACACGCGCGTCTCGGGCTCCGAAGCGCAGCACCTGGTGCGCCGCTGCATCCAAGCGGTTGATGCCGAGAAGAAGGTGATGATCGGCTTCCGCCTGGGCGACCTGTGGACCGACACCTTTACCTACTCCAAGGGCAAGCGTGCCGGCGAGCAGGGCGTTAGCCTCAAGGCCCGCCTGCTGTTCGTCAGTTGGATCAAGGTCGATGGCAAGCTCGTCTACAAGGCCGAGCCCAAGCCGACCGACGCCGACGACCGCGACGAACGCGACGTGCGCGCCACGGATGTCCCCGCGACGTCCGCCGAGCCGCAAGCCGCTGCGTCCGAGCCCGCCAGGCCCGCCGCTGAAGCTGCCGATGAAGCCACTGCCGATGCGCCCGCATTGGAAGTTGCCGAGTCGTTCTGATCCGCAAGGCCCTGACTCTGAATTGAGCCCAGGGCCTTGTCTTCTCCCACTCGCGTGCGCATGCGACCGTCACCATGACGGCCGTGTGCGTGACCGCAGCTTCGTCCGCAGGAGTTCTTCATGATCACCATTCCCGGCCAATTGGCCATCAAGACCATCCACGGCCGCAACGGCGACTTCAACGTCGGGCGCCTTGCGACCTCCATCGGCGAGTTCGTCGTGAAGAACGCCGAACTCGACCAGTACGCCGAAGGCAAGTACGAGGGCGATTTCGCCATCGCGGAGATTCGCCCGTCCACGTACAGCGCCAACGGCCGCATGGTCATCGAGATCCGCGCCCTCCTGGGTGGGATGACTTTGTCCAACATCGACGCCCTGAGCCGTGACGACGCCCGCCGGCTGAGTCCGCAGGAAGTCGATCCGATCGACGAGGAAGCGCAGACCGCCACGCCGACGCCGACGACCGCCCCCAAGGCGGCCGGCCGGAAGAAGGCGCGCAGCTCGCGCGACCCGCTGGTCGATACCACGCCGTTCGGCAGCGAGCCGGCTGCTGCGTCTGCCGAGGCTACGGCCCATGCGGACGACGACGGCGACGCGGCGCTGTTCGACACACTCTGGCCGCTGGGCGATGTCGTCAAGCTCGATGCCACCGTGGATCGGCGCGTGCTGCGCCAGCAGCGCGACCGCCTCGGCGACCTGGGCTACGAGTTCGCTCCGCTGTCCCAGGACTGGCACCTCGCCAGGGTGTGATCCCATCGCCATTTCACGCCGCATGCCTGCGGCTTTCCACCACCCGCCGGGGCTCCTTCCCCGGCGGGAGGACTCCGGCCCTTTCTCACAGGAGTCATTCCATGGGCTGGACATTCGTTCGATTGACGCGCGATCAGTTGATCCGCGAGCTGACCGCAACCGAGGAAACCGAGCGGTCGTGCAGTGAGGTCATCGACCACACGCTGGTCGGCAACGTGCTGTGGACGGTGGTGCGCGTCACCGCCAAGCAGGCCGGTGTCCTGGGTCTCGCACCCGGCGAGTCGGCCACCTTGATCGGCTGCCATCTGCTGGAAAGCGAGGGCCGCGAATGGGGCTACAAGTTCCTGGTCGAGGCCGAGCACCCGTACTACTACTCGTGCCCGCTGCGCTATCTCGACATGGCGCCGCAGCGCTGCGCCACCTGGCGCGCAAGGGTGCATGCCTTCCACCAGCAGCCGACGCGCAAAGCGGCCGGCGATGCAGCCACCGACTGAGGCGCACATGGACACCCTCATGTCGTCCTTGCCGCCCGAGCTGCTTCGCTTCGTCGAAGACCAGTTGGCCAACAACGAGGTTTCCGACGACGACGAACTGCGCGAGCACTTCATCGCCAACGGCCTGAGCGAAGAACAGGCGTGGCAGGCACTGACCTACCGCGCCCTGTACTTGCGCTACATCTTCCTCGAAGGCTTCACGCCGATCCTTAAAGGCCAGGAAGCGCTTTGCTTCAACCCGCATAGCCGAGGCTGGGAGCCGGTTCAGAACCCATAGGCCGCTTCCCAGCGACGCGCTTCTTCATCCCTTCCATCAGGCCCTGTTCAGCAGGGCTTTTCTTCGTCCCATGCAATCCGCGCATCCGGCCTCGGCCGCTGGATACCGATTGCTTCATTCCGCAAGGAGATCATCATGCAACTCGCTTCCCGCTTCGCTTTTCGCTCCCCGGTGCTGCGCGCCGACTATCCGCTGTCGGATGATCAGATTCGCACCGTGGCCCCGTCCATCTTCGCGGACACCCCGCACGAAAGCCGCTCCGAACGGTACAGCTACATCCCCACGGCGGCTGTGCTGACTGAACTGCGCAAGGAAGGCTTCCAGCCGTTCATGGTGTGCCAGACCCGCGTGCGGCACGAGGACCGCCGCGACTACACCAAGCACATGCTGCGCCTTCGCCACGCCAGCCAGATCAACGGTGCCGAGGCGAACGAGATCATCCTGCTCAACTCGCACGACGGCAGCAGCAGCTACCAGATGCTCGCGGGCCTGTTCAGATTCGTCTGCCACAACGGCCTGGTGTGCGGCGACACCTTCGCCGACGTGCGGGTGCCCCACAAGGGCAACGTCACCGATCACGTGATCGAAGGCGCCTACGAGGTGCTGCACGGCTTCGAGCGCGTGCAGGACTCGCGCGACGCCATGCAGGGCATCACGCTGGACAACGGCGAGGCCGAGGTCTTCGCCAGGTCGGCGCTGACCTTGAAGTACGACGATTCGGGCAAGGCCTTGCCCATCACGGAGACCCAGATCCTGCGGCCCCGTCGTTACGACGACAACCGCGCCGACCTGTGGACTGTCTTCAACAGAGTCCAGGAGAACCTGGTCAAGGGCGGCCTGAGCGGCCGTGCTGCCAACGGGCGCCGGCAGCGCACGCGAGCCGTCCAGGGCATCGACCAGAACGTCCGGCTCAACCGGGCGCTGTGGCTGCTCGCGGACGGCCTACGCCAGCTCAAAGCCTGACCCACAAGCGGATCGTGCCTCACGGCATGGTCCGCTTTTTTTTGGCTGGTGCTGTGCTGCCAGCGCACCGTGTTCCATTTGGTTCGGTGTAACCCTAATGCGGCAATTCGCGGCTGCCTCGAAAATCGAGATTCGACTGCATACCTCCCTGGCTTTTCCTCCCTGAGCCAAGCAGTCATCTTTGCCGCCTCGGTGTCCCCGGGGCGGTTTTCTTTTGCGGCCGTCCTTCCGGCGCCGCGGGCGATGCGCCAGCGCAAACAGGGTTGGGCGCCGGGTCGGTTTTTCGCTCACGCGGTGTACGCAGCTTGGCGCAGGCTATGACTCGTGTCCGTCGGCGTAGCCGACAACATGCCCAGGTAGCCCAGACCTTCAAGGCTACGGTGCGTTGCGACGCACGGTCTGATTCTTCACAACGACGTTCACCGCGTCTTCTTTCATCCCCCTGGGGCAGTGACTGCCCTAGCGGGTGGTGCTGTCTCCGCTCACTTCGAGGACATCACCATGCCTGCACCTTCTTCCCCCAAGACGCTCTATCGCATCGACGAATGCCCCGACCTGATGGCCGATGGCGTCGTCGGTGACGAGAACGGCAACCTGGTCTTCATCTCTCTCTGGTCGCGCGACACCGCCGTCCAGGGATTCCTGGCCCGCCTCACCCTGGGCCGGGACGAGCAGGGACTGGACCAGTTCCACGTCATCACCGAGCAGGGCGCGAGCATCCCGGTCTTCGTCGGCAACGTCGAGAACCTGGAAAAGCGCAGCGCACGCGCCTACCGGCGCACGCTGTTCGGCTCGCTGACCAACATCTGGCTGTTCGATCGGCGCTGCGTCAAGCCCGACAAGGCCAACGCCAGCGCGCTGGCGCTCCTGCCCCGCGGCTCCGCGCACCGGCTCGACCGGATGTGGAGGCTGGTGCGGGACACCTGCCCGCTGCCGCTTCTCGATCCCTGGCGCGATGGCGTGCTGGAGCTGCTGCAGGCGAAGTCAATGCTGACGCGCCTGCCGTTCGCCCTCGGTCCCCTGGAAGGCCATCGGCTCGCCATCGACGTGCCGACGCTGACCCAGGTGCTGGGCGGCCTGATCCGCAGCGGTGCGCTGGTCGCCGACACGCCCGTCAGCCGCATGCCCTCGGCCCGCCCGCTCGAAGCGGTGGCTTGAGGTTCCTTCACCGGACATGCACGCGCGCATGTCCGCATCCCTTCATCTTCAGGAGATTCCCATGGCCCTCATGTTCCCGCGGCTCGCCCGCAACTTCATCAAGAACGGGTACTTCCCCACGGATGAACCCACGCTCGAAAGAGCACTCGCCGCACTGGCGCCCGCCGAGGCCTCGGCCGGACCGCTGTGCATCCTCGATCCCTGCGCCGGCGAAGGCGTGGCGATCGCCGAAGCCGCGCACGCCCTCGGGCGCGAGCGGGTCCAGGCCTTCGCCGTCGAGTACGAGGCCGAGCGTGCACGCCACGCCCGGCAGTTGGTCGATCGCTGCATCCACGGCGACCTGATGGACACGCTGATCAGCCGGCAGAGTTTCGGCCTGCTGTGGCTCAACCCGCCGTATGGCGACCTGTCCAAGGATGCCAACGGCAACGTCGGCTACCAGAGCCAGGGCCGCGCCAGGCTGGAAAAGCTGTTCTATCAGAAGGCGCTGCCGCTGCTGCAATACGGCGGCGTGCTGATCTACATCGTGCCGCACTATGTGCTCGATGCCGAGCTGGTCGGATGGCTGACCCGGCACTTCGCCGAGCTGCGCATCTACCGCGCGGTGGACGCGCAGTTCAGGCAAATCGTGATCTTCGGTCGCAAGGTTCGCCAGCGTGACCAGGTATCGGATTCGTGCAAGGCCACGCGCGCGCTGCTGTTGCAGATCGGGCAAGGCGACGCCGAAGCGGAGGAACTGCCGGTTGAATGGCCGTTCCTGCCGTACACGGTGCCTGCCACGGCCGAGCCGGAGCACTTCTACCGCGTGACGATGGAGCCCGAGCAGTTCGCCGATGAAGTCGGCCGGCTGCAAGGACTCTGGCCGACGCTCGACACGCACCTTGGCGCCGCGCAGCAGTCGCTGCGGTCCCCGGCGCGAGGGTTATCGCATTGGCATCTCGCCTTAGCGCTCGCCGCGGGTGCGATTTCCGGCGTGGTGAAGTCTAAGACGGGCCGCGTGCTCGTCGTCAAGGGCGACACGCACAAGGAGAAGACCTTGCAGACGGAGTACACCGAGCGCGACGACGGCACCGTGGCCGAGACGCGCATCCTGACCGACAAGTTCGTGCCGGTCATCCGCGCCTGGGACATGACGCCGGGCTCGTCGACGTGTGGCGAGGTGCTGACCATCCGCTGATCGCTGTTCCCTGACGGTTCGCCGTCGCTTCATCCACCAACTCATCCACCCAACGGGGCCATGTCACCCCGCCGGGTGCCGTGGCCCCTCTTTCATCCGAAGGAGAAACACCATGGCATTCGCAGTTCTCAACGTGGCGTTGCAAGCACGCTTTGCCCCCGGTCACCTTGTCATGACCTGCGGCATTGACGCGCTGGTCCGGCAGGGCCGGCTCAACCCGACCCCGTACCTCTGCCGCCATCTCAGCGGCGATTGGGGCGACCTCGACGACAGCGACCGGCGGCAGAACGATGCCGCGTTGCGCTCCGGCGAGGATCGGCTGTTCTCGTCCTACCAGGTCGCGCCCGACCTGAAGCTTTGGATCATCACCGAATGGGATCGCAGCGTGACCACGCTGCTGTTGCCCAGCGAATACTGATCTTCATCTACCGCGGCCACGCGCCGTTCTTCTCTTCCCACCACGGGGCATGCAATCGCCCCGCAGGGGAGGTGCATGCCCCATTTCATTTGGAGCATCACCATGTCCCTCGATACCGACGTTGTTTCCGCCGCCGATGGCACGCCCGTCCAGGGCGATCTGCTCGAAGCGGCTGCTTCTCCCCTGGCGATGAGCCTCCAGGATTTCGTTGCCGAATTCGGCGACGAGCTGCTGGACTCGCTCAACCGCGCCAACCCCCCCGTCTACGCCGGCCAGGCCCGGCCGCATCGCCAGCTCGTGCTGGCCAGTCTCAAGCGCAAGCTGTTCGGCGCGCAAGCCGAGGTGGTGCATGCCGTCACCGAGCTGCTGGCCGACCGCGGCGAACGCGCCGCGATCGTCAATGGCGAAATGGGCTGCGGCAAGACCACCGTTGGCATTGCCACGGCGGCCGTGCTGCACGCCGAAGGCTACCGTCGCACGCTGGTCCTCTCACCGCCCCACCTGGTCTACAAGTGGCGCCGGGAAATCCAGGAGACGGTGGCCGGTGCCAAGGTCTGGGTGCTCAATGGCCCGGACACGCTGGTCAAGCTCATCAAGCTGCGCGAGCAGTTGGGCGTGCCGGTACGCGGCCAGGAGTTCTACGTGCTCGGGCGCGTGCGCATGCGCATGGGGTTCCACTGGAAGCCCGTCTTCAACGTGCGGCGCACGCGGCACGGCGAAGTGGGCGCATGCCCGGACTGCGGCCAGGTCATCACCAACCTCGACGGCGAGCCGATCAACCCGGTCGAACTCGAAGCCGAGGACTACCGCCGCCGGTGCAGCCATTGCGCCGCACCACTGTGGACGCTGATGCGACCGCGGAGCCTGTCCGCCAGCGACCAGTCCACGGCCGTCTTCAAAGCCTTGCAGCGCATCCCGACCATCGGGGAAGTCACCGCGCAGAAGCTGATGAAGAAGTTCGGCGACGGCTTCCTGGCCTCGATGCTGGGCGACAACATCCACGAGTTCATCAACCTCATGGATGCCAAGGGCGAGCTGGTCTTCTCGGATCGTCAGGCGCACCGCATGGAGCGGGCGATGGCGAACATGGAGTTCGGCTTCGGCGAAGGCGGCTACCAGCCGTCCGAATTCGTCAAACGCTACCTGCCGCAAGGCACGTTCGATTTGCTCATCGCCGACGAGGCGCACGAGTACAAGAACGGCGGCTCCGCACAGGGCCAAGCGATGGGGGTTTTGGCGGCCAAGGCACGCAAGACGCTGCTGCTCACCGGCACGCTGATGGGCGGCTACGGCGACGACCTGTTCCACCTGCTGTTCCGAGCCCTGCCGGGGCGAATGATCGAAGACGGCTACCGCCCGACCAAGAGCGGCAGCATGACCTCGGCCGCGATGGCGTTCATGCGCGATCACGGCATCCTCAAGGACATCTATTCCGAGAGCACGGGCACGGCGCACAAGACGGCCAAGGGCACCAAGGTTTCGGTGCGCACGGTCAAGGCGCCGGGCTTCGGCCCGAAGGGCGTGCTGCGTTGCGTCCTGCCGTTCACGGTATTCCTCAAGCTCAAGGACATTGGCGGCAACGTGCTGCCGTCCTACGACGAGGAGTTCCGCGAGGTGGCGATGGACACGGCGCAAGCCGCGGCCTATCGCGATCTGTCGTTTCGTCTGACCTCGGCGCTGAAACAGGCGCTGGCCAAGCGCGACACGACGCTGCTCGGCGTGGTCCTCAACGTGCTGCTGGCCTGGCCGGATTGCTGCTTCCGGTCGGAGACGGTGGTGCACCCTCGCACGCGCCAGACCTTGGCCTTCGTCCCGGCTCAGTTCAACGAGCTGGAGGTGATGCCCAAGGAGCGCGAGCTGATCGAGATCTGCAAGCAGGAGAAGGCTGCGGGTCGCAAGACGCTGGTCTACTCGGTCTACACCGGAACGCGCGACACCACGTCGCGTTTGAAGGTGCTGCTGGAGCAGGAGGGCTTCAAGGTGGCGGTGTTGCGCGCGAGCGTAGACGCCAGCCGTCGCGAAGACTGGATCGCCGAGCAGTTGGACCGTGGCATCGACGTGCTCGTCACGAACCCGGAGCTGGTCAAGACGGGTCTCGATCTGTTGGAGTTTCCGACGATCGTGTTCATGCAGTCGGGCTACAACGTCTACAGCCTGCAGCAGGCGGCCCGGCGCTCATGGCGCATCGGCCAGAAGCTGCCGGTTCGCGTGATCTACCTCGGCTATGCGGCTTCCTCGCAGATGACCTGCCTGGGGCTGATGGCGCGAAAGATCATGGTCTCGCAGAGCACGTCGGGAGACGTGCCCGAGTCGGGACTGGATGTGCTGAACCAGGACGGTGATTCCGTCGAGGTGGCACTGGCCCGGCAACTCGTCGCGGCCTGATCCCACCCACCCACGCCGGCTGCCCTTCGGGGCGCCGGCTTCTTTTTTGTTCTGCACATCGACGGCAGGCCATGAAGTCGGGCGCATGCCAGTTCCCTTTGTTTGCTGCCCCAACGCCCTGCGGCGGCGATGGTGAGGGCTCCGTGTTCCAGGGAACTGCCCCATGCAACCACTCACCTGCGTCGTTCATCGCCTGGCTGCGCCTGCCTTGCTGGTTGGCTGCGTGCTCATCACCGGCTGCGCCGCCACGGGCACGGCGAGCACCCCGACTGCCCCTGACTCGATTCCCGAGCCTGCGGTGTTGGTCAGGACCATCGCCCCGGAGCCCGAGCCGAGCCTGATCCCGGTGGCCCGTTATGGGCGCTACACGCTGGTCGAGATGGTGCCGGAACCGGCGCAGCGCGACCTGCTGCGGCAGGTGATCGAGATTTCGATTCCGCCGACCTTGGACGCGAGCGTCGGCGATGCCCTGCGGCACGTGCTGCTGCGCACCGGCTACCGCCTTTGCGATGCGCCGGACGCCGCTTCGCTGTTCACGCTGCCGCTGCCGGCGGCGCACCTGCGGCTCGGGCCACTGCCGCTGCGCGATGCCCTGCTGGCGCTGGCCGGTCCGGCCTGGGATCTGTCCGTCGATGACGCTGCGCGCGCGGTGTGCTTCGCGCGCCTGACGACTGCGCGTGCGCCGGGCGCCAGCCCCATTCCTGCGGCTGCCGCATCGAGCGCGCCGGCCGCCGAACCCCACGTGCCCCAGGAGGCCCAGCCATGACCATCCCGCAGCTTCCCGACGAGAACGCCGGCCGCGCGCGCTGGTTGAACATCGCAGCGACCGCGTGGCTGCTGCTCGTGAGCATCCTCGCGGTCGTCAGCAGCGTGGGCCTGTCGCGCCTGAGCGAGCAGAGCCAGGCCAGCGCCCAGGATGCGCACGTGCAGGCGCTCAACACGCGCGTCGCCGAACTCGAACAGCAGGCGGCGGCCTCGAAGAACCAGCCCAAGCCTGTCACCCAGCCCGACTTCGAGGCCGCGCACAAGGCGCTGGACGAGCGCCTGACGCAGGTCGAGCAGGCCCAGGCCGCAGACGCCCATACCGGCGACTTGCAGGCGCTGCAGGCGCGCATGGGCGACCTCGAAGCGCGCATGAAGCGAACCGCCGCGCCTGCCGCGGCACCCCGGCGCACCGCCGAGCCGGCCAATCCCAAGGTGCCCGAACCGCCGTTCAACGTCGTGGGCGTGGAGCTGCGCGGCGGCGAGCGCTTCCTGTCGGTGGCGGCGCCCAAGGCCTCGTCGGTGCTGGACGTGTGGCTGCTGCGCGAAGGCGATGCCGTAGGCGCGTGGCATCTGCTGGCGATCGAGGCGCGCGCCGCCGTATTCCGCGTGGACGGCCAGACCCAGCGCCTTGCGCTGCCATAGGAGCCGGCCATGAAGCACGCCGCGATCTGCTTCGCCGCCATCCTCGCCGCTGTCGCAGGCACGGCCTCGGCGCAGTCGGCGCCGGTCGCGTCCTCTCGCACCGTTCCCGCCCAGGTGCAGAACAGCAGCGACGCTGCGCTGGACGAGCGCCTGGCACGCGATTGGGGCCTGCGCCCCGAGGAGTGGGCGCGCTACCGCCAACTGATGCAGGGGCCGCTGGGCATCTATTCCCCGAACCTCGATCCGCTGACGGCGCTGGGCATCGAGGCGCGCAGCGACGAGGAACGCAACCGCTATGCAGAGCTGCAGGTGCAGGCGGAATCGAAGCGCGTGGGCAAGACGCTGGCGTACCAGCGGGCCTACGACGCGGCGTGGAAGCGGCTCTATCCGGGACAGCAGCGCGTGAACATGCCCGGCGCGAAGGTGCCGGGCGCCGGCAACCGGGGCTCGGGCCGGCTGGCGGTTTTCGTGAAGGCCGAGTGCCCGCCGTGCGAGCAGCGCGTGCGCCAGTTGCAGGCGGCCGGCACCGCCTTCGACCTCTACATGGTCGGCAGCCGCCAGGAGGACGCCCGCATCCGCCAGTGGGCGACGCAGGCCGGCATCGACGCCGGCCGCGTGCGCTCCCGCACCATCACGCTCAACCATGACGCCGGGCGCTGGCTGTCGCTCGGCCTGCCCGGCGATCTGCCCGCTGTGGTGCGCGAGGTCAACGGCCAATGGCAGCGGCAGTAACCCGCCGTGCAGGCTGCGCGGCCTTGGTCCTCGGCCTTTGCGCCCATGCCGCCATCGTCTTCGGCCAGGAGGTGCCGCCACCCGCCTACCAGCTCGCCGCTCAGCAGGCGGGCGTGCCGTCGCCGGTGCTGTATGCGGTGGCGCTGCAGGAGAGCGGCGCCCGGCTGCGCGGCCGGTTGATCCCGTGGCCGTGGACGCTCAACGTCGCCGGCCGCGCCGAACGCTACGCCACGCGGGCCGAGGCCTGCGCAGGCATCCGCCGGGCGCTCGCCCGCACGCCGGCCAACCGCATCGACGCCGGCCTCGGCCAGGTCAACCTCGGCTACCACGCGCACCGCTACGCGCATCCCTGCGAGCTGCTGGACCCATACCGCAACCTCGCCATCGCCGCGGAAATCCTGCAGGAGCAGCACACGCCGGGCGAGGACTGGCTGGTCGCCATTGGCCGCTACCACCGCCCCGCGGGCGGCGAGCCCGCCGCCCGCTACCGCCGCAGCGTCCACCAGCACCTGACCCGCGTGCTCGGGCCGGGCGCCTCACTTCCCTCTGCCCGGAGCCCCATGCCATGAACCGCATCCTCGTTGCCGCGACTGCGGCGCTGCTGGCCACCACCGCCGACGCGCAGGACCGCGGCCCTCTCAGCAAGAACAGCTCCCCGCCGCTGATCGTGGTCGAGGACAAGGGCGGCACCTCGGTGCTGCCGTACTACCGCGCCTTGAACCCGCAGGATGCGCAGCCCGGTCAGCCAGCCACGCCGCAATCCAAGCCGCGCATTGGCGGCCCGGCCGAAGCCGAGGCGGCCATGCTGCCGGTGCGCTCGATGCGGCTAACACCCGGCGACGAGCCGCGCCGCGTGATCCGCGCACCGGGCCTGACGCCGCTGTTCCTGGTCGGCGACGACGACCGCTCGCGCGCCTGGCTCAAACAGCGGGGCAAGGACTTGCAGGCGCTGCGCGCCGTGGGCCTGGTGGTCAACGTTGCGACGCCCGAAGCCCTGGCCGCACTGCGCCGCCTGGTACCGGGCTTGATGCTCTCGCCGGCCTCGGGCGACGAGCTGGCGCAGCGCTTGGGGCTCAAGCACTACCCGGTGCTGATCACCGCCTCCGGCATCGAGCCCTGACGTGACGTGAAGCACCCGCCATGGCCCAGTCCCAAGCCGTCGAAGTCTTGCTGCGGCCAGCGGTGGAGCTATACACCGTCGCGGTCTGTGCGGGCGCCGCGCTTCTGTGCCTGGTGGCCCCGTGGTCGCTCGCGCTGAGCCCCTTGCTCGGCCTGGGCAGCGCGCTCGCTTTCCTCACCTTCGGCACGCTGCGTTTTCACGATGCTTGGGCCATCCTGCGCTACCGGCGCAACATCCGCCGCCTGCCGCGCTACGTGATGACCAGCCGCGACGTGCCGGTGAGCCAGCAGCGGTTGTTTGTCGGCCGGGGCTTCCGCTGGGATCAGCGACACACGCACCGGCTCATGCAGACCTACCGGCCGGAGTTCCGCCGCTACGTCGAGCCGACGACGATCTACCGGATGGCGCGGCGCATGGAAGAGCGCCTGGAGTTCGCGCCGTACCCGCTGTCGAAGATGGCGAAGGCCCTGGCCTGGGACAACCCGCTCAACCCGGCGCGTCCGCTGCCGCCGGTGGGCGGTATGCCGCGGCTGCACGGTATCGAACCGCACGAGGTCGACGTCACGCTGCCATTGGCCGAGCGCGTCAGCCACAGCCTGGTGTTAGGTACGACCCGCGTCGGCAAGACCCGCCTGGCCGAGCTGTTCATCACCCAGGACATCCGGCGCAAGGTCAACGGACAGCACGAGGTCGTGATCGTCTTCGACCCGAAGGGCGATGCCGACTTGCTCAAGCGCATGTACGTGGAAGCCAAGCGCGCCGGGCGCGAAGGCGAGTTCTATGTCTTTCACCTGGGCTGGCCGGACATCTCCGCGCGCTACAACGCGGTGGGCCGCTTCGGACGCATCTCGGAAGTCGCCACGCGCATCGCGGGCCAGCTTTCCGGTGAAGGCAACAGCGCGGCGTTCCGCGAGTTCGCCTGGCGCTTCGTCAACATCATCGCGCGGGCCTTGGTCGAGCTGGGGCAGCGGCCCGACTACCTGCTGATCCAGCGCCATGTCATCAACATCGATGCGCTGTTCATCGAGTACGCCCAGCACTACTTCGCCCGGAACGAGCCCAAGGCCTGGGAGGTCATCGTCCAGCTCGAAGCCAAGCTGAACGACAAGAACATCCCGCGCAACATGATCGGCCGCGAGAAGCGCGTCGTCGCGCTGGAACAGTACCTCTCGCAGGTGCGCATCTACGACCCGGTGCTCGACGGCCTGCGCAGCGCGGTGCGCTACGACCGGACGTACTTCGACAAGATCGTCGCGTCGCTGTTGCCTCTGCTGGAGAAATTGACCACCGGCAAGATCGCCCAGTTGCTGGCGCCGAACTATTCGGACCTCTCCGACCCGCGGCCGATCTTCGACTGGATGCAGATCATCCGAAAGCGGGCCGTGGTCTACGTCGGCCTCGATGCGCTGTCGGACGCGGAAGTCGCGGCGGCAGTCGGCAACTCGATGTTCAGCGATCTCGTCTCGGTCGCCGGCCACATCTACAAGTTCGGCATCGACGACGGCCTGCCGGGTGCCGCGACGGGCGTGAAGGTGCCGATCAACGTGCACGCCGACGAGTTCAACGAACTCATGGGCGATGAGTTTATT
Organism: Hydrogenophaga sp. NFH-34; assembly: GCF_021401345.1. Taxonomy (GTDB): domain Bacteria; phylum Pseudomonadota; class Gammaproteobacteria; order Burkholderiales; family Burkholderiaceae_C; genus Hydrogenophaga; species Hydrogenophaga electricum. The sequence continues at coordinate 137,330 of NZ_JACBGE010000001.1, forward strand.
CCGATGGTCAACAAGGGTGGCGGTGCCGGCGTGCAGGTCACGGCCTACACGCAGACCCTCTCGGACATCGAGGCGCGCATCGGCAACCGCGCGAAGGCGGGTCAGGTCGTCGGCAACTTCAACAACCTGTTCATGCTGCGCGTGCGCGAGACCGCCACGGCCGAACTGCTGACGCGCCAACTGCCCAAGGTCGAGGTCTACACGACGACGGTGATGAGCGGCGCCACCGACAGCTCCGACCCGACCGGCAACACCGCGTTCACGTCGAACACGCAGGACCGCATCAGCAGCAACAGCGTGCCATTGATCGAACCAGCGCACGTGGTCGGCCTGCCCAAGGGCCAATGCTTCGCGCTGATCGAGGGCGGGCACCTGTGGAAGGTGCGCATGCCCTTGCCGGCACCCGATCCCGACGAGGCCATGCCCAAGGATCTGCAGGAGCTGGCCGGCTATATGCGGCGGCACTACGTCGAGGCCGGCGACTGGTGGGACAACAAGGGGCTTCCCGGTCTGCAGGACCAGGCACTGCCCGACGATCTGCTCGCCGACTTCAAGCAGATGGCGAGCGCGGATGAAGAGGCCACGGCATGAGCGATCCCGCCGTCGCCGTCCAGCGCCAACAGATTCGCCAGCAGGGCCTGATCGCGGGGCTGGTGACGCTGCCGTTCCGGCTGTTCGGTGTGTTGATCGGCTCGCTGCTGCTGTGCATCGTGATCGAGTGCATCGGCATGCACTTCCTCTGGCCCGAGCAGGGCTGGCGCCATGCGCAGGGCATGTTGAACTACGAACTGTCGCAGCTCTCGGAGCATTTCACGCAAAGCGTGCTGGTGCAGGAGCCGGGGCGTAGTGCGCGCCAGCTTGTCGAGTGGGCCTACCAGGGCTTGTTCGTGAAGACGGGCCTGCTGGACTGGATACGCGACGCCGCGGCGCAATCACGCGCCGGTGCCAAGAGCCAGGCGCAGGACTTCCGCTACTACATCGGGCAGCTCTACGCGCATGTCGAGAGCTACGTCATCGCCTCGGCCTACACGGTGCTGGTGTTCCTCGTGCGGCTGCTGGTACTGATCCTGACCTTGCCGCTGTTCCTGATGGCGGCCTTCACCGGCCTGGTGGATGGCCTGGTGCGCCGTGACGTGCGCGGCTTCGGCGCCGGGCGCGAATCGGGCTTCGTCTACCACCGGGCGAGGGCCAGCCTGATGCCGCTGGCGGTGCTGCCCTGGGTCACGTACCTGGCGCTGCCGGTCAGCGTGCATCCGCTGCTGATCCTGCTGCCAAGCGCCGCGCTGCTCGGCGTCGCGGTCTGCATCGCGTCGGCGACGTTCAAGAAGTACCTGTAGCCGCATCGGCCGCCGTCGCGGAAAGCGGTGGCGGGCCGGTTCCGATTGATTGCGGCACCGGAAGACCGGCCGTTTGAGCATCAAGCCATCCGCATCCCTCGGAGAACGGCTCGATGGAAACCACTCGCAATCCCGCGCAGGTTCGGCGCTTTGCCGTCGCGGCACCCTGGACCGTGCGTCTTGTCGCGCTTCTGCTTGCCGCTGCCGGATTGCAGCCCGCCATCGCCGCCGATGCCTCCGACAACGCCGCGGAGCGCGAGATGCTCGCCGCGGTGACGCGCCAGCTCGACCTACTGGACCGCCTCGCCGAGCGAGCCGCCGCCACCGCGCCGCAGGAGCGCACCCGCTACCACTTTGACTACGCGCGGCTGCGTGCTGATCTGGAGCGCGTGCGCACCGGCGTGCACGACTACCTCGTTCCGCAACGCGCCCAGCCGCGCGATCCTGTGCCGCTGCTGGCCGGCGACTACACGCGCAGCAATGCAACCACCGCGACGCCTGCCAAGGAGGCGCCGTCGCCATGACGCCTTCCGCCGATCAGGTCGCCGCCTTCACGGCCAATGGCGGTTTCGCGCCCGGGGCCGTCTCCACCGTCGTGCTCGGTTTCGTCTTCGCCGTCCTGCTGCTGTGGGGCGTGTGGGCGATGCGCACCGCCTATGTCGGCTGGGCCGAACACCACCTGACCCAACGCCAGTTCCTCGGCGTCATCGTGCGCTTCGTCGCGATGTACCTGGTGCTGGGCTTTTTCCTCCTGTCCTGACCCCATGAAAGGTACTTCGCCATGAACGCTCCCGCTACTTCTCGCCGCCCCACGTCGCGGCCCGCCGCGCGCCTCGCTGCGCTGCTGATCCCGCTGGGCATCGCCGCCACGCCGCTGCCGTCGTTCGCCGACCTTCCCACACTGGAAGACCCGTCGCGCGGCACTGGCAGCGGCATCATGCAGACGCTGCAGAACTACGGCTATGACATCGTGCTGCTGGTGGCGTTGCTCGTGGTCGCTTCGATGTTCGTCGGCGTCTGCTACCACGCCTACACGCGCTACGCCGAAATCCACACCGGCCGCGCGACCTGGGGCCAGTTCGGCTTGACCGTAGCGGTGGGCGCGATCCTGCTGGTCGTCGGCATCTGGCTGCTGACCAAGGCCACCGGCGTCCTGTAAGGCCCGGCAACGATGGCCGGCTCCCTGGAGAGTCCGTCGCGCGACGGGCTCGTGACCTTCCTGCCGCACCGCCTCAACCGCCATCCGGTGGTCGTGCGTGGGCTCACGGCCGACGAGCTGTGGGTCTGCGCCGGCCTGTCCGGCACGGCCGGCCTCGTGGTCGGCGTGCCGCTGGCCTGGCTGACGCACAGCATCGCGATGGTGCCCACGCTGATCGTCGCCGGCATCGGCATCGGCGTCTTCGTGGGCGGCGGCCTGCTGCGGCGGTGGAAACGCGGCCGGCCCGACACCTGGCTGTACCGCCAGCTCCAGTGGCGCCTCGCGCTGTGCTACCCCGTGCTGACCGCGCATACGGGCGGGAGCCAGCTCATCACCCGTTCGGGCTGGTGGTCCACGCGGCGCCTGCGGCCTGACCCGTCCCTGCGTCGAGGTAGACCATGAGCCGATTCAAGAACGAGGTCGCGCACCTGCAGGCGCACGTGAAGACCTTGCGCCTGGCCGGCGCTGCGCTTTTCATCGTAGCGCTGCTGCTTGGCTTCGGCTGGTGGAGCGCGCCCAAGAGCCTGACCATCCACGTGCCGCCCGACCTGCGCTCGGGCAGCACGCGCAAGTGGTGGGACGTTCCGCCCGAGAGCGTCTACGCCTTCACCTTCTACATCTGGCAGCAAGCCCAACGTTGGCCGACCAACGGCGAGCAGGACTACCCGCGCAACCTGCATGCGCTGTCGGCGTACTTCACGCCGAGCTGCCGCGCCTTCCTGCAACAAGACTACGAATTCCGGCGCAGCAATGGCGAGTTGCGTCAGCGCGTGCGCGGCATCTACGAGATTCCGGGTCGCGGTTACGGCGACGACTCGGCCATGCGCGTGCGCACTGTGTCGGCCAACAACTGGATCGTCACGCTCGACGTGAGCGCCGACGAGTACCTGGGTGCCGAGCAGGTCAAGCGCGCGCTCGTGCGCTACGCGCTCAAGGTCGTGCGCATGGACGTGGACCCCGAGCGCAACCCCTTTGGCCTGGCGCTGGACTGCCATGCGCGCGCGCCGGAGCGCATCGAAACCCCGCCGCCTGCGGCGCCGCCCGGCCGGGCCGCGAGCGCTGGCTCCAACCTGCAGGGAGACACCCCATGAAGTCCCTCGTGAAGCGTTCATCTGCGGCGGCCCTGGCCGGCCTGCTGCTGTGCCTGGCTTTCGTGCCTGCAGTCCATGCCGTCGAAATCCTGCGCTGGGAGCGCCTGCCGCTGGCGGTGCCGCTCGTCGTCGCCCAGGAGCGCGTGGTGTTCGTCGAGCGCAACGTGCGCATCGGCGTTCCACCCACCGTTGGCGAACAGTTGCGCGTGCAGAGCGCCGGGGGCGCGATCTACCTGCGCGCCAATGCGCCGATCCCGCCCACGCGGCTGCAATTGCAGGACGTGGAATCGGGCGCGCTGATCCTGCTGGACATCGCGGCCGAGCCGGCGAAGGCGGGCCAACCCGCGCTCGAACCCGTGCGCATCGTGGAAGGCGACGTGCCGGCCACGCGCTACGGCGAGCCGGCCAGGCCTGGGGCGACGGCGGACGACGATGCTGAACGCACGGCACCTGCTGCGAAGCGCGCTACGCCGGTGGCGGTCGTGCTCACGCGCTATGCGGCGCAGAACCTCTATGCGCCGCTGCGCACCGTGGAGCCCGTGCCTGGCATCGGCCGCGTCAACCTGCGGCGCGGCCTGGAGCTGTCCACCTTGGTGCCGACGCTGCCGGTGCGTGCGCAGGCGCTGGCCGCCTGGCGGCTCGAAGACCAGTGGGTGACGGCGGTGAAGCTCACCAACGCCTCCGGGCGCTGGCTCGACCTCGATCCCCGCGCGCTGCAGGGCGACTTTCTCGCCGCGACCTTCCAGCACCCGAACCTGGCGCCGGCCGGCCGCGCCGCCGACACCACGGTGGTCTACCTCGTTACCCGTGGCCACGGCCTGGCCGAGTCGCTGCTGCCCAAGCTCTCACCGATCGACGCGACGGTGAACCTGCCGCCGGCTGCGGCGGCCGGCCAGGCCGAAGGAGGTGCCCGCCATGAAAAGTAATCCCCTCCTGAAGTGGCTGCTGATCCCGATGGCGCTGGTGCTGCTGTTCGTCGGCATCAAGATGTTCTCCGGGGATCGCGGCGCCAAGCCCGTTCCGGCCGGCAGCGCCAACCCACTCACGCCCGAAGAGATGAAGGCGCTGGGCATCGAGGGCGACACGCCGCGCGATACCGTCGCGACGCTGGTGGCCCAGGTCAAGCAGTTGCGCAATGAGCTGCAGACGGCGCTCAACGACAACAAGAACCAGAAGAGCGAGAACGAGCGCATGCGCGCGCGGGAGAGCGCCATCGACCAGCGCATCCAGTCCGCGCTCGAAGGCGAGCGCGGCCGCCTGCAGCAGGACCGCGAGCAGTTGGCCGGCGACCGCCAGCAGACCCAGGGCCTGTTGCAAGACCTGCAGCGGCGCCTGGATGGGCTTTCCGGCAAGGGCGGCCAGGCCGACCTGCCGGTGGGGCTGGGCCTGGAGGATGGCGACGGCAAGGGCTTCGGCGGCACCCAGGGCGGCGCCGCGCGCAGCGCCAGCGGCACGCGCTGGGTGGAACCGGACGACGCGAAGCCCTCGGCGAAGAACGGCAGCGGCGGCGCCCTGAACTTCCCGACCAGCTTCGGGCCGGCGCAGAAGACGCTTTCCGACACGGCCGACAACGTGGCCAGCACCGTGGCGGACGCCGGCAGCCGCGCGGTGGGCGCGTCGGCCAAGCCGGTCTACACGGTGCCGTCGAACTCGACGCTGATGGGCTCGATCGCGATGACCGCGCTGATCGGCCGCGTGCCGATCGACGGCACGGTCAACGACCCGTACCCGTTCAAGGTGCTGATCGGCCCGGACAACCTGACCGCCAACGGCATCGACATCCCCGACGTGGCGGGCGCGGTGGTCAGCGGCACGGCCTCGGGCGACTGGACACTTTCCTGCGTGCGCGGACAGATTCGCTCTGTCACGTTCGTCTTCAACGACGGCACGGTGCGCACCATTCCGGAGGACGGCAACCGCAACCAGAATGGCGGCGGTGGCTCGGGCGGCAACGCGAACAGCATCACGCACGGCGGCCTGGGCTGGATCAGCGATCCTTACGGCATCCCCTGCGTCAGCGGCGAACGGCGCAGCAACGCGCAGCAGTACCTGGGCTCGCAGGCCCTCATCACCGCGGCCGGTGCCGGCGCAGCCTCCCTCATCAAGTCGGACAACGGCAGCGTGGCCGTGGTCGCCAACAGCAACGGCTCGCTCGGCACCGTGGGCATCAGCGGCAACGAGGCGATGGGCCGCATCCTGGCCGGTGGCGTGCGCGACATGGCCGATTGGGTCAACAAGCTGTATGGGCAGGCCTTCGCCGCGGTCTACGTGCGCCCCGGCGCCAAGGTCGCCGTGCACCTGGAGCAGCCGCTCAACATCGACTACGACGCCAAGGGGCGCCGGGTCAATCACCGCATCGGAGGCAAGCATGCGTCGGATTTGGATTGAATCGGCCGCGATCCTGTGCGCGGCCGTGGTGCTGGGTGGCTGCGCCACCAGCAAGGACAAGCTGCTGCCGCACGGCGATCACACCATGCTCGATGTGTGGAACCAGGAGACGGGCGGCAGCGCCGGTGGCGCTGCGGGTGGCGGACAGGCTGCACGGCAACTGCTCGATGCACGCCAGGGCCTGCGCCGGCCGCTGACGGAGGCCGACGTGCAGGCAGCACCTGCCGCCGCAGCAGCCTACACGCGCACCGCGGCCAACGAGATCTACCGCCAGTTCCACCGGCTGCCGAACCCCGACCTGGTGATGTACGTGTTTCCGCACCTGGCCGGCAGCGATCCGGTGCCGGTGCCCGGCTACACCACCGTCTTTCCCCTGTATCAGCGCGTGCAGTACGCGATGCCCGGCGAACGCCTGGAGGACTACTGATGGCCTGGCCCTTGCCCTGGCCGCGCAAGGCCCTGACGTCTGCTGGTCCCGACCTGGATGCCGATGACGCCTGGTCGCAGCATGTCACGATGATGGCGTCGCACGGCATCCCCGAGCCGGGCATCGCAGCGGACGACCGGCCGCGCCGACCGGCCACCGAGGCGGACCTGCAAGCGCTCTACGGCGTGGCGCCGTCCTTCGCCGACCTGCTGCCTTGGGTGGAGTACCTGCCGGATTCCAAGAGCATGCTGCTGGAAGACGGCCAATCGGTGGCTGGCTTCTTCGAGCTGGCGCCGGTGGGCACCGAGGGCCGCGAGATGGCCTGGCTGTGGCAGGCGCGCGATGCGTTGGAGAACGCGCTGCAGGACTCCTTCGACGAACTCGACGAGAACCCCTGGGTGGTGCAGCTCTACGCCCAGGACGAATCGACCTGGGACAACTACCTGCGCGGGTTGGCCGACTACGTGCGGCCGCGCGCGCAGGGCAGCACCTTCACAGAGTTCTACGTGAGGTTCTTCGCACACCACCTGCGCGCCATCGCCAAGCCCGGGGGCCTGTTCGAGGACACGACCGTGACGCGCCTGCCGTGGCGCGGCCAGGTGCGGCGCGTGCGCATGGTGGTCTACCGGCGTGCTAACACGGCGAACGCATCGCGGCGCGGCCAGTCGCCCGAGCAGGCGCTGACGACGATCTGCGACCGGCTGGTGGGCGGCCTCGCCAACGCAGGCGTGAAATCCCGGCGCATGGAGGCGGCCGACATCCACGACTGGCTGCTGCGCTGGTTCAACCCGCATCCGACGCTGCTCGGCCCCAGCGCCGACGACCGCGAGCGCTTCTATGCGCTCACGCGCTATCCCGAGCAAGCCGAAGACGGAGAGATCGAATTGGCCAGTGACGACTTCGGACAGCGCCTGTTCTTCGGCCAGCCGCGCTCGGACGTGGCGAACGGTACGTGGCTGTTCGATGGCCTGCCGCACCGGGTCATCGTGATGGACCGGCTGCGCATGCCGCCAGCGACCGGCCACGTCACCGGCGAAACCCGCAAGGGCGGCGATGCGGTCAATGCGCTGTTCGACCAGATGCCCGAGGACACGGTGATGTGCCTGACGGTCGTCGCGGCGCCGCAGGACGTGCTCGAAGCTCACCTGAACCACCTGAGCAAGAAGTCGGTCGGCGAGACGCTGGCCTCGGAGCAGACGCGCCGCGACGTGCAGGAAGCGCGCGGGCTGATCGGCAGCGCGCACAAACTGTACCGCGGCGCGCTCGCCTTCTACCTGCGCGGGCGCGACCTGGCGCAGCTCGACGCCCGCGGCCTGCAACTGATCAACGTCATGCTCAACGCCGGCCTGCAGCCGGTGCGCGAGGAAGACGAGGTGGCGCCGCTGAACAGCTACCTGCGCTGGCTCCCGTGCGTGTTCGATCCGGCGCTGGACAAGCGCCAGTGGTACACGCAACTGATGTTCGCGCAGCACGCTGCGAACCTTGCGCCGGTGTGGGGCCGCAGCCAGGGCACGGGGCATCCGGGCATCACGTTCTTCAACCGCGGCGGCGGGCCGATCACCTTCGATCCCTTGAACCGGCTCGACCGCCAGATGAACGCGCACCTGTTCCTGTTCGGGCCGACCGGCTCTGGCAAGTCGGCAACGCTCAACAACATCTTGAACCAGGTCACGGCCATCTATCGGCCGAGGCTGTTCATCGTGGAGGCTGGCAACAGCTTCGGTCTGTTCGGCGACTTCGCCACGCGGCTCGGCCTCAAGGTGCATCGCGTGAAGCTCGCTCCCGGCGCCGGCGTCAGCCTCGCGCCGTTCGCGGATGCCCACCGATTGGTCGACACGCCCAGCCAGGTGCAGACGCTGGACGCCGATGCGCTGGACGAGGACCAGGAGCCTGTCGCGCAGGCGGTAAGCCGCAGCGAGGAGGTGGACGAGCAGCGCGACGTGCTCGGCGAGCTGGAGATCACCGCGCGGCTGATGATCACCGGCGGCGAGGACAAGGAAGAAGCGCGCATGACGCGCGCCGACCGCAGCCTGATCCGCCAGTGCATCCTCGATGCGGCCCAGCTTTGCGTGGCCGACCGGCGCACGGTGCTCACGCGCGACGTGCGCGACGCGCTGCGCGAGCGCGCCCGCGATACCTCGCTGCCGGAGGTGCGCCGCGCACGGCTGTTGGAGATGGCGGACGCGATGGATATGTTTTGCCAGGGCGTGGACGGCGAGATGTTCGACCGGTCCGGCACGCCCTGGCCCGAGGCCGACATCACCATCGTGGACCTCGCCACGTTCGCGCGCGAGGGCTACAACGCCCAGCTCTCGATCTCGTACATCAGCCTCATCAACACGGTGAACAACATCGCCGAGCGCGACCAGTTCCTGGGCCGGCCGATCATCAACGTGACGGATGAAGGCCACATCATCACCAAGAACCCACTGCTCGCGCCCTATGTCGTGAAGATCACGAAGATGTGGCGCAAGCTCGGCGCCTGGTACTGGCTGGCGACGCAGAACATCGACGACCTACCGAAGGCGGCCGAGCCCATGTTGAACATGATCGAATGGTGGATCTGCCTGTCGATGCCGCCCGACGAGGTGGAGAAGATTGCGCGCTTCCGCGAGCTGAACCCGGCGCAGAAGGCGCTGATGCTCTCCGCGCGCAAGGAGGCCGGCAAGTTCACTGAGGGCGTGATTCTCTCCAAGAGCATGGAAGTGCTGTTCCGTGCGGTGCCTCCCAGCCTCTACCTGGCGCTGGCTCAGACCGAGCCCGAGGAGAAGGCGGAACGCTTCCAGTTGATGCAGCAGCACGGCATCGGCGAGCTGGATGCGGCCTTCAAGATCGCCGAGAAGATCGACCGTGCTCGCGGCATCGAATCGCTGGCGATCGGTGCACTGGCTTGAGGGGAGAACACCATGCGGATCGCTCGCTTCATTCCATCCCGCCCGGTCGCACTGGTCGCCGTGCTGCTCGTCGTCGCGCTGATCGCAGCGGTCTGGCTAGGCATGCAGCCACAGGCGCCGATCGCTGAAGACGTTTCCACGTCGGCCGACTTCAAACCGGCGCCCGCGCCGGCATCCGCCACCACCACCGGCCCGCCGTGGCGCTACGGGCGCGACGATGCGCGCTTCACGGTGGTGGAGTACGCCGACCTCGAATGTCCGTTCTGCCGCGCCTACTTCGCGGTGCTCAAACAGTGGATCGATGCTCACCCCGAGGTGAACTGGCAGTGGCAGCACCTGCCGCTGACCACGCATGAGCCTGCGGCGACTGCCAATGCGCGCCTGGTCGAGTGTGTCGGCGAGGCCGGCGGCCCGGCCGCTTTCTGGCACGCCGTGGAGTGGGTCTACGCGCATACCCGCGGCGACGGCCAGGGCCTGCCCGAGGGCCTGGGCTATCCCGGCATCACGCCCGCCGCCCAGCAATGCCTCGACAGCGACCGTCCCGATGCGCTGATCCGCGCGCAGTCGGCGATCGCCGCGCAGGAGGGCATCAAGGTCACGCCCACGCTGCGCCTGCGGGACCGCCATTCCGGAAAGACGCTGTTGCTGCATGGCCCGGTGGAAGGCGATGCGCTGCTGTCGGCCATCGACCTGCTGGCGGCCGGCGGCACCACCGAGACCGCATCGAAGGAAATGCCTGCCGAGTCCCTCGGCGACATGCCCAGGTAGCCCCGATCTTCAAGGCTACGCCGCGGCCCCCGGCCGCGCTGATCGACCCCGTTCGCTTCGCATCCCTCGACGCGAACAGCCGCCGCGCTGCGGTGGCGGATGCCTGTTCTTCCTTCGCTTGTTGTTTATCCCACGCGGGTCGCCCACGCCCGCAGGGGCGGCATGGCGCTTCCGCACCTTCTTTGGAGACTGCCATGCAACCCAAGATCCATGTTGTTGATGGTGTGACCTTCGTGGCCACGCCTTACCGCGCCGGAACCTTCATCCGCGAGGATGTGTTCTGGCGCCAGTTCACGATCACCTGCCAAGGCTACATCGAGTACCCCGAGGATGATCCCGTTTTCGGGACCTGGTGGACACCTCACATCCTTGAGCTGGGCCAACACGGCCTGATCGAGGAGGCCCTGGCCCTCGCAGCGGACGAACTGTCAAAAGACGAGTTCGATCTGAGATCGGAGATCGAGGCGCTGGACTTTAGGCCGGAGCTGGTCCTGATCCGCGATTCGCTCGATCGGCTGGTTGTCTCCAGCGAGGTGCAGTGCGGCAGTCGCATCCGCTGGTGCGAACCCACCGCCTCAGATGCGGAAGCCGCCGACGTCGCGAAGCAGGTTGATGACCTGCGCGGCGAGGCTTCCTACGAAGCTGGCTGGGACAACCACAGCACGGCCGAGCGCCTGCGCCTGCGTGCCCGCGTGCTCGCCGGCCGGCTGGTCGATCCATTCTGGCAGGCCCATGCCCGCCGCGCCGTTCAAGCCTCGGCGGCCACGGCTGCGGTCGCCTGATCCACACGGGAGCTTCGGCTCCCGTTCTTCTTCCTTGAGGCGCTGGCGAAAGCGGGGTGTGCGCGGTGCGCATTCCTTGTCGCAGCGGACATGCCTTCGGCGTTCGACTAGGGACCTTGCTCTCATTCCCAGGACGCCCGCCATGACGGCTCCCTTGTTCAATTCCATCCCGCGGCTGCGGGCCACGCGCATCGCGTGCGCGGGAGGGCTGCTGCTTGCCCTGTGTGGCCAGGTCGCTTCTGCCGCCGACGTGCTGGTCGTGACCGACAGCAGCCATCCGGTGCAATCCACGTCCGGCGCCCGCGTGGTCGAGCTGGACCTGCCCGAGCGCATCGAGGCCGAGCTGGCGGCCGGTCTGCCCAACGATCCCAGCCGCGCCGCTGCCCTCGTGCAGCAGCGCTTGCGCGATGGCGGCCAGGCCTTGCAGCGCCGGATCGGCACCGCCTACCAAGGTGTGGCCGATGCCTGGGGCCTGGGCATCGCCAAGGTGCCCGCCGTCGTGGTCGATCGCCGGTATGTGGTTTACGGCGAGCCCGACGTGGCGCGCGCCGTGGCCCGCATCCAAGCCCATCGGAGGACACAGCCATGAAGCGCCTGCTGTCGGCATCGTCGCGCCGCGCGCGCCTTGCCATCGCTTCGGTGCTGCTGGGCGGCGCGGCATCGAGCTTCGCCCTGAACACCGCCACCATCGTGTCCTCGGCCCTGTCGCCCGACTGCATCGAGTACCGCGTCGTCGGCATCTGCTACTGGCTGTTCTGCACCACGTTCGGCTGCTCGGTACGCACGTCGGTGAAGGTGCGGCACTACGTGCCGGACGCGGTGGTGTCGAGCTACAGCAACACTGGCGAGAACCCCTGGGTCGAGGTGCGCGCGATGAGCACGCCGAATCCCACGGCGCAGGCCGGCGGCGATGGCACGACGAACCACGACAACGAGAACAACCTCGCCAAGTTCAAGAACGCCGATGTCATCGGCCACCCCGGCGGCTACGTGTTCAGCCAGTTCGCGAGTTCCTTCGGCTACTCCTGCGAGGGCGCCGGCACGGCCTTCATGCCGTACCTGCTCAGCACGCTGGACACCATCGCCTGGCGCTACAACATCCCGGAAGCCTTCTACCCCGAAGCGCTCATTCCCGGCCGGCGCGAGATCGGCACGCGCACCGGCCTGAACCTGTGGGGCAACGTGTACGCCCGCGGGGGCTTCCTGCACCAGACCGATGACCACAAGAGCGGCGCCGTGGTCGCGCAACGCGCGGGCGACGTCGTGACGCGGCGCAACCAGATCCACGTGTACCAGCCGCTGCTCGCCGACGCCCGCGACGGCTACTGGCCGGCCGGCGCACTGATGGAGACCGACGCCTCGACGGGCAAGTGGCAACCGCTCACGCCCACGCTCTCGAACAGTTGCGTTGTCTTCCCGCACAGCGGAAGCCTCACGCAGGCGCAGCAGGGCGACTACGCCTGGGCGCTGTGGCGGCCCTATGCCTGCTGCCAGCGCCGCGGCCAGGTTTTCCTCGGCAGCGTCGATTTCAACTGAGGAAAGCCCATGAAAACCCCCGTGCAAACTTTCATCTCCCGTCTCGCGCAACGCGCCAAGCCCTACACACTCAGCATCGCGCTCGCCTGCGCCATCACCGCCGCGGCCGGCGTCGCGTGGGCGCAGACCCGCATCAACCCGACCGGTGTCGGCGTGAGCGGCAGCGTGATCGGCGACGACGTGCTCTACAGCATCGGTGGCGGTCGGGCCGTGTCCATGGGCGGCGCCGGGAACATGCAGAGCATCGGTGTGGGCATTGGTTGGAACAGCAACCTCATTTGCGGCGACATGAGCATCACGACGACGCTGCAGAACCAGTTGAACGGCATCACCAACGGCTTCCAGCAGATCATGAGCAACGTGATCCAGAGCGCGACCAGCGCGGTGGCCTCTCTGCCGGCGCTGATCATCCAGCGCGCCGATCCGGGCCTCTACAACCTGCTGACAAATGGCGTGCTGCAAGCTCGGCTCGACTTCGACCGCAGCAAGCTGACGTGCAAGGCGATGGCCAACCGGATGGCGGACATGGCCGGTGGCCAGGCCGGTTGGGATCAACTCGCCGAAGGCTTCGCGCTGCGCGATGCGGTGAGTAGCACCGATGCGGTGTCCGCCGTCGAGCAGGCCGAATCGAACAAGGGCAACAACGGCGTGCCCTGGGTCGGGGGCAGCAACGCAGGTGGCTCGGGCCAGGGTTCGATCAAGGTGGTCGGCGACGTGACCCGCGCCGGCTACAACCTGCTGAACAGCCGCGGCGTCACGGACACCTCGTCCATCCCGCGCGCGTCCTGCGGCAACCGGCTGACCTGCCAAACCTGGTCCTCGCCGCAGGCCGCCGCGGACTTCGCAACGCGCGTGCTCGGCGAGCGCGAGCAACGCACCTGCGAGACCTGCACGAAGACGCAGACGACGCCCGGCGTCGGCCTGACGCCGGTGATCCAGGAAGAGTACGAGGCCAAGCTGCAGGCGCTGCAGGGCCTTGTGACGGGCTCGACGCCGATGACGGTGGCGAACCTCGAAGCCGCCGGCAGCAACTCGCTGCCGATCACGCGCGGCGTGGTCGAGGCGCTGCGCGACGAGCCCGATCAAGACCTGCTGGGCAAGCGCCTGGCGTCCGAGGCCGCGCTGTCGAGCGTTCTGGAGAAGGCCCTGCTGTTGCAGCGCACGCTACTGACCGGCAAGAAAGAGCCGAACGTCGCCGCCAACGAGCTGGCCGTGAAGGCAGTCGACCGGGAGAACACCACGCTGGAGCAGGAGATCAACAACCTCAAGACCGAACTAGAGCTGCGGCGCACGCTGGCTGGCAATTCGGCGATGGCGATCGTGCAGCGGCACGGCACCCGCGCCGCCGGCTCGCGCGGCATCTTCGAGGGCGACACCACGCGCGACCGGCTCAAGGAAGTGCAGAAGCCGAGGAACAACTGATGGCCGCGCGCGCATGGGCCTGGCTGCGGCCCGCCTGGTTGTTCAACCGGCGCGTAGTCCTCGCGCTGCTGTGGGTGCTGGCGGTCGCCGGCATCGCGGCGGGTGTCAACGTCGTCGGCGTGCATGTCGTCGGCAGCATCGACGGTTGGGAGCGGTGGCTGCGCGAGCACTCGGCCCACTTCCTAGTGTGGCGGCTGCTGCTCTACGCAGCCACGTCCTACGGCTGGTGGTGGATGCGTCGGCGCCTGCGCGAGCGCGAGCCTTCGCCCGAGGCGCACCAGCGCCTGCTGCGCGTCGAGATCGCGGCCGTCGTCACCCTCGTGCTGCTCGAAGGCAGCCAACTGCTGCGCAGCGGCTGAACGACTGAGGCGAGGAGCACGCCATGACCCTCTACACGACCGACTACCTGGAGTATTACCTGACGCTCGTCGGGTGGATCGTCAACAACGGCATCTGGAACATCCTGGTGGCCAGCGGCGTGTTTGCGCTGCCCTTCGTTGTGATCGTCGTGCAGGAGTGGCTGCGCGCACGCGCCGAAGGCGCCGACGAGGGCAATAAGGGCGTGCTGTCCTCGATGCGCATCGAGAACCGCGTGTGGGTGGCGATCGTCGTCATCCTGTTCGCCGGCATCCCCTTCATACCGGTCGACCTCAGCACGATCCGGTTCGACACGACGCGCTCTGCGCAGTGCCAGGTCAGCGTCCCGCAACCCAACGACACGGGCTGGTCCAACGCCTACACGACGCTCAACAACCAGAACGCGCTGGTGCCGGTGTGGTGGTTCTTCATGCACGCGATCTCGAAGGCGGTCACGGGCGGGGCGGTGGCGGCGATCCCCTGCGGCACCGACCTGCGGCAGATGCGCATGGACGTGGACGCCACCCGCATCGACGACCCAGTGCTGGCTCAGGAGGTGGGCGACTTCGTGCACGACTGCTACGGCCCGTCGCGTGCCAAGTTGTTCATGAACCGGCCCACGCTCTCCGACGAGCAGATGAACGACGTCACCTGGATCGGGTCGAGCTACTTCCTGGGCAGCACGGGCTTCTACGACACATACCACTCCAACACGCCCCGCACCGCCTGGCCGTATGACGCGACGCGCGATGCGGGGCTGGCTCAGGTGGACAGCGGCGGGGGCTATCCCACGTGCCAGCAATGGTGGTCCGACGGCAACAGTGGCCTGCGTGCGCGCCTTCTGGCCCAGGTCGACCCCGATCTGCTGACGCGCATGGGCCGCTGGGCGGGCTTCCTGTCACAGGCGGAGGTGAACGACTCGGTGGTCCGCGCCGTGGTCTCGCCAAAGCAGCAGAAGATGAACCAGGGCTCGGTCTACACCGACTACGGAGGGCAGATCGAAAAGACGCTGCCCAACATCGTCACGCGCGGCGCCGGCGACCTCGGCATGACGATGGGCTCGCTCGGCGTTTTCCCGGCCATGGACGTGGTGCGCCAGGCGCTGCCGATGGTGCTGTCGCTGCTCAAGATGGCGCTGGTCATCTGCATCCCGCTGGTGCTGGTTTTCGGCACCTACGAGCTGAAGGCCCTGGTCGCGGTGAGCTGCGTGGAGTTCGCGCTGTTCTTCGTGGACTTCTGGTTCCAGCTCGCGCGCTGGCTCGACTCGACGATTCTCGACGCGCTCTATGGCTGGGGGTTCGGAGCGAACCGGCCGCACAGCAACTTCGATCCGCTGATCGGGCTAAACAACGCTTTCGGGGACATGTTGTTGAACTTCGTGATGGCGACGATGTTCCTCGTGCTACCCAGCTTGTGGATCACAGCGTTGGGATGGGTCGGTGTCCGTGCTGGCGGTGTTCTTCAAGGCCTCGCCAACGGTACTCGGGACGCGGGCCAAGCGGGACGTTCGGGAGCTAACGTGGCGATCAGTGCAGTGAAAAAGTAGAGCGTTCCGTTAGTCGTCTTTGAATCGCGGATCGGGATCATCGTCATGCATGGCCGGGTGATAGAACAGCCCTTCACGATGGTCTCTCTCTTCCGCTTTGCGCCCGAGGAAATCGGCATCGTCGTCAGAGTCGTGTTGCCAGGCCATCCTCGCAACGACCACGATGCACAGAAGCAGCAACGCCATCCAGAACGCAGCGTAGAGCAGCACGGCAAACGCTGCGATCTTGACGATCAGCATCACGCCCTTTGCGACACCGGGTTTCCAACCCTTTGCCACCAGTCCCTGCATCGCACGTCGATCCAGCCGAACGCAGCCACGCCACAGCCGGCCCAGGGTTCGGCCCACGCGCTCGGGGAATGTTGTCTGTGCTGCGGTCTTCATGGTGCTACCTCATGTTCAATTCATCTTTCCTGGCGAGGCCTGGTCATTCGTTGCCTCCGTACCTTCGTCACTGTCGGGTCGATCTGACTGCTCAGTGCATCCGACTGTTCGCGGCTCGGTGCTATCGCCGTAGCCCGGTCCTTGAGTGCTGCGAACACGATGACTTTCGCCCTCGCGTCGTAGCGGAAGAACAAGCGGAACCGCCTGCCGATCCTCGCGCACCGCCAGTTGGAGTGCGCCGGCTCCGCGATGTTGCAGTAACGAAACTCATCCCGCGAGGGATCGCCCGGCACGGCGTCCATGACCCGATGGCTCAACGCCTGAAACAGCTTGGCGTTGGCATCGCCATCGAACTGCTGCGGCTCGCTGTCGCTGAGCGGCACTGCGGCCGCCTGTACCTTGCGCAACTGCTCGATGAAGCCCTCATGGAACAGCAGGGTCCAGCCGTGCCGCTGCATCAGATTTCCACGCGCCCATCGAAGTCGTCGCCCAGGACAACCTCATGGCCTGCATGCTCCAGCATTGTGCGAGCCAGTTCCTCGGGCAGACCGCGGATGTTTCGCCCTGCCTCGATGTCACGAGCCAGCAGGGTCAGGAACGCACCGATAGCCGGGTCTTCATGCTCTGCCTCCCCGCGGCTGACGACGACCTGGCCATCCTCGCGCAACTCGAACGCCACCTTGTCGCCGGCCTCCACGCCCAGCGCCTGGCGAACCGCCTTGGGCAGGGTGAGCTGTCCCTTGGACGTGACAGTGGCGAGTTCCTTGACGTTGGGCATGACGGCTCTCCTGGCAATCACCGCAAGGAAAATTCCTTACGATGTCAAGGGGTGGCGCCGTCAGGCGCGATTAGAAGGTGCATTGAAAATACCCGATGAGGCGAATTTCAGCGCTGAATCCTGTCCTCTGGAAGCGCTTGATTGGATTCTGTGCTATTTTTCCACGATGGATGGAAATTCACGGCATCAAGTAATCAAGCGGCTGCAGACCACGCTGCCACGTGGTGCGCCGTTCGACCTGACCACCCTGGCGCCGCTGGGGGTGTCGTCCAAGCTCGCCGCGCGCTATGCCGAGGGCGGCTGGCTCGTGCGCCTGGCCCAGGGCGTCTACGCCTTCCCGAACGACGAGTTCGGCGTCTACGGGGCGCTGAAGTTCCTGCAGCAGCGCGTGCCCGGCCTGCACGTCGGCGGCAAGAGTGCGCTGGGCCTGCAGGGTGTGCGCCACAACCTCGGCCGCGACACGCTGGTCCTGTGGGGCAACAGCCGCTACGAGCTGCCGGTCTGGTTCACTTCGCGCTTTCCGGCACGCTACGTCCATGCGCACCTGTTCGACTGGCCCGATGCCGCACTGGCCGACAAGACCCTGACCACGCCGCCCGGCCTGCCCGATCGGTTGCAAGTCGCCGTGTCCGAGCGCGCCGTGCTGGAGCTGCTCTACGAGGCCGGGACGAAGCAGAGCCTGGAAGAGGCCCGCAACCTCTTCGATGGCCTGCGCTCGCCGAGGAAGGAACTGCTCGGGCAACTGCTGTCGTGCTGCACCAGTGTGAAGACCGTTCGTCTGTTCCTCACCTGGGCACGCGAGACGCAGGTGGTCGACGTCAAGGATCTGCTGGAGCGGCATCCGCTGCGCACCGGCAGCGAAAAACGCTGGATGAGCCGACTGGCCGACGGCACCTTGCTGAGCCTGAATCCCCATGGATAAGAACTACGCCGATACCGTTCGCCTGCTGCTGGCCGTCACGCCCGAGGTCTTCGCCAACGACATCTTTGCGATGAAGGGCGGCACAGCGATCAACCTGTTCGTGCAGGATATGCCGCGCTTGTCGGTGGACATCGACGTGGTGTACCGGCCCTGGCAGGTCGCACGCGACGACGCGCTGAAGGCGATCAACGGCGAGCTGGCCGCCATCGCGCAACGCGTGCAACCGCTGGGCATCCAGACGCGCCTGGTGCGCAGCAAGGATCTCGGTGACACCAAGCTGATCGTCGAGAACGACACCAGCCAGGTCAAGATCGAGGTGAACGTCGTCTTCCGCGGCACGGTGCTCCCGGTTGAACGAAAGCCGTTGAGCGCCAAGACCGGCGACCTGTTCGGTGTCGAGTTCGAGGCGCCGATCCTGGCGCGCGACGAGCTGTATGCCGGCAAGTTGGTGGCGGCCCTGGACCGGCAGCACCCACGTGACCTGTTCGACGTCTGGCAGCTCTATGGGTCTGGCGGCCTCAGCGACGGCATGGTCGAGTGCTTCGTGCTCTACCTCGCCGGCCATAACCGGCCGCCGCATGAAGTGCTGTTCGGCAACGACAAGGACATCGCAGCGGAGTACGAGCGCGCTTTCGTCGGCATGACCGAAGTGGAGTGCTCGCTGGACACGCTGCTTGCCGCTCGTGCACAGATGCGACAGGAACTGCCTCGTCGCCTGACCGAGGGGCACAGACAGTTCCTGAGCGGGCTGGTACGCGCCGAGCCCGACTGGTCGCTGGTGCTGTGCCCGCACGCGGCCGAATTGCCCGCCTTGCGCTGGAAGCTCGCCAATCTGGAGGCGTTTCGCAAGCGGCGCCCAGCGGACTTCGCAGCGCAGGCCAACGCCCTCGATGAGGGGCTGGGTCAGGCCTGACGGCGATCCTGCTGGTCATCGACGGCTGTGGAGAGCGGCAGGAGGCGTTTCAGTCTTTGGCGCTGTTTCAACGGCTGCTGAAAGCAGGCCGTTCCTTGAAACATCATCACCAATCGGCCTGGGCCAGCTCCGTATTGGTTGTGGTCGGGACACCCTGGTTGCCCTATATCCAAAGGCTTCCAAAGGCCAAAGGGCTGGGGAAGGGGCAAGGGAATGGGGCCAAGGGGAATGGCCCTACCCGAAAAGGCCAAAAGGCTCCCCCGACCGGCCCGCCGTCCGGGGTTCGCCATGCTCTCGCTGTTCCAACGCAAACGGCCGCCGCCATCCTCTGGCACGACGCCGACACCCATACCTCCCGCCGACACCGGCAAAGGGTTGATGCGGCCCGAGCCGGCCGCATCGCTGCTGGCGACGCCCCGGCGGCAGAAGCTGTTGGAGCACATCTGGCAGCGCACCTCGCTGTCGCGCAGGCAATTCGCATCGCTGTACCTCGCGCCGCTGGAGCGCTACGCCGAGCTGGTCCAGCAATTCCCCGCATCCGAGAGCCACCACCACGCCTACCCGGGCGGCATGCTGGACCACGGCCTGGAAATCGTCGCCTACGCGCTCAAGCTGCGGCAGTCGCACCTGCTGCCCGCCGGCACCACGCCGGAGGCGCAAGCGGCCCAGGCCGAAGCCTGGACGGCCGGCACCGCCTATGCGGCGCTGTTGCACGACGTTGGCAAGGTCGCCGTCGACCTGCACGTGGAGTACGCGGACGGCACGGTCTGGCATCCGTGGCACGGCCCGCTGCGGCGGCCGTACCGCTTCCGCTACCGCAAGGAGCGCGAGTACCGGCTGCACAGTGCCGCCACCGGGCTGCTCTACGCCCGGCTGCTCGATCCGGGCATCTTCGACTGGCTCGCCGGCTACCCCGACCTCTGGGCCGCGCTCCTGTACGTGCTGGCAGGCCAGTACGAGCATGCCGGCACGCTCGGCGAACTGGTGGTGCAGGCCGATCAGGCCTCGGTGGCCCAGGAACTCGGCGGCGATCCCAGCAAGGCGTTGGCCGCGCCCAAACACGCCTTGCAGCGCAAGCTGCTCGATGGCCTGCGCTTCCTGCTGCGGGAGGAATTCAAGCTGAACCAACCTCAAGCCTCGGACGGCTGGCTGACCCAGGACGCACTCTGGCTGGTGAGCAAGACCGTCTCGGACAAGCTCCGCGCCCATTTGCTGCAGCAAGGCATCGACGGCATCCCGGCCAGCAACACGGCGGTGTTCAACGTGCTGCAGGACCACGGCATCGCCTTGCCCACGCCGGACGGCAAGGCGATCTGGAAGGCCACGGTGGCCAGCGATGCCGGTTGGTCGCACAGCTTCACGTTCCTGAAACTCTCGCCCGCATTGATCTGGGAGGCGGCCGAGCGGCCCGCTCCGTTCGCCGGCCAGGTGCAGGTCGAGCAGGAGCACGAGGACGTGGCGCAGCAGGTTCCCGCAACGCCTGGTGCGGCACGCACGGGGCCAGAGCCCGCCTACAGCGGCGCCCCGCCGGTCGCGCCCCCGATGACGGCAGCGACGGCGGACAACGGTGTCGGGGCGCTGCTCGACCTGCTGGACATGGCGCCCGCCGCGTCGGCGCCGCTCCCGATGCCACCCGAGCCCGTCGCCGACGCGCGGGCAGACGCCGAAGGAGATTCCCTGGCCAGCGCGGTGATGGCGCCGCCGACACCGCCAACCTCGGCACCCCGGCCACAGGCCGAGCCCTCCGGCGACGACTTCATGGCCTGGCTGACCCATGGCGTGCGCTCGCGCAAACTCATCATCAACGACGCCAAGGCCCTGGTGCATACCGTCGCCGGGACCGCCTACCTAGTCAGCCCCGGCGTGTTCCAGCGGTACGCACAGGAACATCCGCAGGTGGCGAGCATCGCGCGGCAGGAGAAGCTAGAGGCTTGGCAGTGGGTGCAGAAGCGCTTCGAGAAACTGGCCGCGCACCGCAAGCAAGCCAGCGGACTGAATATCTGGACATGCGAAGTCACGGGACCGCGCAAATCGCGGCGACTGCACGGCTATTTGCTCCTGGCACCGGACAGCGTATTCGGAGAAACGCCACCCGATAACCCTTACCTACGTCTCGCCAGCGACATGCCAAGAGACGAAAATCTCTCGGTTTGAGCAGAACAAATATAACGAACAGGGATAGGTAAAGCGGCCAGCGCGAGACCGGCTTCAATCCTCAGTCTTGGAAGGAGCCGGTTCGGCCAGCTTGGCTTCGGTCAGGGCCATCAGGTGGGCAGAACTGCATTTCAGCGCACGGGCGATCTTGAGGATCAGGGGCAGCGTGGGCGTGTGCTCGCCGCGCTCGATCTTGCCTACGTGCGAGCGCTCGATGCCGGCCAAGTGAGCCAGCGTTTCCTGGGCGATGCCCTGGTTGGTTCTCTCGTCGCGAACGGCGGCCCCAAACGCGATGGCTGGTTCTGCTTCGTAGGTGGTCGTGCCGGTCGGTCGGCCTCTCTGAATCTGGCGCTTCTGCATTAGCAAAAGCGTCGAGCATTGCCTCGATATAAACCACGTTAAACTTAACTCAAAAGCGCGATTGCATGCTTCATGCTTTCACCGTCGCGATGAGTTTCTTGCCCTTGGGAAGGAGGTTGGATGTGACATCGATCTATGCTTCCACCGCGATCCGTGTGGCAGTGCTCGGCGAGTGGGTGCCTTCACAGCTTGCCGACGTGCTGGCACTGCAACGTGCCGAAGAGCCGGAGACCTCTGCTGCATTGGTCCGATGTGCTGCGGCGGAACTGGCGAGCAAGTCGCTGGACGATGACTTCGATTTCGCGTTGTCGTCCACGGACCTGGAATGGCCTGGCTGGGTGTGCGAGCCGTTGTGGCACGACACGCTGGCTGTCGCCGTCGCCAAGCGTTCGCACCTGCTGGTCCATCGCGACGTACCGTGCCATGAACTGCAAAAGCAGCCCCTCATCTGTGCGCAATCTACCGCGGACGAGCCATGGCAGGCCCTGGTGCATCGGTTGATCGGCGACGCGCCACACGAGCAGGTCGTGAGCACCTTCGACATGGCGATGACGCTGGTCGCCGCGGGTTACGGCATCGCCATCGCGCCCGCCGCGCGGCTGGCAGGATACCAGTGCCGCGGCATCGTGGTGCGACCGCTGGCCGGCGCACCGCCGATCGTCATGTCCTACCTGCTGCACACGTCTGAGGCCTTGACCGAACCCCAGGAGCGGTTCGCGCGCCGCGTCCGCTCCGTGACCTGAAGTCCCGCCGCGTCAAGGCTCCATCAGGTCTTCGGCGGCATCGGCCGTGATGGCGTCTTGCACCAGGCGCTGCACGCTGCGCCGCACCTGCACCGGAATGTCGGAGTCCTCGAGATCATCCGCCGCGATGCTCTGCGCCGCGACCAGCCGCGCAGCCAGGTGCAGGTTCTTCGGGTTGACTGCCTCGATGGCAGAGCGCCCGCCGAGCGCGTCATAGGGCTGTAGCAGCGCGTGGTAGATCGCCCAGGTGTCGAGCCCGCGCGGCACCTGCTTGAGCACGGACTGCACGAGCCTGCGCTTGAGCGGATCGAGTTGCCAGTCGGGCACACGCTGCCCGCGGTGGCCCATGTGGATCGACAGCAGGTTGCCAGCCTGGATCTCGTAGGTGATCCACCGGCGCGACTTGCCGGCGAGCTTGGCGTAGTCCGCCACCGAGAGGTTGTGCGGCGCCTCAAAGGTCTCCAGCACCTGCAGGCGTTCGCGCTGCACCTCCGACAGGCGCGGCCGCGCGTACTCGGGCATGCGCACGGCCGACAGCCGCTGCACCGATGCCGGCGCTGCGGGCAGGTCGGGCGTCGGCGCGGTCACGATCAACTGTGGTGCCGTGAGGTCGATCACCGGCGGCTGTACCGCCGCTTGGCCGGCGATGGTCGGCAGGCCCTGCAGCGTGATGGTCAGATGACGGCTGGCGACCTCGACCTGGTTCTGCTCGAACAGGTCCAGGCGATCGGCCCAATCCTGCATCATCACGCGGCGCTGCTCGACGTACTCGGCATGGTTGTAGGTCGCGCTGATCTTGTCCGGGTCGGCGTGCGAGAGCTGGGCATCCACCCACTTCTTCGGGTAGCCAAGTTCGTTGAGCGCGGTCGACATCGTGGCGCGGATGCCGTGCCCCGTGAGCTGGTCCTCGTAGCCCATGCGCTTGAGCGCGCCGTTGAACGTGTTCTCGCTGACGGGATGCTTCAAGCACCAGTCGCCAGGGATGAGGTAGACCTGGGCCGGCTTGCACTGGTCCAGCAGGTGGCGAACGATCTCCTGGGCTTGCACCGACAACGGCACAATGTAGGGCGGGATGTCCACCAGGCGCTTGCGCTTCTTCTTGGTGAGCAGTGCGCGCTGCTTGAGCCTGGCCACCGGGATGATCCACAGGCCTTGCTCCAGGTCGAACTGGTCGGGCGTGGCGAAGCGCAGCTCGCCGGTGCGCACGCCGGTGAGCATCAGCAGCCGAATCCCCAACTGCGTGTTCAGGCGCCCGCGGTACTTGCGCAGCGTCTGCAACATGATCGGCAGCTCGGGCATGCGCAGGAACGGGTTGTGTTCGACCGGCGGCAGCGGCAGCGCGACGACCTCCAAGTCCTTGGACGGGTTGTCGTGCATGTTCGGGATCGCCACCGTGGCGTAGGTGAACAGTTGGGTAAACCAGGTCCGCAGCTTCTCGGCCACCGACAGCGAGCCGCGCTTTTCTACCTTGCCGATGATGTCCAGCAGGTGCGCGCGGGTGATGTCGTAGATGGTCAGGTGACGCAGCACCGGGAAAACGTCCTTCTTGAAGACGCGGGCGATCTGCTCCAGGCTGGTCTGCCGTCCTTCCTCCAGTGACAACTTGCGGTGTTTCAACCATTGGTCATATACCGCCTGGAACGTGTGTTCGCCCGCCAGCACGATCGCGTGGCGCTTGCGCTTCCGTTCGGTGTGCGGGTTAACGCCCTTGGCGAGCAGGTTGTGGGCTTCATCGCGAAGTTCGCGCGCCTCCTTCAGGGAGAGCGCCGGGTAGCTGCCGAAGGACATGCGATCACGCTTGCCGCCCCAACTGAAGCGGAAGTGCCAGGCCTTGGCGCCGTTGGCGGAAACGAAGAGGGAGAGGCCGTCCGAATCGGCCAGCGTGTATGTCTTGCCAGTGGCCTTGGCCTGGCGAACCATGAGGTCTGAGAGCATGCGCCCAACTCCTGAGAATCGAGTTGGCTGCCATGGTCCTGTCCGACCCCGCGCCGCTCCAGCAACTATGCGGAAACGGGAAGCTCCGCTTTCCGATGTACCACTTGATGTACCGTTTTGTACCGGCAGTCAGTGGTTTTCGCTGGAAGTCACTGGATTCAGCGATGGTGAAAAAGCTGAATGGTGACAATCACTTGCGACGTTCCTCGGTCTTTTCTGGAAGTCCCTGGAAAGTCGAAGTGGAGCGGGTGAAGGGAATCGAACCCTCGTATGAAGCTTGGGAAGCTGCCGTTCTGCCATTGAACTACACCCGCGAAGCCGCATAGTTTACTTGAGGATGTCGCCCAGGCAGAGATACTTGATTTCGACGTAGTCATCCATGCCGTGGTGCGAGCCTTCGCGGCCCAGGCCGGACTGCTTGACACCACCGAAAGGCACGTGTTCGGTGGCCAGGATGCCGACGTTGATGCCCACCATGCCGTATTCCAGCGCTTCGCTGACGCGGTAGATGCGGCCGATGTCGCGGCTGTAGAAGTAGCTGGCCAGGCCGAATTCGGTGTTGTTTGCGGCGTCGATGGCTTCCTGCTCGGTCTGGAACTTGAAGACCGGGGCGAAGGGGCCGAAGGTTTCTTCGCGGGCGCAGAGCATGTCGGCGGTGGCGTCGGCGACCACCGTGGGTTCGAAGAACTGGCCCGGCAGGCGCTTGCCGCCAGCGACCACACGGGCACCCTTGGCCACGGCGTCGTCCACATGGCGCTGCACCTTGGCCAGTGCGGCCTCTTCGATCAGCGGGCCCTGGTTCACGCCCTCTTCAAAACCGTTGCCGACCTTGGCCGTTTTGACCTTGGCCGCGAACTTGGCCACGAATTCGTCGTACACGCCTGCCTGCACATACAGGCGGTTGGAGCAGACGCAGGTCTGGCCGGCGTTGCGGTACTTGCTGGCGAAGGCGCCTTCGACGGCGGAGTCGATGTCGGCATCGTCGAACACGATGAAGGGTGCGTTGCCACCGAGCTCCAGCGACATCTTCTTGACCGTGGGCGCGCTCTGCGCCATCAGGATGCGGCCGACTTCGGTCGAGCCGGTGAAGCTGATGTGGCGCACCACGTCGCTGGCGCACAGCACCTTGCCCACGGCGATGGAGCGGTCGCTGTCGGCGGTGAGGATGTTGAGCACGCCGGCCGGGATGCCGGCACGGATGGCCAGCTCGGCCGCGGCCAGCGCCGTCAGCGGCGTGAGTTCGGCGGGCTTGATCACCACCGGGCAGCCGGCGGCCAGCGCGGGCGCGACCTTGCGGGTGATCATGGCCAGCGGGAAGTTCCAGGGCGTGATGGCGGCGCAGACGCCGATGGGCTGCTTGAGCACCATCAGGCGGCGGTTGTTGTCGAACTGCGGCAGCGTCTCGCCGTTGACACGCTTGGCCTCTTCGGCAAACCACTCCACGAAGCTCGCGCCGTAGGCCACTTCGCCCTTGGCCTCGGGCAGGGGCTTGCCCTGCTCGGCGGTCATGATGCGGCCCAGGTCGTCCTGGTTGGCCATCAGCAGGTCGTACCACTTGCGCAGGAGGATGCTGCGCTCCTTGGCGGTCTTGGCCTTCCAGGGGCCCCAGGCGGCGTTGGCCGCGGCGATGGCGGCCTCGGCATCGGCCGGGCCGAGATTGGCCACGTCGGCGAGTTTCTGGCCGGTGGCGGGGTCGAGCACGTCGAAGCGGCTGGTGCCCGGGACCCACTGGCCGTTGATCAGGCCATCGGTCTTGAGCAGGGAGGGGTCGTTGAGCAGGGCCAGAGGCGAGGTCTTCATGTCCATAGGGTGTCTCCGAAGCGGCTGGGCAAAAGGTATTTATTTAATAAGTTAAATAAAGTGGGCGTGATGTTAGCGCATGCGTTCGGGCAGCGGGCCATTGTCTAGCTTACGGGTGGCCGTGGCGGCCCGCCAGTGCCGCCCGGGACAGCCCGATAAGGGCCAATGCCGGGCCAAGGATGACCGCCGGCCACCCAGGGCCCGCGCAGTGTTGGAAAATAGCGGGTTTCGCACCGGCTTGGCCGGTTGCCACCCGATTCCCTACGATCGCCCTGCGACCTTCATCATGACCGCTCCCGTCACCGTTGCCGATATCCGCAAGAGCTTCCTGGATTTCTTTGCTTCCAAGGGCCACACCGTGGTGGCGTCCAGCCCGCTCGTGCCCGGCAACGATCCCACGCTGATGTTCACCAACTCGGGCATGGTCCAGTTCAAGGACGTGTTCCTGGGCACCGACAAGCGCTCCTACAACCGCGCCACCTCGGTGCAGGCCTGCCTGCGTGCCGGCGGCAAGCACAACGACCTGGAGAACGTGGGCTACACCGCGCGCCACCACACCTTTTTCGAGATGCTGGGCAACTGGTCGTTCGGTGACTACTTCAAGCGCGAAAGCCTGAAGTGGGGCTGGGAGCTGCTGACCGAGGTCTACAAGCTGCCCAAGGACAAGCTGCTGGCCACCGTCTACATCGACGACGACGAGGCCTACGACATCTGGACCCAGGAAATCGGCCTGCCGCCCGAGCGCGTGATCCGCATCGGCGACAACAAGGGCGGCAAGTACAAGTCCGACAACTTCTGGATGATGGCCGACACCGGCCCCTGCGGCCCGTGCTCGGAAATCTTCTACGACCACGGCCCGCACATCCCCGGCGGCCCTCCCGGCAGCCCGGACGAAGACGGCGACCGCTTCATCGAGATCTGGAACCACGTGTTCATGCAGTTCGACATGAAGGAAGACGGCAGCATCGTGAAGCTGCCCGCGCCCTGCGTCGACACCGGCATGGGCCTGGAGCGGCTGGCCGCCATCCTGCAGCACGTGCACAGCAACTACGAGATCGACCTGTTCGACAAGCTGATCAAGGCCGCCGCGCGCGAGACAGGCTGCACCGACCTGGCCAACCCCTCGCTCAAGGTGATCGCCGACCACATCCGCGCGACCTCGTTCCTCATCGCCGATGGCGTGATCCCCAGCAACGAAGGCCGCGGCTACGTGCAGCGCCGCATCGTGCGCCGCGCCATCCGCCACGGCTACAAGCTGGGCCGCAAGACCCCGTTCTTCCACAAGCTGGTGCCCGACCTCGTGGCGCTGATGGGCGACGCCTACCCCAACCTGGCAGCCAACGCCCAGCGCATTGCCGACGTGCTCAAGGCCGAAGAAGAGCGATTTTACGAGACGCTGGAAAAGGGGATGGAGATTGTTTTTGGCACTCTGCATCAACTTTCCTATGGGCCTGGTTTTGAAGTCGAGGGGGTCACGCCCGGTATCGCCAGTGAGCTGTACCGGTTCCCTGGTGATGTGGCATTCACGCTTCACGACACATATGGCTTCCCGGTTGATCTGACAGCTGACATTTGTCGCGAGTACGGCATTGGGCTGGATATGCAGATGTTCAATCTGCGTATGGAACATCAGAAGGCCCAGGCCCGCGCGGCCGGCAAGTTCAAGATGGACAAGGCGCTGGAATACACCGGCGCCGGCAACACCTTCACGGGCTACGACTCGCTGCAGGAAAACGCCCAGGTGGTGGCCCTGTACGTGGACGGCACGCCCGTGACCACGCTGCAGGCCGGGCAGGACGGCGTGGTGGTGCTCGACACCACCCCGTTTTACGCCGAGAGCGGCGGCCAGGTGGGCGACCAGGGCGCCCTCAGCACCGCGTCGGCGCGCTTTGACGTGGCCGACACGCAAAAGATCAAGGCCGACGTGTTCGGCCACCACGGCACCCTGGCCCAGGGCACGCTGACCGTGGGCGATCGCGTGAATGCCGCCGTGGACACGGCCGTGCGCGCCGCCATCGTGCGCAACCACAGCGCCACCCACCTGATGCACAAGGCGCTGCGCGAGGTGCTGGGCGATCACGTGCAGCAAAAGGGCTCGCTGGTGAATGCCGAGCGCACGCGCTTCGACTTCGCGCACAACGCGCCCGTCACCGACGAGCAGGTGCGCCGCATCGAGGCCATCGTCAACGCCGAAATCCTGGCCAATGCGGCCACGCAGGCGCGCCTGATGGACATCGAAGCGGCCCAGAAGACCGGCGCCATGATGCTGTTCGGCGAAAAGTACGGCGACACCGTGCGCGTGCTCGACATTGGCTCCAGCCGCGAACTCTGCGGCGGCACCCACGTCAAGGCCACGGGCGACATCGGCCTGTTCAAGGTGGTGGCCGAAAGCGGTGTGGCCGCCGGCGTGCGCCGCATCGAGGCCGTGACCGGCCTGAACGCGCTGGCTTATCTGCAACAGCTCGAAACCACGGTGGACGAAGCCGCGGGCGCGCTCAAGGCGCCCGCCGCCGAACTCACCGGCCGCATCGCGCAGGTGCAGGAGCAGGTCAAGACGCTGGAAAAGGAAGTCGCCGCGCTCAAGGGCAAGCTGGCCTCCAGCCAGGGTGACGAACTGGTGAACCAGGCCGTGGACGTCAAGGGCCTGAAGGTGCTGGCCGCGCGCCTGGACGGCGCCGACGCCAAGACCCTGCGCGACACGCTGGACCAACTCAAGAACAAGCTCAAGAGTGCCGCCATCGTGCTGGCGGCGGTCGACGGTGGCAAGGTGCAGCTGGCAGCGGGTGTGACCGCCGACAGCGTGGGCAAGGTCAAGGCCGGCGAGCTGGTGAACTTCGTCGCCCAGCAGGTGGGCGGCAAGGGTGGTGGCAAGCCCGACATGGCCATGGCCGGTGGCACCGACGCGGCGGGCCTGCCGCAGGCGCTGGCCTCGGTGCCCAGCTGGGTGGCCGAACGGGTGTGAGCCCGCCGCCCGGCCCGGCCGGGCGGGCCTGAGGCCTGTTTCGCGCGGGTGTCCGCCTCAGCCGGCCAGCGGCGGGGCGCGGCGCCGACCGGCTGAGCCGATGCCCTGCGCCAGCGGCGCTTCGACCCAGCGTTCGAACGCCCAGCCCAGGGCCACGCTCGCGGCGCCCATCAGGGCGAAGGCCGCGATGGTGGCGGTACCCCCGTGCAGGCCGGCGCGTTCAAACAGCGCGTTGCCCAGCAGCAGCACGGGGAAGTGCACCAGAAACAGCGCGTAGGACGAACGGCTCAGGATGCCCAGCACCCGTTGGGCGGGGCCGGAAGGCAGCGCCGGGTAGCGGCCCTGCGTGAGCGCCAGCCAGAAGGCCACGGCCAGCGCGAGGGCAATGCGGGTACGGAATTCCAGCACCAGGGCCAACACGCCCACCAGCAACATGGCGCCCAGCCAGCCGATCCGTTGCCAGCGATCCGGCCGCTCGCCCGCCCAGCGGGCGGCCACGCCGAGCCCGTAGGCCCCGAGGAAATACAGCGGCCCGTCGTCGAGGCCGGGGTAGCGGTTCCACCAGCCCAGCGAGAGCGCGGTCGCACCGATCACCAGCGCCATGGCCCGCATGCTCTGCCCGCCGCGCTGGCCCAGCCAGAGCAGCAGCGCCAGCAGGGCATAGAGCTGGAAGTCGATGGCCACGTACCAGACGCCGGCCGACAGAGCGTCGACGTCGAACGTTTCGTGCAGCAGCGCCGCGTGCGCCAGCCACTGGCGCCAGGTGGGCGCTTCGGGCACGACGTCGCCGCCCAGCCAGGGCCGTGCCCAGGCCGCGGCCACCAAAGCCAGCAGCAGGGCAACCAGAAAAGGCGGTGCCAGCCGCAGGTAGCGGCGCCAGACGGTCCGCGCCAGGGCCTCGGCGTGGCCGGCCATGGCCGGCGCCAGGCGTTGCACCGCCAGATAGCCGCCCAGCACCAGAAACACCTGCACCGCCATGCGGGCATAGCCGTAGAGCCAGCCCAGCGGGGCGGGTGCGAGCCGGTGCATGGCCTCGGCCACCGGGCCGTACGCCGACAGGTGGTGCAGCACGATCAGTTGCGAAGCCAGGACCTTGAGCAGGTCGATGCCCGGCTGCCGGGGCGTGCTCATGGCGCCAGCGGGGCCAGCGCTCGCTGGCTGTCGAAGCGTCGCGCCGTGCCGGTGACCGGATCGTCGAACGCCAGGGAGCGGGCCAGCAGGGCCAGCGGTTCGGCAAAGTCTTCGGTTTCCCCGGGCTGGCGGCGCACGCTGGGGTAGAACTGGTCACCGTGCAGCGGCAGGCCCAGCGCGTTCATGTGCACGCGCAACTGGTGGCGTCTGCCGGTGACCGGCTCCAGCCGGAAGCGGGCCCAGGTGCCTTGGGTTTCAAGGAGGTCGATGCGGGTTTCGCTGTTGGGCGTGCCGTCGGTTTCGACCATCCGGTAAAAGGCCTGCGGGTCTTCTTCGATGCGGCTGCGGCGCCACACCGGCCCGCGCCAGTCTGTCGGCGCCGGCCCGATGGCTTCGTAGGTCTTGTGGATCGCGCGCTCGCGGAACAGGCGCTGGTAGGCGTCGCGGTCCTGTGGCCGCACGCTGAACACCACCAGCCCGGCGGTTTCGCGGTCGATGCGGTGCAGCGGGCTCAGGTCGGGCAGGCCGAGCGTGCGCTTGAGGCGCACCAGCAGGGTCTCGCGCACGTAGCGCCCGCCGGGGGTGACGGGCAGAAAGTGGGGCTTGTCGGCCACCACCAGGTGCTCGTCGCGGAACACGATGTGCTCGGCGAACGGAATGGCCGGCTCGTCGGGCAGGGCGCGCCAGTAGTAGACGCGCGCGCCGTTCACATAGGGCGCGTCGGGCGGCAGCGGGCGGCCGTTGTCGTCCACCACCTTGCCCTGGGCCAGGCGCTGGTGCCAGCCTTCGCGGCTGACCGCGGGCAGGCGTTCGGCCAGAAAGTCGAGCAGGCCGGGCCAGGGCACGACCCGCAGGCGCGGCAGCGCCACGCAGCTGGGCGAAACGCCCTCGCGCATGGGGATGGCCGGGTTTTTCGGGACGTGCGCCATGGCGGGCCGCGAGGGCGCAGGCGGGGTGTCAGCGGCGGATGAACACGAGGTCCCAGACCCCGTGGCCCAGCTTGAGGCCGCGGTTCTCGAACTTGGTCAGGGGCCGGTAATCCGGCTTGGGGGCGTAGCCGCCCAGGCCAGCGTCGGTGGCTGTGTTGGCCAGCAGCGGCTCGGCGTTGAGCACCTCAAGCATCTGCTCGGCGTAGGGTTGCCAGTCGGTGGCCAGGTGCAGATATCCGCCGGGCCGCAGGTGGCGCGCCAGCCGGTTCACGAACGCGGGCTGGATCAGGCGGCGCTTGTGGTGGCGGCTCTTGTGCCAGGGGTCGGGGAAAAAGATGTGCACGCCGTCCAGGCTGTTTTCGGCCAACTGGTGCTCCAGCACCTCGACCGCGTCGTGCTGGAAGATGCGGATGTTCTCGATGCCCTGTTCGCCGCAGAGTTTGAGCAGGGCGCCCACGCCGGGCTCGTGCACCTCGCAGCACAGGAAGTTGTCGCCGGGCCGGGTCTGCGCAATCTGCGCGGTGGCGGCGCCCATG
Organism: Hydrogenophaga sp. NFH-34; assembly: GCF_021401345.1. Taxonomy (GTDB): domain Bacteria; phylum Pseudomonadota; class Gammaproteobacteria; order Burkholderiales; family Burkholderiaceae_C; genus Hydrogenophaga; species Hydrogenophaga electricum. The sequence goes on from NZ_JACBGE010000001.1 coordinate 168,623, forward strand.
CCGAAGCCGATTTCCAGAATCAGCGGCGCGTTGCGCCCGAAGGCGGCCGCGGTGTCCAGCGGCTGCGCCGCGTCGTAGCGCAGCAGGAAGCGCGGGCCGAACTGATCGAACGCGCGCTGCTGCCCGGGGCCGACGCGGCCGGTGCGCAGCACGTAGCTTTTGATCTGGCGCAGGTAGGTGCCTTCTTCGGGCGGCTGGCGCGTGGCGTGGCGGGGATCGGTCATGGCAAGGTGGAAACGGGCGCGGGCGGGTATTTTAGGCGCCAGGCCTCCACCCACCGAGCCAGGGCCTCGGGCACTTGGCCGGTCTGCGTGGGCAGGCCGAGTGCCTGGGCCGCGGCATTCAGCGTGGCCAGCGGGTCGTTCAGGTCCAGCGCCCGGGCGCCGTTCTGCTTGCTGAGTTTTTCGCCGTTGGCGCCGCACACCAGCGGCGTGTGCAGGTACACCGGCGTGGGCAGGCCCAGGGCGCGCTGCAGCGCGATCTGGCGGGGCGTGTTGTCGGCCAGGTCTTCACCGCGCACCACGTGCGTGATGCCTTGGGCCGCGTCGTCCACCACCACCGCCAGTTGGTAGGCCCAGAGACCGTCGGCGCGCCGCAGCACGAAATCGCCCACATCGCTGGCCACGTCCTGTGTTTGTGTGCCGAGCCGGCGGTCGGTCCAGGCCAGCGGGGCAGGAGCCCCGACGTGAAAGCGCCAGGCGCGGGCCGACCGGCCACGCAGTCCGCCGTTTTCGGGCCGGCAGGTGCCGGGGTAGACGGCGGCGTGGTGCCGCTCGCGCTGCAGGCCCTGGGCGAGCAGCGCGGCTTCGATGTCCTTGCGCGAACAGGCGCAGGGGTAGGCGCGGCCGGTGGCCGCGAGTGCGTCGAGTGCCTGCTGGTAGCGCGTGTCGTGCTGTGATTGCCAGCACACGGGCTCGTCGCTGACCAGGCCGCAGCGCGCGAGCTGGTCGAGGATCAGGCGGTCGGCGCCCGGCACGCAACGCGGCGTGTCGACGTCTTCGATGCGCACCAGCCAGGCGCCGCCGTGGGCGCGGGCGTCGAGCCAGCTGGCCAGTGCGGCCACCAGCGATCCGGCATGCAGCAGGCCGGTGGGCGAGGGCGCGAAACGGCCGCGGTACCCAGTGCCCTCGTTTCGCCGCGGCGCGGATTGCGGCCCTCTCTGGGGGCTGTCACCGTCTTGGGGCAACCCGGCGGCGGTGACCGGTGTCACGACCGTTCGGCAATCACACGCAGTGCCAGTTCCAGTCCCGAAATGAAGGCGTCTTCGACGCGATGGCCCAGGCACCAGTCGCCGCACAGGCCGATGCCGAGCGCGGCATCGAACAGATGGCTTTCGCCCAGCGGGGTCTGGGTCTGGGCGAAGCGCCAGCGATGGGCCTGCGCATGGCTGGGGGTGGCGCGGATGCCGGTGATTTCGGCAAAGCCCTTGAGCAGCTTGGCCGCGACGCGTTCTTCGGGATCGTCCAGGTGCTTGCTCGACCAGGCGGGGCTGGCCTGCACGGTCCAGCGTTCCACCGGGTTGCGGCCGGGCTTGCTGTTCTCGCGCGCCAGCCAGCTGATGCGGTGGTGCGTGCTGCGGGCGGCGTTCCAGTGCGGGCCCAGGGTGCCGAGGCCGGGTTGCATGGCGTTGGGGAAGGCCAGCATGAGCGCCCAGCAGGGCGCGACGGACACGGCCGTCAGACGCTGGCGCAGCGCCGGGGCCAGGCCCGAGGCCAGCAGCAGGTCGTGCGCCTGGGGGTGGGGGATGGCCAGCACCACCTGGTCGAAGCCGCCCAGCACGTGCTGGCCACCATCGCTGTCTTCGGCGCGCAGCTGCCACTGGCGCGGTTCGAGCGCATCGGGTTCGATGCGGTGGACGTGGTGGCTCAGCCGGGTCTGGGCGGTCAGGCCGCCGAAGCGCTCGGGCATCAGCAGCGGTTCGCCCCAGTGGCTCACCAGGGCGTTCATGCCGGGTTTGGCCACGAAGTGCGGTTCGGTCGGGGGCGGTGCGCTGGCCAGCACGTGGCCGAGTTCGTCGAGCACGCGCACGGTGCTCACGCTCCAGGGCCGGACGAGGTCCTGCACGCCCAACAGGATGCGGGCAAAGCGGCTGTCGCGCACGGTGAAGTACTGGGCGCCGTGATCAAAGCCGCCGAACTCGGTGTCGCGGGTCGCCATGCGGCCGCCAAACCCTGCGCTCTTTTCCAGCAGGGTCACCCGGTGACCGGCCTGGACCAGGGTGCGCGCGCACACGACGCCGGCCATGCCGGCTCCGATCACCGCCACATGGCGAGTCACGGCAGGACGCGAAGACGGGGAGCGGGCTGTGGAGCGGCGGCGGGCGGCGGGACGGGGCATGGCGCGGTCTCGGTAAGGAGCGTGAAGCCGGCGAGGGCGATGGGGCCACTGTAGCAGCGCCGGACCGGGGCCCGGGGCCGGATTTGCCCGCGGACGTGCCGCACTCAGTTCTGGTGATGGTGGTTCAGCAGCGCTTCGCGCGTGCCCGGGTGCTGCAGGCGCTCCAGCCACCAGCGCAGGGCGCGCCCGGTTTCGGTGGCGCTGCGGGGCTGGCGCCAGGCGTAGGCCACCTTCAGGCCGCGGTTGGGCTGGTGCACGTCCTTGACCACCAGCCGCCCGGCGTTGATGAACGGCTGGGCCAGCGGCTGCGGCAGGAAGCCGGCGGCCAGCCCGCGCAACTGGGCCTCCAGCTTGTGCTGCATGGTGGGCACGGTGAGCACGTCCTGCCCCGGGGCGAGGTTGTGGGTCATGCCCTGGCCGCGCGTGGTGCTGTCGGCCACGGCCACCGCCCGGTGCTGGCGCCGCTCTTCTTCGGTCAGCCGGTGCGCGATCCGGGCCAGCGGATGGTGGGGCGCGACAGCGAAGACGAAATCGATGGTGCCCAGCGGGGCGGTGCGGATGTCGGCCGGATGGGCGCCTTCGCCCACCACGCCCAGGGCCAGATCGGCCTGGCCGCTGTGCAGTGCCTCCTGGGTGCCCGAGAGGGTTTCGGCGCGCAGCTTGAGCCGGGTCGGCGGGTTTTCGGCGTAGAACGCCTCGCACAGCTCGAACAGGGTGGCGCGGGCCACGATGGCGTCGGCCGCGATGGTCAGCTGCGGCTCCCACCCGGTGGCCACGCGCCGCACGCGCTGGGCCACGGCATCGAGTTCGCCCAGCAGGTACTGGCCGGCGCGCAGCAACTCGGCGCCGGCCGGGGTGAGCTGGGCGCGGCGCGCGCTGCGGTCGAACAGCAGCACGTCGAGCGCGTCCTCGATCTGGCGCACTCGGTAGGTGAGGGCACTGGGCACCATGCCCAGTTCGCGGGCCGCCGCGGCCATGCTGCCCAGGCGGGCCACCGCTTCGACGAGGCCGAGGTTTTCGGGCGAGAGGGCGCTGCGCGTGGAGGTGGGATGGGCTGGGGGCATGGTTTTTGAATTCGATTGAATTGAATGATGCCATCAAATTCATGCAAACCAAATGCACGGTTGGGTGCCCAGAATACTGCCCATGCCGTCACATTCTGTGCGGCCCCCACGCATCGGAAAGGAGACCCCATGCTGCACATTCGCCGCTCTGACGCCCGAGGCTATGCCGATCACGGCTGGCTCAAGAGCTTTCATTCGTTTTCGTTTGCCGACTACTTCGACCCGGCCTGGATGGGCTGGGGCAACCTGCGCGTGATCAACGAAGACCGGATCGCACCCGGGACCGGCTTCGGCACCCACGGCCACCGCGACATGGAGATCATCAGCTACGTGCTGCAGGGCAATCTGGCCCACCAGGACAGCATGGGCAACGTCAAGGGCATCCCGCCCGGCGACGTGCAGCGCATGAGCGCCGGTTCCGGCGTGCGCCACAGCGAGTTCAACCACGCGCCCGACCAGACCACGCATTTCCTGCAGATCTGGATCGAACCCAACGTGACCGGCATCCCGCCGAGCTACGAACAGAAGACCTTTGTGGCCGAGGACAAGCGGGGCTGCCTGCGCCTGGTGGCTTCGCCCGATGGCGCCGACGGTTCGGTGCAGATCCATGCCGACGCGTCGCTGTACGCCGGCCTGCTCGACGGCGCGGAGTCCGCCGAACTGGCGCTGGCACCGGGTCGCAAGGGCTATGTGCACCTGGTGCGCGGCGAGCTGGCCGTCAACGGCCAGGCGCTCAAGGCCGGTGATGCCGCCGTGCTGGCGGACGAGTCGCAGATCGCCCTGACCCAGGGCCGCGACGCCGAGGTCCTGGTCTTTGACCTTGCCGCCTGAAGGTTTTTCCCTCACCCTGTAACGTCAATTTCCCCTGCAAGGAGTTTTTTCATGAACGCTCTCCAATCTCCCCTGTCCCTGATCGGCCGTGTCCTGCTGGCCATCCTGTTCGTGCCGGCCGGCTTCGGCAAGATCGCGGGCTTCTCCGGCACCGTGGGTTACGCCACCGCCATGGGCATGCCCCTGCCCACCGTCGGGGTGGCGATCGCGCTGGTGATCGAGCTGGTCGGTGGCCTGGCGCTGCTGGTCGGTTTCGGCACCCGCGTGGCGGCCATCGCCCTGGCCGTGTTCACCCTGGTGGCCAGCTTCTTCTTCCATGCCTACTGGGCCGTGCCGGCCGAGCAGCAGATGGTCCAGCAACTGATGTTCTTCAAGAACATCGCCATCACCGGCGGCCTGCTGGCTTTCGCCGCCTTCGGTGCCGGTGCCTTCAGCCTGGACGCCAAGCGCGCCCGGTGACCCGCCTTCCGTGATATCCCCCCAACCCAGGAGTCTTTGCATGTCCCAGATCGTTGTTGTCTACCATTCCGGCTACGGCCATACCCAGCGCATGGCGCAGTCGGTCGCCGACGGTGCCGGTGCCGAACTCCTGGCCATCGACGCCGACGGCAACCTGCCCGAAGGCGGTTGGGAAGCCCTGGACGCGGCCGACGCCATCGTGTTCGGCTCGCCCACCTACATGGGCAGCGTGAGCTGGCAGTTCAAGAAGTTCGCCGACGCGTCCAGCAAGGCCTGGTTCTCGCAGAAGTGGAAGGACAAGGTGGCCGCCGGTTTCACCAACAGCGCGGGCATGAACGGCGACAAGCTGGCCACGCTGAACACCCTGTTCACGCTGGCCATGCAGCACGGCATGATCTGGGTCAGCCAGGGCCTGATGCCCAGCAACACCCAGGGTGCGCAGCGCAACGACGTGAACTACCTGGTTTCGTACAGCGGGGCCATCGCGCAGTCGCCGTCGGACGCAGGGGCCGCCGACATGCTGCCTGGCGACCTCGAAACCGCCCGCCTGTTCGGCGAGCGCGTGGCCGCCGTGACGAAGAAATTCAAGGGCTGAGGCTGGCCGGCCTCATGCCGCGTTAGCATCCGCGGCATGAAGATCTTCAGCATCCTTCCCTGGGCAGACTGGCTGGCGCTGGTCTGCTTTTTTGCGCTCTGGGTGGGCTACGCGGGTTTCGCCAAGGGGTGGGGCGTGCGGCAGTCGTCGCTGCTGGTCACCACCAACCGTTACCGCGGCTACTGGATGCTGCAGACCACGTTCCGCGATCCGCGCATGCTCGACGGCCTGATCACGCAGACGCTGTCGAACACGCCGGCGTTCTTCTCGTCGACCTCGATCCTGGTGATCGGGGGGCTGTTCGCTTTGCTGGGCACCACCGACAAGGCCACCGAGCTGATGAGCGAGATCCCGTTCGCGCAGGCCACCACGCTGATCGTGTTCGAGTTCAAGATCCTGGTGCTGGTGGCGATCTTCATCTACGCCTTCTTCCGCTTTTCGTGGTGCATGCGGCAGTACACCTTCGTGGCGCTGCTGATCGGTTCGATGCCGCCGCCGGAAGCTTTCGACAGCGGCGAGTTCGACCGCGAGCGGTTTGCCCACCGCGCCGCCAGGCTGGTGGCTTCGGCGGCCGACACCTTCAACGACGGGCTGCGGGCCTACTACTTCGCGTTCGCGCTGCTGGCCTGGTTCGTGTCGCCGGTGGCGATGGTGCTGGCCACTCTGGTGGTGGTGGCCATCCTCTACAGCCGGGAGTTCCGCTCCGACGTGCTTCAGGTGCTGCGCGACTGAGCCAGGCGCTGCTGCAGCCGCTGCGACAGCCGGAGGTCGGCAGGCGTGAGGGACAGCCAGGCGAAGAGCGCGCCGACCAGCGCCCCGGTGATCGCGTCCAGGGCCACGTGCTGCAGCGTGGCCAGCGTCGACCAGGTGATGGCCACACAGACCCCCGCGTTGACGATGTGCCACCCCCGGGGCACCCCCATCTGTCGCAGCAGGTGGTAGAGCCACCAGGCCGAAAACACCGCCGTGGCCACGTGCAGCGACGGCCAGGCGTTGCCGGACGCATCGATGCCCTTGAGCGCCGACAGGCCGGGGTAGTTCGACCAGTCGATGCCGAAATCCGGCACGCGCGTGGGCCACAGCCAGAACACCAGCAGGCAACTGCCGCAGAGCAGGGCCACCCAGGCCCCGAGGCGCAGCAGCGCCCGCAGGTTGCCGATGAGAGCTGGGGGCAGCGACACGTACACCCACAGCGAGGCATAGACCGGGAAGGCGGCCGGGGTGAAGGGCACCAGCCGGTCCAGCCAGATCTCGGGCATCACCCAGGGCGCGCGCGACGGGTGCTGCAGCACATAAAAATAGGCTTGGAAGAACAGCACCATGAACAGGGTGGTGCCCACCGCTTTGAGCAGCCACAGATGGGCCACGCGCAGGCCCATCTCGGTAGGCCAGGTAGCAGAGACAGCGCGGGGAACAGAGCGGTCGGGCATGGTTGTGAAGGCGGGCGGGCCAAGGTCGTGGCGCATCATATCGGCGCCGCTGACGCCCGGTGCGCCGACCCGTGCCAGATACAATGAAACCAGGAACGGGAGGCGGCCAAACAGGGTGTGACGCAGCGGTCCTGGCTCACGAACTGGATGCACATTCACCATGGATTCAACGGAAATCATTCGTAACTTTTTGCAGGACCGTCTCGGCGTCGAGGCCACCCGGGTGGTGGACGACGCACTGTTGGCCGATCTGGGTGTGGACTCCCTGATGCTGGCCGAACTGATGTTCGAGGCCGAGGACCGTCTCGATATTTCCATCGATTCGCCCGATGTGCTGCCCAAGACCGTGGGCGAGATGCGCGGCGTCATCGACCGCGTGCTGGCGGCCAAGGCCGTGGGAACGTGATGCTGCCGCGCCGTGTCGCGGTGACTGGCCTGGGACTGGTCAGCCCGTATGGCGGGAATCTGGACCATTTCTTCGATCGCCTGCTGGCCGGGGAGTCGGCCATCCGCCACGTGGTCACCGACGACCAGCCCCAGCCGATTTCGATGCCCTTCGTCACCTGCCAGGACTTCAGTCCCGAGGCAGTGCTGGGCAAACCCCTGGCCTCGATGATGGAGCGGTTTGCGCACCTGGGGGTGTCGGCCGCCTTCGACGCCTGGGCCGACGCCGGCCTGGAGCGCCAGCCGCAGGACCCGGCCGAGCGCGACGCCTGGGGCTGCGAATGGGGCACCTCGCTGGGCGGGGTGCAGGCGTTTGAACGCGGTTACCGCGACATGTGGATCAAGGGGCGCACCCGGCTGTCACCGCTGTCTGTCGTGCTGGGCATGAACAATGCGGTCAACGCCCACCTGTCCATCCAACTGGGGCTGGGGGGCGTGAGTTCGAGCCATGTGGCGGCCTGTGCCTCGGCCAGCATCGCCATCGGCGAGGCCTTCCGCCGCATCCGGGCGGGCGACGCCGACGTCATGCTGACCGGCGGCTCCGACGCCACGCTGACCTACGGTGTGGCCAAGGCCTGGGAAGCCATGCGCATGATCGCGCCGGGCGAGGGCGAGGCGGCCGCACAAGCCTGCCGACCGTTTGCCGCCGACCGCGGTGGCCTGGTGCTGGGCGAGGGCGCTGCGGCGCTGGTGCTCGAATCCTGGGACCACGCGGTCGCCCGCGGTGCGCGCATCCATGCCGAATTGGTGGGCTATGGCGGCAGTTGCGATCACAGCCACCTGGTCCGGCCCGATGCACTCGGGCAGGCGCGCGCGATGCGCCAGGCCCTGCGGCAAGGTGGCTTGCAGCCCGACGAGGTGGACTATGTGAACGCCCACGGCACCGCCACCCAGGAAGGCGACCCGGTCGAGATCGCGGCCTTGCGCGACGTGTTCGGTGCGCACGCCCCCCGGTTGCCGGTCAGCGCCACCAAATCCATGCACGGCCACCTGCTCGGGGCGGCGGGCGCCATCGAGGCACTGGTCACCGTGCTGGCCCTGGCGCGCCAGTCGCTGCCCCCCACGGCCCACCTGGCCGGCCGCATCGACCCGGCCTGCGAAGGCGTGGACCATGTGCTGGCCGGTCGGCAGAGCACGCGCGTGCGGGCCGCCCTGTCCATTTCGTTTGCCTTCGGTGGCAGCAACGCCGTGCTGGCGTTCCGTGCCGCACCGGCCTCTCTTCATTGAATCCGCCATGACGCAGAACCCCCCATTTCCTTCCGTCGACCTGCTGCTGCCAGAAGTGGCGGCCCTGGTGATCGAGGCGCTCAATCTCGAAGTCCAGCCCGCCGAGGTCGATCCGGACGAGCCGCTCTACGGCGATGGTCTGGGGCTCGATTCGATCGACATGCTGGAAGTGGCGCTGGTGGTGTCCAAGCGCTATGGGTTCCAGCTCAAGTCCGACAACGAGCAGAACCAGCAGATCTTCGCTTCGCTGCGCTCGCTCACGGCGCACATTGCCGAACACCGCACGCAATGAGCGCTTCGGCCGGTTCGGCAAGGTGGCAGGCGCCGCTGATGGGCCTGCTGCTGCTGGGCTGGGTGCTGTCGGCCCACCTGGCCAGCCTGGGCATCGGGCCGGCCGATCTGCATGCGGTGGTCGCCGTGGCCCCCCTCGGGCTGGCGCTGTTGTTGCTGGCCTGGCAATTGCCCCTGCCGCGCGGGGCCCGCAGCGCGGCCGTGGTGGGCGTCGTGGTGCTGACCGGCGCCCTGTTGCTGCGGCACTGGCACTGGCTGCGGGGCAACCTGGCGTGGCTGTACTACCTGCAACACCTGGGCGCCCATCTGGCGCTCGCCCACTGGTTCGGGCGCTCGCTGCTGCCCGGCCATGAGCCGGTGGTCACCGGCATGGCGCGGCTGATCTTCGGCCACGGCATCTCGCCGCGCAAGCAGCGCTACACGCGCGGCGTCACCTGGGCCTGGACCGTGTTCTTCCTGGTCAACGCGCTGGTGTCGACGTTGCTCTTCGCCTGGGCGCCGACCGAAGTCTGGTCGGTCCACGCCAACCTGCTGACCGGGCCGCTGGTGGGCCTCATGTTCCTGGTTGAAATGGGGATCCGCCAGCGCGTGTTGCCGCCCGAAGACCGGCCTTCGCTGCAGGCGATCGTGCGCGCGTACCGCGAGCGCGGCCGCCTGGGCCGGCAACCCGCTCCCCACGACACCCCTCGTTCATGAGTGCTTCCCCCGCTTCCTACTGGCCCCTGGTCTCCGATCGTTCGCCCCAGGACATCCTGGCCTGGCGGCCGCAGGGCCCCGTCACTGTGGCGGACTATGTGCGGCATGTGCTCGCGCTGGCCGCCTGGCTGCCCGAAGGCCACCCCTGGGTGGTGAACCTGTGCGAAGACCGCTACCACTTTGCGGTGCTGCTGGGGGCCTGCGCGGTCAGCGGGCGGGTCAGCCTGCAACCTTCGTCGCAGTCGGCCGAAACCCTGCGCCAACTGGCGCAGAGCCATCCGGGCGCGCTGCTGGTCGGTGAAGCGCCGGTGACGGTGCCGGGCATGGCGGCGCTGGCCTGGCCGGCGCTGGACGGGCTGTCGCTGGCGGCCGAGCCCGCCATGCCACTCATCCCGGTGGAGCGCACGGTCGCCGTGCTGTTCACCTCGGGCTCCACCGGCCTGCCGCAGCCGCACGCCAAGACCTGGGGCAAGCTGGTGGCCAACGGGCGTGCCGAGGCGCAGGCCCTGGGGCTGGACCAGCGTCCACACGCGCTGGTCGGCACGGTGCCGGCGCAGCACAGCTACGGGTTCGAATCGACCTTTCTGCTGGCCCTGCACGGCGGCTGCGGATTCTGGAGTGGCAAACCCTTTTTTCCGCAGGACCTGGTCGAGGCGCTGGCGGCCGTGCCGCGTCCGCGCATGGTGGTCACCACCCCCTTTCACCTGGCCAGCGTGATGGCGGCCGAGGTGGCGCTGCCGGCCGTCGATCTCTGGTTGTCGGCCACCGCACCGCTGGCGCCGGAACTGGCGGCGCGCACCGAGGCGCTGACCGGCGCGCCGGTGCACGAAATCTACGGCTCCACCGAATCGTCGCAACTGGCCACGCGGCGCACCACCGACGGCCCGGTCTGGCGCCTGATGACCGGTGTGGCGCTGGCGCAGACCGCCGGTGACAGCCTGACCTGGGCGCATGGCGGCCACGTCGAAGGCCGTGTGCCGCTGGCCGACCTGATCCGTTGCGAGCCCGACGGCCGCTTCGAACTGCTCGGCCGCCATGCCGACATGGTCAACCTGGCCGGCAAGCGCACCTCGCTGGCTTACCTGAATCACCAACTGACGGCGATCGACGGTGTGCTGGACGGTGCTTTCTTCCTGCCCCACGACGATGAGGTCGACCGGGTGGGGCGCCTGAGTGCTTTCGTCGTGGCGCCGGGGCGCACGCGCGAAGCGATCATGGCCGCGCTGCGCGAGCGCCTGGACGCTGTCTTTCTGCCGCGCCCCCTGGTCTTGCTGGACAGCCTGCCCCGCAACAGCGCCGGCAAGCTGCCGCGCTGCGCGCTGGAACAACTGTATGGGCAGCACGTGTCGGGAAAGGCGCCGGATGCCACACGCTGAATGGACCGTGCCGGCCGACCACCCGGCCCTGGCCGGGCACTTTCCGGGGCGGCCCATCGTGCCAGGGGTCGTGCTGCTGGACCGCGTGATCCTGCTGCTGCAGGGGGTCCAAGGCAGGCAGCCGGGCTGGCAGGTGGTGCGGGCCAAGTTCCTGCGGCCGGTCGTGCCCGGCGAGACGCTGGAGCTGCATTGCGAGCCGACCGCGACCGGTGCCTGGGCATTCCACATCCGTTGTGGCACCGACGCCGTGGCCGCGGGCGTGCTGCAAGCGCCCGGCGCATGAAGGCGGTGGCCGGACCCGACTGGACGCAGCAGCGCGAGCGCAGCCATGCCTGGGTGCTGCGGCTGATGGTCTGGCTGTCGCGGACCTTCGGCCGCCGCTTCGGCCGCGCGATCCTGCGCGGCATCGCCGCCTACTACCTGCTGTTCGCCGGTCGCGCCCGCCGCGCCAGCCGCGATTACCTGGCGCGCGCGTTGGGCCGGCCCGCCACCTGGGCCGAGCGCTACCGCCACATGTTCAGTTTTGCCAGCACCGTGCACGACCGCGTGTTCCTGCTGGGCGGGCGCGAGCGCGACTTTGCGGTGGATGTGCACGGCGCGCCCGCGCTGCTGGCGGCCTGCGCCGCCGGACCCGGGGCCCTGCTGGTGGGGGCGCACCTGGGAAGCTTCGAGGTCATGCGCGCCATGGGCCGCGAACGCGCGGGCCTGCGCGTGGCCATGGCCATGTTCGAGGACAACGCCCGCAAGATCAACGCGACGCTGCAGGCCATCAACCCGGCGGTGGTGCAAGATATCATCCCGCTCGGCCAGCTGGACGCCATGATCACACTGCGCGACCGGCTGGACGAAGGCTGCCTGGTGGGCATCCTGGCGGACCGGTCGGTGGGGGACGAGCTCGGCGCGTTGCGCCCGTTTCTGGGCGAGGCAGCCCGCTTTCCCATCGGACCCTGGCGCCTGGCGGCGATGCTGCGGCGGCCGGTGTTCTTCATGACCGGGCTGTACCTGGGCGGCAACCGCTACCGGCTGCATTTCGAGCCGCTGGCCGACTTCAGCGACGTGCCGCGCGAACGCCGCCAGGCGGCGATCGACCAGGCCCTGGACCGCTACGTGGCCATGCTGGAGCGCTACACCCGGGCCGCCCCCGACAACTGGTTCAATTTCTACGATTTCTGGCGCCATCCATGACCTTCCGAATCCTGCTCGCCGTGTGTCTCGCCGGCCTCTCGCTGGCGGCGCATGCCGCGTTCGACATCGACGACCTCATGAAGAACCTGGCCCAGCAGAAGGGCGGCAAGGCGCGTTTCGTGGAAACCCGCACCGTGGCCCTGCTGGACAAGCCCGTGCAATCCAGCGGCGAGATGAGCTTCACGCCGCCCTCTCGGCTGGAGAAGCGCACGCTGTCGCCGCGGCTGGACACCGTGATCCTCGACGGCGACTACGTGAGCTTCGAACGCATGGACGGCCGCCGCATGACCCTCAATGTGGCCAGCCGCCCGGAAGCGCAGGCCTTCGTGGAAAGCGTGCGCAGCACACTCGCGGGCGACCGCGCGGCGCTGGAGCGCCATTTCCGGCTTGCCCTCAGCGGCACGCCGGCCGAATGGTCGCTGCAACTGACGCCGCTGGCGCCGGCGGTCACGGCGCTGCTGCAGCGCATCACCGTGCAGGGCAAGGGCCAGCAGGTGCGGCGCATCGAGTACTTGCAGGCCGATGGCGACCGCTCCGAGCTGAGCATCGAGCCCATCACCGGACCGTGACGCCGTGAAAGCCGCCGTTTTCAAGCTCGTGCTCTGGGCCATGGCCATGCTGGCCGGCCTGGCCGTGCTCACGCAGACACGCTTCGTGGCCGACATGTCGTTTTTCCTGCCGTCGTCGCCGACGGCCGAGCAGCGCCTGCTGGTCGACCAGATGAAGGATGGTTCGGTCTCGCGCCTGCTCATGGTGGCGATCGAAGGCGGCAGCGACGATCAGCGCGCCCAGGCTTCCAGGGACCTGCGCCAGGCACTGACCGCCAGCGATCTTTACGCCAGCGTGCAGAACGGTGAGCTCGACGGCCTGTCGGCCGAGCGCGACTTTCTGCTGCGTTTCCGCTACCACCTCAGCCCCCGGGTCGCGCCCGGGCGTTTCGAGGTGGCCAGCTTGCGCGACGCGGTGGCCAACGCCATCGATCTGGTCTCGTCGCCCATGGGGCAGCTGTTCAAACCCTATGTGCTGCGCGACCCCACGGCCGAACTGGTCGAGGTGCTCACCGGCATGCAGGCCGGCGGCGAACCCCCGACCCGCCACGGCGTCTGGTCGTCGCCCGACGGCGAGCGCGCCCTGTTGCTGGCGCAGACCCGCGCCGGCGGCGCCGACACCGACGGCCAGGCCCAGGCCATCGCGGCGGTGCAGGACACCTTTGCCCGCCTGCAGGCGCAGCCGGCCCTGTCGGGCCTGCGGCTGGTGCTGTCGGGCCCCGGGATGTTCGCCGTGCAGGCGCGCGCGACGGTGCGCGACGCCATCGAACGCATTTCGCTGATCAGCGGCATCGGCATCGGGCTGTTGTTGCTGGTGATCTGCCGCTCGCCGCGCATGCTGGCGCTGGGCATGCTGCCGGTGGTCAGTGGTGCCATCGTCGCGGCCGCGGTGGTGGCGCTGGCCTACGGCAGCATTCACGGCATCACGCTCGGTTTCGGGGCCGCCCTCATCGGCGAAGGGGTGGACTACGCCATTTATTACTTCGTCCAGGCCGGACGGGTGGGCGTGCAGGGCTGGCGCGAGCGGTTCTGGCCCACCATCCGGCTCGGGGTGCTGACCTCGGTGGCCGGTTTCTCGGTGCTGATGCTGGCCGGCTTTCCCGGCCTGGCCCAGCTCGGGCTGTACGCGGTGACGGGGGTGGTGGTGGCCGCGGTGGTCACGCGCCATGTGCTGCCGGTGCTGGCGGGCGAACGCCTGCAGGTGCCGCCGCCCGGGGCGCTGGCGCGCATCACCCAGGGCTGGCTTTCGCAGGCGGCGGTGCTGCGCTGGCCGCTGGTGGTGGCCGCCCTGGTGGCGCTGGGCTATCTGGCGTTCCAGGGGCCGCGCCTGTGGAGCACCAACCTGTCGGCGCTGTCCACGGTCAGCGTCGAAGAGGCGCAGGTCGATGCCCGCCTGCGCGCCGACATCGGCGCCCCCGACGCCCGCTACCTGGTGCTGCTCTCGGGCGCCGACCGCGAAGCGGTCCTGCAGGCGGCCGAGCAGGCCGGCCAGCGCCTGGATGCGCTGGTGGCGCAGGGCCTGATCGGCGGCTACGACAGCCCGGCCCGTTTCCTGCCGAGCGAACGCACCCAGGCCGCGCGCCTGGCGGCGCTGCCGCCGCGTGAAGTGCTGGCACCGGCCCTGGCGCAGGCCCTGGTCGACGCGCCGCTGCCGGCCACCCGCCTGGGCGGTTTTCTCGACGATGTGCAGGCGGCCCGGCAGGCCGGCCCGCTGACCCGCGCCGATCTGGACGGCACCGCCATGGCGCTGGCCGTGGACGCGCTCATGAACCGCACCCCCGACGGGCGCTGGAACGCGGTGCTGCCGCTGCGTCCGCCCCACGGCGCGGCCGAGGCCGAGGTGCCGGTCGAGCGCCTGGCGCAGGCCCTCGCCGGGACCGGCGCGGTGCTGGTCGACCTCAAGGGCGAGTTCGAAGGCATCTATGCGAGCTACCTCGACCAAGCGATGGGCCTGTCGCTGGGCGGCGTGCTGGCGGTGATCGCGCTGCTGGCCTTCACGCTGCGTTCGCTGCGGCGCCTGGCGCGGGTGGTCACGCCGCTGCTGCTGGCGGTGGCCTTGGTGGCCGCCACGATGCACGCGACCGGCACCCCGCTGCACCTGATGCACCTGGTCGGGCTGTTGCTGATCGTGGCCATCGGGTCCAACTACGCGCTGTTCTTCGATCAGGTCCAGGAGGAAGGCGGGCTGACGCCCGACCTGTGGCTGTCCATGAGCGTGGCGGTGCTGACCACCGTGATCGGTTTCGGCGCGCTGGCGGTGTCCCACGTGCCCGTGCTGCGCGCCATGGGGGTCACCGTGGCGCCGGGGGTGCTGCTGACCCTGCTGCTTTCGGCGGCCTTCATGCCGCCCCCGCGCGGCGGGCAGACGGCATGAAGGGCCTGAGCTTCGGGCCGGACGCCCCGCGCGCGCTGGTGCTGCTGCCCGGGGCGCAGATGTCGCCCGAACACGTGGAGCAGGCCGGCTTGCCGGCCACCCTGGCGCAAGCCCGGTCGCCGCTGACCCTGCATGTGCCCGACCTGCATCTCGACCCCACCACCGGGGATGCCGCGACCGAAGCGCTTGTGCACACGGTGCTGCGGCCGCTGCGGCGGCGGCATCACGAGCTGTGGCTCGGCGGCATTTCCCTGGGCGGGCTGCTGGCGCTGCGCGCGGCCCAGCGCGAGCCCGACGGGCTGGCGGGCCTGTGCCTGCTCGCGCCGTACACCGGCAGCCGCCTGACCCACAACGCCCTGGCCCAGGCCGGCGGGCTCGACGCCTGGCAGCCGAGCGCCGCCCAGCAGGCCGACCCGGAGTTCTGTCTCTGGCACGACCTGCGTGCCGGCCGGCCGGACCTGCCCTGTTTTGTCGGCTGGGGCCGCGACGACCGTTTTGCCGGGGCCATGCGCGACCTGATGGCGTGGTTGCCGCGCGCCGTGGCGCACGAGGTCGATGGCGGGCACGATTGGTCGGCCTGGCTGCCCCTGTGGCAGCGCTTTCTGGCGGGTTGGCGGTGAACGTGCGCCCGGCGCCGCCGTCCCGCTGGACGCCCAGCCCGTTGCTGCGGCTCTCGGGCGTGGTCCATGGCGCCGCCGTGCTGGGTGTCGTCGCGGTGCCGTCGGCTTGGCCCTGGGCGCTGGGTGCGGTGGCCGCCAACCACGCACTGATCACCACGGCGAGCCTGTTGCCACGCTCCTCGTGGCTGGGGGCCAACATCACCCACCTGCCGCCGCGCACGGCGGGGGCGGGGCGGGTCGCGCTGACCATCGACGACGGACCCGATCCCGAGGTCACGCCGCGGGTGCTCGACCAGCTCGATGCCCTGGGCCTGCGCGCCAGCTTTTTCCTCATCGGACACCGCGCGCAGCGCCACCCGGCGCTGTGCCGGGAGATCGTCGCCCGCGGCCACCGCGTGGAGAACCACGGCCACAGCCATTCGCACGCCTTTTCGCTGTTCGGCCCGGGCCGCATGCGCGCCGACATTGCGCAGGCGCAGGCCGTGCTGTCGGACCTGAGCGGGCAGGCGCCGCGCTTTTTCCGCCCGACCGCCGGGCTGCGCAACCCCTTTCTCGACCCGGTGCTGGCCGGCCTGGGGCTGCGCCTGGCGTCCTGGACGCGCCGTGGCTACGACACGCGCAACCCCCACGCGGACACGGTGCTGGCGCGCCTGACGCGGGGGCTCGGGGATGGCGACATCCTTTTGCTGCACGACGGCCACGCCGCCCGCACGACCGAGGGCCAGCCCCTGCTGCTGGCCCTGTTGCCGGTGCTGGCCGAGCGGCTGCAGACCCAGGGGTTGGCGACCGCCACCCTTCACGAGGAGCTGGATTGACCCCGTTTTCGGCCCTTCCCGACGGACTGCTGGCGCGCGCCTGCGAGCGTTTTCGCCGCGCCGACCGGTTTGCCTACCACTACGCGCGCGGCAAACTCGGCGGCGACGCGATCTTCGCGGAACTGCTGCGCCGCGGCCTGCTGCCCGCGCGGCCCGATGTGCTCGATCTCGGCTGCGGCCAGGGCAGCCTGTTCGCGTGGCTGCTCGCGGCCGCCGAACAGCACGCCGACGGCCGCTGGCCGGCCGACTGGCCACCACCGCCCCGGCCGGTGCGGCTGCGCGGTGTGGAGCTGATGCCACGCGACGTGTGGCGTGCCCGGCAGGCGTTCGGCGCCGACCACCCGCTGGTGCGGGTGGAGCAGGGCGACATGAATGCGGTGGATTTCGGCCGCTGCGACGTGGTGACCATCCTCGACGCGCTGCACTACTTCGACCACGAGCGCCAGCGCCAGGTGGTCCGACGCATCCGGCGCGCGATCGGGCCCGGCGGGCTGTTCGTCACCCGCGTCGGCGACGAGGCCGCCGGCTGGCCGTTCGCGCTGTCGACCTGGGTCGACCACGTGGTGACCTTCCTGCGCGGGCACCGGCTGCCGCGCCTCTATGCCCGGCCGCTGGCCGACTGGCGCGCGCTGCTGCAGCAGGAGGGCTTCGCGGTGGAAAGCCTCGACATGAACGGCGCGCTGCCGTTTGCCAATGTGATGCTGGTGTGCCGGGCCCTGCCCGAAGACGCCGCCCCCGCCATCGCCTAAGATCGCCTCCCTGTCACCGCGCTCCCGAGGGGCGTCTCCGGCGTCCCGCCCAGGGGCGCTGCCGTTTTTGCCAGCGAGTTTCCGTGTCGCCTCTCCAGCTATCTGCCTGCACGCTGACCACCTGTCTCGGACAGGGTCTGGACGCCCACCGCCAGGCCCTGCGCGACGGGCGCAGCGGCCTGCGCCCCTGCCAGTTCGAAACCGTGGTGCTCGACACCTGGGCCGGCGAGGTGGCCGGCGTGGACGCCTGCCACCTGCCGCCCGCGCTGCGCGAGCACGACTGCCGCAACAACCGGCTGGCCGTGCTGGCCCTCGAAACCGACGGGTTTGCCGATCGCGTGCGCGACGCGGTGCGCCGCCAGGGTGCCCACCGCGTCGGGGTGTTCCTGGGCACCAGCACCTCGGGCATTCTCGAGACCGAGATCGCCTATCGCCAGCGCCATCCCGCCACCGGGGCGCTGCCGTCCGGCTTCGTGCACCACGGCTCGCACAACCCGTTTTCGGTGACCGACGCGGTGCGCCGCTACCTCGGCGCCGAGGGGCTGGCGCTGACGATTTCCACCGCCTGTTCGTCCAGCGCCAAGGTGTTTGCCGCCGCGGCGCGGCAGATCGCGCTGGGCCAGTTGGACGCCGCCGTGGTCGGCGGGGTCGACAGCCTGTGCCTGACCACCCTGTACGGCTTCGCGTCGCTGCAACTGACTTCGCGCCAGCCCTGCCGGCCCTACGACGCGGCGCGCGACGGCATCTCGGTCGCCGAGGGCGCGGCCTTCGCGCTGCTCGAACGCCCGGGGGCGGGCGAAGCGCCCGGCGGCGTGCACCTGCTCGGGGTGGGCGAGTCCAGCGACGCGTACCACATGTCGGCGCCCCACCCCGAAGGGCTGGGCGCGCGCCAGGCCATGGCCACCGCCCTGCGTTCGGCCGGGCTGGAGGCGTCGGCCATCGACTACATCAACCTGCACGGCACGGCCACGGTGGCCAACGACGCGGCCGAAGGCCTGGCGGTGGCGGCCCTGTTCGGCAGCGGCGTGCCCTGCAGTTCCACCAAAGGCGCGACCGGCCACACCCTGGGCGCGGCCGGCGCGGTGGAGGCCGTGATCGGCTGGCTGGCCCTGACAGAAGGCTGGCTGCCGGGCAGCCCGGGCACCCAGGTGGTGGACCCAGCGGCGGCACTCGACTACCGCCTGACCGGCGCGCCGGCCCCGCTGCGCACCGTGCTGAGCAATTCGTTCGGTTTTGGCGGCAGCAATTGCGCGCTCGTGCTCGGGAGGTCCGCATGAACCCCGCATCGCCCCTGCAGGGCTGGATCGAGGGCATCGGCCTGATCGCCCCCGGCCTGCCCGACTGGCCGACCGCCGCCGCGGTGCTCGCCGGCCGGCAGGCCCACGCGCAGGCGCCGTCGGTGCTGCCGGCCCCGGCGCTGCTGCCGCCGGCCGAACGCCGCCGTGCCAGCCGCGTCATCCGTCTGGCCCTGGCGCTGGGGCAGCAGGCCGTGGAACACGCGGGCGCCGACGCGGCGACGCTGGCCACGGTGTTCGCCGCCTCCGAGGCCGATGGCCACAACTGCCACGCGCTGTGTGAACAGCTGGCCGGTGACGACCGCCAGGTCTCGCCCACCCGTTTTCACAACTCGGTGCACAACGCGGCGGCGGGTTACTGGGGCATCGCCACGCGCAGCATGGCGCCGTGCCAGGTGCTGTGCGCGCACGACGCCAGCCTGGGCGCGGGCCTGCTCGATGCGCTGGCGCAGGTTCAGGTCGACCAGGTGCCCGTGCTGCTGGTGTGCTACGACAGCGAATACCCCGAGCCGCTGCACGCGACGCGGCCGTTCCCCGACGCGGCCGGGCTGGCGCTGCTGCTGACCCCGGCACACACCGGGCGTTCGCTGGCCCGCCTGGCCGTGGGGCCTGCGGACAGCGCCGCCGCCGTGGCGCGCCTGCCGCAGGCGGGGCTCGAAGCGCTGCGCCAGGCGTTTCCCGCCTTGCGCCTGCTGCCGGCGCTGGCCGCGCTGGCGCAGGGGCAGGCGGCCAGCCTGGTCATGGAACAGTTGCCGGGCGAGCCGCTGGACATCGAGATCGCGCCGTGCTGAACCGCGACTGGATCGCCGCCCACATTCCGCACCAGGGCCGCATGTGCCTGCTGGACGCGGTGCTCGACTGGGACGCCCAGCGCGTGCGTTGCCGCGCCACCGGCCACACCGCCCCGGACCATCCGCTGCGTGAGGCGGGGCGCCTGGGCGTGGCGGCGGGCATCGAATACGCGGCCCAGGCCATGGCCGTGCATGGCGTGCTGCTGGCGGCCGATGGCGCGCCGCTGGGTGTGGGCTACCTGGCCAGCGTGCGCGGAGTGCGCCTGCACGCGGACCGCCTGGACGACGTGGCCGACGAGCTGCTGGTGCAGGCCGAACGCCTCTCGGGCGACGACAGCGTCATCCTCTACCAGTTCACCGTGTCGGCTGCGGGCCGCTGCCTGCTCGAAGGCCGCGCCTCGGTGGTGCTGGACGCGGCCCGTCTGACCTGACCGCATTTCCTTTTGTTGCCATGAACGCTGCCACCGCCCCGACGTCCCCCGCTCCTGTCCGCCGCGCGCTGGTCACCGGCGGCAGCGGCGGCATCGGCGCGGCCATCTGCGAGCGCCTGGCGGCCGACGGGCACCACGTCATCGTGCACGCGCACCGGGGGCTGGAGCGGGCCCAGGCGCTGGTCGCGCGCATCCAGGCGCAGGGCGGCCGGGCCGAGGCCATCGCCTTCGATGTGGCCGACCGCGCCGCCACCGCAGCCGGGCTGGAAGCCTTGCTGGCGGCAGGGCCGATCCAGATCCTGGTGAACAACGCGGGCATCCACGACGACGCCGTGTTTCCGGGCATGAGCGGGGCGCAGTGGGACCGGGTGGTCGATGTCTCGCTGGGCGGTTTTTTCAACGTGACCCAGCCGCTGACCCTGCCCATGCTGCGCACCCGCTGGGGCCGCATCATCAGCCTGTCGTCGGTGGCGGCGCTGGCCGGCAACCGCGGGCAGGTCAACTATTCGGCGGCCAAAGGGGCGCTGCACGCGGCCAGCAAGTCGCTGGCGCAGGAGGTGGCCAGCCGCGGGGTCACCGTCAACGTGGTGGCCCCGGGGCTGATCGCCACCGGCATGATCGACGGCCAGTTCGACGCCGACGCGGTCAAGCGGCTGGTGCCCATGCAGCGCGTGGGCCAGCCCCGCGAGGTGGCCGACCTGGTGGCTTTTCTGGCCTCGGACCAGGCGGCTTACATCTCGGGCCAGGTGATCTCGATCAACGGCGCCATGCTCTGACGGCGCCGGCCGGGCTCAGGGTGCCCGCCGGTTGGCCAGACGCGGCGCCACCATCGGCGTGGTGAGCATGGTGCTGGCCACGGCCATCAGCAGCAGGGCGGTGAAGCTGGCGCTGGTGATGATCTGGCGGTCCAGCAGGATGTTGGCAAAGATGATCATGATCAGCGCCTTGGTCTGCAGCAGCCAGCCGATGATGGGCGCCTCGCCCGCCGGCCAGCCCAGCACCCGGCCGGCCAGGTGCACGCCCAGCAGTTTGCCGGCGACCGTGGCTCCGAGCAGCAGCGCCGCCGCCGCGAAAACCTCGCCGCCACCGACCGACCAGCCGGTGCGCAGGCCGGTGGACAGGAAGAACACCGGCATCAGCACCAGCAGCACGTGGTGGCGCAACTGGTCCAGCCGCGCCTGGTCGAACCAGGCCGCTTCCAGCACCGCACCGGCCAGAAACGCGCCCACCATGTAGTGCAGCCCGGCCCAGTCGGCGGTGAAGCCGCACAGGGCCAGCCAGATCAGGGCCACGTGCCAGCGGTCGGCCTCGGGCAGCCGCACCATCAGGCGGCGAAACCCCCAGGCGGCCAGGGCAAAGCCGGCCAGGAACAGCGCCTGCCGGCCGACCCGGCTCCAGTCCATGAGGATCAGGGCCAGCAGGCCCCAGACGGCGATGTCGTCCAGGCTGGCGTAGCGCAGGATGCGCTGGCCCAGCGGCTGGCGCAGCAACTGCAGCTTTTCCATCAGCAGGATCAGGATCGGCAGCGCGGTCACCGCGCAGGCCATGCCGATGCCCAGTACGAACTGCCAGCCCTGCGCCGCCTCGCCGACCCAGCCGGGCAGGTGCAGCAGCACGCCGGCGGCGGCGCAGCCCAGCAGCAGCGGTACACCCAGCGCCAGGCCGGCCGTGATACCGCTTTCGCGGCGGTGCCGCCAGGCCTGGCCCAGATCGAGTTCGGTGCCGGCGATCATGACGAACAGCATCACCGCCCACAGGGCCAGGCCGTTGAGCGCCTGCACCACGGGCGGCGCAAACACCCAGGCGTGGTAGTCCGGAAACCAGCGGCCCAGCACGCCGGGGCCGAGCAGGATGCCCATGACGATCTGCACCACCACCAGCGGCGCGAAGTAGTCGGTGCGGCACAGCCGCCAGACCAGCCACGGCAGGCTGAAGATGATCAGCATGGCGACGAGGAAGACCTCGTTCGCGCTCATGGTTTTCGGGCGGTGTATTCCCGGAACATGCCCAGGGTCACCGAGCACTTGACGTCGGTGAAACCGGCGCGCTGCAGCGCGTCCAGGATCGGTTGCGGGGCCAGGGCGGCTTCGATGGTGTCGCCGTAGTAGCGCCAGAGGCGCTTGATGTCGGCGTGGCGCCCGCTGAGGCGGGCCAGGGCAGGTACCACGGCGCCGATGTGGAAGCCCAGCAGGGTGCGCTGCAGGCGGCTGGCCGGGCGGCTGATTTCCATCAGGCAGACTTGCCCGCCGGGCTTGAGCACGCGCCGGTATTCGGCGAAGGCGCGGTCCAGATCGCCCACGTGCCGCAGCGCGTAACCCATGGAGAGGAAGTCGACCTCCGCGTCGGGCAGCGGAATCGCCTCGGCGTAGGCCTCCAGGGTCTCGACCGACAGTTTCTTCTTCAGCTCGGCCAGCATGCCGGGCGAGGGGTCGAGCGCGATGACCCGGCCGCTGGGGCCGGTCAGCGCGTGCCCGGCCACCGTCACCAGACCGGTGCCGGCGGCGACGTCGAGCAGCGTCATGCCTTCGCGCAAGCCGGCGCGTTGCAGCACCTGGCGCCGGTACCAGGCGCCGCTGCCCAGGGCGGTGAGGCTTTCGGCGTGGTCGTAGCCGCTGGCGCCTTCGTCGAACAGGGCGCGGGTGATGCGCCGGCGTTCGTCTTCGCCCTCGAAATAGCCGCGCAGGCGGTCACTGTCGACCATGGCGCCCAAGCGCCGGGAATCGTTCATGTTCGGGCTCCCTTCGGTGAATGTCAGGTTCTCTGGCCCGCCTGGCGCAGGCGCCGGGCGATCAGCAGGGGCAGGCGCAGCACGAAGCCCAGGAACAGGCGCGTGTGCATCCCCGTCAGCAGCGCGTTGTCGCGCAGGTATTTGAAGTGGGAAACACCGCCTTCCTCGGCGCTCAGGTAGCGCACGGGGGCGTCGATGTTGATCGGCCGCACACCGGCCCAGCACAGCCGTACGACGGCCTCGGGGTCGAAGTCGAAGCGGCGCATGAAGCGGGTGCCTTCCATGATCCGCCGCAGCGGCGCGATGGGGTAGACGCGGAACCCGTACAGTGAGTCGCCCACGCCCATCCACAGGGTTTCCAGGTTGGCCCAGCCGTTGGACACCTTGCGGCCGTTGACGCGCAGCGCGGGGGCTTCGGGGCCGAACACGGGCTTGCCCAGCACCATGGCGCCGGCCGCCCGCTGCGAGGCGGCCATGAAGGCGGGAATGAGGGCCGCCGGGTGCTGGCCGTCCGCGTCCATCGTCAGCGCATGGGTGAAGCCCTGGGCCTGGGCGCGGCGGATGCCTTCCAGAACGGCGGCGCCCTTGCCCTGGT
The DNA here is from genome assembly GCF_021401345.1 of Hydrogenophaga sp. NFH-34. Classification (GTDB taxonomy): domain Bacteria; phylum Pseudomonadota; class Gammaproteobacteria; order Burkholderiales; family Burkholderiaceae_C; genus Hydrogenophaga; species Hydrogenophaga electricum. The sequence goes on from NZ_JACBGE010000001.1 coordinate 191,504, forward strand.
TGACGGGCAGCTCCAGCACCTGCAGCCCCGGGTCGTCGGCGGCCAGCTCCCGCAGCCGGGCGGTGCTGCCGTCGGTGCTGCCGTCCACCACCACCCAGACCGGGTTCCACTGCTGGCGGGCCTGTCGCACGGTGTCCACGACAGTGCGGCCCGGGTTGTAGCAGGGGATCAGCACCAGGTGGCTGGTGGAGGGGGTGGCTTGCGGCGGCGGATGCTCAGTCATGACGGGGGGTGGCCAGCTCGGCGCGGAAGTACTGCTCCAGCCCGGCGGTGAAGGCATGGTGTTCGGTCGTGACCTGAAAGCGCTGGCCCAGCCGCGCCGTGCAGCGCAGGGGCAGCACCGGGGGGCGCCAGAGCGGCCAGTCCTTGCCCAGGTAGGGCGTGGAGAACTCCAGCAGCACGGTCTGCAGCGGCACGCCGGAGCGGCGGGCGATCAGCGCCGCCGTCGGGTCGAGGGGGTCGAGCGGAAAGTGCTTCGTGCGCGAGCTTTCGGGAAACAGCACCAGTTGCGCGCCTTCGGCCAGGCTGCGGCAGCTGCGTTTGACGATGTGGTGGGCGCTGCCGTTGCCGACATAGCGCGCCAGCCGGGCCGCAGCCCCGAAGAGCAGGTTGTCGAGCAGGCTGGCCTTCATCACGCACACCGCGTTGGGCAGGCGCGACGCGAGCAGCACCGCGTCGAGCAGCGAGGGGTGGTTGGCCACGATGATCAGCGACTTTTCGTCGCGCAGCCGGTCCAGCGCGTCGAGTTCGAAGCGGCAGGCGCACAGCAGCGACAGCAGGCCCAGGTAGAAGCGGAACGCGCACGCGATGACGCGGCGGCCCAGCCACTGGCCGGCCTGGCGGGGCAGCAGCGGGTGCAGCAACGCGGCGAAGGGCAGCCAGGTCAGGCACAGCAGCGCCAGGCTGCCCAGGCCGACCAGCATGGCCAGCCGTTCGTAGAGCGGCCACAGCGGCCCGCGCTGCCGGGCGCGCTCAGTCATCGGCCACGACGCGGGTGGACGACTGGCCGAGGATCCAGGAGATGGCCACCCCGCCCGCCACGTAATGGCGGGTGCGCACCAGCGGGCTGTCGGCGAAGGTGGCGCCGGACAGGTTGTCGTAGCGCAGGAATGCGCCGATCCAGTAGCGGTCGTAGCGCCGCGAGATGGCCGCCAGGTACTGCATGCCGGCAAACCCGGCACCGGCGCGGTAGGCCGGCCGGTCGGGGGTGGCGTAGGCGGCATCGACGCCATAGAAGTACTGGTGCTGGCGGCGGTCGCCGAACAGCGGGCCGGCCTGAAGGCCGACGTTCCAGCCCGGCAGGCCGGGCAGGTCCTGCAGGTCGAGATTGAGCTTGGGGTGGAACACCCAGCCGATGTTGCGCACGTCGCGGTCCAGGGTGTGGGCCACGCGCAGCGGCAACTGGAGCTTGAGCTGCCGGCGCTGGTTCTCGGCGGTCCAGAGCGTGAGGTCCAGTTCGGGGCCGATCTCGAAGTTGGCTTCCAGGTCGGGCATACCCGCGCGGGCGTCGATGCGGCGGCTCGGGGCCGGCGGCGAGAGCGCGCCCGAGACGGTCAGGTCGACCCGGTCCGAGGCGAACAGCTGCCCGCGCACGCCGTGGCGGTCGGCCTTGAGAAAACGGCCGTGGTAGATGAAATACGGGGTCGGCAGCACGTACTGCTGGGACTGGTCGGACCCCCGGTAGGCCGGGAAACTGACCGCGCCCACGCCCAGGCCAACTTCCCAGAGGGGCTTGTCCTCGGCGGCAAAACCGGTGCGGGCCAGCGCCAGGGCCGCCAGCACACAGGCAAAAGATGAACGCTTCATGGGGCTGCGGGCCTCAGGTGGAGACGGCCGGGTCGTCGACCGGGCGGATGTTGGCGCGCCGACGCCGCCAGGCCGCGAAGGCGCGGCGCGGCTGCAGCAGATTGGAGCTGTAGTACAGCCCTTTGAACAGCCACAGGGAGCGCCAGATCGGGGTGGTGCCGAAGACATCGCCGGCCAGCACCGACAACAGCGCCTCCTTCATGCGCAGCACGTTCTTCGGGTACATGAAGAAGTCCCGCATGATGGGGTTGGTGACCCGGTAGATGAACCACGAGAACTCGCGCGGACCGTGGCGCATGGCGCGGTCGAAGCGGCGCATCGCGGCCGCCGCCTGGGCCGGCTGGCGCAGGCAGGTGTCGACCGTTTCGGCGCCGATCACGCCGCTGTGCATGGCCAGCCATACGCCGGAGGAGAACACCGGGTCGATGAAGGCGAAGGCATCGCCCAGCATCAGATAACCGGGGCCGTGGTTGCGCTCGGCGACGTAGGAGAAGTTGCCGGTGGCTTCCACGGCAGTCATGCGCTCGGCCTGCGCCAGCCGCTGCTGCAGCTTGGGGCAGGAGGCGATGTTGTCCATCAGGAACTGGTCGAGGCTGCGGCCCTGGCGGGTCTTCATGTGGTAAGGCCAGGTCACCATGCCCACGCTGGTGGTGTCGTCGGTCATGGGGATGAACCAGAACCACCCGTGCTCGAACCAGAAGATGGAGATGTTGCCCTCGCTGGCGCCTTCGTGGCGGCGGGCGTGGCGGAAGTGCGCATAGACGGCGGCGCTGTTGTGGCGCGGGTTGCGGTGCTTGATGCGCAGCCGGCTGGCCATGAAGGTGTCGCGCCCGGAGGCGTCGATCAGGAAGCGTGCCTGCCAGACCACCTCGCTGCCGTCGTCGCGCCGCGCGGTCACCCGGGCCTGGTGCCTGGCGTCGAATTCGACCGCCGTGGCCCGCGTGCCTTCGTGCACCTCGGCGCCGCGACGCACCGCGTTGCGCAGCAGCACCTGGTCGAATTCGGCGCGCTTGACCTGGTAGGCGGCGGGCATGGACTTGTCCCAGGCTTCGGCGAACAGAAAGGTCTGGGTGTGTTCGTGGTGGGGCGAGACGAACTCCGCACCCGGCTTGTGCATGCCGATGGCCCGGATCTCGTCGGCGATGCCCATGCGCTCGAACAGCGGCAGGTTGGCCGGCAGCAACGATTCGCCGATGTGAAAGCGCGGGTGCCGGTCCTTGTCGAGCACCACCACGTGGTGGCCTTTTTCGGCCAGCAGGGCCGCCACGGTCGAACCGGCCGGGCCGCCCCCGATCACCAGTACGTCGCAGGGCAGGCTGGCAGAAGGCTGGGGCGCGTGCGCAGGAGCCGGGTCGGTCGGGGAGGAGGCGGTCATCGGTGGCTTGGGAGGTGGCGATCTGTCCGGATAATACCTGCGGCATTCCGCCATCCGGTACGGTGCGGTGGCATCATCGCGGCATGTTTGTTCACCTGCGTCTGCATACCGAGTTTTCCGTGGTCGATGGCACCACACGCATCGACGAGGTGGTGGCCGCCGCCGCAGCCGACGGCCAGCCCGCCCTGGGCATGACCGATCTGCACAACCTGTTTGGCGGGGTCAAGTTCTACAAAACCGCCCGGGGCGCGGGCGTCAAACCGGTGCTGGGCGCCGAGGTGGCGCTGCAGGGGTTCGGCATCGAAGCCGGCGGCCCGCCCGGGCTGCCGTCGGCCGGCCCGCAACTGCCACCGCCGCGGGTGCTGCTGCTGGTGCAGGACAAACAGGGTTACCTGAACCTGAGCGAGCTGATTGCGCGCGCCTGGACCAGCAATGTGGTGCGCGATGTGCCGCTGCTCAAGCGGGAATGGCTCGAAGAGCTGGGCGCCGGGCTGATCCTGATCGCGGGCGCCCAGGCCGGGCCGGTCGGGCAGGCGCTGATGGCCGGTGACGCCGCGCGCGCCGCCGGTGTGGCGCTGCAACTGGCGGGCCTGTTTCCTCACCGGTTTTACATCGAGTTGCAGCGCGCCGGTCGCGCCGACGACGAGCGCCATGTGGCCGCCGCCGTGGAACTGGCGGCTCGCTTGCGCCTGCCCGTCGTGGCCACGCACCCGGTGCAGTTCCTGGAGCCCGACGATTACGAGGCGCACGAGGCGCGGGTGTGCATTGCCGAAGGGGAAATCCTGGGCAACAGCCGGCGCATCCGCCGGTTCACGCGCGAGCAGTATTTCAAGTCGGCGGCCGAGATGGCCGCGCTGTTTGCCGACCTGCCATCGGCCGTGGCCAACACGGCCGAGATCGCCAAACGCTGCAACCTGACCCTGGTGCTGGGCAAGCCGCAGTTGCCGAACTTCCCGATCCCGCCGGTCAACGGGCAGGTGCTGTCCACCGAGGACTATTTCCGCCACGTCTCCTTCGAAGGGCTGGAAGGGCGCCTGAAGCACCTGTTCCCCGACCAGGCGGTGCGCGAGAAAGAGCGCCCACGCTACGTGGAGCGGCTGGAATTCGAGCTCAACACCATCCTGAAGATGGGGTTCCCGGGCTACTTCCTCATCGTGTCGGACTTCATCCAGTGGGCCAAGGAAAACGGCTGTCCGGTGGGGCCGGGCCGGGGCTCGGGCGCCGGTTCGCTGGTGGCCTATGCCCTGCTCATCACCGACCTGGACCCGCTGCAGTACAACCTGCTGTTCGAACGCTTCCTGAACCCGGAGCGGGTGTCCATGCCCGACTTCGACATCGACTTCTGCCAGGCCAACCGCGACCGGGTGATCGATTACGTGAAGGACCGCTACGGCAAGAACGCGGTGAGCCAGATCGCCACCTTCGGCACCATGGCCGCGCGCGCGGCCATTCGCGACGTGGGTCGCGTGCTGGACCTGTCCTACGGCTTCTGCGACGGCATCTCCAAGCTGGTGCCCAACAAGCCGGGCATGAGCGTGACGCTGCAGTACCCGCCGGTGCCCAAGAAAGAAGGCGACAAGAACAACTACGCCATCGAGATGGAGCCCATCCTGGCAGAGCGCATCGAGAAGGAGGAGGAAGTCCGGACCCTGATCGAGCTGGCGCAGAAGCTCGAAGGCATGACGCGCAACATCGGCATGCACGCCGGGGGCGTGCTGATCGCGCCGGGCAAGCTGACCGATTTCTGTCCGCTCTACATGCAGCCGGGCAGCGAATCGGCGGTGAGCCAGTACGACAAGGACGACGTCGAAGCCATCGGCCTGGTGAAGTTCGACTTTCTGGGGCTGGCCACGCTGACCATCCTGGAGATCGCGCGCGAGTTCATCATGAAGCGCCACAAGGGCCAGGAGCACTTCCGCTTCGAGGACATCCCGCTGGACGACAAGGCGGTCTACGCGCTGTTCTCCAAGGGCCAGACCGAAGCCGTGTTCCAGTTTGAAAGCCGCGGCATGCAGGGCATGCTGCGCGACGCCAAGCCCAGCCGGCTGGAAGACCTGATCGCGCTGAACGCGCTGTACCGGCCGGGCCCGATGGACCTGATCCCCAGCTTCGTGGCGCGCAAGCACGGGCGCGAGACGGTGGACTATCCGCACCCGGCCGTGGCCGAGATGCTGAGCGAGACCTACGGCATCATGGTCTACCAGGAACAGGTGATGCAGACCGCGCAGATCCTGGGCGGCTACTCGCTGGGCGGCGCCGACTTGCTGCGCCGCGCCATGGGCAAGAAGAAGGCCGAAGAAATGGCCGAGCACCGCGAGAAGTTCCGCGCCGGTGCCCTGGCCACCCACGGCATCACCCAGGAGAAGGCCGACGAGGTCTTCGACCTGATGGAAAAGTTCGCGGGCTACGGCTTCAACAAGTCGCACGCGGCCGCCTACTCGCTGCTGGCCTATCACACGGCCTGGCTCAAGGTCCACTACACCGCCGAGTTCTTCTGCGCGAACATGACGGTGGAAATGGACGACACCGACAAGCTCAAGGTGTTGTGGGAAGACGCGCTGAAGATGGGCATCAGCTTCGAGCCACCCGACGTCAACCGCGGGGTCTACCGCTTCGAGCCGGTGACCGACAAGGTGGTGCGTTATGGGCTGGGCGCGATCAAGGGCACGGGCCAGCAGGCCATCGAAGCCATTGTGGCGGCCCGCGAAGGTCGGGGCGAAGGCCCCAACGGGCAGGAAACCGGCCCCTTCACCAGCCTGTTCAATTTCTGCCTGCGGGTGGACCGCTCGCGTCTGAACAAGCGCACGGTGGAAGCCCTGGTCAAGGCCGGCGCGTTTGACGCCCTGCACCTGAACCGGGCCGAACTGCTGGCATCGATCGACGTCGCTTTCGAATACGCCGCCGCCACCCAGGCCAACGCCAACCAGGGTGGCCTGTTCGACATGCTGGGCGACGACGGGCACGGCTCCAGCACCCAGGAGCCCGACCTCGTGACCACCGTGCCCTGGGGTGTCAAAGAGTGCCTGTCGCACGAAAAGACCGCCATCGGCTTTTACTTTTCGGGCCACCTGTTCGACGAAGTGCAGGCCGAAGTGCGCCGCTTCGTGCGCACGGCGCTGGCCGACGTGAAGGAAAGCCGCGACCCGGTGCTGCTGGCCGGCATCGTGTCGGATTTCCGGGTCATCAACGGTCAGCGGGGCAAGCTGGCGTTTTTCAAGCTCGATGACCGCTCGGCGGTGTTCGAGGTCAGTGCCGACGAGAACCTGATCAACCAGCACCGCAACCTGCTCAAGGAAGACGAGCTGATCATCGTGCAGGCACTGGCCCAGCCCGACCGCTTTTCGGGCGGGTTGCGCCTGAAAATCCAGCACATCTGGGACCTGCCGTCGGCACGCTGCCGTTTCGGCAAGTACCTTCGCGTGGCGGTCAATGGCCACGCCCCGGCGGTGGCGCAACTGGTGCGGGATTTCCCGCCGCGCCGCGAAGACACCGAACAGGGCGATCTGGTGCGTGGATTGCCGGTCCGGCTGGCGCTGCAGCGCCCCGGTGCGCAATGCGAAATGGCGCTGGATGACCGGGCGCTGTTCTTCCCGTCGGACGCCGCGCTGGCCAGCTGGATGGCCCAGGCGCACGAGCGGCGCGCCGAAATCGTGTTCGACTGAGGGCACAAACATGTCTCCGGCGCCAAACTTGTCACGGTTGGCGCGTGGAGACGGCTCAAGCAGGCGGGCCGGCGGTCGATGAGTCGGAGGTCTATGAAACTGCAACACAAAGCCTGGGCGGTGGTTCTCGTCGTCGTCGGGCTGGCCGCGTTCGGGGCCATGCTCGGAGCCCGACACATCGTCTCAAACGCCTTCGCGACGCTGGAGCACGACCGTGCGCATCTGGAGGGCGAGCGTGCCCGCCGCGTGCTGGACCAGCAGTTGCAGGCCCTGGAAAACAACGCGCGCGACTACGCCTGGTGGGGCGAGGCGGCGGCCTATGCGGAAGGGCGCAATCCGGGTTTCTTCCACAGCAACTTCGGGCCTGAAAACATGGGGTACCTGCGGTTGTCGCAGGTGATGGTGTTCGACGGCGGGGCCCGCCTGCTGGATTCGGCGGTTCGCGACCCGAGCGGGCAGGTGACGGCCTTGCCGGCCGCCCAGACCGCCGCGGCCCGGGCGCTGGCGGTGGCCATGCTCTCGCGCCCCGAGGCCACGGCCAGCATCCGGACCTACCAGGTGGCGAACGACCGGCTCGACCTGGTGGCGGCGGTGGCGATCCACGACCCGGCCCGGCCAGAGGCTGGCCCGAAGGGCGCGCTGGTGCTGGTCCGACATCTGGATGCCCCGGAAATCGAGCGCCTGGGGGAGGTGCTCATGACCCAGGTGGGCCTGGCCTTTGGTCTGGCCGACGGGGTCGACGAAGATTCGCATGTGCTGGCGGGCGCAGACGGCCGGCCGGTGCTGCATTCGATCCTGCGCGACTACCGGCGCCAGCCCGTGGCCGAACTGACGCTCGCGCTGGACGACACCATGGCCCAACGGGGGCGTGCTCTGACCGGGCAGGGCATGTTGCTGGCGGTGCTGGCCGGGCTGCTGGCGGCGGTGTTGCTGGTCTGGCTGCTGAACCGCCTGGTGCTGCGCCGGCTGCTGCAACTGCATGCCGACCTGCAACGGGTGACGGCGGAGGGGGTCACGCCGACGTCGCGGGTGGGCGGGGTGTCCGGCAGCGACGAGATCACGACCCTGGCCAGCGGCATCAACAACCTGCTGGACCGCGTCCGCAACGACGTGGAAGAGCAGCGCGAGGCGCATGAACGGCAGGAAGTGCTGCAGAACCAGCTGATGCAGAGCCAGAAGACCGAAGCCCTGGGTCGCCTGACCGGTGGCATTGCCCACGACTTCAACAATTCGCTGGCGGCCATCACGGGCTGGGTGCGGCTGGCGGCGGAAGACCTGGACACCGAGCACCCCAGCCACGAGGCCCTGCAGCAGGCCCTGAAGGCCAGTCGCTACGCCGATGGCCTGATGCGCCAGTTGCTGGCATTCGGCCGCCAGTCGGCCCCCAAACTGCGGCGTCTGCACTGGGCCGGCTTGATCGAAGAAACCCGGCAGATGGTGGCCTCGGGCCTGACCAAGGACTGCGAACTGGTGATTCACTACCGGCTCGATGACGATGAGGTCGATGCAGACCCCACGCAACTGCAACAGGTCATGGTCAACTTGCTCATCAATGCGGCCGATGCCATGGGCGGCAAAGGGCGCATCGATCTGTCCCTGGATGCGCTGGAACTGCCCACGGCCGCCAGTGAACTGCCGCCGCCGGGCACGGCCGAACTGCCGCCCGGCAGCTACCTGGTGCTGGCGGTGAGCGATCACGGTCCGGGGATCGACGACGCGCTCAAAGACCGGGTGTTCGAGCCGTTTTTCACCACCAAGGGCAAAGGCCGGGGCACGGGCCTGGGGCTGTCGGTGGCCCAGGGCATCGTGGCGCGACATGGCGGCGCCATCGGCTTGAGCAGCGTGCCCGGGGAGGGCGCCACGTTCTTCATCTACCTGCCGGCCAGCCGGCGCGAGGCCCAGGTGCCGCCCGTCACCCTGCCTGGCGGCGGGGTGGGGCAGGGGCGCAGCATCCTGTTCGTGGACGACGACCAACTGGTGCGCCACGCCTGGTGCGCGCTGCTGGAGCGCCAGGGCTGGATCGTCACACGCTCGCGCGATGGCGAGGAAGCCTGGCTGCAGTTCTCGCAGAGCGGCAAACATTTCGACCTGGTGCTGACCGACCAGTCCATGCCGCGGCTCGACGGGGTGGGGCTGGCCCAGCGCATCCGCGCCACCGCTTCGCCGCCGCCCATCGTGCTGATGAGCGGGCACGTCAACGAAGTGCCCGCTGATCTGCTCGACAGCCTGTTCGCCGCGGTGCTGCACAAACCGGTGGAGGCGGCCGAGCTCGACCGGTTGCTGCAGGAGGTGCTGCAGGCGCCGCCGAGCGGGTTGGCGCCGCTTTAAGGGGTCTCAGTTCACCAGCACCAGCTTGCCCTTGACGGCGCGCGATCCCATGATTGCGTAGGCCTTGGACAGCTCGCTCATGGGCAGGGTCTGGTCGATCACGGGCTTGATCTGGCTCTGGAGGTACATGCCGGCCAGTGTCTGCATCATCTGGGCATTGGCCTTCGGCTCGTTCTTGGCGAAATTGCCCCAGAACACGCCCACCAGGCTGGCACCCTTGAGCAAGGGCAGGTTCAGCGGCAGGTTGGGGATGGGGCCGCTGGCGAAGCCCACCACCAGGTAGCGGCCGCGCCAGGCGATGGAGCGGAACGCCGGTTCGGCGAAATCCCCACCGACCGGGTCGTAGATCACATCGGGGCCGTTGCCGCCGGTCAGGCGCTTGATTTCGTCGCGCAGCGTGCCCTGCGGCGTGTGCACGCTGTAGTTGATGGTCTCGTCGGCGCCCAACTCGCGGCACAGCGCGCACTTTTCGTCGGTGGAAGCGGCCGCGATGACCCGCGCGCCGGTGGCTTTGGCGATCTGGATCGCCGCGGTGCCCACACCCCCGGCGGCGCCCAGAATGAGTACCGTTTCGCCGGCCTTGAGGGCGGCGCGGTCGATCAGCGCGTGGTACGAGGTGGCGTAGATCATGATGAAGGCCGCCGCGTCGACATGGCCGAAGCCATCGGGCAGCGGCATGCACAGTGCCGCCGGGGCCAGCGTGTGGGTGCCGAAACCGCCCGTGCCGCTGAGGCAGGCCACGTTCTGGCCCACTTTCAGGTGCTGGACGCCTTCGCCCACGGCCCGCACCACGCCGGCGTATTCCGAACCCGGCACGAAGGGCAGGGGCGGTTTCATCTGGTATTTGTTCTGCACGATCAGCAGATCGGGGAAGTTCAGGCTTGCGGCCTTGATCTCGATCAGCACCTCGCCCGCCTTGGGTTCGGGGGTCGGCAGCTCTTTCCAGGTCAGGGCTTCCACGCCCACGGGGTTCTCGCACAGCCAGGCATGCATCGGTTGGTCTCCTTGTGGGGTGCCCCGCTTGGGCACCGGTGGTCCGCATGATAGGCAGGGCCCCCCGATACCGGACCCGTGCAGTCCCGCGGTTTTGTCGCCGCCGTGACCCGCTGCCGGGCGGGGAGACCGTCGCCCCGTGGCCAAAAAGGGCGGCGCGTTTCCCTAGAATCGGGGGATGAAAATCCTCATCGCCAACGACGACGGCTACCAGGCGCCCGGCATCGTGGCCCTGTACGAAGCACTCCAACCCCTGGCCGATGTGGAGGTGGTGGCGCCCGAGCAGAACAACAGCGCCAAATCCAATGCGCTGACGCTGCATTCGCCGCTGTACGTGCACCGGGCGGCCAACGGCTTCCGCTATGTGAACGGCACCCCGGCAGACTGTGTGCACATCGCGCTGACGGGGCTGCTCGATTACAAGCCCGATCTGGTGGTTTCCGGCATCAACAACGGCGCCAACATGGGCGACGACACGCTCTATTCCGGCACCGTGGGGGCGGCGATGGAAGGCTACCTCTTCGGCATCCCGGCGATCGCGTTCTCGCAGACCGAAAAGGGCTGGGCGCACCTGGATGCCGCCGCCGAAAAAGCCGCCGAGCTGGTGCGCCAGTTGCTGCCGTCGCTGGCCGAGCCCGGTCGCCGCAGCGCCCCGTGGCTGCTCAATGTCAACATTCCCAACCGGCCGCTGGCCGAACTCCAGGGGGTCAAGGTGGCCCGGCTCGGGCGCCGGCACGCGGCCGAACCGGTGATCACGCAGCCCAGCCCGCGCGGCGAGACCATGTACTGGATCGGCAGCGCGGGGCCGGCCATGGACGCGGCCGAAGGCACCGATTTCCACGCCACGGCCCAGGGGTTCGTGAGCATCACGCCGCTGCAGATCGACCTGACCGACCACGATCGGCTGCCGTACTGGGCGCCTTTCGCCGCACAACTGGGCGGGGGGGCGCGTTGAAGCGCCACACGCCGCCCGCGCCCGCTCCGCGGCCCCGGCCGGGTTTCCCGGCCCGCCTGCCGACAGCGGGCTCCCCGGCCGCATCCTCGTCGGGCGGCCAGCCGCGTTCGGCGCTGGCAGGTGGCCCGGGGCGTGCAGCGCCAGGCCCGGCCGTGGCATCGTCCCCCGGGGGCGTCGGCATGGACTCCCAGGCGGTCCGTTCGGCCATGGTGCGGCGCTTGCAGGCGCAAGGGGTGTCGCACCCGGCCGTGCTGGCCGCCATGGGCGCGGTCGAACGCCACCGTTTTGTCGACACCGCACTCGCGGGCCAGGCCTACGAAGACACCAGCCTGCCCATCGGGCTGGCGCAGACGATCTCCAAGCCGAGCGTGGTGGCCCGCATGGTCGAGTTGATCTGCCAGGGGCGCAGCGAGCGGCTCGGGCGCGTGCTGGAGATCGGCACGGGCTGTGGTTACCAGGCTGCGGTGCTGAGCCATGTGTCACGCGAGGTCTATACCATCGAGCGGCTGCGCGGCCTGCATGAAAAGGCCCGTGAGAACCTTCGGCCGTTCCGGTTGTCGAACGTCCATCTGCTGTTCGGTGACGGCATGCTCGGGTTTGCCCAGGGCGCTCCCTACGCGGCCATCATCGCCGCAGCGGGAGGCGAGGACATTCCGGCGGCCTGGGTCGAACAGCTGGCGGTCGGTGGTCGGCTGGTGGCGCCTGCGCACACCGTGGCCGGTCGGCAGAACCTGGTGGTCATTGACAAAACCGCCGCAGGCGTTCAGCACACGGTGCTGGAGGCCGTTCATTTCGTCCCCCTAAAATCGGGCGTGGCCTGAGAGCAGGCCGGCCCGCCCTGGTGGGCCTTTGTTGGTTGCCGCACGGTTCTGACCGCGCGGCGCGCATCCGCTGGAGTGCCTATGTATCGATTCAACCTGACCACCTCGCCTGTGCTGGACGGCCGTTGGCAACGCCCGCTGGCTCTGCTGATGGTGGCCAGCCTCACCGTGATGGCCGGTTGCTCGACCCGCCGTGTCAGCAGCCCCGCTCCGGTGGAGGACCGCGCGGGCGGCGCCCACGCTGCTGCCGCGGTGGACCCCAAGACCTTGCCCGGCGCCGAAAACGCCGGCAAACCCGGTTATTACACCGTCAAACCCGGCGACACCCTGTTTCGCATCGCCCTGGAAGCCGGTCAGAGCTGGCGCGATGTCCAGGCCTGGAACAGCCTGGCCAACCCGAACATGATCGAGGTCGGGCAGGTGCTGCGCGTGATGCCGCCGGCCGGCACCGCGCCGGTGCCGGCGACCACCGTCGTCGGCAAGCCCCTGCCGCCGGCCAGTGCCCCCGCACCGGGCAATGGCACGACCGCCGTGGCCCCGGTGGCGCCCGCTGCGCCGGCCGCCGAGCCGGCCGGTGCCGAAGAGGTGCAGTTCGTCTGGCCGGCCAACGGGGCCGTGATCGCTACCTTCGACGAGGCGCGCAACAAGGGTATCGGCATTGCCGGCCGCGTCGGTGAACCGGTCCTCGCCGCCGCCGATGGCCGCGTGGTCTACGCCGGCGCTGGCTTGCGCGGCTACGGCAACCTGATCATCCTCAAGCACAACAACACCTACCTCACGGCCTACGCGCACAACCAGGCGCTGCTGGTGCGCGAGGACCAGTCGGTCAAGCAAGGGCAGAAGATCGCCGAGATGGGCAGCAGCGACGCTGATCGCGTGAAGCTGCATTTCGAGGTGCGCCGCCAGGGCAAGCCCGTGGACCCGCTGGGCTACCTGCCCAAGCGCTGAGGGCCCGCACGTTGAGCTGGCCGGTCCTCGTCTTCGACATCGAGTCCATTCCCGACGTGGCAGGCCTGCGCCTGCTGCGTGGAGAGCCCGCCGAGCGCACCGACGACGAGGTGCACGCCGCCTGGCTGGCCGAACGGCAGGCCGACGGCAAGAGCGACTTTGCCCCGCTGCATCTGCAGCGGGTGCTGGTGATCAGCTGCGTGCTGCGCGACGCCAGCGGGCTGTACGTGCGTTCCTTCGCAGACCGCGACGGCCAGAGCGAAGGCCGGGTGATCCAGAACTTCTTCACCTCGGTCGAAAACAAGGTGCCCCAGCTCGTGAGCTGGAATGGCAGCGGCTTCGACCTGCCCGTGCTGCACTACCGCGGGCTGCGCCACGGGGTCGAGGCCGGCAAGTACTGGGACCTGGGCGAGGACGACCGCGAGTTCAAGTGGAACAACTACATCAGCCGCTACCACATGCGCCATCTGGACCTGATGGATCTGCTGGCCATGTACTCGCCCAAGAACAACGCGCCGCTGGACGCGCTGGCCAAGCTGTGTGGCTTTCCGGGCAAGCTGGGCATGGACGGCTCGCAGGTCTTTGCGCAGTACCGTGAGGGGCGGCTGGAGGACATCCGCCGCTACTGCGAGACCGACGTGATGAACACCTACCTGATGTACTGCCGCTTCCAGAAAATGCGCGGCGGCCTGACCGAGGCCGAGTACACCCAGGAAATCGCCTTCGTGAAGGACACGCTGGGCGCGCTCGCCCCGACCGAGTCGCATTGGCAGGAATACCTGGCGGCCTGGGTCTGAACCGGGCGGCGGCCCGGCCCTGAGACAATCGGTGCATGAGTTCCGAGAGCCCCACACCCGAACAAGCCGCCGTCCAGGCGGCATTCCCCTCCGCCGACCTGCCCGAAGGCTGGCTGGCCGTCGAATCCCTGGACATCGAGGCCCAGGGCATTGCCCACCGGCCCGATGGCAAGGTGGTCTTCCTGGACGGCGGGCTGCCCTTCGAAGTGGTCAGCGCCCAGGTCACCCGCCGCAAGAACAACTGGGAAGCGGCCACCGTCACCGACATCCACCGCGAATCGCCGCAGCGCGTGCGCCCCGGGTGCCCGCATTTCGGGCTGCACGCGGGGGCCTGTGGCGGCTGCAAGATGCAGCACCTGCACGAGTCGGCGCAGGTCGCGATCAAGCAGCGCGTGCTGGAGGACAACCTCTGGCACCTGGCCAAGGTCAAGGCCGAAACCCTGCAGCGCCCGATCCAGGGGCCGGCCTGGGGCTACCGCTACCGGGCGCGCCTGTCGGTGCGCTACGTGCACAAGAAGGGCGAGGTGCTGATTGGTTTTCACGAGCGCAAGAGCCGCTACGTGGCCGACATGCGCGTCTGCCACGTGCTGCCGCCGCACGTGAGCGCCTTGCTGGTGCCGCTGCGCGCGCTGATTTTCGGCATGGACGCGCGCGAAACCTGCCCGCAGATCGAGCTGGCCTGCGGCGACGAAGTGACCGCGCTGGTGTTGCGCCATCTGGAGCCGCTCAGCGAAGACGACCTCGCCCGCCTGCGGGCTTTTGCGCAGCAGCACGGCGTGCAGTGGTGGTTGCAGCCGAAGGGGCCGGACACGGTCAAGCTGCTGGACGCCGGCGGGCCACCACTGGCCTACAGCCTGCCCGAGTTCGGCGTGACGATGCCGTTCAAACCGACCGACTTCACCCAGGTCAACCCCCACATCAACCGGGTGCTGGTGGCGCGGGCGCTGCGCCTGCTCGGCGCCCAGCGGCACGAGCGCGTGATCGACTGGTTCTGCGGCCTGGGCAATTTCACCCTGCCCATCGCGACCACGGCCGGCGAGGTGCTGGGCATCGAGGGCAGTGAGGCGCTGGTGGCCCGTTCGCGCGAGAACCTGGCGTTCAACCAGTCGGGCCGGACGCAGCCGCTGGCACCGACCCGGTTCGTGGCACGCAACCTGTTCGAGATGACGCCCGATCTGCTGGTGGCCGACGGCGTGGCCGACAAGTGGCTGGTCGATCCGCCGCGCGAGGGCGCTTTTGCCCTGGCCAAAGCCCTGGCCGACCTCCACCAGCAACCCGAACTGCGTGGCGCCTGGATGCCACCCCGCCGCATCGTCTACGTGAGCTGCAACCCGGCCACGCTGGCGCGCGACGCCGGCCTGCTGGTGCACCAGGCGGGCTACCGTTGCGTGTCGGCCGGCGTGGTGAACATGTTTCCGCACACCGCGCACGTGGAGAGCATGGCGGTGTTCGAACGGGTGGACTGAAGCCTCGGGGCCGGGGCGGAGAAGGCGCCCCGGCTACACAAGCGCGGGGCGCTTCGGTCCCCTGCGTCGGGTGCGGGTCGGGCGCTCAGGAGCGCTGCGTACTGCCGCTGCGCGGGGCCACGCCGCTGCCGCCGTCGTGGCTGCTGCCGTGGGCGGGATCGGCCGCTTCGCTGGCGGCCCGGTCGGCCGGGGAGCCCGCGTTTTCCGACCAGGGCATGCCCACGACCTGGTTGTCGCGCATGTACTGATCCATTTCGCGCCACCCGGCAAACACGGCGGCCTTGCCGGCGCGTGGGTTGGTGCGGAAGCAGTCTTCGATGCTGCGTACCGCATGGCGGCAGGCGCTGCCGATGGCTTTGCCTTCCGCTTCCTTGCGCGCGGCGATCTGCGGGGCGGTTTCGATGCCCAGCAGATCGCAGCCGGTCAGCAGGCTGGAGGCGGTCAGGCAAAGGGCGAGGGCAAGTCGGCGCATGGTGGATCTGTCGGTTGCCTGTAGTTTCGGCAGATGGGCGGTCAACTTGATGGCGGCTCGCCAGGCTTTTGGCAGCGTGTTTAGGACCGGCGGGCCCGAAGATCGTGGGCAGGGTGGCATTCGTGGAAAAAAAATCCATGACGAAGTCACGATTTTTCATGTTATGGGATTTGACTTCAAAAAACGGGTTTCCGATCAGGACACTGAAAGCAAAATCACGCACGATCTTTGTCTGTCGCCGCCAACCGGGCCCCGAGACACCGGCGGCGCCTCTTCCACAACGACTTCACGGAGCCAAGCCATGAGTAACCAACCATCCACCATCATCTACACGTTGACCGATGAGGCGCCCCTGCTGGCCACGAGTTCGTTCCTGCCGATCATCCGCACCTTTGCGGCGCCGGCGGGTGTGAACGTGGAAACCAGCGACATCTCGGTGGCCGGCCGCATCCTGGGCCTGTTCCCGGATTGCCTGAGCGAAGAGCAGCGCGTGCCCGACAACCTGGCCGATCTGGGCAAGCTCACGCTCAAGCCCGAAGCCAACATCATCAAGCTGCCCAACATCAGCGCGTCGGTGGCCCAGCTCAAGGCCGCGATCAAGGAACTGCAGGACAAGGGCTACAAGATCCCCGACTACCCCGAAAACCCGCAGACCGACGAAGAAAAGGAAATCCGCGCGCGCTACAACAAGTGCACGGGCAGCGCGGTGAACCCGGTGCTGCGCGAAGGCAACTCCGACCGCCGCGCGCCCAAGGCCGTCAAGGAATACGCGCGCAAGAACCCGCACAGCATGGCCGAATGGAGCCAGGCTTCGCGCTCGCACGTCTCGCACATGCACGCTGGCGACTTCTACCACGGCGAAAAGTCCATGACGCTGGACAAGGCGCGCAACGTGAAGATGGAGCTGATCACCAAGAGCGGCAAGACCATCGTGCTCAAGCCCAAGGTCGCGCTGCTGGACCGCGAGATCATCGACTCCATGTTCATGAGCAAGAAGGCGCTGCTGGCCTTCTACGAAAAAGAGATCGAAGACGCTCGCAAGACCGGCGTGATGTTCTCGCTGCACGTCAAGGCCACGATGATGAAGGTCTCGCACCCCATCGTGTTCGGCCACTGCGTGCGCATCTTCTACAAGGACGCGTTCGAGAAACACGCCAAGACCTTTGAAGAGCTGGGCGTGAACGTGAACAACGGCATGGTCGATCTGTACACCAAGATCGAATCCCTGCCGCAGAGCCAGCGCGACGAGATCAAGCGCGATATCCACGCCTGCCACGAGCACCGCCCCGAGCTGGCCATGGTCGATTCGGCCAAGGGCATCACCAACTTCCACTCGCCCAACGATGTCATCGTCGACGCCTCGCTGCCCGCCATGATCCGCAACGGCGGCAAGATGTGGGGGGCCGACGGCCGCCTGAAGGACACCAAGGCGGTGCAGCCGGAGAGCACCTTCGCCCGCATCTACCAGGAGATGATCAACTTCTGCAAGTGGCACGGCGCTTTCGATCCCAAGACCATGGGCACGGTGCCCAACGTGGGCCTGATGGCGCAGCAGGCCGAAGAGTACGGCTCGCACGACAAGACCTTCGAAATCCCCGAAGACGGCGTGGCCAACATCACCGATCTGGACACCGGCGAAGTGCTGATGAGCCAGAACGTGGAGCAGGGCGACATCTGGCGCATGTGCCAGGTCAAGGACGCCGCCATCCGCGACTGGGTCAAGCTGGCCGTCAACCGTGCCCGCAACTCCGGCATGCCGGTGGTGTTCTGGCTTGACGCCTACCGCCCGCACGAAGCGCAACTGATCACCAAGGTCAAGATGTACCTGCACGAGCACGACACCACCGGTCTGGACATCCAGATCATGAGCCAGGTGCGTGCCATGCGCTACACGCTGGAGCGTGTGATCCGTGGCCTGGACACCATCAGCGCCACCGGCAACATCCTGCGCGACTACCTGACCGACCTGTTCCCGATCATGGAACTGGGCACCTCGGCCAAGATGCTGTCCATCGTGCCGCTGATGGCCGGCGGCGGCATGTACGAAACGGGTGCCGGCGGCTCGGCACCGAAGCACGTGCAGCAACTGGTGGAAGAAAACCACCTGCGCTGGGACTCGCTGGGCGAATTCCTGGCGCTGGCCGTGAGCCTGGAAGAGCTGGGCATCAAGAACCACAACGCCAAGGCCAAGATCCTGGCCAAGACGCTGGATGCCGCCACGGGCAAGCTGTTGGACAACAACAAGAACCCCAGCCCCAAGACGGGCCAGCTCGACAACCGCGGCAGCCAGTTCTACCTGTCCCTGTACTGGGCGCAGGCGCTGGCAGCGCAGACCGAGGACGCCGAACTGGCGGCCAAGTTCGCGCCCCTGGCCAAGGTCCTGGCCGAAAACGAAAAGACCATCGTCGACGAACTGGCGGTGGTGCAGGGCAAGCCGGTGGACATCGGCGGCTACTACAAGCCCGATTTCGAGAAGCTCTCGGCCATCATGCGTCCCAGCGCCACGTTCAACGCGGCCCTGGCATCGATGACGGCCTGATCGCCTGGGAACCCCTGGGGTCGAAGCCGCCGCAAGGTGGCGCCGGCCAGGCACAAAAAAGCGCAGCTCCGGCTGCGCTTTTTTTGTGGGCGAGTGGGCGGGATCTGGTGCTCAGCGGCGGCCGCCGAACGGCGAGCCGGCGAGGCGGGTGCCGGCGACCAGGCCGCGCTTGGCGAACCAGCCCTGGTTCATCTCCAGCACGTAGCGCACCGGCTTGGTCGAGCAATGCGAGTCCAGCGTCTGGGGCTTCATGTCGGCCAGGTTGACGATGCTGCCGTCGTCGGCGATGAAGGCCGCGGTCAGCGGCAGCAGCGTGTTCTTCATCCAGAAGCACTGCACGGCCGGTTCCTCGAACACGAACAGCATGCCTTCGTTGACAGGCATCTCCGGCCGGTGCATCAGGCCAATGGCCCGTTGTTCGGGGGTGAGCGCCACCTGGGTGTGGATGAGGTGCATGCCTGCCTGGAGGGTGATGCGGGGCAGGTCCATCTGGGGGTCTTGTTGGGCCCAGGCCGGGGCGGTCAGGCAGGACAGCAGCCAGAACAGGCGGGAGAGCAGGGATCGCATAGTCGGGTGTGGGAAGGTCGAGGACGAGCGAGCGGATTGTCGGCGATTCGGCCGTTCTGTGGCAAAGCTTTGCCCGCAGGCGACGGGGTGCCATTTCCTTAAGACATAAAATTCCCGGGCAGTTCCTGCACGCTGAGGGCCCCGGGCGCGTTTGCCGATCCAGGGGCCGGTTGTCCTTCCCGGAGTCGTATTCACATGTACCAGCACATCCAGGTGCCCACCCAAGGTCAGAAGATCACGGTCAATGCCGACCGGACGCTGAACGTGCCCGACGAGCCCATCATTCCCTTCATCGAAGGTGACGGCATTGGCGTCGACATCACGCCGGTGATGATCCGGGTGGTCGACGCGGCCGTGGCCAAGGTCTACGGCGGGCAGCGCAAGATCCACTGGATGGAGGTTTATGCCGGCGAAAAGGCCACGCGCGTTTATGGCCCTGATGTTTGGCTGCCCGAAGAGACGCTGGCGGCGGTGAAAGATTACGTGGTCTCGATCAAGGGGCCACTGACCACGCCGGTGGGCGGCGGCATCCGCTCGCTCAACGTGGCGCTGCGCCAGGAACTCGACCTGTACGTCTGCCTGCGCCCGGTGCAGTACTTCCAGGGCGTGCCCAGCCCGCTCAAGGAGCCCGAGAAGACCAACATGGTGATCTTCCGCGAGAACTCGGAGGACATCTATGCCGGCATCGAATACCCGGCCCAGAGTGACAAGGCCAAGAAGCTCATCCGGTTCCTGCAGGACGAGATGGGCGTGACCAAGATCCGCTTCCCCGAAACCTCGGGCATCGGCGTCAAGCCGGTGTCGATCGAGGGCACCGAGCGCCTGGTGCGCAAGGCCATCCAGTACGCGATCGACAACGACAAGCCCAGTGTGACCCTGGTCCACAAGGGCAACATCATGAAGTTCACCGAAGGGGGCTTCCGCGACTGGGGTTACGCCCTGGCCAAGAAGGAATTCGGCGCGGCCGAGCTCGACGGCGGCCCGTGGTGCCAGTTCAAGAACCCCAGGACCGGCCGCAACATCGTCATCAAGGACGTGATTGCCGACGCCTTCCTGCAGCAGATCCTGACGCGCCCGGCCGAGTATTCGGTGATCGCGACGCTCAACCTCAATGGCGACTACATCTCCGACGCGCTGGCGGCGCAGGTGGGCGGCATCGGCATCGCCCCGGGCGCCAACATGAGCGACTCGGTGGCCTGCTTCGAGGCCACCCACGGCACGGCGCCGAAGTACGCCGGCAAGGACTATGTGAACCCGGGCTCCGAAATCCTGTCGGCCGAGATGATGCTGCGCCACATGGGCTGGCGCGAAGCGGCCGACCTGATCATCCGTGCGATGGAACAGGCCATCCTGTCCAAGAAGGTGACCTACGACTTCGCCCGCCTGATGGACGGCGCCAGCCAGGTCAGCTGTTCCGGTTTCGGGCAGGTGATGATCGACGCGATGAACGACTGACCCCGCTTCCCGGCGTCCGGCCCTCGCCCCGAACCCCCGACCCACCGCCAGGTGGGTCGGGGGTTTTTGTTTGCGCGCGCGCGGTGGCCTGGGCGGCGGTTGCTTTGCGCGACAGGGTGGCGTGAAAACAGAGGGTTAACCCTTATTTCCATGCAGAACCTTACATACAACAATCCGCCATCTCAAAAATATCCATGCGTGGAGACGGCAGGATGGTGGTCTTTTTTTCTTTGTGGATGAGGTTCCCCGGCACCTCGGATGGCATCGCGGTGCCGGGTGGGGCGGCATGAGCACGCGCGGTCATTCGCCGTTGGCGATCCGGGCCATGGAGGCCTTTCTGGCCTTCTGCCTGCTGTCCATGGTGGTCATGGTGTTCGGCAACGTGGTGCTGCGTTACGGCTTTGACTCCGGGATCATGGTGTCCGAGGAGCTCTCGCGCTTCGCTTTCATCTGGCTGGTGTTCGTGGGGGCCGTGGTGGCCATGCACGAAGGCGCCCACCTGGGCGTGGACAGCCTGGTCAGCCGCCTGCCTCGGCAGGGCAAGCTGGTGTGTCTGGCCATCAGCCAACTGCTGATCGTGATCTGCTGCGCGATGTTCTTCTGGGGCACCTGGCGGCAGCACGAGGTCAACCAGACCACGATGGCGCAGGTCACGGGCCTGTCGATGATCTGGGTTTTCGGGATGGGCTACTTCAGCAGCCTGGGGATTGGCAGCATCGCACTGCACAAGCTCTGGTGCATCGTCACCGGGCGCATCGCCGATGACGAACTGGTGGCCGTTCGCGAGAGCGAAGAAGAAACCGATCCGGATCATGGCGCCGCCCCGGTGGGCACCCAGGGAGAGCGCGCATGACCGTCGGCGTCTTCGTTATTTCGCTGCTGGGCGCAATGGCCCTGGGCATGCCGATCGCGTTCGCTCTGATGGTGTGTGCGGTCGCGCTGATGCTGCTGCAGGGTTCGGTGGACACCACCATCCTGTCGCAGAAGATCATCGAAGGGGCCGACAGCTTCCCGCTGCTGGCGATCCCTTTCTTCATGCTGGCGGGCGAGTTGATGAATGCCGGCGGTATCTCCCGGCGCATCGTCAACTTTGCGCTGGCTTTCGTCGGACACATCCGGGGTGGCCTGGGCGTGGTGGCCATCATGGCGGCCGTGATCATGGCGGCAATCTCCGGCTCGGCCGCGGCGGACGCTGCCGCGCTGGCCACGATGCTGATTCCCATGATGCGCCAGGCGGGCTACAACATTCCGCGCTCGGCGGGGCTGATTTCGGCCGGGGGCGTGATCGCGCCGGTGCTGCCGCCTTCGATCGGCATGATCATCTTCGGCGTGGTGGCCAACGTGTCCATCGGCAAGCTGTTCATGGCCGCCATCGTTCCCGGGCTGCTGATGGGCGTGTCGCTGTTGCTGGCCTGGATGATCGTGGCGCGCAAGGACCAGGTGCAGGTGCTGCCGCGCATGCCGATGCGCCAGCGCCTGCGCGTCGCGCTCGACAGCCTGTGGGCGCTGGTCATGCCCGTGGGCATTGTTGGCGGCATGAAGTTCGGCGTGTTCACGCCGACCGAGGCGGCGGTGGTGGCTGCGGTCTATGCCTTCGTGGTGGGCATGTTCGTCTATCGCGAACTGAAGTGGCGCGCCATCTACCCCTTGCTGGTGAGCGCGGCCAAGACCACCGCGGTCGTGGTGTTCCTGATTGCCACGGCCCTGGTGTCCGGCTGGCTGATCACGGTGTCGGACATCCCGCAACAGGTCAGCGACCTTCTGCAGCCCTTCATCGACAGCCCGATCCTGCTGATGGCGCTGATGATGATGCTGGTGGTCATTGTCGGCACGGCGCTGGATTTCGCCCCCACGCTGCTGATCCTCACGCCGGTGCTGATGCCGATCGTGCGTGAGGCGGGCATCGACCCCGTGTACTTCGGCGTGCTGTTCATCATGAACAACGCCATCGGCCTGATCACCCCCCCGGTGGGCATCGTGCTCAACGTGGTCTGTGGCACCGCCAAGGTGACCATGGGCGAGCTGATGAAGGGGATCGCCCCCTTCCTGTTGGCCGAGATCGCCGTGCTGTTTCTGCTGGTGATGTTCCCGTCCATCGTGCTGGTGCCTCTGCGCTGGCTCACGGGTTGACCCCCTGCGTCCATTTCCCCTGTCCGATCCATTCACAAAGGAGACACTTCATGACCGCTCCCCGCATCCGCCTGGCCGCCATGGCCCTGGCTGCCCTGGCCACCAGCGCCGCCCATGCCCAGTTCGAAGCCCGCACCGTGCGCGTTTCGTCCGGCGTCACCAAGGGGCACCCGATCAGCTTCGGCATCACCAAGATGACGCAATGCGCGGCCGACAAGAGTGGCGGCAAGCTCAAGCTGCGGACCTACTACGACGGGGCCCTGGGCAACGACACCACCGCGTCGCAGCAGGTGCGCACGGGATCGCTGGACATGGTGCTGACCTCCACCGCGCCGCTGGTGGGGGCGATTCCGCAACTGGCCGTGTTCGACCTGCCGTTCCTGTTTGCCAACGAACGCGAGGCCGATCAGGTGCTCGATGGCAAGGTGGGCCAGTCCTTCGAACCCAAGTTCGAGGAAGCCGGCCTGGTGAACCTGGCGTATTGGGAAAACGGTTTCCGCAACGTCACCAACTCCAAGCGTCCGGTGACGCGCTGGGAAGACCTGCAGGGCGTGAAGATGCGCGTCATGCAGAACAAGGTGTTCCTTGACACCTTCAGTGCACTGGGCAGCAACCCGACGCCGCTGGCCTTCTCCGAGGTGTATTCCGCGCTGGAGACCCGCACGGTGGACGGCCAGGAAAACCCGGTCGCGCTGATCGAGAACATGAAGTTCTACGAAGTGCAGAAGTACCTCTCGCTCACGCGCCACGCCTACAGCCCGCTGGCCGTCCTGTTCTCGAAGAAGCAGTTCGACAAGCTCTCGCCGCAGGAGCAGGGGGTCATGCGCGAATGCGCGGTCGCGGGTCGCGAAGAGTCGCGCCGTGTGGGCCGCGAGCAAGACGCCACGGTCATCGCCAGCCTGAAGAAGCAGGGCATGCAGGTCAACGAAGTCTCGCCCGCCGAGTTGCAGCGCATGCGCGACAAGGTCAAGGACGTCTACCAGGCGCAGGCCAAGCTCGTGGGTGAGGACATCGTGAACGAAGTCCACGCCGAATTGCAGCGCATCCGCGCAGCCGCCAAGTGAGCGTCGATCAGGGAGGCGCGGTGCAACCCGCAACCATGCCGGGCATCGCAGGCCTGGCCGTGGCGATCACCGGGGCTGCGCAGGGCATCGGTCGCAGCCTGGCGCTGCGTTTCGCCGAGGCCGGTGCCCACGTGGCGGTGGCCGACCTGCGGCAGGAGGCTTGCGACGCGGTCTGCGATGGGTTGCGTGCCTTCGGCGTGAACGCCGTCGGGGTGGCGGCCGACGTGACGCAGCCCGCGGATGTCGAGCGCCTGGTGGCGACCGCTGCACAGGCCTTCGGCCGGCTCGATGTGATGATCTGCAATGCCGGTGTGGCGCAGGTCAAGCCGTTCATGGAGTTGCAGGCGGCCGACTGGGACCTGCACCTGGGTGTCAACGTCAAAGGGGCCTTCCTGTGTCTGCAGGCTGCCGCGCGCCAGATGGCCCGGCAGGCGCCGCTGGCGCCGGGCCGGCCGCGGGGCAAGGTCATCAACATGGCCTCGATTGCCGGGCGCTACGGCGCCGGGCCGATGGCCCCCTACCAGGGGCCGTACCGGGCCAGCAAGGCGGCGGTCATCAGCCTCACGCAGACGGCGGCCTACACCCTGGCGCCCGATGTCACGGTCAACGCCATCTGTCCCGGCCTGGTGGCCACCGACATGTGGGCCCGCATGGACCGCACGCTCTCGGCCCTGGAAAACGGGCGTGAAGGCGACGTGTTTGCCCGCCGGGTGGCGGCGGTACCGATGGGCCGTGCGCAGACGCCGGAGGACGTGGCGGGGCTGGCGCTGTACCTGGCGTCACCGGCGGCCGACTACATGACGGGCCAGTCCATCAACATCGATGGCGGCCTGATGTTCGGCTGATACTGGCCATTCGATTCATCACCGCAGGAGTTCCGGCATGGTTCAGAAGTTCGACATCGAGATGCCCAAATCGCTGACCGAGATCGTGGCCGCGCGCGTGCGCCAGGCCATCATCGACGGCGAGTTCACGCTGGGGCAGATGATTTCGGAGGAGTCGCTCGCCGAGTCCTTCGGCGTCAGCCGCACGCCGGTGCGCGACGCGCTGACCCTGCTGCAGACCACGGGCCTGGTGGAGATCCGGCCCAAGCGGGGCAGCTTCGTGTTCCAGCCCACGGAAGACGACGTGCAGGCAATCTGCGACTTCCGCGTGATGCTGGAGGTGCAGGCCGCGCGCCGGGGCTGCGCGATCGACCGCACCGGTCTGCTGGCCGCCATGGAGGCGCTGTGCCGCGAGATGCGCGAGGCCTCCGAGGCCGACGACGACGTGCGCTACGGTCGCGTCGACTCGCAATTCCACGAGGTGCTGTTCGCGCATTGCGCCAATCCCTACATGCGCGACGCCTACGGTCTCGTGGCCGGCAAGATTTCGGCGCTGCGCACCGCCATGTCGCGCCAGTTCTTCGACTCGCGCGAGGTGTCGCTGGCCGAACACGAGCGCATGGTCGATCTGATCGGGCAGGGCCAGTTCGACGGCCTGCACGCGCTGCTGTCCGACCACATTGGCCGCACCGTCGACGCCTTCCGCCTGGCGGCCGACAGCGGCCAGTTCTCGGCTCCCCGGGCGCGGCAACGCGCCTGATTTCCCGTACTGCTTTTCATGACCCCATCTTCCCTCCATCCCGCCCGGCAGTTGCGCCAGCTCCTCGCCGCTGGCCCGATCGTCATGGCCCCGGGCGCGCCCGATGCGCTGTCGGCCCGCCTGGTGCAGCAGGCCGGTTTTCCGGCCATTTACATGACCGGCTTCGGTGCCACCGCCACCCGCCTGGGCCAGCCCGACATCGGCCTGCTGAGCCAGACCGAGATGACCACACATGCCCGCGACATGGTGCGCGCGGTCCAGATTCCCGTGATCGCCGATGCCGACACCGGTTACGGCGGCCCGTCCAACATCCACCGCACCGTGCGCGAGTACGTGCAGGCGGGTGTGGCCGCCATCCACCTGGAAGACCAGGTCGCGCCCAAGCGCTGTGGCCAGATGGCCGGCATCCGCCTGATGGACGCGGCCGAAAACGCCCAGCGCCTGCGCTGCGCCCTTGAAGCGCGCGGCAGCGACGAATTGCTGATCATCGGCCGCACCGACGCCTTGCCCGCCGCCGGCATCGACGAGGCGGTGAGCCGCGCGCACCGGTACCAAGACGCGGGTGTGGACCTGGTGTTCGTCGACGGCATCAAGAAGATCGCCGAGGTCGAGGCCGTGGCGCGTGCTGTGCCTGGTCCCAAGGTGGTGTCCATCGTCGACGGCAACGAAACCACCGCGCTGACCGCGGCGGAACTGCAGCAGATGGGCTTCTCGGTGGTGTTCTACGCCGTGACCGCGCTGTTCACCGCGGCCCGCGCCACGGCCGACGCCCTGGCCGCCCTGCGGCGCGACGGCACGCCCCGCGCCAGCGCCGGCGCGCAACTCACCTACGCCGAGTTCAGCGAACTCGTCGGCCTGGACTTCCACCAGGATCTGGACGCCCGTTTCGGCGCCTGAACCCGCCTCCCTTTTTTTCATCTCCTTCCGTTCACCATGAGCGCCACCGCTTTTCCCGCTGCCGAAATTCCCTCCGACACGCCCAGCCCGGGTGCCCACGCCGCCGTGCGCGAACTGCTCGACCTGCTGGGCCCTGTGGCCGTGATGGCCGGTGCCGATGTGCCCGCGCGCAACCGCAACGACTACAGCGGCCTGCTGCCGACCGAGCCGCTGGCCGTGGTGCGCCCGGCCAGCACGGCCGAGGTGGCAGCCACGCTGCGTATCTGCCATGCGCACGGCGTTGCGGTGGTGCCGCAGGGCGGCCTGACCGGGCTGTGCGGCGGTGGCCGTGCACAGGGCGGCGAGATCGCGCTGTCGCTGGAGCGCATGACCGGTATCGAGGAGATCGATCCGGCCGCGGCCACCATGACCCTGGCCGCCGGCACGCCGCTGGAAACCGTGCAGCAGGCCGCCGATGCGGCCGGCTTCTTCTGCCCGCTGGACCTGGGCGCACGGGGCTCCTGCGCCATCGGCGGCAACCTGTCGACCAACGCCGGGGGCAACCGCGTCATCCGCTACGGCATGGCGCGCGAAATGGTGCTGGGCCTGGAGGTGGTGATGGCCGACGGCACCGTGGTCAACAGCCTCAACAAGATGATCAAGAACAACGCGGGCTTCGATCTCAAGCACCTGTTCATCGGCAGCGAAGGCACGCTGGGCGTGATTACCCGCATCGTGCTGCGCCTGTTCCCCAAGCCGGGATCGCGCATGGTCGCCATGTGCGCCTGCGAGGACTACGCCACCGTGCTGCGCCTGCTGGGCGAAGCGCGCAGCGGCCTCGGGCCGCTGATGTCGGCCTTCGAGGTGATGTGGCCCGACTACTGGGGCCGCGCGGTGAACGAACTGCGCGCCCGCAACCCCTTCGCCGGTGACGACACGGCGTATGGCGCCTACGTGCTGATCGAGGCCCTGGGCACCGACCCCGAAGCCGATCTGCCGCGCTTCGAAGCCTGGCTGGAGCGCCTGCTGGAACAGGGTGTCGTGCCCAACGCCGTGGTCGCGCAGTCGCTGGCCGACGAGCAGGCTCTCTGGGGCGTGCGCGATGCCTGTGGCGAGCTGCACCAGACCTGGCCCGGCCACCTGGCCTTCGACATCGGCCTGCCACAGACCGCCATGGATCACTACGCGCGCGCCTGCAAGGCCGAGCTGGCCGAGAAGGTGCCCGGTTGCGAGACCGTGTTCTACGGCCACATCGGTGACGGCAACGTGCACATCGTCGCTTACCGGGCCGGTGACGCCGAGCAGCCCAAGGACGCGGTGGAGGAAGTGGTGTACGGCCTGGTGCAGAAGTTCGGCGGCACGGTGTCGGCCGAGCACGGCATCGGCACGCTCAAGCGCCGCTGGCTGGGTCATGCCCGCTCGCCCGAACAGATCGAGCTGATGCGCACCCTGAAGCTGGCGCTGGACCCCAAGGGCATCCTCAACCCCGGTAAGGTGCTGTGAGCGTGGGCGCGTTGACCGGCCGTGTGGCTGTGGTGACGGGGGCTGGCCGCGGTATCGGGCTGGCCATTGCCGAAGATTTGGCGGCGCGTGGCGCCGACCTGGCGCTGTTCGACCTGCAGGCGCCCGAAGCCGCGGCCGATGCGCTGGCGCGTGCCCATGGCGTGCGCACCCTGGCGGTGACCGCCGATGTCAGTGACGAGGCGGTGGTCAATGCCGGCTGCGCGGCGGTGGCGGCCCAGTTGGGCACGGTGTCGGTGCTGGTGAACAACGCCGGCATCATGCAGCGCGAATCGGCCGACCACCACACCCTGCCGGCGAGCGACCTGCAGCGCATGCTGGCGGTGCACGTGGGTGGCACGGCCGCCATGTGCGCGGCCGTGTTGCCTGGCATGCGGGCGCAGGGTTTTGGCCGCATCGTGAACCTGTCGTCGGTCATCGGCCTGGTGGGCCTGCAGCGCCGCACGGCGTATTCCACCGCCAAGGCAGCCATCGCCGGCCTCACACGTGGCCTGGCGCTGGAGAACGGCCGCCACGGCGTGACCGTCAACGCGGTCGCACCGGGTTATGTGCTGACCGACGTGCTGCGCGAAAAGATGCAGCGCGGCACGCTCGACTACGCGCTCTACGCCGAACGGTCGGCCGTGGGCCGCTGGGCCCTGCCGGCGGAGATCGCGCGTGTGGTCGGCTTTCTGGCCGAGCCGGCGTCCGGTTTCATCACCGCCGCCATCTGGCCGGTGGACGGCGGTTACGCCGCCAACGGCAACCCCGGCGAAACGCTGGGGCCGCTGCAGGCCCTGGACGGAGCCTGCGCCGACTGATCCCTCTGGTCGCTCTGCGACGGCACGGCGTTTGAACGCGCGCGCGGCACCGTTCGCGCGAAGTGATGCGGTACCGGCAGGGCGGGCGGAACAGCGTCATCCATGCGCACGCCGGGACCCGCCGGGTGGGGACGCGGATTCATGATCGATAATAGAAATAATTCTTATTTGATCTGATTCCCGGGCAGTGGCCGTGCGCGCCCGGATCCCACCACCAGGCCGATACCCCGCCGTGCTGGAGCGCTACCACCGCGAACTGCTGAACTTCCTGACCGGCCAGGTCAAGGACCGCGACACCGCGGCCGACCTGGCCCAGGAGAGCTGCGTCCGCGTGCTGGCGGTGCAGCAGGCGGGGCGCCCGGTGTTCGACCTGCGCGCGCTGCTCTACCGCACCGCGCGCAACCTGCTGGTCGACCAGCACCGGCGCGCCGAAGTCCGCCGCCACGAGCCGCTGGATGCCCTGGCTGAGGAGCAGCAGCCCTGTGCGCCGGCCCATTGGCAGCCCGATCAGGTGCTGGCGTCCCGGCAGATCGTGCAGGCCTATGTGGCCACCATCGAGGCATTGCCGCTGCGGTGCCGCGAGGCATTCGTGCTCAATGTGTTCGACGAACTGGGCCACGCGCAGATCGCCGCCCGCATGGGCATCTCGGTCAGCATGGTGGAAAAGCACCTGGTGCGGGGCATGGTTGCCTGCAAACTCTGCGAACGGCGCCTGCGCGGCGAGTTGGACCGGCCGGGGTGAGGATGCGAGCGCCCCGTGCGTCTGCCTTGAGAACCGTCCGCTTTCCTGTTCACCCATGCCCTTGATCCCGCCTTCTTCGTCCCCTGACCCCGCCGCACCGGCGGACGCCGACGAGCGCGAGTTCGACGCCTTCGCGCAGGCGCAGGACGGGCTGGACATCGAGGCCGCGACCTGGGTGGTCCGCCAGCGCGACGGGCTGGACGACGACGGCGAGGCCGCGTTGCAGGCCTGGCTGGCGGCCGACCCGCGTCACCGCGCGGCTTTCGACGACATGGCGGACACCCTGGGCGAAGTGCAGCAGTTGCCGGCCGGCGACCAGGCGGCTTTGCGCGACAGCCTGGGGGACCGCGCCGCCCCGGCCCGGCCGGTGGCATCGGCCCAGGAGGTACCCGGTACCGGCCGCCCGGCGTGGCCGCCACAGAGCCCTGTTCCGGACGCCAGCCGCCGCACCGGTCGCCCGGTCGCACCGGGCTGGGGTGGGTTCGCGCTGCGCCGGCATGCCCTGTTGGCGAGCCTGGTGCTGACGGCGGGCATGGCGGGCTGGATGGGCTGGGACCACTGGCAGCGGCAGCCCTGGTTCGAACAGCACTACGCCACGCTGCGCGGGCAGCAGCGTATGGTTCGCCTGCCCGACGACGCCGCCGACCGGGGGCAGCCGGGCAGCACGCTGCATCTGGACGTGGCCACGCAGCTGGACGCCCGGCTGTATCGCGACCGGCGCGAGCTGCGGCTCGATGACGGGCAGGTCATGCTGGCCGTGGCCCCCGACGCCGCCCGGCCGCTGCAGGTGCGGGCCGGGGCGCTGCGGATCACGGTGGTCGGGACCCGGTTTGCGGTGCGCCACACCGCGTCGGGGCTGGGCGCCGGTCGCACCGAAGTGGTGGTGGAAGAGGGGCGCGTGCGCGTGTCTGGCCCGCTGGAGGACGCGCCCGCGCTGGAGCTGACCGCCGGCCAGCGCGTGTCGGCGGACGCCGAGGGCCGTCTCGGCCCGGCCGAAGCCGTGCCCGCGGCGTCTGTGGCGGCGTGGCGCGAGGGCCGGATCAGCTTCGACCACACGCCGCTGGCCGAAGCGCTGGCCGAGTTCGAGCGCTACGGTCCCACGGGCGTGGTGGTCACCGACCCCGGGGTCGCGGCGCTGCCGGTCGGTGGCAGCTACAGCGTGCGCCAGTTCCCGCGTTTTGTGGACACGCTGCCCCAGATGCTGCCCGTGCGGCTGGTGGTGCGCGGGGCGGTGACCGAGGTGCTGGCCCGTTAGCCGGGCTCCCGAAGTAAACAGGAAAAATTCTCATTGGCAACGTGTGGGTTGAGGCCACCCATGCGTCTACCCCGGTGGAAGCCGCTCTGCGCGCCGCGCAGCAGCCCCGAACCCATCATCACCGAGGAGTCTTTCACCATGCCGTCTTTCCCCCGCAAGCGCTGGGCGCCCGCCCCCCTGGCGCTGGCCGCCAGCCTCGCCCTGACCCTCGCAGCCGGGCACGCGCCGCTGGCACACGCCCAGGATGCCGCTGCGCCTGTTTCGGTCCAGATTCCGGCCCTGCCCCTGGGGCAGGCACTGAACGAACTGGCCCGGCAGGCCCGGCTGCCGCTGACGTTTCCGGCGCCGCTGGTGGCGGGCAAGACCGCACCGGCCGTGACCGGCGCGATGACCGTGCGCCAGGCGCTGGACCGTCTGCTGGCCGGCAGCGGGCTGGCCGCCGCCTTCGAAGGCGGCGCGGTGGTCGTGCGGCCGGCGCCGCCCCGCGCACCGGGGGCCGAAACCACCCTGAAGACGGTGACCGTGACCGCCTCGGCGGCGGCCCCCGAATCGCCGCTGCGCTACCTGTCGGCAGACGTGGCCGCCGGGGCGCTGGGCAGCAAGTCGGTGCTGGACACGCCGTTCTCCCTGACGGTGGTGGACAGCGAGAGCATCACCGAGCGGGGCGCCAGGTCCATCGGCCAGATTTTCGTGAACGACCCGTCGGTCTACACGCCCACGTCGGCGGCGACCACCGACTGGTGGGGCACGCAGATCCGGGGCCTGGGTGTGCGCAACAGCTACATCGACGACATACCCATGCTGCTGTACTGGGGCGGCGATTTTCCGACCGAGGTGGTTGAAAGCGTGACGGCCCTCAAGGGCCTGACCGGCTTCATGTACGGCTTTGGCGAGCCCGGCGGGGCGCTGAGCTACCAGCTCAAGCGGCCCAAGGCGCACAACGAGACCACGGTGGACCTGGGCCTGCGCAACCCCGGCCTGTGGTCGGTGCATGTGGACACCAGCCGGGTGCTGGACGATGGCCTGGCGCTGCGCGCCAACATCGCCAAGGAAGACGGCAAGGCCTACAACGGCGCGCGGATCGACCGCACCGTGGCGTCGCTGGCGGTCGACAAGGTGATCGATCCGTCGCTCAAGTGGTTCGGCACGCTGACCTACGAAGACAGCCGCAACCGGGGTGAGCCGCTGCAGTTCTACCTCTCGGCCTACGACACGGCGGGCAGCGGCGGCCGGCTGCCGCGCATGACCTACGTCTACGACGACGTCAACGTCGACAACGGGTTCTACAACACCAAGACCTCGCAGGCTTCCACCGGCCTGCGCTGGGACATCGATGGCCGCTGGCGGCTGACCACCCAGATCGGGGCCTCGCGGCGCGAGCACTATGCGAACAAGGCGTTTGCGGACCTGCTGAACCTGGAAGGCGACTACGCGGGCAATTCCTACAACTTCGCGGGCAAGCTGGACAACCTGTTCACCCAGGCCGTGGTGGAAGGTCGTTTCGAGAGCGGGGCGGTGCGCCACGAACTGGTGGGTGGCGTCGGCATCCAGCAGGCCAAGGACACCTGGAGCAACGACTGGTACTGGGTCAACGACTTCAATGGCAATCTTTACCAGCGCCAGCCCTTCCGCACCACGCGGGCGATCGATTTTTCGATGGGACCTTTGGGCGCCGACACCCGCCAGACCTATGCGTTCGCCAGCGACACCGTCCATTTCGGGCCGCACTGGCAGGCGATCGTGGGCCTGCGCTACACCGACTACCGCGTGAAGGATCTGGACGGCGACCCTTCGGTCGATTCGGGCTACGACGCGCAAAAGGCCAGCCCCACGCTGGCGCTGATCTACAAACCCGATCCCCAGACCAGCTACTACGGCAGCTACGTCGAAGGCCTGGAGGCGGGCACGCGCGTGGCCCAGACCTATGCCAATGCGGGCGAGATGCTGGGCGCGACCGTCTCGCGCCAGTACGAAGTGGGCGTCAAGCGCGAGTCGGGCGGCGTGGACTACACGGCGGCGCTGTTCCGCATTGAGCGGGCCAACCAGATGGACATCTGGCGCGACGGCGCCCGCTACCTCACGCAGGACGGTCTGCTGGTCTACCAGGGGGCGGAGTTCTCCGGCGCCTGGCAGGCCACGCGCAACCTGAACCTGGGTTTCGGGGCCATCTATCTGGACGGCGCCATTGACAAGGTCTCGGCCGACAACGCGGCCCTTCAGGGCAACACGCCGGCCAACGCGGCCAAGTGGCAGGTCGTGGCCAACACCCAGTACCGTGTGCCGGGCATGGCCGGCCTGAAGCTGCACGGCAATGTGCGCTACTACGGGGCGCTCTACGCCAGCGATGCCAACGACCTGAAGGTGCCTGCGCACACGGTGGCCAATGCCGGCTTCAGCTACGACTTCCGCGTACAGGCACAGCCCTGGACCCTGATCGGCAACATCTACAACCTCTTCAACACCCGGTACTGGGCGGCGGGGGGCTGGTCGTCGGCCAATCAGGGCGAAGCGCGCAACGTCTCGTTGGTGCTCAGAACGAGGTTCTGAGCGGCGCTGGGCCCTGGCTCTGGGTGCCGGTGCGGCACCGGGTCAGGCGTCGTCCGGGTTGCCGCCCAGGCGTTTGCGGCGCTTCCACAGCGTGGTGCGCGACACGCCCAGCCGCTGGGCGGCTTCGGTCAGGCGCCCGCCCGAGAGTTCCAGGGCGCGCTCGATCTGGGCCAGTTCGGCCTGCTCGCGGGCATTGGCCAGGGTGTCGCCAGCCACGTCGGGCGGGTCGAGCGCGCGCTCCGGAAACAGGTCGCCGGCGTCGAGCACCGGCGTGTCGCACAGCGCCACGGCCCGTTCGATCCGGTTGCGCAGTTCGCGCACGTTGCCCGGCCAGGCGTGGGCCAGCAGCGCGCTGTGCGCCAGCGGGCTGAGTGTGGGGCAGGGCAGGCCCTGGCGCTCGGCCGCCTGGGCCATGAAGGGTTGGGCCAGGGCCAGGATTTCGGCCGGCCGCTCGCGCAGCGGTGGAATCGGCAGTTCCACCACCGCCAGCCGGAAATACAGGTCTTCGCGGAAGCGGCCGGCGCGCATGCGCTCGGCCAGGTCGGCGTTGGTGGCGGCGACGATGCGCCCCTGGAAGCGCTGGTCCTGCCGGGCGCCGACGCGGCGGAACACGCCGTCCTGCAGCACGCGCAGCAAGGTGGCCTGCAGGCGCGGATCGAGTTCGCCGATCTCGTCCAGAAACAGGGTGCCGGTGCCCGCTTCTTCAAAAAAGCCGATGTGTGCGCCGTGGGCACCGGTGAACGCGCCCCGCTCGTGGCCGAAGAACTGGCTCTCCATCAGCTCCGGCGGGATGGCGCCGCAGTTGACCGCGACAAAAGGCGCCTCGGCGCGGGGCGACATCGCATGAAGCTGGCGCGCGGCCACCTCCTTGCCGACGCCGGTTTCCCCACGCAGCAGCACCGGCACGTCGCGCGGGGCCAGCCGGCGCAGGTCGGCTGCCAGCCGCTCGGTGACCGCGGACAGGCCGAAGCCCTCGGTCGGGGTGGCCGCTGCGGCGGCCGGCGGGCTGGCCAGTTCGCGGATGCGGCGCACCAGTTCGTCGGCGTCGCAGGGTTTGGTCAGGTAGTCGTCGGCGCCGGCGCGCACCAGGCGCACGGCCTGGCCGATGTCGGCGAAGGCGGTGGCGAACACGATGGGCGTGTCGCCCAGATAGGGCTGCGCCTGGCGGTAAAGGTCTTCGCCGGAGCCGTCGGGCAGCCGGATGTCGGAGAGCACGAACGCGGGCCGGGCGCGGCGCATGGCCTGCAGGGCGTCGGCGCAGGTGGTGGCCCATTCGACGCGAAAGCCCTCCAGACGCAGGCGCTGGACGAGGGCACCGCCGAGCACGGGGTCGTCTTCGATCAGCAGCACGGGCAGGCCGGATGCGGGGGCGTTGGTCATGGGGTCAGTCGGCCGCTGGCGTCGGGGCCAGCGGCAGGTCCAGGGTGATGTGGGTGCCGCGGCCGGGCTGGGCCACCACGGTGACGCGCCCGCGCAGTTGCTGCAGCAGGCGGATGACCACCGCCACGCCGAGCCCGGCTTCGTCGGTGGGCTCGGTGCCGGCTTGCAGGTGCTGCGCCAGGACGGCGGGCATGCCCGGTCCCGGGTCCAGCACTTCCAGCCGCAGGTCCAGCGGCTGCAGCGTGCAGCGCAGCGTGACATCGCTGTCCGGAGGGCTGGCTTTCACGGCGTTGAGCAACAGGTTGAGCAGGATCTGGCGCACCTCGTGGCCGCCCACCGGCACGGCCTGCGCCAGCGTGCTGTCGACGTGCAGGCGGACCCGGGCGCGGCGGGCCTGGGGCTCGATCAGGCGCTGGATGTCCAGCAGATCCTGCGGGCCGAACGCCTGCAGATCCTGCGGTGGGCGGTGCGTGGCCAGCGTGGCGTCTGCCACGCCGGCCAAGGCCCGCATGCCGCGCTCCATGAAGTCGAGCGCCTCGGCCCGGGTCTGGGGCTGGTCGCCGAACTTGCGCAGGGTGTCGATGGCGGTGAGCACGCCCGCCAGCGGGTTGCGCACTTCGTGCGCCAGCGTGGCGGCCATGCGGCCGAGCACGGCCTCGCGTTCCTGCTCGGCCATGCGGGTCAGCAGGGCTTCGCGGTCCTGGGCCGCCAGGGCCATGCGGTTGTAGGCCTGCAGCAGGCGCGCGGTTTCCTGGTCGTCGTCGTTGACCAGGCCCTGCGGAACGGGTTCGGGGCCTTGCTCGGTGCTGCGCTGCAGGTGTTCGGTCAGCACGGCCACGGGGCGCTGGAGCCGGCGCACCAGCACCAGCGCGACCAGGGCGCAGGCCAGGCTCAGCGCCAGGTCGAGCGCGACGACGCGCCACCAGAGCTGGCGGCGTTCGCTCACGTAGCTGGTGACGTCGAGGTTGGCGACCACCCGCAGGGGCGCCGAGGCCTGGCTGTCCAGCCGGTCGTCCGTCAGCGGGCGCCAGATCCAGTAGGAACTGTCCTCGTCGTCCAGCCAGTGCCCGTAGGGGCTCTGGGCCACCGCTTCGGGCATGGCCACCGGTTCCAGGCCGGCGCGGTCGGCGCGGGCCAGGGGCTGGCGCTGTGCGTCCAGCACGAACAGGCGCC
Source organism: Hydrogenophaga sp. NFH-34 (assembly GCF_021401345.1). Lineage (GTDB taxonomy): Bacteria > Pseudomonadota > Gammaproteobacteria > Burkholderiales > Burkholderiaceae_C > Hydrogenophaga > Hydrogenophaga electricum. The sequence goes on from NZ_JACBGE010000001.1 coordinate 226,760, forward strand.
GGTCGACCAGCCCCTGGTGGAGGCGCAAGGCTTCCTGCAGCGTGCGCGCGATGCCCTCGCGGTCGTCCCGGATGACGGGGGGCAGCAGGGCGGCGCCCAGGCCGTCGAGGTAGATCTGGCCCATGCGGTCGAGCTGCCGCTCGATCTGCTGCGACAGACCCTGAACGGCCCACTGGGTGGTGCCGGCGGCCGCGATCAGCACCATGGCCGCCACGGCCAGGGGCAGCCGCGTGGTCATGGGGAGTCGGTGGAACCAGTTCAACATGGGACGGGGCAAAGGCCCCGCCATCTTATGCGGGCCGGGCGCCGCGCAGCACGCGCACGGGATGCCGGCCGGTCCAGCCCAGGCGGGCTGCCACGTCGGGGCGCAGGTCGAGCACGCCGTGGTCGAACCAGGCGTCGGCACCGGCCAGCAGCAGGTCGTCGGCGTGGCAGTGCTGGCGCAGCGCCGTGCTGGGGCGGCCTTCCGCCAACTGGGTCGACCAGGCCAGCGAGGTCCGGCGCGCCGCCGCCTCGAAGCGCTGGATCACCCCGGCGGCGCCCTGGCGGGCCTGGGCGATGCGGCGTTCGCGCATGCCCTGGGCGTGCCAGCCCGCGCCGATGGGCACGGGGCCGACGTTCTGCAGGCGGGGCAGGTCGATGAGCGCCATGCCGCAGAGTTCCGCGCCCTGTTCGCGGGCGAGCTGCACCGCCTGTGCGATGGCGTGGTCGGCATGCGGGCCTTCGGCCAGCATCAGCACGACCCGGCGCACCGGCGCGCTGGTCGGGGCGATCGAGGGGGTGGGGCTGGCGCGGCCGAGCAGGCCTTGCAAGGCGTCTTCGTGCGTGCCACGCCACAGCGGCGCGCCGCTCACGTAACCGGCGCGCCCGATCAGGTGCCCAGCCACCGGGGTGGTCAGCAGCAGGAACAGCACGGCCAGGCCGGCCTTGATCCAGGTCGATGCGCTGCCATCGAAGGCCGCCACGCCCAGCAGCACCAGGCCGCTGCCGGCCACGCCGGCCTTGGTGGCGGCGTGCATGCGCATGAAGAAATCGGGCAGGCGCAGCACGCCGATGGCGGCGAACAGGCACAACACGGCGCCGCCGAGCAGCAGCAGGGTTCCGATCCAGGTGTTCATGGCGTGTCCTCCTTCGGGGTGCCCTCGGTGGAGCGGATGGCACCGCGGGCGATGAAGCCGGCAAAGGCCACCGTGGCCAGAAAGCCGACCAGGGCCACGCCGAGCGCGATGTCGATGAAGGCCGCCGAGCCCGAAACCAGCGCGGCCAGGCCGGCTGCGGCGACGCCGATCAGGCCGAGCATGTCCAGCGCGATCACGCGGTCGGCGGCGCCGGGGCCGCGCACGATGCGCACAGACGCGGCCAGGGTGGCGGCGGCCAGCAGCAGCGCGGCCGCCACCTGGACCAGGGAGAGCAGGGTGTGGTTCATTCCAGGGCCTCCTTCACGCGGCGTTCAAAACCGTCCTGAATCTGGGCCACGGTGTCGTCGCCCAGATTCATCACATGCACATAGAGCCAGCGGCGGTCGTCGCTGACATGCAGGCTGGTGGTGCCCGGCGTCAGCGTGACCAGGTTGGCCAGCAGGGCGATGCCGGTGTCGGTGCGCAGGCTCAGTGGCACGGCGACGATGCCGCTGCGGCGGATGCACCGGGGGTCCAGCACCGCCTGCAGCACGTCGCGCACCGACAGCACCAGTTCCCGGATGAAGAGGCCGGCCAGCACGAGCCAGGCCGGCAGACGGGTCAGGGGTTTCATGGCGCCACTCCCGGGTCGTTGAAGGGGGCGGCCGGCGCTGCGCTGGGGCGGGTGGCGAGCACGGCCTGCACATAGGGTTCGCGGGCCAGCAGCTGTTCGGCCGCCCGCAGCGAAAAGTCGACGAAGGGTTGGGTCCAGAGGCCGATGGTCAGCGTCACCGCCGCCAGCGCGCCGATGGGCACCAGCATGGCCGCCCGCGCCGCCGGGTTGGCGCGCCACTGGCGCGCGGCTTCCTGCGACAGCGGCGGTGCGGCCTTCCAGAACGCCTCGTTCCAGATCTTGAGCATGGAATACAGCGTGAGCGCGCCCACGGCGAGCGCCGCCACCGCCAGGGCGACGTGGCCGGCGTCCAGGCTGGATCGGATCACCACGAACTTGGCCCAGAACCCCGACAGCGGCGGCAGGCCGGCCAGCGACAGCGCCGGCACCGCGAACAGCAGCGCCAGCACGGGCGCACTGCGGTGCAGGCCGCCGATGCGCTTGAGGTCGTAGGAGCCGCCCGCCAGGCGCACGGCGCCCGCGATCAGGAACAGGTTGGCCTTGACCACGATGTGGTGCAGCACATACAGGATCGCTCCGGCGATGGCCAGCGGCGTGGCCACGGCCAGCCCGACCAGCATGTAGCCGATCTGGCTGATGATGTGGAACGACAGGATGCGCCGGATGTCGTAGTGGCTGGCGGCGCCCAGCACGCCGGTGACCATGGTCAGCACCGCCAGCACGCCGACGATGGGGCCGATGAAGCCGATGTCGGCCCCGAACAGCAGCGTGAAGCAGCGCAGGATGGCGTAGACCCCGACTTTGGTGAGCAGCGCGGCGAAGATCGCGACCACCGGGGCGCTGGCCGTGTGGTAGGCCGCCGGCAGCCAGAAAAACAGCGGGAACACCGCCGCCTTGGCCCCGAAGGCGAGCAGGAACAGCACCGCCAGCGTGGTCACCAGGCCGGTGTTGCCGACGGTCGGCAGCGTGCGCGCGAGGTCGGCCATGTTCAGCGTGCCGGTCAGGCCGTAGAGAAAGCCCACGCCCATCAGGAACAGCGTGGTCACCAGCAGGTTCAGCACCACGTACTTCACCCCGGCGTCGAGCTGGGCGCGCGTGCCGCCCTGCACCAGCAGACCGAAGGAGGCGATCAGCATCACCTCGAACCAGACGTAGAGGTTGAAGATGTCGCCGGTGAGGAAGGCGCCGGTCACGCCCAGCAGCAGCCCGTGGTAGAGCGGGTGGAACCAGGCGCGCTCGCGTTCGCGGGCGCCGTCGGCCAGCGCGTAGACCGAGATCGCCACCGCCATCAGGCCGGTGATCACGACCATGGCGGCGCTGAACAGGTCGGCCACGAAGCTGATGCCGAAGGGGGCGGCCCATTGGCCGAACTGCGTGGCCAGCACGGTGCCGCCGTACACGGCCTGCAGCAGCGCCAGGCTGGCGGCCAGCAGCAGCACACTGCCGGCCAGGCTGGCCCAGCGCTGGGCCCGGGGCCAGGGGTGCAGCAGGGCGCCCAGGGCCACGCTGAGCAGAGGCACCGCGATGGGCAGGGTCAAGAGCAGGTGGGCGTTCATGCGCGCTCCTCGGCCCGGGCCGGGTGGCCGGTGGGCGCGGCTTCCGGTTCCGCGGCGCCCATGGCGTCGGGGTCCAGCGTGCCCAGGGCGCGGTGCGAGCGTTCGAACAGCACGACCGCGTAGGCCACGAGCGAAAACGAGATCACGATGGCGGTGAGGATCAGCGCCTGCGGCAGCGGGTTGGCGCTCACCACCAGATCCCGCGCGCCCTCGGGCACCAGCGGGGGCACCGCCGACGAGAGCCGGCCGCCGGTGAAGATGGCCAGGTTGACGGCGTTGCCCATGAGCAGCAACCCCAGCACCATGCGCAGCAGGTTGCGCGACATGAGCAGGTACAGGGCGGCTGCCAGCATGGCGCCGAAGGTCAGGGCGTACAGGGTTTCCATGTCAGGCGGTCTCCTCGTCGAGGTAGTAGCTCACGAAGGCGGTCACCGCACCCAGCACCGCCAGGTAGACGCCAACGTCGAAGATCAGCGCCGTGCCCAGGGCCAGGCCGCCCTCGGTCAGCACCCACTGGTGGGTGAGAAACGGCGCCTGCGCCAGCAGGCCGGGTCCGCCCGCCAGCAGCGCGAGCAGCAGGCCGGTGCCGGCCACCGCCGCCGGCGGCCAGCGCAGGGCGGCCAGCAGCGCGGCGCGGCCGCGGGGCAGGGCGTAGACCGTAAACCCGGCCGCCGCCACCAGGCCGCCGACGAAACCGCCACCGGGTTCGTTGTGTCCGCGCCAGAGCAGGTAGAGCGAGAACAGCAGGGCCATGGGCAGCAGGAAGCGGCCGGCCACACGCAGGATCAGGGCATTCATCGGGGAGGCTCCTCGACCGGGGATGACGAAGCGGGACGGGGGCGTGTGCCCGCCAGCACCGCCGCGGCGGCCAGCGCCGCGAGGGCCAGCACGGTGATCTCGCCCAGGGTGTCGAGCGCGCGGAAGTCCACGATGATCACGTTCACCAGGTTGCGGCCGTGCGCCTCGGGCACGCTGGCCGCGCGGAAGAAGTCGGACAGCCGCTGATCGAAGGGGCTGGCCAGCACCGACAGCAGCACGCCGGTGGCGACCGCGCCGAAGCCGGCGGCGATCAGGGCGTCGGTTCGTCGCTGGCCGGGCGAGCGGGCATCGGTGGTGGCAAAGGGCATGCGCCCGACGATGGCCAGCAGCACCACGATGGCCACGGCCTCGACCGAAAACTGCGTGAACGCCAGGTCCGGTGCGCCGTGGAACAGGAACACCAGGGCCAGGCCGAAACCGGCCATGCCGGCGGCCACGATGCCCGGCATGAAGTTCGGCGCCCGCAGCAGCGCGGCGGTGGCCAGCAGCAGCAGCGCCGGCAGCAGCGCGTGCAGCGACAGCGCGCCGTCCAGTGTCGGCCAGGCCAGTCCACCCCGGGCCCAGAGCGTGGTGCCGACGGCCAGGCCGATGACCACCAGCGTGGCGCCGATGTAGCGGCGCAGGCTGCCCGACTGGATGACCCCGGTCTGCCAGGTGGCCAGGCGCTGCAGCCCGCGCATCAGGTGGTCGTAGGCCGCATCGGGGCCGTGCCGGTCGATGGCAGGGCGGGCCTTCAGCACCCGGTGCAGCCGGTCCCAGCCCTGGTAGATGCCAGCGCCCAGCGCCAACGTGAGCACGCTCAGCGCCAGCATGGGGGTGAGGCCGTGCCAGAGGGCGAGCGAGGTGGGCGCTGCGTGGCCGGCCACCGCTTCGGCGGCGGCATTCACCAGGCCGCCGGCCAGGCCGGGCGCGACGCCCAGCATCAGGCCGGCGACGGCCAGCAGCACCGGACCCAGCCACATGGCGGCGGGCGGGTCGTGCGGAGTCTGCGGCGTGGGGCGCAGCGGCCCCCAGAACGTGCGCACGGTGACGACGCCGGCCACGGCCACCATCACGCCGTTGGCCAGGATCGCGATGGCCACCGGCAGCCACGAGGCGGCCGCCTCCAGATGCGCTTCGTACACCAGTTCCTTGGCCACGAAGCCCACGAACGGTGGCAGCCCGGCCATCGACAACCCGGCCAGCAGCGCCACCGCCGCGGTCAGCGGCATGCGGCGTGCCAGGCCGCCCAGCCGGGTGGTGTCGCGCGTGCCCGCCTCGTGGTCGACGATGCCCGCCACCATGAACAAGCAGGCCTTGTACAGCGCGTGCACGATCAGGAAGGTGGCCATGGCCGTGGCAGCCAGCGGATGGGGCAGGGCCAGCAGCAGCACCAGCGTGCCCAGCGACACGACGGTGGAATAGGCCAGCACGCGCTTGAGGTCGGTCTGGCGCAGCGACAGCACCGCGCCGGTGAGCATGGTGGCCAGCCCGGCCGTCACCAGCAGGCTGGTCCACAGGGCGTGGTCGCCGTACACGGGATTGAGCCGGGCCAGCAGATAGACGCCCAGCTTGACCATGGTCGACGAATGCAGGAAGGCCGACACCGGCGTGGGCGCGACCATGGCGTTGGGCAGCCAGGCGTGCAGCGGGACCTGGGCCGACTTGGCAAAGGCTCCGAGCGCCACCAGGGCGATCACCCAGGGCGCGCTGGCGTGGGCGGCCAACGCCGGGCCCTGGGCCAGGATTTCCGACACCCGGAAGGTGCCGGCCGCCGATCCCAGCACGATGGCGCCGGCCAGCAGCGACAGCCCGCCGCCCACGGTGATCAGCAGCCCCTGTTGCGCGGCGCGGCGCGAGGCGGGGTCTTCCGGCTTGAACCCGATCAGCATGAACGAGGCCAGGCTGGTCAGCTCCCAGAACACCAGCAGGGTGATCAGGTCGTCGGCCAGCACGGCGCCCAGCATGGCGCCCATGAACACGCTGAGCCGGGCAAAAAAGCGCGGCTGGTCCGGGTGGTCGGCCAGATACCGTGCGGCGTACAGGAAGATGAAGCTGCCGATGCCGGTGATCAGCAGCGCCATCAGCAGCGACAGACCGTCCAGCCGCAGCGCCAGCGTCACGCCCAGGCTGGGAATCCAGTGCCAGGCTTCGGTGGGGTGCTGGCCGCCCAGAACCGCCGGCACCTGGCTCGCCAAACCGGCGAACAGCACCGCCGGCAACAGGGCCACCCAGGGCGTCAGGTGGCGCCTGGGGGCGCGCAGCAGCCAGACCAGCCAGGGGCCGATGGCAAAGCTCGAAAAAGTGATCAGGGTCAGCAGCATGTTCCGCTCCGGTGGGCCACGGAAAGTGCAAGCCATGTGCCCGCCCGGGGTGGCGGAGGCTTCCCTTACAAATCAAAGGTTTGCGAGCGGCGGCGCGGTGGGTGTGTTCACCGTGCTGAACAGCGCGGGGGTTCTCTGTTCAGGAAAGTGGACAGCGCAGCGGTGGGCGCAGTCTCAAAATGCCCACACCGCGTTTGCACCCGTGCGCGCTGGCTAGAATGAATCCATGGCCAACAAACCTGTCAAACCCCCGGTCGCGCCGCCACAAAGTGGCAGCGACGACTCGGTCGTGCTCGAGCGTCGCACGCAGCGGGTCCAGCCTCCGCAGATGTACCAGGTGGTGCTGCTCAACGACGACTTCACCCCCATGGAATTCGTCGTCCAGGTCATTCAGGAATTCTTCAGCAAAGACCGTGAAACTGCCACCCAGATCATGCTGAAGATCCACCTGGAAGGCAAAGGCGTGTGCGGCATCTATTCCCGCGATGTCGCCAACACCAAGGTCGACCAGGTCCTGCAGGCGTCGCGGCAGGCCGGACATCCGCTGCAGTGCGCCAGTGAACCCATTGAATAAGCTGGAATCGAACCCATGTGATGGTCTCTTCCCCCGATCCCACCCGGACTCACCGCGTATCCTGACCCACCACCCAAAAGGAAGTGTCCATGATTGCCCAGGAACTTGAAGTCAGCTTGCATATGGCCTTTGTCGAGGCCCGGCAACAGCGACACGAATTCATCACCGTCGAGCACCTGCTGCTGGCGCTGCTGGACAACCCCAGTGCGGCCGAAGTGTTGCGGGCCTGCTCGGCCAACATCGACGACCTGCGCAAGTCCCTGACGAACTTCATCAAGGACAACACGCCGCAGGTCGCGGGCACCGACGAGGTGGACACCCAGCCCACGCTGGGCTTCCAGCGGGTGATCCAGCGCGCCATCATGCACGTGCAGTCCACCGGCAACGGGAAGAAGGAAGTCACTGGCGCCAACGTGCTGGTGGCGATCTTCGGCGAGAAGGACTCCCACGCGGTCTACTACCTGCACCAGCAGGGCGTGACGCGCCTGGACGTGGTCAATTTCATCGCCCATGGCATCCGCAAGAGCGATCCGCCCGAAGCGTCCAAGCCGGGCGATAGCGCGGCCGAAAACGAAGAGGCGGCCGAGTCGGGCGGCAAGGGCAATGAAAAGCAGTCGCCGCTGGAACAGTTCACGCAGAACCTGAACCAGGCCGCAAAGGACGGCAAGATCGACCCGCTGATCGGTCGCGAATACGAGGTCGAGCGCACGATCCAGATCCTGTGCCGTCGGCGCAAGAACAACCCGCTGCTCGTGGGCGAAGCCGGCGTCGGCAAGACCGCCATCGCGGAAGGCCTGGCGTGGCGCATCACCCAGGGCGATGTGCCCGAAATCCTGGCCGAAGCCAATGTGTACTCGCTCGACATGGGCGCGCTGCTGGCGGGCACCAAGTACCGCGGCGATTTTGAACAGCGCCTCAAGGCCGTGCTCAAGTCGCTCAAGGACAAGCCGCACGCCATCCTGTTCATCGACGAAATCCACACGCTGATCGGCGCGGGCGCCGCCTCGGGCGGCACGCTGGACGCGTCCAACCTGCTCAAGCCGGCGCTCTCCAGCGGCCAGCTCAAGTGCATCGGGGCAACCACCTTCACCGAGTACCGCGGCATCTTCGAGAAGGACGCAGCGCTGTCGCGGCGCTTCCAGAAGGTCGACGTGGTCGAACCCACGGTGCCCGAAACCATCGAGATCCTCAAGGGGCTCAAGAGCCGTTTTGAAGAGCACCACAGCGTCAAGTACGCGAATGCGGCGCTGCAGGCGGCGGCCGAGCTGTCGGCCAAGTACATCAATGACCGGCACCTGCCCGACAAGGCCATCGACGTGATCGACGAGGCCGGCGCGGCCCAGCGCATCCTGGTGGCCAGCAAGCGCAAGAAGACCATCGGCAAGGCCGAGATCGAGGACATCGTGGCCAAGATCGCGCGCATCCCGCCCGCGAACGTCTCCAACGACGACCGCAGCAAGCTGCAGACGCTGGAGCGCGACCTCAAGAGCGTGGTGTTCGGCCAGGACAAGGCCCTCGAAGTGCTGGCCGCCAGCGTGAAGATGGCGCGTTCCGGCCTGGGCAAGGCCGACAAGCCCATCGGTGCCTTCCTGTTCAGCGGCCCGACCGGCGTCGGCAAGACCGAAGCGGCCAAGCAACTGGCCTACATCATGGGCATCGACCTGATCCGCTTCGACATGTCGGAGTACATGGAGCGCCATGCCGTCAGCCGCCTGATCGGTGCGCCTCCGGGCTATGTCGGTTTCGACCAGGGCGGCCTGCTGACCGAAGCGATCACGAAGAAGCCGCACTGCGTGCTGCTGCTCGACGAAATCGAGAAGGCGCACCCAGACATCTTCAATGTGCTGCTGCAGGTCATGGACCACGGCACGCTGACCGACAACAACGGGCGCAAGGCCGACTTCCGCAACGTCATCATCGTGATGACGACCAACGCGGGGGCCGAGACCATGAACAAGTCGACCATCGGGTTCACCAACCCGCGCGTGGCCGGTGACGAGATGGGCGACATCAAGCGCCTGTTCACGCCCGAGTTCCGCAACCGCCTGGACGCCATCGTCAGCTTCAAGCCGCTGGACGAGCAGATCATCCTGCGCGTGGTCGACAAGTTCCTGCTGCAGCTCGAAACACAACTGGCCGAGAAGAAGGTCGAGGTCACGTTTACCGACACGCTGCGCAAGCACCTGGCCAAGAAGGGCTTTGATCCGCTGATGGGCGCCCGCCCGATGCAGCGCCTGATTCAGGACACCATCCGCAAGGCGCTCGCGGACGAACTGCTGTTCGGCCGCCTGACCGAGGGTGGCCGCCTCACGGTGGATCTGGAAACGGTGACCGGCGAAGATGGCCAGGACAAGCAGGAGGTCAAGCTCGACATCCAGCCGCTGCCCAAGAAAGAGGGCAAGGCCAAGCCGGAAGAGGCGACCGCCGACTGAGGGCTATCGCGCCTGCCGCCCATACCGCGGGCGGCGTGACTGCTTCCGAGGCCCCTGTTCGCAGGGGCCTTTTTTCTGGGGCATGCTCCGCGTGTCCCGTTCGGAAGGCATTGCCTTCGCCGGAGCCAGCCGCCGGATGGGTCATGGTTCACAATCGGGCGCTTTCCGAACCCTGCCGGGACATGGTGCCCGGCCTCGCGAGAATTCCCATGCTGCTTGACGCTTCCGAATCCCAACTCGTCCTGATCGATTACCAAGCCCGCCTGATGCCGGCGTTGCACGACGGCGCTGCCGCCCTGGCCAACGCCTTGCGCCTGGCGCAGGCGGCGCAGCAGTTGCGGGTGCCGGTGTTCGGGACCGAGCAGAACCCCGGGAAGCTCGGGACCAACGACGAGGCGCTGAAAGCCCTGTGCCAGAAGACCCTGGCCAAGATGCATTTCAGCGCCGTGGCAGAAGGCCTGGGCGAGTGGTTGCGTCCGCCGGCGCGGCCGGCCGGCAATGCACGCAGCCTGCCCAAGCACCTGCAGAAACCGGCCGCACCGGCGGTCAGCGAGCGCGGGTCCATCGTGGTGGCCGGTTGCGAAACCCATGTCTGCCTGCTGCAGACGGCACTGGAATTGCTGGAAGAGGAGTTCGAAGTCTGGGTGGTCACCGATGCCTGTGCTTCGCGCACCGAGCGCAACCGCGACGCAGCGTTCGACCGGCTGGCCGGTGCCGGCGCCGAACTGGTGACCACCGAGATGGTGGTGTTCGAATGGTTGCGCACAGCGGAGCATCCAGCTTTTCGCGAGGTGCAGGCGCTCATCAAGTGATGCCGTCGCCCGGCGCGTGATGCGGCGCGCAGGCGGGTGCACAAAGCGCAGCTCGGCCGGGCGCTTTGTCAGACTGTCGCAAGTCTGCGATTCATAATTATGAATTCAGTTTCGAGGTGTGCTGGGGCCACCTCGCCGTGACAGACGCATCCGCCACCGCATTGAGGAGACGACCATGAGCCAGGCGCCGGGTTACGCCGAATTCCACCGCCGTTCCATTGAAGACCGTGACGGTTTCTGGCGTGAGCAAGCCCAACTGATCGACTGGCACCGCCCGTTTGACCAGGTTTGCGACTACAGCCAGCCGCCCTTCGCCCGCTGGTTTGCGGGCGGGCAGACCAACCTGTGCCACAACGCGGTGGACCGGCACCTGAAAGACCGGGCCGATCAGAACGCGCTGATCTTCGTGTCCACCGAAACCGATACCGAAAAGGCCTACAGCTTCCGCGAACTGCATGCGGAGGTGAACCGCATGGCGGCCATCCTCCAGGGGTTGGGGGTGAAAAAGGGCGACCGGGTGCTGATCTACATGCCCATGATCGCCGAGGCCTGTTTTGCGATGCTCGCCTGCGTGCGCATCGGGGCCATCCACTCGGTGGTGTTCGGGGGCTTCGCCAGCCATTCACTGGCCAGCCGCATCGACGACGCCAAACCGGTTGCCATCGTCAGTGCCGACGCCGGCATGCGAGGGGGCAAGGTCGTTCCCTACAAGCACCTGCTGGACGATGCGATCAACCTGGCCGTGCACAAGCCTGCCAAGGTGCTGATGGTCAATCGGGGGTTGGCCGATCTGGCGCCGGTGCCGGGCCGCGACGTCGATTACGCCGCCGAGCGCGCCCGGCTCCTGGACGCCCAGGTGCCGTGCGAGTGGGTGGACAGCACCCACCCCAGCTACATCCTCTACACCAGCGGCACCACCGGCAAGCCCAAGGGGGTGCAGCGCGACACGGCGGGCTACGCGGTGGCGCTGGCCGCGTCCATGAAACACATCTACATGGGCGAGCCGGGCGAAACCTACTTCTCCACCAGCGATATCGGCTGGGTGGTGGGCCACAGCTACATCATCTACGGCCCGCTCATCAATGGCATGGCCACCATCATGTACGAGGGGCTGCCGATCCGTCCCGATGCCGGCATCTGGTGGAGTCTGGTTGAAAAGTACAAGGTGTCGGTGATGTTCAGCGCCCCCACGGCGGCGCGCGTGCTCAAGAAGCAGGACCCGGCCTACCTGAGCAAGTACGACCTTTCCAGCCTCAAGGCCTTGTTCCTGGCCGGCGAGCCGCTGGATGAACCGACCGCCACCTGGATTGCCGGTGCCATCAACAAGCCCATCATCGACAACTACTGGCAGACCGAAACCGGCTGGCCCATCATGGCCATCTGCAATGGTGTGGAGAAAGCGCCGACCAAGTTCGGCTCGCCGGGCAAGGCGGTGTACGGCTACGACGTGCGTCTGATCGACGAGAGCACGGGCGAGGAGATCACCGAGCCGAACAAGAAGGGCGTGATCGCCGTCAACGGTCCATTGCCGCCTGGTTGTCTGCAGACGATCTGGGGCGACGACAAGCGCTACGTCAGCACCTATTGGTCGAGCATCCACAACAAGGTGATGTACTCCACGTTCGACTGGGGCATCAAGGATGCGGACGGCTATTTCTTCATTCTGGGGCGCACCGACGACGTGATCAACGTCGCCGGCCACCGTCTGGGCACACGCGAGATTGAAGAGAGCATTTCCAGCCATCCGAACGTCGCCGAGGTGGCTGTGGTGGGGGTGGCCGACCAGCTCAAGGGCCAGGTCGCCGTGGCCTTTGCCGTGCTCAAGGACCCGGCCCTGGCGGGGACGGAGGCCGAAGCGCTCAAACTGGAGGGTGCCATCATGAAGGTGGTGGACGACCAGCTCGGCGCAGTGGCCCGGCCTGCCCGGGTGCGCTTTGTCTCGGTGCTGCCCAAGACCCGCTCCGGCAAGCTGCTGCGGCGGGCCATCCAGGCGGTCTGCGAGGGGCGTGATCCCGGCGATCTGACCACGATGGAAGACCCCGCCGCGCTCCAGCAAGTCAAGGAGCTGGTCGCGCGTTGACCGCGGTCTTGCATCGCCGCACACCGCTGCACCGGTCGGCGGGATCACGGCCGTGATCGTTTTCCCGGACCCGCGCACGCATCCTGTGGTCGTGCGCGGGTGTTCCCAGTATGATCCATGCTTATATTGACAAAGGTGTGGTCAATCATGGAACAGATGATCGGGACGGAATCCAGTGTCGAAAAAGTCCGGGTGTTCGAGTTGGCCGCCGAGCTGTTCGGGGTGTTGGCCACGCCCATGCGCTTGCGCATCCTCAGTGCCCTGTGCGACAAGGAAAAGTCGGTGTCGCAACTGCTGCAGGAAATCGACACCACGCAGCCAAACCTGTCCCAGCACCTGAACCTGCTGTACCGTGCCGGTGTCCTGGCCAAGCGCAAGGAAGGCACGCAAGTGATCTACCGCGTGCAGAGCGAAAAGGCTGTGACGCTGTGCCGCACGGTGTGCACCCAGATCGCGATCGAGATGGACGAGCCCGGCTCCGTGCCCGCATCCGAACGCCTTTCCCCCCGCATCGTTTCCTGAGCCATCCAACCCCGGTGGCGGTACGGCGGCCTCGCCGTACGTCGTGCCGTCGGTACGTTTGCCCTCCTTTTTGTGTCGACGTGCCCGGAAGGGCTATCGGGCCAGGGTGTCTGGTGGCACAATCTTGGGCTGCAGTCAGTTCCTTCCAGTCACTGTCGCATCCGCCAACCGGTTCAGCCGTGTCGCGGGAGGTTTTCTTAACCAGCTAATGCTTCCCGCAGGGAAGCGGAGGTCAGCGGATCAATGAGCGAAGCACAATCCAGCTCGGGCAGCGTGTACGTTGCATACAAGGGCAACTCCTATCTCTTCGGGGGCAACGGCCCGTACGTCGAAGAGATGTACGAAAAATACCTGGAAAACCCGGGTAGCGTTCCCGACAACTGGCGCAGCTACTTCGACGCGCTCCAGCACGTTCCCGCCTCTGACGGTTCCGACGCCCGCGACGTTCCCCACCTGCCGGTCATCAATGCTTTCGCCGAGCGCGCCAAGCAGGGCGGCACCAAGGTTGTCATCGCCGCCGGCGCAGATTCCGATCTTGGCCGCAAGCGTGTGGCGGTGCAGCAGCTCATCGCCGCCTACCGCAACGTCGGTTCCCGCTGGGCCGACCTTGATCCGCTCAAGCGCACCGAGCGCCCCGTGATCCCCGAACTGGAGCCGTCGTTCTACGGTTTCAGCGACGCCGACATGGAAACGGTGTTCAACACCAGCAACACCTTCTTCGGCAAGGAAACGATGAGTCTGCGCGAGCTCATCAATGCCCTGCGTGAAACGTACTGCACCACCATTGGTGCTGAGTACATGTTCATCACCGACCAGGCCCAGAAGCGCTGGTGGCAGGAGAAGCTGGAGTCGATCCGCTCCAAGCCGGCATTCAATGCCGACAAGAAAAAGCACATTCTCGACCGCCTGACGGCTGCCGAAGGCCTGGAGCGCTTCCTGCACACGAAGTACGTGGGCCAGAAGCGCTTTTCGCTCGAAGGGGGCGAAAGCTTTATCGCCGCCATGGACGAGCTGATCCAGCAGGCCGGCTCGCAAGGTGTGCAGGAAATCGTGATCGGCATGGCCCACCGGGGCCGCCTGAACGTGCTGGTCAACACCCTGGGCAAGATGCCCAAGGACCTGTTTGCCGAGTTCGACCACACCGCGCCCGAAGACCTGCCCGCCGGTGACGTGAAGTACCACCAGGGCTTCAGCTCCGACGTGACCACCGCCGGTGGCCCGGTTCACCTGTCGCTGGCGTTCAACCCCTCGCACCTGGAAATCGTGAACCCGGTGGTCGAAGGTTCGGCCCGCGCCCGCATGGATCGCCGCGGCGACCCGCTGGGCATGCAGGTGCTGCCCGTGCTGGTGCACGGCGACGCGGCCTTTGCCGGCCAAGGCGTGAACCAGGAAACCCTGGCGCTGGCCCAGACCCGTGGCTACACCACAGGCGGCACGGTGCACCTGATCATCAACAACCAGATCGGTTTCACCACCTCCGATCCGCGCGATCTGCGTTCCACGCTGTACTGCACGGACATCGTGAAGGGCGTGGAATCGCCGGTGCTGCACGTCAACGGCGATGACCCCGAAGCCGTGGTGCTCGCGGCCCAGCTTGCGCTGGAATTCCGCATGACCTTCCGCAAGGACGTGGTCGTCGACATCGTCTGCTTCCGCAAGCTGGGCCACAACGAGCAGGACACCCCCAGCCTGACCCAGCCGCTGATGTACAAGAAAATCGCGGCCCACCCCGGCACGCGCCGCCTGTACGCCGACAAGCTGGCCGCTCAGGGCCTGGGTGAGACTCTGGGCGACGACATGGTCAAGGCCTACCGCGCCGCCATGGACGCGGGTAAGCACACGGTCGATCCGGTGCTGACCAACTTCAAGAGCAAGTACGCGGTCGACTGGTCGCCCTTCCTGGGCAAAAAGTGGACCGACTCGGCCGAAACCGCCATTCCGCTGGCCGAGTGGAAGCGTCTGGCCGAGAAGATCACCACCATTCCCGCCAACGTCAACGCCCACCCGCTGGTCAAGAAGGTCCTCGACGACCGTGCCGCCATGGGCCGTGGCGAGATCAACGTGGACTGGGGCATGGGCGAGCACATGGCGTTCGCCTCGCTGGTGTCGAGCGGCTATCCGGTGCGCCTGTCGGGCGAGGACAGCGGCCGAGGTACCTTCACCCACCGTCACGCGGTGATCCACGACCAGAACCGTGAGCGTTTCGACGAAGGCACCTATGTGCCGCTGCAGAACGTGGGCGAGGGCCAGGCCCCGTTCGTGGTGATCGACTCGATCCTGTCCGAAGAGGCGGTGCTCGCCTTCGAATACGGCTACGCGTCGAACGACCCGAACACGCTGGTGATCTGGGAAGCCCAGTTCGGCGACTTCGTGAACGGTGCCCAGGTCGTGATCGACCAGTTCATCGCCTCGGGCGAAGTGAAGTGGGGTCGGGTCAACGGCATCACCCTCATGCTGCCGCACGGCTACGAAGGCCAGGGCCCCGAGCACAGCTCGGCCCGTCTGGAGCGCTTCATGCAGTTGGCGGCCGACACCAACATGCAGGTCTGCCAGCCCACCACGGCCAGCCAGATCTTCCACCTGCTGCGCCGCCAGATGATCCGCCACTTGCGCAAGCCGCTGGTGATCATGACGCCCAAGTCGTTGCTGCGCAACAAGGACGCCACCTCGCCGGTGTCCGATTTCACCAAGGGCGCCTTCCAGACGGTGATTCCGGAAAACAAGGAAGCGGTGGTCAAGAAGGCCGACAAGGTCAAGCGTGTGATCTGCTGCTCGGGCAAGGTCTACTACGACCTGGTCAAGAAGCGCGAGGAAAAAGAGTCGGACGACGTGGCCATCATCCGCGTGGAACAGCTCTATCCCTTCCCGCACAAGGCGTTTGCTGCCGAGCTGAAGAAGTACCCCAACGCCACCGACGTGGTGTGGTGCCAGGACGAGCCCCAGAACCAGGGCGCCTGGTTCTTCGTACAGCACCAGATCCACGAAAACATGCTGGATGGCCAGCGCCTGGGTTACGCCGGCCGCGCTGCCTCGGCTTCGCCGGCCGTGGGTTATGCCCATCTCCACCAGGAGCAGCAGAAGGCTTTGATCGAAGGCGCTTTCGGCAAGCTCAAGGGCTTCATCCTCACCAAGTAATCCCCTGAGGCGCCCACCCCGTGCCCTTTCCCCGGTGATGATCCGGGGCTGCACGGGGCCCGCGCCAACCGCATCACCAAGGTAGAACACACATGGCAATCGTAGAAGTCAAGGTTCCGCAGCTCTCCGAGTCCGTGGCCGAAGCCACCCTGCTGCAATGGAAGAAGAAGGCCGGCGAAGCCGTCGCCGTCGACGAAATCCTGATCGAAATCGAGACCGACAAGGTCGTTCTGGAATGCCCGGCGCCTGCTGGCGGCGTGCTGGTGGAAATTGTGCAGGGCGACGGCGCGACCGTCACCGCCGACCAGGTGATCGCCAAGATTGACACCGAAGCCGTGGCCGGCGCTGCCGCCCCGGCAGCGGCAGCCGCTCCTGCCGCCGTGGCCGCCGCCCCGGCTGTGGCCGCCGCACCGGCGTCCGACAGCAAGGCCGGCGTGGCCATGCCCGCTGCCGCCAAGCTGCTGGCCGACAACAACCTGTCTGCCAGCGCCGTGGCCGGCACCGGCAAGGACGGCCGCATCACCAAGGGCGACGTGCTGGCCGCGGCCGCTGCGCCGAAGGCGCCCGCTGCCGCCGCCATCCCCACCGGTGCGCCGACCAAGGTGCTGCCGCAGGTGGCCGTGGCCACGCCGGATCTGGGCGACCGCCCGGAAGAGCGCGTGCCCATGACCCGCCTGCGCGCCCGTATCGCCGAGCGCCTGCTGCAATCGCAATCGACCAACGCCATCCTGACCACGTTCAACGAAGTGAACATGGCTCCTGTGATGGACCTGCGCAAGAAGTTCCAGGACGCCTTCACCAAGGAACACGGTACGAAGCTGGGCTTCATGAGCTTCTTCGTCAAGGCCGCCGTGCACGCGCTGAAGAAGTACCCGGTGCTCAACGCCTCGGTGGATGGCAACGACATCGTCTACCACGGCTACTTCGACATCGGCATCGCCGTGGGCTCGCCGCGCGGCCTGGTGGTGCCCATCCTGCGCAATGCAGACCAGATGAGCTTCGCCGACATCGAGAAGAAGATCGCCGAGTTCGGCAAGAAGGCGCAGGACGGCAAGCTGGGCATCGAAGAGATGACCGGTGGCACCTTCTCGATCTCCAACGGCGGCACCTTCGGCTCGATGCTGTCGACCCCGATCATCAACCCGCCGCAGTCGGCCATCCTGGGGGTGCATGCCACCAAGGACCGGGCGGTGGTCGAGAACGGCCAGATCGTGGTGCGGCCGATGAACTACCTGGCCATGTCCTACGACCACCGCATCATCGACGGCCGCGAAGCCGTGCTGGGCCTGGTCGCGATGAAGGACGCGCTGGAAGACCCGTCGCGCCTGCTCTTCGACATCTGATCGACCCGCTCATTGCGAACAACGCCCCTTCGGGGGCGTTTGTCCAACCTCACAGGAAACAACATGTCCCAAGCATTTGACGTCGTCGTCATCGGCGCCGGTCCCGGCGGCTACATCGCGGCCATCCGTGCTGCCCAGCTCGGCTTCAAGGTCGCCTGCATCGACGAATGGAAGAACGCTGCTGGCGGCCCGGCCCCAGGCGGCACCTGCACCAACGTGGGCTGCATTCCCTCCAAGGCGCTGCTGCAGTCGTCCGAACACTTTGATCACGCCAGCCACCACTTCGCTGAACATGGCATCAGCACCGGCACGGTGAAGATGGATGTGGCCAAGATGGTCGCCCGCAAGGACGGCGTCGTGAAGCAGAACAACGACGGCATCCTCTACCTGTTCAAGAAGAACAAGGTGACCTTCTTCCATGGCCGTGGTTCCTTCGTGGCCGCCAAGGACGGTGTCTACGAGATCAAGGTCGCTGGTGCCCAGGAAGAGGTCATCTCCGGCAAGCAGGTTGTGGTGGCCACGGGTTCCAACCCGCGCGCGCTGCCCGGTGTGGCCTTCGATGAAGAGAACATCCTGTCCAACGACGGTGCACTGCGCATCGGCGCCGTGCCCAAGAAACTGGGCGTGATCGGCTCCGGCGTGATCGGCCTCGAAATGGGCTCGGTCTGGCGCCGCCTGGGCGCCGAGGTCACGATTCTGGAAGGCCTGCCCACGTTCCTGGGCGCGGCCGACGAGGGCGTGGCCAAGGAGGCCGCCAAAGTCTTCGCCAAACAGGGCCTGAAGATCGAGCTGGGCGCCAAGGTGGGCGAGGTCAAGAGCGCCAAGAAGGGCGTGACCGTGGCCTACACCAACGCCAAGGGCGAAGCCCAGGAACTGGCGGTGGACAAGCTCATCGTGTCCATCGGCCGTGTGGCCAATACCATCGGCCTGAACCCCGAAGCGGTGGGCCTGCAGCTCGACGAGCGTGGCGCCATCGTGGTCGATGCCGAGTGCAAGACCAATCTGCCGGGCGTGTGGGCCGTGGGCGACGTGGTGCGGGGCCCGATGCTGGCGCACAAGGCGGAAGAAGAGGGCGTGGCCGTGGCCGAGCGCATCGCCGGCCAGCACGGGCACGTCAACTTCAACACCATCCCCTACGTCATCTACACCAGCCCCGAGATCGCCTGGGTCGGCAAGACCGAGCAGCAGCTCAAGGCCGAAGGCGTGGCCTACAAGGCGGGCCAGTTCCCGTTCCTGGCCAATGGCCGCGCCCGTGCGCTGGGTGACACCACCGGTTTCGTGAAGATCGTGGCCGACGCCAAGACCGACGAAATCCTGGGCGTGCACATCATCGGCCCGATGGCTTCCGAGTTGATCGCCGAAGCCGTGATGGCGATGGAGTTCAAGGCCAGCAGCGAAGACATCGCCCGCATCTGCCATGCGCACCCGTCCCTGAGCGAAAGCACGAAGGAAGCCGCGCTGGCGGTGGACAAGCGCACGCTGAACTTCTGATTGCCGCGCCACGCATGTCCGTCAAGGCGACCTACGAAGCCGCGCTCGCCGAGCGCGGCTTTTCTTCCGACCCGGCCCAGCTGCGGGCCATCGAGGCGCTGGAGCGCTGCGCCGCCGAATGGGCGGTCTACAGGCAGCGCCGCTCCAACGCGCTGAAGAAGCTGTTTGTCAACCCGGACATTCCGCGCGGCGTCTACATGTTCGGGGGAGTCGGGCGCGGCAAGTCCTTCCTGATGGACTGCTTCTACAACGCGGTGCCCATCCGGCGCAAGACGCGCCTGCACTTCCACGAGTTCATGCGCGAGGTGCACCGCGAACTGGCGGCATTGCAAGGCACGGTGAACCCGCTCGATGAACTGGGCGCACGCATCGCCAAGCGCTACAAGCTGATCTGCTTCGATGAGTTCCACGTGGCCGATGTGACCGACGCCATGATCCTGCACCGCCTGCTGGATGCGTTGTTCAAGGCGGGCGTGGGGTTTGTCACCACCTCGAACTTCCACCCGGACGGGCTTTACCCGGACGGGCTGCATCGCGACCGCATCCTGCCGGCCATCGAACTGCTCAAGCAGAAGCTGGAAGTGATCAACGTCGACAACGGCACCGATTACCGCCAGCGCACGCTCACGCACATCCAGCTCTACCACTGCCCGCTCGGTGAAGTGGCCGACGCGGCCATGGCCGAGGCATTCGGGCAACTGGCCGAAATGGCCGATGAGAACCCGGTGATGCAGATCGAATCGCGGGAAATCCAGGCCCTGCGGCGCGCGGGTGGGGTGATCTGGTTCGACTTCCGAACCTTGTGCGGGGGGCCGCGCTCGCAGAACGACTACCTGGAAATCGCCAGCCAGTTCCACACGCTGCTGCTGTCGAACGTGCCGCAGATGGCGGTGCGGCAGGCTTCCGAAGCGCGGCGCTTCACCTGGCTGATCGACGTGCTCTACGACCGCCGGGTCAAGCTCATCATGTCCGCCGAAGTGCCGCCGGAGCAACTCTATCTGGAGGGCCCCATGTCGCACGAGTTTCCGAGAACGGTATCGCGGCTGGGTGAAATGCAATCGGCCGAATACTTGGCGCTGGAACACCGCACCGTCGATACAGGACTGACCTGAAGCCGGGTCTTCAGGGCTCACCGGGGCCCCGCCGTCGCACAGGGTGTGGCGGGGGCGGGTGTCCCGATCACTCCAGCGGATCGAGCCGCACGATGACCAGAGAGAGGTTGTCGCCCATGCCCTTGCCGCGAGCGCGGGCCTTCTGGATCAGGAATTCGCAGGCCTCCCGGGGCGAGAGCATCGACACCGAACTGGCCAACTCTTCCGGGGTGAAGTAGTGCCAGATGCCATCGCTGCAGGCCAGCAGGGCGTCACCAATGGCCAACTGGGGGACCACATGCAGGTCGACCGGCGGATCGTTGTCGGTGCCGAGGCACCCCATCAGGATGTTGGAGTGCGGGTGTTCCAGGGCCTCCTGCTCGCTGATCTCGCCCTGGTTCACCAGGGTCTGCACGTAGGAATGGTCCATGGTGCGGAAGATCATGCGGCCACCCCGGAAATGGTAGATCCGCGAGTCGCCGGCGTGGATCCAGTGGCTGCCGCCATCGGGGTTGAGCACGAAAGCGGCCACTGTGCTGTGGGGTTCCTGCTCGGCCGAGACCGCGGTGAGCTTGATCACCAGATGCGACTCTTCCACGATCTGCCGCAGCAGTGCAGAGGCGTCGTCGGTCTCGGGGTCGTACCGTTCGAAGAGCTGGCGCGCGGTCAGCATGACCTGATCCGAGGCCTTGCGTCCTCCGCTGCGGCCGCCCATGCCGTCGGCGATCACCGCCAGAAGGCATCCGGCCTGGCGCGGGTGATGCAGCAGGCAGACCTGGTCCTGCTGGTAGTCACGATCCCCCCGGTGGATGCCGGTGGATGCTTGAATGCGATAGCCTTTGGACATGGTGGCGGAAAAGGTGACAAACGGCAGAGATGTTAACCATTTGTTGACAGCTTTCCGCCCGCGGCGACCATGTGTCGCCGCTGACCGACAGGGGCCGACACCGTTTGCCCCGGGGCCGGACTCTGTCTCAGCCGGTTACCAGAGCTTCCACCAGGAGGTGCTCGGGCGCGCGAAGCCGCTGCTCAGGTAGGTGCTCTGCGGGTAGTTGGCGACCAGCACACGCTGGGCGTCATCGCGCAACTGCGTCATGCCCAGGGCGTCGTAGGAACGCACCAGAATGAACAGCGCCTCTTCCAGCGCGGGCGCATCGGTGTAGTCGGTCAGCGCGGTCTGCGCACGGTTGACGGCGGCCAGATAGGCGCCGCGCTGGTAGTAGTACCGGGCCACATGGACCTCGTACTGCGCCAGGGAGTTGACGATGTACGTCATGCGCGAACGCGAGTCCGCGGCGTACTTGGAGTCCGGGAAGCGGGTGACGAGGTCGCGGAACGACTCGAACGACTCCTTGGCTGCTTTCTGATCGCGTTCGGACAGGTCCTGCTGCGACAGCCAGCCGAACAGGCCCAGGTTGTCGTTGAAGTTGATCAGGCCTTTGAGGTACAGCGCGTAGTCCAGCGCAGGGCTGGCCGGGTGCAGCCGCATGAAACGGTCTACCGTGGCCAGCGCCTGTGCCTTGTCGCCTGCCCGAAACTGGGTGTAGGCCTTTTCAAGCTGGGCCTGCTGGGCCAGCGGCGTGCCGGCGGCGCGGCCTTCGAGTTTTTCGTACAGGGTGACGGCGGCCTCGAAGTTGCCGGCGGTGCTTTCGTCCTTGGCTTCGCTGTAAAGCCGGTTGGGGCTCCAGCCGGCGGTCTTGTCCACCGGCTTGGACGAGCATCCCTGAAGCGCGGCGGCCAAGGCCAATGCACCCAACGACACCATCGATAATCTGTTTGAAATCGTCACGCGTGCACCTATAGCTGTAGCTTCGGGAATCAGGTTTTGCCAGCAAAAATTATATCGACCGGGGGGGATGCCGACCCGGTCGAGGTCGATGAAGGTCTGACGGGCGGTGATAGCCTGGCCGAGGCGGAGGTGCGCGCCTGCGATGTGCCGGCCGAATTGCATGGCTGGCGTGTCGACAAGGCGCTGGCGACCCTGATCCCGGAGTTCTCCCGATCCTATCTGCAGCAGTTGCTGGCGGAAGGCGAGGTGCAACTGCGTGGCAGCCCGCTGCGCAAGAGCGCGATCAAGGTGTCCGCCGGGGATCGGCTGGAGGTGGTGCTGAGGCCGACGCCCCAGGCCATGGCTTTTGTGGCCCAGCCGATGGCGCTGCAGGTGGTTTACGAGGACGCCCATCTGCTGGTGATCGACAAGCCGGTGGGTTTGGTGGTGCACCCGGCGGCGGGCCACTGGAGCGGGACCTTGCTCAACGGTTTGCTGGCCCACCATGCGGCGGCAGCCCAGTTGCCCCGCGCCGGCATCGTGCACCGGCTGGACAAGGACACCTCCGGCCTGATGCTGGTGGGCAAGAGCCGCCAGGCGATGGAGGCGCTGGTGCGCGCGATCGCTGCGCGCGAGGTGCAGCGCTCCTATGTGGCGCTGGGGCAGGGGGGCTGGCGCGGCAGCGATGAGGTGCAGGTCGACCAGGCGGTCGGGCGCGACCCGGTCAACCGTTTGCGCATGGCCGTGTTGCGGGGCGATGCCACGGGTGCCAAGCCGGCACGGACCACGGTGCTCCGCCTCGATGATCATGACCAGGCCACACTGGTCATGTGCCGTCTGCACACGGGGCGCACCCATCAGATCCGGGTGCACATGGCCTGGTTGGGGCATCCGCTGGTGGGGGATGTCTTGTACGGAGGCCGGCCGCAGTGGGGGCTGTCCCGCCAGGCCTTGCATGCCACCCGCCTTTGTCTGGCGCACCCGTTGACCGGTGAACCCTTGGCGTTCGAAACGCCGCTGCCCGATGATCTGGCGCAGGCTGTTCAGGCCTCGGGGCTCCATTACAATGGCTTGCCTCCGGCCTGAGCGGCCGGGCGGTTGCCGGCAGGGCGGCCGCTTTCATCAGGGCCGGGCAGTTTGCCGGCCCGGTTTCCAATGATGACCTCAGACCGTGGCAGGCATCGCCGACGCGGCGACCGACAGGCCTGACAGCCGGGTGGACCCCGGTTGGCACGGTGGACCGCCTCCACCCCTTCCGATAGATCGACACCAAGACACATGAACACCACGGATGCGCGCCGTGTGCTCGAAACGGCCTTGATTTGTGCCCAGCAACCGCTGACCGTGCGCGACATGGGGGTGCTGTTCGACGGCGAGGTCGCCGCCGACACCCTCAAGCGGCTGCTGGCTGATCTCCAGTTCGAGTGGGCGGGCAAAGGGGTCGAACTGGTCCAGGTGGCCAGTGGCTGGCGCTTTCAGAGCCGTCCCGAATTGCGTCCGTACCTGGATCGCCTGCACCCGGAGAAGCCGCCCCGGTACACCCGTGCCACGCTGGAGACGCTGGCCATCATCGCGTACCGGCAGCCCGTGACCCGTGGGGACATGGAAGACATCCGGGGCGTGACCATCAATTCGCTGCTGCTCAAACAGCTGGAGGACCGGGGCTGGATCGAAGTGATCGGACACCGCGAGACCGTGGGCCGTCCGGCGCTGTTTGCCACCACCCGGCAGTTTCTGGATGATCTGGGCCTAGCTTCGCTCGACCAGTTGCCGCCCCTGGAAGACAGTGGCGTGCAGGAGTCTGCGCTGGAGCGCCTGGACTTTGATGCGCTCTCGGCCAGTCTGCCCTTTGGTGATGAGACCGCCGACGCCGTTGAATCTGCCCATCCCGCAGCCCCCTTACCTGAAGCCGGGGTCGAATCACCGTCCGCCCCTGCTGGTGCTGATGACCCTCAGGCCGCCGCCCCCGCGACACCCAACCCGACACCCGAAAACCCCACATGACACCGGAACACACGCCTTCTCCCGCCGATGATGCGGACCAGCCTCAGGCACCCGAGGCCAAGCCGGCGCACGCGGCCGATGCGGCGCTGCAGGCACTGAGCTTTGATGCGGTGGTCAGTGGCGATTTCGACGCCGAACAGGCCTCGGACCTGCCGCTACCGGTCAAACGCGTGCTGGCGCCGGAAACCGAGTCGCCCAAGCTGCACAAGGTGCTCGCTCAGGCCGGTATGGGTTCGCGCCTGGAGATGGAGCAGCTCATCCTGGAAGGGCGCATCTCCGTCAACGGCGAGCCGGCCCATATCGGCCAGCGCATCCGTCATGGCGACAGCATCAAGGTCAATGGCAAGCCGGTGCGGGTGCGTATTGCCCCGCCACCGCCGCGGGTGCTCGCCTATCACAAGCCGGCCGGCGAGGTGGTCACCCACGACGATCCGCAGAACCGCCCGACCGTGTTCCGCCGCCTGCCGCGCCTGCCGCAGGGCAAGTGGCAGTCGGTGGGGCGGCTCGACCTCAACACCGAGGGCTTGTTGTTGCTGACCAATTCGGGCGATCTGGCCAACCGGTTGATGCACCCGCGTTTTGGCCTGGAGCGCGAGTACGCGGTGCGTGTGCTCGGGGCGCTGAGCAATGAAGAAAAGCAGCGCCTGCTCGGGGGCGTGCAGCTTGACGACGGCGTCGCCCAGTTCGGCAGCATCGATGACGGTGGTGGTGATGGGGCCAACTGCTGGTACCGCGTGACCATTGCCGAAGGGCGCAATCGCGAGGTGCGGCGCATGTTCGAGGCGGTGGGACACGCTGTCAGCCGCCTGATCCGCATCCGCTACGGCGCCATGGTGCTGCCGCGCGGTCTGCGCCGCGGTGTCTGGATGGAACTGGATGCCCGGGACATCGACCGCCTGATGTCGGTGGCTGGCATGCCCGCGCCCGACGCCACGCCCCGGCCGGCGGGTCGCCACCCGGCGCAACGGGGGCGGCGCGGGACGGGGGGACCCCGTCCTTCCCGTCCGTCGATGCCTGACGAGGCGCCACCGCCAGCAGTCCGTCGGCCTGCCGCTCCGGGCAAGGCGCGGGGGCCGGGCGGGGCAGCGCCCGGCAAGGGTGGCAAGGCGGGGAAAAGCCCTTCCGGCCAGCCCGACCCGATGCGCACGTCCTACGGCTACATCGGTCAGGACGCCATGGGTCGACGCGGCAAGCCTTCTGGTGGGCAAGGGCAGGGGCCGCGATCCGGTGGGCCACGCCGCCGCAGCGGTCGCTGAGCGACGCCCCCGGCGTTGTAGAATCAAAGGCTTTTCGGAACCGCCCGCGCGCTTTCGAATCCATTCAAAAACCCAAGGAAAATCATGGCCATCGAACGCACCCTGTCCATCATCAAGCCCGACGCCGTCGCCAAGAACGTTATCGGCCAGATCTACGCCCGTTTCGAAGCCGCCGGCCTGAAGATTGCCGCTGCCAAGCTGGTGCAACTCTCGCGCGGCGAAGCCGAGCAGTTCTATGGCGTGCACAAAGAGCGCCCCTTCTTCAAGGATCTGGTCGATTTCATGATCTCCGGCCCCGTGATGATTCAGGTGCTGGAAGGTGAAAACGCCATCGCCAAGAACCGCGAACTGATGGGCGCCACCGATCCGAAGAAGGCCGAAAAGGGCACCATCCGTGCCGACTTCGCCGACAGCATCGATGCCAACGCCGTGCACGGCTCCGACGCTCCCGAAACCGCTGCCGTGGAAGTGGCTTTCTTCTTCCCCGGTCTGAACATCTACACGCGCTGAGCGCGCGTAAGCCGTGACATGACGGTCAACCTGCTCGACTTCGATCTCGAGGGCTTGACCGCCTTTTGCGAACAGCTGGGCGAAAAGCGCTTTCGCGCCGTTCAGCTGTTCCGCTGGATTCATCAGAAGGGCGCTTCCCGGTTCGACGAGATGACCGATCTCGCCAAGAGCCTGCGCGAGAAGCTGCCCTCGGTCTGCACCATCACCCCGCTGCCCGTGTTGTCGCGCCAGGATTCGGCCGATGGCACCATCAAGTGGCTGTTCGATGTGGGCGACGGCAACGCCGTCGAAACCGTTTTCATTCCCGAGGACGACCGCGGCACTTTGTGCGTGTCGTCGCAGGCCGGTTGCGCCGTCGGCTGCCGTTTCTGCTCTACGGGCCATCAGGGTTTTTCGCGCAACCTGTCGACCGGTGAGATCCTGGCGCAGCTGTGGTACGCCGAGCATTTCCTGCGCCGTCATCTGAACAGCCCGGAGAGGGTCATCACCAACGTGGTGATGATGGGCATGGGCGAACCGCTGCAGAACTACGGTGCACTGCTGCCGGCCCTGCGCACCATGCTCGACGACCACGCTTACGGACTGTCGCGACGCCGGCTGACGGTGTCCACCTCCGGGGTGGTGCCCTTCATGGACCGTCTGGCGCAAGATTGTCCGGTGGCGCTGGCCGTGTCGCTGCACGCGCCCAACGACGCGCTGCGTGACAGCCTCGTCCCGCTCAACCGCAAGTACCCGATCGCCGAGTTGCTGGACGCCTGCCTGCGCTACCTGCCGGCGGCCCCGCGTGACTTCATCACTTTCGAGTACTGCATGCTCGATGGGGTCAATGATCAGCCCGAACACGCACAGCAACTGCTCGACCTGGTGCGCCGCCATGGCGGGCGCGGCGTGCCCTGCAAAATCAACCTGATACCCTTCAATCCGTTTCCGGATTCCGGTCTGCGCTGCTCGCCGCGGGCGGCGGTGCTGCGCTTTGGCCAGGTGCTCAACGAAGGGGGCGTGGTGACCACGGTGCGCAAGACCCGCGGCGACGATATCGACGCCGCCTGCGGCCAGCTGGCCGGAGACGTGCTGGACCGGACCAACGCCGCCAAGCGGCTGGCGCAGCGCCGCCAGACCATTGAACAACCCGTTCGTGTCGTGGGTCGTGGCCCGGCACCCGTCAAGGAAGGACAGGCATGACATCGACTCCCCTGCGCACCGTTTTCCTGGCACCATCCGGCGCCGGTCGCCGGATGGTGCCTCGCTGGATCTGGTGTCTGGGGGCGGTGGTGGTGCTGGCGGGGTGCGCTGGTGCGCCCTCGGCGCCCGATACCACCGGCAGCGGTGTGGTGCCGATCACGGCATCCGACGAGCCCGAAGCCCGCAAGCGGGCGCGCATCCGCCTTGAACTGGCGTCGGGCTATTTCGAGCAGGGCCAGACCGAGGTGGCGCTGGACGAGGTCAAGCAGTCGCTGGCAACCGATCCCGGTTTCGGGCAGGCCTATGTGCTGCGCGGCCTGATCTTCATGCGGCTCAACGATCCCCGACTGGCCGAAGAGAGTTTTCAGCGGGCGCTGCAGATCAACCCGCGCGACCCGGATGCGTTGCACAACTACGGCTGGTTTGCGTGCCAGACCGAGCGCTACCGCGAAGCGATCGACATGTTCCAACGCGCGCTGGCCAGCCCGGTCTATGGCGGACAAGCCCGCACTCTGATGGCCAAGGGCGTCTGCCAGATCCGCATGGGTCAGCTGGCCGAGGCCGAAGGCAGCCTGGCGCGGGCCTACGAGCTCGATGCCGGCAATCCCATCACCGGGTTCAACCTGGCGTCGCTGCTGTACCGGCGCGGCGAATACACCAAGGCGCAGTTCTATGCGCGCCGTCTGAACAACTCCGAACTCGCCAACGCCGAAACGCTGTGGCTGGGTATCCGGATCGAACACCAATTGCGCAACACCGAAGCGCAGGAACAACTGGCCCAGCAACTGCAGCGTCGCTATCCGCAGTCGCGGGAATGGGCGGCCTACCAGCGCGGAGCCTTCAATGACTGATTCCCAACCCTTCGAACCCGTGGCACCCCCCGTGGCCCTGCGCCAGGCGCGCGAAGCCGCCGGACTGCACGTGGCTGCGCTGGCCGCGGCCCTGAAGGTGCCGGTCAAGAAGCTCGAAGCACTGGAAGCCGGACGTTACGAAGAGCTGCCTGACCTGACCTTCGCCCGGGCGCTCGCTTCCAGTGCCTGTCGGCATCTCCGTGTCGACCCGGCCGTGGTGCTGGCCCAGATTCCTCAGGCCCAGCGGCCGGCGCTGGGTGAGTCTTCGCAGGTGATCAACGCCCCGTTCAAGCCGGCCGAAAAACTGGTTTCTTCCAGCCCGGCCGGCTGGTTGTCGCGCACCGCATTGCTCGGAGCCATTGCGCTGCTGCTGGCGGCGCTGGTCCTGGTGTTCATGCCCGATCTCGGGGAGCGGTTTTCGTTTGGCTCGCCGTCGACCGATACCCCCTCCACAGTGATCCAGGAGACACTCGCGCCGGCGGAAGAACCTGCGGGTGTGGCGTCTGCCCCGGCCGAAGCGGTGGCTGCCGCCCCGGCCGCTGCTGAAGCAGTGGCAAGCACACCCGCTGCTGCGGCGGCCGAGTCGGCGGCCCCTGCCGCAGCACCGGCGCCAGAGGCGGCAGCTCCCGGCGCCGCGATCCTGAGCCTGACGGCTGCAGGCGACTCCTGGATCGAGGTGATCAACGGTTCGGGGTCCGTGGTGGTGCAGCGCATGCTGCGCACGGGCGACGTGCTGGATTTTTCCACCGCACCGCCTTACGCCGTGGTGCTCGGGCGCGCCGATGCCGTCAAGGTCACCGTGCGTGGACAGGCTTTCGACGTGACGCCATTTGCCCGCAACAGCGTGGCCCGTTTCGAGGTGAAGTGAGCATGGACGCGCTGGTGTCTGAACCCTGCCTGGATCACGCGGCCCAACCGATTCCGCTCGGGCATGCGCGTCCTCGCCGCAGCCTGCAAGGCGTGGTGGCCTGGGGTGACCACCGCGTGACGGTGGGCGGGGATGCGCCGGTGCGTGTGCAGTCCATGACCAACACCGACACGGCGGATGCCATCGGCACGGCGATCCAGGTCAAGGAGCTGGCCCAGGCCGGTTCGGAGCTGGTGCGTATCACGGTCAACAACGACGAAGCGGCCAAGGCCGTGCCGCACATCCGCGAACAGCTGGATCGCATGGGCGTGGCCGTGCCGCTCATCGGTGACTTCCACTACAACGGTCACAAGCTGCTGAGCGACCACCCGGCCTGCGCCGAAGCCTTGTCCAAGTACCGCATCAATCCCGGCAATGTGGGCAAAGGTGAAAAGGGTGATCGACAGTTCGCCCAGATGGTGGAGATTGCGGCGCGCTGGAACAAGCCGGTGCGCATCGGGGTCAACTGGGGCAGCCTCGATCAGGAGCTGCTGGCACGGCTGATGGACGAGAACGCCGCGCGCGCCCAGCCCTGGGACACACGCCAGGTCATGTACGAGGCGCTGATCACCTCGGCGCTGGATTCGTCGAACAAGGCCGAGGCCCTGGGCCTGCGGCGTGACCAGATCGTGCTTTCGTGCAAAGTCAGCGGCGTGCAGGACCTGATCGCCGTCTATCAGGAGCTGGCACGTCGCTGCGACAACCCGCTGCACCTGGGGCTGACGGAAGCCGGCATGGGCACCAAGGGCACGGTGGCCTCGACGGCCGCGCTGGCCGTGCTGTTGCAGCAAGGCATCGGGGACACCATCCGGGTGTCGCTCACGCCGCAACCCGGTGAGTCGCGCACGCAGGAGGTGGTGATCGCTGCCGAAATTCTGCAGGCGCTGGGGTTGCGGGTGTTTGTCCCCAGCGTCACGGCCTGTCCGGGCTGTGGGCGCACCACCAGCACCACGTTCCAGGAACTGGCCAAACAGATCGACGACTACCTGCGGGCGTCCATGCCGCTGTGGCGCAGCCAGTACCCGGGGGTGGAAGGCCTGAAGGTGGCGGTGATGGGCTGCATCGTCAACGGCCCCGGGGAAAGCAAACACGCCGACATCGGCATCAGCCTGCCGGGGACCGGCGAAGCGCCTGCGGCGCCGGTGTTCATCGACGGCGAAAAGGTCCTGACATTGCGCGGAGAGGGCATCGCCGCCGAGTTCCAGCGCATCGTCGACAACTACATTCAAAAGCGGTTCGGCCCGTCGGCCTGACGCCGCATCCGTCTTCACAGCTATGGCAGAGAAACTGAGCGCCGTCAAAGGCATGAACGACATCGCGCCGCCCGAATCGGCGCACTGGGAGTGGCTGGAGGAGCGCATCCGCGAGCTGATGCGGCGCTATGGCTACCGCAACTTCCGCGCGCCCATTGTGGAGCCGACGGCGCTGTTCGTGCGCGGTCTGGGCGAGGTGACGGACATCGTCGAGAAGGAGATGTATGCCTTCGAGGACAAGCTCAACGGCGAGCACCTGACCCTGCGCCCCGAAGGCACGGCCGGCGTTGTGCGGGCCGCCATCGAACACAACCTGACCTACGACGGCGGCAAGCGGCTGTATTACATCGGGCCGATGTTCCGTCACGAGCGCCCGCAGCGCGGGCGCTACCGCCAGTTCCATCAGGTCGGCGTGGAAGCCCTGGGGTTTCACGGCCCGGACGTGGATGCCGAGCTGATCCTCCTGGCCAGCGACCTCTGGGCCGAGCTGGGCTTGCAGGACATCGCGCTGGAGATCAACAGCCTGGGCCAGCCGGCCGAACGCCTGGCCCACCGGCAAGCGCTGATCGCCCACCTGGAGGCTCACGTCGACCAGTTGGACGAGGATGCGAAGCGGCGCCTGCACAGCAACCCGCTGCGCATTCTGGATACGAAGAACCCAGCCATGCAGGCCATCGTCGAGGCTGCGCCCAAGCTGATGGATTTTCTGGGGGCCGAATCGTTGCGCCACTTCGATACGTGGCGCAGCCTGCTGGACAAACAGGGCATCACCTACCGCATCAATCCGCGCCTGGTGCGCGGTATGGATTACTACAACCTGAGCGTGTTCGAGTTCGTCACCACGGAACTGGGGGCGCAGGGCACGGTCTGTGCTGGCGGTCGCTACGACGGTCTGTTCGCCCAGATCGGCGGCAAGCCGACACCGGCGGTGGGCTGGGCGCTCGGGGTGGAGCGCATTCTGGAACTGCTCAAGGCGCAGCATCGTCTGCCCGAAGCTCCGGTACCGGATGCCTACGCCATCATTCCCGAGGCGACCGCCACCGAGACCGCTCTGGGCGTGCTCCGGGCGCTGCGCCAGGCTGGTGTGAGCGTGACCATGCACACAGCGGGTGCCGAGGGCATGGGCAGCATGAAGTCGCAATTCAAAAAGGCCGACGCGAGCGGTGCCCGGTATGCGCTGATCTTCGGTGCCGACGAACTGGCTCAAGGCACGGTGGGTGTGAAGACCCTGCGTGCGACGCCTTCGGGTGAAGTGCCGGCCCAGGTGCTGCGCCCGCTGGCTCGGCCGGCCGAATGGGCTGCCAGCCTGCGCGCCTGACCTGTTGTGTCGGCCGTCCCGGCCAGCCACCTACAATCTTCCGATTCCCGAGCGATACCCGAAACATGGCCAAACATCTCGACCTCGAAGAGCAGGAACAGCTCGACCAGATCAAGCACTTCTGGAACCAGTATGGCAATGCCATCACCTGGGTGCTGATCGTCGTTTTTGGGGGCGTGGCGGCCTGGAACGGCTGGAACTACTGGCAGCGCTCCCAGGGCGCCAAAGCCGCCGCCATGTACGACGAGGTCGAGCGGGCGGTGCTGGCCAGTGACGCGGCCCGCCTCGAACAGGTGCTGGGCGATCTCCAGAAAGGCTACGGACGCAGCACCTATGCCGCGCAAGGAGCACTGCTGGCTGCGCAGTCGCTGGAATCGGCAGGCAAGGCCGACGCCGCCCGCGCCGCGCTGACCTGGGTGGCCACCGATGCCGGCGACGCATCGCTCAAAGCCGTGGCCCGTTTGCGGCTGGCGGCGCTGGATCTGGAGGCCAAGGCCTACGACCAGGCGCTCAAAACGCTCTCCGAATCCATGCCCAAGGCGTTTGAGCCGTTGGCAGCCGATCGCCGCGGTGACGTTTTGTTGGCCCAGCAGAAGCTCGATGAAGCCAAGGCGCAGTACCAGGCGGCTTGGCGTGGGCTGTCCGACCGGACGGAGTACCGGCAACTGGTGGAAGTGAAACTGGCGGCCTTGGGGGTGGATGCCTCCGCTGTCGCAGCCTCGGGAGTGGCGCAATGACCCCAAAAACCGTTCTGCAGCGTGGGCTCCAAGGGACATGCGCGTTGGCGCTGGCGGCGGTGTTGGCGGCCTGTTCGTCCGGGCCGGAAAAACCCAAGCTCACCCCCCTTTCGCCGGCGGCTTCGGTGGTCGGTACGCGGCTGATCTGGTCGGCCCAGGTGGGCAAAGGGCCAGCCCAGGCCTTTCCGCTCGCGGTGGGGCGGCAGGTGCTTGTGGCCGGAGGCGACGCCGTGGTGGCGCTGGATGCCGACAAAGGCCAGGTGCTCTGGCGCGTTGCCGTGGACCGGCCTGCCACGGGGGTGGGCTCGGACGGGCAGACAGCGGCGGTGATCACCGAGAGCAACCATCTGGTGGCCATGGAAGCGGGCAAGGAAATCTGGCGCACACGTCTGCCAGCCGCTTCGTTCACGGCGCCGCTCGTCGCGGGCCGTCGCGTCTTTGTATTGGCGGCGGATCGCTCCGTGTCCGCCTATGACGCGGGCACCGGTGCGCGCCTGTGGACCCAGACCCGGGCGGGCGAGCCGCTGGTGCTGCGCCAGAGCGGCGTGCTGCTGGCCGTGGGCGATACGCTGGTGGTCGGCCTGTCGGGGCGCCTGGCGGGGCTGGATCCACTTAGCGGTGCCCTGCGCTGGGACGCTCCGATCACGACCGCCCGAGGGACCAATGAGGTGGAACGCCTGGTCGACCTGGTGGCGCCGGTCAGCCGCGTGGGCAACCAGGTTTGCGCACGGGCCTATTCGGCGGCCGTGGGCTGTGTCGACGCCAGCCGCGGGCAGGTGCTGTGGAGCAAACCGGCCAACGGCAGCACGGGGGTGCATGGCGACGACGATCTGGTCGTGGGCAGCGAGGTCGACGGGCGCGTGCGCGCCTGGAAGCGTGCGCAGGGTGACGAGGCCTGGTCGGTGGATCGCTTCAAATTCCGCGGTCTCACCGCGCCGTTGGCGGTGGGTCGTGTGGTGGCCTTTGGCGACAGCACGGGGCTCGTGCACCTGATCTCCCGCGAGGACGGCAGTGATCTCGCCCGCCTGAGTACCGACGGATCGGCCGTGCAGGGAGCGCCCGTGGTGCTGGGGCAGACGCTGGTGGTCCAGACCCGTAACGGCGGCGTCTTCGCCTGGCTGCCACAGTGAACGCGGGCGCTCCGTCGCCCGCCAACAGAGAATCTTTCGCGTGAAACCTGTCATCGCCCTTGTGGGCCGCCCCAATGTCGGCAAGTCCACCCTGTTCAATCGGCTGACGGGGACGCGCGATGCCATCGTGGCCGACTTCGCCGGTCTCACGCGCGATCGCCACTATGGCAATGGCCGTGTCGGTGCCCGCGAATTCATCGTCATCGATACCGGTGGTTTTGAGCCCACGGCCGAGTCTGGCATCTACCGCGAAATGGCCAAACAGACCCGGCAGGCGGTAGCCGAGTCGGACGTGGTCATCTTTGTGGTGGATGCCCGTGCCGGCCTGAGCGCTCAGGACCATGATATCGCCAATTACCTGCGCCGCCTGGGCAAGCCTACCCTGCTGGTGGCCAACAAGGCCGAAGGCATGCAGCAGGGCCTGCAGCTGGTCGAGTTTTTTGAACTGGGGCTGGGCGAGGTGTTGCCGGTGTCGAGCGCACACGGCCAAGGGGTGCGCTCGATGGTCGAGACCGCGCTCGATCTGCTGCCTCCGCCGCCGGAAGACGCGGAGGACCCGGACGGTGCCGACGATGGGGTGATCCGGCTGGCGGTCGCCGGGCGTCCGAACGTGGGCAAATCCACGCTGATCAATGCCTGGTTGGGCGAGGAGCGGCTGGTGGCCTTCGACATGCCGGGAACGACGCGCGATGCGATCACCGTACCGTTCGAGCGTGACGGACGCCGGTTCGAGCTGGTGGATACCGCCGGGTTGCGCCGCAAGGGCCGGGTGTTCGAGGCGATCGAGAAGTTTTCGGTGGTCAAGACCTTGCAGGCCATCGAGCGCGCGCATGTGGTCGTGCTGCTGCTGGATGCCACGCAGGGCGTGACCGACCAGGACGCCCACATTGCCGGCTACATCCTGGAAAGTGGTCGCGCGGTGGTGTTGGCTATGAACAAGTGGGATGCGGTGGACAGCTACCAGCGGGAACAGGTCGAGCGGCAGATGGAAAACCGGCTCTCGTTTCTGAAATTTGCGCCTTTGCACCTGATCTCGGCCAAAAAGCGGCAAGGGCTCGGGCCGTTATGGAAGTCCATTGCGCAGGCCCATGCATCGGCCATGCGCAAGATGCCCACGCCGCAGCTCACGCGACTGCTGCAGGAGTCGGTGGCATTCCAGTCGCCGCCCAAGACCGGCATGTACCGGCCGAAGATGCGTTATGCCCACCAGGGGGGCATGAACCCGCCCGTGATCGTGATCCACGGCAACTCTCTCGAGCAGGTGCCCGAGGTGTACCGGCGCTTTCTGGAAGGGCGGTTCCGCAAGGCGTTCAACCTGATCGGCACGCCGCTGCGCATCGAGTTCCGCACCGCGAGCAACCCTTTCGACGAATGAGTTGCCCGAAGGGGTGTTGCGCCAGCGTGGGCTGTGTGTGGTAAGGTGCTTCCCTTATCAACTTTTTTTGAACACGGAGCATATCGTGAGCAATAACAAAGGCCAACTTTTGCAAGACCCTTTCCTGAACCAGCTGCGCCGGGAACATGTGCCGGTGTCGATCTATCTGGTCAACGGCATCAAACTGCAGGGTCAGATCGAGTCCTTCGATCAGTACGTCGTGTTGCTGCGCAACACCGTGACCCAGATGGTCTACAAGCACGCCATCTCCACCATCGTTCCGGGCCGCCCCGTCCAGTTCTCGGTGCACAACCCTGACGACGCGGCATCCTGACCGCAGTTCCACCCCCTGGCCGGGCCTCCCAACGGTCCCGGTCGGTCCCGGCGGATCGTGCAGACACCTTGAACCCATCCGCCCGCTCTGATTCTGCCCCTCCCTCGGTTGTTCTGGTGGGCGTCGATTTCGGCTTGCCGCATTTCGACGCTGAGCTGGAAGAACTTGGCCTGCTGGCCCAGACGGCGGGATATGCCGTGGCCGAGCGGGTGAGCTGCAAGCGCCGAGCGCCCGACCCGGCGCTGTTTGTCGGTTCCGGCAAGGCCGATGAGATCCGGATGCTCGCGGACGCAACCGGTGCCAGTGAAGTGCTGTTTGACCAGGCCTTGAGCCCGGCCCAGCAGCGCAACCTGGAGCGCCACCTTGGCCGCCCGGTCAACGACCGCACGCTGCTGATTCTCGAAATTTTTGCGCAGCGTGCGCGAAGCCACGAAGGCAAGCTGCAGGTCGAACTGGCCCGGCTGCAGTACCTGTCTACCCGGTTGGTGCGGCGCTGGTCGCACCTGGAGCGGCAAAGCGGGGGCATCGGCATGCGCGGTGGTCCGGGTGAAACGCAGATCGAGCTGGACCGCCGCATGATTGGCGAGGCCATCAAGCGCACGCGTGATCGGCTGGAGAAGGTCAAGCGTCAGCGGGCGACCCAGCGGCGCCAGCGGGAGCGGCGCGAGGCGTTCAACATCTCGCTGGTCGGCTACACCAACGCGGGCAAATCGTCGCTGTTCAATGCCTTGGTCAAGGCCCGGGCCTATGCGGCCGACCAGCTCTTCGCCACGCTGGACACCACCACGCGCCAGCTCTATCTCGGCGAAGCGCAGCGCTCGGTGTCGCTGTCCGACACGGTCGGGTTTATCCGCGACCTGCCGCATGGCCTTGTCGATGCCTTCGCCGCCACCTTGCAGGAAGCTGCCGACGCGGATCTGTTGCTGCACGTGGTCGATGCGTCCAACCCCGGGCACCTGGAGCAGATCACCTCGGTGCTGTCGGTCCTGCGCGAAATCGGTGCCGACGAAGTACCTCAATTGCTGGTATTTAACAAACTGGACGCGATGGATCCGGCCACGCTGCCGCTCTCGCGGGTCGATACCGTGGAACTCGACGGGGTGTCCGTACCTCGTATCTTCGTCAGTGCACGCACGGGCGAGGGTTTGCCTGAGCTCCGTGGGTTGCTGGCGCAGCGTGCGATGGCACGCGATGCCGCGTTCGCGGCGGAAACACTGGCGTCGGCTGCGTCCGGCGACGGTTCTCCCGAGGGCCCGATGTGATTGGGCACAATGTGATGGTTTTCGTTTGAATCGAGAAGAGAACTCATGGACCTGAAGCTGCAAACCCCTGGGACGGCCTTGTCCGCGCTGGCCGCTGGCCTGCGCCGGATCGGGAGCCGCCTGCCGGGCGTTTTCAACCTCAACGATCCGCGCTGGGGGCGGGGCGATGACAGCGCGGGCGGCGATCAGCGTCCCTCTGGCGAGGACCCGCCGCGCCCGGGGGGCAACCGGCCTCAGGGCCCGAATCAGGGGCCGCCGGATCTGGACGAACTCTGGCGCGACTTCAACCGCAAGCTTGGGGGGCTCTTTGGTGGTGGCAACGGGGGCGGTGGCCGCCGTGGTGGGCAGGGCGGAGGCTCGGGCCCGTCCGGCTTCACGCCCGACCCCAAGACCACCGGGATCGGCGTCGGGCTCATTGCGGGGGTGGCGGCGCTGATCTGGCTCGGTACGGGCTTTTTCATCGTGCAGGAAGGCCAGCAGGCGGTGATCACCCAGTTCGGGCGTTACCACAGCACCGTCGGAGCAGGCTTCAATTGGCGCCTGCCGTATCCGATCCAGGGGCACGAGACCGTTTCGGTGACGCAGTTGCGCTCGGTCGATGTCGGGCGCGACACGATCGTGCCGGCCACCGGCATCCGTGAGTCGTCGATGCTGACCGAGGACGAGAACATCGTCGACATCAAGTTTGTGGTGCAGTACCGCCTGAGCGACGCCCGGGCTTTCCTGTTCGAGAGCCGCGATCCGGACGCCGCCGTCGTCAAGGCGGCCGAAACGGCGGTGCGCGAGGTGGTGGGCAAGATGAAGATGGATGCTGTGCTCGCCGAAGAGCGCGATCAGATCGCACCGCGCGTGCGCAATCTGATGCAGACCATTCTGGATCGCTACAACGTCGGGATCGAGATCGCCGGCGTGAACCTGCAGCAAGGTGGGGTGCGCCCACCCGAACAGGTGCAGGCCGCATTTGACGATGTGCTCAAGGCCAGCCAGGAGCGGGATCGTGCCAAGAATGAAGCCGAAGCCTATGCCAACGATGTGGTACCGCGGGCCCGCGGTACGGCATCGCGCCTGAAGGAGGAGTCCGAAGGTTATCGCGCCCGTATCGTGGCGCAGGCCGAGGGTGATGCGCAACGCTTCAAGTCGGTGTTGGCCGAGTACCAGAAGGCCCCGCAGGTGACGCGCGACCGCATGTATGTCGATACGATGCAGGAGATCTACGCGAATGTCACCAAGGTTCTGGTCGACAGCAAGTCGGGCTCCAACCTGCTGTATCTGCCGCTG
Organism: Hydrogenophaga sp. NFH-34; assembly: GCF_021401345.1. Taxonomy (GTDB): domain Bacteria; phylum Pseudomonadota; class Gammaproteobacteria; order Burkholderiales; family Burkholderiaceae_C; genus Hydrogenophaga; species Hydrogenophaga electricum. Next base: position 263,835 of record NZ_JACBGE010000001.1, read on the forward strand.
GACAAGATCCTGCAGCAGAGCCAACAAGCCAGCCCGTCGGCCGCTGCAGCCGCCACGAGCTCTTCGACACCCGTGACGACATCGCCCTCGCTGCCTTCAAGCAACAGCAACGCCGGTGCCCGCTCGCGCGAGCGCGAAAGCCGCTGAGGAAGGGCCAACACCATGAACAAATTGGGTTTTTTCATCACTTCCGTGCTGGTGGCGTTGGCCATCGGCAGTTCCATGCTCTTCGTCGTGGACCAGCGCCAGTTCGGCGTGCTGTTCCAGCTCGGCCAGATCAAGCAGGTGGTTACCGAGCCGGGGCTGAACTTCAAGCTGCCGCCGCCGTTCCAGAACGTGTCCTACATCGACAAGCGCCTGCTCACCCTGGAAAGCAACGATACCGAGCCGACGCTGACCGCCGAGAAGCAGCGGGTGGTGATCGACTGGTACGTACGCTGGCGCATCAGCGATCCGCAGGCCTACATCCGCAACGTCGGCCTGAACGAAGCCGCTGGCGCGCTGCAGCTCAACCGCGTGGTGCGCAACTCCTTCCAGCAAGAGGTCAACAAACGCACGCTCAAAGAGCTGCTGAACACGCAGCGTGAGCAGCTCATGGCCGACGTCAAGAAGGAAGTGCTGGAGTCCGTGCGTGGTGCCGACAAGCCCTGGGGCATGGACGTGGTCGACGTGCGCATTACCCGCGTGGATTACGCGGACACCATCACGCGTTCCGTCTACGACCGCATGGAGGCCGAGCGCAAGCGCGTGGCCAACGAGCTGCGGTCCACCGGTTTTGCCGAGGGCGAGAAGATCCGCGCCGAGGCCGATCGCCAGCGCGAAACCATCGTGGCCGAGGCCTATCGCGACGCCCAGGCCATCAAGGGTGATGGCGATGCCAAAGCCAACGCCGCCTACGCCGAGGCCTTCGGCCGCGACCCGGCATTTGCCCAGTTCTACCGCAGCCTGGACGCCTACAAGGCCAGCTTCGCGGGCAAGTCCGACGTGATGGTGATCGACCCGTCGTCCGACTTCTTCCGCGCCATGCGCACGCCGGCACCGGCTCGCTGAGCCTGCTGCACGGTGGGCGACCTGCTCTGGCCTGCACTGGCTCTGATGCTGGTGTTCGAGGGGCTATTGCCCCTCATCGCACCCCAGGCCTGGCGCCGCGTGTTCTCGGAGATGTTGCGCTTGCAGGACGGGCAGATCCGTTTTTTCGGTCTGCTCAGCGTGGGAGGCGGCCTGCTTCTGTGGTGGTTCTTGCAGCCCTGAGTGCCGAGGGCCGCTTGACTTTCGTCGGCGGCCCTCGATCGTCTGGTCAGCAGGGATTGGCCAACGGGTTCAAGGTCGCTGCATCTTGCATTCCGTGCCCTGCGCCAGTTCGTTGCCGCTGTAGGCCGCTTCGGTACGGAAACCGTACCGCGTACCTTCCCAGCCGACGCGCACCGACTTGCCATCCACCGGGGCAATGGTGTTGACCACCTGGGGCAGCAGCAACTGGTGGTCTTCCGCCCGCATGCGCACCGGGCCCACGGTGGAATCGAAGGTCAGATCTTCCAGTGCACGCGCCACCTTGACGGTTTCCGTGCTGCCGGCCTTGTCGATGGCGGCCACCAGCATGCGGGGCGTGAGATCCATGCGCGGCGAGAGGAAGTCCTTGCCCGTGCGCGCTTTGTAGGCCTTTGCGAGGGCGTCGACCTGGGGTGTGCCGGCCTGGCCCGGATGCCATTCGGCCACCCAGGTCAGCTGGCCGGTGCCGGTGGCGGCCACCGCGGCCACGGTGCCGGGCATCGAGCCCGCACTGTGGTTGAAAAAGCGCAGATTTTCCCCGGCTTCGGCAGACGCTTTGAGCAACAGGGTCATGTCCTGGCCCCAGTTGCCGGTGATGACGGAGTCCGCGCCGGCAGCCTTGATGTTGGCCACATAGGGCGCGAAGTCCTTGACGCGACCGATCGGGTGCAAGGCCTCACCCACGAACTGGATGTCCGGTCGCGCGAGTGCAAACAACTGTTTGCCGTAGCTGGCCCACTGCCGGCCGTGGGCGTAGTCCTGGTTGAGCAGGTAGGTCTTCCGGATCTCGGGCGTTTTCTTGACGAAGTTGGCGATGGCCTTCATCTTCATCGCGGTGTTGGCTTCGGTCTGGAAATGCCAGAAGCTGCAGGCTTTGCCCGTCAGTTCGGGGTCGATGGACGAGTGGTTGAGGATCAGAACCTCTTTGCCGGGGTTGCGCTGGTTCCAGCGGTTGGCGGCCTGGATCAGGGCGGCCACGACCGATGAGCCCGAGCCACCGGTGACGATGGCTTTGGCGCCCTGGTCGACCGCTGACTGGAAGGCACTCTGGCTTTCCTGGGCAGAGAGCTTGCTGTCGAACTGCAGCAGCTGCAGCTTGATCTGGCCCTTGAGGGCTCCGCCCTGGTTGTTGAGGTCGTCCACCGCGTACGCGACGTGGGTCAGCATGATCTCGCCCACGTTGCCGAAAGGCCCGGACAGCGGGTCGATGTAGGCGAGCTTGTAGGTTTCCTGGGCGTGGGCGCCGCCGCAGGTCATGAGGGTGGCCAGGGCCAGGGGGGTGAAGGTGCGCCGGATGGGCATGTTGTCTCCTGTTGGGGTGATGGTGGCCGCGCGGTGGCGCGGCGGGGAAACGGTGGACCCGATTTCAGGGCGGGCTGGAGCCGGACGGTGGATTCGCGGTGGGGGGCGTCCTCGCGGCCACGCCAAGCAGGCGCATCGCCAGTTCGGTCAGTTCGTCGGTGACCGCTTCCGGCGAAAGGCGGCCATCGGTTCGGTACCAGCTGTAGAGAAAGCCGGGCAGGCTGCACGCGGCCAGTGCGGCCAGCTTGGCATCGCGGAAATCGAGGTCGCCGTCCCGGCGCGCCTGTTCCAGCAGCGGCACCAGCCGGTCGTAGAAGTGGTTGGCCAGGCGTTTGACCGCGGCGAGGTATTCGGCGCGGTAGACCTGCGGTTCCCGGTAAGGAAAAAACGCCGCGGGGTGGTTGGCAATGGTTGCCCGGATCAGGCGTTGCAGGCCTTCGCGCACCTTCTCGCTGGCGCGACGGTCGTCGAGGTCGGCAAAGTCCAGTGCGGTGAAACATTCCACCGAGGGACGCCAGGACAGCGTCTCGAAGATTTCCTGCTTGTCCTTGAAGTAGTAGTAGACGAACGGCTTGGTCACGCCCAGCGCACGCACGATCTGCTCGATGGTGGTTTGCGCGTAGCCCTGCGCGGCGAACAAGGTCTCTGCCACACGCAGGATCCGTTCGCGCTGCACGTCCGTGCCGGCGGTGGTGGCCCGTTGCCGGCCACGCTTGGCGGCGGCTTGGGGTTTGCGAGCTGTCTCCAAAGTTCTACCCATCGGTAGGATTGTTCCGTCAAGATGGCTCCCACACAAGAGCCCGACCGCCGAACCAGGCTAGCGCTAACCCTGAAAGACGACACCATGGAGACACCCCAGAACCTTGCACCGCGCCCCCAGAAGCCGCTGCACGAGTACCTGCGCCAGCACGCACGCGAGCGCCCTGACCACCCAGCGTGCATCTGGTACGGCCAGGCCATTTCCTGGGCCGAACTGGATCGGGCCAGTGATGCCTTTGCCGCGCACCTGCAGGCTCTGGGTGTGGCCAAGGGCGAGCCGGTGGTGCTGTTCCTCAACAACTGCCCGCAATACCTGGTGGCCCATTTCGGCATCCAGAAGATCGGGGCCATCGTCTGCCCCAGCGGACCGTTGAACAAGGAGCACGAGCTGGCGTACCAGGTCAACGATCTCCAGGCACGGGTGATCGTGGCGGCCGACAACCTGCTGCCGGTGGTGGAGAAGGTGCGTGGACAGAGCGCGTTGCAACACGTCTTCGGCGTGCGCTACACCGACTGGCTGCCCGAGCAGCCCACGCTGGACCTGCCACCCGAGCTGGCGGCAACGGCCCAGACGCCCGTTGCCTGGCCTGCCGGCGTGGAAGACTTCTGGCGTGTGATGCACGAGGACGCCCGGCCACAGGCGGTGGACATGGCGCTGGACGACGTCGCGCTCATGACTTACACCTCGGGCACCACCGGCCTGCCCAAAGGCGCGATGCTCAGCTACGGCAATGCGCTGTTCAAGACCACGGTCTGCGCCGACTGCAACGGCGTGGGCGGTGACGACGTGCTGCTGTCGGTGGCGCCGCTCTATCACATTGCTGGCATGCTCATGGGCGTGAACGTGCCGGTGATCACCGGGGCCAGCAGCGTGCTGCTGCACCGTTTCGACCCCAATGCTGTGCTGCAGGCCATTGCCACGTACCGCGTGAGCTGGTGGTACAGCATCGCGCCGATGAACGTCGCCTGCATGCAGGTGCTGCAGGCAGCGGGGCCTGGCGCATTTGATCTGGGCAGCCTGAAGAGGAATCCGGTCACCAGCTTCGGCATCGCGTTCACCGAATCGCTGGCCACGCAGTGGCAGTCCTTCGCGCCCCACTGCCTGTCGCAAGAGGCGGCGTATGGCCTGAGCGAGACCCACACCTGCGACACCTACACCCCGGCGGGCAAGGCCAAATGGGGCACGCAGGGCATCGTCGCGCCGGGCGTGACGATCCGCATTCTCGACCCGGACTCGGGCCAGGAGCTGCCCGTGGGTGAAGTGGGTGAAATCGTGCTGACCAGCCCGGGGGTGTTCAAGGGGTACTGGAACAAGCCGGAAGCCACGGCGGCGACGCTGCGCGACGGCTGGGTCCACACGGGCGACATGGGCAAGATGGACGCCGAGGGCTATCTCAGCTTCATCGGCCGCTTCAAGGAAATGATCAAAGTCTCGGGCTACAGCGTCTTCCCGGAAGAGGTCGAGACCATCCTCATCAAGCACCCGGCCGTGGCGCAGGCAGCGGTCATTGCCGAGCCCGACGCCGAGAAGGGTGAGGTGGTCAAGGCCTTCATCGTCAAGAAGGCTGGCGCCGAAGTGTCGGCCGAGGCGCTCGTGGCCTGGTCGCGCGAGAACATGGCGCTCTACAAGGCGCCGCGCCATGTGCGTTTCATCGATGCGCTGCCGGCCACGGGCGCCGGCAAGGTGCTGCGTCGTCTGCTGAAGGATCTGGCGTGAGCGAAGCACTGTTTTTTCGCAAGGTGTTGATCGCCAACCGGGGCGAGATCGCGGTGCGCCTGGTGCGGGCGTTGCAGGACCTGGGCATCGCGAGCGTGGCCGTGTACGCGCGCGACGATGCGCAGGCCCTGCACGTGCGGCTGGCCGACACGGCGGTGGCGCTGGACGCAACCGGTCCTTCGGCCTATCTCGACATCGAGGCGCTGCTGAAAGTGGCGCGGGAGCAGGGCTGTGACGCGGTGCATCCGGGTTACGGCTTTCTGAGCGAACGGGCCGACTTCGCACAGGCATGCGCCGCCGCAGGACGGGTGTTCATCGGCCCGACGCCGGAACAGCTCGCGCTTTTTGGCGACAAGGCGCGGGCCCGCGCGCTGGCTGCGCAGTGCGCGGTGCCGGTGATGCCCGGCAGCGAGGGTGCGGTGACGCTGGCGCAGGCGCAGGCCTTCTTCGCGCAGCAGGCGACCGAAGGCGCGGGCATGATGATCAAGGCCATCGGTGGCGGCGGCGGCCGGGGCATGCGCGCGGTGCTGGATGCTGGCGAGGTGGCCGAAGCCCACGCGCGCTGCACCTCCGAGGCGCGCGCCGCGTTCGGCGTCGACGGTGTGTACGTCGAGCGCCTCATGACCCGCGCGCGCCACATCGAGATCCAGGTGCTGGGCGACGGCCAGGCGGTGGCGAGCCTGGGCGAACGCGAATGCACGCTGCAGCGGCGCTTCCAGAAATTGGTCGAGATCGCGCCCAGCCCCATGCTGTCGGCCGACCTGTGCGAGCGCATCACGCAGGCCGCGCTGTCCATGGCGCAGACCGTGGGCTACCGGGGCCTGGGCACCTTCGAGTTCCTGGTCGACGAGACGGCCATCGAGCCGCCGCCGGGCCACCCCAAGGCGGCGAGCGTGGGGGCCACATCCCTGCCGTTCGTGTTCATCGAGGCCAATCCGCGTCTGCAGGTCGAACACACCGTGACCGAGGCCGTGACCGGGCTGGATCTGGTGCAACTGCAACTGGGCGTGGCGGCGGGCCGCACGCTGGCCGATCTGGGCGTGGCCCCCGGTCGCACCGCGCCCCAGAAGGGCTTCGCGATCCAGTGGCGCATCAATGCCGAGACGCTGGACACCCAGGGCCAGGCCCGTCCTTCGGGCGGGGCACTGGCCCGCTTTGACCTGCCCAGCGGGCCGGGCGTGCGGGTCGATACGCACGGTTATCTGGGTCTGGCGCCGTCGCCCCACTACGACACCCTGCTGGCCAAGCTCATCGTGGCCAGTCCTTCGCCGAGTTTCGGCGACGCCTTGCGGCGCTCGCAGCGCGCGCTGGCCGAATGCCGCATCGAAGGCATGGCCAGCAACCTCGGGCTGCTGAGGGCGCTGGCCGAGCAGCCCGAATTCGCCGCCCAGGCGGTGCACACGCGTTTTGTCGAAGAGCGGTTGCCGCCGCTGCTGGCGCGGGCCGCGTCGCTGGCAACGCCGGAGCCGCCGTCGCTCGCGGCGCAGCCGGTCGCCGGCGGGGACGGGCACCCTGTCGAAGACGATGGCCGCCATGTCTGCGCCCCCATGCCGGCGCGCCTGGTGCAGTTCGAGGTCGCGGTGGGCGACCTGTTGCCCGCCGGCGCGCAGGTGGGCGTGCTCGAAGCGATGAAGATGGAGCACCTGATCCACACGCCGCACGCCGGCCGCGTGATGGCGCTGCTGGCCCAGCCGGGCGACTATGTGACCGAAGGCCAGCGTCTGCTGGCGCTGGAGCCGGTCGAGGCCGGCGAGGTGCAGGCGGTGACAGCGGTCGCGCTCGACCCCGACGCCATCCGCGGCGATCTGCAGCGGGTGATCCACCGCCATGCGCCCACGCTCGACGCCCACCGGCCGGTCGCCGTGGCCAAGCGCCACGCGCAGGGCGGGCGCACGGCGCGCGAGAACGTGGCCGACCTGTGTGACCTGGCCGACGATCCGGGCAATTTCCTGGAGTACGGGCAACTGGCCATTGCCGCCCAGACGCGGCGCCGCAGCCTGGAGGACCTGGTGGCCAACACCCCGGCCGACGGCATCGTCACCGGCATCGGGTGTGTCAATGCGCGCGATTTCGGCCCCGAGCGCTCGCGCGCGGTGGTGATGGCCTACGACTACACCGTGCTGGCCGGTACCCAGGGCATGCGCAACCACCACAAGCAGGACCGCATGCTGGCCATTGCGCACCAGTTGCGGCTGCCGGTGGTGCTGTTTGCTGAGGGCGGGGGCGGGCGGCCGGGCGATACCGACATGCCCATCGTTGCCGGGCTCAACAACCACACCTTCAGCCAGTTCGCGGCCCTGTCCGGCAAGGTGCCGGTGGTCGGTATCGTGCACGGGCGCTGTTTCGCGGGCAACGCGGCGCTGCTGGGCTGCAGCGACGTGATCATCGCCACGCGCGCCAGCAACATCGGCATGAGCGGGCCGGCCATGATCGAGGGCGGTGGTCTGGGGACTTTCCGTCCCGAGGAGATCGGGCCCAGCCACGTGCAGTCGGCCAACGGCGTGATCGACGTGCTGGTCGAGGACGAAGCCGAAGCGGTGGCGGTCGCCAAGCGCTACCTGGGCTACTTCCAGGGGGCTCTGCCGCACTGGGACTGCCCCGACCAGCGCCTGCTGCGCCACGCTGTACCGGAAAACCGGCTGCGGGTTTACGACGTGCGCGCCGTGCTGGAAGGGCTGTTCGACAGCGGCTCCGTGCTGGAACTGCGCGCCGGCTTCGGCGCCGGCATGATCACGGCGCTGGCCCGCATCGAAGGGCGGCCGGTGGCGGTGATGACCAACAACCCGCACCACCTGGGTGGCGCGATCGATGTCGAGGCGGCCGACAAGGCCGCGCGCTTCATGCAACTGGCCAATGTGCACGGTCTGCCCATCGTTGCGCTGGTTGATACCCCGGGTTTCATGGTCGGCCCCGACATCGAGGCGCAGGCGCAGGTGCGCCACGTCTGCCGCATGTTCGCCGTCGCCTCGCACCTGCGGGTGCCGTTTTTCTCGGTGGTGCTGCGCAAGGGCTACGGCCTGGGCGCGCAGGCGATGACGGCGGGCGGCTTCGATGCGCCGGTGTTCAACGTGTCCTGGCCCAGCGGCGAGTTCGGTGCCATGGGGTTGGAGGGGGCGGTGCGCCTGGGCTTCCGCAAAGAGCTGGAAGCGGTGCCGGCCGGGCCGCAGCGCGACGCCCTGTTCCAGTCCCTGGTGGCCCAGCAATACGCCAACGGCGAGGCCATCAACATGGCGCAGACGCTGGAGATCGACGCCGTGATCGACCCGGCGGAAACCCGCGCCTGGCTGGTGCGCGGTCTGGCTTCGGCGCACCGGGTGACCGCCGGGCAGGGCGCCCCCGCCGCCTATGTCGACACCTGGTGATTTCGGGGGGCGTTGTCCGAATAACGGCAGGGGCCCCACGGGGTCGGTAAAATGCCGTTTTTAACAGCGCCCCACCATGCCCATGTCTGCCTGGGTCCTGCCGGACCACATTGCCGATGTCCTGCCTTCCGAGGCGCGGCACATCGAGGAACTTCGCCGGGGATTGCTGGACACCGCCCGTGGCTACGGCTACGAGCTGGTCATGCCCCCGCTGATCGAACACCTGGAATCGCTGCTCACCGGAACGGGCGAGGCGATGGGCCTGCACACCTTCAAGCTGGTGGACCAGCTCTCCGGCCGCTCGCTCGGCCTGCGGGCCGACAGCACCCCCCAGGTGGCCCGCATCGACGCCCATTTGCTCAATCGCCAGGGGGTGACCCGCCTGAGCTATTGCGGCCCGGTGGTGCACACACGCATCGACCGGCCCACCGCGAGCCGCGAACCGCTGCAATTCGGCGCTGAAATCTACGGTCACGCCGGTCTTGAGGCCGATCTGGAAGCGCTCGAACTGGTGCAGGCCTGCCTGCGCAGCGCCGGTGTGCAGCCGCTCTGGCTGGATCTGGCCGATGTGCGCGTGATCGATGCGGTGCTGGCGCCGGTGGCGCTTGACGCTGGCCGCACCAGCGCCATTCACGCTGCGCTCGCGGTCAAGGACGTTGCCGCCCTGCGCGAGCTCTCCCGTGATCTGCCGGCGGCGGTGCAGCGCGATCTGTGCACGCTGCCGCAGCTGTTCGGTGATGCGGGCGTGATCGAGGAAGCCCGGCGCGTGCTGCAGCCCTCGGCCGCGCTGGCCCAGGCGCTGGACAGCCTGGCCTGGTTGACGGCCCAATTGCAGACGCAGCCCGCGCTGCGCCTGTCGGTCGACCTGGCTGACCTGCGTGGCTACGCGTACTACACCGGCATGCGTTTCGCCGTGTTCGCACAGAACCCCAAGGGCGAGCCGGTGGAACTGGCGCGCGGTGGCCGGTACGACGAAGTCGGCGCCGTTTTCGGGCGCAACCGCCCGGCCGTGGGCTTCAGCCTGGACCTCAAGGAAATCGTGGCCGCCGTGCCGCCGCGCCCGCTGGTGGCTGCCGTGCGCGCGCCCTGGGGCATGGATGCCGGCCTGCGCCAAGCCATTGCCGACCTGCGCCGTCAGGGCCAGACGGTGGTGTGTGTGCTGCCCGGCCATGAGCACGAAGTCGATGAATTCCATTGCGATCGCGAGCTGGTCCAGGACCCTGCCAGCGGCGCCTGGACTGTGAAAACCCTTTAACCGGAATCTGCAACAGATGATGAACAACAGCCGCGCCGTGCAACCCGGGCGCAACGTGGTCGTGGTCGGCACCCAATGGGGCGACGAAGGCAAGGGCAAGCTGGTCGACTGGCTCACCGAAACCGCCACCGGTGTGGTGCGCTTCCAGGGCGGGCACAACGCCGGCCACACGCTGGTGATCAATGGCGTGAAGACCGCGCTGCACCTCATTCCCAGCGGCATCATGCGCGCCGGGGTCAAGTGCTACATCGGCAACGGGGTGGTGCTGTCGGTGTCCAAGCTGTTCGAGGAGATTGCCGGGCTGGAAAAAGCCGGCGTCGAAGTGCGTTCGCGCCTGCGCGTGAGCGAGGGCTGCCCGCTGATCCTGCCGTTCCACGCCGCGATCGACGTGGCGCGGGAGGCGGCCAAGGTCAAGGCCGGCGCCGAGAAGATCGGCACCACCGGGCGCGGCATCGGTCCGGCCTACGAAGACAAGATTGCCCGCCGCGCCCTGCGCGTGCAGGACCTGAAATACCCCGAGCGCTTCGCCAGCAAACTGCGTGAACTGCTGGCGCTGCACAACCACGTGCTCAAGACCTTCCTGCATTCGGCCGACATGGCCTGGGACGAAAAGACCCTGTCGTACATGCAGGACGGCGAGATCCAGTTCGAGCCGGTGTACGCCGAAGCGATGCAGCAGGCCGAACTGCTCAAGCCCATGATCGCCGACGTGTCGCGCGAACTCAACGAGGCTCACAAGGCTGGCGCCAACTTGCTGTTCGAAGGCGCACAGGGCACGCTGCTGGACATCGACCACGGCACCTATCCGTTCGTCACGTCGAGCAACTGCGTGGCGGGCAACGCCGCCGCCGGTGCCGGTGTCGGCCCCCAACTGCTGCACTACGTGCTCGGCATCACCAAGGCCTATTGCACCCGCGTGGGTGGGGGGCCTTTCCCGACCGAACTGGAATGGGAAAAGGAAGGCACACCGGGCTGGCACATGAGCACCGTGGGTGCCGAAAAGGGCGTCACCACCGGCCGTTCGCGCCGCTGCGGCTGGTTCGACGCTGCGCTGCTCAAGCGCTCGGCCCAGGTCAACGGCCTGTCGGGTCTGTGCATCACCAAGCTGGACGTGCTCGATGGCCTGTCGGAGCTGAAGCTGTGCACCGGCTACCAGCTCGACGGCGAGGTGGTCGACATCCTGCCCATGGGCGCCGACGACATCGCTCGCTGCCAGCCGATCTACGAAACGCTGCCGGGCTGGACCGAGTCCAGTGTGGGCGTGACCCGCTATGAAGACCTGCCGGTCAACGCCCAGCGCTACCTGAGCCGCATCGAGGCCACCACGGGCGTGCCCATCCACGTGGTGTCCACCAGCCCCGATCGCGACCACACCATCCTCATCCACCACCCCTACGAAGTCTGAGGCGCGCCGGCGCGTTCCGGCCGGCGGTATTCACCGTGCCGGAGCGTGCCGAGTTCGTGCAGAATCGGCCTTCCCCACACCCCCAAGCGGAGCCCCCATGCTGACCGAAGACGGCAAGCACCTCTACGTCTCCTACGACGAGTACCACAACCTCATCGAGAAACTGGCGATCAAGGTCTACCAGTCGAGCTGGCAGTTCGACACCATCCTGTGCCTGGCCCGTGGTGGCATGCGTCCGGGGGACATCCTCTCGCGCATCTTCGACGTGCCGCTGGCCATCATGTCTACCAGCTCCTACCGCTCCGACGCTGGCACGGTGCAGGGCAAGCTGGACATTGCCCGCTACATCACCACGCCCAAGGGTGAAATCGCCGGCAAGGTGCTGCTGGTCGACGATCTGGCCGATTCGGGCCACACCCTCAAGGTGGTGATCGACACGCTCAAGAACCAGTACGCGCCCATCACCGAACTGCGCAGCGCGGTCATCTGGACCAAGGCCGTCTCGGTGTTCTCGCCCGATTATTCGGTCGAATTCCTGCCGACGAACCCCTGGATCCACCAGCCCTTCGAGGGCTACGACAGCCTGCGCCCGGCGCAACTGCTGGAGAAGTGGAAAGTCTGACGCGGCCGGGGCCCTTCGCGGCCTCTGGCTTCCGTGTCTGCGGCCCGATGAGGGCCGCTGTCGTTTTCAGTCCGGTCTTTCTTGTAGGGAGCCTGCCATGTCCGCCGACGCGCATCTGTCCACCCGCCTGATCCACCACCCGTACCGCCCGCCCGAGGGCTTCGAGGCCGTGGCACCCGGCGTGCACAAGGCCTCGACGGTGATCTTTCCCGACGTGCAGGCGCTGCACACGCGCGACTGGAAAGACAAAAGCGGCTACACCTACGGCCTGCACGGCACGCCCACCACTTTCACGCTCGAAGAGCGCATCGCCACGCTGGAAGGTGGGCAGCACTGCATGCTGGTGCCCAGTGGCCTGGCGGGTATTTCGCTGGTGGACATGGCCCTGCTCAAGCAGGGCGACGAAGTGCTGCTGCCCGACAACGTGTACGGCCCAAGCAAACACTTCGCCCAGGTGGAGTTGGCGCACTGGGGCATCGGCCACCGCTTCTACGATCCGATGGACCCGGCCGACCTGGCCGCCCAGCTCACGCCGGCCACGCGCCTGGTCTGGCTGGAGGCCGCCGGGTCGGTGACGCTGGAATTTCCCGACCTGCCGGCGCTCACGGCCGTGATCCGCGCGGCCAACGCGGGGCGCGAGCGGCCCATCGTGGCCGCGCTGGACAACACCTGGGGTGCGGGCGTGGCGTTCTCGCCCTTCGATCTGGGTGTGGACGTTTCCATGCAGGCGCTGACCAAGTACCCCAGCGGTGGTGCCGACGTGCTCATGGGCTCGGTGGTGACGCGCGATGAGGCCTTGCACCGCCAGATCTTGCTGACACGCATGCGCCTGGGGCTGGGTGTGGGCGCCAACGACGTCGAACTGGTGCTGCGCGGACTGCCGTCCATCGCGGTGCGCTACGCCGCCCAGGACGCGGTCACGCGCGAACTGGCCCGTTGGATGGTGGGGCAGTCCGGCGTGGTGCGCGTTTTGCACCCGGCCTTGCCGGATTCACCGGGCCATGCGGCCTGGCTGCGCGATGCGACGGGGGCGGCCTGCCTGTTCAGCGCGGTGTTCGATGAGCGCCGCACGCCGGCGCAGATCGACGCCTTCTGCGACAGCCTGCGCCTGTTCCGGCCGGGCTGGAGCTGGGCTGGGCCGATCAGCCTGTGCGCGCCTTACCAGGTGGCCGGCATGCGGCCGGCTTCGCGCTGGCCTTACCGCGGCACGCTGGTGCGGTTTGCAATCGGGCTCGAAGCGGTGGAGGATCTGCGCGCCGATCTGGCGCAGGGGCTGGCGACGCTGGCCGCCGCCTGATTCACGCCGGGCGGTGCTGCGGGCGGAAAGCCCGCGTTTCGGCCAGCGTGGTCACGTGGACGCACACTTCCAGGCCGGCATCTTCGCCAAAGCAGGGGCGCCCATCGGCGAGGGTGCCGACCCAGTAGGAAATCACGGTGCCGGTTTCGGTCGGGGCCGTGAAACCCATCGAGAGCTCGACGACCCCGCCTGGCGGGGTGGCGGGAACCAGCAGTTCGGTCCGGTCCGGGCGCAGCCGCTGGCCAATCGGCAGTCGGCGGCTGCCGGCGCGCAGGAAGGCTTCAATCTGCTCGTCCCAGCACACCAGCTTGCGCTGGCGCCAGGGCGTGTTGCCGAGGTTTTGCACGCGCCAGACCTTGGTGAAGTGGCTGCCGGGCGCCACCATGGCGCCGCCGGGGTAGGTCACGTCGCGCACAAGACCGGCGCGGTCGCCTTGTTGCGGCTGAGCCAGTGCGGCATCCACCACCACGTTGGCGAACAGGCCGTCGACGAGCCAGAACGGGTGGACCCGCAAGGCTGCGGCCAGGGCCACCAGGGTGTTCACGCGCGGCATGCGGTCGTCGCCGTCACGGCCCATGTCCAGGATGGTGTAGAGCGTCTGGCGGGCGATGCCCGCCCGCGCGGCCAGCGCCTTTTTGCTCAGGCCCAGCGCCAGCATGCGGGTTTCAATGCGGCGGGCCAGCTCCGAGACGGGCTCCCGTCCGGCCGGTGCATCGTTGGGCACCGGCCGCTTCGGAGGCAGGGCAGTGGGGTTCACAGGCGGTTCGTTGTGCGGCTGAAGAATCGCGAAAATTTTAATTCTAAAGAATTAACAATCATCCGAAGCCCGACCCGGACTTCGTGCGGATTGTCTCGATTGCGGCGATCAGGCGGGGCCAGCACCCTGCCGAATGGCGTCAGCGCGGCAGCAAAGGGCGCAGTTCGGCCCAGACATTGGCCATCATCTGGGGCTGGGCCGTCTCGTTGGGGTGGATGCGGTCGTTCTGGAACAGCTGGAGCGGATCGGCCGTGTCGGCCACGCCCTTGAGCAGGAAGGGCACCAGCCCGGCTTTTTCGGTGCGCGCCACGGTGGCGAACACCTCGCGGAAATCCTGCGCGTATCGGGCGCCGAAGTTGGGCGGGATCTCCATGCCGACGATCAGCACCTTGGCGCCCGATTCGCGCGCGGCGCGGGCCATCGCGCTCAGGTTGTCGCGTGTCATGTTCAGTGGCAGGCCGCGCAGCGCATCGTTGGCACCCAGCTCCAGAATCACCAGGGCGGGCTGGTGCTGCTTCAGCAGCGTGGGCAGGCGCGATCGGCCGCCAGCGGTGGTGTCGCCGCTGATGCTGGCGTTGACCACCTGGCCTTTGAACTTTTCCCGTGCCAGCCGCTCCTGCAAGAGGGCGACCCAGCCGCTGCCCCGCTTGAGGCCGTATTCGGCGCTCAGGGAGTCGCCGACCACCAGCACCGTGGTGCCCTGTGGGCGGGTCTGGGCCAGCGCCGGCATTCCCCAGGGGCACAAGGCCAGCGTCAGGGCGCCGGCCAGCCGGGCGTTAAAGTGACGTCGTTCCAAATCCCATCCTTTCATGGCATGAATCCTTCTTCCCTCACGACCACCGACCCGATGATCGCTGTGCAGCACGTGTCCAAGTCGGTGACCGATGCCACCGGCACGCTGGACATTCTGCGCGATGTCAGTTTCGAGCTGCTGCGCGGTGAAACGGCTGCCATCGTGGGGGCTTCCGGGTCGGGCAAGAGCACCTTGCTGTCCATCGTTGCGGGGTTGGATACGCCTTCGCGCGGAACGGTTCACATCGACGGCACCGATCTGTTTGCCTTGGACGAAGACCAGCGCGCCGCGCTGCGCGCCCAGAAAGTGGGCTTCGTGTTCCAGAGCTTCCAGCTGCTTGGCAACCTCACCGCGCTGGAAAACGTGATGCTGCCGCTGGAGCTGGCCGGCCGGCGCGACGCGCGCACGGCCGCGGCGGCCATGCTGGAGCGTGTGGGCCTGGGGCAGCGGCTGGGGCACTATCCCAAGGTGCTGTCCGGTGGCGAGCAGCAGCGGGTGGCGCTGGCACGCGCTTTTGTCGTGCGCCCGGCCGTGCTGCTGGCCGATGAACCCACGGGCAGCCTGGATTTCGCCACCGGCGAGCGGGTGATGGCGCTGATGTTCGAACTCAACCGCGAGCTGGGCACGACGCTGGTACTGGTCACGCACGACCGCGGTATCGCCGCGCGCTGCGAGCGCCGCATCACCATCGAAGCCGGGTGCGCCACGGAAGCGGCCGAGGCGGCCGCCTGAAAGATGTGCTGAACGTGTCCGCGACGGGATTCCCGCCTTCGCGGGAATGACGGACGCGGGACCCCGCGACCCGCGCAGCGGCGGAGCGTGGGGGCAAACGATCCGGCGCCGGGCCGCCCCCAGCCGGATCAGCCCCCTCGGGGGGCAGCGACCCGCGCAGCGGCGGAGCGTGGGGGCAACGATAATCCGCGCATGTCTACCCCCAAAGTCCTGTTCGGCTTCCACGCGGTGGGCGTGCGCCTGAAAACCGCGCCCCAGTCCATCATCGAGGTCTACTTCGAACCCACGCGCCGCGACGCGCGCATGCGCCAGTTCCTGGACCGTGCCCGCGAAGCCGGTGTGCGCCTGATCGAGGCCGATGGGCTGCGCATCGCCAAGCTGGCCGGCAGCCATGGCCACCAGGGCGTGGCCGCGCGGGTCCAGGCGCTGGAGCAGGCGCATTCGCTCGACGATCTGCTGGAACAGCTGGAGGCCGCCGGTCAGGCGCCGCTGCTGCTGGTGCTCGACGGCATCACCGATCCACACAACCTGGGGGCTTGCCTGCGTGTGGCCGACGGTGCCGGTGCGCACGCGGTGATCGCGCCCAAGGACCATGCCGCCGGCATCAACGCCACCGTGGCCAAAGTGGCCAGCGGGGCGGCCGAAACCATGCCGTACTTCATGGTCACCAACCTGGCGCGCACGCTGGGCGAGCTGAAGGAGCGCAACATCTGGATCACCGGCACCAGCGGCGACGCGCCCAAAACGCTCTACCAGGTCGATCTCAAAGGCCCGACGGCCCTGGTGCTGGGCGCCGAAGGGCAGGGCATGCGCCAGCTCACGCGCAAGACCTGCGACGAGCTCGTGAGCATTCCCATGCGCGGCGCGGTCGAGAGCCTGAACGTGTCGGTGGCTTCGGGCGTGTGCCTGTACGAGGCGCTGCGCCAGCGCGGCTGAAAGGCCCACGCCCGCCATGACCGCCACGCTTGAGACGCTGCGCCAGTGGGTGCAACAGGCGCGGCATCTGGCGGTGCTGACCGGGGCTGGCATGAGCGCCGAGTCGGGCGTGCCCACATTTCGCGATGCCCAGAGTGGCCTGTGGGCGCAGTTCAACCCGAAGGAACTGGCCACCGAAGCCGCGTTTCGCGCCGATCCCCAGCGCGTGTGGGACTGGTACCAATACCGGCGAGCGCTGATTGCCCGGGTCCAACCCAATGCCGGCCACCGGGCGCTGGCGGCGTGGGCGCAGCGGCATCCGGGGCGCCTGACGCTGATCACCCAGAACGTGGACGGCCTGCACGAGCGGGCCGGTCTCGACGAGACCATCGCCCTGCATGGTCGCATCGACGCCGACCAGTGGCTGGACCGCCCGCGCCCGTGCTGCCAGCCCGATTTTCTGGAAGACGGTCGCCCGCCACGCTGTTCCGTGTGCGGCAACCTGCGGCGGCCTGCCGTGGTCTGGTTCGGCGAGATGCTGCCAACCGAGGCCCTGGCGGCCGCCGAAACCGCTGCCCAGGCCTGCGATCTGATGCTGGTGATCGGCACCTCGGGCCTGGTGTACCCGGCTGCCGGGCTGGCCCACACGGCGCACCGCAGCGGGGCGCAGGTGGTGGTCATCAATCCCGAACCGACCGAGCTCGATACCGTGGCCCAGACCTGTTGGCGCGAACGCGCCGCACAAAGCCTGCCGGCCCTGCTGGCCGACTGAAGGCCGGCCGGCTTGCGGGGATTCACCGGATCGTCACGTCGGCACCCATAATGGCCGGGCCCGATCGGGGCTTTGTCCAGCGAGGAGTGACACATGAATCTGGTGCAGCGCGTGCAGGACATCCTGCTCAAACCCAAGTCCACCTGGCCCGTGATCGACACGGAAACCGAGGACGTGGCCACGATCTACAAGACCTACCTGGTCTACCTGGCGGCGGTTTCGGCCATCGCGACCTTCATCGGGTTCAGCGTGGTCGGCACCCACGTGATGGGTGTCAGCTTCCGGGTGCCCTTCCTGGCCGGGATCGCCAACATGGTGGTCGGGTTCGTGCTGTCGCTGGCCGTGATCTACGTGCTGGCCCTGATCGCCGATGCTCTGGCCCCCACTTTTGGCGGCCGCAAAGACCTGCTGAGCGCTTTCAAGCTGGTGGCCTACGCGTCCACGGCCGGTCTGCTCGGGGGCATCTTCAACCTCGTTCCGGCGCTGAGCATGCTCAGCCTGCTGGCCTCGCTGTATTCGATCTACCTGCTCTACACCGGCATTCCGGTGCTGATGAAGACCCCACCCGAAAAAGCGCTGGGCTACACCGCCGTGCTGGTGGTGTGCGGCATCGTGGCCGGCATCGTTCTGGGCGCGATCGGGTCTGTGTTCTCGGGCGGACCGGGGATGGCCTTCGGCTGAAACCGTCCGCCGGTCAGACCCAGCCCAGGGCGCCCAGCAGGGCGCCGGTGCCGATCAGCCACAGCAGGTGGATGCGCGTGCGCCACACCAGCACGATCGACACGGCGGTCAGCAACCACAGGCGCCAGTCGCGCGCCGGCTGGTTGTGGGTCGCACTGAGCAGCCAGCCGGTGGCGATCAGCAGGGCGATCACGATCGGTGCCATGCCGGTCTTGAAGGCGCGCACCGAGCGCAGTTCGCGGTTGCGGTGGGCCCAGCGGGTGGCGGTGTAGGTCAGCACCGAAGACGGCAGCATGATCGCCACCAGGCTCAGTGCCACGCCCATCAGGGCCAGGCCCCAGGCGGGCCAGCCGGCGGCCGGACCCCCGCCCGCGTTGAGGCCGAGGTTCCAGCCGAGCAGGGCGACGAACAGCACGTTCGGACCCGGGGCGGCCTGCGAGATCGCGATCGATGAGGTGAACTGCGCGTCGGTCAACCAGCCTTGCTGGCCGACCAGGTAACGGTGCATGTCGGGGGCCGTGGTGATGGCGCCGCCCACGGCCAGCAGCGAGAGCGAGGCCAGGTGCTGGCACAGGGCCAGCCAGTCGCCGGGGGTCAGGGTGATCGTCATGAGCGGGGCTCCGGCTGGCGCCCGAGCACGCGATAAGCCCACAGGCAGGCCACGCCGCCAATGCCCAGCAGGACCCAGATCAGGGGCCAGCGCAGCAGCGCAATGGCCACGAAGGTCAGGGCGGCCAGGGCGATGCACGCGGCCAGGCCCAGCGCATTCTTGTCCAGGGCCGCGATGAGCTTGATGCCGGTGGCGGTCACCAGGCCGGCGGCCACGGCGCCCATGCCGCGCAGCGCGCCCTGGGCGGCGGCGGTGTCGGCCACGCTGCCGTAGAGCGCGGCCATCAGCAGCACCAGACACAGGGGGGCAGCCAGCATGCCGGCCAGTGCGGCCAGTGCGCCCGAAAGGCCGAAGAACCGGTCACCGATCATGAGCGAGAGATTCACCACATTCGGGCCGGGCATGATCTGGGCCACGGCCCAGTCCTCCAGGAACTGCTCGCGCGTGAGCCAGCGTTTCTTCTCGACCAGCTCGCGCTGCACGATCGCCAGCACCCCGCCGAATCCCTGCAGGGCCAGCCAGGTGAAGGACAGAAACAGGTCGGAGCGGGAGCGGGGAACCAAGGGGCCGGAATCGGCGTGGGGGGCGGTGGGCTGGCGAGGGGGCATGTTGCGGTGGCGGGGTCGCAGCGGATTATCGCGGCGCCACGGATGCGCGGGTGGGCGGTTGCGCAATGGCACCACAGCCTGTGGGTGCCTGCACGGGCAGCCCGGAAGCGCCGGGCCGGACCGCGTTGCGGCATACCCGGACCGAAGGCTGCCGCTCGCCCACCGATCCGGCACAGGCCCTGCGGATGAAGGAATCCTGGAGGCGATGCGCGAGCCCGGGGCGCGTGGCGGGCTCGCGTCGGTGGGCGTCCGGGCCGGTCTCAGACCGACATGCCGCCCGAGACTTCGATCACCGCGCCGTTGATGTAGCTGGCCTCGTCGCTGGCGAGGAATGCGTAGACGTTGGCGATCTCTTCGGGCTGGCCAAGGCGCTTGAGCGGCACGCGGTGCTCCATCTCCTGGATCACCTTCTCGGGGATGGTGCTCAGGATGGGCGTGCTGATGAAGCCAGGGGCGACTGCGTTGACGCGCACGCCCTTGGGGCCGAGTTCGCGGCTCCAGGTCTTGGTGAAACCGATCACGCCGAACTTGGTGGCGGCGTAGTTGGTCTGGCCGAAGTTGCCGTAGATGCCGACCACCGACGAGGCGTTGAGGATCACGCCGCTGCCCTGCGCGGTCATGGTGTCGGCCACGGCCTGCGCGCAGTGGAAGACCCCGCGCAGGTTGACGTCGATCACCTTGTCGAACTGTTCCAGCGTCATCTTCTGCAGGCGCGCGTCCTGCGTGATGCCGGCGTTGTTGACCAGCACATCGATGCGGCCAAAGCGCTCTTTCACCTGCGCGACCACGGCGTCGACCATCTCGCGCTGGGTCACGTCCATCACGAAGCCCACGGCCGTGGCGCCTTCGGCCTGGCATTGTTTGACGGCCTCGTCGACCGCCGCCTGCTTCACATCGCAGACGACGACGGTGGCGCCTTCGCGCGCGAACTTCAGGGCCGTGGCCAGGCCGATGCCTTGAGCGGCGCCGGTGATGAGGGCGATTTTTCCTTCGAGTCGTTTCATGAGTCAGTACTGGGGTTGGTGTTGACGCAGCGCGGCTTTCACCGCGTCCGCGAGTATGAAGCCGCTGCCATGGCGGGCGGCCAGCGCGGCGCAGCGCGCCTCGAAGGCCTCGATACCCAGGCCATAGATGAACTGCAGCGCGCCACCGGTCCAGGCTGGGAAGCCGATGCCGAAGATGGAGCCGATGTTGCCGTCGTGCACGCTGGTGAGCACGCCTTCGGCCAGGCAGCGTGCGGTTTCGACGGCTTGGCGGTAGAGCAGGCGGTCTTTCACGTCCTGCAGATCCCATTCGATGCCCGGTTTTTCGTACAACGCCTGGAGCTGCGGCCACAGGTGCTTCCTGCCGCCTTCGGGGTAGTCGTAGAAGCCGCCGCCGCCCGCGCGGCCATAGCGGTGGTGCTGCTTGACCATCTGCTCAACCAGGGTCTCGCCCGGCGTGGCGACGTATTGCTTGCCTTCCTTCTGGAAGTCGACGCGGGTCTGTTCCAGCACGTGCACCGACAGGCTGAGCGCGGTTTCGTCCAGCACCGCCAGCGGCCCGACCGGCATGCCGGCCTGCATGGCAGCGTTTTCGATCACCGGTGCCGGAATGCCTTCGCCCAGCATGGCGGCACCTTCCATCACGAAGGTGCCGAAGGTGCGGCTGGTGTAGAAGCCACGCGAATCGTTCACCACGATGGGCAGCTTGCCCAGCGCCTGCACATAGTCGTAGGCGCGGGCGATGGTCTCGTCGTCCGTGTCCTGGCCGCGGATGATTTCGACCAGCTTCATCTTGTCGACCGGGCTGAAGAAGTGGATGCCGACGAACTTCTGCGGTTGGGCGCTGGCCTGGGCCAGGCCGGAGATGGGCAAGGTGGAGGTGTTGCTGGCGAAGAAACCACCTTCGGCCAGCATGGGTTCGGCTTCTTTCGTCACCATGGCCTTGAGTTCGCGCTGCTCGAACACCGCCTCGATGATCAGGTCGCAGCCCTGCAGGCCGGCGGCGCTGGCAGTGGGCGTGATGAGGTTCAGGATGCCTTGTTGCTTCTCGGCGCTCATCTGGCCCTTGTCGACCCGCTTCTGCGTGAGCCTGGCGGTGTAGCCCTTGCCCTTCTCGGCGGCTTCCAGGCTCACGTCCTTGAGCACGGTGGCGATGCCGCGGGTGGCCTGCGCGTAGGCGATGCCCGAGCCCATCATGCCGGCGCCCAGGATGCCGACCTTCTTCGGCTGGTACTTCGCCACATCCTTCGGCCGCGACTGACCGCCCTTGATGGCGTTCATGTTGAAGAAGAAGGTGTTGATCATGTTGCGCGCCACGTTGCCGGTCATCAGCCCGGCGAGGTAGCGGCTTTCCACGCGCATGGCGGTGTCGAAGTCGACCATCGCGCCCTCGACCATCGCGGCCAGCGCGGCTTCCGGCGCCGGGTAGAGGCCGCGCGTCTTCTGCTTGAGCACGGCGGGCGCCACGCTCAGCATGCCGGCGATCTTGGGGTTGCTCGGCGTGCCACCGGGCATCTTGTAGTCCTTGCGGTCCCAGACGTGGGTGCAGGCCTCGGGCTTGCCCTGGGCGGCTTCGATGTAGGCCAGCGCTTTGGGCATCAGTTCCTCAGGCGAGGCGACCAGCTCGTGCACCAGGCCCAGCTTGAAAGCCTCTTCGGGGCCGAACAGCTTGCTTTCCAGGATGTAGGGTTGCGCCGCCATCAGGCCGAGCATTCGCGTCATCTTGGTGATGCCGCCAGCGCCAGGAATCAGGCCGAGTGTGATCTCGGGCAGGCCGAACTGGATCTTGGGGTTGTTGACGGCGATGCGGTGGTGGCCGACCAGGGCCACTTCCCAGCCACCGCCGAGCGCCGCGCCGTTGAGGCAACTCACCACCGGCACGCCCAGGGTCTCGATGGTGCGGAAGTGCTTCTTCATGCGCTCGATCTCGCCGAACACGCGCGGCCCGTCGGCCTCGGTCGAGCGCATCACGCCCTTGAGGTCGGCGCCGGCGAAGAAGGTGCTCTTGGTGGAAGCCAGCGCTATGCCCTTGATCTGTGCGCGGTCCGTGACGAGTTGGCCGGTGACGGCCGCCAGATCGTCCTGCCACTGCAGGCACATGGTGTTGACCGGCGAGCCCTGCTCGTCAAAGGTGATGGTCGCAATGCCGTTGGCGAGTTCGTAGCGGATGGTTTGGGTGATCATGGTGCTTTCTCCGCTTTCGATCAGATCCGTTCAACGATGGTGGCAATGCCCATGCCGCCGCCGACGCAGAGGGTCGCCAGTCCGTAGCGCTTGCCGGTCCGGTGCAACTCGTCGATCAGGGTGTTCAGAATCATGGCGCCCGTGGCGCCCAGCGGGTGGCCCAAGGCGATGGCGCCGCCGTTGACGTTGACCTTCTGATGCGGCACCCCCATTTCCTGCATGAACTTCATGGGCACGGCGGCAAAGGCCTCGTTGACCTCGAACAGGTCGATCTGGTCGATGCTCAAGCCGGCCTTGGCCAGCGCCTTGCGCGCCGCCGGCATGGGGCCGGTGAGCATGATGGTCGGGTCGGCGCCCGACAGTGCTGCGGCGACGATGCGGGCGCGCGGCGTGAAACCGTGGGTCTTGCCGGCGGCTTCGCTGCCGATCAGGATGGCGGCCGCGCCGTCGACGATGCCGGACGAGTTGCCCGCATGGTGCACGTGGTGGATGCGCTCGACCTGCGGGTAGCGTTGCAGCGCCACGCTGTCAAAGCCCATGGCGCCCAGTTGCTCGAAGGCGGGCTTGAGCCCGGCCAGGCCGTCCATCGTGGTCCCTGGCTTGATGAACTCGTCCTTCTCCAGGATGGTCAGCCCCATCTTGTCTTTGACCGGCACGACCGAGCGGTCGAAGTGGCCGGCGGCGCGCGCGGCGGCGGCGCGCTTCTGCGATTCGAGTGCGAAGGCGTCGACGTCCTCGCGGCTGAAGCCGCTGAGCGTGGCGATCAGGTCGGCGCCGATGCCTTGCGGCACGAACAGGGTGGCGCTGTTGGTCTCCGGATCCTGGGCCCAGGCGCCGCCGTCCGAACCGATGGGCACGCGGCTCATGCTTTCCACGCCGCCGGCTACCACCAGGTCTTCCCAGCCGCTGCGCACCTTCATGGCCGCCATGTTCACGGCCTCCAGGCCCGAGGCGCAGAAGCGGTTGAGCTGCACGCCGGCGCAGCGCCAGTCCCAGCCGGCCTTGAGGGCCGCGACCTTGGGAATCACCGAACCCTGTTCGCCGATGGGCGAGACCACGCCCATGACCACATCGTCCACCGCGGCGGTGTCCAGGTCATTGCGTTTCTGAAGCTCGGTCAGCAGGCCGGCGAGCAGGTTGATCGGCTTGACTTCGTGCAGGCTGCCGTCCTTCTTGCCCTTGCCGCGTGGTGTGCGGATGGCGTCGTAGACGAAGGCTTCGCTCATGGTGTCTCCTCGGGGATGGGACCGGATGGTCTGGACGATCGGATCAGTATAGACTTTTGCCAAGCAATCGCTTTGTGAAAATTAACCCCCATCGTCCTGAAGGTGACACCATGATTCCCCGCACCCTGTTCAACGCCGACCACGAAGCTTTTCGCGACAGTTTTCGTCGCTTTGTCGAGAAGGAGATCAGCCCCTTTCACGACGCCTGGGAAGAGCAGGGCTATGTGGATCGCGAGGTCTGGCGCAAGGCCGGAGAAAACGGCTTTCTCTGCATGACCATGCCCGAGGCCTACGGCGGTGCCGGTGCCGACCGGCTGTATTCGGTGGCGCAAATGGAGGAGATCGCGCGCGCTGGCGTCAGCGGCATCGGCTTCGGCCTGCACAGCGAGATCGTGGCGCCGTACATCCTGCACTACGGTACCGAGGCGCAGAAACAGAAATACCTGCCGCTGCTGGCCACGGGCGAGATGGTCGGGGCCATCGCGATGAGCGAGCCGGCTGCCGGCAGCGACCTGCAAGGCGTGAAAACCACGGCCATCCGGCAGGCCGATGGCAGCTACCTGCTCAACGGAAGCAAGACCTTCATCACCAACGGCTGGCACGCCGATCTGGTGATCGTGGTCGCCAAGACCGATCCGGCCGTGGGCGAGCAACGGGGAGGAAAGGGCACCAGCCTGCTGTTGGTCGAGCAGGGCATGGAGGGCTTCAGCAAGGGCAAGCGCCTGAAGAAGCTGGGGATGAAGGCGCAGGACACCTCCGAGCTGTTCTTCGACAACGTGAAGGTGCCGGCCGAGAACCTGCTGGGTGGCGCCGCGTTCGAGGGCCGCGGTTTCATCTGTCTGATGGAGCAGTTGCCGTGGGAGCGGCTGCAGATCGCGATTGGCGCCGTCGCTTCGGCACAGGCCGCCATCGACTGGACGGTGCAGTACGTGAAGGACCGCAAGGTGTTCGGCCAGCCGGTGGCGAACTACCAGAACACCCGTTACACCCTGGCCGAGCTGCAGACCGAGGTGCAGGTGGCGCGCGTGTTCGTGGACAAGTGCTGCGAACTGGTGTGCGAAGACAAGCTCGACACCGCCACCGCCAGCATGGCCAAGTACTGGTGTTCCGACCTGCAGTGCAAGGTGATGGACGAGTGCGTGCAACTGCACGGCGGCTACGGCTACATGTGGGAATACCCGATCACCCGGGCGTATGCCGACGCGCGCGTGCAGCGCATCTACGGTGGCACCAACGAGATCATGAAAGAGGTGATCTCGCGCGGTATGGGCCTGGGCGGACGCTGAAGATGATGCAGAAGGTTAACGCCGGGTAAACAGGCGGAAAAGGCGTGTAAGCCTGCAACCGGCCGATGGGGTGCCGGCCTATGATCGCGGCACGGCCTCGGGGAACCCGCCGGCAGGCGGCGTGGTCCAAGAGGCATTCAAGGAGAACAAGATGAACCTTCGAACCCTTCCGCTTCGCCATGGGGTGCTCGCCGTGTCCGCCGCGCTGGCGCTGGCCGGTTGCGGCACCATGGGCGGGCCCAATGAACAGTCTGGCGCCATCGTCGGCGGCGTGCTCGGCGGCGCCGTCGGCTCTCAGGTGGGTGGCGGCAGCGGCCGCATCGTGGCCACCGTGATCGGCACCATGATCGGGGCCAACATCGGTGCCAACGTGGGCCGGTCCATGGACGCCAATGACCGCTCCCGGGCAGCCTACGCGTTCGAGACCGCGCGCACCGGGCAGCCGACGGGCTGGGTGAACCCCGATACGCGCAACGAATACAACGTCACGCCCACGCGCACCTACGAGCAGAACGGCGCGCCCTGCCGCGAATACACCATGCATGCCCGCGTGGGGGGCCAGCCCGACACGGTGTACGGCACCGCTTGCCGGCAACCGGATGGCAGCTGGCGCGTGGCCAACTGACCGACCGGGAGCACGCTCCGGCCGGCTTTCAGGGCAGCCGGATGTGTGCGGCCAGCGGCACGCCTTCGGGCACTTCGTAATCAGCGACCACCCAGGCCCGGCCCGGGTGGTCGCTCGCGTCTGTGAACAGCGCGCGCAGGCAGCGCATGGACGGCCCGTCCAGCGCGGCAAAGGGCTGGTCGATCAGCGTCAGTGTGGCGCCGGAGGCGAACCCCGCCGTCAGCCAGACCTTGCGCCGGCTGCCGGCCGAGAGCATGTACAGCGGCTTGTCCAGGTGCGGGGCGAGCGCGAAGTCCTCGCTCAGTGCCTCGACGGCATCGGCCGAAAAGCGCGGCCACACCTGGGCCTGCCGGTCCCAGAACTGGCGCGGGCTCAGCGCATCGTGGGCCTCGGTGGCCGGGTCGATCCAGAACACCTGACGGCGCCAGGCGGCCGGATCGCCGTCCGGACTGCACCAGGCGCCGTCGGCCCACAGAGCGATGCGGCCGGCTTGCGGCACCAGGTCGCCGGCCAGCAGGCGCAGCAGGGAGGTCTTGCCGCAGCTTTCGTCGCCAGTGACGAAGCTCACGCCAGCGGGAAGGCGCAGGTCGCGCCCTGCCAGCAGCGGGGGCTGGCCGGGCCAGCCGAACTGCAGGCCCTGGGCGTGCAGCAGAAGCGGCGCTTCGGTGCGGGGGTGATCGGGGGATGGCATCATGCCCGCCACCCTAACACTTCGGCACGGCGCGGGCCCTTGGCACGCGCGGCCGAGCGGCCTTCTGCATGACCCCTCCGGCCCCTTCGCCCCTGAGTTACCGGCCCGATGTCGACGGGCTGCGCGCCGTGGCCGTGCTGGCGGTGCTGCTGCACCACGCCTGGCCCGCGCGTTTCGCCGGCGGGTTCATCGGGGTCGACATCTTTTTCGTCATCTCGGGTTATCTGATCAGCGGCATCGTGCTGGGGCAACTGGCGCACGGCCGCTTCAGCTTCCGGGATTTCTACGTCCGTCGCATCCGCCGCATTTTCCCGGCGCTGGCGCTGGTGCTGGCGGCCGTGCTGGTCTTTGGCGCGTGGTGGCTGACACCGGCCGACTACGCGGCGTTGGGCCGGCATGTGGCGGCCGGGGCGCTGTTCGTGGCGAACCTGGCCTACTGGCGCGAAGCGGGCTACTTCGACGCTGCGTCGGCGGCCAAGCCGCTGCTGCACCTGTGGTCGCTGGCCATCGAGGAGCAGTTCTACCTGCTGTGGCCGCTGGCGCTGTGGGCCTTGTGGCGCGGAGCCCGGGGCGCGGGGGCGGCGCGCACCGGGTGGTGCATCGTAGGCCTGGGGCTGCTGTCGTGGGGCTTCAACCTGTGGCTGGTGCGCACCGACATGGCGGCCGCGTACTTCCACCCGTTCGGGCGGTTCTGGGAGCTGATGGTCGGGGCCTGGCTGGCGGCCCGGCAGGTGGCGCGGCCGGCGCGTGCCGCCACCGGCTGGCGACAGCACGCCCTGGCCGCGACCGGGGTGGCGCTGCTGGTGCTGGCCTTCGTGCAGATCCATCCGGAGCGGCGCTTCCCCGGGGGCTGGGCGGTGTTGCCCACGCTGGGCACGGCGCTGCTGATCGCGGCCGGGCCGCACGCCTTTGTGAACCGCTGGCTGCTGGCGTGGCGGCCGATGGTCGCGATCGGCCTGGTCAGCTACCCGCTGTACCTCTGGCACTGGCCGCTGCTGGTCGGGGCCCGCCTGCGCTACGGTGACGACGCCGGGGCCGTCGTGCTGGCCGGGGCACTGCTGCTCGGCGGGCTGCTGGCGGTGTTGACCTGGCGCTGGGTGGAGCGGCCGATTCGCCGCGGCGGCGAGGGGGGGCGGTGGCGCACGCCGGTGACCGCCGCCTTGCTGGGTGGCATGGCGGCGCTGGCCGCTGCCGGGCTCTGGGTGCAGCAGCAGCGGGGCTTCGAGGCGCGCTTTCCGCCGGTGGTGCGCGCCATGACCGCACAGGGCGGATCGGCCGTGGTCACGCGCGGCTGGCGCTATCACGACTGCATTCTCGACTTCCGCGTGCCCCCGTCCGACTACAAACCCTTCTGCATTGAAGAGCGGCGGCCGCTGCTGTTCATCTGGGGCGACTCGCACGCGTCGTCGCTCTACCCGGGTTTCAAGGCCTTGCAGGACAGCGGGGCCTGGCGCTTCGGCATCGCCGAGCGCGCGGGGGCGGTGTGTCCGCCGATTCTGGGCGCCGATCCGCGCCCCGGTTGCCGGGCGCTCAACGACGACAACCTCCGCGCGATCCGTGCTGCGCGGCCCGACATCGTGCTGCTCTACGCCTGGTGGCACCATGCGCGCTATCAGCTTGACGGGCTGGAGGCCACGGTGCAGGCCTTGCGTGCGGCCCGGGTGCCGCGCATCGTGCTGCTGGGCCCGACGCCCGACTGGCAGCAACCCCTGCCGCAGGTGCTGCTGGACGCCTGGAAGCGGGGGCCGTTCTCGCAGCCGCCACCGCTGCGCCTGCCGCTGGGGCAGGACGGCCCGGTGCGCGCGGTGACCGAACAACTGCGCCAGCGCGCGGCGGCCATGGGCATCGACTTCATCGACGGCCTGGCCGTGTTCTGCGACGCCCAGGGCTGCCTGACCCGGGTGGGTGACACGGCGAAGGAGCCGCTGAGCTACGACTACGGCCACCTGTCGCTGGAAGCGGTGCAGGTGTTCGTGGCCCGCATCGCGCCGCAGGTGTTCGGCCCGTCAGGGCAGCCGCCAGTGCCGGTGGTTACCCAGCCGCACACCAGCACAGGCGCTGCCAGGCCGTAGGGCGGCGGGGAAGTCCCCACGCCAGGGGCACCGTGGAACCGGCTCGGCCGGGCCTCAGGTGCCTGCCCACTCGAAGCGCCGAAGGCGCGCCGCAGAGGGGGCGCCGCGCCAGTGGTGCAGGGGGATCAATAGATCACATACGGCTGCCGGGCTTCGCGCCAGGCCGCTTCATCGGGCTGGGCGATGGCGTCCAGATCGGCCGCGCTGGTGGCGGGGTTGTCGACCCACTCGCGCAGCGCCGGCCCGCCGTTGATGAGGTCGATGGCCAGCCGGTCGGTTTCGTATTCGTAGGGGAAGTCGCGCCACAGCGGGTAGTCCGGCGCCTGCGCCCGCAGCGCCTTGAAGGCCAAGGCTTGCAGGCGCCACGGCTGGAAAGCGCCGTGGTCGTAATGCAGCGGGTCTTCCACGTGGATCTGCACGCCCGCGCAAAGCTGGCCCGCGTGTTTGTGGAAAGTCGGCTCGAACCAGCACGGGCGCAGCCGGCAGCCGGCCAGCCACTGCGGGGCGATGCGCTGCATGTCGGCCAGCAGGCGGGTGGTGTCGAGGCCGGGCGCGCCGAACAGTTCGAGCGGGCGTGTGGTGCCCCGGCCTTCGCTCAGCGTCGTGCCTTCGAGCATCACGGTGCCGGCGTAGGCGCGCGCCATCCAGAGGTTGGCGGCGTTCGGGCTGGGGTTGACCCAGGTTCTGTCCACCGGCCAGCCGAAGCCGGGGCCGGCGTCGGGCAGCCAGCCGTCCATGGCGATGACGCGGTATTCCAGATCCAGTTTGAGCAGGGCGATGAACCAGTGGCCGAGTTCGCCCATGGTCATGCCGTGGCGCATGGGCATCGGGCCGGCGCCGACGAAGCTTTCCCAGCCTGGGCGCAGCAGCGTGCCTTCCACCGGCCGGCCGGCCGGGTTGGGGCGGTCCAGCACCCACACCGCCTTGCCGTGTGTCGCCGCCGCTTCCAGCACATAGCGCAGCGTGGTGATGAAGGTGTAGATGCGGCAGCCCAGGTCTTGCAGGTCGACCAGCAGCACGTCGAACGTGTCCATCATGGCGTCGGTGGGGCGGCGCACCTCGCCATACAGGCTGAACACCGGGACGCCGAGCACGGGGTCGGTGAAGTCGGGCGACTCCACCATGTTGTCCTGCTTGTCACCGCGCAGACCGTGTTGCGGGCCGAAGGCGGCGCTGAGCCGCACATCGGGCAGGGCGGCCAGCGCGTCCAGCGAATGGGTCAGCTCGCGCGTGACCGAGGCCGGGTGGGCGAGCAGGGCGACGCGGCGGCCGGCGAGCGGGGCGCGCAGCGCGGGGTCCTGGAGGAAACGTTCGATACCGAATTGCATGGCGAGATCAGGCTCAGGCGGCGTGGGCGGGCAGGCGCAGCGTGCGTCCGGCCGGGTGGTGGAAGTCGGGGCGGGGCGCCGGGTGGTGCAGCGCCCAGTGGCTCAGGTGGCCGTCGGTGGTTTCGATCACGGCGCTCAGTCCCCAGCAGCGCACATCGCCGGCGTCGCCCGGCAGGGCGTCCAGCGGCAGGTGCACGTCAAGCGTCCAGCGCCGGGGCGATGCGGTGATGTCCATGGCCGGCCGGGCCGGGCCGGCCTGCTGCTCGGCCGGCAGGTCGCGTACGCGCTCCTGGCTGAAGCGGTAAGCCGCCCATTGGCCCGAAGGGGAGAAATTGAATTCTCGGTAGGCCGCGGCGCCTTCCAGCGCCACAAAGGCCTCGAAGCAGGTGTGCTGCCAGAGCCCGTCGGCCGGGCCCGGGCCGCACACGGGGGCGGGCATGCGCACGCGGGCGCAGTCGCCCGCCAGCACGTACCGCAGGCCGATACCCGGGGCACCCGCATGCAGCCGGGGCGCGAGGCTGACCGACAGCCTCAGCGGCACGGGGCAGGGGTGCGCCGGGTGGGCGTCGAGGTGGCATGTCGCCGGGATGGTGGGGGGCTGGCTCATGGGATGGCGCGAACGGGCACCGCATTCTGACAGCAAGGCCATCGCCGGCCGAGGCGGCCGCGTGGCGCCGAGCCCCTGGCCGGCAACCACCCGCAAGGTGTGACCGTCCGTGTTTCCGTGTGGGGGCGTGTTACGTAACGAAATCTATTTTCGCGTTGCCTGGGGTGTGTGATGCCTTGGAAATCAAGGGGTTGCGCGCGTGTGCCGGAATAAATCAGGGGCGCGAACGCATGGCATTCAATTTGCTCCCTGTGACAGAGTGCATCTTCCCATGGTTGGGTGTAACGCCTGGTTAACACGCCAGGTCAACGGGTATCGCCCATTGTTCGTTGGACTGGAAGCAAAGTGATCATCATGGACTTGGATCGACCTCTTTATGTCTCGTTGGCCACCCTGATGGGCCATGGCGATAGCCAGGATTTCGCCGATGGCGAACCGGGATTTCACGATTCCGAATTGACGCCGCTGAAACACATGGATTTCTCCCTGATGAGCCGTTCCGATTTCATGGAATTGGCGCGGCTGGCGGAATCGTCGCTGAATGTGAACAACATCATGGGAGCCCTGATCAGCATGGCGCGGTCTGGCTGGGGGCTTCGCATTCCCGGTCTGCTGATCGACATGCGGCTGCGCGCCTCGACGGCCGACCGCCAGCGCCTGGTGAAAGCGGTGAAAAACCTGCTCGAACACCATGTGCGGGTGGTGCTTGTGGACGGTGATGGCTATTGCGTGAATTTGTCCGAACTGGACGAATTTTGCACATCGCGCGATTTTGTCGATATGTATATGGGTGGCATTTTTTCGGCCCATTGGAGTTTTTCCCTGGCGCCCAAGGTTTCGGCGGTCTGGAATTGATGATTTTCTGGCGTGGGCTTGCGGTGATGCCGACAGGTCGGTGTTCTGTTACCCACTCGGTGTTTCCGGTGTTACGTAACGCGCCATCCCTTGATCCCGTTCGGGGCGATGAACCCGGCGTCTGAGGTCGATATCGGTGGTGTGGCTTCATAAGAATCAAAGACTTGCGTGGGCTGCCGGTGCTGCCGAAGCCCGGAGAAAAACGGGCATAGCGCTTGCAATTGCAGAGGGGAACCGTGGTGCGGTTGCCGTCTGGTGGGTGTTTATCGGTCTCCTGATTTCCAGGAATTCAGGGATATCCATTTCTATTGGCCGGCGACCGCTTTTGTATTGAATCTCCAACTACCTTGAGGGTGTCATGATCCAGTCAACATCGAATCTGTCCGGAAGCTCGCCGCTTGCACCGATGCCGGAAACCACACAGCTGGCGCAAGCGTCTTCGGGCAGCGGCACCAGCGCTGGAATGCCCCTTGTGTCGCCGGCCGGTGCCCAGCCCGTCGGCACCATCTCGCAAGCCACCCGTGGCGTCGAGATCGTGCGCGACGGACAGCGCATCGCCGTCGAGGGTGCGCAGCCCCTGATGGTCGGTGACCGGGTGATCGTTCCCGAAGGTGGCCAGGCAGCGGTGGCTTTTCAGGGCACGGGCGCCAATCAGGCACCGCTGACCGGCACCCTGAAGAGCGGCACCGACGCCACGATTTCTGCGGTCAGGCTGCCCAACGGCATCGAGCAGGTGTCGGTGGATCTGGCGGCGGGCGATCTGGAGGTGTACCAGGATGGCTCGGCGGAAGCGGCAGCGCTGCTCGTAAAAAAGAGCGTGCCGGCCATGGGCGGCGGTCTGGGTCTCGGCGAGTTCGCCCTCGGTGCCCTGGGTGTGGGCGCCCTGGCCAGCCTGTTGAACGACGACGATGACAACGCGACGGATGGCGATGCTGACGCCGACGCGGATGCCGACGCGGATGCCGATGCTGACGCCGATGCCGATGCCGATGCCGATGCCGATGCCGATGCCGATGCCGATGCCGATGCCGATGCTGACGCTGATGCTGATGCTGATGCTGATGCTGATGCGGATGCGGATGCGGATGCCGACGCTGATGCCGATGCCGATGCCGATGCCGATGCCGATGCCGATGCCGATGCCGACGCTGACGCTGACGCTGACGCTGACGCTGACGCTGACGCTGACGCTGACGCTGACGCTGACGCTGACGCTGACGCTGACGCTGACGCTGACGCTGACGCTGATGCTGATGCCGATGCCGATGCCGATGCCGATGCCGATGCCGATGCCGATGCTGACGCGGATGCGGATGCGGATGCGGATGCCGACGCTGACGCTGATGCCGATGCCGATGCTGACGCTGACGCTGACGCTGACGCCGATGCGGACGCTGATGCCGATGCCGATGCCGACGCTGACGCTGACGCTGACGCTGACGCTGACGCTGACGCTGACGCTGACGCTGACGCTGACGCTGACGCCGATGCGGACGCTGACGCCGACGCCGACGCTGACGCCGACGCCGACGCAGACCAGTTGCTGGATCCAGGCACCTCGGCCGTGGATGGCCTGGTCGACGCGCTGGACGACGCCCTCGGCCTGGGTGGCGCCCTGGGGCCGGTGGTCGAGACCGTGAGCGGCCTGACCGGCCTGCTCAACGACGCGCTCGCGCCCCTGGTGGGCGGCGAATTCACGCCCGATGACCCGAACGGCCTCGATCCGGTCGACGACACCGTGAGCGATGTGGCGAACACGCTGGGCGGCCTGCTCGCTCCCGTGGTGGACGGTTTGCTGGGCAGCGGCGCCACCAGCGAACTGCTGGGCGACGTGGCCGGGCAGGTCGACTACGTGACCGATGCCATCGTCAACCTGCTGGACGACCAGGGCCTGCTCGGCAACCTGCTCTCCGGCCTGGGGCTGGGCGGTCTGACCAGTGGCCTGCTCGCGGAGGGCGGTGCCGTGGAAGGCCTGCTGGATCCGCTGCTGGGTGACCAGGGCCTGGTCACCGGCCTGCTGGCCGATGAAGGGCTGGTCGGCGGGCTGCTGGCTGACGAAGGCTTGGTGGGTGGCCTGCTCGCAGAAGACGGTCTGGTCGGCGGCCTGCTGGCCGAAGAGGGGCTGGTGGGTAGTCTGCTGGCCGAGGATGCCCTGGTGGGCGGTCTGCTCGGCGAAGACGGGCTGGTGGGCGGCTTGCTGGGCGGGCTGCTTGGCGGTGTGCTGGGCGAACAAGGCCTGGGCGGCGCCTTGCTGGGTAACGACGGTCTCGTGGGGGGCTTGCTGGTGGAAGACGGCCTGCTGGGCGGCCTCGTGGCGGAAGGCGGCGCGGTCGACGGGCTCCTGGGTGACGCGGGGCTGGTCGATGGCCTGACGGGTGGTTTGCTCGGCGAAGGCAATCCCCTGGATGGCCTGCTCGGTGGGGATCTGCTCGGCGGCCTGCTGGGTGGGGGCGGCGAGGTGCCAGAAGGGGCGATGGCCCTGCTCGACCCGGTGGACAGCCTGGCGGGCAATCTGAGCGGTGTGGTCGCCGGCCTGCCGGTGGTCGGTGACACCCTGTCCGGCGTGCTGGCGCCCGTGGCCCCGCTGGTCGATGGCGTCACCGATCTGGGCAGTGGCCTGCTGGCCCCGGTGGTCGGTGCCGGCTTCGAGCCCAACGACCCGAACCTGCTCGATCCGGTGGACGCGGTCGTCGGCACCGTGGCGGAAACCGCCGGTGGCCTGGTGGCTCCCCTGGTCGATGGCCTGCTCGGGGCGGGCACCACCGCCGCCGTGCTGGACCCGGTGGGTGCGCAGCTCGACTTCGTGACCGATGGGGTGGCCAACGTGGTGGACGGTCTGCTCGGCGGCGACCTGCTGGGCGGTGTGCTGGGTGACGGCAACCCGCTGGGCGGCCTGCTCGGCGGTGACCTGCTGGGTGGTGTGCTCGGTGGCGGGACCGCGCCGGGTGAGGGGGCGGCCCTGCTCGACCCTGTGGACGGCCTGGCCGGCAACGTGGTCGACGTGGTGTCGGCGCTGCCGGTGGCGGGTGTGCTGCTGGAAGGCGTGGCCACCGCCGTGGCGCCCGTGGTCGACGGCGCGACCGATCTGGGCAGCGGTCTGCTGGCGCCCGTGCTGGGCGAAAGCTTCACGGCCGACAGCCCGAACACGCTGGACCCGGTGGACGGTCTGGTGGGCACGGTGGTCGGCACCGTCGGCGGCGTGGCCGAACCCCTGGTCGACAGCGTGCTCGGCGACGGTGCCACCGCCGGTTTGGTGGAACCGGTGCTGACCCAGGTCGACTACCTGACCGACGGCGTGGCCAACGTGGTGGACGGCACGCTGGGGGGCGATCTGCTCGGCGGTGGTTTGCTGGGTGGCGACCTTCTGGGCGGGGATCTGCTTGGTGGCGATCTGCTTGGTGGCGATCTGCTGGGCAGCATCACGCAGCCGATCACCAGCCAGAACGACGGCGGTGCCACCGACCTGTCGCTCGGTGGGCTGCTGTCCAACACCCTGCTGGCGGCCTGAACGCGCCTTTCCTGAAACCCTTCCGGCGCCTGGCGCCGGAAGCCATCGGCACTCCCGACATGAAAACGCCTCTTCTTCTTTGGACCGGCATCGCGGTGCTGCTCGGCGGCTGCGCCAGCGTCTCGCGCGATGGCAGCGACCAGCAGGCCTATTACTACGCCTACAAACCCCAGACCGTGGCGGCACCCCAGGTGCTGCCCCTGCAGGCACCGCCGGCTGCCGCGCCCGGCCGGGGGCCGGCGGATGTGGCGCACATCGTGTACTTCGGCTTCGACCAGTGGCATGTCGAGGCCCGGTACCAGGGCGTGGTGGCCCAGCACGGGGCCTACCTGCGCGCCCATCCCCAGCGCAAGGTGTTCCTCGAAGGCCACACCGACGAGCGCGGCGGCACCGAGTACAACCTCTCGCTGGGCCAGCGGCGCGCGGAAGCGGTGCGCAGCGAACTGCGGCGCCTCGGCGTGGCCGACCAGCAACTGGAGGCCGTGAGCTTCGGCGAGGAAAAACCCGCCGACCTGTCCCGCACGGAAGAGGGCTATCAGCTCAACCGCCGCGTGGAGTTCAACTACCGCTGACCGGCATGTCGCTGTGCGCCCAACTGGCTGCCGTGCGTTCGGCGCTGGCACTGCCGGACGGCCCGAACGGGGCCGGGCCGGTGGTCCAGGTGCTGGAGCCCGGTTGCGTGCCGGCGCCGGACTGGCCGGCGCACACGCTGTTCTTTTCCGTCAGCGACCGGCACAGCCGAGCGCACACCCTGCACGTGCGGGCCGCGTCGTTCGACGAAGCCTGGGCGCAGGGCCAGGCGGCGGTGCTGGCGCTGTGCGCCGCACAGGGCTGGGCGGGCGACGGGCTCTGGCTGCGGGTTGACCGCGTCGAGCGGGTGCGCGTGCTGTCCTGGCAGGGGCTGCAGCAGGCGTTGCAGCGCGTCAAGCGCAACTATTTCCGCCACGGCCTGGCGCTGGACGCGCAATGCCGCTGGGCCTTCACCGAGCAGGAGCTCAACGCCAACGCCATGCTCTACGCGGGCGGCGGCGTGGCGCATGCGCGGGTCAATCCGGCGCACTTCCAGCGCTACGGCCGCCTGCGCCATGGGGCGGACTTTGCCCTGGCGCTGGCGCCGCAGGATCCGGTGTTCCTGCTCGGCACCGCCGGCGCCTTCTGCGGCGAAGACGGGGTGGTGCACCGGCTCGTGGGCGAAGGCCCGGGCGTCGGCCGGCGCGAACAGCCGCCGCTGCGCGCTCCCGACGTGCGGGCGCTGGTGGCTTCGGGTGCGGACCACCTGGCGCGCCAGGTCCAGGCCGACGGCCGTTTCGTCTACGGCCACTTTCCGTGTTTCGGCCGCGAGATCGGCACCTACAACGCCCTGCGCCACGCCAGCACCACCTACGCCATGGCCGAGGCCTGGGGGCTGCTGGGCGGCGAGGCCCTGCGGGCGGCCACCGAGCGCGCGTTGCACCACCTGGTCCACACGCTGATCGTGCGCCGCACGCTGCCCGACGGCCGGGCCGCCGCCTTCCTGGTCGATACCGGCGGCGAAATCAAGCTCGGTGGCAACGCCGCGGCGCTGCTGGCCTTGGTCCAGCACGCGGAGACCACGGGCAGCCGCGAACACACCGCGCTGATGACCGAACTGGCCGAGGGCATCGTCTTGATGCAGGACGGACACAGCGGCGCGTTCCGGCACGTGCTCCACGCCGACGACCTGTCGCTCAAGGAGGCGTTCCGCATCATCTATTACGACGGTGAGGCCGCCTTCAGCCTGTGCCGGCTGCACGCCTTCGATGGCCAGGCCCGCTGGCTCGACCGGGTCGAAATGGCGTTCGCGCATTTCATCGACGCCCGCCACTGGCAGGCCCACGACCATTGGCTGGCCTACGCCGTCAACGAACTGACGCGGCACCGCCCCGATCCGCGCTATTTCCGCTTCGGCCTGCAGAACGTCGTGGGCCACCTGGACTTCGTGCTGCAGCGCCAGACCACCTTCCCGACCCTGCTGGAGCTGATGCTGGCCGCGCGGCGCATGCTGGACCGGCTGGCGGCCCTGCCGGCCCTGCGCCACCTGCTCGACGAGGTGGACATGGACAAATTCCAGCGCGCCCTGGCGCACCGCGCCAACCACCTGATCAACGGTTTTTTCTGGCCCGAAATGGCGATGTTCTTCAAACGCCCGGCCTCCGTGGCCGGCGCCTTCTTCATCCGGCACCAGGCTTTTCGCGTGCGCATCGACGACATCGAACACCACCTCTCGGGCTACGTGGCCTACCACCGCTGGCTGTCGGCGCGGGAGGCGCTGGCATGAGCGCGACCGGGCACGTCAACGTGGTCGGCGCGGGGCGCTTCCTCGGCGAGGAAGCCCTGGCCAGCCTGGAAGCCGATCCGGCCCGGCTGCAGCGCATCGACCTGTCGCAGACCGTGCTGCGGCTGGGTGCCCAGGCGCGCGAGCGGTTTGGTGGCACGGTCATCGGCGTGGTCGGCGACCGGGCCGGCATTTCCTGTGCCGACCTGCTGGCCCGGGTGCTGGCGCTGCAGGCCACGGTGGGCCGCACCGAAGACCGCTTCAGCGGCGCCTTCAGCCTGGCCAGCGGCATGACGCGGCTGCCGGTGTCGGCCGACCACTGGGTGGTCGAGCTGTCCATGCTGCACCCGGCCGCGCTGCTGCGCCAGGCCCGGGCGCAGGTCTTGCTGATGGCCGATTTCCAGCGCCCCTACGCCGGCAACGGGCTGCTCGAATCGCTGGCCCGGCGGCGCCTGCTGCGCGCCATGGAGCCCGCCGGCCACGTGGTGCTGTGCCGCGACGTCGACGGCTTCGACTGGCTGGCCGAAGCGGCTCAGGCCCGGGGCCTGTCGCTCAGCACCTACGGCAGCCACCCTGCGGCGGACTATCGCCTTGAAGAACAGGCCGGCACGGTGGCGGTGCTGCGCCTGCCGGGCATCGCCGAGTCGCTGGCCACCCGCGTGCCCGGCCGCGGCTGGGCGCTGGCACTGCTGGGCGCGCTGGCGGTGCTGGCCGCTTCGGGCGGGTCGGTGCCGGGCGTGCAGGCGCACATCCCGTCGGTGTGGTCCGACGCACAGGGCCACGCACGTGGCTTTCGGGGAACCCCATGATCAA
Source organism: Hydrogenophaga sp. NFH-34 (assembly GCF_021401345.1). Classification (GTDB taxonomy): domain Bacteria; phylum Pseudomonadota; class Gammaproteobacteria; order Burkholderiales; family Burkholderiaceae_C; genus Hydrogenophaga; species Hydrogenophaga electricum. Next base: position 301,162 of record NZ_JACBGE010000001.1, read on the forward strand.
ACTCCTGTTGCCGCGCCAGTTGGTGAACCGGCCGTCGGCGCGCGATGAGCAGCGCCCCTTTGCCCAGGCGCTCCCGCAGGCGTTCGAGCGCGCCTACCCGCTGCTGCGCCGTGCCGCGATGGGGTCGCTGCCGATCAGCCTGTTCGGGCTGCTGCCCTCGATCTTCGTGCTCCAGGTCTACGACCGCGTCATCTCGCGCAGCGCCACCGCCACGCTGGTGGCGCTGGTGGCCGGCATCTTCTGTTTTCTCGGGGTCGAATACTTCCTGCGCGCGCGCCGCTCGCGCGCCTTGCGCAATGCTGGCGCCACCATCGACCACCAGGTCTCGGGCGCCTTGCTCGCGTCGCTGATGCGGCGCCCGCTGCGTGTGCTCGAAGCGCGGCCGACCTCGGCCTGGCTGATGCTGTTTCGCGACGTGTCGGCGGTTCGCGGCACCGTCACCGGCGGGCTCATGAGCGCCATCTTCGACCTGCCCATGGCCCTGTTCGCGCTGATCGTCATCGGCATCGTCGCCTGGCCGGTGCTGCCGGTGGTGCTGGTGTTCCTGGGCCTCATGGCCTTTCTGGCCTGGTGGTGGGCCGACGAGGTGCGCGCTGGCCGGGTGGAGGAGACGGCGCGGGCGCGTGACCTCGACCGCATCGCGTCCGAAATCTGCCGGGCGCGCGAGACCATCAAGACCCTGGGGCAGGACGCGCCCGTGACCGAACTCTGGCGCCGCTCCTACGACGACTGGCTCACCGAGAGCTTCCGCAAGAACGGCGAGCTGGAAAACGCGCGCGAGGCCAGCACGGTGCTGCTGACGGTGTTTTCGGTGCTGGCGGTCACCGCCGGGGCCCTGGCCGTGACCGACCAACTGATGACCGTGGGCAGCCTGATGGCCGTGAACATGCTCGCCATCAAGGCCCTGTCGCCCGTGGCCGGCCTGGCCACCAACTGGCGCCTGCTGGCCCGCGCGTCGGAAGCGGCGCAGCGCCTGGAGACGGTGCTGTCGGAACCGGTGGAGCGCGCCGACAGCGGCCTGAACCTGCCCAAGCCCACCGGCCGGCTGCTGCTCGCGGACGTGAGCTTCACCTTCCACGAAAACGCCCGCCCGGTGTTCGAAGGGCTGAACCTGCAGATCGGCCCCACCGGCCTGCACGTCATCGTCGGCCGCAACGGGGCTGGCAAGAGCACGCTGGCCAAGCTGTTGTCGGGCCTGTACACGCCGACCAAGGGGCAGGTCCGGCTGGACGAATACGACCTGGCGCAGTTCTCGCGCGGCGAACTGGCGCCCTGGGTGAGCACCCTGTCGCAGGAGGTCTACTGGTTCAGCGGTCCGCTCATCGACACGCTGCGGCGCACCGCGCCCGGCCAGACGGACGAACAGATCTTCGCGGCCTGCCGGCTTTCGGGGGCGCACGAATTCATTGCTCGCCTGCCCGACGGTTACCACACCGAAGTGGGCGAGGGCGGGGCCGGGCTGTCCGTGGGCGAGCGCCGCAAGCTGGCGCTGGCGCAGCTCTTCCTGCGCCAGCCGGCCGTGCTGGTGCTCGACGAACCCAGCAACGACCTCGATTTCGCCAGCGAGGCCGCGCTCATCGCCGCGCTCTCGGCCGTGGCGCGCCAGCGCACGGTGATCGTCGTCACGCATTCGCTGCGCCTGGTTTCGGCCGCGACCCAGATCTACCACGTGCGTGATGACGGCCAGGTCGAACAGGGGCCGCCCGCCGCCATGGTGCCGCGCCTGTTCGGCGTGCAGCGCCCGTTGCCGGCCGCCCTGCCGGACATGCCTTCGCAGGCCGGAGTTCCCGCATGACAGACCGCCACCAACAGGGCGACCGCCCCGACATCCTGGCCGCGCCCGCCGCCCCGGGCGGGCCCGACACCCGCGCGCGCGACGCCTGGTCGCTGCCACGCAAGCTGCTCTGGGGCGGCGTGATCGCGCTGGCGCTGATCGGCCTGGGGTATCCGGTGGAGACCGTGGTCACGGCGCCGGGCCGGGTGATCCCGTCGGACCGGGTGAAGTCGGTGCAGCATCTGGAAGGCGGCATCGTCAGCGCTGTGCTGGTCAAGGACGGCGACCGCGTCCGCCAGGGCCAGCCGCTGGTCGAGATCGACCTCGGTGGCGCCGGCCTGAACCTGGAGGAAACCGCCGCCCGGTTCGATGCCAGCCAGGCTGCGCGCATCCGGCTGCGCGCCGAAAGCCAGGGCCAGCCGCTGGCGCGCGAGGACTTTCCGGCCTCGCTCGACGACGACGTGGTCCAGGGCCAGCTCGGCGCCTACGAAGCGCGCATGCAGGAGCAGCGCGGCCAGACGCTGGGGGCCAGCTCGGTGCTCGAACAGGCGCGCAGCCGCGAACAGGAACTGCAGGCCAAGATCGAAGGGCTGCGCCAGCGGCAGGCGCTGTACGAAAAGGAACTGAACATCTCGGAACAGCTGCTCAGCGAAAAGCTGGTGGGCCAGATCGAGGTGCTGCAGAAGCGGCGCGAGTACGAAACCGTGCGCGGGGAACTGAGCGTGGCGCGGCAGGGTCTGGTTTCGGCGCAGGCGGCCATCGCCGAAGCACGGGCCAAGCAGGCCGAGGTGGCGGGGCGTTTCCGCCGGCGCGCGTCCGACGAACTGGCCGAGGTGGAGCGCGAACTGGCCAGCCTGACCGAGAACCTCAACCGGGCCCGCGCGCAGCGCCAGCGCACCGTGGTGCGTGCGCCCACCGAAGGCATCGTCAAGGGTTCGCGCAACCCCAGCCCGGGCTGGGTGGTCAAGCCCGGCGAGCAGATCATGGAGATCGTGCCCGACGAGGAGCAGGTGGTGGTGGAGGCGCGGCTCAGCCCCAACGACCGCGGCTTCGTCTACGCCGGTCAGCCTGCCAGGATCAAGGTCACGGCCTACGACTTCCTGCGTTACGGCACGGTCGACGGCGAGGTCACCCTGGTGGCCGCCGATGCCGACAAGGACGCTTCGGTGCCCGATTCGCCGGCCTTCTACCGCCTGCTGCTCAGCGCCAGCCAGTTCTACGTGGGCAACCGCGAAAACCGCGTGACCGCCGGCATGCAGGCCGATGTGGACCTGCAGGTGGGGCGCGATCCCTTCATCTGGTACCTGCTGCGGCCTGTGCTCAAGCTGCAGCGCGAAGCCTTCCAGGAGCCGTGATGCGACCGTCCGTTTTCAAGCCGCCTGTTCGCGTCGTCTGGCTGGCCATCGGCCTGCTCGCGGGGCCGGTTCACAGCGCCGACATGGTGCTCGCCCGCCAGATGGGCACGCGTTCGCTGATCGTCTCGGGCCAGGCGGTGCAGGTGCGCCAGGGCCTGATCCGTGCGCTGGGCCAGCACCCCGAAGTGCTCAGCGCGCGCGCGGCCGAAGAAACCATGGGCTACCAGGTCGATGCCGCGCGTTACGCGCGCTTCCCGCGCCTGCAACTGGCCTCGGGCACCGGCTCGACCAGCGCCGCCGTGGGGGGCGAGAAGGACTACAACGTGCTGTCGGTCAGTGCGCGCATGACGTTCATCGACGGTGGCGTGATCGGCTCGCGCATCGACGCGGCCGAGGCCAACAGCGAAGCCTCCAGCGCGGCCGTGCGCTCGACCCAGCAGAAGGTGGCGCTCGACGCGCTGACTGCCTACATGCAGGTGCTGCGCCACGACCAGAAACGTGCTGCGGCGCAGCGCGCGATCGACGCGCTCGACGAACTGGTGCGGCTGGAAAAGCGCCGCGTCGATCTCGGTGCGACGGGCGAAAACGAACTGCGCCTGGCGCTGTCGCGGCGCGCCACGTTTGCCGCCAAGCGCCAGGAGTTCGCATCGCAACTGGCCGAAGCTCGGGCCCGGTTTGAAAGCTATTTCGGCTTTGTGCCCGACCCCAGCGGGCTGCCCGATCTGGCCTTGCCCGCGCATTGGCAAGCCTTGCCCACGCTCGAAGCCACCTGGCTGGTGGCGCAGGCGCAGAGCAGCGAACTGGCCGAGGCCCGCAGCCGCATTGACAACGCCCAGGCCCTGGTGCGCCAGCAGGAGGCGGCACGCTTCCCCTCGCTCGACGTGGTGCTGGCCAAGACGCGCGATCCGCGCGGCGTGGTCTACAGCGACGCGACGCGCTCGGGCGTCGAGCTGAACTGGAACTTCGGCAACGGCTTCGATCTGCAACTGCGCATCAAGAGCGCGCTGGCCGAAGTGGCCAACCAGGAAGCCCGCCACGAAGCCGCGCGCCTGAACCTGCAGCAACTCACCAGCACCGCCTGGAACCAGGCCCAGGCCGGCCGCGGCAAGGTCGAGGAACTGGGCAACGCGGTGCGCGAGGCCGGGCAGGTGCTGCAGGGGCGCCGCCGCATGCTGGAGGTCGGGCGCGAGGTGCTGACCCAGGTGCTGGACGCCCAGGTGGAGTACGAGCTCCAGGCGCTGGACTACCTCGATGCGGTGGCTGACCAGCGCATCAACGAACTGCGCGTGGCGCGTGTCATGGGGCGCCTGCGGCCTGAAGACGCGGACGTGCCCTGGGTGGGGCAGATCTTTGCGGGCCACGGCCAGCGCACGCTGGCCTTGCCGGCCGCGCCGCCACCCGCTGCAGCGCTGGCCGCTGCCCCGGCGCCCGGCACTGAGGACACCCTGGCAGGCCTGCGCCTGCAACCGAGCTACACCCTGCTGGCCGCGCGCTGAAGCCGATCAGGCGACTTCCGGGATGCCCGGCTCGCCGTCGTTGATCTGGTACTTGCGCATCTTTTCCCACAGCACCTTGCGGCTGATGCCCAGGTGCTGTGCCGCGTCCTGGCGCTTCCAGCCGTGGCGCTCCAGCGCCTCGATGATGCGGTTGCGCTCGCTGCCGTCCCAGCGCCGGCGGTCGGCGGACCGGTCGGCGCCGGGCTGGGCCTCGCGCACCTGGCCCAGCGCGCGCTGGATCAGGCCCTGGTCCCAGCGCCCGACCTGGCGCACCACCACGCCCACCCGTTCGGCCACGTTGCGCAACTGGCGCACATTGCCGGGGTATTCCATGTTGGCGATGGTTTCCACCAGCCAGTAGGGCACTTCGGGGTCGATGCCCTCGGCCCCCTTGAGCACCGTCTGCAGCAGGCTCTTGAAGATCGCGATCTTGTCGACCTCGCCACGCTGTTCGAGGTTGGGCACATGCAGCTCGATTACGGCCAGCCGGTAGAACAGGTCGGCCCGGAATTCACCGCTGCGCACCATGTCGCGCAGGTCGCGGTTGGTGGCGGCCACGAGCCGAAAGTCCAGCTTGATCGGGCTGGTGGCGCCGATGCGGGTGACCGCGTTGTCTTCCAGCACGCGCAGCAGCTTGACCTGCTGGTAGCGCGGCAGGTCGCCGATTTCGTCCAGGAACAGCGTGCCACCCGTGGCCTGCTCGAAGTAGCCCTTGTGGGCGTTCACCGCGCCGGTGAAGGAGCCCTTGGCGTGACCAAAAAAAAGCGATTCGAAGAGGCCGTCGGGGATGGCGCCGCAGTTCACGGCCACGAAGGGCCCGCTGGCGTAGCCGGTGTGGCCCCTGTGCAGTTGCTGCGCGATGCGCTCCTTGCCCACACCGGTTTCACCGCGGATCAGCACGTTGTGGTCGCAGTTGGCGAAGGTGCGTGTTTCCTCCAGCAGCGCGAGCATGCATTCCGAATGCGCGATCAGCGCCTCCGGCTTGTCGACGGAGGTGCCGTGGGCGCGCAACTGGCGGGCCAGTTTGGCCACCATGTTGCGCAGTTCGGCGCCGGTGAAGTCGTAGGGCAGCACATGCAGGTATTCGGGCGGGTAGGCGTGCGCATCGCGGTCGCGCGTGGCCGCGCCCACCCACACCACCGGGATGCCCTGCAGCATTTCGGGCGCCATCGTCAGGCGTCCGCTTTCGATGGCGGAGACGCTGATGATGGCCACCGTCATGCGGTGGCGCATCGGGTCCACCGGCATCGGCTGGCCGTCGGCGTGCACCACGGCCACGTCGAAGCTGGCCATGCATTGAACGATGCGGTCATAGATGTCGACTTTGCCTTCCCAGACATAGATGTCGAGTTGGTCGAGCGAGGAGAGGGGCATGGAGAAACGGCGCTGGACGGATCGAAAGAGAATACCCGGGTCAGTAGACAAGCCGGGCCTGGGCCTGGCAGTTGAGGGTGCGCAGATGAACATCGACCTCGCCGAGGTTGATGCCCAGCACGTCACGCAGCAGCGGGGTCAGGATGGCGTTCCCGATGCTGTCGAGAATGGGCTGCAGGACCTGGAAAATGAAGGCGACCAGGGCCACGATGGCGTTGGGGACGGTGCCGCCGGAGCCACTGGATGCATCGCCGCCCAGATCGCTGGCGATCTTGTTGACGCAGGCCGGATCGTTGGAGCCGATGAGGGCGGTGCAGCCACCGATCAGGCCCCCCAGCAGATCGCCCACGGCGCCCAGCAGGCCCCCCACCAGGTTGCCCACGCCCTGGAGCAGGCCCAGCACATCGAGCGTGAGCAGGTCGGCCACGATGCCCAGCGTGTCGCCGACCAGGCCCCCGAGAAAACCGCCCAGGCCGTTGGTGGCGTTTTCGATCTCGGCCTGGATGGCTTCCATTCTGGCGATACGGCAACTGCGGGTGCTGCAGGCCGCACCCTGTTCGTTCCACAGCTGCTGCGCCAAGGCCTGGCGTTGCGACAGGCTCAGCGACGGACCCTGGTCCAGCGCCTCGCCGAGCAGGACCGCGAGCAGCGCGTCGGTGATGTTCTGCAGGGTCGAGCCCAGCAGCAGGTTGTTGCCGACGGTTCCCGTTTCGCCTTCGGCCAGGACCACACGGTCCCGCAGCTCCAGGGCATCGATGTCGAAGTGGGTGTTCAGCGACGCCAGGTTGACTCCCAACAGGCTGACGCGCAGCAACTGTTCGTTGGCCAGGTCGGTCTCGCAGCTCGACCGGGTGGAGAAGATCTCGTTTTCGTTGGCCGGGTTGGCGCCCGGACGGCCCACGCAGACCTTGGCCACCGAGGCCTGCACCTCGATCTCGGCGCGGTCTTCGCCCACGGGTGAGCGCAGGTCGGCCGAGCACATGCCGGTGATCGTGCCGCGGCCATTGACCAGGTCGATCATGATCGGCAGCTTGACGCGCACCGCGCTGCCGATGACGGGCAGCGAGCCGGTGTCGACGTCCACGAAGGCGCGCACCTGCGCGGTGTAGGCCGTGGCGCCGATGCCGCCCATGGCCACCGAGGGCGGCTCGATCACCACGACCTTGGCGCTGACCAGGTTCGCGATGCTGCCCAGGTCGACCGCCACCGCATGGTTCTTCGTCGCGACGCCGATGGCCGAATAGACCAGGTCCAGCGCGTTCACGCCCACGTCCAGCGCGGCGCTGGTGGTGGGGGCCTCGATCTGGGCGAACAGCCCCGAGGCGCCGGACAGCGAACCCAGTTGCACCAGCAGGTCGCTGACGCCCAGCCGGGCCTGGAGGGCGTTGAGCAGGGCCACGTTGGCGCCCAGCAGCGAGCTTTCGCCGGCGACCGTGACGACGGCGTCCAGCAGATCGCCCAGCGCCACCTCGCGAGCGGCCAGCAGGTCGTTGAATTCGCCGATGCCGATGTCGGCATCGACGGGGATGCCCAGCGCTTCGAGCAGGCCCCGGGGCGTGACTTGGGCCTGGGCCAGGCCGTCGTAGCTCACCAGGGAGGTGCCCGTCAGGTCCAGTCCGATGCCTTTGAGCAGGTCGCCGAGCAAGGAGTCGCCGACCCGGGCGAGCCGGCTGCCCACGGAGAACGCGGCCATCGGCGTGTCCACGGCGGCCAGCGCTTCGACCCGGATCTGGCGCGTGCCCGGAAAAAACGGCAACAGGGAGGGCGGCGCCGCGTCGATGGTGATGTGCACGGCGTTGTGGTCGGTTTCGCCGGGCCGGAAGTGGCGCTCTTCGGTGTACGCCGCGTCCCAGTGGCCGCAGACGATCTGCTCGTCGCTGAGGCTGAAGCCCCGCGGCAGGTTGCGCGTGCTGTCGTTTTCACCGCTGCCGCTGCCGTTGGCGTTGGCCCGGGCGGCGGCGCGGGCGCTGTCGCAGCGGGTGGGTTCCACCGACTGCGCACCGGCCAGCGCAGCCAGGTCGACGGCCTTCTGCAGTTCGCGCTTCTGATAGAAGAGGTAGCCGAGTTCGGTGCCGATCAGCAGCACGATGATGAGGCTGAAGGCGATGGTGGCGTTGACCGCGACCGAGCCGAGCTGGCGCGAGCGGTGGGTGAGAGCGGAGGCCGGGGTCTTCGTCACGGTGCGCGCCTCCTTTCAGATCGGGGCCACCGCGATCCGGGCATGGCTGCGCAGTTCCTCGGGGATCCAGGTGCTGGCGTCCAGCAGGGGAATGTGGGGGAAGACACCGCTGCTGGCGTAGGGGTAGGCAACCACCACGCTGACCGAGGTGGCCGGCTGCGGCACCGTCACGGTCACGCTGACCTGGCTGCTCACCCAGTTGCGCCGGGTCGTGGCGTCGGTGGCGTGGGTGCCCGGCACGATCAGCGATCGGGCCAGGGAATCGATCACCGCGTCGCTCACCCGGTCCTGGGCCGCCGCGAGCGCGGCGGGGGTGGCGCTGCCGGCGCCGCTGACCGTGGCCAGCTCGGGCAGGATGCGGCTGACCCGCACCCCGTCTTCCGCCGCGCGTGCCAGCACCTGCTGCGTGTAGAACACGGTGCCGAAGGTGGCGATGCCATACAGCGCCAGCACCAGCGTGAGGAGGACGAAGGCGAACTCGATCGCGGCCACACCCCACTGGCCGCGGCGCGGCAGGTGGCGGGCGGTCACAGCGTCCTCCCGTCCAGCAGCACGCTGGCCTGGCCGGTGAGCCGGTCGGGCAGCGCGAAACCGGGGATCGGGGGCAGCACCTGCTGCAACTGGCTGGCCTGGATGGTGACGGTGAGCGAGCAGCGGTCGAGCCAGCCGCGCCCGCACGACGCGTCGGCCTGTTCGAGCTGGCTGGAGATGGTCAGCGGCGCGGCCGCCGGGGGCCACCAGCCGGCGGTTCGCTGCTGGGCCACCAGCTCGGCCTGCGCCTGGCGGGCGGGAATGCCGACCTGGTGGCGCAGGGCCGCCCGCGCGGCGTCTTCGGCCGCCGCCTGGAGCCCGAGCTTGAAGGTGAACAGGATGCCGTAGCAGACGAGGCCGTAGATTAGGCCGAACAGGAACAGGAACACGAAGGCGTATTCGACGGCGTAGAAGCCTCGCTGGTGGTGCGGACGTCTCAGGCGGGTCATGGGGCGCGAACGGTCCTTACTTGGCGGTGCTTTGCAGGTGGGAGCCGAACCAGAGTGGCAGGGGGTGGTCAAAACTCTTGCGGTAGCGCTGGTAGCTGGCTTCGGCCATGGCGCCGTCCATCGCGCCCGCTCCGCTGGCGCTGGTGCCTTCGCGTTGGCGTTGCAGCAGCTGGCGCGTGGCCTCGCCGACGGCGGGCGCCGCGGGCGGCAGCGCTTCGGGGGCGGCGGCCGCCGGGCCGGATTCGGGCGTCGCGGCGACCGTGGCCACGGCGTCGGCCGCCTGGGCCCACACGGGCACCGACAGCGACCAGACCGGCAGCAGAACCAGGGAGAGGCGGCGAAGGGGGCGGAGGGTGTTCATGGCGGGCTTCTCGGGGCGGGGCGTGGACAAAAGCGGGGCGGGATCAGGGGGCGGCGGTGCCGGGCTCGTGGCTCAGTGCCTGGCTCAGGCGCAGGCTGCTCTTGAGCAGGAGCCCGCTGCTGCCGGCCGACGGCACGGGCACCACGGGCCCCACTGGCCGCTGGCCGGTCACGGCCGCTGGGACGGTGGCGGCGCTGTTCAGCTCCTGCGCCAGTTGTTCGATGGCCCGGCGGGTGGCCGCGCTCAGGCCGGCTTCGTCCATCAGGCGGCGGGCTTCGGCGGGACGCTGGTCCACCAGCAGGTAGAGCACCAGGTTGCTGCGCACTCGGGGCTGCTGGGGCAGCAACTGCACGGCCTGCATGATGGGCAGCCGGGCCTGCTCGGGGCGGCGGTCCATCAGCAGGGCGTAACCCAGGTCGTTGAGCAGCAGGCCGTCGGTGGGCGCGATCTGGCGCGCGTTTTCGAAGCACTCGGCGGCGCGCGCGTAGTCGCCCTGGCTGCCGCTGATGAGACCCAGGCCGCGCCAGGCGGCGGCGCGCTCGGGGGTGTCGAGCAATTGCTGGTAGAGCGCGGCGCTGGCGGCGGCCTGGTCGGTGTGGCGCAGCGCTTCGGCGCGCATGAGGCGGGTTTCGCTGGTGGCGCCCCAGCGCCTTTCCAGCGCGTCGATGTGGGCCAGCGAGGCGAACCACAGGCCGTTGCCCTGCATCTGCCGCACCAGGGCACCGTGGGTGGCGGCGTTTTCCAGGGCCGCGCCGGAGGCGGTGGCTTCGGCGGCCGCACTGTCGCTTTTTGACGGCTGGCTCGCGCAGCCGCCCAGCAGGGCAGCGGCCAGCGCCAGCGGGAGGAGTCGGGCGGGGCGTTTCATCATCGGGTTCCCATGCTGGAGACGGAGCGCGCGATGGCCAGGAAGCCGGGGCCGGCGGTGATGACGATCAGGGCCGGCAGCAAGGTGGTGACCATGACCACGGTCATCTTCACGGTGATCTTGCCGATGCGGGCTTTCATGTCGGTCTTGCGCTGCAGACGCAGGCGCTCGCTGAACTGGCGGATCGGCTCCTGGATCGCGCCGCCATGCCGGTCGACCTGGATCACCAGCGTGACGAGGTCGGCCAGGTGCGGGTTGTCGTGCAGGTGCGCGATGCGCTGGAAAGCGTGTTCGCGGGTGCGACCCTGGCTGTACTGGCGGTTGGCGGCATCGAGTTCGGCACCGATCACGGGCAGCACGTGGCGGAAGTCGGCGGCGATGATCTGCAGGCTCTGGTCGAGGCTGAGACCGACGCTTTGCAGCAGGCCGAGCAGGTCGACGAACAGCGGCAGTTCCTGGCCCACTTTGTCGCGCCGTTTGCCGGCCCAGTGGCCGAGCAGCCATTTGGGCAGCATGAAGCCGGCGCCAAAGGCGCAGCCGAGCACGAGGTAGGTCTTGCGCACCGGATCGGCGTCGCCGAGCAGCAGGGCGTTGGCCAGCAGGGGCAGCGCCACGGCCAGCGCACAACGCGAGACCAGCAGCGCCAGTTGTGCCCGGGTGGACGGAAAGCCGCATTGCGCGATCAGCCGGCGGTCTTCGTCGGCCACCAGCAGGCGGCCCAGGCGGCTGTTGAGCCAGTGCGTGGGCAACTGGTCGTCGCGCAGGAAGGCGAGGTCGGCCGGGTTTGCGGGCTCGTCGCCCGGCGGCATGCCCTGGCCCAGCGCGCGCTGGAGGGTCTTGGCGCTCTGGCTGCGCAGGGCCTGCTGGCGCAGCAGCAGGCCGGCGCCGAGCAGCAGCGCCAGGGCCAGCAGGATCAGGGCAAGAATGGCCAGGTGCAGCGGGGTCATGCGCGGGCCTCCTTCAGTCCAGCCGGGCCAGGCGGTACAGCAGGCCGACGCCGACCAGTTGCAGGCAGCCGGCGCCGATGACCATGCGGCGGCCCACCGGGTCTTCCCACATGCGCAGGAAGTAGTCGCCGTTGAGCATCAGGATCGCGCCGCCGACGATCAGGGGCAGCAGGCCCAGCACCCAGGCCGAGAGCCGGGTTTCGGCGGACATGGCCGAGAGTTCGTGCTCGGACTCCTTGCGGTCGCGCATGAAGTTGGCGACCCTTTCGAGCAGCACGTCGGAGCGGCCACCGTAGCGCACGCCCAGGCCCAGAATGGCCGAGAGCAGGAACATCTCTTCCACACCGACCCGGCGCGCGGTCTGCAGCAGGGCCTGGTCGATGTCGACCCCGGCGCGCACCATCGCCATGGTCCGGTCCATGTGCCCGCGCAGCGGCTGCTTGGCGCTGCCGACGGCGGTCTGGAAGGCGGCCTGCGTCGAGTTGCCGACACCGATGAGCCGCACGATGATGTCCAGGAAGCCGGGCAGCTGGCGCACCAGTTCCTGCCGCATCTTCTGGATGCGCAGCCACAGCAGGAAGGCTCCGGCCGCGGGCAGCACCACCAGCAGGGCCAGGGCGTGGAAGCCCCCTTTGAGCACCAGAGCCAGCAGCACGGCGATGCCCATGGCCAGCAGGCCGCCATAGAAGACGTCGGGCGGGACGGCGCCTTGCACCCAGCCCGGCAGGGGCCAGCGCGCCGCTGCCGGGTGGGGCTCTGCGGTTTCCAGCGGCGGCGGGGCGCCAAAGCGCAGATCGCCCAGGTTGACGCCCATGGGGGCCGGCGTCAGTTTTTCCTTCAGGTGGCGCTGCACCGCAAGCCGGCTCTGGCGGCGCACGCTGAAGTCCCACAACAGCAGGCCGGCCGCGGCCAGCAGCAGCGCGAACACGCACAGCAGGATCAGCACCTCAGGCATGCGAACCCCCTTCGCGCTGGCCCTGCAACTGCTGGCGCTGCAAGGACTGGCGCAAGCGCGCGATCTTGGGCGAGTGCGGGCTGATGCCCAGCGAGACCCAGCGGTCGCGCTCTTCGCCGTCGGGCGTGGTCATGGTGTCGTGGCGGAACAGCTCCTGCATGGCCACCACGTTGTCGTTGAGGCCGGTGACCTCGCTGATCGAAACGATCCGCCGCGCGCCGTTGGGCAGCCGGCCGATCTGGATGATGAAGTCGATGGCGTTGGCGATCTGCCGCCGCAGGCTGACCTCGCTGCCCTGGTAGCCGGCGAAACCGGCCAGCATTTCCAGGCGGTACAGGCATTCGCGGGGCGAACTGGCGTGGATGGTGCCCATCGAACCGTCGTGGCCGGTGTTCATGGCCTGCAGCATTTCGATGACCTCGCCGCCGCGCACCTCGCCCACGATGATGCGGTCGGGCCGCATGCGCAGGGTGTTGCGCAGCAGGTCGCGGATCGCAACGCTGCCGGCACCGTCGTAGCCGCCGGGGCGGCTTTCCAGCCGCACCACGTGCGGGTGGTTGAGCGCGAGTTCGGCCGTGTCCTCGATGGTGACCACCCGTTCGGTGGCGGGCACGAAGCTGGCCAGGGCGTTGAGCAGCGAGGTCTTGCCCGAACTGGTGCCGCCGCTGATGAGGATGTTGCAGCGCGAGCGCACAGCCAGCTCCAGCAACTGGCCCATGGCCAGGTCGAAGGTGCCGAGCTTGAGCAGGTCTTCGGGCGTGAGCGGATCCTTGCGGAATTTGCGGATGGAGACCGCCGGGCCGTCGATCACCAGCGGCTCGATCACCACGTTGATGCGGCCGCCGTTGCTCAGCCGCGCGTCCACCATGGGGTTGGACTCGTCCAGCCGCCGGCCGATGGGCGCCAGGATGCGCCGCACGATGCGCATCAGGTGCTCGTTGTCGTTGAACTTGAGCTGGGCCTTCTGCAGCACGCCGTGGCGCGAGACGTAGACGTGGTGGCTGCCGTTGATGAGGATGTCCTCCACGGCCGGGTCTTCCAGCAGGTCTTCGAGCGGGCCGAAGCCGGCGAATTCCTTGGTCAGTGCGTCGGCGACGGCCTGGGTTTCCTGGGCATTGATGGGCACCCGGTGCAGCCGCACCAGGCTCTCGCATTCGAGGCTGACGAACTGCGAAATGGTGGCGCGCGACCAGCGACCGAATTCGGCGCCGAGCTCCTCGATGCGGTTGAGCAGGTGTTCATGAATGAACGCCTTGACCGTCTGGAACTCCTGCGAACTCAGGAAGGCCCGGTTGCTGTCCGAGAATTCAACGTCGATGGACATGGCTCCTCTTTACCCTTGGTGTTTTGTCCAGGTTCGCAGCCAGTGCGCTGCGCGCTCCGCCCAGTGTTTGCCGCTGGCCCGTTCGGGCAGCGCCCCGCCGTCGACCCAGGCCAGCAAGCCGCGCGCCATGCCGTTGACGGTCTGCGAATAGGGGTCGCCCGGCGCGGCCTGTGTGAGCAGCTTGCCCTGCGCGGTGGCCGCCAGTTGCGCCGCATGGCGCGAGGGCAGCACATGGGCCAGGGGCAGGCCGAGCTGGCCCGCCACGTCCCTGGCCGGCAGATCGACACCGGGCTCGAAGCGGTTGACCACCAGCGAAAAGGGCTGCGTGTCGACCTCGTGCTCGCGCAGTTCACGCAGCAGGGCCGCGGTGGAGACAATGCCGCCCAGGCTCTGGTTGCAGACGACCCAGACCTGATCGGCCTCGCGCACCATGTGGGCGACGAATTCGGTTTTGGAGAACCCGCCCAGATCGACGATCTGCAGATCGAAGAATTCCGTGAGCTTGCGCGTGAGCGTCACCGACTGGGTGTGCGAGATCTCCCGCACCTGGGCCAGGTTGACCGGCAGCGGCAGCACGGCGACGCCGTGGGCGTACTGGGGCAGGGCGGTCTGCAGCAGGGTCCGGTCGAGCCGGTGCAGGTTCTGCACGCCGTCGACGAAGCTGAAATGGCTTTGCAGGCCCAGGTACAGCAGGCTGTCGCGCGCGGGCAGACCCAGATCGAGCAGCGCCGTTTCGTGGGCCGGCGCACCGGGGGCGGCCGCGCGGGTGCGGGCCTGGGCACGTTGCGCCTGCAGGCTGGCGGCGAGGTTGCAGGCCAGGGTGCTGACGCCCAGCCCGGGCCGCGCGCCCAGCAGCGCCAGGATCTTGCCGCGCCGGGGGGCGGGGCGTTGGGCATCGCGCTGAGCCAGGCGCTCGCGCAGCAGCGGCCAGACCGCGTCGGGGGCGCCGTCGAGATCGACGAAGTCGTCCACACCGGCACGCCAGGCGCACAAGGTTCCCTGCGCCTGGCTGGCGTGGCCAAAAGCGATCAGTACCAGCGTGGGCCATTCTTGCCGCAGCGCGGCCACCAGCGGGGCATTGCGCTCGGGCTGGCTGCCCGAAAAATCGAGAAAGACGGCCCGGGGCTGCGTGGCGGTGATGCGCGCCTTGAGCAGCTTTTCGTCCAACGCCACGGCCGTGAGCAGGCCCTGGCCGCTGAGCGCGGTCATCAGCCAGGCGGCGTGGGCGCCTTCGTCCGTGGCGTGCAGAAAGACGGCACTGCCGAGGGCAGGGTCGCCGCCGAAGCTGGGCAGGGTGGTCATGGGGGGCCTCGGGGTGTTCACCGGGAGAACCCAGGCAAGGCGTCGTCGCTGGCCGCGCCGCTGAGGTAGCTGCGCCACACGGGCGCATCGCCGCGCTGTTCGTTGGCGCCGGGCAGCGCGTCCTCGCGCACCGCGCCGCGGGCCATGGGCTGCACCAGGTGCGGGGTGACGATGATCACCAGCTCGCTTTCGTTGCGCTGGAATTCCATGCTTTTGAACAGCGCGCCCAGCACCGGGATGTCGCCGAGCATGGGCACCTTGTCGATGTTGGACCAGGTCTGGCGACTGACCAGGCCGCCGATGACGAAGCTTTCGCCGTCGCTCAGCTCGACGGTGGTGTCGGCACGGCGGGTGGCGATCGCGGGCACGACCGTGCCGTTGAGCGCGACCGCGTTGCTGTAGTTCAGCTCACTCGCTTCGGGCGCGACCTTGAGCGCGATGCGGTTGTTGGCCAGCACGGTGGGCGAGACCGTCAGGCCGATCCCGAAGGGTTTGTATTCCACGCTCACCGTGCCCAGCCCCTGGGCGATGGGAATGGGAATCTCGCCACCGGCCAGGAAGTTGGCGCTTTGGCCCGACAGCGCCACCAGCGTGGGCTCGGCCAGCACGCGCGCGAGGTTGTTGCCTTCGAGCAGACCCAGCGCCATGCCGATGCCGGCCTTGGTGGAATAGCCCAGCAGGTTGAAGGCGTCGACCACCGGCGAGGTGAGGCCGTAATTGAGCGCCGTGGTGCCGGCGCTGCCTGCGGCGGCCGCGCTCGACAGCGCACCCGCCAGAGTCAGCGACCCGGTGGCCTGGGCGCCCGGCACCACGGTGACGCTGCCGTTGGCGCCCAGGCTGGATGTGCTGTTCTGGCTCTGGGTCAGCGTGTTGGACACGCCCACGCCGTAGGTCGGGGTGGTGCCCGGTGTGGACACGCCGAAGGTGAAGCCGTGCCGGTTGGAGGCGGCGCTGAAGAAATTGATGCCGGCGCGCTTGAGCACATTCTTGTTGAACTCGACGATCTTCACGTCCACCTGAACCGTGTGGCTCTTGAGCTGCACGGTCGAGCGGTCGATGGCCTCGGTCTTCTCGGGGTGGCTGGCCAGCGCGGTGGCCAGGGCCAGCCGGCGCGCCTGCGTGTCGGGAAAGTCGCCGTCGAACACCGCCAGGCGGCGCTGCACCTGCACGGTGTAGGTGCGGGCGCGTGTGCTGCCGGGCTCCCAGACCAGCAGCGAGGTGCTGCCCGGGGCCTTGGCGGTGATGACGAGCCGGGCTGCGGGCGAGCCCTTGGTCTGGCGCGTGAGCGTGACGCCCACCACGCCTTCATCGGCGATGGCGATGCGGCTGACGCCTTTTTCCACCAGCAGCTCGTGCTGGGTGCCGCTGGTCAGGTTGAGCAGTTCGGTACCGGCCTGGGCGTGGGTGCTCAGCGGCACGGCCCCCCAGAGCAGCAGGGGAAACAGAGCGCGAAGGGACGAGGGCGGGATGGGGCGAAGCATCGGGGGTGTCTTCCAGTCAGTAGCGCACGGTGTCGCGGCGATCGCCGCGCAGGATCTCGACTTCGGTGCCGGCCGGCCGCGCGCGCGGTGCGTCCGACGACCGGGCTGCGGTGCGCGTCTGGCGCGCCGGGGCGGGGCCACCGGCCACCAGGTCGACCGTGGCCAGGCCGGCCTGCGCACGGTCCACCCCGGTCAGCGGCGCACGGGCAGGCGCGCCACGCTGGGCGGGCAGCGGTTGCAGCGCCGGTGGCAGCTCGGCAAACAGCGTGGGATCGGGCTCGCGGGTGTCGGTGGGGTGGCGCAGCGCCAGCACCAGCCGGCCGCTGGCTTCGCCCAGCGTGAGGCGGTTGACGTCTTCCACCGGCACGGCCAGCACCACGGTGCGGGCAGGCGGTGTGCGCTCGGTGCTCTTGCGCGTCGGCGTGCTCAGCGAGCGGCCCTTGGTTTCCGCTTCTTCGGCTCCGGCTTCGTCGGGCAGCGCTTCGAGCGAGGCCTGCCCGTAGGCCAACACCCGCTTGCGGGCGAGCAGCAGGCGGGCCTGGCTGCGGTCGACGTCCTTGTGGTCGACCTTGACGGTGAAGAACACATCGACATAGTCGCCCGGGCGCACGTTGTTGCCGACGCCCATGACCTCGTCGGCCTTGACGGCCACAGCGCGCTCGCCAGGGCCGAGGCGCAGGGCCAGGCCGGACGCCATCTGCCCATCGAGCAGCGGCGTGCCCTCGCTCAGATCGAGCACCGGGATGCGCCCGGTGGCGGCGGCCACGGTCTTGAAGGCACCACTCGGGTTGATGGGCAGTTCGGCCAGGCGCAGCGCGTCGGCGGGAATCGGTTCGCCGGCGGGCAAGGGTTTTGTGGTGACGACCACCGGGAAGGTGGGGACAGCAGCCTGGCGGTGGGCGTTGGCCGGCGCCGGGCGCGGCGCGGGCTGGCGGCTGAGCTTCCAGGCGTAGGCGGCCAGCACGAGGGCCAGCAGCACCAGAACGGCAGCAATGATCTTGGAAAAGCGGAGCATGGCAGCAGAGCCCTGGGGCGTTGGCTAGGAAAAGAGGGGAGTGGCGGTCCGGTGCCACGCCATCCAGCCCAGGGCGGCGATGGCGAGGTAGGCGGCCAAAGGCAGGTGCCGCGCCTGGCGCGCGGGCGCCGGGTCAGGTGGCTGCACCGGCCCACCGTGAGGGTGGGACAGGGCCCGCAGCAGGCGGGGGGCTACCTGCAGCCGGTGCAGGGCCAGCCAGACGAGGGCGTGCACGGCCGCCAGCAGGGTGGCCGCGATCCAGATGGCTGGCAGCGGTGCCAGGCCGGTCCACAGGCCCAGCGCACCGGCGAACTTGACGTCGCCGGCGCCCATGATGCCCATCGCGTAAACCAGCAGCAGCGCGCTGAATGCCGCGCCACCACCGGCCAGGGCCTGCCGCCAGCCCAGACCGAACGGCTGCTGGTTCAGCAGCAAGGCCGCGATGGCACCGAGCGCACCCAGCAGCACGAGGCTGTTGGGCACGCGGCGGCGGCCGAAGTCGCTGACCACGACGGCGAGCAGGAAGAGGGCCAGGCCGGCGAGCATGGCAACGGCTTATTCGCCAGCGCCGGTGGCGATGTTCTTGACGTTGGTGAAGATGTCGCTGAGCGTTTCCTGGATGACGCCGTCGGTGCCGAAGATGGTGACCAGCATCAGGGCCATCAGGCCGGCGATGATGCCGTATTCGATGGCGGTGGCGCCTTCTTCGTCGCGCAGGAACTGGATGATGCGTGCTTTCATGGGGAACTCCTGGGTGTAAGGGTGAACGGGCAGTGACAGCGGATGCGCCCAGTGGCCGCGCGGGCCGGCTGGTTACATTTCATAGCACCTTCGGTGCCAGCGTTACGGCGCGCCGGCGGAGCGCGGGGCAATCCGGCGCGGGCGATCTTCTGCGGCGCTGAGCGGGCGCCTGCAGCGCGGAAAAAACCCTTTGATTTCAAGGATTCTTTCGTGTATGGGGCGCTAACCCCACGGGCGGTCTGGCGTAAGACGAAGGCATTCACGTTGCGTGGCCTCCGGTTTTTCAGCGGTTTGCTGTGTGTCTGTTACGTCGCATCCTTCCCTCCTGTTACGTAACGAATTGGCCTGATCTCAGAAGTTGATCTGAATCAACACTGGTGGCGAAATTCTTTTCTTCGTATTCTTATTTTTCTTCTTGTGTGATAGGCATCGACGCGTTCGCTGTGCTCCTGAGCGGTTGGCGACCAGCGGTTGATCTGATGCTGCGAATGGTTGTTGCTAATCTTGTCTGCCGCCTTCGTTTCTGTGAGCACGTAACGGGTCGGCCGTAACACCGACCCTGGCTGGTGGTCTTTTCTTCAGGGTTATCCCTCGGCCTTCTGGGCAGACACCGGGGGCTGGACGGTTCCTGGGGCCCCGCAGGCTGGGCATGGAACTTGCCGATCGGCGGGTCAGCTGGGCACGCGTTGAGGCCCACCGACAGCGAACGGACAAGGAGCGTGGGTCGATGAGTGCTTCGCGAGAGCCGACACCGCAAGGCGAGGCCGCCCGGCAGACCGAAGAGCGGCTTCAGACACTGGAGGCGCTGCGCCAGGAGCGGGATCGTCTGGCGCAGGTGGCTGAAGGGCGGCGCGCGGAAATCGTCGCGCTTCAGGGGGAACTGCGCCGCCTGGGCCAACGCGTCGAGGGTTCGGCGGGCGAGGCCGCCAGGCTCGAATTCGATCTCGGTCGTGCCCAGGCCGACTACCGCGCGCTGGTCGAGCAGCACGACCAGCTCAGCGTGCTCCATGAACAGTTGCTGGCACAGCGTGCGGCACTGATGCAGGAACTGGCCGGCTTGCAGGCGCAAGTGGACCAGTGGATGGAGGCGTGCAGCCTGCAGGCGCAGCGCCGCACGCAGGCCGAGGCGGAAACCAAGGAACTGAGCGACGCCCTGTTGAAAGCGGCCGGCCATGCGCAGCGTTTGCGTGCCCAGGTGGCGGCGCTGGAAGCGCAGGCGGCGCACGATCGGCACGGCCTCGGTGTGCCGGCCGAGCGCCCGACCGGGCGGTGCTGAGCGGTTCGCGCGGTGGGGCCGTGTTCGGCGTCATGCAAATGCCACGGTTCTGACACGGAGGGTTCATCGGCGATTTCCAGAATGCGGGCTCATGACACCAAGTACCGCTGACACCGTGCCCCTGTCGGGCACCCAGTTCCAGGAGATCGCCATGAAAGAATTGCCCACCCCGACGCTGGACCTCTCGCCCGTCTCCTTGCCCAGGGGGTCACTTCATCCGCGCACGGATTTCCAGCCTCGCCCCCTGGCGACACCGGCCGCTGGCGGCATCGAGGTTGCCTGGGCGCGGCATCTGGACGAGGTTCGCGAAGCGCAGCGGTTGAGGCACGCCGTGTTCGCCGGCGAGATGGGGGCCATTCTGGCCAACACCGTGCCCGGCCACGACGTCGACCTGTTCGACGACTACTGCGAACACCTGCTGGTGCGCGATGTGGTCACGCGCGACGTGATCGGCACCTACCGCGTGCTCACCCCGGCCCAGGCGCGCCGTGTCGGCAGCTTCTACAGCGACACCGAATTCGACCTGACCCGCTTGCGTGCCCTGCGCGAATCCATGGTCGAGCTGGGCCGCAGCTGCGTGCACTGCGACCACCGCCACGGCGGCGTGATCATGGCGCTGTGGGGCGCGCTGGGCGAGTTCATGGTGCGCAACCGGCTGGACACCATGATCGGCTGCGCCAGCATCCCGATGAACCTGGAAGGCCCGCACGGCATGGTCGGCGGCGGTCATGCTGCGGCCAGTATCTGGCGCCAGGTGCGCGAGAAGCACCTGGCCTCGATCGAATTCCATGTGCGACCGCGCCTGCCGCTGCCGGTGGATCAGCTGGACGACACGCTGGATGTGGAGCCGCCGGCCCTGATCAAGGGCTACCTGCGGCTGGGCTCCAAGGTGCTCGGCCCGCCGGCCTGGGACCCGGACTTCAACGCCGCCGACCTGCCGCTCATGATGCGCCTGCAGGACCTGCCGGCCCGGTACCGCAAACACTTTCTGGGTGCTTGACATGATGGCGCCCCCCGCCGCGCTCCGCACGCTCCCACAGGGGGCGGTACAGGCGGCCTGGCAGAGCCAGTTTCGCGGTGCCCTGGCCGAAGAGGATGCCGATCCACTGCCCGACGAGGAACGCCCGGGTGATGCCGCCGAACGGTCCCGTTACCGGGCCGTTTTCATTTCCGACCTGCACCTGGGCACCGCCGGCTGCCAGGCCGAGGCGCTGCTGGACTTCCTCAAGCACTACCCGAGTCAGACCCTGTACCTGGTCGGCGACATCGTCGACGGCTGGCAGTTGCGCCGCCGCTGGTTCTGGCCGCAGGCCCACAACGACGTGGTGCAGAAACTGCTGCGCCGCGCCCGCAAGGGCTGCCGCGTGGTGTTCGTACCCGGCAACCACGACGAATTCGCGCGCCAGTTCCACGGCCACAGTTTCGGGGGCATCGAGGTGCGCAACGAAGCCGTGCACGAAACCGCCGACGGGCGCCGCCTGTGGGTGGTGCACGGCGACCACTTCGACGGTGTGATTCAGTGCGCCAAATGGCTGGCCTATGTGGGGGACAACCTCTACGAGTTCACGCTGCGCCTGAACCGCCACCTCAACAGCCTGCGGGCCCGGCTCGGTCTGCCGTACTGGTCGCTCTCGCAATACCTCAAGCACAAGGTCAAGACGGCGGTGAACTACGTCAGCGACTTCGAGGGCGCGGTGGCTGCCGAGGCCCGTGCGCGCGGTTACCAGGGGGTGGTCTGCGGCCACATCCACCGCCCCGAGATGCGCTGGATCGACGGCACGCTCTATTGCAACGACGGCGACTGGGTGGAGAGCCTGTCGGCCCTGGTCGAACACAGCGACGGCCGGCTGGAGCTGGTGCACTGGCAGCCGCCGGCGCGCCAGACCCGGATACCGCTGCCCGAAGCCTTGCCCGCGCCCCTGTCGGTCAGGGCGGCCACAGCCTGAACCGGTGCCAACCGCATGAAGATCGTTCTGGTGACGGATGCCTGGGCGCCCCAGGTCAACGGGGTGGTGACGACCCTGGTCGAACTCGTGCAGCAACTGCGCCAGCGCGGGCACGAGGTGCTGGTGATCGAACCCGGGGATTTCCGCGCCCGCCCTTGTCCGGGCTACCCGGGCATTTCCATCGCGGTGTGGCCGGGCCGCCGGATGAAGGCGCTGTTCGATCAACTCCGGCCCGATGCCGTGCACATCGCCACCGAAGGGCCGCTGGGCTGGGCCGCGCGGCGCCAATGCCTGCGTCGCGGCTGGCCGTTCACGACCGCGTTCCACACCCGGTTTCCCGAAATCCTGCACGCGGCACTGCGCGTGCCCGTGGCCTGGGGTTACGCCTTGCTGCGGCGCTTCCACCGGCCCAGCCAGGCGGTACTGGTGCCCACCGACGGTGTGCTGAACATGCTGTCCGGCCGCGGGTTCCGCCGACTGCGCCCCTGGACCCACGGCGTCGATACGCGGCTGTTCACGATGGCGCCCGCGCCGCACGCGACCGACCTGCTCGGGGCGTTGGCACGGCCCGTGAGCCTGTACGTGGGGCGGGTCTCTTACGAAAAGAACATCGACGCCTTTCTCTCGCTGGATGTGCCGGGCAGCAAGGTGGTGTGCGGGGTCGGCCCGCTGGAGAACGCGCTGCAGGCGCGCTACCCCGACGTGCACTGGCTGGGCCTGCTGTCGCGGCCCGAGCTGGCGCACGTCTACGCGGCGGCCGACGTGTTCGTGTTCCCGAGCCGCCACGAAACCTTCGGGCTGGTGATGCTGGAGGCCATGGCCTGCGGCACGCCGGTGGCCGCCTACCCGGTGGACGGCCCGCTGCAGGTGGTGGGCGACAGCGGCGGCGGTGCGCTCGACGACGACCTGCAGGTGGCCTGGGCGCAGGCGCTGAAACTGCCGCGGCACCAGGCCCGTCAGCGCGCGCTGGGCTTCGGCTGGGACACCGTGGCCGCCCAGTTCGAGCGCGAGCTTGTGCCGTTTTCCGCAGCGGCCGGGGCCGGGGCTGGTGTGCGCCGGCAGGGTGTCACACAAACGTCATCAGGTCGTTGAATAATGGTCACATTGCCGTCATCTGCGATGCCCGGACCGTCTTCTGCCGGCACGCTCGCCCACCATGAGCGCCAGTTCCCAGAACAACAAACTGCCCTTTCTTGACCGCGACCACAGCATCCTCGCTTTCAACGAGCGGGTGATGGACTGGGCCCGCCGGCCCGACGTGCCGTTGCTGGAGCGGCTGCGCTACCTGGCCATTGTCTCGTCCAACCTCGACGAATTCTTCGAGGTGCGCATGGCGCCGCAATTGACTGCCGGCAAGAGCCACGAGCAGAACGGTTTGTACACCGAGCAGAGCTACCAGCAACTGTCGGGCAAGGTGCACGATCTGGTGGCCCAGCAGTACGCGATCTACAACGACGAGCTGATGCCCCTGCTGGAGAAGAAGGGCATCAAGATCGTCTCGCACGGTGAGCGCAATCCGCGCCAGCGCCGCTGGGTGCGCGAGCACTTTCAGAAAGAGGTGCAGCCGCTGCTCATCCCGGTCGGTCTGGACCCGGCCCACCCGTTTCCCCAGGTGGCCAACAAGTCGCTGAACTTCATCGTCCGGCTGACCGGCAAGGACGCGTTCGGCCGCGAAAACGAAGTGGCCATCGTCAAGGTGCCGCGCATCCTGCCGCGTTACCTGCGCATGCCGCCCGTGCGTGGCTCCAAGCAGAGCCATTTCGTTTCCATCTCCAGCCTGATCCGCTCGCACCTGGCCGACCTGTTTCCCGGCCGGCAGGTGACCGAGTTCTCGCAGTTCCGCGTCACCCGCCACTCCGATCTGGCGGTGGACGAAGAAGAGGTGAAGAACCTGCGCACTGCCTTGCGCAAGGGCCTGCAGCAGCGCCACTATGGCGAGGCGGTGCGCCTGGAGGTGTCGGCCGGTTGCAGCGAATTCCTCTCAGGTTTCCTGCGCGCGCAGTTCGCCCTGCCGGCCGAGGCGCTGTACCGCGTGCCGGGCCCGGTCAATCTGGTGCGGCTGAACCAGCTGATCGACCAGATCGAGGCCCCGACGCTGCGCTTCGAGCGCTACCAGGCCGGCTGGCCCCGCCAACTGGTGCCGGGGCAGTCGTATTTCGAGCGCCTGCAGCAGGGCGACGTGCTGATCCACCAGCCCTACGAAAGCTTTGACGCGGTGCTGGCGTTTCTGCGCGAGGCGGTGGAAGACCCCGATGTGCTGGCCATCAAACAGACCATCTACCGCACCGGCGCGCGCTCCGAGCTGATGGAGTTGCTGCGCGAAGCCGTGCGCCGCGGCAAGGAAGTCATGGCCGTGGTGGAGCTGAAGGCCCGCTTCGACGAAGAGGCCAACATCAGCTACGCCGAGCGGCTGGAGTCGGTCGGGGCGCAGGTGGTGTACGGCGTGGTTGGTCTCAAGACCCACGCCAAGATGCTGCTGGTCACGCGCCGCGAAAACGGCCGTCTGCGCCGTTATGCCCACCTGTCCACCGGCAACTACAACGCCGGCACAGCCCGCCTGTACACCGACTTGAGCTATCTCTCGGCCGACGAGGCGCTGACCGCCGACCTCGACCAGCTCTTCCTGCACCTGGCCAGCCAGAACCGTTTGCCCAAGCTGAGCAAGGTGCTCAACGCGCCGTTCAATCTGCACAAGACGATGCAGGACAAGGTCGACGCGGCGGCGGCAGCTGCTGCCGCCGGCAAGGAGGCGCGCATCGTGCTGAAGATGAACGCGCTGACCGACGAACCGCTGGCGCGTGCGCTGGCCCTGGCGTCGCAGCAGGGCGTGAAGATCGACGCCATCGTGCGCGGTGCCTGCATCCTGCCGGCGCAGTTGCCGGGCGTGACCGACAACGTGCGCGTGCGCTCCGTCATCGGCCGCCTGCTGGAGCATTCGCGCGTGTTCTATTTCCGCGTCGATGACCAGGAGGAGCTGTGGCTGTCCAGCGCCGACTGGATGAACCGCAACATGCTGCGGCGGGTGGAGCTGGCCTGGCCGGTGACCGATCCCGAGCTGCGCCGCCGCATCATCGACGAATGCCTCACCGCCTACCTGCACGACACGCGGGACGCCTGGCTGCTGCAACCCGACGGGCGCTACGTGCCGGCGGGCAGTTTGCCGGGCGCACGTGGCAAGGCCGCGCCCACGCCGCTGTCGGCGCAGGCCAGCCTGATGGCGCGTTACGGCAGCAAGGGTTGACCACGGGAGCCAATGCCATGGACCTGCTTCTCTGGCGCCACGCAGAAGCCGTTGATCACCCGGAACTGGAGCAGGGGCGCCAGGGCGATGCGCTGGACCTGGCCCGGCGGCTCACGCCGCGCGGCGAGAAGCAGGCGGCCCGCATGGCCGCCTGGCTCGACCGCCAGTTGCCCGACGGCGCGCGCATCTTCGCCAGCCCGGCGCAGCGCACCGAACAGACCGCACTGGCGCTCGGGCGCAGGTACAAGCTGCGCGACGAACTCGCGCCCGAAGGCGATCCGGCCGACCTGCTGACCCTGGTGCAGTGGCCGCACGGCAAGTCGCCCACGCTGGTGGTGGGGCATCAGCCCACCCTGGGGCGCGTGATCGCGCGCCTGCTCGGCTTGCCGGAAGACGGCTGCCCCATGAAAAAAGGCGCGGTCTGGTGGCTGCGCCAGCGCGAACGAAACGGCCGCCTGGAGACGGTGATCGTGACGGTGCAGACGCCCGAATTGCTCTGAGCCGCCGCGCGCTGCCGCGCCCCAGGGCGGAGCTTCAGACCGCCGGCTGGATCAGCGTCTGCAGGGCGGCCCGGGTCGGCGCCACGCCCGCCTGGATGATGGCCAGTTGCTGCACCTGCTCGGCACCACTGGCATGGGCCGCCATCTGCTCGGCCGCCATGCAGGCCGCCGCCAGCCGGCTGGCGCCGACGTTGGCCGCCGATCCCGCCAGGAAATGCGCCCGCTCACGGAACAGCGGGATGTCGCCGTCCTGCAGGGCCTGCGTCAGACCGGCCAGGCGCGCGTCGAGCGCGGCCAGAAACTCCCCGATCACTTCGCGCCGCAAGGTGCCTGCGGCATCGTCGAATTCGGCAAACCCCGCCCAGCGCCCGGCGTCGAGCCAGGGCAGGGCTTCGGTGGGCAGGGCGGCCACGGCGGGTGGCGCTGGCTGCGCGCCGGCGGTCGGGCTGGCCAGGGCCTGCGCCAACTCGGCCAGTTGCAGCGGTTTGGCGAGGTAGTCGCTCATGCCGGCGTCGAGGCAGCGCTGGCGGTCTTCACCGAGGGACGAAGCCGACACGCCGATGAGGCGCGGGGCCTGGTCGCCCCAGCCGGCCAGGATGGCCCGGGCGGCGGCGATGCCGTCCAGGTCGGGCATGTGGCGGTCGAGCAGCACGTGGGTGAACGGCTGGCCGGCCGTGTGGGCGGCGGCAATGGCTTCAATGGCCGCCTGCCCGCCGTCGGCGGTGGCGTGGGCATGGCCCAGGCGGTGCAGCATGGCGGCGGCCACGCGCAGGTTCACGGTGTTGTCGTCCACCACCAGCACCCGCAGGCCGGCCCGCGAAGGGGGCAGGGTGGCCGCGTTGGCCGGTTGCAGGTCGTCGGTGGTGCCGGCGGTGGTGCGGATGTCGAAGGTGAAAGCCGAGCCCTGGCCCGGGTGGCTCTGGACGCGAATCTGCCCGCCCATCAGGCCGACGAGGTGGCGGCAGATGACCAGGCCCAGGCCCGTGCCGCCGTAGACCCGCGTGGTCGAGGTGTCGCCCTGCGCGAAGGGCTGAAAGAGTTGCCCGAGCTTTTCGGGCCGGATGCCCACGCCGGTGTCGGTGACGGTGAAGCCGATGCGCTGGCTGCCATCCGCCTCCGTGCCCAGTTGGCGCACGTCCAGCGTGATGCCGCCGGTGTGGGTGAACTTGATGGCGTTGCTCAGCAGGTTCAGCAGCACCTGGCGCAGCCGGGTCACGTCGCCGACGATGACCCGGGGCACGTCCGCACCGATGTGCGTCTGCAGGCTCAGGCCTTTTTCCAGCGCGGCCAGTTGCACCATCTGGCGCGAATCGCCAATGGCGGCATGCAGGTCGAACGGGCGTTGTTCGAGGTCGAGCCGGCCCGCTTCGATGCGCGAGAAGTCGAGGATGTCGCCCACCACCGACTGCAACTGTCCGCAGGACAGGCGCAGCACGTTGAACAGGCCGCGCTGGGTGTCGGTCAGCGGGGTGTCGGCCAGCAATTCGCTCATGCCCATCACGCCGTTGAGCGGGGTGCGGATTTCGTGGCTCATCACCGCCAGGAAGCCGGCCTTGGCGCGCGCGGCCGCCAGCGCTTCCTCGCGCGAAGTCGCCAGTTCGGCCGTGCGCGCGCGCACCCGCTCCTCCAGCAACTGGGCCGCTTGCAGCAGTTGTTCGTTCTTGAGCCGGATCTCGCGGTTGTAGGCCTGCAACTGGTGGGCGCTGTCGTGCATCACCTGGGACAGGTGACGCACCTCGTGCAGGGGGGCGTCGTTGTGGATCGGTGGAATGTCGCCGGCCCCGAGCGCGGAGGCCGACGCGTTGAGCCGCGAAAACTGGCGCGACAGGCCGCGCGCCAGCATCAGGGCGGCGGCGGCGCAGACCAGCATCAGCCCGACCATGCCGGCCAGGGCCCACTGGCGTGCGCGGATGACGGAGCCGGTGAAATCGCGTTCCGGCGCAACGACGATGAGGCGCCAGTCAAGGCCGAACTTGGCGCCGAACGGGCGTTGCAGCGCGATCAGGCGGCTCTCGCCCAGGCCGATCTGGTGCCACAGGCTGGGTGGTGGCGACAGCCGCACCAGGCCGGCGGAGGTCTGGTCTTCCGTCGGCGGCAGCGTGCGCAGCTGTTCGTAGGACGTGCGCACCAGCGGATCGCGGCTCTGTTCGGGCGAAAGGCGGCGATGCCGCCCGTCGACCAGGGTGCTCAGTTCCTCGTCCACGGACGAGGCGACGAACAGCCCCTGCTGGTCCACCAGGTAGGTCACCGCGTTCTCGCTGATGCGGGTGCTGCGGATCAGGTCGGTCAACCGGGCCAGGCTCATGTCGACCGCGATCACGCCCAGCAACTGATGACCGCCTGCGGTGTAGATGGGGTGGGCCAGCGTGAGGTCGAACTGGGGCTTCACCGCCGAGCGATAGACGCTGGTGAAGACCCGCTGCCCCGAGCGGGCCGCGAGCTGGTACCAGGGGCGCTGGCGGGGGTCGTACAGCGTGTCCTCCACCTTCTCCAGCGTGCTGCGGTCACCGGGTTTGCGAATCAGGTACTGCCGGCGGCCGGGCTCTCCCGGCTGGATTTCGCGGACCACGAAACCCCGTTCCTCCTTTTCCAGCCCGAAGAAGGCGCCGTCGGCCTTGCCCGCATACAGATAGGGCACGTTGGGTGACTGCTGGGTGAGGGCATAGGCCATTTCTTCCAGTGCCTGCGTGTCGCGCAGCCAGTTGCGGGTGCGCGAAGCTTCGGCACCCGAAATTTCGAACGGCGGCACCAGGGCGTTGACCACGGTGTGCGACTCACCCAGATGGGCCAGCGCCCCCACGTCGACCCGGTGGGCGGCCTGGCTCATGGCGTTCTCGGCCAGCGTCTTGATGGACTGGGAGCTGTTGGACGACAGCAGCCAGGCGACCATGGCCGCTGGCAGCAGGGCCGTCAGCAAGAAGGCGGCCATCAGGGTCGGGCCGAGGGAGAGGCGGCGGGCCATGGTGCGCGACTGTGAAAAAAAGGGGGGGAAGAGGGGGCGTCAGAGCGTCAGCGCTTCGATGCGGCAGACATCGATCGGCTGCTCCCGGTGCGGCAGCGCCAGCAGGTAGCGCTGGGCCGCGATCACGGCGCCGGTGATGCTGCGCAGCACCGGGACGCTGACGGTGATCGGGGTGCCGCCGCCCACGGCATGGCGCTGGATGGCCAGGGTGTCGACCACGGTCTGGCCGACCGGCACCGTCTGCGCCGCGCCGCCGATCAGGCCTTCCAGGCGCATCAGCCCGACCGGGCCACAGTGCACGGCCATGCCGATGTCGAACGTGGGCAGCGCCAGGCCCGGATGCTGGCGGGCGATGAAGGCGCGCAGGGCCGCGACCGATTTCTGCAGACCCAGCGCCGCCTTGATCGCGCGCAGGGCCGGGGAGGTGGCGAGCGTGGGAGACGGGTCCTGGTACAGGGCCACGATGCCGTCGCCCGTGAACTGCATGTGGCTGGCGCCGAACAGGTGGGCCGTGTCGCCGCAGCTTTCGTGAAAGCGCTTGAGCAGGTGGGCCAGCGCCGGGGGGGGCAGGGTGGCGGCCCACTGGTCGTGCGCGAGGATGCCGGCGCACAGCAGCACGCCCTGCACCTCGGGGGCTCCGCGGCCTTCGTCGTGCGTGCCCGGCCATTGCTGGCTCAGCGCCAGCGCGAGCTTGTCCTCGTAGTCATCGCCCAGGTCGCGCGCCTGGGCCTCCAGCGCGTCGTGCAGGCGGGCGTGGAACTGCATTTCCTGCGATGCCGCCCGCAAGGCCTGTTTGCCCAGTTGGGCGTTCACGGCGTCGATGAGTTCGCGGCTCTGGAACGGTTTGGTCAGGTAGTCGTCGGCGCCCATGCGCATGCCCTGGCGCATGTCGCGGCGCTCCTGCAGGGAAGTCAGCAGGATGAAGGGGGTGAGGGCCAGGTCGATGTCGTCGCGCACCTGGCCCAGCAGGTCGAACCCGGTCATGCCGGGCATGTTGATGTCACTGACCACCAGGTCGGGACGCAGGCGCTGGATCAGGTCCCAGGCCTGGGTGCCGGTGGTCGTTTCCACCACATCGTGACCCTGGTGCTGCAGCACCACACTCAGGAGTTTGAGCGTGCCCGGATCGTCTTCCGCCACCAGGATCAGGGCCATGCCGTCTGCCTTGTGTGTTTTGTGAGGGCGCTCATGGGCGCATGGTAGGCCGGCAGAAGGCAGCCGAAGCACGTGCCGGCGCGCAAAAGCGCAACCGTGTCCGGTTTGCGTGACAGATTCACGGGCGTGACGCCCAGGGTCAACGGATGTCGGCCTGCAGTTTCCAGGGCGTTTTCTGCCAGGCCTGCACCTCTTCCCCCAGCAGCCAGGCCGATTGCGGGAAGCGTTTGGCCCAGCCCGGCGCGGTGCTCAGGCGGAACGTGCCGGGCTTGTAGCCCAGCTTGAGCAGCTCGTATTCGGGCATCTGGCGGGCATGGCAGAGCAGCACCGCCAGCCGCAGGCTCATCAGCTGTTTGGCGAACAGCTCGTCGGTGAGCGCGTCTTCCATCTTCTTGAGTTTGCCGCGTTGCCCCAGCACGAGTTGGCTCATGCGGTGCAGTTCGGCCAGCGAGAAGCCGGGCGCGTCGACGTTGTCCAGGATGTAGGCACCGTGGTGGTACGAACGGTCGTGCGAGATATGGGTACCGATCTCGTGCAGGTGCGCGGCCCAGGCGAGTTTCTGCGAATAACGGCCGGCCAGCGGGTCGTCGGCCGCGATCTGGGCAAACAGCGCCGTGGCGACGCGGCTGACGCGGTCGGCCTGCCCGCCATCGATGGAGAAGCGCTCGCCCAGCCAGCGCACGGTGCGCTCGCGCACGTCGGTGCCGTCGGTTTCGCGATCGATCAGGTCGTACAGCGCGCCATGGCGCAGCGCGCCCTGGGTCGGGATCATCTGTTCGATCCCGAACAGGTCGAAGATCGCACGCAACACGCTCACCCCGCCGCACAGGACCGGGCGCCGCTCGTCCTTGAGCCCCTCGACCCGCAACTGGTCGACGTGGCCGGCCTTGATCATGCGTTCGACCAGCCAGTCCAGTCCGGAGCGCGTGACCACGCCGGAGGCCCAGCCGTTGGCCGACAGGATGTCGGCGACCGAACTGACGGTGCCCGAGGAGCCGTAGGCCAGGCTCCATTCGCTGGGCGGAAACACGTCGAGTGCCTGGTCGATTTCGGCCTTGGCCGCGACCTCGGCGGTGCGGAAGGCCGTGGCGGAAATCTGGCCCTTGGCGAAATAGCGGCCCGTCCAGGCCACGCTGCCCAGCCGGTAGGACTCCATTTCGCGCGATTCGTAGCCGTGGCCGAGGATCATCTCGGTCGAGCGCCCACCGATGTCCACCACCAGACGCCGTTCGTCCGACTGGGGCAGCAAGCGCGACACCCCCTGGTAGATCAGGCGGGCCTCTTCATGGCCCGAAATCACCTCGATCTGGAAACCCAGGATGCTCTGGGCCTTGCGCAGGAATTCGTCGCGGTTGCGGGCTTCGCGCAAGGTCTGCGTGGCGACGGCACGCACCTGGTGTTTCTTGAAGCCGTGCAGGCGCTCGGCAAAGCGCGCCAGGCAGTCCCAGCCGCGCTGCATGGCGGCCTGGTTGAGCACCTTGTTTTCGTCGAGGCCACTGCCCTGGCGGACGGTTTCCTTGAGGTATTCGATGCGTTCGATGTGACCGGAGTGGTAGCGGCCGATTTCGAGCCGGAAGCTGTTCGAGCCCAGGTCGATGGCGGCAAGCGGGGTTCCGTTTTGCATGGAGAAGTCAGGCGGGCCGACCCCGGAAAGGGGTGGCCGGTGCGAAAGTGCGTCGGGGGGGATTGTGACGCATTGCCATGCCCCTGGCCGTGGTCGGGCCAGCGCCGGGTGGCGGCCGGCAGACGGTTTCCGGATTTCTTTGTGACTGTCACAGAGCTGTCACATGGCGTCCCTAGAGTCTCGGTCGAACCCCCTGTTTCATCTACCGAGAGGACCCGAATGAACACCAAACGAACCCTTCTGAAGACCGTGGCCGCTGCCGCTTTCGCCTCGCTGGCCATGGGGGCCGCCCTGGCCGCCGACATCACGGGCGCTGGCGCTTCGTTCCCGTTCCCGATCTACGGCAAGTGGGCCGAAGCCTACAAGGCCCAGACCGGCGTGGGTCTGAACTACCAGTCGATCGGCTCGTCGGGCGGCATCCGCCAGATCCGCGCCAAGACCGTGGCCTTCGGTGCCAGCGACGCCCCCCTCAAGGGCGAAGAGCTGGACAAGGATGGCATGGTGCAGTTCCCCGCCATCATCGGCGGCACGGTGCCCGTGTTCAACATCGACGGCGTCAAGCCCGGTGAACTGCGCGTGACCGGCCCGGTGCTGGCCGAGATGTTCATGGGCAAGATCGCCAAGTGGAACGATCCCAAGATCGTGGCCCTGAACCCCGGCAAGACGCTGCCCGACCAGATCATCACCGTCGTGCACCGTTCGGACGGCTCGGGCACGACCTTCAACTTCACCGACTACCTGAACGAAGTCAGCAAGGACTGGTCCGCCACCGTGGGCAAGGGCGCTGCCGTCAAGTGGCCGGCTTCCACCTCCGTGGGCGGCAAAGGCAACGAAGGCGTGGCCGCCAACGTCAGCCGCGTCAAGGGCGCGCTGGGCTACGTGGAATACGCCTACGCCAAGAAGAACAACATCCCCTACCTGCAGCTGCAGAACAAGGATGGCAAGTACGTCTCGCCCGACGACAAGTCCTTCGCCGCCGCTGCCGCTGGGGTGGACTGGTTCAGCGTGCCGGGCATGGGCGTGTCCATGGTCGACGCCAAGGGCGCCGAAAGCTGGCCCATCAGCACCGCTTCGTTCATCCTGATGTACAAGCAGCCGGCGGACAAGGCGCAGTCGGCCGAAGTGCTCAAGTTCTTCGACTGGGCCTTCAAGAACGGCAAGCAGATGGCTGCCGACCTGGACTACGTCGCGCTGCCCGACAGCCTGACCAACGAGATCCGCAGCAAGGTCTGGTCGCAGATCCAGAAGTAAGTTGGCCGGGCCCGCCGCCGCCATGGGCGGCGCGGGCCCTTTGAACGAACCGGGAGCCAACATGAGCCTGGATACCACCATGACTTCGCCCTCCGCGCCGGCGCAGACCGGCACCACCGTGTCGATGGAAACCATCGCCCGCCGCCAGCGTCTGCAGGACGCACTGTTCCACCGTGTCACGCAGGTCTTTTCGCTGCTGGTGCTGGTGGCGCTGCTGGGCATCATCATTTCGCTGTTCATCAACGCCTGGCCCGCTTTCCAGCGCTTTGGCGTTCAGTTCATCTGGCACGTCGAATGGGACGTGGTCAATGAAGATTTCGGTGCCGCCATCGCCATCGTCGGCACCCTGGCCAGTGCCGGTATCGCGCTGCTGATCGCGGTGCCGCTGGCTTTCGGCATCGCGCTGTTCCTCACCGAAACCTGCCCGACCTGGCTGCGCCGGCCGCTGGGCACCGCCATCGAACTGCTGGCCGCCGTGCCCTCGATCATCTACGGCATGTTCGGCCTGTTCGTGTTCGCCCCGCTGTTTGCCGACTACCTGCAGGTGCCGCTGCAAAGCGTGCTGGGGGGGCTGCCGCTGGTGGGCTTCCTGTTCGGGGGCGCGCCCAACGGCATCGGCATCCTGGCCGCGGGCATCGTGCTGGCGTTCATGATCCTGCCGTTCATCGCGGCGGTGATGCGCGACGTGTTCGAGATCGTGCCGCCGATCCTGCGCGAATCGGCCTATGGCCTGGGGTGCACCACCTGGGAAGTCGTGCGCCGCGTCGTGCTGCCGTACACCAACAAGGGCGTCATCGGCGGCGTCATGCTCGGCCTGGGCCGGGCCCTGGGTGAAACCATGGCCGTCACCTTCGTGATCGGCAACGCCAACCGCATGCCGACCTCGCTGTTTTCGCCGGGCACGTCGATTGCCTCGACGCTGGCCAACGAGTTCGGTGAGGCGGCCGACTTCCACCTCTCCACCCTGTTCGCGCTGGGCTTCCTGCTGTTCGTCATCACGTTCATCGTGCTGTCGCTGGCCAAGGTCATGATCCTGCGCGCCGAAAAGGCCAAGGGAGCGTGAGGGTGACCTTTCCTGCCACGGTGTGGCAGGCGATGTGCCTGGTGTCCGACGCTTTGGAAAACTGAGATGAATCCCAACTTCGACCAAAAACGATATGCCCGCCGTCAGCGCGCCAACGCTGTGGGGCTGACGCTCTCCATGGGCGCCATGGTGCTCGGCCTGGCCGTGCTGCTGTGGATCCTGGGCGTGCTGCTCAGCAACGGGCTGTCTGCGCTGGACGGCAACCTGTTCACGCACGACACGCCGGCGCCCGGCACCGAAGGCGGGGGCCTGCGCAACGCCATCGTCGGTTCGCTGATGATGGTGGGGCTGACGGTGCTGGTGGCCACGCCCGTGGGCATCCTGGCCGGCATCTACCTCACCGAGTACGGCGACCGCAGCAAGACCGCCGAGCTGACCCGCTTCGTCACCGACATCATGCTGTCCGCTCCGTCCATCGTACTGGGCCTGTTCGTGTACGCCATCGCGGTGGCCACGGTGGGCAACTTCTCGGGTTTCGCGGGCAGTCTGGCGCTGTCGCTGATCGCGGTGCCGGTGGTCGTTCGCACCACCGAAAACATGCTGCGCCTGGTGCCCGGCAGCCTGCGTGAAGCGGCCTTCGCCCTGGGCGCGCCGCGCTGGAAGGTGTCGCTCATGGTCACGCTGCGCGCCGCCAAGAGCGGCGTCATCACCGGCTTGCTGCTGGCGGTGGCCCGCATCAGCGGCGAAACGGCGCCGCTGCTGTTCACCGCGCTGAACAACCAGTTCTTCAGCACCGACATGACCAAGCCGATGGCCAACCTGCCCGTGGTGATCTTCCAGTTCGCCATGAGCCCCTACGACAACTGGATCCGTCTCGCCTGGGCCGGTGCGCTGCTGATCACACTGGCCGTGCTGGTGCTGAACATCCTGGCCCGCGTCTTCTTCCGCGAGAAGGTTTCCGCCTGATCGCGCCGTCACCTCTTCACACCGATCACGAAAGACCTGTCATGACCGCCATGGCCGCCGACATCCAGCAGCGCAACGCGCTCGAGGTGCGCAACCTCAACTTCTTCTACGGCAAGTTCCAGGGGCTCAAGAACGTGAGCATGGACATTGCCGAGCACAAGGTCACCGCCTTCATCGGCCCGTCGGGCTGCGGCAAGTCCACGCTGCTGCGCACGCTCAACCGCATGTACAGCCTCTACCCCGGCCAGCGCGCCGAGGGCCAGATCAGTTTCTACGGCGAGAACATCCTGGACGAGAAGCAGGATCTGAACCTGCTGCGCGCCCGCATCGGCATGGTGTTCCAGAAGCCGACGCCGTTCCCGATGTCGATCTACGACAACATCGCTTTCGGCGTGAAGCTCTATGAAAGCCTGAGCAAGGGCGAGATGGACGACCGCGTGGAATGGGCGCTGACCAAGGCCGCACTGTGGAACGAGGTCAAGGACAAGCTGCACCAGAGCGGCCTGTCGCTCTCCGGTGGCCAGCAGCAGCGCCTGTGCATCGCGCGCAGCGTGGCGGTCAAACCTTCGGTGCTGCTGCTCGACGAGCCGACTTCGGCGCTGGACCCGATCTCCACCGGCAAGGTGGAAGAGCTGGTGCACGAGCTCAAGAACGACTACACCATCGCCATCGTCACACACAACATGCAGCAGGCCGCCCGCTGCAGCGACTTCACGGCCTACATGTACCTGGGCGAGCTGATCGAATTCGGCGCCACCGAACAGATCTTCTTCAAGCCCACCAAGACCGAGACCGAGGACTACATCACCGGCCGCTTCGGCTGATCTTCCAGGGAGACCGACATGGGTGACAAACACATTTCCAGCCAGTTCGACGCCGAACTCAACTCCATCTCCACCCACGTGCTGGAGATGGGTGGCCTGGTCGAATCGCAGCTCCACCAGGCCGTGTACGCGCTCGTGCACCTGAGCCTGGAGACGGCCGAGCAGGTGCTCGAAACCGAGAGCCGCATCAACCAGATGGAGCTGAACATCGATCACGAGATCATCTCCACCATCGGTCGGCGCCAGCCCACCGCCCGCGATCTGCGCTTCCTGATGGCCATCTCCCGCACCACCCAGAATCTGGAGCGTGCGGGTGACGAGGTCGCCCGGGTGGCGCGCATGGTCAAGTCCATCATCGAAGCCGGCACGCCGCGCTCGCTGCCGATTTCGGAGCTACGCACGGCGGCCGACCTGGCGGCCGGCCTGCTGCGCAAGACGCTCGATTCCTTTGCACGGCTGGACACCACCATGGCGCTGGCCATCATCAAGGAGGACAATGCCATCGACACCGAATACGATGGCTTCCTTCGCAAGCTGATCACCTACATGATGGAAGACCCTCGCACCATTTCGCCCAGCCTGGACCTGCTGTTCCTGGCCAAGTCGCTGGAGCGTGTCGGCGACCACGCCAAGAACATTGCCGAGCAGATCATCTTCATCGTCAAGGGCGAAGACGTGCGCCATGTGCCCATGGACAAGGTGGAGTCGGTCGTCGGATGAACAGCATGCGCCGTTTTGTGTCTCGCACCCACCGAGGGGAAAGCCGGCCAGCCGGGCGGGGGAGGCCTTCGTGAAAAAGCTGCCTCGTGTGCTGGTGGTGGAGGACGAGCCGTCCATTGCCGAGCTGATCGCCGTCAACCTGCGCCACAACGGCTTTGCCCCCACGGTGGTGTTCGACGGTCAGGCCGCGCAGCGGGAAATCGACGCCGTGTTGCCCGACGTGATCCTGCTGGACTGGATGCTGCCCGGTGAAAGTGGGGCCGTGCTGGCGCGCCAGTGGCGCAAGCACGAGCGCACGCGCACCGTTCCCATTCTCATGCTGACGGCCCGCAGCGACGAGTCCGACAAGGTTCAGGGTTTGGACGCCGGTGCCGACGACTACATCACCAAGCCGTTCTCCACGCAGGAGTTGCTGGCCCGCATCCGCGCCGTGCTGCGCCGGCGCGCTCCGGAAGTCGTCAATGACTCGGTGCAGGTGGGCGAACTGGTCCTCGACGCGGCCACTTACCGCGTCAGTTTCCAGGGCCAGGAACTCAAGGTCGGACCGACCGAATTCAAGCTGCTGCACTATCTGATGAAACACGCGGAACGTGTGCACACCCGTGGTACGCTGCTCGACAGGATCTGGGGAGATCATGTCTTCATCGAGGAGCGCACCGTGGACGTGCATGTGAAACGCTTGAGAGAATCGCTGGGCGAGGCCGCCGTCATGGTGGAAACCGTGCGCGGAGCCGGCTATCGCCTGACTGCCCAGAATCCTTCCGCCCGCACGGCCCAGAATTCCCGCGTCGGCGCCGCATGATCCCGCGGCTGATCGGCCTGCTGCTCCTGGTATCGGTGGGGGCGGTCTGGGGCCTGTCCCACGAATCCGCCGTGTGGACGTTCGTCGGGGCGCTGGTGGGCGCGCTGGTCTGGAGCCTCTTCGACGGCTACCGGGCGCGGCGGCTGCTGCAGTGGCTGGGCAAGGGCGACCTGTCCCAGCTGCCGGGCCTGTCGGGCCTGTGGGCCGAGGTGCTCGAACGCAACCGCAAGCTCATCCGCAAACTCGAAAAGCGCGCCAGCAACAGCGATGCACGGCTGGAAGATTTCCTGGCAGCGATCCAGGCCTCGCCCAATGGCGTGGTGCTGCTCGATTCGGCCGGGCGCATCGAGTGGTGCAACCTCACAGCGGCCAACCACCTGGGGTTCGACCCGCAGAAAGACCTGGGGCAGTACGTGCGCAACCTGGTGCGCGCACCGGCCTTCAGCGCCTACATGGCGGCGGCCGATTTCCGGCAGGAGATCCAGGTCGACGGCCCGGGGCCGCGACCGACACAGCCGGCCAAGATTTCCCTGCAGGTGCACCCCTACGGCAAGAAGCGCAAGCTCATGATCTCGCGCGATGTCACGGCGGTGCAACTGGCCGAGGCGATGCGGCGCGACTTTGTGGCCAACGTCTCCCACGAGATCCGCACACCGCTGACCGTGCTGAGCGGTTTTGTCGAAACCATGCAGAGCATCGAGCTGGAAGAGGCCGATCGCATGCGCTACCTCGGGCTCATGAGCCAGCAGGCGCAGCGCATGCAGACGCTGGTGAGCGACCTGCTCACGCTCTCGCGCCTGGAAGGCAGCCCCGCTCCCGGCGCGGGCGAGTGGATCGACAGTGGCGAGCTGCTCACCCATGTGCTGCAGGAGGCCCAGGGCCTGTCGTCGGCCATCGCCGATCCGCCGCACGTCATTGAGGCCGATCCGGGCGCGGCGTTCTGGGTGTCGGGCGCAAAGACCGAACTGCTGAGCGCCATGTCCAACCTGCTGAGCAATGCGGTGCGCTACACGCCGGGCGGCGGTCGCATCCACGCCGGCTGGCACATCCGAGCCGACGGCTGCGGCGAGTTTTTTGTCACCGACACCGGCCCCGGCATTGCTGCCGAACACCTGCCCCGTCTGACCGAACGTTTCTACCGCGTCGACCGCAGCCGCTCGCGCGAAACCGGCGGGACCGGGCTCGGGCTGGCCATCGTCAAACACGTGGCGCAGCGCCATGGCGGGCAGGTCGAGGTGGACAGCACGCTGGGTGAAGGCTCGACCTTCCGCATCGTGTTGCCGTCTTCGCGCGTCCGGGCCCGGCCACGCGACTGAGCCACACCCACCACGGCTTCCGCGTCTGGTCTCGGGTGGGCCGTCAGTGGCGCACGCGCTGGTAGATCAGCAGGCTTTCTTTGCGGTCGGTCAGGCGCCGCACGGTGGCCCGAAATGCCCAGTCGGTCAGTTGCACGCGCTCATCGAGCGTGGGCTGGCTGTCGGGATCGACGACCAGCGTGCGACAGGCTTGGCCACTTTCCGCGCTGTCGGTGCGGACCAGCGTCAGGCGACCGTGATAGCCGAGTGCGGCGATCTGCGCCTGACTCAACCCGTCCACCAGCACGCAATTGCCCGGGGGCACCAGGGAGGCGATGCGCCGGCTGATCGGGCCGTAGCTGCGTGCATGGTCGAGCAGAGGCAGCCACAGGCTCATCAACAGCAACCAGCACAGCGTGCTGCCGGCGGCCGGCAGCACCAGACTCTTCCACAGAGCTTTGCGGTGCGCACCCACGCGCCACGCCACCAGAACCAGCCAGGCCCCGGTGGCCAGCGCGGCCACCAGCAACAGGCCGAAGGAGAACTCGGGCACGAAGCCTGGGGCGAGGCGGGCCACGTTGGCCGCGGGTTTGGCCGGCACCCCCGTCATCATGGAGAGCCAGACCACCCACACGATCAAGGCACAGCTGCTGAAGAACAGCAGGGTGAACCAGTCGATCAGGGCCGACATGCTGCGTCGCAAGGTGGGCAAGGCGAATGCGGCCAGGGCGGCCCAGGCGGGCAGCGACAGCAGCAAGGCCCGGTCGAAGCCCGGATTGAAGGCGCTGTCGAGAACAAGGCAGGCCAC
This sequence comes from Hydrogenophaga sp. NFH-34, assembly GCF_021401345.1. GTDB lineage: Bacteria > Pseudomonadota > Gammaproteobacteria > Burkholderiales > Burkholderiaceae_C > Hydrogenophaga > Hydrogenophaga electricum. The sequence goes on from NZ_JACBGE010000001.1 coordinate 339,705, forward strand.
CACCCACAGGGGCAGCGCCAGATGCGGCGCGCGCCACTGGCGGCGCCAGCGCCAGAGCGTCCAGAGTGCCAGCGGCCAGGCGGGCCAGGCGAACCAGAGCAGCAAACGCGACCAGCGTTGCCAGCCGGCAAAAGTGGTATCGGTCAGCGCGAACCAGGACTGGGGCAGTGCCCAGACCCCCAGCCCGCACAGTACGGCAGCCGCCAGAAGCATGGCCATGCGCTGCAGACGGATCCGGCCGGCGGCAGCACCGGGGGGTTGCGGCGCGATCACGAGCAGCAGCGGCAGCACGGCACCGAGTGCGAGCGCCAGCCAGGGGGCGCCACTCGACACCAGGGCGCCCAATCCGAGCACCCAGCCCAGCCAGCCGGCGCCGGACCACAGGCCATCCGGCAGCGCCAGCCGGGCGGCGCCGTAGAGCACCGCCGCCGTGGCACACAGGCGCACCAGATCCGGGGTGGTTTCGTGGCCCAGTTGCGCCAGGCCCAGGCTCGCCATCAGGGCCAGCAGGCCGGCATCGGCCAGGGCGCGGGCGTAGTCGGTGGGATGGGCTTCGCCACCGAATGCCAGGGTCACCGGCTGGGCCGCCGGTTGCCGGGCGAGGTGGAAGACCGCGTACCAGGTCAGCGCCAGCGTCAGCGCGAGCAGGGCCGCGAACGCCAGACGCACCGCCAGATCGGGCGAGAGAAATGGCAGGGCCTGGATGGCTGCCGCCCCGAGCCAGAAGGGCAGGGGGCCGGTCTCGCCGAGCGGCACGCCGAGCACCTGCGGAATGCCGAGCCCAGAGCCGCTGGCCATGCCCAGCATGGCGCCGAAGGCTTCGACATCGTTCACCTTCCAGGGCTCGCGGCCCAGAAAGCCTGGCAGCACGTAAGCCAGGCAGAACATCAGCAGGATCAGGCGGGGCAGCCTGCGCACGGCCGACTGGGTGACGATGGCGGGGGTGGTGGCGTTCACTGCGCGTGACTATACAAGTCTGGAGAGGGTGGGCGGATGAACGGGCAGGGCAACGGCGCCCAGGGGGAGATGTGCGGCGGCTGGCGCCACAAAGCAAAACAGCCGGCGCTGGGGCCGGCTGTTGCGTGACTGCGGACAAGGGCGCCGGACAGGCCGGCACCGATCACTTGGCAGCGGTCTTGGCGTAGCGGTTGCGGAAGCGCTCGACGCGGCCACCCATGTTGTCCACGCTCTTTTGCGTGCCGGTGTAGAAGGGGTGCGACTCGCTGGAGGTATCCAGCTTGAACAGCGGGTATTCCTTGCCGTCGAACGTGTCGGTTTCCTTGGTCGGCACGCACGAGCGCGTCACGAACTTGAAACCGTTGGACAGATCCACGAACAGCACTTCGCGGTAATCGGGGTGAATGCCTTCTTTCATGGCAATTCCTTGGTTCAGGTGCGACAGCCGCGGAAGAACCGTTCTTCCGTACTTGCCACAAGTTGCAAAGCTTTCGATTGTACCACCCCTGTTGCGCACGACCCCTCAAAAGAGCGTGCCACGGGGGGAGGCCGCGTCAGCGGCACAGGGGACTTATCCCCCTCTGCGCATCATGTCGAAGAACTCGGAGTTGTTCTTTGTCGCCTTCATGCTCTTGAGCACCATTTCCATGGCCTCGATCTCGTCCATGTTGTACATGAACTGGCGCAGGATACGGGTCTTCTGCAGGATCTCGGGGGCCAGCAGCAGTTCCTCGCGGCGGGTGCCGCTGCGGTTGAGCTGGATCGAGGGGAAGACGCGCTTTTCGTACAGGCGGCGGTCGAGGTGGATTTCGCTGTTGCCGGTGCCCTTGAATTCTTCAAAGATCACTTCGTCCATGCGGCTGCCGGTGTCGACCAGCGCGGTGGCGATGATGGTCAGCGAACCGCCTTCTTCCACGTTGCGGGCGGCGCCGAAGAAGCGCTTGGGGCGCTGCAGGGCGTTGGCGTCGACACCGCCGGTCAGCACCTTGCCGGAGCTGGGCAGCACGTTGTTGTAGGCGCGGGCCAGTCGGGTGATGGAGTCCAGCAGGATCACCACGTCCTTCTTGAGCTCGACCAGACGCTTGGCGCGCTCGATCACCATTTCGGCCACGTGCACGTGGCGTGCCGCCGGCTCGTCGAAGGTGGAGGCGATCACGTCGCCGCGCACGGTGCGCTGCATTTCGGTCACTTCTTCCGGGCGCTCGTCCACCAGCAGCACCATCAGCTCCACCTCGGGGTGGTTGGCCGTGATGGCGTGGCAGATGTGCTGCATCATCACCGTCTTGCCGCTCTTGGGCGGGGCGACGATCAGCGCGCGCTGGCCCTTGCCGATGGGCGAGATGATGTCGATGACGCGGCCGGTGATGTTTTCTTCGCTCTTGATGTCGCGTTCCAGGCGCATCTGCTGCTTGGGAAACAGCGGCGTCAGGTTTTCGAACATCACCTTGTGCTTGTTCGCCTCGGGCGGCAGGCCGTTGATGGCGTCCAGCTTGTTGAGCGCGAAGTAGCGTTCGCCATCCTTGGGGATGCGCACTTCACCCTCGATCATGTCGCCGGTGTGCAGGTTGAAGCGGCGGATCTGGCTCGGCGAGATGTAGATGTCGTCGGTGGACGCCGTGAAGCTGGTGTCCATGTTGCGCAGGAAGCCGAAGCCGTCGGGCAGTACCTCCAGCACGCCGTCGGCGTTGACCTGCTCGCCGGCCTTGGCGCGCTTCTTGATGATGGCGAACATCAGCTCCTGCTTGCGCATGCGGCCGGTGTTCTCGATTTCCAGGGCTTCAGCCTGCTTGAGCACTTCGGACACGTGAAGTGCCTTGAGTTCGTTCAGGTGCATCAGAATCGCTCCGCAAAAGGAGTCTGGTGTGTCGAAATCAGGGGGAGGGGGCGCTTGGGTCCGGGAACCGGGACGTTGCGCTGATCAGAGAGGCTGGACCGCGAGGGTCAGCAATTGCGCGGATTATGACAGGAAAAACCGCTCCGGCTGGCGGGGAATCTTGCCAAAAAATGCCGCCAGCGGCGGCAGGCAAGCCAAACGGGCGGCCCAGGCCGCCCGCATCACGGCGCTCAGGCCGCCAGTTGCTGGTCCAGGAACGCGGTCAGCTGGGCTTTGCTCAGCGCGCCCACCTTGGTGGCGGCGACCTGGCCGTCCTTGAACAGGATCAGCGTGGGAATGCCGCGAATGCCGAACTTGGCGGGGATTTCGCGGTTTTCGTCCACATTGACCTTGGCGATCTGCAGCTTGCCGTCGTAGCTGCCGGCCACTTCGTCGAGGATCGGGGCGATCATCTTGCAGGGGCCGCACCATTCGGCCCAGAAATCCACCAGCACCGGCGCCTTGGCGCTCAGCACATCGGCCTGGAAAGTGGCATCGGAAACGTGTTTGATCAGATCGTTGGCCATGGTGGGTCCTACGCGTTTTTCTCAACAGGGGGGATGGGCACGGATCGTGGCAGGCATACTCGGCCGGCCAGCCGCAAAACAGGGTTGATTGTGACAGAAACGCTATTTCCATGACGCCGGCCAGCCCACCCATCCCTGACGCCGCCGGGGTCGGCAGACCCGGCCCGAACGACTGTCTTTTGCCGGTCGACGCCCAGTGGGACGCGCTGCTCCTGCGTGTGCGCCAGTGCATCGATGCCCACGGGGCCGACCCGGGCCGGGTGCTGGTGCTGGTGCCGTACGCCCAGATGATGGATGCCGGGCGCCGTGCCTGGGCCCGCCACCAGCCGCAGGGCTTTGCACCCCGCTTTGAATCCACCCGCAACTGGGCGGCCAGCCTGCAGCCCTTCTTGCCCGGTCCCACCGACATGGCCGCCGACGGCGCGCGCGACAGCCTGGTCGCAGCGAGCCTGCTGGATCGCGTGGCCGGTCGCCAGCTCGACCCTGGGCTGCGCGCCACGCTGGTGAGCCGCCTGGTCGACACCGCGCGCCAGCTCGCGCCGCTGGCCGCGGCCCGGGCGCCCGCCGACCGCGCGCGCTGGGAGGCGGAACTGCGCCCTCAGCTTGCCACCGGCAGCGCCCTGTTGCAGTGGGAAGGGCTGGTGGCCTCGGTGGCGCTGGCTTGGGCGGGCTTGTCGGGCTACGCCACCGATGCCTTGTGGAGCGACCAGGCCGCACCCGGTGTGGCGGCGGACCTGCTGCTGCTCTTGCCCGGCTTCCAGAACGATCCACTGGCCGAAGCCTTGCTTGCCCGTTGGGGGGGGCGGGGACTGTCTCTTGAATGGCCGGAGAGCCGCCCCGACCCAGTGGCCATCGGAGCCATCGCACCATGGCCCGAGCCCGTGTGCCTGCACGCCTGCGACGACGCCGAGGACGAGGCCGGCCGCGCCGCTGCGTGCGTGCTGGCCCACGTGCAGGCAGAGCGGCAGCCGGTGGCGCTGGTCGCCCTGGACCGGTTGCTCACGCGCCGCATCGGCGCGCTGCTGGCCGGGGCCGGCCTGAGCGTGCGTGACGAGACCGGCTGGAAGCTGTCCACCACGCACGCTGCGGCCCGCGTGATCAGCCTGTTGCGCGCGGCCGATCGCCATGCGCGTACCGACGCGGTGCTCGACTGGCTCAAGCAGGCGCAGCGCTGGCCGGATGCCGCGGTCGATCCGCTGGAGCGCCTGGTGCGCCTGCATGGCCTGCCGGCCTGGCGCAGTGTGCCGACCCATCCGGACACCATGGCCGCGGTGCCCGACGGCGTGGTCGACTTGCTGGCCGGTTTGCAGGCTGCGCGCCCGCTGCGCGCCTGGCTCGAAAACCTGGCGCAGGCGCTGCGTGACAGCGGTGACTGGGATGCGCTGGCGCAAGATGCCGCCGGCCAGCGTGTGATCGAGGTCCTGCGTCTGCAGGCGGGCGCGGCCCACGAACTGGCCGCGCTGACCGGCGATGCCGCCGAAGGCGATGGCCAGGCCCCGCCGCCGCGCCGCTGGTCACTGCCGGCGTTCACCGCCTGGGTGCGCGACGCGCTGGAGGCCGCCAGTTTCCTGCCCGAGCAGGCCGGGCGCCCGCAGGCCCAGGTGGTGGTGCTGCCACTGGCCCAGTTGCTGGGCCGGGCGTTTGCCGCCACGGTGGCGCCCGGTTGTGACGAGGCGCATCTGCCCGTCAGCCCCGAGCCTCCTGGCACCTGGCGGGCCGATCAGCGTGCCCTGCTGGGCCTGCCCGACCGGCCGGCCCTCGCGCAAGCCGCGGCCCAGGCCTGGGCCCATCTGCTCACCCAGCCCCGGCTGGATCTGCTCTGGCGCTGTCAGGACCAGGGCGATGCGGTGCTGCCCGCGGCCTGGGTGCGGGCCCTGGCCGGTCCCGCCAGCGGTGGTCGCACGGCGGTTGAGGCCACCGACCCGCGGACCGTGCGCACACTGCCGGCGGCGTTGCCGCCCGAGCCGCTTCCGGTTGCGGGCGACCTGCTGCCCGAGGCGCTTTCGGCCAGTGCCTACCAGGACTTGCGCGACTGCCCGTACCGTTTCTTCGCGCTGCGCCAGTTGCGCCTGCAAAGTGCCGACGAGATCGAGGCCGGCCCCGACAAGCGTGACATGGGCAACTGGCTTCACGCCGTGCTGCGCACCTTCCACGAAGGCCGCGAGTCCGACGACCCGGCCCGCAACGAGGCCAGCGACCGCACGCGCCTTGACAGCCTGGCGCTGGTGGAGGCCCGTCGCATGGGCCTGATGGCCGCCGAAGGCCAGCCCGCCAGCGACGACAGCGCGGCTTTTCTGCCGTTTCTGGCGTCGTGGCCCGCGCTGCGCGACGGGTACCTCGCCTGGCTGGCGGGCTACGAACAGGGCGGCAGCGGTCCGCGTTTTCACCAGGCCGAGCAGGCCATCACGCAGCCGCTCGGACCGTGGCGCCTGTACGGCAAGCTTGACCGTATCGACCGCGCTGCCACCGGCGAGGGGGCCGGCTTCGTGGTGCTCGACTACAAGACCGAGCCGCGTCTGCGCACCCAGGACCGGGTCAAGGAGCCGCTGGAGGACACGCAGATCGCCTTTTACGCCGCGCTGATGGGCGCTGCACCGGGCGATCTGCCGGTGCGCGGCGGCTACCTCAGCATCACCGACAGCCGCGACCCCGCAGAAGCCACGCGCTTTGTCGAGCAGACCGAGCTGGCCGTGGCGCGCGAACACCTGCTGCACGGCATTCGCCACGACCTCGAACGCATCGGCGCCGGGCATCCGCTGCCGCCGCTCGGCGAAGGCCGCGCTTGCGAACACTGTGCCGCACGCGGCCTGTGTCGGCGCGATTTCCGGGAGGGGCTGGCATGACGCATACCCCGAACACGGCCCAGGCCGCCTACCGCATCGATGGCGAACTGGTGGCGCGCCCGGCGTTCTACGCCGTGGCCTGCGATCCTGCGCGCAGCGTCGCCGTGGAAGCCTGCGCCGGTGCCGGCAAGACCTGGATGCTGGTCTCGCGCATCCTGCGCGCCTTGCTCGACGGTACCGAGCCGCAGGACATCCTGGCCATCACCTTCACCAAGAAGGCCGCGGGCGAGATGCGCGAGCGCCTGCAGGACTGGACGGCGGCTTTCGCCGGGCAACCCCAAGCCGCGCTGGCCACCGAGCTGCAATTGCGCGGCATGGCGGCGGCCGACGCGCAGCGCCGCGCTGCCGATCTGCAGGGCCTGCACCAGCGCCTGCTCGCCCATGGCCGGCCGGTACAGATCCGCACTTTCCACAGCTGGTTCGCATCGCTGTTGCGCAGCGCGCCGCTGGCGGTGCTGGACGAGCTGGAGCTGCCCGCCGAGCACGAACTGTTGGAGGACGATGCCCAGGCCGCCGAACTGGCCTGGCCGCGCTTTTACGCCAGCGTGGACGCCGACGCCGGCCTGCGGCAGGACTTCCTTGACAGCGTGGCCCTGCATGGTCGCAGCCAGACACTCAAGGCCCTGGCCAATGCCCTGGCCAAGCGGGTGGAGTTCGCCCTGGCCGACCGCGACGGCGTGGTGGACGGCTCTGTCGAGCCTTTCGCGCAGCGGTATCCGGCGCTGGCCGCCTTCGAGGTGCCGGCGCAGGCCTTGGCCGGCGAAGCCTGCCGTGCGCGCTGGCTGGGCTGGGCGCGCGAACTGGGTGTGGAAAAGAACAAGACCCCGCAAAAGGCCGGCGACGCCGTGGTCGATGCGTTTGCCGACGCGGACGACACCTCGGTGCCGGCCCTGGCGCGCCGCCTGCGGGCACTGCGCAAGGCCTTTTTTGTCGCCAGCGAAGACCGCCTCACCAACCACCTGGCCAAGTTCCCCGCCGCGCAGGCGGCTGAAGCCGAACTGCAAACCCTGCTGGCCGCCGACCGCCAGCACGCCGCCTGGCAGCACCAGCAGCGCATGGCCCGGCTCACGCGGGCGCTGATCGCCGCGTTTGCTGCGCTCAAGCGCGAGCGCGGCTGGGTCGACATGAACGATGTGGAGGGCGCCGCACGCCGTCTGCTCGCCGACGCCGAACTCTCGGGCTGGCTGCAGCAGCGGCTGGACGCCCGCGTGCGCCACCTGCTGATCGACGAGTTCCAGGACACCAACCCGCTGCAATGGCAGGCGCTCTATGGCTGGCTCTCGGCGTATGCCGGCGCAGGCAGTGGCGAGGCGCCGCGCGTGTTTCTGGTCGGGGACCCCAAGCAGTCCATCTACCGCTTCCGCCGTGCCGAACCCCAGGTGTTCAAAGCCGCCCAGCACTTCGTGGTGCACGGACTGGGTGGGGCGCTGCTCAGTTGCGACCACACCCGCCGCTGCGCCACCGGCGTGGTGGACGTGCTCAACACCGTGATGTTGGGTGCCGAGACCGACGCCGGCTATGCGGGCTTTCGCCCCCACACCACCGAAAGCGCCGAAGCCGGTGCGGCGCTGGCGCTGCCACCGATTGAGCGCCCCGAGCGCGGCCACGATGCTCCGGCGGCCGCCGACACCGGCGAGGGCCCCGCCTGGCGCGACAGCCTCGGCACGCCGCGGGTGGTGCCGGAGGAAAAGCTCAGCGCGCTTGAAGCGCGGCAGGCGGCCGACTGGCTGGCCGCGGAAATCGGCCAGGGCGTGTTGCAACCACAGGACGTGATGGTGCTCTCCCGCAAACGCGAGCGCCTGGGCTGGCTGCACGACGCTCTGGCCGAACGCGGCATTGCCGGCGAACAGCCCGAACGCCAGGACCTGGCCGACCACCCGGTGGCGCAAGACCTGATCGCGCTGCTCGACGCACTGGTATCGCCGGCGCACGACCTCAGCCTGGCGCGCGCGCTCAAGTCGCCCGTGTTCGGGCTCGACGACGCCGCGCTGGCCCGCATCGCCCGGCTGTGCCGACGCGCGGCGGCGAAACCGGCGGCTGGCGGTGGGGAATCCTCGCGCGCCGATTCCCCGCGTTGGTGGGCGGTGTTGCAGGCGCTGGCCAGCGGCGGGGAGGGCGCCTCGGACGATCCGGTGGTGGACGCTCCACTGGCCCAGGTGGCGCGCACCCTGGCGGGCTGGCGCGCGTGTCTGCAAACCCTGCCACCGCACGATGCCCTCTCGGTCATCTACCGCGAGGGCGATGTGTTCGCGCGCTACGCCAGTGCCGTGCCGCCGCGGCAGCGCGAGAGCGCGCGCCTGGCGCTGCAGGCCGTGCTGGCGCAGGCGCTCGCGCAGGATGGCGGGCGTTTTCTCACCGCCTACCGCTTCGTGCGCGCGCTCAAGGCGGGGGGCATCCGCCTGCCCCAGCCGGCCCGGCCGCAGGCGGTGCGCCTGCTCACCATCCACGGCGCCAAGGGCTTGGAGGCGCACACCGTGCTGCTGCTCGATACCGACGCACCGCCCCCGATGGCCGAGAGCATGGGCGTGCTGGTGGACTGGCCGGGCGAGGCGGCGGCGCCCACGCGCTTCGTGTTCCTGGCCAGCGAAAAGACCCCGCCCGCCTGCGCTGCCGATCTGCTCGCCCGTGAGCAGCAGGCGCGCGCGCTCGAAGAGCTCAACGCGCTGTACGTGGCGCTGACCCGCGCGGCCGACCGCCTGGTGATTTCCAGCGTGCAACCGCACCGGCGCGGCGATCTGCCCACCTGGCGCGCGCGCATCGAACCCCTGACGCAGCCCGTGCCCGTCGTGGCCGCCACTTCCCCCAACGCGGTCGCGGGCGTGCCGGTCGAGCCGGCGGTGGTGCGCGATCTGCCGGTCTGGAGCCCGGCCGAAACGGTCCCGCCTGCTGCGGCCAGCGCAGCGCCCGGCCAGCCCGCTCCGGTGCCGGAAGACGATGCCCGCACCCGCGTCGGGCTGGCTTTGCACCGCTTGCTGCAATGGGTGCCCACGCCAGCAACTGGTTTCCGCTGGGATGTGCTGCACCGCCAGGCGGTGGCGCGCGAATTCGGGCTCACGCCCGAACAGGCCGGCGAAGCGCTGCGCATGGCCGAGGCCGTGCTTGGCGGCGACGCGGCTTGGGCGTGGGACGCCAGCTTGCTCGCGCACTGGGGCAGCGAGGTGGACATCTGGGCCAACGGCCAGTTGCTGCGCATGGACCGTCTCGTGCGCCGTGCTGACACGGGCTGCTGGTGGGTGCTGGACTACAAGAGCGCCACCCACCCGGAACGGCAGGCCGCGCTGCGCGAGCAACTGCACGGCTACCATCGCGCGCTGTCCCAAGCCCGTCCCGGCGAACCGGTGCGGGTGGCCTTCGTCAACCCGAACGGCCAACTGATCGAAATTCCTGTGCCCGCATGACCGCCCCCACCTCCGAAGCTCCCGCCCCGCTGCTGTCCGAAGCCATCGTCATCGGTGGAGGCCCGGCCGGCCTCATGGCGGCCGAAGTGCTGTCGCGTGCCGGTGTCGCTGTCGATCTGTTCGATGCCATGCCTTCGGTCGGCCGCAAGTTCCTGCTGGCGGGCAAAGGCGGCATGAACCTCACGCACGCCGAGCCGTTCGACGCCTTCGCCGACCGCTATGGCGAGCGCTCGGCGGTGCTGCGCCTCTGGCTCGAAGCCTTCGGGCCGGCCCAGGTGCGCGACTGGGCCGCCAGCCTGGGCATCGACACCTTCGTGGGCAGTTCCCAGCGCGTGTTTCCGACCGACATGAAAGCCGCGCCCCTGCTGCGCGCCTGGCTGCAGCGCCTGCGCCACCCGGGCAACGGGGGCGTCCCGGTGCGCTTTCACATGCGCCACCGCTGCCTGGGGCCGACGCCGCAAACGGGTGGCGCCGCGGGCACGACCGCCTGGCGCTTCGACACCCCGCAGGGGCCGCGCACGGTGCCAGCCCGGGCCACCGTGCTGGCCCTGGGCGGGGGCAGTTGGGCCCGGCTCGGTTCGGACGGCGCCTGGCAAGGCTGGCTGTCCAGCGCGGCCGGTGCGCAGGCGGTGGCACCGCTGGTGCCGGCCAACTGCGGTTTCGACGTGCAGGGCTCGCCTGTGCACGGTGTGGCTGCCGGGTGGAGCCCGTTCTTCCGCGACCGTTTTGCCGGCCAGCCGTTCAAGTCGGTGGCGATCCGTTTCGAAGGCGATCACGGGCCGTCTTTCCACCGCAAAGGCGAATTCGTCGCTACCGCCACCGGGGTGGAGGGCAGCCTGATCTACGCCGTCTCGTCCGCCTTGCGCGAGCAGATCGCCCGCAGCGGCCGCGCCACCTTCTGGCTCGACCTTTTGCCCGATCGCAGCCCGGAACAGGTTCGCGCCCAGGTTGCGCACCCACGCGGCGCACGCAGCGTGTCGGCCCACCTCAAAAGCCGGCTGGGGATCGACGGCATCAAGATGGCGCTGCTCAACGAACTGCTGACCCGCGAACAACTGCACGATCCGCAAGCATTGGCCAGCGCCATCCAGGCATTGCCGGTCACGGTGGTGGGGCCGCGCCCCATCGACGAAGCGATCAGCAGCGCGGGCGGCGTGCGCTTTGAGTCGATGGATGAGCACGGCATGCTGACCGGGCTCCCCGGGTGCTTCTGCGCGGGCGAAATGCTCGACTGGGAAGCGCCCACGGGGGGCTATCTGCTCACCGCCTGCCTGGCCAGTGGCCAGCGGGCCGGGCAGGGGGCCTGGCAATATCTGCGCGGTTGACTGAAGCTGGCAGTCATGCAGAGGTCATGACAGCGCCTTGGGATGGTCACGCGTCTGTCACCGAAACCGGCCAACCTCTGCTTTTGGGCCTGACCGGTCTTCCCGTTGTCTTTCGGAGCTGTTTCATGTCGTCTGCTGTCTGCGGCCGCCGCCCTTTTCTGCAAGCCCTCATCACCACCGCACTGACCGGCACCACCTGGACGGTGCAGGCGCAGAGCGGGCCGTCTTCTGCCTGGCACGGCCAGCGCCCCATCCGCATCGTCGTGCCCTTTGCACCCGCTGCCGGGACCGACGCCATGGGGCGTCTGGTCGCCGGCAAACTGAGCGAGTTGCTGGGCACGAGCGTGGTGGTGGAGAACCGCACCGGCGCGTCGGGCGCCATCGGTGCGCAGGAGGTGGCGAAGGCCCCGTCCGATGGCCACAGCTTGCTGCTGGCGGCAGCGCCGTTCACCACCGTGCCCGCCGCCTTGCCCACCGCCGGCTATGACCCCATCGCCAGCTTTGCGCCCGTTGGCATGATTGCCCACGGACCGCTGGTCTGGGTGGCCAACCAAGACGTGCCGGCGAGCACACTGCCCGAGCTCGTGGCCTGGGCCCGGCAGCGGCCCGGCACGCTCAATTACGGCTCGGCCGGGGTGGGCGGTATCAACCATCTGCTGCTCGAATCGCTCGAAGCGCGCACCGGCGTCTTAATCACCCATATTCCGTACCGCGGTATCGCCCCGGCCACGCTCGACGCTGTCGCCGGGCAGGTGCAACTGCTCACCGGCACCATTCCCGCACTCGCCCCATACATTCGTGACGGCAAGCTCAAGGCACTGGCGGTCACCAGCCCTGAGCGAAGCCCGGCGTTGCCCCAGGTGCCGGGCATGAAAGAGGCTGGCATGGCCGACTTCAATGTGCTCAATTACTTTGCCCTGGTGGCGCCCAAAGGCACGCCCGAGGCTGTGGTGCAACAGATCAACGCAGCATTGGCCAAAGTGGTGGACATGCCCGATGTGAAGGAGCGGCTGGGCCGCGATGCCCTGACCGCAGCCGTGGGCCGCCCCGATGAGCTGGGCCGCTTTTTGCAGCGCGATTACGAGAGTTGGAAGGCTGTTGTCAGGAAGCAGGGGCTGAAAATCGAGGCGTTTTGATGGGTTGATCAAAACGGAAACATTTATACGCATTTTGTTTCGGAAGAAGCGGTGTTTTGTGAGGAGTTCAGCTTTTTTACTTAATTTGTAAGCTAAGATAGTCGAGCTGTCGCAACTATCAGGAGGAGGAGGCCGCAGCCCCGCACCGCAGGTTTATGGGTGCCGTGGGCATGCAGGCCCCATGCGGTCACCATGCTTGACTGTCCGGATCTCGCCGTGCCGAGAGAGGTGATGCAACACGTCGTGCACGTGGAGTCATCACGCAATCCATTTGCCATCGGGGTGGTTGGCGGGTATCTGGCCCGCCAACCCCGAAGCCTGGACGACGCTCTTGAGGCTGTGCAAACCCTCAAGGACGAGGGTTACAACTTTTCCGTCGGCATCGCGCAGGTCAACCGCTACAACCTGGCCAAGTACGGCCTCCAGACCTACGCCCAGGCCTTCGAGGTCTGTCCCAATCTCCAGGCCGGTGCGCGCATTCTTCGTGAGTGCTACGACCGTGCCCGCGACTGGGGCAAGGCCTTCAGCTGCTACTACTCCGGCAATTTCGTCACCGGCTTCGAGCACGGCTACGTGCAGAAGATTTTTGCGTCCATGCGCAAGGCGCAGGACCAGGCGGTGCAGACCGCCGAAGTCCGCATCATTCCCTACAACAACGCCCAACCGCGCAAGCCTGCGCGCGACGATGGCGTGCCATTGCGCGCCGGTGAAGGGGCGTCGCCCATGGCGGCGGCGGTTGCGCCAGCACAACCGGCCGCACCCGCCAACAGCCCTTCACCGGGGATGACCATGCCGCCCACCGGCGCGGGTGCCGGGCGCGGCCTGGCGGGCATTCCTTTGCAGGTGGTGGGGGGCGATGGCAATCCCTACCAGACCCGCATCGTGCCCGCGGCACCGCAGCCCGGGCCTGTCGCCACAGTGCCGGGCGCCCAACTGCCCATGCCCCATCCCGATGCTCCCCTGGCTGCCCGGCCCGCGTCTCGGCGTGTGGTGTCCCGGGAGGCCAAGGGGGGCGCCTTGCTCCACATCCCAGAGTCTTCAGGTTTGCCTGAGAACCGGGCCGGCCGTTCGCCGGACGGTGCCCGTGAGCCGGCTTCGCCGGCGGACGCTTCGCCGTCCGACAAGTCGTTCGTTTTTTGATCTTCCTGCCAACAAGAAAGGTGATTTATGCAAGGTAACAAGCCACTGATTTCCCGCCTGGAGCTCCAGACCCTGGCATTCATGGTCGCTGGATTCGCGCTGCTGGCGGCCGCGCCGGAGGCCTGGGCGGCTGGCGACGAGGGCTTTGCCGCTGCCTGCAACAAAGTCGACAAGTTCTTCAAGAACTTCGAAGTCATTCTGAAGGTGATTTCCATCACCGTGGTGACCATCGCCGTGGTGTTTGCCGGCTACCAGATTGCCTTCGCCCACAAGCGCATGTCGGACGTGGCCCCGATCCTGATCGGGGGGCTGCTGATCGGTGGTGCCGGCACCATTGCCGGCTGGTTCGTCAGCGGTTGGGGCTCTTCCGATTGCACCGAAGTGACGCTGCTGGCCGTGCAACGGCTTTTCGCGTGAAGAAGGACGTCCTTTTTCGCGGATGTACCCGGCCCCCGATGATCTTCGGGGTGCCTTACGTGCCGTTTCTCGTGGGCGTCGGCGTTCCGCTGCTGCTGGCGATGTACGTGTCGCTCTACATCCTCCTGGTCATTCCCTTTGTCATCGTGGTGATGCGCCTGATGGCCAAGAAGGATGAGCTGATCTTCAGGCTGATCGGCCTGAACCTTGTGTTTCGTTTCCTTCCCCGCAACCCCGCCATCTACGGTGCCTCGTGGGTATTTGGTCCGTCCCGGTACCGCAAAGACGCCCACCGTCTGGACGGCTACCGGGAATGGATGTAACGGGGCGCAGCCGCCCAAAGAAGCATGTTCACCGCTGACGCCAACTACAGCAACTTCGTCCCGTTCAGCACGCACGTCGATTCGCACGTCGTGAAGACGCGCGAGGGTGACTACCTCATCACCTGGCTGCTCAGCGGGTTCCCTTTCGTGGGGCGTGAAGACTGGGAGCTCGAACACCGGCACCGTACCTTCAACAGCCTGCTGCAAAGCCTGCGCGCGCCGGACTTCGAAAACCTCGCGTTCTGGGCGCACGACATCCGTCGGCGGCGCAGGATCAACGCCGACGCGAAGTTCCCGTACCGCTTCAGCCAGGACCTGCACGACCGGTACATGGAGCGCCTCTCCACGAAGCGCCTCATGCAGAACGAGCTGTACCTGACCATGATCTACCGGCCCGTGGTCAGCGGCAAACGCTTCACGGCCATGGCGCGTGACGTCAACGTCCTGCGGCAGGAAGAAAAAGCCTGCCTCGAAAAAATCTACGAACTGGCTGGCAACGTCGAGGTGCTGCTGGCCGACTACGCCCCCTACCGGCTCGGGCTGTACGAAAGCGTGCACAAGCAGGTGTTTTCCGAGAACCTGGAGTTCTACGGCTACCTGCTCAACCACACCGACGAGCCCGTGCCCGTGCTCCCGGCGCCCATCTACAGCTACCTGCCCACCAGCCGCCACATGTTCAACCCGGGCAGTGGCGACTATGCCATTCGCACCAGCGATGGCGACAACCACTTCGGCGCCATTCTGAACATCAAGGAATACGCCGACAGCAGCTGGCCGGGCATTCTCAACGGCCTCAAGTACCTGGAGTTCGAGTACGTCGTCACGCACTCGTTCACGCCCATGAGCCGGTACGACTCCATGAAGGCCTTGCAGCGCACCAAGGGCGCCATGCTGTCGTCCGAAGACAAGGCCGTCAGCCAGATCGTCGAGCTCGACTTTGCGATGGACCAACTCGCGTCCGGCAACTTCGTGCTGGGCCAGTACCACTTCAACATGGCGATCTACGCCGCCAACCAGGACGACCTCTACCTCAACGTGGCCCAGGCACGTGCGCAACTTTCGGGGGCGAGTTTTGTCACCGTCAAGGAAGACGTGGCGGTGGCCGCCGCCTACTACGCGCAACTGCCTTGCAACTGGCGCTTCCGCCCGCGCATGGCCAACCTGAGCTCGCTCAACTTCCTGGGGCTGTGCCCGCTGCACAACTTCGCCACCGGCAAACCCAATTTCAACCCTTGGGGCTCGTCCGTCAGCGTGCTGCAGACGCTGAACAATCAGGCCTATCACTTCAATTTCCACGCCACCAAACCGAACGAATACTCCCTTGGCGAAAAAGCCGTGGCCAACACCATGGTGATCGGCAAGTCCGGCACCGGCAAGACCGCGCTCATCAACTTCCTGCTGGCGCAGATCCAGAAGTTGCAGCCCGAGCCCACGGTCTTCTTTTTCGACAAGGACAAGGGCGCGCAGATCTTCATCCAGGCCTGCGGGGGGCGTTACTTCTCGCTGGAAAAGGGCAAGCCCACGGGCTTCAACCCTTTGCAATGCGCCAACACGCCCGAGAACGAGCAGTTCCTGATCGAACTCGTGCAAACGCTGTGCGGCAAGGAAAAGTACACCGCCACCGAACAGGACGACCTCATCCGCGCGGTGCGGGCCATCCTCGACACGCCCGTGCACCTGCGCACCATGACCAACCTGCGCAAGAGCCTGCCCAACATGGGGGAAGGCAGCCTCTATGAATCGCTGTCCATCTGGTGCAAGGGCGGTCCCTCGGCCTGGGTGTTCGACAACCCGACCGACAACATCGAGTTCGGCAACGCCAACATCATCGGCTTCGACTACACCGAAGTCATCGAAGACAGCAAGACGCGCGAGCCCATCATCCAGTACCTGCTGCACCGGATGGAAAGCCTCATTGACGGCCGCCCCTTCATCTACGTGATGGACGAATTCTGGAAAGTGCTCGAAGGCAAAGGCGGCCTCAAGGACTTCGCCAAGAACAAGCAGAAGACCATCCGCAAGCAGAACGGTCTGGGCATCTTCGCCACCCAGAGCCCGCAGGACGCCATCAACAGCGACATCTCGGCCGCCCTCATCGAGCAGACGGCCACCATGATCCTGCTGCCCAACCCCAACGCCGACCCGCGCGACTACATGGACGGCCTCAAGCTCACCCGGGCCGAATTCGACCTTGTGGTCGGGCTGGACGAGCGCAGCCGGTGCTTTCTGGTCAAGCAGGGCCACAACGCCGTGCTGTGCCAGCTCAACCTCAACGGCATGGACGACGAACTGGCGGTGCTTTCAGGCTCCAGCGACAACGTCGAAATCCTCAACGAACTGCTGGCCAGCCATCCCACGCCGGAACTGCCCGACACCTGGCTGTCCGAATTCCACGCCCGCCGCAAAGGCCTCAAGCGGCAGCGGGATACCCACATGGCCAACCACCACGAGTTCTTGCGCCACGCCGAAACGTCGGACGCCTGAACCAGAAAAACCGCGCGAACAGGGAGAAGAACAGATGCATGCCAAGAACAAGACACACAAGACACGAGCTTTACTAGCGGCCTTGGCGCTGATGGCCTTGCAGGGTGGGGCATGGGCGTCCAAGTGCGACGGTGTGAATGCGCACGGGCAGACCGGCGGGGCGTACTTCAGCCGGGGTGTTCCCTACGAAGAGGACGTGTTTTCTTTTTGCACCATCGGTGTCCCGGAACATTGCTGGGCCCCCACAGGTCCTGGCACCTGGACGCAGATCTGCCAATACCTCAACACGAAGTGGATCCCCAAGTTCGAGGAGGTTTGTGTGCACGGCAAAACCATGGGCGCCTGGAAGGCTGAAAGCGGTCGCCAGCCCTTGAGCACCAAAGGCCAGCCCGGCGCGCCCGACGGCATGACCGACTGCGAACACGGCGACGATTTCTGAGCGCCATGAGCACTGCCATGCACCGCCTCTGGGTTCTTTTGATGGTGAGCCTCGTCATGAGCACACAACCCGCTTGCAGCGAAGACCGGGTGGTCTTTCACGGCCTTGATTACAACTTTGCCGTGAACAGCCCTGGTGTCGAACTTCTCGATTGCCTGTACGGTGAAATGCTGGGCAAGCACACGCGCCAAGAGGTGGAGTCTGGGCGGGCGCGGCGCGGCGAGTGCTTCAACGGCGCGGGCACCATGCTCTTGGGCGACTTCCTGTACGTGAAGTGGCGGGACGAAGCCACGGGCCAGGTTTATGAAGACCGTGTCGATCTCAAGAGCCGGCTGCCATCGGCCAAGGAAATGCAGGGGCAGACGGTTTACTTTCTGGTAGATAGCAACCAGTTGTACGTCTACCTGATCCCGGACAGAGATTGGGACACCAAGCGCAATCACCTCCCGCCGGGTAAACCGGCCAACGGGCCGGATATCTATGCGTATCTTGATGTCAAGACGCTGTATCCGGACAACGCACCACCCAAGGTGCGCGGTGGCCGACCAAATGCCCGAGCCGCACGCGAAGCTGCGGAAAGGGCAAAGCCATGACCGAGGTCATCAAACACCTGAGCGCGGCTGAACGCGAGCAGATGTCCGCGCAGGCCCGGCGCATCGCCGAAACGCCTGCGGCGCAGGTGGATGCCCGCAGTGGCGAGAAATTCGTTTTCGTGGCGCACTTTGACGGCACGAACAACGACAAGGGCAACATCAAGCTCTCTGGCAATCCGCACCAGACCAACGTGGCTGATCTGCACGACCAGATGGCGCCGCAGATGCGGGGAAACGACAACTTCCGGTCGGCCTACTATCCCGGCGTAGGCACGGATGCTGGCGTGAAGGGCTATCGCGATGTGCTGCTGCCCTCCGAGGAGATGCGCAGTACAGCGGTTCGCGCTTACAACGAGTTCAATGATCAAGCTGCTGAGTGGCTGCGCGAACACCCCCAAGCCGACCCCATCACCTCCCTGCAAGTCATGGCCACGGGTTTCAGCCGTGGCGGCGGCACGGCGGCGGTGTTCAGCCAGTTGCTGTACGAAAACGGGCTGACCGATCCCAAAACCGGGCAGCAACTCGTGCCCCCCGGTCAGCTTGGCTTGGCGGGCGCCCTGATCCTTGATCCCGTCACCACCGGCTACGGCGGCAACGTGGCGTTCTCTCCCGCCTCGAAGAACATCACCGTCGTGCGTGCGCAGAACGAATACCGGGAATGGTTCAAGGGGGTCGACCACAGTGCGCACCCTGGGGTAACCACTGTCGAAGTGATGGGCAACCACTGCAACATCGGCGGCGGTTATGACCGGGGCATCTCTGCCCGTGTGCTCGAAGGCGCTACCGAATGGTTTCGTCGCGGTGGCGTGCCCATCCGTGACGTACTGCCCGAGAAGCGCCACGACGGCACGGCCGCCGTCTACCACGAACGCGACATTCCCAAGACCGATCAGATCGCGCAAGCCAGCCGCAGCACCATCGCCCGCGCCATGTGGCCGGCGGGCAGCCTCATGGTGGAAGGCGCTGCCGAGGCGGCTGACTACCCCGTCACCCACGACCCGCGCCAAGGCCTGCATGCGCAACGGCAGCTCGACCCGGTGGCCCGGCCCGAAACGCATGTGCACGACGGTTGGCGCCGTTTCCAGGGGGCCGAAGCCACGGTCTGGCGCAAGGCCTACCCCTTGCCCAATGGCCAGACAGCCACCACCGTCATGGTCGAGCGTGACTTCCCCGGCCGCGATCGCGACCGCATCGACATGCACCTGCTGCAGACCGACGAACAGGGCCAAACCCGGGAACTGCTGCACCGCCGCGCACCCCTTGGACAAGGCAACGACCTGCGCCACCAACTCGACGCGGCCATGCCTGGGGCCGAGCCACGCCGCTTGAGCCCGGCGCAGGAATCCGGCGCACAGAAGTTCCGCGAGCAGTTGGGTCTGCAGTTGCGGCAGTTGGGCATGAACGAACAGCAGGTCGATGCGCTGGCGGCCGCTGCCATGAAGGAACAGATGCGGCATCTGGGCCAAGGTGCAAACAGCCAATTCCTGCTCAGCCGCGACGGCAGCACGATCGGGTTTTTGCGGCCCTACGGGCTGGCCCATGAATTCAGCATTGCCCAGGCACTGGGCCAAAGTGAGCAAGCGCATTGGCGCGAGGCAGCCGATTGGGAGCGGCACGGCCTTGCCCAGGGCAATGGGGAGCCAATCATGGAATTGCAGAAGTCGGCGCATGGCGCCATGCGCAGAGCGTGATTTTGGGTTTGTTTTTATTTAAATTTCAAAGGGGAATTGATTGTGAAAAAATACCTTGGCAATTCGGTGGAAAAGCTGAGCCGGCGGCAGGTGGTGGCGGGTTCTGTATTGGGTGGCGTGGCAATGTTTTTTAGCGCCTGCGGGGGTGGCGGCGGTAGTAATGACGGCGATTCTTCAGAGTATATTGATCTGGAGGCTGCTTATGAGCGTATTACGGCGTGCATGGATTATGACGAAATACTGAAGGCTGTAGGTGCCAAGCCAAATTATTATGATTCCAAGAATACGCTTAGATGGAATTATGGGGACCTGTGGTTGCGTGTCCAGACGCAGAACATCGGTGAGGTCGGCGAAGGGCGGTGGGTTGTAGATGACAAGGAATTGCTGCGTGGCATTCAGAGGTTGAAAAGATATGCCTTTCCGGGTTATTGCTCTTGAGGGGGTTAGATGAAGGGTGTATTTCTTTTATTCTTTGTTTTTCCTCAGATTGTTTTTGCACAGTGGGCTGTTTATGATGACAAGGTGCATGAGCAGCTCACTTATATAAATATGATTGGGGGAATTGATAAAGAAGATTTAAAGAGGCTCGATCAACACTACAAAAGCCAACTGGGCGAAGGTGGTGATAAAGGCTCTGACCTGACGCTGGGCGACGGTGACAGCAAAACCGTGCTCAAAGGCTTGGACACCAAGTTCGACGAACTGAGCGATCTGACGGACGAGGACAAAAAGAAGTACGTCGGCACGCTGCAGGACTGCGGGGATGACCAGGTCAACCCGGCGCATTACCAGGCCTGTGTCGGGCTGCGCAACCTGCGCTTGCAGACCTTGAAGCAGAGCCAGGGCATGCTCAAGACGCTGAAATTCCGGCGCGAGCAGGCGTATGCGACGCAGATGAATGGGCGGTGGGGCCTTTTGGCCTGACCAACTTGGCTGGGTGATGGTTCTTTTTTGAAGGTTTAATGCTTATTTTCAAAACCTTGCCGAGAGTTTGAAAATTGGTTTTGTGATTGGCAATGCGAGCGTGAGAATTTTTGAGTGCTTGCGAGGATCGAGCCGCCAGGGTTGTTTTTGGTTTTGGTGAGCGCGAGTTGGTTGATTGTTTGATATGGTTTTGTGCTTATTTGTTTTTTTAGAGAGGAATTGATCGTGAAAAAATACCTTGGCAATTCGGTTGAGAAGCTGACCCGTCGGCAGATGGTGGCGGGTTCTGTATTGGGTGGTGTGGCAATGATTGTGAGTGCTTGTGGTGGTGGCGGCGGTGGTGGCTCTTCTAACGATGAAATTGACTTGGTGGCAGCTTACGATCGTGTGCTCGGATGCATGAGTTATGAGGATGTTGTCAAGGCTGTTGGCGTAAAACCGAACTTATACGATGCAGGAAATACTTTGAAGTGGAAGTATGGTGATTATGTGTTGTATGTGGGGTTGTTGAGTAATCTGACTCAAGACAAGGAACTTTTTAAAGGATTGGAGAAATTGAAGCGGCATGGCTTTACAGAAGATTGCTGAAAAGGTGCTGTGATGAAGGTTGTTCTGCTTCTATTTTTTGCATTGATTTCTTCGCAGGCGATGGCGCAGTGGGCTGTTTATGACGAGAAAGTTCATGAGCAGCTTACCTATATTAATAAGATTGAGAAAATTGGCAAAACCGATTTGACAAAGCTGGATCAACACTACAAAAGCCAATTGGGCGAAGGTGGTGATAAGGGCTCCGATCTGACGTTGGGCGACGGCGAAAGCAAAACCGTGCTCAAAGGGCTGGATACCAAATTCGACGAGTTGAGCGATCTGACGGACGAGGACAAAAAGAAGTACGTCGGCACGCTGCAGGACTGCGGGGATGACCAGGTCAACCCGGCGCATTACCAGGCCTGTGTCGGGCTGCGCAACTTGCGCTTGCAGACCTTGAAGCAGAGCCAGGGCATGCTCAAAACGCTCAAATTCAGGCGCGAGCAGATCGTGAAACTGGTTGAGGAATCTCGAAACCTGGGAGTCAACGGACAAGAACCCAAAGCCGGTCAACTGCAGCGTTACCAATTCGAGCTTCAGGCGCAGCAGGCCCTGCTGCAAACCGACGCCCTGCAGTTGCAGATCCTGATGGATGGCTACAAGCAGCGCGAGCAGACGTACGCGATGCAGATGAACGAGGCGCGCCGCTCCAGCGACCGAGGGGCGCTGGACCCCAAGGCCGGCCGCCCGCGCAACAAGGCGGTGCCTTTCGTGTCACCGAAGATTTTCAATTGATGGTGGTGGTGAGGCGGGGATGAAAGATCAACAAAAATGGCCATCAAGGGGGGCGTATGTCGTCTGCGTGTGAAGCCGCCGGGCTGGTGATGCCCAAGCTGTTGGACGCGGCGCTGGCGGCCATTGCAAGCCCGTCGGTGCGCGGCGTGATCGACGACGCCTTGTTTTATTGCGGCGTGCGCGAGTTCGTGATCGACGAGATCGTGGTGGGGCCGTACCGCGAACTGGTGGCGGTGAAGCTGGCCAAGGCCCTGAGCGCGCTGTCGATGGTGATCGTCACCTTGTGGGTGGCGATCCAGGGGTTCAACTTCATTTCCGGTCAGGGCAAGCAGGCGGTGCTGCCCGCGCTGTACCAGACGGGCAAGCTGGTGCTGGTGCTGTCGCTGGTGTCGCTGCTGGCGAAGGAGTCGCCTTTTGTCATCGAGGCTGTCGAGAACTTCAAGAACCTGATCTCGCACGCGGTGGCCGATGGGTCCAGCGTGACGACGCTGATCGACGTGAACCTGGGTATCACGGCCATGCTCAGTTCCATCAACGATGGGATCCGTTCCGTCGAGTCGCAGCGCGACCCGAACCTGATCACGTCGACGGTCGGGCTGTTGGGGCAGAGTGGCCCGGCGATGCTGACGGGCACGTTGCTGCTGCTGACTGAACTTTCGGTGACGCTGGCCATCATGCTGGCGCCGCTGTTCATCTTTTTCCTGATCTTTCAGCAGACGGCCCAGTTGTTCTGGTCGTGGGCCAAGTTTCTGTTGGGGGCGCTGTTCTCCCTGGCGACGCTGACGCTGGTGGCATCGCTCGCGCTGCAGGCCACGGCGCTGTACGGTGCAACGGTGGTGGCGGCGTTCTATACCAACAGTGGTGACGGGTTGGGCGGCATGATCAATGCCTTCGCGGGCGGTCCGTTCGACATCAATGCCAGTTCCTTGCGGCTGGCGGCGCTGGGCACGCTGATGACAGCCATCATCGTGTCGGTGCCGCCGGTGATCATGGGGTTCTTTGGCGGCGCGGCGGCGTTCACCACGGGGGCCATGGTGTCGATGGGCGGGGCTGGCATGCTGGCCCAGCAAATGGGGGCCGGCAAGAGCGCCGGAACGGGGGCGCCGGCCCTGGGTCAGTCGGCGGGCGCCTCGGGCGGTGGCGGGGGTGCAGGGGCTTCCGCCGCATCGGGCGGTGCCTTGTCGCCAGCCCAGCAGAGCCCGGCCGGGCTGGAAGCGCGGGGCTCGAGGGCGTTTTCTGTGGGGGATGAGGCGCCTTCGTCGTCGCAGCATACGCTTCGGCATGTGGGCAACCGCATGGGCCCGGTGGACGACGTGACCGACGCCGGGACCAAGCAGGACGGATCAACGCCGCCGGAGGGGGGCCGTGTGGGGTTGGCGCCGCAGTTGGCCGGTGCGGACCGTCCGGATGCACCGGGCGGTCTGGGTTGGGTCCAGGCACGGCAGCATGAACTGCTTCAAGCGCAGGAGCTGAATTTCAATCGCGAGACAGGTGTGTATGAAGCGTCCACCAGCCACGCCGCATTGAAAGACGCTAACAGCCCCCTGGGACGCGGAGGAAAACTGCACGTTAGTGGCAGCCATGGCGCCAACGGAGCAAGCGCCGATGGTCCGTCAGGTAGAGGGCCCGCCGCTTCAGGCGTGGGCGGCGACGCAGTCTCACGCCACGCGAACATGGCCAAGGGAGGCCAGCGCTTAGCCGCCTCGGTAGGAGCCACGGAACGGCCCGTGCCGCAGCAGGGCCGGGGAAACAACCGGCCAGACCAGGCCTGAAGATCGGTTTCGATGCCATGAGCCCACAAGAAGGAGTGACTCCCATGTCCGTTGGAATTTTCAACACCGCCGAGGCCATGGACTCCATGGGGGATGCCGTGAAGTGGCCGGGTGTTTTCATGACCGGCTTGAGCCCGCGCCTGGTGTGGCTGCGTTGCCTGTGGGCGGTGCTGGTTCTGGGCGCATTGAGCGCGTGCATGGCACCGGCGTACGTGGCGACCAAGATCGAGAACCTGGGCAATGACCGTGCGCTCACGAAGGGCACGGACAGGCTGCAGCAGTACATCGCCAAGCTGCAGGCCGAGGGCGACCCGCAAGGCGACTACTACTACGCACTGGGCAATTCCGACGGGTGGATCGAAGACGTGAAAGACCCGAAGGCCATCACCCAGTTGTTCGAACAGGCGGCGGCCAAGGGGTCGATGGATGCGCGGATTCTGCTGGCGCTGCAAGAGGCGATGGGGCAGGAAAAACCGGGCGAGTTGAGGTTCGCCCTGTCGCCTCGAGAAGATCTGCAAGGTTGGGCGCCGGGCCTGGCGAAGTTACTGCCTTTGCTGAATGAGCAGTGTTATGCGAGGCGGCTGGTGATCGATGCGGGCCGGCCGAAGGTGGACCACTACTCGATCGCCTACAAGGTTTGGCCGCATTTCAGGGATGGCTATTACCGGCGCAACGCGGATGGCACACGCACGCTGCTCAAGGATGCCGAGCGCCAGAAGCTGTGGGAAGACCTGGACGAGCAATGTCCGAGCCGGATGCCTCAGCGTATGTTTTTGAATGAGGATTTGGAAATGGTCTTGGGTGTCAGCGGGATGGGTTTCTAGGCGATTGCCGGAACAAAAGCTGGAATCAGCGTGTGATCAACAGGGTAGGTGAATCATCATGAGCGACGAGAGCAGGGGTGTTGGCCCGTCCAATCCGCTGGCACGACTGGATGCGCGGGTGGCGCTGGCGCTGGCGTTCTGGGCGTACCCCTATGAGGATCGGGTCAAAGCAGAGAAGGTCATTCTTTATCCGGAGCCGTGGGAACAAGCCATTGCTGGCAAGCATTTGCCTGCCGACTGGCCTGTGGCCCAGTTCGACGCCCAGGGCAAGCTGATTCGCGACGGCTGGAACACCCAGCACAACACCGAGGGCAAGCTGGAAAACCAGTTCCAGGTCTCGATCAACCGGCGAACGAAGCAGATCACATTCGATTTCAAGGGCTCGGACGCCTGGAGCAACTGGGTGTCCGACCTGTCCAACGCCGGGGGCAGCGAATTCGCCAAGATCCAGGCCAAGGCGCAGGCAGCGTATGAAACCCTGAAGAACGATGAGCGGTATCAGGGCTTTCAGTTCGCTGCCAGCGGCCACAGCCTTGGCGGCGGCATGGCGCAGAGCTTTGCGTTGAAAAACAACGTGGACGCCTACGTCTACAACAGCCTGCCCATTGCCCGCGAAACGATTCGGGGCGACTACTTCAAGGACGTGGGCGGTTTCGATGCGGCCATGGCGCGGTACCAGGCGTCCGGGCGGCAGGTGCACGACGTGCGCACGCCCAACGACATCGCCACGTTCTATTACGAAGGGGTTCTGCAGAACCAGTACCTGAGCCGGCAAACCGGGCAGGCGCCGACCATGCTGCCAGGCCCGGCCATGCCCGATCTCCTCAAGAGCGCGCTGCTGTTGAGCAAGGTGGGCACGCTGCCCGCCGCCGCCCTGATGGGCAAGGACCACATGCTGGGCGCTGCCGTCGATGCCCAACAAGGCTTGGGCATTGGGCCCGATGGGCGCTACGTGGTGCCCGAGGGACGGCGCGACTTTGCGCAGGTGCCGGTGGAGGCGCGCCGACGTTTTGCGCTGCTGAGCAGTTCTGCGGTGACCAAGGCCGCGCAGATCGGGACGGCGGACGATGGCCACCCGTGGAACCGTTTCCTGATCGAGCGCGCAGACGGCAGCCGGCAGTTCCTGAGCAGCAACCCGCGCACCGGGGATGTGGAAATCGAGCACTACGGCGCCGACGGGAAGCGCCTGCGGGTTGAGCTCAATGAGCGACGCCGCCAGGGGGCGACCTTCATCGAACAGGATGCGCAGGGGCAGCCCGTGCACCGCACCCAATTGACGCTGCATGTGCCCGAAGCGGGGGAGTGGCAGGAGACTGTGGCCGCGGTGGCACCCTCTGCAGAAGGCCCCTCTTCGCTGACCAGGCTGGGCGCACAGCAGCAGGTGCAGTGGGCACAGGCCAAACGGGAGCTGACCGAACCGTTGCTCGCAGCCGGCCTGGGCGAGACGCAGGTCGATCAGGTGTGCGCGGCGGTGCTGAGCCATTGCGCCCGGCATGCCAGCCTGGGGTCTCCGGACCGCTTCATGCTCAGTGGCGATCAGCGTCATGTGGGGGTGCTGCACAACCAGGGGCTGCACCTGAGCGAGATGCCCGTTGATGAGGCGCTGCGGCAAGGCGCAGACACACACCTGGCCGAGGCGGCCAGGCAGCAGGAGCGATGGCAGGGGGCGGGCCGTTCGGTGCTGCCTGCGCAGGAGATGGCGGGCGCGGCGCACGCCCATGTTTGAAACCGCCGAATGACTGAATGACCAATGAGGATGGATACACGTATGACAGGGAAGAATGAGTGCAGGGTTTGGCCGGGGCGCTGGGTCGGGGTTTCGGTGGTGCTGATGGCCTTGCAGGCCTGCCAGACCCCACCGCCCAAACCGCCGGAATTTGGCGACGACTGGAAGCCAGTCAATACCCTGGCCGAGGAGCCCATGCGCATTCCACTCAAGGAAGAGCAGGCGATGTGGACTTACCAGATGCTGCCGACCGATGCGACGCTGCGCGGCATGCTGGAGCGTTGGGCCACAGAGCACGGGGGCAAGCTGGACTGGCAATACCCCACAGATCTCACGCTGGTCAGTTCGTTGTCGTCGGTCAAGGACAACAACATCCAGAAGGCGCTGAACGTGGTGCGACGCACCTACGCCGAACAGCGGCTGCGTGTGCAGGTGCTCGGCAACAAGAACTTGCTGGTGACGCGGCTGCCCTGAGGGCTGCCATGCCGGTGGCCGAAAACAGACAGGTCAGAAAGAAAACATGGGTTTGTTCAAACGCGAGATTTCAGAAGCCTCGCAGGAAGTCATCCGCCAGTCGATGGACTTCGAGTCCAGTGTCATTGCCATGGTCAAGCGCAGCGAGCGCCGGGCCTGGATCGTGGCCTTCTGCGCGGTGTTCATCACGGTGTGCCTGGTGGCGGCCATCGTCTACATGCTGCCGCTCAAGGAAAAGGTGCCTTATCTGGTCACCGTGGATCTGCGGCGCAGCACCAGCACGCTGACGCATCTGCGCGAAGACATGGCCTATTCGGGCATCTATTCGAGCGAGGCGCTCAACCGCAGCCACGTAGCGCGGTTCGTTCAGGCGCGTGAGGGGTACGACTGGGACACGATCAACGAACACGACTGGGAGTTCGTGGCCTCGATGTCGAACGACGAAGTCAAGCGCTTGTTCGTCCGGCAGTTCGATGGCGGCCCGCAGGCGCCTGACAAGCGCTGGGGACGCAATGTGGCGATCCGGGTCAAGGTCAACAGCATCGTGTTCCATGGTCTCGACGAAGAAAAGGGCATCCGGCCTTCGGGGGCGACCGTCCGTTTCGAGAAGTGGCGCTTCGACAAGACCTCGGGCAAGAGCGAATACCTCAGCAGCCATGTGGCCACGCTGAGCTATCAGTTCAAGAACAACCTGCGCATGAGCGACAACCTGCGCCTGCGCAATCCGCTCGGGTTCCAGGTGAGGGCCTACAAGGTGGACGACGAGTTCAACGCGCCCACGTTCAAACGCGAGGAAATGACGCAGGGCATTCCGCTCATTGGCGAAGACGAAGGTCAGCTCAACCGCGGTGCCGGCTCGGAGTT
This sequence comes from Hydrogenophaga sp. NFH-34, assembly GCF_021401345.1. Taxonomy (GTDB): domain Bacteria; phylum Pseudomonadota; class Gammaproteobacteria; order Burkholderiales; family Burkholderiaceae_C; genus Hydrogenophaga; species Hydrogenophaga electricum. The sequence goes on from NZ_JACBGE010000001.1 coordinate 366,758, forward strand.
ATCGACTTCGTTACCCGCCAAGGGCGATGCCGGCACACCCGCTGGCGTGACGGTGCTGCCGGGCGCGCCGGCGACACCGGATGGCAACCAGTGAGCACCACACCACCACGCCCACCGGTTGGGGATTTGAAGCAAGGGGAAATCAGAACATGACACGACAGTACAACGACTGGAAACCGATGGCCGCCGCAGCGCTGGTGCTGGGGGTGGCCGTGCAGGGATCGGCGCTGGCGCAGCAGGAAGTGCGCGAGGTGCCGTACCGCACCGACCAGGTGGTGCGTGTGAACACGGGGTTGGGCATTGCGACCCAGATCGAGATCAGCCCGCAGGAACAGGTCAAGGACTTTGGCACGGGCTTCAGCGACGGTTGGGAACTGGTGCGGCGCGACAACGTGTTCTACATCCGGCCGAAGAATGTCGACGTGGACACCAATATGTACATCCGCACCAACATGCGGTCGTACCTGCTGGATCTGCGCGTGTCGGCCACCCGGTGGAAGACGCTGGAAGAGGCCAAGAACGCGGGCGTGTATTACAAGATCCGCTTTGTCTATCCCGCCGACGGGCCGGACAAGGGCAGCCCGATGGCCGGGGCCAACGCGGTGCTGTCGCCCACGAGCACGCAGCTCAATTCGCAGTCGGATTACCACCTCAATTACGACTACGCCACGCTGTCAAGCGCGTCCACCATCGTGCCGGTGCGGGTGTACGACAACCAACAGTTCACCTATCTGCACATGCCGCCGCTGGCGAGCTTTCCGGCGGTGTTCGGCCGCAACGAGCGCACGGGTGAGGAGTTTCTCGTCAATACCAAGAGCGAGAGGAACGTGATCATCGTTCACGGCGTGTATCCGTATCTGGTGCTCCGGCTCGGGGCGGACGTGGTGGGTCTCAGGAGGAATCAATGATGAACATGAAGTTTCCCGGCGGCGGCAGCGCTCAGCCGCAGGTGTCGGACAACATGCCCAAGCTCTCGGGGGGGCTGTCTCGCGGGCTCAACAAGATGGCGCTGGCCTATGTGGCGGTGGTGGCGGTGGCCGTCATCGGTATGACCATGTGGGTGGCCAACAACGCCTTTTCGGCCGACGACGAGAAAAACAAGCGGGTGGCTTTCGAGGACGTTTCGGTGCCTGAAAAACCCATGCTCGTGGCGGCCGCAGCGCCCGCGATGGCGCCGCCGCCGCTGCCTGAACTGGCGTCGCAGGCCGGCCCGGCGGCCAGGCCGGCCGCCGGGCCGGAGCGTGATGACCTGCTGGAGCGGCGCATGGCGAACCAGAACAACCTGATTGCCGCGGCCGATCCGAACAAGGCGCGCAACCCGTTCTTCGAAGATGAGTATTCGTCCGTCAAACGCGGCGCGGTGCAGGCGTTGGCCAATGCGGACTTTGTCCTGACGCGCGGTACCTTCATCCGCTGCACCCTGGAAACCAAGGTGGTTTCCACGCTACCGGGCATGACCTCGTGCATCGTGACCGAGCCGATTTACTCGGCCAACGGTCGTCGGCTGCTGATCGACAAAGGCTCCAAGGTCACGGGCGAATACAAGTATGCGGACGAGAACTACGACCGCATCGGCATCGTCTGGACGCGCGTGCTGACCACCACCGGCCTGGACGTGCGCATCGACAGCCAGGGCACGGACGCCTTGGGCGGCACCGGCGTTCCTGGGCACTACGACGGGCACTGGGGCGAGCGCATCGGCGCCGCCATGCTGGTCAGCCTGCTGGCAGATGCCGTTGATGCAGGCGCACAGAAGTTCGCCAACGATCAGGAACTGCGCGGCCGCAGCACCACCATTTACGGCGGGGGTTATGTGGCCGAACGGGTGGACCCCTGGCAGTCGGCCACGGCTGACACGGCCAAAAAAGCGGCCACCGAAATGTTGGCCCGCTCGGCCAACCGCAAAGCGACGGTGACGGTGCTCAACGGCACGGTGATCAGCATCTTTGCGGCGCGGGATGTGGATTTTTCGTCGGTGATGCAATGAACCTGGGCACTCGGCGGGCCGCTGTCTGTCCGGGACGCAGGACGCCAGGAATGCTGCTGATGCTGGCCAGCCTGGCGCTGCCGGCATGTGCGCCGCGCTTCGGCAACTACGGCGGGCCACCCGGAACGCCTGGGCGTGCTCCCGAGGTGGCCGACCGCTGCGCCAGCGACCAACCGGAGGGCATCTGCTGGACGCCGGTACAGGCGCGCTTCCATCCGGACGGCCAGCGCATGGTGGTCAACCTGTGCAGCAACCGGCGCAACGCCAATTACTACTGCCGGATGGTGGAGTACCGCATGGCGGAGCAAAGCTGGCACCTGATACCGGGGCAGGAGGAAGGCAAAAGCTACCTCTACCCGAGTTATTCGAACGACGGCAAAACACTGGCATTCGGCGTGGCGCAGTGCGCGCAACCGTACTGTGCAGGTGAGCGGGGTTACGGGCAGTTGGCCACCAAGAGTGTGGACGCCAAGCCGGGCAAGGTGGCGGGTTACGGGCCGCCGAAGCTGTGGCCGGTGATGGGCATGAGCCGGCCCAGCTTCACAGGCGACGACCAGCGCGTGCTGTACTGGCGCAGCCACTACAGCGCCCGGCTGGCCAGTGGCCGCAGCATCGGCAGCATATCGGTGTTTGCCTACCGCTTTGCCACCGACGAGGAAACGCACCTCATCGAGAGCCTGTACAGCGGCCAGAAGACGGTGCGCTTCATCGACGCCTGGACCTCGCCGCGCTATTCGCTGGACGGCAAGGTGCTGCGCTTCAGCGGGATGGTGGACAACCTGATCAGCTCGCCTGATCGACTCTGGATCGATGGGGGCACGCCCGATGTCGAATACCGGGGGGCGGAGCAAGCGCTGATCCATCGGTGGACAGACCGTGTGATGGATGGTTTGGGGCGGGTATACGCCGAACACCCCAAGCGGGGCATCCTGGCCGGCCCCGGTAATCTGAGGCTGGTGGATCCGACGACTCAGGCCATTCGTGTTGTGCTTGTCCAGCCGCAGCGATATCAGGTTGCCGACGCCACCATGGATCGCGGGGGGCGCTGGGTGGCAGGGGTGCTAGGTGTGCGTGCATTGACCAATGGCAATCATTCGCCCAAATGGAACCCGTGGTTGCAGGAGCGTGATCTCAAAACGGCCAACGGCATGAAGAACGACGTGCCGGTGCTGCCGCTGGTCAACCTCGAAACCGGCGCGGTGCAGGCCCTGTCATGGCCCAACGTGGAAATGCTGAACACACCTTGAGGGAGGTGCCTTGATGAGCGATGAATACAGCGGTGCGCGACCAACCGCCCCAGGCCCTGGCGGCTGGGTGCCGCGTTTTGGTATGTTCGCCGGCCCTGGCTACACCGGGGGCAGGGTCTGGGGTTCGGGTCAGGTGCCCGACGCTCAGGCTTGGGAGGTGCGGCCCACCGGGTTTCTGGATGACGTCACGCGCACGCACGACATCAACTACACCTACATCGAGCAGACCTACAGCGGCAACGATGCGGCGACCGAGGCGGCTCGGGCCCAGGCGCACTGGCAGGCCGACAAGGAGATGCTGGCCAACATGCTGGCCTATCAACCCCAGAACTGGCTGGAGGCGCAGTACCGGAAAGCGGGCATTCTGGCCTTCGTTGCAAAGGCCGACGTGTCCTATGCAAAACACGTGGACGTGGTGGGCGAATGGAACCGTGACCTGGCTGGCATCGATCCGGATTTCCCGGCGATGCCGGTGGCGCCCCATGGCCGGGCCACCTGGAGCGTACCGAGTCTGGTGCATGCCGGGGCCACCTACACCAGCACCGGGATGGAGGCGCTCGCCACCAGCGGGGTCAATGTACAGGTGGCCATGCTGTTCAACCCCCACATCCAGCCGGGCAACATCGCGGCCCAGAAAGTGTCGCAACAGGGAGAGACCAGCGACCCGCAGGCCGAACTGGACTACAGCCGCCGCATCATGGTGCCGCAGCGTGATCCACAGAATCTGGATGTCTTCACGGCGGAAGGTTATGTGGATGGCAAGTGGGTGACGGTCTGGTACGACTCGGACAAAAACGATCTGGTCCGTGCGGTTTTCAATGCGGGTCAAAAAGAGTCCGAGACTTTCTACCATGGCGCACAGGACCGCGGATTCGCTGGCAAAAAATACGACCACGCCAACTTCACCGTCACCCGCCAAAACTATTTGAATGGCGAACCGGCGGGTGATCCGGAGGCGCTGCCGCCGGTCAAGGCCGACGAGCTGCCCGCGCTGGCCGAGAGCCGCCACACCCAGACGATCAAGGGCCTGGTCACCCAGGGTGAGGCAGCGGTCTACCCACCGGCGCCGACGGCAGAAGACCGCGCTTGGCAAGACGGGCGGGGTTCCTTGTTCCCCGCGCCGGCCCCGTCCGCTGCGCGCGATGCTGGCGAGGTTGTGCCACCAACGCCAATGCCAGCGGTGCCGGCCAGCGCCGAGCACGCTCCTGCGCTGGCGCCTGAGCTGGCGGCCCGTTTGAACCACGTGCGGCAGGATCTTGGCGAGGTGCTGCGTTCAGCGGGCTTCAGCACCGAGCAAACGCAGCAGGTGTGTGCGGCCACGCTGAACCACTACACGCGACACGCCATCCTGGGGGCGCCGGATCGCTTCATGCTCAGCCGCGATCAGCAGCATGTGGGGGTTCTCCACAACCACGGCTTGCACCTGAGTGAAATGCCGATCGAAGTGGCGTGGCGCCAGAGCGAGGGGGCTCATCTGGCCGAAGCGGTGCGGGTGCAGGGGCGCACCGAGGGCTATGCGCCAGGCGTGGCGCCCGAACAAGCTGGGGCGCCGTTGGCGCCGGCACGTGTTTGAAGAAGGGCAGGAAGTGACACTGGACGAACCGATCGCGAACATTTCCACCGAGTTTCTCGAGTACCAGTACGAGGTGCTGGGCATCACGCCGTTTCTGAACGATCCGACGGTCACGGAAATCTGCATCAACCGCCCGGGGCAGGTGTTTCTGGAAACCACCCGTGGCTGGCAGATGCTGCCCGTGCCGGGGCTGACCTTTGACCGTGCCCGGCAGTTCTGCACTACCGTGGTCAACGAGAGTCGGACCGGGCAGCGCATCACCACGGTGGACCCGGTGGTCTCGCTCACCTTCCCGACCGGGCAGCGGGCGCAGTTCGTGTTGCCGCCCGCCGTGCCTGCCGAAACGGTGTCCATCACCATCCGGTTGCCGTCGCGCTATACCAAGACGCTGGACGAGTACCAGCAGGACGGCTTTTTCTCGGAAATCCTGGACAACGCCGACGACATTGGTGAACTCGACCGCGAACTGCTGGCGCTCAAGCAGGCGCACGACTACCACGCCTTCTTCAGCAAGGCGGTGCACTACCGCAAGAACATCGTGGTGTCGGGGGCGACGGGCAGCGGCAAGACGACGTTCATGAAGTCCCTGGTGACCCACATTCCCGAAGACGAACGGCTGATCACCATCGAGGATGCGCGCGAGTTGTTCATCAGTCAGCCCAATTCGGTGCACCTGATCTATTCGCGCGGCGGCCAGGGCACGGCCAACGTGACGGCCAAGGGCTGCATGGAGGCCTGCCTGCGCATGAAGCCCGACCGCATCATCCTGGCCGAAATCCGTGGGGATGAATCGTTTTACTACATCCGCAACTGCGCATCGGGCCACCCGGGATCGATCACCAGCTGCCATGCCGGCAGCACGGACCAGACCTGGGACCAGATGGCGTTGATGGTCAAGGCCTCGCCCGAAGGGGCAGGGCTCGCCTTCAACGAGATCAAGCGGCTGCTGATGCTGACCATTGACGTGGTCGTGCACATCAAGGCCCACGCCGGGCGCCGCTACATCACGGGGATTGACTTCGATCCGCAACGCAAACTGAAGATGGCCGCGGTCTGAGCGCAGCCATCCATATCTTGAAAAAGGGGGAAAACATGCTTGCAAAATTTCAGAAAATTACCGTCCGCTTGCTCTTGGCCAGCGCCGTGTCCGTGCCTGCTCTCGCCGCAGGGCCTGCGGTATCGCCGCAGGCCCTGCGCGGTGTCTGGTTCGAAGACACCGAACTGGGACGGCACCACTGCCTGCAATACAGCCTGCGCCAGACCGGCGAGCTGATTCCCGGCACGTTGGTGGTCGCGGACACGCAGATCGCCGAGGCTCAGCAAGGGGTGCAGGAAACCTTGCTTTTCCTCACGCAGGTGGCTGCCCAGGGTGAAGATGCCTGGCAGGTGTCTGGCCTGTCCGATGCCTATCCGTACCAGGCCATCAAGGAGCTGCAAATCTACGGTTTCTCGCTGCGCAACCAGCGGCTCTACCGTTCCATGAAGCAGGTGCAGGACGGCAAGGAATTCCTGCGCACGCAGGTGTACGCGCGGTGCGTGTGAGGGTGGGGCGGGAGGCTTTCATGGATGGTTCAAACAAGACGGGCGCCGGCCGGCTGCTCGCTGCGGGGGTGTGTGTGGCGCTGCTGGCAGGGTGTGGCGCGCTCGGTGGGGGCGGTCGTGGCGGCCAGGACCCTTCGGTGGTCGGGCTGGAAACCCAGTCGGTGGTGTTGGGGGAAGGCGGGGCCAGCCTGCGCGTCGACTTTGTGCTGGGCGACGGCGCTGGCGCTGACGAAGGCCGTTTCGGGCCCGGCTTCATCGTGGTGTCGCAGGCCGAGGCAGAGCTGCAGGCGATCGAGCACCACTTCACGGTACCGCGGTCGCAGATCGACGCGAAGGGGTGGCTGCGCTTCGAAGACTTCAACGGCGACGGTTGGCAGGATTTTGTGGTGACGCATGGGACTTCGGCGGCATCGGGCCTGCCGGTGATGTCGCTGTACCAGTTCGACCCGCGTCAGCGCCGCTTCGTGCCGGTGGCACCGGTCTCGAAGCGGGGCGAGCTGCAGGCTGCGGGCCCGGGTTGCGTGGCGCTGCGGTATGCCGAGGATGGTCGCCAGCCCGAGCAGGAGCGCTTCTGTTTTTCGGCCCAGGCCGGGCGCTGGGTCCAGCAGGTGGCCGCGCCGGGCGCATTGACGAACGCGGAGGTCGCTGGCCCGTGTGAGGGTGGCACACCCGATCTTGCGCGCTGCCGCCAGGCGCGGGTGGCGCTGGACAAGTCGCTGCAGGCGCAATGGGGCGGCTACCGCAATGCCATGGGCCAGCTGCTCACCCGCAGCAACGGCAAGCAGCACGCCACGCAGTTCATGCGTCACAGCCAGGCGTCGCACGCGGCCTGGCTGCAATACCGTGAGGCGTTTTGTGCCACCCACGTGCGCGAACAGGCTTTGCCGGCCCGGTGGTTCCATTCCGGCATCGAGTCCTGCAAGTACGACATGGCCCGGCAGCAGTTGCAGCAATACGAAACCCAGCGACTGCGTTTGCAGGCGCCAGGCGAGGGCGAACGATGAAGGGTCTCAAGGTGGCTGTGGCGATCGCGGTATTGCTCGTGGCCTTGCTGCTGGGGGCCTACCTCAGCGGTTTTTTGCTGTTCTGGCGCATCGATCTGCCACTCGATCAGGTGGGCCTGCTCAGCTACCTGCAGTACGCCTGGGCCTACCACGCGCACCCGCAGTTCGGCGCCGTCGTCCGCAGCAGCGGGCTGGTCGGCATGGGCTTGCCGGTGCTGCTGGCCGCTGGTGCAGCGTTGGCGCTGTGGCTGCGTCGCCCGGCCAACCTGTATGGCGACGCACGTTTTGCCAGCCTGAGCGATTTGCGCCAACGCCAGATGCTCGACGCGCAGGACACCGCCATCGTGGTCGGCCGCAAGGACGGCCGCTACGTTTACTTCAACGGCCAGCAATTTGCCCTGCTGGCGGCGCCGACGCGTTCGGGCAAAGGGGTGGGGGTGGTGATCCCCAACCTGCTGAGCTACCAGGGGTCGGTGGTGGTTCTGGACATCAAGCAGGAGAACTTTGACCTGACCAGCGGATTCCGTGCGCGGCATGGTCAGGAGGTCTACCTCTTCAACCCCTTCGCCGAAGACTTGCGCACGCACCGGTGGAACCCGCTGGCCTACGTGTCCAGCGATCCCAACTTCCGGGTCAGCGACGTGCAGAGCATCGCGGCCATGCTGTATCCGGTGTCCGAACAGGTGAAAGACCCGTTCTGGGCGAACCAGGCCCAGAACGCTTTTGTGGCCTTCGCGCTCTACGCCTTCGAGCAGGCCGCCTATCTGCCCAAGAGCTACCCGGGTGCTGTGGCGCAGACGCCCACCATCGGGGGGCTGTACCGCCTGGCCTCCGGGGCCGGCACGGGCCAGAGCCTTCGCGACTATCTGGGTACCCTGGCCGGCTGGCCCCTGCTGAGCCCAAGCGCCAAGGCCGCCTTCGCCACCCTGATGGGGCAGGCCAACGAGACCTTCGCCAGCATCATGGGGACCTTCAAGGAGCCGCTGAACCCCTGGCTCAACCCCGTGGTCGACGCTGCCACCAGCGCAAACGACTTCGATCTGCGCGACGTGCGCCGCAAGAAGATGAGCATCTACGTGGCCATCCAGCCCAACAAGCTGGCAGAAAGCCGCCTGATCCTCAACCTGTTCTTCAGCCAGCTCATCAACCAGAACACGCGCGAACTGCCCCAGGCCAATCCCGCGCTCAAGCACCAGTGCCTGCTGTTGATGGACGAGTTCACCAGCATAGGCCGCGTGGATATCATCGCCAGTGCGGTCAGCTTCATGGCCGGCTACAACCTGCGCCTGCTGCCTATCATCCAGAGCCTGTCGCAACTGGAGGCCACCTACGGCAAAGAGCAGGCCCGCACCATCGTGACCAACCACGCGCTGCAGATCGTTTTTGCGCCCCGCGAGCAGCGCGATGCCAACGAATACAGCGAAATGCTGGGCTACACCAGTGTCACCAAGGACAGCGTGAGCCGCAGCCGCTCGCGCGAAAGCAGCACCACCCGCAGCGAGAGCGAGGAGCGGCGTGCCCTGATGCTGCCGCAGGAGCTCAAGGCCATGGGCGACGACAAGGAAATCCTGCTGGTGGAGGGCATGGCGAATCCGGTCATGACCGACAAGATCCGGTACTACCAGGACCCGGCTTTCAAGCAGCGCCTGTTGCCCAAGGTGGACGTGCCACGCCTGGACCTCGATGCCCATGCGGAAGTGATCCGACTGCGCGAAGCGCTGGCATCGGGCCGGGGGCTGGCTGCAGCCAGTGAACCGGCCACCGAGCCCGCGCATGCCCAGGCAGCTTCCACTTCGGCGGCCGAACGTGTCGCGATGGCCTTGGACGGCACTCAGGCCGCCGTCGCCGTGCAAGACCAGGAAGCGCGCCATCGCGCTGCCGAACCCCAGCCGCCGCGCGAATACACCGGCCTCAGCGGTATCCCGGCGGAATTCGGGAGCGCTGTGTCCCAGTTCGAGCGCCCATCCGGGGGGTACCCGTCGACGGTGTAGACGGCATCGGCCCGCTCTGGTGGTCTCTGACGTTGCCCTACAGCCGCGTCAGGCCAAGCGCCACAATGGGTCCAACCCCGACAAAGACCTTTACCGCACACGGTGACAGCACTCAGGAGGAGCTCCATGGCTTATCTGGTCGACGACATCCGGCAACCCACTGCTTTCGTGGAAGAGGAAATTCCGCAGTCTTTCAAAGACAGCTTCGATCCGACTCGGTTGTACACGCCGCTGGGATTCCGGCGTTGGCCGGACGACCGCTGGGTGATCGACCATGCGCGCAAGGTGGCGCTGATCGGTGGCGGAACGAACAGCAAGGCGGCGTCGGATGAGGGCGTTCCGGTGACGTGCTGGATGACCTTGTTGGTAGATGGAATGCCGGTGGGGTTTGTGTTCAATGATGGTGTTGAATTGCTGGGCGAGACGGATCCGGGAACTGGTCGGCGCTACGTTATTGACAAGCTGATCAACGTCCATCTGTACCTGCCGGCGGAGCTATATGGTCGCAAGGACGAAATCGTAGGCTTGGCGGAGGAAGCGTATTACGCCTACAACGATGGGCCAATATTGCCCTGGGTACGGGGCGTGGTAATCGAAGTGGCCGCGGCGCACCTGGAGACCGAATACCGGAGCTCGCGCCATGTCCTCTGATCATTCGCTGAGGCCTGAACAACAAGCCGTCATCGATTGGCTTAAATCGGTCCGGAGTGCTGGCGGCGTTTCGACATATAAAGGTGGTGCCGAGCAATTCCGGCATGACTTGATGCAGCGGCTCGACGCGCTGCCGGTGCGCGTTCCGGGCCAGACTGCCGATGCCGTGACGTTGCTGTACAGCGGCCCGCTGGGCGATCAAGTGCAGGGTGGTTGGGAGATTGCCGAGAGCATCGGCCACCAATCGAACGGTCGGGTGGTCACGATTGGCGAGACGCCACTGGGGTCTCTGCAGAACGACTTCCGATTCGACAGAGCATTGCTGGGCGCTGTTGGCAAGGAGAATCCCCATCTCCACAAAGAACTCTTGGACGGCATCCGCCCCGACGGCAGCCGTGTCGAAAGCGTCTGGGATCGCGCCAGCCGCCGCCTGGCGATGGCCGCCGAAGGCGATGTGCGCACGCTCACGCCGGCGGCGCTCGATAGCAAGGTGTTTGCCCAGGTGGAACTGCCCCAGTTGCTCAAGAACCCCAGCGTCACGCACATCAACGGTGTGCCGTTGTCGGTGTACCAGCAGATCCACGACCGGGCTCCCGGGCCGCCATCGGCCAAGCTCAGCGCGGTGAACCAGGCGGTGCAGGCCAGCGCGTACGAGCTCACGCGCGAGATGCGCTGGCGCGAGGTGCCCGACGCGCCCAGAGGGCCGGGGCACTTCGATGTCGACCCGGGGCGCCTGTTCGAGGGTACGCCGTACCGACCCGCGTTGCGGCTGCCCGCCGGTACCACCGGCTTCGACATGCGCAACGGGCCTGACCCGGGTATCACCCCCGAGCAGCGCAGCCGCATCGCTCATGGTCACCACGAGATCCATGAGGGGTTGAAAGCGCTGCCGCGCCCTCTCGGAAGGCTGGGGGATGTCCCCGAGATTCGGGCCGGCACGGTGCTCAAAGGGCTCGGCATGGCCGGCACCGCTTATGGCCTCTACGAAGGCTACGGCGAGTTCCGCGATGCCTTGGACGGCGCCCGTTCCACGCGCGATCTGCACATCCGGGGTGCCGAAGCCGCCACCGACATGGCGGTGCGAGGCGGGGTGTCCGGCACGGCAGCCGTGGTGGGCGGAGCAGGGGGCTCGCTCGTGGCACCGGGGCCAGGGACGGTCGGTGGCGCGATCGTGGGCGGTGGTGTGGCGGCCTACGGCGCGGAACGCGCCTATGAAGAATCCCGCGTGCAGCAGTGGGCCAAGGCGCTGGGCCGCGAAGTGGGTGAAATCAGCTACGACCATTTTTCCCAAGAAGGCCGCCTGCTGCGGCGCTTGCAGGGCTTGCAGGCCGAGCTGGCCGAGCTGGCCGAAGCCAACTCGCCCGCTGAACGCCAGCGCCTGCAGCGAGAGCTGGGCACCGTGGGCAGTGCTTTCAAAGCCGAGGCCGATCGCAACAACGCCTATTTCGACGGCCGGGGCCAGATCGATGCCACCTGGGAGGAACTGTCTGCCCGCTTTCCAGCCCTTGAAAAGGGTGACGTCGTGAGGGCCTACGACCGGAGGTTCGAAACCGGAAAGATCGCCACCGATCAGGCAGTGAAGGGCGCCTACAGCGACGCGGTGCACGACGAGGTCCAGGCCCGGGCCCTGCCATATGTGCCTGATGTCGACTACCGCCGCATGGATGAACGCGGTTTGCAGCAGGCCTGGCGCACCTATGCGGGCGAAGCGTCGCGCGGGCAACACGCCATCGCTGATCTGGAGCGCAGCGGCCCGACGTCCGTCAACGTGCCTCTGCTGGGGGGCTGGCTCGGACAGCGCCGGCACGACGACACCCTCGAAACCCTGCGCAACCAACATTGGCGCGACGGCGGCCACCAATCGGCCATCGAGACCGCGATGCGTGAGCGGGGCCTGGAGGTGCCAGGGGCGAAGCGTGATCAGGGGAGTGCACGCTCGATCATGGGCAATGGACCCAGCGCGGCGCCGGTGCCCAGCCCGGCGCCGCTGTCATTGGGCGCGGTGAGCCGCCAACTGGTGGCAGACAGCACCCAGGCCGTGTTCGACGTGGCCAACCGCCATGGCCTGCCATGGGACCAGGGCATGACCAACACCGTCTATGCCGTGGCCGCTGGTGCGCGGGAGGCTGGATTGGCCCGGATTAACCTGTTCAACGCAGCCGGCGGAGTGATTCGCGCGGGTGAATACAACGGCGTGATGCTGCGCGAAGTCACACTGGATGCGACCACCGCCGCCAACACGCCTCAGGCGCAATCCCAGCAGACCTTGCAGGCGTGGGATCGACACAAGGACCCGATGCCAGTGGATGCCGTTGCGCAGGCGCAGGGGTGGCATGAACAGCAAGGGGCCCGGTTGGTGGGGTGAGGGGGCGCTGTCGTGACCAGCATGGACGCAGCAATGATCTGAGTTGCCTGTGCGGCAGCGAATGAATCGGTATTGGCCCGCCTGGAGTGCAGGACCGATTTGAGATCGTCCGCCTTGATGTCTGGGGGCAAATCGGTCAAGTCGGATTTGCCGGAAAACAAAAAAGGCCGCTGCTGCGGCCTTTGTCTGCAAGCGCCCTGGCGGCGCTGAATGAATAAGGTGACGAGCCTTGACCCCGGCACTGACTCCACAGTTAGGGCTGCTTGGTTCCCCACCTGACCCGGTTGGCCGCTTCACCATGCGGGAAGGCCCGTCAGGGTCGATTGTAGTCGCTTGTTCGGGGGCTTGCCGTCTTGGGGCATTGCCGGGGGTTGGATGGGGCGCCGCTTAGAATCCCTGCCCATGTCTTATGTTGTTCTGGCCCGCAAGTACCGCCCGCGCCGCTTCACCGAAATGGTGGGGCAGGAACATGTGGTGCAGGCGCTGGTCAATGCGCTGACGACGCAGCGCTTGCACCATGCATACCTGTTCACGGGCACGCGGGGTGTGGGCAAGACCACGGTCTCGCGCATCCTGGCCAAGTCGCTCAACTGCGTGGGGGCGGACGGGCAGGGCGGCATCACGGCCGAGCCCTGTGGCGTGTGCCAGGCCTGTACCGACATCGATGCCGGCCGCTTCGTCGATTACACCGAGCTGGACGCCGCATCCAACCGCGGTGTGGACGAGGTGCAGGCCCTGCTGGAGCAGGCGGTCTACAAACCGGTGCAGGGGCGCTTCAAGGTCTTCATGATCGACGAAGTGCACATGCTCACGAACACCGCGTTCAACGCGATGCTCAAGACGCTGGAAGAGCCACCCGAATACCTCAAGTTCGTGCTGGCCACCACCGATCCTCAGAAGGTACCGGTCACGGTGCTGTCGCGCTGTCTGCAGTTCAATCTGCGGCCCATGGCGCCCGAGACGGTGCACGAGCACCTGGTGCGGGTGCTGGAGGCCGAGCAGGTGCCGGCCGACGCACAGGCGCTGCGCCTGCTTTCGCGTGCCGCGCGCGGCTCCATGCGCGATGCGCTGAGCCTGACCGACCAGGCCATTGCTTTTGGCGGCGGCCAGTTGCAGGAGGCCGCCGTGCGCCAGATGCTGGGCGCAGTGGACCGCAGCTACGTGCTGCGCCTGATCGACGCGCTGGCCCGCACCGACGGTGCCACTGTGGTGGACACGGTGGATGCCTTGCGCGTGAACGGCCTGAATGCGGCGTCCACACTGGAAGAAATGACCGCGGTGCTGCAGCGCATGGCCGTGCTGCAGGCCGTGCCGGCGCGGGCGGCCACCGCAGCCGGCGGGGTGGAAGACCCCGACGACGCCGAGATTGCCCGGCTCGCGCAGGCCCTGCCGGCCGACGAGACGCAATTGCTCTACAGCCTGTGCCTGCATGGGCGCGGCGAACTGGGCCTGGCACCCGACGAATACGCGGCGCTGACCATGGTGTTGCTGCGCTTGCTGGCGTTCAAGCCCAGCGGCACGGCGGAAAAAAAAACACTGAAAACGGCGCCTGAGGCGCCGGCTGCCCTGGTTTCCGCATCGCCGGGCCCGGCGGCGCTCCCCGCCGTTGCGGCGGCGGCTGCGCCGACAGCCCCTGCAGCGCCTGTCTCAGGCAAGCCGGTGCCGGCCACTGCGAACTCTGTTCCCGCGCCCGCCAGACCGGCAGCAATGCCTCCGGAGCCCTCGGTCGACGCACCGTTTGCGGCTGCCGCGCCGAGGCCGACGGCGCCAGCACAGCCGGTCCCCGAACCCGCGCGCCCATTCGCCACGGGGCAGGAGCCACCGGCGGCGAGCGTGCACCAGGCACCGGCTCCCGCCGTGGCGGAGCACCGCCCGGCGCGCCTGCCGGTGCCGGACATGCCGGTCATCGACGATGACGAGCCCGACGACCTGCCACCCTGGGCCGATGAAGCCATGGCACCGCCGCCGCCTGCGCCCGCCGAGCGCCCGCGTGGCGTGGTGGCCATTCCGGTGCGCGACCCGGGGCCGCCCTCGTCGCGGCTGGAGCAGCGGCGCGATCCGGGCGAGCCGCGCACCCCGGCGGTCGAACTGCAGCCCACGCCCGAGGGTGACTTCTGGTTCGCCACGGTGCAGCAACTCATCAAGGCCGAAGCCATCACCGCGCTGGTGCGCGAGCTGGGCCTGCAGTCGCAACTGGTGGCGCGCGACAGCGACCAGTGGATGTTGCGCATCGAGCGGGAGTCGCTCAACCAGGGCAGCACGCGCGAACGGCTGACCAATGCGCTGCGCACACTGGGGCACGAAGTGCGCCTGGTGGTGGAGATCGCCCCCGTCAACGACTCGCCGTCGCTGCGCCTGGCGGCCGAAGCGGTGCGCCGCCAGCGCGAGGCCGAGCGCGTGATGCTCGACGACCCCTTCGTGCAGCAAATGATGCGCGACTTTGGCGGCAAAATCGTGCCCGGCACGCTCAAGCCCGTGGACCCACTCTCCCCGCCGCTGCGCGGGTCGTTGTCCCCGGCGGGGGCCGACCCGGTGTAGCCGGGCCCGCTGCCGGATCGCCGATCTGCGCGCTTTTGAATTTTTTACCGAACCGACAAGGAACACCATGTTCAACAAAGGACAACTCGCCGGCCTGATGAAGCAGGCCCAGGCCATGCAGGACAACCTCAAGAAGGCGCAGGAGGAATTGGGCCATATCGAGGTGACCGGCGAGTCTGGGGCCGGTCTGGTCAAGGTGCTCATGACCTGCAAGCACGACGTCAAGCGCGTCACCATCGATCCGAGCCTGCTGGCCGACGACAAGGACATGCTCGAAGACCTGGTGGCCGCTGCCTTCAACGCCGCCGTGCGCAAAGCCGAAGAGACTTCGCAGGAAAAGATGGGCAAGCTCACCGCCGGCATGCCAGGCCTGCCCGGTGGCATGAAGTTCCCGTTCTGATCGCACAGGCACCTGCTCGCCGCTCCGCGCGGCGCAGCGGGGGCCGCCGCCCGCCATGGCCGACAACCATTCGCTCGATCAGCTCGTGCAGGCGCTGCGCTGCCTGCCCGGTGTGGGCGTGAAGTCGGCGCAGCGCATGGCCTTCCATCTGCTGCAGCACGACCACGAAGGCGCTCAGCGCCTGGCGCGTGCGCTGCAGCACGCCACCGAGCAGGTGCGCCATTGCGCGCTGTGCCACACCTTCACCGAAGGCGAGATATGCGCCACCTGCCAGGACCCGCGGCGCGACGCCTCGCTGCTGTGTGTGGTGGAAACCCCGGCCGATCAGGCGGCCATGGAGCGCACGGGGGCCTACAAGGGCCTGTACTTCGTGCTCATGGGCAAGCTCAGCCCGCTCGATGGCGTGGGTCCGCGCGAAATCGGGTTGCAGAAGCTGTTCGACCGCATTGACGCGCCCGATGCCGTTATCCGCGAGGTGATCCTCGCCACCAACTTCACCGCCGAAGGCGAGACCACCGCCCATGTGATCGCCCAGGGCCTGAAGACGCGCGGCGTGCAGGTCACCCGGCTGGCGCGGGGCGTGCCCGTGGGCAGCGAACTCGAATACGTGGACCTGGGCACCATTGCCCACGCGCTGGTCGACCGCCGCTGAAAGCAGGCTGCAGTCCTGCGCGGCGCTACCGCTGCCCACCACCTTTACACCTGCTTGCAAAACAGCGCCCGACTGTCGGTGGAAACCCGCTCGGGACTCGTCCCGATGCCGGCTGAGCGGCCTTTGCCTATGCTGAATGTTCATCACGCACCGGTATCGGGCAGGGACAGGACATGTGGCATCGGCGGGACTGGATGCGCCATGGCATTCGCTGGGGCGCCTTGGCAGGTTGGAGCAGTCTGGCGGGACCAGGCTGGCCGCAGCCCCAAACGCCATCGGACCCGGCCGTACCAGCGCAGGCACCACGCGCCTTGCTCGCCATTGACCGGCGCGAAAACTTCGCTTATCTGCCCCTGACCCTGGCCGATCGCCTCGGGTATTTCGCTGAAGAAGGGCTGGAGGTGCACATCCGCGATTGGGGCACGCCCTCTGCCGCGCTGCAGGCCGTGCAGGCCGGTGCCAGTGATGTGCTGGTCGGCGCGTACGACGCTGTGCTGCAGACCGCCGGCCGGGCCAGTGCACTCTCGGCTTTTGTGGTGCTCAGCCGCGCGCCGCAGTTGGTGCTGGGCGTGGCGCGGGGGATGACGCACTACCGCAGTTTCCGGGATCTGCGCGGCAAACGGGTCGGCGTGACGGGCCTGGGCTCACCCAGCCATCGGCTTACCCGCCTGTTGCTGTCGCGGGCGGGCATTGCCGCGAACGAGGTGCAGTACGACGTGCTTTCGGCCAATGGCGGTGCGCTCACGGCGCTGCGTGCCGGGCATGTGGACGCCGTCTGCTACACCGACCCGACCATCACGCTGCTGGAGCAGGGCGGTGACCTGCGCGTGGTGGCCGATACGCGCACGGTGCGGGGTTGTCAGGACGCCTTCGGCGGGCCGCTGCCATCGGTCTGCCTCGCGGCATCCGGGGATTTTCTGGCGACGCATGCCGGTGTGGCCCAGTCGCTGACGCACGCCCTGGTGCGGGCCCTGAAGTGGTTGCAGACGGCCGGGCCTTCAGACCTGATCAAGGCGGTTCCCGAAGCCTATTTCCAGGGCGACCGCGCGGTGTATCTGGCCGCGCTCAGCCGTGGCCAGGAAGCCTGGGTGCCCGACGGGTTGATGCCGGAAGGAGGGCCGCTCACCGTGGCCCGCGCGCTGACACAGCTGGACGGCACACCCATGCCGTCGTCTGCCGAACTGGAGCGCAGCTTCACGAACACCCTGGCCCGCAAGGCCAAGGCGCGGTTTCGGGCTTGAGCCGCGGGCTGTGTGCCAGCTCAGTTGCGCGGGGCGGTTTTGCCTTGGGCCAGCTTGGTGTTCTTGCGGGTGGCCGCGGTGCTGCGCTTGGCCGGCGGTTTGGCCGCGGCCTGGGCGCGGGCCTTGGTGGACGCCTTGGTTTTCGACTTGGACGAAGAGGCCACGCTGACCTGGCGCGGCAGCATGAGTGTCAGGCGCTGGCCGGTCTTGAGCTTGGCATTGACGGAAAGCTTGTTCCAGTCGGCCACACTGACCGCGCTGACACCATAGCGCCCGGCCAGTTTGGCCAGGTTGTCGCCCTTGCGGGCCCGCACCGTGGTCTTGCGCAGGATCACCTCCGGGGCCAGGCTGAGGTGGCCGTTGTCGGCCACGTGCACCGGCACGTCGGCATCGCGGCGCTCGCTGCGCGGCACCAGCAGGCTGGAGCCGGCGCGCAGCTTCATGCGCGGCGGGATGTTGTTGACGCTGCGCAGCTCGCTCTCGCTCATGCCCACGCGGCTGGCGGCCTGGGCCACGGTCATGGTGCTGGGCACCACCCACGCGGTCCAGCTGGCCAGCGGGCCCTGATGGGTCTGCAGGTTGCGCAGGAACGTGGTGGCGTTGTCCCAGGGCAGCAGGATGTTGGGCGTGCCGGCGGCCATGACCAGCGGCTGTTTGAGCGAAGGGTTGAGCGCGCGGAAGTCGCGCTCGCTGACATCGGCCAGGCGCGCGATCAGCGCCACGTCCATGTCGCGCTCGAGCGTGACGGTTTCGAAGAACGGGTGGTTGCCGATGTCGGGCAGGGTGGCGCCGAAGGCCTGGGGCCGCGCCACGATGTTCTTGACCGCCTGCAGCTTGGGCACGTAGTAGCGTGTCTCCGTGGGCATGTTCAGGTCGTTGTAGCCCGTGGCCATGCCGGCGTTCTGGTTGCGGGTGATGGCCCGGTTGACGTTGCCCTGGCCCCAGTTGTAGGCCGCCAGCGCGAGGTGCCAGTCGCCGAAGCGGTCGTGGAGCTGCTGGAGGTAGTCCAGCGCGGCGCGCGTGGAGGCCAGCACGTCGCGCCGGTCGTCGCGGAACATGTTCTGCTTGAGGTCGAACGACTGGCCCGTGGCCGGCATGAACTGCCACATGCCAGCGGCCCGCGCACTGGAAACCGCTTGCGGGTTGAAGGCGCTTTCGATGAAGGGCAACAGGGCCAGCTCGGACGGCATGCCGCGGCGTTCGAGCTCCTCGACGATGTGGAACAGGTAGCGGCTGGAGCGCTCGGTCATGCGCTGGATGTAGTCGGGCCGCGTCGCGTACCACTGCTCGCGGTCGCGCACCAGTTCGGTGTCGAGGTCGGGCATGGAAAAGCCGCGGCGGATGCGGTCCCAGAGGTCGACTGGTGCGGTCAGCGTGGCCACGGCCGGCAGCTCGGTGGCCCGGGCGGCCACGATGGGGCCCAGCGTCACGTTCGACGGCGTGTAGGCGGGGGCAGCATCGGGCTGAGGGGCGGGGGCGGGAGTGCTGGCCTGTCCCCAGGCGCCGCCGCGCGGCGGGGTCGGGGACGAGGCGCAGCCGGCGAGCAGGGCCAGCGTGGCCAGCAGGCCGGCGAAGCGGCGCGTCAGGCGGGAGAGGTGGTCAGTGGACATGGCTCAGCGGAAATCGTTTTTCCATTCACGCAGGGCGGCAAAGCAGCCGACCGCGTCGTCGGGGGTGTCGGGGGCGTGGGCCATCACCGCCTGGCGCACGGCGGGCAGCCGCGAGCGCAGGAAGGGGTTGATGGCGGTTTCGGTGGCCAGGGTGCTGGGCAGCGTGGGTTCAAGCCGCTCGCGCAGGGCCTGGCATTGGTCCGCATGATGGATCAGCGCTGCGTTGCCAGGTTCCACCGCCAGCGCGAAACGCAGGTTAGACAGCGTGTATTCGTGCGTACAGCACACCCGCGTGGCACCGGGCAGCGCGGCCAGCCGCTCCAGCGAGTCGAGCATCTGGGCCGGTGTGCCTTCAAAAAGGCGGCCGCAGCCGGCTGAAAACAGGGTGTCGCCACAGAACAGCAGCGGGGCGCCATCCACCGCGTCGGCGTACCAGGCGATGTGGCCGGCTGTGTGGCCAGGCACGTCGATGACCTGAAAGGGAATCCCCAGCACCGCCACCGTCTGGCCGCCCTGCACACGTTCCACCGGTTCGGGCAGTGCTTCGAGCGCGGGGCCGAGCACGCGCGCACCCGTGCGTTCGCGCAGGGCCGCCACGCCGCCAACGTGGTCGCCGTGGTGGTGGGTGATCAGGATGGTGTCGAGCTGAAGCGAGCGCTGCGCCAGCCAGGCCAGCACGCCTTCGGATTCACCCGGGTCCACCACCAGGGCACGCTGCCCGTCGTGCAGGATCCAGATGTAGTTGTCCGAGAGGGCTGGCAGGGGAAAGAGCGTCATGCGTCGGCGGGCGTCTGGGGGCAAAAGGCCGGGATGGGCGAAGGCACCGGGGTGCGTGTAGAGTTCGCAGCAGCCTGACTGGGCCGGCCCGAAGGCCGCCGGCGGGCGACGAACCCGAACACGATTCATGCCGCCTGCGATTATAAGTTTGCCCCTCTGGTTCCAGACCCCTCCCGGGCGCTATCTGCTGGCCTGGGAGCAGGCGCAGTTTGACCGGGCGGTGGCCGACATTTTTGGTTTCAATGCCTTGCAGCTGGGCCTGCCCCAGCTCGACGCGCTGGCGGCCAATCGCATGCCGCACCGCTGGCGGGCCTTGCCCGAAGAGGCGCTGACGCCGACCCCGCCTCCCGGCGGTTTGCAGACCCAGGAGGGCGGACGGCGCGTGGATGGCGCAGACAGCGGCCACGCCGGCGTGGCCTGGGGCGGCGTGGCCGATCCCGATGGCGCCCTGCCTCAGGTGGCGCTGGTGACCGACGCTGCCGCACTGCCGTTTCCGGAGGCCAGTCTCGACCTCGTGGCGCTGCCGCACACGCTGGAGCTCAGCGCCGATCCGCACCAGGTGCTGCGCGAAGTCGAGCGCGTGCTGCGCCCCGAAGGCCGTGTGGTGGTGTGCGGGCTCAACCCGGCCAGCCTCTGGGGCATGCGGCAGGCGCGGGCCCGCTGGGCGCGCGGCCTCGGGATTTCCGCCTTCGGCCTGGGCCATCCCTACCTGCCGGAGACGGGGGATTTCATCGGCCCCTGGCGTTTGCGCGACTGGTTGCGGCTGATGGGCTTCGAGGTTGAGCACGAGCGTTTTGGCGGCTACCGTCCCGGTGTGCGCACCGACAAGTGGTTGCAGCGCTGGGCCTGGATGGACGGCGCGGGCGGGCGCTGGTGGCCGATCTTCGGCGCGTTCTATTGTGTGGTCGCGGTCAAGCGCGTGCGCGGCATGCGCCTGCTGGGCCCGGCCTGGAAACCCCGCCGGGTGCCGGCGGCGGCGCCCGTGTCCGTGGCCAATCGCGACACGGTCTGATTTTTTCTGGAGTGTTTTTTGAGTCTGAATCACGTGGTGATGTACACCGATGGCGCCTGCAAGGGCAACCCCGGCCCCGGCGGCTGGGGGGTCTACCTGAAGGCCGGCGCGCATGAAAAGGAGCTGTGGGGGGGGGAGCGGGTGACGACCAACAACCGCATGGAGCTGATGGCGGTGATTGAAGGCCTCTCGGCGCTCAAGCGGCCGTGCCAGGTGGCGCTCTACCTCGACAGCCAATACGTGCGCAAGGGCATCACCGAGTGGATTCACGGCTGGAAGAAAAAAGGCTGGCTCACGGCCGACAAGAAGCCGGTGAAGAACGCCGATCTCTGGCAGCGCCTGGACGCCCTGGTGCACGACGGCGTGCACCACATTGAATGGCACTGGGTCAAGGGCCACGCCGGTGATCCCGGCAACGAGCGGGCCGACGCGCTGGCCAACCGCGGCGTGCCGGCGTAGCGGCTTTCGCGCCACCAGTGCCGCCGTGGAGGGGAACCGTTGGGAGGCCAGTGGGGCAGCGCGGTGGCGGGGCATTGAACTTGTCATGCCGAATCTGTATCAGCGCTGATACATTGCACCGTTGCTGCCGCGGCCGAATGGGCCGTGCTCGCCACTTTCCCACCGCCATTTCCCCACACCATGGCCAGAAAAACCACCTACACCTGGGTCGCCGTCGGCGGCATCGCTATCGCTTCCGCCGCTGCCTGGTGGTTCCAGCAGCAGCCCGCGGATGCCCGCAAGGGCGCGGTTGGTGCGCCTGCGGCGGCGGGACCGGCCGCAGGCGGTGGCGGGTTGCCCGGCGTCGAGGTGGCCCGGGTGCAGACGGTCAGTCTGCGTGACGACGCGCAGTCGGTGGGCACGCTGCGATCGCGCCAGAGCGTCACGCTGCGGCCCGAGGTCGCCGGGCGCATTGCCGCCATCGCCTTCACCGAAGGCGCGCGCGTGCGCAAGGGCCAGACGCTGGTGCAGCTCGACGACGTGCTTCAGCGGGCCGAGCTGACCCAGGCCCAGGCGCAGCTGTCGATTGCCCAGGCCAACCTCAAGCGCAACGAGGAACTGGTGGCTCAGGCCTTCGTGGCCCAGCGCGTGCTGGACGAAAGCCGCGCCGCGCTGCAGGTGGCGCAAGCGCAGGTGGCCCTGGCCCAGGCCCGCCTGGCGCGCATGCGCATCGCCGCGCCCTTCGATGGCACGGTGGGGCTGCGCAACATCAACCTGGGCGAGTACGTCAAGGATGGGGCCGACCTGGTGAACATCGAGGACACCTCGCAGCTCACGGTGGACTTCCGCCTGCCCGAGCGCTACCAGACCCGCATCGCGCCCGGCCAGGCGGTGCAGGTGCAGGTGGACGCCTTGCCGGGGCGCGCCTTCGACGCGCGCGTGCAGGCGGTGGACCCGCTGCTCGATGCCAATGGCCGGTCGCTGCTGGTGCGCGCCACCATGCCACCGGCCCCCGGCGGCGAACTGCGCCCCGGTATGTTTGCGCGCGTGACGACGGTGTTTTCGGTCAACGAGGCGGCGCTGGTGGTGCCCGAAGAGGCCATCGTGCCGCAGGGCGGCAAGCAGTACGTGATCAAGCTGGTCCGGGAGGGCGAGGGCGATGCGAGCAAGCTGGTGTCCCAGCGTGCGGAGGTGCTGATCGGCGTGCGGCGCGGCGCGCAGGTGGAAATCACGCGGGGCCTGGGAGAAGGCGACACCGTGGTCGTGGCCGGGCAGCAGCGCCTGCAGCGCGACGGCACCGCCGTGCGGGTGGTGGACATGAACCGCCCGGGCGGAGCGCCCGCTGGCCAGGGTACCGATGCCGCCAAACCCGCTGCTCCGCAAGGGGCCAAGGCCCCGGCTGCGGGCTGATACCGAACGACCCGTCCAGGAGACCGCCCCATGCAGTTGCCCGAACTGTCGATCCGTCGCCCGGTGTTCGCCAGCGTGCTGTCGATGCTGATCCTGCTGGTGGGCCTGGTGGCCTTCCAGGGGCTCACCGTGCGCGAGTACCCGAAGATCGACGAACCCACCGTCACCGTCAGCACCACCTTCAGCGGCGCCTCCAGCGAGGTGGTGGAGTCGCAGGTCACCAAACCGCTGGAGGATTCCATCGCCGGCATCGAAGGGGTGGACCTCATCACCTCGATCAGCCGCCAGGAACGCAGCCAGATCACGGTGCGTTTTGCGCTCTCGCGCGACCCCGATTCGGCCGCGGCCGATGTGCGCGACAAGGTCAGCCGGGTGCGCCAGCGCCTGCCGCAGGGCATTGACGAGCCGGTGATCGCCAAGGTCGAGGCCGACGCCTTTCCGGTGATCTGGCTCGCGCTGACCTCCGACACCCACAGCGCCTTGCAGCTGTCCGACCTGGCCAACCGCATTGCCAAACCGGTGCTGCAGACCGCGCCCGGCGCGGCCGAAGTGCGGGTGTATGGCGAGCGCAAGTATTCGATGCGCGTGTGGATCGATCCGGACCGGCTGGCCGCCTACGCGCTTACGGTGCAGGACGTGGAGGACGCGCTGCGCCGCTCCAACCTTGAAGTGCCGGCCGGGCGCATCGAGAGCAGCCAGCGCGAATTCAACGTGACCGCCGCGACCGACCTGCGCACGCCCGAGCAGTTCCGCGACATGACCATCCGCACCGTCAACGGCTTGCCGGTGCGGCTCGGCGATGTGGCCCGGGTGGAGCAAGGGCCACAGGACGAGCGCAGTTCGGTCCGCCTCAATGGGCGCGATTCGGTGTCGCTGGGCGTGATCCGCCAGGCCACGGCCAACCCGCTGGAGCTGTCGGCGGGCGTGCGCACCCTGCTGGAGAAGGTCAAGGCCGACCTGCCGCCGGGCATCGGCGTGGACATCGCCAACGACAACTCGGTCTTCATCGACCGTTCGATCAAGGCGGTCTACACCACCATCGCCGAGGCGGTGGTGCTGGTGGCCCTGGTGATCTTCGTGTTCCTGCGCACGCTGCGCGCCTCCATCATTCCGCTGGTGACCATCCCCATCAGCCTGATCGGCGCCTTCGCGCTGATGGCGCTGTTCGGCTTTTCCATCAACACGCTCACGCTGCTGGCCCTGGTGCTCGCCATCGGGCTGGTGGTGGACGACGCCATCGTGGTGCTGGAGAACATCTACCGCCACATCGAAGAAGGCATGAAGCCCTTTGAAGCCGCCATCCAGGGCGGTCGCGAAATCGGCTTTGCCGTGATCGCGATGACCCTGACGCTGGCCGCGGTGTACGCGCCGCTGGCGTTCACGCCGGGGCGCACCGGGCGGCTGTTCGCCGAATTTGCGCTGGCCCTGGCCGGCGCGGTGGTGGTGTCGGGCTTCGTGGCGCTGACGCTCTCGCCCATGCTGTGTTCCAAACTGCTGCGCCACAACCCGAAGCCGAACGCTTTCGACCGCGGCATGGAGCGGGTGCTGGTGGCCATCACCAATGTATACAGCGCCGCGCTGGCCGCCAGCCTGAAGGTGCGCTGGCTGGTGGTGGGCGTGATGGTGGCGAGTGCGGTGGGCAGCTGGTGGCTGTTGCAGCACACGCGCCAGGAGCTGGCGCCCATCGAGGACCGCGGCGTGATCCTGGCCAACATCAACGGCCCCGATGGCGCCACCCTGGCCTACACGCGGCGCTATGCCGAAGCGATCGAACGCATCGGTCAGGACTATCCCGAGTTCGACCGCATCTTTGCCAACATCGGCAACCCGACCGTGGCCCAGGGCTCGGTCTTCCTGCGTGCCAAGCCCTGGGAGGAGCGCGACCGCTCCATGCAGGAGATCGCGCGCGAGATCGCGCCGCGCATGGCGGCGCTGCCGGGCATCAGCGCCTTTCCGATCACGCCACCGTCGCTCGGGCAGGGCTTCCGCGAGCGCCCCATCAACTACGTGATCGTCACCTCCGACAGCTACGACAACCTTTCGCGCGTGGTGCGCCGCTTCCAGGACGAAATGGCCAAGCACCCGGGCTTCGTGCAGGTGGACACCGACCTGCGGCTGAACAAGCCCGAGATCCGCATGGACGTGGACCGCGAGCGCGCGGCCGACATGGGCGTGAGCGTGGACGCCATCGCCCGCACCGTGGAAACCCTGCTGGGCGGGCGCACCGTCACCCGCTACAAGCAGGGCGGCGAGCAGTACGACGTGGTGGTGCAGACCGACAGCCTGCAGCGCAGCGCGCCGGAAGACATCGACCGCCTGTTCGTGCGCGGCCGCAACGACGCCATGATTCCGCTGGCCTCGCTGGTGAAGGTCAGCGAGGTGGTGGTGCCGCGCGAACTCAACCACTTCGGCCAGCGTCGCAGTGCGTCCATCACCGCCAACCTCGGGCCCGAGCTGGCGCTGGGCGACGCGCTCAACATCATGGACGGCATCGCGCGCGACGTGCTCCCGCCCGGCTACACCACCGACGTCAATGGCCAGAGCCGCGAGTTCCGCAACTCGTCGGGCTCGCTGGCGCTGGTGTTCGCGCTCTCGCTGCTTTTCATCTACCTGGTGCTGGCCGCGCAGTTCGAGAGTTTTGTCGACCCTTTCATCATCATGCTCAGCGTGCCGCTGTCCATGCTGGGGGCGCTGCTGGCGCTCAAGTTCGCGGGGGGGACGCTCAACGTGTTCAGCCAGATCGGGCTCATCACCCTGGTGGGCCTGATCACCAAACACGGCATCCTGATCGTGGAGTTTTCCAACCAACTTCGTGAGCAGGGGCGCTCCAAGCTGGCGGCGGTGCAGGAGGCGGCGGCCCTGCGCCTGCGCCCGATCCTGATGACCACCGGGGCCATGGTGCTGGGGGCGATCCCGCTCGCGCTGGCCAGTGGCGCCGGCGCGGAAAGCCGCCAGCAGATCGGCTGGGTGATCGTGGGGGGCATGTCGCTGGGCACGCTGCTGACGGTGTTCGTGGTGCCCACCATGTACATGCTGCTGGCGCGCGACCGGCACACCTCGCGGGTCCTGCCCGACGCGCCGGCCGCCAGTGCCAGCGGGCACGACGTGCTGGTGGCCAAATGATCTGACGCCGGTGCCACGGGCGCCGCGGGCTCGCCACAGCCGGTGGCTTCAGGGCAGAATCCGGAGGGTGTGCTGTTTGCTGGCGGCAGAGGAGGCGCCACGACCATGATCACCATCCGCATCCGGCGCTTTTCGCCCCACCAGAACGCCAAGGTGTTCGCCGTGCTGTCCACCGTGGGCGTCGCCATCTTCGTGTGGCCGTTCTGGCTCTTCCTGGGCAGTTCGGCCCCGTGGGAAGCGCAGCACCTGCACTGGTTTGTGTGGCTGGCGCCGCTGTTCTATTTCGTGATGACCTACCTGACTGTGTTCATCGGCTGCCTGGTCTTCAACCTGTTCAGTTCGTTCACCGGCGGGATCGAGGTCGGGGTGACCGAGCTGCCGTCTTCCTGAGGCCCGGCGCGGGCCGGGCACGTCAGAGCAGGCCGTCGAACAGCAGCACGTCGACGCTGTCGCCGGCGGCCACGGGGCCCTGGTCATGGGCCAGCACGATCAGCGCGTTGGCTTCGAGCATGGAGCGCAGCACCCCCGATCCCTGGTGCTCGGCCGGGGTGGCGGTCAGGCGGCCGTCGGTCTGGCGCTGGACCAGCGCGCGCAGGTACTCGGTGCGGCCAGGCCGCTTTTTCAGCGCGGCGGTGCAGTGTGCCGGCACCGGCAGTGGCACCTGGGGCGTTGCGCCCATGAGGCGCTGCAGCGCCGGGCGCACGATCATCAGAAAACTCACCATGGCCGCCACCGGGTTGCCCGGCAGGCCGAACAGACAGGTCGGGGTGCGCGCGGTGGCGGTGTCTCCGGCGGGCAGTACGCCGGCGGCGAACGGCCGGCCGGGCCGCATGGCCAGGTGGCAGAAGGCGACCTGGCCCAGGCGCTGCATCAGTTGCCGCGTGTGGTCGGCATCGCCGGCACCGACACCGCCGCTGGTGAGGATTGCGTCGGCCTCGTTGGCGGCGCGGCGGAAGGCGGCTTCGATGGCGGCCGGCTCGTCGGGCACGACGCCGAGGTCGATCACCTCCGCACCCAGGCGGGTGAGCAGCGCCCGCAGGGTGTGGCGGTTGCTGTCGTAGATGGTGCCCGGGTGCGCGGGCGCGCCGGGCTCCAGCAGTTCGTTGCCGGTGGACAGGCAGGCCACCCGCAGCCGGCGTACCACCGGCACGCGGTTCAGGCCCAGGCTGGCCAGCAGGCCCAGCGCGGCGGGCCCGATCGTCAGGCCCGCGGGCAGGGCGCTGTGGCCGGCGCGCAGGTCTTCCCCGCGGCAGCGGCGGTGGCTGCCCGGTGCCACGGTGTCGGCCGGCAGGTGCAGGGTGTTGCCTTCGATCTGCACCCGTTCATGGGGCACGACGGTGTCGGCCCCTTCGGGCATCACCGCGCCGGTCATGATGCGCACGCATTCGCCCGCGCCCAGGCGCGCGGCGGCGGGGCCGCCGGCCAGCACCGTGTGCGGCACCACCCGCAGGCGCAGGGCTTCGCCGGGCCGCAGGGCGGCGCCAGCGAACGCATAGCCGTCCATGGCCGCGTTGTCGTGCGGTGGCACGTCGACCGGGGACACCACGTCCTCGGCCAGCACACGCCCGAGTGCCTGCACCAGGCGCACCTGCTCGCGCTCGGTCAGCGGTTGCACGCATTGCAGCAGCGCTTCGCGCACGGCGGGCACGGGCAGATCGGCGAGGTGGGCGGCCAGCAGGGCTTGCAGCGGCCGGTCGGTCGGGGTCATGGATGGCGCGTGTGTTCCAGGGCCTGCAGCTCGGCCAGGGTGTTGAGGTTGGTGAAGGCTTGCGGTGGGGTGTCGCCGGGGCCAAAGACCTGCGTGCGGGTGTCCAGGCCCGCCAGCCAGAGGCCGACTTTGCGCCCGCCCGCCTGCAGGAAACGGCTCAGATTGTCGCGCAGCCCGGGGTCGGCCGCGTGCAGCAGGCCGAAGGTGGGTTGCAGGCGGGGCGGGGCGGCCGGGTCGTCGGCAGCGGCACGCAGCGTGATCGCGGCGGGCATGGGGGCGTGGGCCAGGGCCGCCAGCCGCATGGCCAGGTTCAGCGGAAACGCCGGCACGTCGCAGGGCACGACCAGCAGCCAGGGCGTGGTGCAGTGCGCCAGGCCGGCCAGGAAGCCGGCCAGCGGGCCGGGATGCGCCGGCACGCCTTCGGGCAAAGCGTCGGGCCAGACCGGGTGTCCCCAGGCCGCGTAGTCCGGCAGGTGCCGGTTGGCGTTCAGCGCCACGGGCCCGATCAGGCCGCCTTGTTGGGCCTGCAGGCGTTGCAGGGCGTGCAAGGCCAGCGGCTGCGACCGGAAGCGTTGCAGGCCCTTGTCGGCGCCGCCCATGCGCAGGCCCTGGCCACCGGCCAGGACGAGGCCGGTGATGGCGCCCGGTGCGATCGGTGAATCGGTCACCTGCGAAGCGCGGCGCCCTTCAGCCGCCGATGTAGCTCATTTCGATGCGGCGCCCCGCGCCCGCCGCCTCGGGCGGGAGGGCCGCGCGCAGGGCCGAATAGCGGTCGCTGCGGGCCTGCCAGGTGGCGCCGATGGCACTGGCCAGCTCGGCGTCGCTGGCGCCCCTGCGCAGCAGGGCACGCAGGTCGTGGCCCTGCGAGGCGAACAGGCACAGGTACAGGCGCCCTTCCATGGACAGGCGGGCGCGGTTGCAGTCGCCGCAGAAGGCCTGGGTGACGCTGCTGATCAGACCGATCTCGCCGGCCTGCGGATCGTGCCGGCCGTCCGGGCCGGCGTGGCCCCAGCGTTCGGCGGTTTCGCCCGGGGTGCCGGGTTGCAGGGGCACCAGCGGCATGTCGCGACGGATGTGCTCCAGCACCTGCGCGCTGGGCAGCACCTCGTCGAGCCGCCAGCCGTTGGTGGCGCCCACGTCCATGTATTCGATGAAGCGCAGCACGATGCCCGTGCCCCGGAAGTGGCGGACCATGGGCAGGATCTGGTCCTCGTTGGTGCCGCGCTTGACGACCATGTTGACCTTGATCGGGCCGAGCCCGGCGGCTTGTGCGGCCTCGATCCCGCGCAGCACGTCGGCCACCGGAAAATCGACATCGTTCATGCGCCGGAACACCGCGTCGTCGAGCCCGTCCAGGCTCACGGTCACGCGCTGCAGGCCGGCCGCCTTGAGGGCCTGGGCCTTGCGCGCGAGCAGCGAGCCGTTGGTGGTCAGTGTCAGGTCCAGCGGCTGGCCGTCGGGCGTGCGCAGGGCGGCCAGCATGGCCACCAGGGTTTCGATGTTCTTGCGCAGCAGGGGCTCGCCGCCGGTCAGGCGGATCTTGTGCACACCGTGCGCGACGAACAGCCGCGCCACGCGGGTGATCTCTTCAAAGCTGAGCAGCGCACTGTGCGGCAGGTAGGGGTAGTCCTTGTCGAAGACATCCTTGGGCATGCAGTAGTTGCAGCGGAAGTTGCAGCGGTCGGTGACGCTGATGCGCAGATCCCGCAGCGGCCGGCCCAGGGTGTCGTCCAACTGGCCGGTGACCGCCACAGGCTGCGGCGGCACGCGCATGGGCAGGGTCGCCATGCCTTCGACGGCCAGGGGGATCACGCGTTCGGACATCCCCCGATTCTCCCTCAGACGCAGCGGGCGCCGTCGACCTCCAGGCAAACCCCCGAGATGAAAGCGGCTTCGTCGCTGGCCAGGTAGAGCACCGCGTTGCCCACATCGTCCGGGGTGGAAAAGCGGCCCAGCGGGATGGTGCTGCGGAACTTGGTCAGGCGCTCTTCGGTGAGCTCGCCGCCCGCGAACGAGGCGCCCAGGCCGGTGAAGGGGTTCATCACCGGGTTGATGCAGTTGACGCGGATGTTGTCCGGGCCCAGCTCGGCCGCGAGCGACTTGCTGGTCGTGATGACCGCACCTTTGGAGCCGTTGTACCAGGTCAGGCCCGGGCGCGGGCGCACGCCGGCGGTGGACGCGATGTTGATGAAGGCACCACCACCGTTGCGCCGGAACTCGGGCACCGCGTGCACGGTGGACAGGTAGATGCTCTTGACGTTGACCGCGTAGCAGCGGTCGAACTCGTCTTCGGGCACGTCCAGCGCGGGCTGGTTCTTGTGTGTCCAGCCTGCGTTGTTGACGAACACGTCGAGCTTGCCGTGGCGTTGCACGGTGGTGGTCACCAGGGCCTTCACGTCGGCCGACTGGGTGACGTCGGCCGCGACGAAGCTGGCCTGGCCGCCGGCCGCGAGGATGTCGGCGACGACCCGCTCGCCACCGGCCAAGTTGACGTCGTTGACGATGACGGCCGCGCCTTCCGCGGCCAGCCGCTTGGCAATGCCTTCACCGATGCCGCCGCCGGCCCCGGTGACGATGATGGACTTGTCTTTCAAACGCATGGGTGGTCTCCGTTGTCGGTTCAGCCGTGGCGGATGGCCACGGTTTTCAAAGTGGTGAAGCCCAGCAGGGCCTCGAAACCTTTTTCGCGGCCGTAGCCGCTGGACTTGACGCCGCCGAAGGGCAACTCGACGCCGCCGCCGGCACCGTAGTTGTTGATGAAGACCTGGCCGGCCTTGATCCGCCTGGCCATGCGGAACTGGCGCGCGCCGTCGCGCGTCCACACGCCCGCTACCAGACCGAACGCGGTGCTGTTGGCCAGCGCCACGGCGTGGTCTTCGTCGTCGAAAGACATGGCGGCCAGCACCGGGCCGAACACCTCTTCCTGCGCCAGTCGGTGGGTGGGCGGCACGTCGCGCAGCAGCGTGGGGGCAGCGTAGTAGCCCGTGGCATCGGCCTCGTCGACGATCCGGCCCTGGGCCACGGTGGGAATGCCGTCGGCCTGTGCCTGCGCCAGGAAGCTGCGCACCCGTTCGAGCTGGGTGTGGCGGATCAGCGGGCCCAGGTCCAGGTCCATCGATGGCGGGCCGGCGCGCAGTGTGGTGAAGGCGTGGCCGACGCGTTCGAGCACGCGCTCGTACACGCAGCGCTGCACCAGCAGGCGCGAGCCGGCGCTGCAGGTCTGACCGCTGTTCTGCACGATGGCGTTGATGAGGAAGGGCAGGGCCGCGTCCACGTCGGCATCTTCAAAGACGATTTGTGGGCCCTTGCCGCCCAGCTCCAGCGTGACGGGGCAGTGGCGCTCGGCGGCCACCTGCTGGATCAGCGTGCCCACGCGCGGGCTGCCGGTGAAGCTGATGTGGTCGATGCCCGGGTGGCGCGCCAGCGCGTCGCCCACCTCGTGGCCGTAGCCGGTGACGATGTTGATGGCGCCGGCCGGAAAGCCGACTTCGGCCGCCAGCTCGGCCACGCGGATCAGCGACAGGCAGGCGTCTTCCGACGGTTTGACCACGCACACGTTGCCGGCGGCCAGCGCACCGCCGACGCTGCGGCCGAAGATCTGCATCGGGTAGTTCCACGGGATCACGTGGCCGGTGACGCCGTGCGGTTCGCGCCAGGTCAGCACGCTGTAGCCGTCGAGGTAGGGGATGGTGTCGCCGTGCAGCTTGTCGCCCGCGCCGGCGTAGAACTCGAAGTAGCGCACCAGCGCGAGCGCGTCGGCCCGGGCCTGCCGGACGGGTTTGCCGCAGTCGCGCTGCTCGATGGCCGCCAGCTCGTCGGCGTGTTCGGCCACCTTGGCGCTGAGCTTCATGAGCAGGCGCCCTCGTTCGGCCGCGCTCAGGCGGCCCCAGCTGCGGTCCAGGCAGTCGCGCGCGGCGCGCACCGCCGCGTCCACGTCGGTGGCGTTGCTGCGCTCGATGGTGTCGTAGGGTTGGCCGTCGGCCGGGTCGATGACGGGCAGCGTCTGGCCGGAGCTGGAGCACACGGCCTCATTGGCGATGAAGTTCAGGGGCATGGGGCTTTCTCACTGAGGGCCGATGACGGGAGCGGGCCCGATGGGGGCGAGCGCCGCGGGCTTGGCAAAGACCGCGTCGCGCAGCGCCAGCGTCAGGGTGGGGACATACGTGATCACG
>NZ_JACBGE010000020.1 GCF_021401345.1 Hydrogenophaga sp. NFH-34
GTGCCAACCCTGCATCGTGAACCTCAAAAGTGGGAGGCCACCATACCCGTTTACAAAGCGAACAGGAAAGTCAATGAAATCAACGGTCTACCCAGACCACCCCCGCGCCAGTGCTAGCTTTTCGTACCGTCACTTATTGCACTGAAAACGAGGAGACCCCGCCGCAGGCAAAACCGCCCAGCGCCAGCAGCAGGGTGCGCCGCCGGCCCCAGCGGTCGCTGAGCCGGCCCCAGAAACGCGCGAACAGGGCCAGGGTCAAGCCCCCGGCCGTCATCACCAGGCCGGCCTGCCACGGCGCGAACCCCAGGGTCCGCGCAATCGGCCCGAGCACGGCCACGAAGGACATCATGGCCAGCGAGCAGACGAAGGCTTCGAACAGCAGCGGCCGGACGTCGAACGCCCGGCCGGAAGTGGGCCGCGAAAGCATCGGCAGCCCTCAGCAGGCCAGCATGGCCTGGGCCTGCTGGCGGGCGCTGTCCCGGTCGCTCACCACGACCATGGGAAAGCCGTAGAGCTTGCGCACCGTCTGCAGGCGCCCTTCCAGCAGGGCCTGCAGCGTCGGATCGGCGGTCTCGTAGACGTAGCCGGCGCAGAAGCGCCGCAGCATGTCCTTGCGCTGTTTGAGCCACACCACCGAGCGTTTTTCGTCTTCGTGCGGCTCGTCGTCGTGGTCGTGGCGCGGCGGAATCCACACCATCACGAAGCGCTGCTGGTGGTCGAGAAGGCGGTCCAGCGAGCCGAGGATGCGGTCCACGCGCTCGGGCTCGTCGAGTTCGGGAAAACGGCCGTACACGACCGGCCATTCGCGGGTGTCGAACAGCACGGGGTCGAGGCTGGGTGGAGGGGACAGGGGTGTGGTCATGGCAGGCAAACGGAAACGGGTCAAACAGAAAGAAGAAAGGGACCAGGCAGCCCAGGCACCGCGCTACGGCGACCCGGCACGGCGCAGCCCGGCCAGCAGCCAGGCCGTCGACGCGACCAGCGCCGCCATGCCCAGGCCATAGAACAGCGGCCAGCCGAGCCAGCCCACCAGCTTGCCGGCGAACACGGTGGCCACGATGCCGGCCAGGCGGGTGCCGCAGAACAGCACGGCGTAGCGCGTGGCGGCCTGGTCGCCGGCGGACCAGCTCAGCATCAGGGCGGCGTAGACCACCATCAGCCCGCCCACCACCGTGGCCATGCCGACGGCGCCGGCGATCGCCAGGCCGGGCGCCTGCGCCAGGTAGCCCCCGGTCAGCAGCGCTCCGCAGCCCAGGCCCACGGCCGCCAGCACCGTCAGCGCGCCGCGGTGGCCCAGGCGGCGGATCAGCGGCGCGGTCACCAGCGACACCGCCAGCAGGCCCAGCGGCTGCAGCGTGCCGACGATCCAGGCGATGCGCTCCAGCGACACGCCCAGGTCGACCAGCATCACGCGGTTGAGCGCGGTCAGCGGAAAGATGGCGCAGGCCGCGGCCACCAGCATCGCCAGGCGCCGCCCCATGGCCGGCTGGCGCAGCACGCCCAGCAGCCAGCCGGCGACCGGCCGCTGGGCCCCTGCCGCGCCGTCTGCCGCCCGCAACCCCAGCACCGGCAGCACCGAGACCACCAGGAACGCGGCCACCAGCAGAAAGGTCGCCTGCCAGCCCAGTTGCGCCAGCAGCCCGACGAACACACCGCCGCCGAGCACCGCGCCCGAGGCCAGCGCCGCGAGTTTGAGCGAAGCCGCCAGCGGCTTGAGCTGCTCGCCGGTCATCTCCACCGCCAGCGCGTCGAGGGCCAGGTCCATGGTGGCGGCGGCGATGGCCACCACCAGGCCCAGGCCGAACAGCACGGCCAGCGGCGCGGCCTCCAGCAGCGCGACCACCACCACGCCGGCCACGGCCACGGCTTGCGCAGCGACGATCCAGCCGATGCGCGGCGAGAGGAACGGCAGGCGCACCCGGTCCACCCAGGGGGCCCACAGAAAGGACAGGCCGAGCGGCAGGTACAGCGCGAAGGTCCAGGCGATCTGGTCCATGGACAGGCCCCGCGCCCGCAGGATCGGCGGCAGGCCGCCCTGCAGCAGCGCCGCCATCACCCCGAAACCCGCGTAGAGCGCGCCGATGGCCAGCAGCACGCGCCAGCGGGTCGGCGCCCCCGGGGCCGGTTGCAGAAGCTCACCAGCCATACTTGAACGTGGCCAGGAAGGTCCGGCCCTGGCCGTAGTTGCAGAAGTTCACCCCGTTGCAGGTGAAGTACACCTTGTCCGCCAGGTTGGTGACGTTGAGCGCGATCGACATGCCGCGCATGGCCGGGTCCAGCATGCCCAGTTCGTAGCGCAGCATGGCGTCGGCCAGCAGGTACGACGGGATCTTCTGCGTATTGGCCGGGTCGGCGTACGCGGCGCCCACGAAACGCATCCCCGCCCCGACGGTGAGCCCGGCCAGCGGCCCCTGGCCCAGGCGGTAGTCGCCCCACAGGGAAGCGGTCGTGCGGGCCACCGTGATCGGGCGTTTGCCCAGATCGGCGCCGTTGCTGCGCGTGATCTGCGGGTCGATGAGGCTCAGGCCCCCCACGACGTTGAACGCACTGGAGGGGCTGAAACGGGCTTCGAACTCCACCCCGCGCGACCGCACCTCGCCGGTCTGCACCTTGGCGTTGGGCAGGCTCGACGTGGTGTCGCTGGTGAGCACGTTCTGCTGCGTCAGGTCGAACGCCGCCGCGGTGAACAGCGCGTTGCTGCCCGGGGGCTGGTACTTGACGCCGACCTCGTACTGCTCGCCGGTGGTCGGCAGGAACGGGGCGCCGTAGGGGTTGGTGGTCACCGACGGGTCGAACGACGTGGCGTAGCTGGCGTAGGGCGCCACGCCGTTGTCGAAGGTATGGACCACGGCGGCCCGCCAGGTCGATTCCGTCAGGGTCTGGTCCGCGCTGGAGCGGGCCAGCAGGTTGTTGGTGCGGATGTGCGCCCGGTCGAAGCGGCCGCCGAGCGTGACGCTCCACCGGTCGATCTTGAGCTGGTCCTGCGCGTACAGGCCCACCAGGTTCTGGCGCCGGTCGGGGCTGGTGTAGGCCGCCGGCCGGGCAATGGCCTGGCTGTAGTCGGGCGTCACGATGTCCAGCGTGGGCGCGGCCCCGTAGCCCATGGTCTGGGTCCAGCGGTCGCGCTGCAGGTCGAGCCCGAACAGCAGCTGGTGCTGGACCGCGCCGGACTGGATGCGGCCCTGCAAGTGGGTGTCGACGTTGACCGCATGCAGGCGCTCCGAAGACCACAGCGCGTAGCGCGACAGGCTGCGCTGGTCGGCCAGCAGGCCCGTGCTGCCGACCTGGCTCTGCTCCAGCGTCATGCGCCAGGAACGCAGGTTCTGCCGCAGCGTCCACTGGTCGTTGAAGCGGTGGCTCAGGGTGTAGCCGACGCCAGTCTGGGTGCGGTCGAAATCGTTGACGTCGGGCGAGCCGTCGAAGAAGTGGCGCGGGATCGCGCCGTACGGGTTGGGCAGGATGGTCCCGCTGGACGGCAGCACACCGTAGAAGCCGCCCTCGGGATCGTGCTGGTACAGCGCCAGCAGGGTCAGCGAGGTGTCCGCGTCGGGCTTCCAGGTGATCGACGGGGCCACGTAGGCGCGCGCCTCCTTCGTCAGGTCCACCGACGTGTCGGACGCGCGGGCCAGCGCCGTGAGGCGGTACGACAGGCTGCCGTCCTCGTTGAGCGCGCCGCCGCTGTCCCAGGCGACCTGCCGGCGGTTGTGGCTGCCTGCCGACAGGCTCAGCTCGTGGAAGGTCTCGGTCGTCGGGCGCTTGCTCACCAGGCTGACGATGCCCCCCAGCGGGGCCTGGCCGTACATCACCGACGCCGGCCCCTTGAGCACCTCGACCCGTTCGAGGCTGAAGGTGTCGATCTGCGGCACCAGGTACGACGCGCCCCGGGGCAGGCGCAGCCCGTCCAGGTACTGGAAGGTGTCGGACACGGCGCCCAGGCCACGGAAAGCCAGCATGTCGAAGCGCGAGGTGTCGCCGCGGATGTCGGCCGACAGGCCGGGCGTGTAACGCAGGGTCTGGGTGAGCTGCTGCGCGCCCTGGCTCTCGATCTGCTCGCGCGAGACGACGTTGACCGACATCGGCGTTTCCAGAAGGGGCGTGTCGGTCTTGGTGGCGGTGAGGCTGCGCCGGGCCACATACCCCTGCACCGGCCCGTCACCGGTTTCGTTCGTGGCCTGCGCCGTGACCACCACGGTCTTCAAGACGGTGGCGGCCGACGCGTCAGACGCCGGCCGGGGCTCGATCGTCACCAGGCTGCCTTCAAAGCGCCCCCACAGGCCGGTACCGGCCAGCAGCCGCTCCAGCGCCTCGGCCGGGCTCAGCTGGCCCGACACCGCGGGCGCCGTCTTGCCGGCCAGGGCCGCCTGCGGCGCCACGAGCTGCAGGCGCGTCTGCCGCGCCCAGTCGTTGAGCGCCTGGGCCAGCGGCTGCGCAGCGATCTGGATCGGCACCGGCGTGCCGGACGGTTGCGCATGCAGCGCGGGAAGGCCGAAGGCAAAAGCCAGGGCCAGAACAAGCGGCAGGGGCCGCGAGCGACGGCGGTTCATTCAGGGTCTCTCCAAGTGGAAAACAGGTGGGCTACCTGTGTGGACGCAGCCGCTGCCCGCAACCCTGTAAAGAATGCGAAAAATTCTTGTTCAGTCGGCCGCGAGCACCTCGGTGACCCCGTCCTGCTCGCGCAGGCGCACCGGCAGCACGCGCGGCAGCGCCTGGCGCAGCGCGCCGGCCGCCATCGGGTCGAAACTGCCCGACAGCCGCAGGGCGGCCACCGCCGGATCGCGCACGACCAGGCCGGTCGGGCGGTAGCGCTCCAGTTCGGCCAGGGCCTGCGCCAGCGGCACGTCCACGAAACTCACCCGCCGTTCGCGCCACGGCGCGATGCCGTCGGCCGGCACCGCAGCCACCCGGCCCGGCACGCCCTGGCGGTCGGCGCCCACCTGCTGGCCCGCGCCGAGCAGCGTGCCCGCCTGCAGGTCGTACCGGCCATCGGCTTCCTGCACCGGGTCGCGCCGGGCCACGCGAACCCGGCCTTCTTCCACCGCCACCTGCACACCGCTGTGGCCCGGCAGGCCGGGCGTGTAGCGCACCGCAAAGCGTGTGCCCACCACCGTCACGCGCGTGGACCCGGCCAGCACGTGAAACGGCCGCCCGTCGGGCTGCACCTCGAACACGGCCTGCCCGTCCAGCAGCCGCACCTCGCGGCGCTGGCGGTAGAAGCGCACCTCCAGCTGGGTGGCCGTGTCCAGGCGCAGGCGCGAGCCATCGGCCAGCGGCACCTGCTGCTGCTGGCCCCGTTCGGTGCGGAAGGCCTGCTGGTAGATCGGCTGGGCCTGCAGTTGCTGCCAGGCCACGTAGCCCACCCCGCCCAGGGCGGCGGCGGCCAGGGCCGACGCCGCCGGCCAGGCCAGGAAGCGCCGCCGCGCGGGGGCGGCCGGGGCCGCCTGGCCGCTGCGGTGGCCCGGCGGGCGGTGCAGGCGCGCGCGCAGATCGGCGGGCATGCCGTCCAGCGCCTCCCAGCGCTCGGCGCATTGTGCGTAGACCTCGGCATGGCGCGGGTCGGCCGCCAGCCAGGCCTGGAAAGCCGCTTCGTCCGGTGCGCACCAGCCCGCGTCGCGACGGCGCACGAACCAGTCCATGGCGGCCTGGCGCAGGCGCCGCGCATCGTCCGGAGCACTGTTCAGCGGGGTCATACGGGGGTTCTCATCGGTGTAGACGCATGGCGCGCTGCCAACCCTGTAAGGCGGACGGGAAGGAAGGGACGCACGGTCAATTCTCGGGGGGATGGTTTTTGGGCCGGCGCGACCGTGGGGCCGCGTCGCCGCCGTCCAGCTCGCCCAGGCGTTCCCAGCAGGCTGCCAGCGCGATCTGCACCTGCATTTCGACCGTCTTGACCGCGATGCCCATGCGCTGGGCCACTTCGGCATGGCTCAGGCCGTCGAACTTGACCAGGACGAAGGCTTCGCGGCAGCGCGGCGGCAGGCCGTCGACGATGGTTGCGATCGCTTCGAAGCGCTGGCGCGTGGCGAACGCCCGGTCCGGCTCCAGCGCCTCGGGGCCGGCGTGATCGTCGGGTTCGATGAGGCTGTCGCCGGCGTCCGGTGCCGCGGCCTGGCGGGTGCTGGCGCGCCGGTATCCGTCGGTCAGCAGATTGCGCGCCGTGCGGTACAGCAGGGCCCGCGGATCGCGGATGGCCGTGCCGGCGCGCTCGGCGGCGTAGACACGCGCGAAGCTCTCCTGCGTCAGGTCGGCCGCCGTGTCACGGTCACGCACCTTGAGCGCCAGGAAATTCAGCAGTTCTCGGTAATAGCGTTCGAACACGAACCGGACCATCCACAGGGGCTGACAACGCCCCGTGGACAGCGCGGTGGGCGCCACAGGACAGCGGGCATTCAGATAAGAATGCTTCGCATTATCCTTGAACAGCCGAAAGCTTCCGGGTGCGGTGTTCAGCGCACCGGTGGGGCCCCGTCGGCCCCCACGGCCCGGCGCAGCGCGGCGCGGGCCAGCAGCCGCGTGGAGTCCAGGGTGGGCAGGGCCGCGTTGTAATCGCCGATGATCAGGGGGATCTCGGTGCAACCCAGAACGACGGCGTCGCAGCCGCGTTGCGCGAAGCCCTCGATCACGGCCTGGAAGAAGGCCACGGTGTCCGGCCGGAACACCCCGCCCACCAGCTCGTCCATGATGAGGCGGCCCATGGTGGCGCGCTGGGTATCGTCGGGCCGCTCCCAGGCCAGCCCCTGGCGGGCCAGGGCAGCGGGGTACACATCGCTGCCCACCAGCCAGGCCGTGCCCGTGATGCCGATGCGCCGGAAGCCGCGCCGCTGCGCTTCGGCCGCCACCTCGTCCGCAATGTGCAGCCAGGGCAGGGGCGAGCGGGGTTGCACGCGCCCGAACGCCTGGTGGATGGTGTTGTCCGGGCAGATGAGGAAGTCGGCACCGGCAGCCTGCAGACGGCGCGCCGAGTCCAGCATGAGCGCGGCCACGCCATCGAGATCGCCACGGTCCAGGCAGTCGACGTACGCGGCCAGCGACGGCGTGTGCATCGAGACCTCGGGATGGGCATGCGCCCCCAGCCACGCCGGCGCTTCGGCGCAGATCGTCCGGTAACACAGCGCAGCCCCTTCGGCCGAACACCCCACGATGCCGATGTGCCGGGGCGAGCGGGAAAGTGGGGCGATGGCGGGGGCGGCGGGATTGGGCATGGCGGTCTGGCAGAACGGAAAGCTCGCCAGTATGCCCAGCCTCCGGGTCGCGCGGCGGCGCCCCTGGATGGCCCGGGCCTGGCGGCCCGCTACGGCCCGGAAACCTGGGCGCCGTGGACACGTCCCTGAGCGTCGAGATACCCCCGCACCAGTTCCTTCAGTCGCTCGCGCCCGAAGCTCGGGTCGTGGCCGGCGTGCACGACGTTCACCGGCAGGGTCAGCAGGCGCTCCATGGTGCGCGCGTAGGCGGCGCGGTCGGCGTGCGGCAGTTGGTCGAGCAGCGGGCCGTCGTAGACCGCGTCGCCCGAGAACAGGGTACCGGTCTTCGCTTCCCACAGACCGATGCTGCCGGGCGAATGGCCGGGCAGGTGCAGCACCTCGAAATGGCGGTTGCCCAGGTCGATGACATCGCCTTCTTCGAGTTCGCGGGTGACCGAGGCCTGTTGGATCTGCCAGGCCGACAGGTCGTAATCGGGTGAGGGCAGTGCGGTGATGGCGGGGCCGCCGGTGGTGTAACCGGGCACGTCGATGCGCACGTCGCCAAGGTCGAAGTCGGCCAGGGTGAAGGACGGATCGGCGCCGCGCAGTCCCGGCGCTTCGAGCCGGTGGCACCAGCATTCGGCGAATTCGTGGTGGCCGCCGACGTGGTCCAGGTGCACGTGGGTGGCCAGCGCGGCCACGCGCTGGCCGAACAGGTGGCGCGAGGCGCTGTAGAGGCTGCCCACGCCCAGGCCGGTGTCGACCACGAGGTCGGTGTCGCGGCCCTGGATGTGCCAGATGTTGCAGCGCAGGAAGGGGATGACGTGCGGCTCGGTGATCAGCGTCAGGCCGTCGCCGAGGGCGCGAAATTGAAACCAGTCGCCGTCGATGGGTTGGAGCATGGCGGTCCTGTGCCGGGAGGGGCCCGTCTAGGCCGGTGTTTCGCTGAACACCAGG
Source organism: Hydrogenophaga sp. NFH-34 (assembly GCF_021401345.1). Taxonomy (GTDB): domain Bacteria; phylum Pseudomonadota; class Gammaproteobacteria; order Burkholderiales; family Burkholderiaceae_C; genus Hydrogenophaga; species Hydrogenophaga electricum. The sequence goes on from NZ_JACBGE010000020.1 coordinate 8,136, forward strand.
TCGAAGTCCAGCAAGGCGCCGGCCATGTCCGGGTAGCGCTGCACCAGCGCGGCCAGGGTGTCGTCCGGCTTCAGGTCGGCCGGCCAGTCGGCCATGCGCGGCCGCACGGTGAGGGCATAGCGGCCGGCGACGAAGCGCATCGCGCCGGTGGGCTGGCCCTGCGCATCCACCTCACCCTGCGCGGCAAAGGCGCCGGTGGAGCCGGGCAGGCGTTCCCAGATTTCCAGGTAGCGGCCGTGCACGCCGGTCTCGATCACGCGCTCGGGCGTCTCGAACACCATGTGGCCCGCATCGGGCGTGCTGCGCGGCGGTTGCACGTCCCAGCGGCGGTGCCAGGTGCAGATGTCGGGCTGGCCGTCGCGCCCAGGTGTGATGCGCGTGAGGCCGCAGAAACCCTGCAACTGCGCGCGGCCTTCGGGCATCGCGGGGTCGACGCCAGCGGGCACGCGCAGGTCGGCGTGCCAGCCCTCGGTCTGCAGCCAGTGCACGCGGGTGCTGGTGTCGCGGCCCTCGGGTGTTTCGAGCAGGGTGCGTCGCCAGACGCCGCGATAGGCGGCGGGCACGGGCTCGTCGGGCACGGGCAGGTCGATCCAGTGGGTCATGGCTTCATGCCGCTTCCCGGTTCGCGCGCGGCAGGGCGTTGAGCGCGGCCACGGCATCGGCGGTGCTGCAGACGCCGCCGAGGATGCCGCCCTCGACACCGATCATGGCCAGGGCCGGGGCCTGGTGTTCGGGCTGGCTGGCGGCGGTGGCGTCGCCAACCGTGGTGCAAAAGAAGCCGCGATCGATGGCCTCGCGCAGCGTGGAATGCACGCACACCTCGGTGGTGACGCCGCACAGCAGCAGGCGGCGGATGCCGAAGGCGCCGAGCAGCGCGCCCAGCGTGGTCTTGTGGAAGGCGCCGTAGCCGGGCTTGTCGATCACGTGTTCGCACGACAGCGGGCGCAGCTCGGGCACGAAATCGTGGCCCTGCTCGCCGCGCACCAGCAGCCGGCCCAGCGGCCCGGGGCTGCCGATGGGCGCGCCGGCTGCCGCGCTGCGCGCCAGCTTGGCCGGCGGGCAGTCCGAGAGGTCGGGCAGGTGGCCTTCGCGGGTGTGGAACACGTGCAGGCCGGCCGCGCGCGCCGCCACCAGCAGGGCCTTCACCTGGCCCACCACGGCCTGCATGCGCGCGATGTCCAGGCCGGCCTGGTGCGCGTAGCCGCCCGGGCTGCAGAAGTCGCGCTGCATGTCGATGACGATCAGCGCGGTGGCCTGGGGGTCGAGGTCGTGCAGGGAGGTCATGGGCGTGTGAATCCAGTGGTGATGGCCTCGGCCATGCGGCGCGCGACCTCCTCGGACAGCAGCTGGCCCTTGACCGCGTCCGCGCCCTTGGCCGAGGACAGCACGCCCGAGGGCGGCACCCAGTCGGGGCGGCTGGGGTACATGTCGTAGGGCGGGAAGTCGGCCGGGCCGTCGTTCGGCAGCAGGTCCATGCGCACCAGGCCGGGGTGGTGGTGCAGCATCATCGACGTCTCCAGCACGGCCGCGTGCTCCAGCGCGAAGCCGGGGAAGCCGTCGGGGAACACGTGGCCCAGGGTCTCGGGCGTCATGAAGTCCCAGTACTCCAGCCGCATCACCTGCAGCGCGCAGGACGGGTCGGCGGCTTTGGCGTCGCGCAGGCCGAGGTCGATGCCTTCGATCAGGAACCACTGGTTTTCGTAGTGGCCGTTGACCACCACCAGCTTGTCGACGCCGTGGCGCGCGAACTCGCGCACCGCGTCGCGCACCTGGCCGATGAGCGTGGCGGCGTCGACGCTGGTGGTGCCGCAGAAATGTTGGCCACCGCCGCACTTGGGCTGCGACTTGTAGCCGTAGCTCAGCGTGGGCGCGACCAGGCCGCCCACGCGCGCCGCGGTGTCGGCCGCGACGGCGGCGGCCAGCAGGCCGTCGGTGCCCAGAGGGAGGTGGGGGCCATGCTGCTCCAGCGCGCCCACAGGCAGCAGCACGGGCGGGTGCTCGATGCGGATGCGCTGCTGGTAGTCGACCCAGGACAGCTGGTTCATCCAGACGGTGGTGTTCATGGTGTGTGCACGGCGGTGGGGGCGGTTTCGGTCAGGGGCTTCTCAGCGGGCGGGAACAGGGCCTCGGCCAGCGCCGCACAGGTGATCAGCGCGCCGCCGGCCCAGCCCATGGGGCTCAGGCTCTCGCCACCCAATGCAATGGCCGTGCCCACCGACACCAGCAGCTCGGCCAGCAGGATCACGCCCGCGCGGCTGCTCTCCAGATGGGTCACGCCGTACTGCCAGGTCACGGTGGCCAGCAGCATCCAGCCGAAGCCGTAAGCCAGCAGCGCCAGCCACAGCCACGCACCGATTCCGGGCAACGTGCGCCCTGTCAGTGCGGTGGCCAGCGCCGAGAGCAGGCCGCAACCGACGAAGACGGCGAAGGTCTTGGTGCGCAGGGGCACGCGGTCGGCGGCGCGGGCGATGACGTTGTTGGCGGCAAAGGCGAAGCCGGCCGAGAGCGAGAGCGCGTCGACCCAGGTGAAGGCCAGCGCCTCGGCGCCACCGACGCCGGGCCCGCCCAGCACCAGCCACAGCCCGACGATCGCGCCGGCCACCGCGCCCCAGCGCGCAGGCGGAATACGCTCGTTCAGGAACAGCCGCCCGCCCAGCACCGACCACACGGGCGAGAGGTAAAACAGGAACATCACCCGCGCCACATCGCCCAGCATCACCGCATTCACGAACGAGGTGTTGGCCCAGCCGCCGACCAGCGTGAGCGCAAGCACCAGGCCCCACTGCGCGCGCCACGCGGCGCGGTCGCGCCAGAGCAGCCCCACGGCGAGCAGGCCCACCGAGCCGTAGGTCAGCAGCGAGACCAGCGGGCCGGGCAGGCCCTGGGCGACGAACCACTTCAGCGGCATCCAGGTCAGGCCCCAGACCGTGGCCGAGAACAGCAGCACCGCCGTGGCGACGCGGTCGCTGGGGTGGGCTGGCAACAACTTCATGATGTACCGCGGAGCTCGGAGAACATGAGGCACTGAGTGCAGGGGGCCAGGCCAGAGACACCGAAGAACCGGCTTCGCCGGGCCTCAGCTGCCGCCCCTCTGAAGAGGGGTGACGCGAAGCGGCGCGGGGGGTGCTTCCTGTTCATGGCATGACGGAGCCACCGTTGGGCCCGAGGACCTGCCCGGTGTAGAAGCGCGAGAGGTCGCTGGCCAGAAAAAGCACGCTGTCGGCGATCTCCTCCGGCGCACCGAGCCGGTGCTGCGGAATGGCGAGTTCTTTCTCCACCCACTCCGCGCTCATGTGTTCGAGCGAGACCATCGCGGTGGCCACGGGACCGGGCGCCACCGCGTTGGCGCGGATGTGCTGCGAGGCGAACTCACGCGCCAGCGACTTGGTGAGCGCGATCACGCCGGCCTTGGCCGCGCAGTAGGGCGCGTAGCGCTCACGGCCCAGCAGGGCCAGGTCGGAGGCGATGTTGACGATGGCCCCCTGCCCCAGGCTCAGCATGCCGGGAACGAAGGCGCGGCAAACCAGGAACACCGCCTTGAGGTCCACGGCCAGCAACCGGTCCCAGTCGGCCTCGGTGGTGTCGAGAAAGGGCTTCTCCTGGATGACGCCGGCGTTGTTCACCAGCACGTCCACGGCGCCCACGGCTTCGGCCATGCGCTGCACCGCCAAGGCGTCGCTCACGTCGGCCTCGATGGTCTGGGCCCGGCCGCCGGCGGCGACGATATCGCGCACCAGCGCAGCGGCCGCGTCCGCCTGCCCGAGGTGATTGATCCAGACCGTCGCGCCGGCCTGCGCCAGGCGCACGGCGCAGGCGCGGCCGATGCCGGTGGCGGCGCCGGTGACCAGGGCGGTGCGGCCCTGCAGCGAGAGGGCGGGGATCACAGCATCACCTCGCCATGGCTGGCGCTCAGGCACTGGCCGGTGAGCGCGGCCGACCCGTCGGAGGCGAGGAACAGGAACACGCCGGCCAGGTCGGCGGGATCGAGCATCACCGGCACCGCCTGGCGCGCCAGGATCTCGCGTTCGACATCGGCTTCGCTGCGGCCCTGCTCGGCCGCCATCACCGCCAGCGAGCGCAGGGCCGCGGCGGTGCGCACCCAGCCGGGGCAGACCGCGTTGACGCGCACGCCGCGCGGCCCGAGTTCGAGCGCGAGCGAGCGCGTGAGGCCCACCACCGCGTGCTTGCTCGCGCCGTAGGCCGAGAAGCCGGCAACGCCGATGCAGCCCCAGATGGAGGACTGGTTGATCACGCTCGCGCCGCGCGGCAGCGAAGGCAGCAGCGCGCGCGTGAGGCGCCACATGCTGGTGGTGTTGTTGTCCAGCAGCGCGGCCCAGCGGGCGTTGGCGTCGGGCGCCGCGTCGTCGACGGGCGTCGGGTATTCGGTGCCCGCGTTGTTGACCAGCGCGTCGAGGCGGCCGAAGCGGTGGGCCACCAGATCGGCCACGGCCGCCACCGAGGCGTCGCTGCCGAGATCGCACACGGCGCTGTGCACCTGGTGGCTGCTCAGGGCTTCGACCAGCGCATCCAGCGGCGCGGCCTCGCGGTCCAGCAGCAGCAGCCGCGCGCCCTGTTCGAGGAAGGCCCGGGCCAGCGCCTGGCCGATGCCGCCGGCTGCGCCGGTGATGAGCACGGTGCGGCCGTCCAGGCCATAGTGCATCGTCATACCGCTGTGAGGAAAGACACGCCCACGGCGCCGATGAAGGTGTCGGCCCGGTGCGGCGTGCCACGCGGCCGGACCTCGCCGTAGTTTTCGGCCATCACGCGGGTGACGCGGTGGTGGTGGTACGCACGCAGCAGCTCGCCCACCGTGACCACCTGCGGGTAGTCGTCGGCGTAGAGCTGGCGGTGCAAGGCCGGCAACTGGTGCCAGGGCGCCACCGGGCGCTCGTGGTGCGCGTTGTGGAAGCCGAAATTGAGCCAGACCAGATTGAGCCACTTTGCGTCCAGGCCGACCACGTCGCTGTAGGTGTTGGCCTGTTCGTAGGCGCGGTCGCGCAGCTTGTCTTTCGGAATGGGCGTTTCGTCGAGGATGGGGTAGGTGTCGTAGGTGTGCTGGAAGCAGTCGGCAAAACGCAGCAGGTGCACGAACAGCAGGTACGACAGCGCGTACAGCAGCAGGGCCTTGAGCGACCACACCGCCAGCAGCACCCAGGCCGCCAGGCGCACCGCGGCCACGCCCAGGATGCGGCCGCGGGCGTCGCGCTTGCGCTCGTCGATGAAGGGCAGCGCCATCACGATGCCGCGCATCAGGAACTCCACCGCCGGGATGTGCAGCCACTCCAGCGCCAGCACACCGCGCCGCAGCAGCGGGCGTTCGCGCAGCAAGCGCTGGAAGTCGAAGGTGAGCACGTCGGCGCGTTCGACATGGTGGCGCATGTGCTTGCGCCGCAGGTCGGCGAAGCGGGCGTAGGCGCTGCCATTGATCCAGCTCATCAGCACGCCCCAGCGCTCATTGGCTTCGGGCGTGCGGAAGATGGCCTGGTGCGCAAATTCGTGAATGAAGTAGGCCGACCAGGTCAGCGTCAGGGTGACCAGCAGCACGCCGGCCACGTTCCAGACCCAGTGGGCCTGGCCGAGCAGGGCGATGCCCAGCGGCCAGCCCAGCACGGTGAAGGCCAGCGCCGCCGTGTTGGGCCGGACGCCATCGGCATGGCGGAACAGGGGTTTTTTCATCGGGTGTCTCCGTCGGACAGGGCCACCGGACCGTGAGCGCGGCGGCCAGGGCTCTGCCCGCCCCCGCATGCCAGCCGGCACGGTGAGGGCGGCAGATCCGGGCGCGGCGCCCGGCCGGACTTACTTGGCCAGGGCCTTGACGAAGGACGGATCCATCGTGGCTTCGGTGGCGGGCACCTTGCTGATCTGGCCCTTGGCCTTGAGCAACTCGCCGATCACCTCACCGCTGGCGTAGTACGAGGTCGTTTCCTTGGCTGGCAAGAAAGCCTTGGGCATCTCGGCCAACGGGATGTTGTAGACGCCGCTGAGCTGGTCCTTGACCTCGGCCGGCGGGATGCCCATGAACTTGCCGATGATCTTGGCGGCGTCGTCGGGCTTGGCCTTCATGTAGGCCAGGCCGTCGAGGTAGGCCTTGATGATGCCGTTGATCGGCGCCGGCTTGGCCTTGATGACCTTGTCGTCGAACACCAGCACGTCGGCGATCAGGCCGGGCGCGTCCTTGGAGGAAAACACCACCTTGAACTTGTTGCCGCCGCCCTGGCTGAGGATCTGCGACAGGCTGGGTTCGTAGGTCACGCCCACGGGCAGCTGGCCGGAGGCCATGGCGGCGGGCACGGCTTCGGGCGTCATGCTGACGGGGCTGATGTCCTTCTCGCCCAGGCCATGGACCTTGAGCGCGTACGACAGCAGGAAGTCGCTGGGCGAGAGCGGGTTGTAGCCGATCTTCTTGCCCTTGAAGTCCTTGACCGACTTGACCGAGGCATCGGCCACGATGGCGTCGCCACCGTTGGAGTAGTCGATGGGCATGACCACCTTCATGGCCTTGCCGGCCGCGACCTGGCCAACCACCTGGTCGTAGGTCAGCATGCCGCCGTCGACCGCGCCCGAGGCGATGGCCGGGGGAATCAGTGCCGGGTCGGTGAAGACCTGCAGCGAAACCTTGAGGTTGTATTTCTTGAACAGGTCCAGCGACTCGGCCACGTAGAACGGGCCGTAGCCGATCCACACGACGGTGGCGATCTTCATGCTGGTGACGCCCTGCGCGAACGTGGTGGCGGCTGCCAGCGACAGCGCTGCACCCAGCGCGGGTTTGAGGAGTCGGCCGAGCACGGAGGGAGAGGCTGCGGACGGGGAGAAGAGACCTGCCAGTTTCATAGGGAAGCTCCATGGAGTGGGACAAGACGCAGGAGAGACGATCAACGTCGTTCTCCCGGGCTTTTGTCCCTCCGTGGAGCCTGCGATCAGGCCGGTCCACTCTCGGACCAGACCCTGCGCTGCCGCAGACGGAACCCTAGTGGACCTACGCACGAGCCGCTGCAACAACCGTGTGCAGACCGCTCTCCATGCTGCCTTCACCTATGCACGGAGCGTGCCAGGCACGTCTGCGCGGTTTTGCACCAAAGCACGGCACGAACGGCCCGGCCCCCACCCGGGCCGCGCTGACCGCGGCTGAAACTGGTGCATGCCGCCACCGGTGACCGGCCCGGCCCTTCAGCGCAGCGCCAGCGAGTCGCGCTTCCACGCCGGGTCGGCCCAGCGGTTGAAGGGCCCCAGCGCGTCCGGGTCGAAGGCGGTGCGCTCGGGCAGGCCGGTGGTCACGCGCACCACCTCGAAACGGCGAACGGTCTTGCCTTCGGCCAGCGCTTCGCGCGCCACCAGCAGGCGCTGGCCGCCCGGTTCCCAGCCCGCGAATTCGGCATAGCCCGCACCGGGCTGCAGCGGCGCCGGGGGCAACACCTGCACACCCCAGTCCTGGCCCTCGCGGCGGAACACCCAGAGCTCGCGCCAGCCGTCCACCGGCTGCACCGCCAGCGCCAGCGCCGTGCCTTCGCGGTTGGGCGCGGCCGAGGCCGCCCACACCTGGCCCCAGGTGCAGCGCTCGGCCAGCGCGGGGGCATCGGCCCGGGCGCGGAGGTCGCGCAACGCGACGCAGGTCTGGCCGTCGTCGGCGCGGCGGGTCGCCACCGCCAGGCGCCCCGGCGCCGCCGCCGGCCCGGCGGCCGCCCAGCGCACGGCGTTGACGCGCACCGCGGCGGCGTGGAAGCGCGCCAGGTCGTCGTCGGCGATGGCGGTCTTGTCGACACGGCCCACCGCCCGGAGCGCGGTTTCAGTGGCCCTGCCGGCGGCGGCGGCGTCGCCGCGCTGGGCCCGCGCGAACGCGACGCGGCTCCACACCTCGGCCTGGCGCGTGGCCAGCCGGGCCCGCCAGTGCGGGGCCAGGCCCGGCGTGTCGGCACGGTCCAGCACGTCGGCCAGGCCTTCGTCGAGCGCCTCGCGCTCGGCCTGGCGTGGGGGCAGGTCCTGGCACTCGGCGCGGGTCAGCGCCAGCGCGGCACGGGCACGCTGTTCGGGCGTGGCCGCCGGCAGCGCCAGCAGGCGGCGCTGGGCGTCGCCTTCGTAACAGACCGTCACGCGACCATCGCGTTCGTGCGAGCGCAGCGCCACGCCGTGGCGGCTGGCCACGTCGGTGTGGGCGCTCAGCCAGGGGTCGGCGCTGGCCGCGTTGGCGCGGTCGGCCAGGCGGTCTGCCAGTTGGCCCACGGCGTCGAAGACGGCGGCCCCTTCGGCGCCCTGCAAGGCGGCGGCGGGCAGGGCCTGGATGCTGGCGGCCGCCAGCGCCAGCCCGAGCGGCTCCGCGCCCGGCTGCCCGCTCACGAAGGCCAGCAGCGCCAGCAGTTGCGGCGCCTCGGTTGCGGCCACCGACACCGGCATCACCAGCGTGCTGTGCACATACCCGCCGCGCTCGCGGTGGTGGTCCCAGACCTGGACGAAGTCGCCGCGCGTGGCCCGGATTTCGAGCACCTCGCCGCGCCAGAGATGGGCCAGGCTGGCGGCGCTCTCGCGCGGCGCGGCGCGCAGGGCCACACGGTCGCGGGTGACCAGGCCGGCGGTGGGAGCCGACGCCGCGGTGCCCGCCACGGGGGCCGGCGCAGCCGCCCGGGCCGACAGCAGCACGCCCGTCAGCGCCATGGCCAGCAAGGCCGCCCAGAGGTATTTGACCCAGCGGTGCATGTCATTCCTCCCCATCGTCCAGGCCCTGCCGGCCCCGGCCGGCGCTGGCCACGGTCCCGAGCAGGCCGCTGCCGATGAAGCCGTCCTGCGAGGGCGGCGCGATGATGACCTGCACCTTGTCGCTCAGGCGGTCGGCCATGGTCTTCTGGATCAGCAGCGGGTGCCTGGTGATCAGCGCGCCTTCGAGCGCCATCTGCTCGGCGTTGACCTTGCCGATGTTCTTGAGCCGATAGGCCTCGGCGTCGGCCAGCTTCTGGCGGGCTTCGGCCTCGCCGGTGGCCTCGATACGGCGGGCCTGCGCTTCGCCCTCGGCCAGCTTGACGCGCGCCACGCGCGCCGCCTCGGCTTCGAGCTGGCGCTGTTCCACCTGGCGCTGCTTGAGCGGCAGCACGTGCTTCATGGCCTCTTCCTGCGCCTTGGCAGCGATCACCTGCTCGCGCGCCGCGGCTTCGGCCGCCACCTCGCGCCGCGCCTTGTCGGCCGCCGCCGCCAGCTCGCTTTCCTTGACCTGCTTCTCGCGCAGCTCCAGCGTGTAGCGCATCTTCTCGGCCGACAGGCCTTCGGTCAGCAGCCCTTCCATGCCACGGCGGTAGTCCTCCGGCAGGTCGATCTTGCCGATGGTCACCGACCGCAGCAGCAGGCCGTCGGCCGCCAGGCGCTCGCGCAACTGGCCTTCGATGGTCTGTTCGATCTGCGCGCGCTGCGACGAAAAGATCTCGCGCACCGTGTGCCGCGCCACGATCTTGTAGACCGTGGCCTGCACCGCCGGCTCGATGACGCGGGCATCGAGGTCGGGCACGAAGGCCACCGCCCGCGGACCGGCCAGGCGTGCCGGATCGATGGCGTAGCGCACGCGCAGGTCCAGGCCGATGGACAGACCCTCGACCGTCTGCGCCGGCGCCGGGCCGTCGGCCGTGGCCATGGTGGCGGCCTGCCAGGTGCGGTCCTGCAGCGACCAGCTCACCGCCTGGTGGACGCCGGGCAGCACCCACACCGGCCCTTCGCGCCAGACCGTCACGGCGCCGCTGAGCTGGCTGGTGCGCACCACCCGGTGCCCGGGCTCGACCGGCAGCACCGGCGGGCGGGTCACCAGCACATAGGCCGCGCCGGCCGCCAGGGCCAGCGTGCCCAGGGTCAGGAGCAGGGGTGCCAGCGGCAGCGCCGGGCGCGCCGCCGGCACCGGGGCGTAGCGGTCGGCGGGCTCGGCCTCCTCCGAAACGGGCGCGCCTTCGGGGTCCGGCGCAGGCCGGCGGCCCAGCGCCGCCCGGGCCGATTCAGACAGGTTCTTCCAACGTGGCCACATGGGCTTCTCCTCCGGTTTTCGGGGCCAACCCACCGCGGGTTCGCCATGGCCTGCATCGTTCCGGAAGCCGCCGGAAGTCTCAATGCGGCCGGCGGGTGGCTTGGCGGACGGGCGCGGAAGAAAAACTCACAGGCCCTGCGCGCAGCGCGCTTCGATAATCGGCGCCATGGACACCATCGCCGTGATTGAGGACGACCGCCCGACCAGCGACCAGCTGGCCGGCTGGATCCGGGCCGCGCGCCCGGAGCTGACCGTCCACCAGTGGCACGACCGCGACAGCGCCGAAGCCGCCCTGGCGCGCGAGCGCTACGACCTGGTGGTGCTGGACATCGAGCTCGGCCGCGAGCGCCACGCGGGCGTGGCCGTCATCAACACCATCAACAAGCTGCACCAGGGCACGCCGGTGCTGGTGGTCTCGGCGATGCCGGCGGCGATCTACCGCGGCATCATGAAGGCGCTGGACGCCTGGGACTACCTGCAGAAGACCCACTTCGACGAGGCCGAATTCGTCGAAACCTTTCTCGACATCCTGCGCGCCTCGCGCGCCCGGCGCGGCAGCGACCCCGAACCCGCCACCGAAGACGGGCTGAGCCTGGACCCGCTGTGGCAGCGCAACCCGACCTGGCGCGGCCAGCGCATCAACCTGCCGCTGACAGCGCAGCGCATCCTGGCCACGCTGGTGCAGAAAAAGGGCCAGACGGTGAGCTACGAAGAGCTGTACGAGGTGGTCAAGAGCGGGCGCAACCGCGACAACGTGCGCAAGCACGTGAGCGCCATCCGCGACGCCTTCCGCGACCTCGACCCGGCGTTCGACGCGATCGAGAACGTGCCCATGCGCGGCTTCCGCTGGTCACGATGAAATTCGGCCCGCTGGACCTTCCTTCGCTGCCCGCGCTGGCGCTGCCGCGGCTGCCGCTCTCGGCGTTCCGCCGCCGCCTCGTCTTCCACGGCGTGTTCCTGCTGCTGGCGCTGGCCGTGGTGGTGCTGGCGGTGACGCTGCTGGCCGAAGAAAAGCAGCGCAGCCGCGACCGCTACGAGTCGGGCTTTCGCCAGCGCCTGTCGACCCTGACCGCACAACTGCGGCACCCGACCGGGCAGCTCGCGCTCATCAACGCCGGCGCGGCGCCGGCCGCCGGGCCAGGGCGCGTGCCCGTGGTGCTGCCGTTTTCGGCGCTCGACTATTCGGACCCGTTCAAGGCCCGGCAGGCGGTCGAAATGAGCGGCTGCGCCGTGCACTGGCCCGAAGACGGCGGACAACTGTGCGTGGGCGTGGGCAACAGCGCCTACGCGGGCGGCGTGGTCTATCTGGTGGCCGACCTGGTGCTGCCGCCGGCCCTGCCGCGCGAGCGCGGCACGCTGGCCCTGGACGGCGTGAGCCACGCGGTAATCCGGGCCGACACCACGCAAGGCAGCGAACGCTGGGTCGCGCCGCTCGAAGCGCCCGCCGACAGCCCGGTTGCGCAGGACGACGGCGGCCTGCGCGGGCGCCTGACGGGTTTCGCCGGCGAGGGCCGCATGCTGGTCAAGGGCTCGCGGCCGGTGCGCGATTTCCGCGGCTGGCTCTGGCAGGAGGCCAGCTGTGCCCAGCCCGAACAGGCGCTGCCCGGTTGCGCGCGGCGCACCCTGCTGTCGCTGCGCGTGCCGATCGAGGCCTGGCGCCGGGCCCTGTTCGCCAAGGGCCAACGCACCTGGCCGCCGGCCGACCTGGACCAGACCCGGCTGCGGCTGCAATGGATCGGTCCGGCCGGCGAGACGCTGTTCGACAGCGACCGCGCCGGGGCCGTGCAGCCGTTTTCGCTGCAGCATCTGGCCGCCACGCTGTCGGCCGGCGAGACGCTGCGCATCGAGCGCCTGGGCCCGGGCGAGCCCCAGCTGGTGACCGCGCTGCGCGGCCAGGACAGCCCCGAAGCCGCCGCGCCCTGGCTCACGCGCCTGGTGCTGCGCCTGCCGTCGGCCGACACCCGCACCCAGGTGCAGGCCAGCGAAACCGTCAACACCTCCAGCGGCCGCTACCAGTTGCGCCTGAGCGGCGAGCTGGCCAGCGTGGACCGCAACCTCAGCGCCACCGCCACCCGCATGAGCGGCTTCGTCGGCGCGATGCTGGCCGCCATCGCGCTGGCCTGGCTGCTGATCGAGGTCGGCCTGATCCGCCGCATCGCACTGCTGACGCAGCGTGCCGCGGCGCTGAACTACAACATGAAGGACCCGCAGATCGAGCGCCGCCTGGGCGATCTGGATGTGAGCGACATGGCCGGCCGCGACGAGATGGGCATCCTGGCCAGCACGCTGGCCGCGCTGCTGCAGCGCGTCAAGGAAGGCGTTCGCCGCGAGCACCTGCGCAACGAGCAGGAGCGCGAGATGTGGCACGCCGTGGGGCACGAAATCATGTCGCCGCTGCAGTCGCTGATGGTGCTGCACGGCGATCCGCAGGACCCGAGCCACCGCTACGTCAGCCGCATGCAGCAGGCGGTGCGCGTGCTCTACGGCAGCGCCTCGCCCAGCGAAGCCATCACCTCGGCCACGGTGGACATCGATGCGCTGGACCTGAACGCGTTCCTGGCCCATGTGGCCGAAAACGCGCCCTACGCCGGCATCGCCGACGTGCGCTACATCCGCGCGCCGGACCCGGTGTGGGTGCAGGCCGACGAGCACTCGCTGGAAGACGTGGTGACCCACGTGCTGCGCAACGCCGACCGCTACCGGCTCGCGGGCACGCCCGTCACGCTGAACCTGGACACCAGCGATGCCGCCATGGCCCGCGTCGGCATCCACAACCAGGGCCCCGCCATCCCGCCCGAACTGCGGGAACGTATCTTCGAATTCGGCGTGACCGACGGTGCCGCCACCGGCGCGGGCGAAGGCCGGGGCCAGGGCCTGTTCGTGGCCCGCACCTACCTGGCGAAAATGGGGGGCACCATCGCCGCCACCCACACCGGGGACGGCGTCCGTTTCGACATCCGCCTGCCCCGCACCACCGTGCACCCGTTTCCATGAGCCGCATCGCCGTCATCGACTTCGAAACCACCGGCATCTCGATCAGCCAGGGCAGCCGCGCCACCGAGGTCGCCATCGTGCTGATGGAGAACGGCCAGCCGGTGGACCGCTACCAGAGCCTGATGAACGCGGGCGTGTCCATCCCGCCCTTCATCACCCAGCTCACCGGCATCACCAACGCCATGGTGGCCGCCGCCCCGGCGGCCACGCAGGTGATGGCCGAGGCCGCGCGCTTCGTGGGCGACACGCCCATGGTGGCGCACAACGCCGGCTTCGACCGCCGCTTCTGGCAGGCCGAACTGGCGCTGGCCGGCCTGCCGGCGCCGCAGCCGTTTGCCTGCACGGTGCTGCTCTCGCGCCGGCTCTACCCCGAGGCGCCGAGCCACAAGCTGGGCATGCTGGCCGAACGCTTCGCGCTGCCGCGCAAAGGCGCCGCCCACCGGGCCCTGGTCGACGCCGAGATGGCCGCGTGGCTGCTGGTGCGCATCCAGCACGACCTGCGCGAACGCCACGGCGTGGCCGAGCCGGACCACGCCTTCCTGTGCGCCCTGCAGACCTGCACGACCAAGGCGCTGCCGCGCTTCCTCGCGGCCCACGGCCGCCGGCCGGTGCACTGAGCCGACGACCTGGCCGGTTCGCGCCCTCAGGCGTCGGCCGACGGGGCAGCGGCAGGCGGCGGAACGGTCTCCGGCACCGCTTCGGCGTCCAGCGGCGGGTGGGCCAGCGATTCGGGCGGGCCCTTCTGGCGGCGGTTCAGCCGGCCCTGGGCCAGGTAGTGGCCCATGCGCCAGATGTGGTGGGCGCTGCGTTCGATCCAGCGGTAGCTGTCGGTGCGGCGCAGGGCGTCGGACGCGCCCGCGGCGCCGCTGGCCGCCTGGCCCAGTACGGCCTGGCGGTGCTGGTTGGACAGGCCCGTCAGCGCCACGGCCTCCAGCTCCAGCGCGTCCAGGCTGGCGGCCAGGTCGCGCGCGGCCAGCCCGCGCCGCGCGATGTCGGCGATGCGGTGGCAGGGCGTCGTGGCCCAGGCGTAGTCGGGGCCACCCAGGGGCGCCGTGGCCTGTGCCAGGTCGTGCAGGCGCGTGCGCAGGCGCAGCAGGTGGTCGATGGCATGCAGCTGGGCGATGCGCGAGGCGGCGCTCGCCTCGTCGCCGGCCGGCAGCTCGATGCGGCCCACGAAGTCGTAGACGCGGTCGATTTCCCCGTCGAGCGCGCGCAGGCGCTCGGCCAGCGCGCTGCCGTCCTCGTCGCGCAGCCGGGCCTCGAAGATCGCCAGGGCCTCGCCGGCGAGGTGTTCGAGCGCGCGCTCGGACGCTTCCAGCGCCACGTCGGGCAGGGTCAGCAGGCTGGCGTCTAGGCGGGCCGTGGCGGCGCTGCCGGTGTCGGGCACCAGGCGTTCGATCCAGCGCGAGAACGGCCCCGCCACGGGCAGGAACAGCAGCACGCCCACGGCGATGAACAGGGTGTGGAAGGCGGCCAGGGAACTGGCCCCGGCGTCCAGCCCCATGTGCGCGTTCAGCCAGCCGATGGCGGTGTGGAACAGCGGCAGCAGGGCGATGGCGATGATGCCCGCGCCGGCGTTGAACAGCACGTAGGCCAGCGCCGTGCGCTTGGCGTGCACGGTGCCGCCGATGGCCGAGATGACGCCGGTGAGCGTGGTGCCGATGGCCGCGCCCACCACCAGGGCCGCCGCCTGATCGAAGTTGATCACCTGGCCGTGCAACGCCGTCAGCGTGGTGGCGATGGCCGCCGTGGACGACTGCATGATGGCCGTCATCGTCAGCCCGACCAGCATCACCGCCATGCGCGCGCCATAACCGCCCACCGGCAGCGAAGCCAGGTTGAACACCGTCGACAGCGCCTGCATGCCTTTGGAGAGGGTGTCCAGCCCGGTGAACATGAGCCCGAAGCCGGCCAGCGCCAGGCCCAGTTCGGTGATGCGGCCACGCCCCAGCAGCTTGAGGAAGGCGCCGACGCCGATCAGCGGCATGGTGTAGTAGCCCAGGCTGATCTTGAGCCCCAGCCCGGCCACGATCCAGCCGGTGGCGGTGTTGCCCAGGCTGGCACCGATCAGCACGCCGATGGCCTGCGAAAAGCCGATCAGCCCCGCGCTGACGAAGCCGATCAGCGTCACCGTGGTGGCGGTGGAAGACTGCACCAGCATGGTCACCACGGTGCCCGAGGCGAAGGCCCGGAACGGGCTGCCGGTGAAGCGGATCAGCGCCCGCTGCAGCGCGCCGCCGGCAAAACCGACCAGGCCTTGCGACATCAGCATCATGCCGATCAGGAACAGGCCGAGGCCGCCGGCAAAAGGAAACAGGATCTCCGTCATCGCCCGATTGTCGCCAACCGCCGGGCGCCTTCCGGGCGCGAAATGCGGCCGGTGGCGGCTTGCGGGCGCCACCAGCGGCTGCGGGCCTTGCCTTGCTCTGTTAAGGTTTCAAGCATCCGTGACTTATTCCACCCCGCGCCAGGAACCCGCTCCCGATGCCGCACGACGTCAGCCTGATTGCCACCATCGCCGCCGGCTTCGGCCTGGCGATGGTTTTCGGCCTGGTCGTCAGCCGCCTGGGCATGCCGCCGCTGGTGGGTTACCTGCTGGCCGGCATCGTCATCAGCCCGTCGACCCCGGGCTTCGTGGCCGACCTCGGGCTGGCCGGCCAGCTGGCCGAGATCGGCGTGATGCTGCTGATGTTCGGGGTCGGGCTGCACTTCTCGCTCAAGGACCTGATGGCGGTCAAGCGCATCGCGGTGCCAGGCGCGATCGTGCAGATTGGCGTGGCCACGCTGCTGGGCATGGGCGTGGCCATGCTGTGGGGCTGGTCGCTCGGCGGCGCCATCGTGTTCGGCCTGTGCCTGTCGGTGGCCAGCACCGTGGTGCTGCTGCGCGCGCTCGAAGCGCGCGGCCTGCTCAAGTCGGTCAACGGCCAGATCGCGGTCGGCTGGCTGGTGGTGGAAGACCTGGTGATGGTCATGGTGCTGGTGCTGCTGCCGGCCCTGGCCGGGCTGCTGCAGGAAAGCACCGCGGCCACAGCCCTGGCCCCCACCTCGCTGCGCGAGATCTGGGCCACGGTCGGCATGACGCTGGCCAAGGTCACGGCCTTCATCGTGCTGATGCTGGTGGTGGGCCGGCGCGTGCTGCCCAAGCTGCTGTGGTGGGTGGCGCGCACCGGCTCGCAGGAGCTGTTCACCCTGGCCGTGGTGGCCACCGCCGTGGGCGTGGCTTTCGGCGCCGCCAAGCTGTTCGACGTGTCGTTCGCGCTCGGGGCCTTCTTCGCCGGCATGATGATGCGCGAGTCCGAGTTCAGCCACCGCGCCGCCGACGAATCGCTGCCGCTGCGCGACGCCTTCGCGGTGCTGTTCTTCGTGTCGGTGGGCATGCTGTTCGACCCGGCCGTGATCTGGACCCAGCCCATCAAGCTGCTGGCGGTGGTGGTGATCATCCTGGTGGGCAAGACGGTGGCGGCTGTGGCCCTGGTGCTGCTGTTCCGCTACCCGCTGAACACGGCGCTCACGGTGGGCGCCAGCCTGGCCCAGATCGGCGAGTTCTCTTTCATTCTGGCCGGCCTGGGCGTGGCCCTGGGCCTGATGCCGGTGGAAGGCCAGAGCCTGGTGCTGGCCGGCGCGCTGATTTCCATCGCGCTCAACGCCGCCGCCTTCACGCTGTCCGAGCCGCTGCGGCTGTGGATTCTGGCGCGCTCCGCACTCGCCCGCCGGCTGGAGCTGCGCGATGACCCGCTGGCCGAGCTGCCCACCAGCACCGACCAGCGCCTGCTCAGCGGCCAGGTGGTGCTGGTCGGCTACGGCCGCGTGGGCCGGCGCATCGCCGGCACGTTGCGCGAGCGCGGCCTGCCCTTCGTGGTGGCCGAACAGAACCGCGAGCTGGTGGACGCGCTGCGCCGCGACGGCATGGCCGCGGTGAGCGGCGACGCCGGCACGCCCGAGGTGCTGATCCAGGCGCACATCGCGCGCGCGGCGATGCTGGTGGTGGCCATCCCCGACACCGTCAATGTGCGCAAGATGGTCGAGATCGCGCGCACGCTCAACCCCGGCATCGAAGTGGTGCTGCGCACCCACAACGAAGAAGAAGCCGCGCTGCTGCGGCAGGAGAGCCTGGGCGAAGTCTTCCTGGGCGAACACGAACTGGCGCGCGGCATGGCCGCCCACATTCTTTCGCGCGTGGCCGTGCCGGCCGCCGCCCAACCGCCCAAAGCATGAAGGACACCGATCCGGCCGCCCTGGCCCCCACGCCCTGGCACACCCTCTCCCCCAGCGACACCGCCGCCCGGCTGGCGGTCGATCCGGCGCTGGGGCTGGCCCCGCCGGCCATCGCCGAACGCCGGCAGCGCCACGGCCCCAACCGCCTGCCCGAAGCGAAACGCCGGCCGCCCTGGCTGCGCTTTCTGGGGCAGTTCCACAACCCGCTGATCTACGTGCTGCTGGCCGCCGGCCTGACCACCCTGGCGCTGGGCCACCTGGTGGACGCGGGCGTGATCCTGGGCGTGGTGCTGATCAACGCGGTGATCGGCCACATCCAGGAAGGCAAGGCCGAGCGCGCGCTCGACGCGGTGCGCGGCATGCTGGCCGCGCACGCCACCGTGCTGCGCCAGGGCGAGCGCCAGCAGATCGACGCCGGCGACCTGGTGCCCGGCGACTTGGTGCTGCTGGAGGCGGGCGACAAGGTCCCGGCCGACCTGCGCCTGCTGCAGGCGCGCAACCTGCGCGTGGTCGAAGCGGCGCTGACCGGTGAGTCGGCCCCGGTCGACAAGGACACCGCCGCGACCGCCGCCGACGCGGGCGTGGGCGACCGCCGCGGCCTGTGCCATTCGGGCACGCTGGTGGCCTGCGGCACCGGTTGTGGCGTGGTGGTGGCCACGGGCGCGCAGACCGAAATCGGCCGCATCGGCACGCTGGTGGGCGAGGTCCGGACCCTGGCCACGCCGCTGACGCGCCGACTCGACCGCTTTGCCCGCCAGATCACCGCCGCCATCCTGGCCGTGTCGGTGCTGACCATGGCCTGGGGCCACTTCGTGGCCGGCATGGCCCCGCTGGAGCTGTTCCTGGCCGTGGTCGGCCTGGCGGTGGCGGCCATTCCCGAAGGCATGCCCGCGGTGGTGACCATCGTGCTGGCCATCGGCACCCGCGTGATGGCGCGCAAGCAGGCCATCGTAAGGCGCCTGCCGGCGGTGGAGTCGCTGGGTTCGGTCACCGTGATCTGCAGCGACAAGACCGGCACGCTCACACGCAATGAGATGACCGCCGTGCGCGTGGTGCTGGCCGACCGCGAACTGCGGATCACCGGCACCGGCTACGCGCCCAACGGCAGCTTCCTGATGAACGACCAGGTCTGCCAGACCTGCGACAGCGCGGCGCTGCAGGCGCTGCTGCATTGCGCGCTGCTGTGCAACGACGCACGCGTTCACCGCGACGAAACCGGCGAATGGCGCATGACGGGAGACCCGACCGAAGGCGCGCTGATCACGCTGGCGCACAAAGGCGGGCTGGATGCCGCTGAGGGCATTCAGGCCCACCCGCGTGTGGACGCGATTCCGTTCGAGTCCGAGCGCCAGTACATGGCCACGCTGCACCACGACCACGCGGGCCACCACGAGGTCTTGCTCAAGGGCGCGCCCGAACGCGTGCTGGCGCTGTGCGCCACGCAGGCCGGCGGCCAGCCGCTGGACGCTGCGCACTGGGCTGCTGCCCTCGAACGCGCCGCCAGCGCGGGTGAACGCGTGCTGGCGCTGGCGCGTGCCGACTGGCCCGCCGACCACGCCGAGATCGACATCGCCGACATGCGGCCGCGCTTTGAGATGCTGGGCCTGGTCGGCATCATCGACCCACCCCGCGACGAGGCCATCGCCGCCGTGGCCGAATGCCAGCAGGCCGGCATCCGCATCAAGATGATCACCGGCGACCACGCCGTCACCGCCGCCGCCATCGGCCGCCAGCTCGGCCTGCGGGCCGGGCACGCGCTCACGGGCGACGTCATCGCCACCCTGGACGCGGCCGCCCTGCGCCGCGCCGCGCAGGACACCGACGTGTTCGCGCGCGCCAGCCCCGAGCACAAGCTGCGCCTGATCGCCGCGCTGCAGGCCGAAGGCCACCTGGTGGCCATGACCGGCGACGGCGTCAACGACGCACCCGCGCTCAAGGCCGCCGACGTCGGCGTGGCCATGGGCGGCAAGGGCACCGACGCCGCGCGCGAAGCGGCCGACCTGGTGCTCACCGACGACAACTTCGCCACCATCGCGCGCGCCGTGCGCGAAGGCCGCGTGGTCTACGACAACATCAAAAAGTCGCTGATGCACATGCTGCCCACCAACGGCGGCGAGGCGGGCGTGATCCTGCTGGCCATCTTCGCCGGCCTGCCGCTGCCGGTGACGGCCGCGCAGATCCTGTGGGTCAACACCGTCACCTCGGTCACGCTGGCGCTGTCGCTGGCCTTCGAGCCGGCCGAACCCGGCGTGATGCGGCACGCGCCTCGGCCGACGGGCGAGTCCATCATCACGCGCGCACTGGGCACGCGCATCCTGTACGTGATCGCGCTCATGGTCGCGGCCACGTTCTGGGTCTTCCACTGGGAGTTGGCCCGGGGCGCGGCGCTGGAGACCGCGCGCACCGCCGCCGTCAACACCATCGTGGTGTGCGAGCTGTTCTACCTGTTCAACGTGCGCCACTTCACGCGCCACGCCTTCCGGTGGGAAACGCTCACCGGCAACCGCGTGGCGTTGGGCGTGGCCCTGCTGCTGGTGCTGCTGCAACTGCTGTTCACCTACGCCCCCACGCTGCAGCAGCTGTTCCGCAGCACGCCGCTGTCCTTGTCGTCGTGGACCATGATCGTGGCCATCGGCGCCGGGCTGTTCGTCCTGGTGGAACTGGAAAAGGCGTGGCTGCGCCGCTCGAACGTGGACCGCCTCTGACGCGGCCCGCCCTTGCAAGGAGACCCGACATGCCGACGATCCGACACATCCTCGCCGCCACCGACCTGTCCGCCAGCGCCCGGCACGCGGTCGACCGGGGCTTCGGTCTGGCCGCCGCCACCGGCGCCCGCCTGACGCTGGCGCACACGCTCGGCCCCGATGCGCTGGCCCCCCTGCGCGCGCTGCTCGGCAGCCAGGCCGACGACGTGGTGCAGCAGGCCACGGCACGCCAGCGCGAAGCGATGGAGGCGCTGGCCCGCGACCCGGCCCGGCCGCACGGTGTGGCGGTCGACATCCGCCTGGAAAACGGCGCTGCCGGCAGCACGCTGCCGGCGCTGGCCGCCACCACCGGCGCCGACCTGATGGTGCTGGGCGCGCGCGGCGACAACCCGCTGCGGCGCATGGTGCTCGGCTCCACCGCCACGCGCGTGCTGCGCCACAGCCCCTGTCCGGTGCTGCTGGCGCGCCAGCCCGATGCGGCCCCGTACCGGCGCGTACTGCTGCCGATCGACTTTTCGCCCGCGTCGGCGCTGCAGATCCGGCTGGTGCGGACGCTGGCGCCGCAGGCCGGCCTGGTGCTGCTGCACGGCTTTGAAGCCCCCTTCGAAGGCCTGCTGCGCTACGCCAGCGTCTCCGCCGACATCGTGGCGCAGTACCGCGCCGAGGCGCGCGAGCGGGCGCTGCAGCAGTTGCGGGCCCTGGCTGCGGCCGAGGGCTTGCGCGAAGGCGACTACACGAGCTGGGTCGGCCATGGCGAGGCGGTCGGCCTGATCACCGCGCAGCAGGAACGCCTGGGCTGCGACCTGATCGCCATGGGCAAACACGGCACGCACGTGACCGAGGAGCTGCTGCTGGGCAGCGTGACCCGGCGCGTGCTCGACGAGAGCGACGCCGACCTGCTGGTGGTGGTGGAGCCGCAGCGGCCGGCCGTGGCGCCCGCCTGAGGGCGGCCGCTCAGAGAAAGCGCTCGATCAACCGCCGGGAATGGCGGTCCAGCGCGAACAGGTCGCGGACCCGGAACACGGTGCCGTGCCCGCTGGTGATGAGCAGGCTGCCGCGCGCGCCGGGCAGGCGCCGGATGTCTTCTTCCGCCTTGAGCGCCAGCGTGGTCGGACCGCGGTCGGTCTCAACCTCCCAGAGGCTGGGCGTGGCGAAGGTCGAGACGCTGACGATGCGCTGGATCTCGGGCACGAATTCGCGCACCGCCAGCTCGGCCTCGATCAGCGCGCGCGTCTCGGCGGGCAGGTCGGCCAGGCGGTCGATCCACACCAGCTCGCGGCCTTCGGCGCTGACCAGCGACAGGCCTTCACCGGGCGCCGTGAGCGGAAAGGCGCGCACCGGCAGCGCGCCCACGTGCGCAACGCCGGCCGCGTCGGTGCACACCAGCCGGCCCAGCGGATCGCGCGCCAGGGTGAAAAAGGGCAGGGGAGAAGCGCTCATGCTCGGCTTTCGGCGGCGGGTCAGGCGGTGGGGCGGGACGGGGGCACAGGCTGGCGCGCCAGCAGCACGGCGTCGTGCTCGGAGTCGCCGTCGTCCTCCGCCTCGGCCTTGCGTGCCTGGGCTTCGTACAGGCGCCAGTACGCGCCCTGGCGCGCCATGAGCGTTTCGTGCGGGCCCACTTCGACGATCTCGCCACGGTCCATCACCACCAGCCGGTCGGCCTTGCGCAGCGTGGACAGGCGGTGCGCGATGGCGATGGTGGTGCGGCCCTGCACCAGGTTGTCCAGCGCCTTCTGGATTTCCTTTTCGGTCTCGGTGTCGACCGCCGAGGTGGCCTCGTCGAGGATCAGGAACTTCGGGTCGATCAGCAGCGCCCGCGCGATGCTGATGCGCTGGCGCTCGCCGCCCGACAGGCCCTGGCCGCGTTCGCCGACCAGCGAGTCGTAGCCCTGCGGCAGGCGCAGGATGAAGTCGTGCGCGTGCGCGGCGCGCGCGGCGGCCACGATCTGTTCGCGCGTGGCGTCGGGCCGGCCGTAGGCGATGTTTTCGGCGATGGTGCCGAAGAACAGGAAAGGTTCCTGCAGCACCAGGCCGATGTGGCGGCGGTAATCGGCCACGGCGATGCGGCGCAGGTCGATGCCGTCGACCTTGATCGAGCCGCCGCTGACGTCGTAGAAGCGGCACAGCAGGTTGACCAGGGTGCTCTTGCCCGAGCCGCTGTGGCCCACCAGGCCGATCATCTCGCCGGGGCGGATGTCCAGGCTCAGGCGCCGGATCACCGAGCGGTTGCCGTAGCGGAAAGCCACATCCTCCAGCGTCACGCCGCCGCTCAGGCCGGCTGGCGGCAGCGTCACCGGCTCGGCCGGCTCGGGCACGCTGGAGACGTGGTCGAGGATGTCGAAGATGCGCTTGGCACCGGCCGCGGCCTTCTGCGTCACGCTGACGATGCGGCTCATCGAATCGAGCCGGCCGTAGAAGCGCCCGATGTAGGCCAGGAAGGCCGAGAGCACGCCCACGGTGATCTCGCCGCGGCTGACCTGCCAGATGCCGAAGCCCCAGACCACCAACAGGCCGATGTCGGTCAGCAGCGCCACCGTGGGCGAGAACAGGCTCCAGACCTTGTTGAGCCGGTCGTTGACCGCCAGGTTGGCCTGGTTGGCGTCGCGGAAGCGCCGCGCCTCGCGCCGTTCGGCGGCGAAGGCCTTGACCACGCGGATGCCGGGAATGGTGTCGGCCAGCACGTTGGTCACGTCGCCCCAGGCGCGGTCGATCTTCTCGAAGCCGGTGCGCAGCCGGTCGCGCACCACGTGGATCATCCAGGCGATGAAGGGCAGCGGCAGCAGCGTGACCAGCGCCAGCCAGGGGTTGATGGAAAACAGGATGGCGCTGGTCATGGCCAGCATCAGCACGTCGGTGGCGAAGTCCAGCGCATGCAGCGAGAGAAACACCGAAATGCGGTCGGTCTCGGAGCCGATGCGCGCCATCAGGTCGCCCGTGCGCTTGGCACCGAAGTAGTCCAGCGACAGGCCCAGCAGGTGTTCAAAGGCGTGGGTGCGCAAATCGGCCGCGATGCGTTCGGACACCAGCGCCAGCACCCAGGTGCGCGCCCAGCCCAGGCCCCAGGCCAGCAGCGCCGAGCCCAGCAAACCGGACAGCAGCCACAGCACATAGACCGGATCGATGCGCTGGCCGTTCTGGAACGGGATCAGCACCTCGTCCATGAGCGGAATCGTCAGGTACGGCGGCACCAGGGTGGCGGCGGTGGCGGCCAGCGTCAGCAGGAAGCCGCTGAGCAACTGGCCCTGGTACGGGCGCGCGAAGCGCCACAGCCGCAGCAGCACCCAGGTGCTGGGCGGGGTGTTGAGCTCGCGCGTGCAGACCGGGCATTCGTCGGAGTCTTCGGGCAGCGGGTGGTGGCACGAGGGGCAGTGGCCCGGGTCGTCGCCCGTCACGGGTGCCCCGTGCGCGCGGGCCTCCTGCAGTTGCTCGAAGCGCTTGGCCAGGCGCAGGGCCTGCACGTTGGCGCCCAGGGTGAAGCGCCAGCGCGCCCGCAGCGCCCCGCCGGCCTGCAGCTCCAGCGTGCCCACGCCCGCGTGGTCGGTGTGGCGCAGCACCAGGCCATCGGCCAGCGCAAAGGCCTGCCAGCGGCCTTCGCCGTCGCGGGCCAGCAGGCGTTGTTCGGTCAGCACCAGCAACCCCGGCACGAAGCGCAGCGCGTCGTCCAGATCGATCGCCAGCCGGGCCTGTTCGGTTTCGCCGGGCCAAAGCGCCTCGGCGCCGGATGGCGCGGGCGCCAGTGCCGGGGTGGTGGATCGAATGGGGGTCATGAAAACGGTGTCGTGAAAACCACTGGACGCGAATTTTCCATGATCTGAAAGCACCGGACACGGGCGGACGGTTCACAATATGGGATTGAGCGAGCAGCCGCTGGCCGGAGACACCGTGGCCTCGCCCCTGTCCACCACGCCATCATGCCCCTCGCCACGACCGAGATCCAACTCCTGCGCGTCACCTATCTGCGCGGCCCGAACATCTGGACATTCCGTCCGGTCCTGGAGGTCTGGCTGGACCTGGGGCCCCTCGAAGACTACCCCTCGAACCGGATTCCCGGTCTCTCGGACCGCCTGGTGGCGCTGCTGCCGGCGCTGGTGGAACACCACTGCGGGGTGGGCGAACGGGGCGGCTTTCTGCAGCGCCTGCACGAAGGCACCTGGGCCGGCCACATCCTGGAGCACTGCGTGATCGAGCTGCTGAACCTGGCGGGCATGCCCACCGGTTTCGGCCAGACGCGCAGCACCACCCGGCACGGCGTCTACCGCATGGTGTTCCGGGCACGCGACGAACAGGTGGCCCGCGTGGCGCTGGCCCAGGCCCATGCCCTGCTGACGGCCGCGATCCGCGACCAGGCCTTCGACGTGGCGGCCGCGGTGCGCGCCGTGCGCGACGCCATCGACGACAGCTACCTCGGGCCGTCCACGGCCTGCATCGTGGCCGCCGCCACCGACCGCCAGATTCCCCACATCCGCCTCAACGACGGCAACCTCGTGCAGTTGGGCTACGGCGCACGCCAGCGCCGCATCTGGACCGCCGAGACCGACCGCACCGGCGCCATCGCCGAGGGCGTGGCCGGCGACAAGGACCTGACCAAGACCCTGTTGCAGGCGGTGGGCGTGCCGGTGCCCGAGGGTCAGGCCGTGACCAGCGCCGCCGCCGCCTGGGAGGCCGCCTGCGACATCGGGCTGCCGGTCGCGGTCAAGCCCAGCGACGGCAACCACGGCCGCGGCGTGACGCTGGACCTGCGCGAGCAGGCCGACGTCGAGGCCGCGTTCGCGCTGGCCGACCGGCACGGCAGCGAGGTGCTGGTCGAACGCTGCATCCCTGGCAACGAGCACCGGCTGCTGGTGGTCGGGGGTGAAATGGTGGCGGCCGCGCGCGGCGAATCGGCCTGGATCACGGGCGACGGGCGCCACACCGTGGCCGAGCTGCTCGACCTGCAGATCAACACCGACCCGCGCCGCGGCACCACCGAAGACCACCCGCTCAACCGGCTGGACATCGCCGAAGACGGTGTGATCCGGCTCGACCTGCAGCGCCAGGGCCTCAGCCCCGAGACCGTGCCCGCGGCGGGCCGGCGCATCCTGATCCAGCGCAATGGCAACGTCGCCATCGACTGCACCGACGACGTGCACCCCGAAGTGGCCTACCTGGCCGGGCTCGCGGCGCGCACCGTCGGGCTGGACATCGCGGGCATCGACCTGGTGGCCGAGGACATCGGCCGGCCGCTGCACGAACAGGGCGGCGCCGTGGTTGAAGTCAACGCCGGGCCCGGCCTGCTGATGCACCTCAAGCCCGCCATCGGCCAGCCCCGGCCGGTGGGGCAGGCCATCGTCGAACACCTGTTCCCCACCAGCGAGGACGATGACGACAACGACCCGAACCCGGGCCGCATCCCGGTGGTCGGCGTGGCCGGCACCCGCGCCACGCCGCTGGTCGCGCGCGCCATCGCCTGGCTCACACGCCTGTCCGGCCTGTCCACGGGGCTGGCCTGTGCCGACGGCATTTTTCTCGGCCAGCGCCGCATCGAAGCCCCCGGGCCGGCGCTGGCGCGCGACTACTGGAGCGCCAGCCACCGGCTGCTGATGAACCGCAACCTGCGCGCGGCGGTGTTTGAAAACGGCCCGGGCCTGATCCTCGACGACGGCCTGCCCTACGACCGCTGCCTGATCGGCGTGGTCACCGACTTCGACGGCTGGCCCGACCTGGCCCGCCACGACGTGAGCGGCATCGGCGCCATGCGCAAGGTCATGCGCACCCAGATCGACGTGGTGCTGCCCGAAGGGGTGGGCGTGCTCAACGGTGACGACGAGTGGGTTGCCGACCTGGCCGAGCTGTGCGACGGCGAAGTCCTGTTCTACGGCCGCACCGGTGCGCAAGGCCCGGCCAAGGTGATCATCAGCCACCTCGAACGAGGGGGCCGGGCCGCCCTGATGGATGCGCAGGGCCTGGTGCAACTGGCCGGCAGCCAGGGCAGCGAGCCCATCACCCCGATCGACGTGGCCGGCCTGCTGGCCCGCCACGGCCGCGCCGACGAGCCCGCGCTGGCCGATGCCCTGCTGGTGGCGATTGCCGCCGCCTGGGGCTTCGGCATCGCGCCGGAACTCGTCGCCGCCGGCCTGGAAACCTTCGTGCTCCACCTGCCCCGCTGACCGCTTCCCCGCCCAGCCCCGACGCCGCAGCCGCCTGCCGCTCACCCCCCAAAAAAACCTACACGCCTTCCATGGACATCTCCCGCATCCGTGCGCTGCGCGGTCCCAACCTGTGGAGCCGCCAGACCGCCATCGAAGCCATCGTGGCCTGCGACGAACACGAACGCGCCCTGACCACGCTGCCCGGGTTCGAGCTGCGGCTGCGCACCCTGTTTCCCGGCCTGGGCAACCTGCGGCGCCAGCCCGACGAAGCCTCGCTGGCCCACGTGCTGGAAGCGGTGGCGCTGGCCCTGCAGGCGCAGGCGGGCTGTGTGGTCAGCTTCAGCCGCACCACCGAAACCGTGGAACGCGGCACCTTCCAGGTGGTGGTCGAATACACCGAAGAGGCCGTGGGCCGCCAGGCCCTGGCCGCGGCCGAAGCCCTGATCCAGGCCGCCCTGGCCGACCAGCCTTTCGATGTGGCGCAGACGCTGGCCGCGCTGCGCGAGCTGGACGAAGACGTGCGCCTGGGCCCGTCCACCGGCTGCATCGTGCAGGCCGCCGTGGCGCGCGGCATTCCCTACCGGCGCCTGACCAGCGGCAGCCTGGTGCAGTTCGGCTGGGGCTCGCGCCAGCGCCGCATCTGGGCCGCCGAGGTCGACTCCACCAGCGCCGTCTCCGAATCCATCGCCCAGGACAAGGACCTGACCAAGACCCTGCTGCGCGCGGCCGGCGTGCCGGTGCCCCTGGGCCGGCCGGTGGACAGCATCGACGAGGCCTGGGAGGTCGCGCAGGAGATCGGCCTGCCCGTGGTGCTCAAGCCGCAGGACGGCAACCAGGGCAAGGGTGTCACCGTCAACATCGTCAGCCGCGACCACCTCGAAGCCGCCTACCGCGTGGCGGCCGAAATCGGCCAGGTGATGGTGGAGAAGTTCCTGCCCGGCAGCGACTTCCGGCTGCTGGTCGTGGGCGACAAGCTGGTCGCGGCGGCACGCCGAGACCCGCCGCACGTGATCGGCGACGGCGAGCACACGGTGCGCGAGCTGGTCGACCAGGTCAACACCGACCCGCGCCGGGGCGACGGCCACGCCACCTCGCTGACCAAGATCCGCATCGACGACATCGCGCTGGCGCGCCTGCAGATCCAGGGCCTGTCGCCCGACGGCGTGCCCGAAGCCGGCCACCGCGTGGTGCTGCGCAACAACGCCAACCTGTCCACCGGCGGATCGGCCACCGACGTGACCGACGACGTGCACCCCGAAGTGGCCGCGCGCGCCGTGACCGCCGCGCGCATGATCGGCCTGGAAATCTGCGGCGTGGACGTGGTCTGCGAAACCGTGGGCCGGCCGCTGGAGGAACAGTCCGGCGGCATCGTGGAAGTGAACGCCGCGCCCGGCCTGCGCATGCACCTGTCGCCCTCCTACGGCAAACCCCGGCCGGTGGGCGAGGCCATCGTCTCGCGCCTGTACGCGCCCGACGACGACGGGCGCGTACCGGTGGTGGCCGTCACCGGCACCAACGGCAAGACCACCACCACGCGCCTGATCGCGCACCTGCTGGCCGCCAGCGGCCTGCGCGTGGGCATGACCAACACCGACGGCGTGTACGTCGACGGCCGCCAGACCGATTCCGGCGACTGCGCCGGCCCCAAGAGCGCGCGCAACGTGCTGATGCACCCCGACGTGGACGCGGCGGTGTTCGAGACCGCGCGCGGCGGCGTGCTGCGCGAAGGCCTGGGCTTCGACCGCTGCCAGGTGGCGGTGGTCACCAACATCGGCGCCGGCGACCACCTGGGCCTGAACTTCATCACCACGGTGGAAGACCTGGCGGTGCTCAAGCGGGTGATCGTGCAGAACGTCGCCAGCGACGGTTTCGCCGTGCTCAACGCCACCGACCCGCACGTGGTCGCTATGGCCGGCGTGTGCACGGGCGGCGTCATCTACTTCGCGGCCGACCGCCACCACCCGGTGCTGGCCACCCACCGCGCGCAGGGCCGCCGCTGCGTCTTCGTCGATGGCGGCCACATCATCGCGACCGAAGGCAACTGGCGCGAAAGCGTGTCGCTGCGCGACATCCCGCTGACGCGCGAGGGCAGCATCGGCTTCCAGGTGGACAACGCCATGGCCGCCATCGCCGCGGCCTGGGGCGTGGACCTGTCGTGGGAGGCGATCCGCGCCGGGCTGGCCAGCTTCGTCAACGACAGCGACAACGCCCCCGGCCGCTTCAACGTGATGGCCTACAAAGGCGCCACCCTGATCGCCGACTACGGCCACAACCCCGACGCGATGCGCGCGCTGGTGGCGGCGGTGGAGGCGATGCCGGCGCAGCGCCGCTCGGTGGTGATCAGCGGCGCCGGCGACCGGCGCGACGAAGACATTCGCGAGCAGACCCAGATCCTGGGCCGCGCCTTCGACGACGTCATCCTCTACCAGGACGCCTGCCAGCGCGGGCGCGAAGACGGCGAAGTGATCGCGCTGCTGCGCGAAGGCCTGGCCGACGCGCCCCGGACCACGCGGGTGGATGAAATCCGGGGCGAGTTCGTCGCCATCGACACCGCCCTGGAACGCCTGCAGCCCGGCGACCTGTGCCTGGTGCTGGTCGACCAGGTGGACGAGGCACTGGCCCACCTGGCCGCGCGCGTCGGGCAGGCGGGCTGAGCAGCGGCCCCGGCCGGGCGCCGCGCCAGCCGGGCGTGCCCGGGATCAGTTCGCCACCGTGAAGCGCTGGCGGATGTGCTGGGGCTGTTCGATCTCGTCGACGATGGCCACGGCCATGTCCTGCACCGAGATGCGGCCGGGCCCGTCGCTGTTCATCAGCGGCGCGTCCTGGCCCACGCGATACTGGCCGGTGCGCACCCCGGGCTCCAGCAGGATCGCGGGCGAGAGGAAGGTCCATTCGAGACCGGTTTCCAGGCGGATCAGGTTCAGCGCCTCGCGCGCCGCCAGCGCGCCCTGTTTCCAGTCGGCCGGGAATTCGGGCGTGTCCACCAGTTGCACACCGGGCGCCACGTACAGGCTGCCCGCACCGCCGACCACCAGCAGGCGCTTGGTGCCCGCGGCCTTGACGCCCGCGAAGATGGCGCGCGTGCCGGCCAGAAACTGGTCGTGGATGTCCGGCACCGTCCAGCCCGGGTTGTAGGCGCTGATGACGGCGTCCTGGCCCGCCGCAGCGGCCTGCACGTCCTCGGGGTTCTGCGCCGAACCGGCGCGCACCGTCAGCCCCGGGCGGGCCGCCAGTTTCTCCGGATGGCGGGCCAGCACCGTGACCTGGTGGCCGCGTTGCAGCAGTTCGTCGAGCACGGCCGAACCGACAAAACCGGTGCCGATGAGGGTGACTTTCATGGGAATCTCCAAAACAGGTTGATCGATGGGCTCTATGCTATGGGCCGCAAAATATCCCCGGTAGAGGGCATCTCAGGCCTTATTTTTGAAGCTGTACTTCACAATCAACCCATGGACGATCTCCGGCGCATGGCCATCTTCGCCACCGTGGTGCAACACGGTTCGATGAGCGGCGCGGCGCGCGCGCTGGGCATGAGCCCGTCGGCCGTGAGCCAGCAGGTGCGCCAGCTCGAAACCGATGGCGGCGTCACGCTGCTGCACCGCTCCACCCGGCAACTGGCGCTGACCGAGGCCGGTGAGCGTTTTCACGAACACTGCGCGGCGCTGCTGCGCGCGGCCGCCCAGGCGCGCGCCGAACTCCAGCACACGCGGGAAGCCCCGGTCGGCCTGCTGCGCCTGTCGGCGCCGGTCGGGTTTGCGCGCCACATCGCCCCCGCACTCGGGCCGCTGCTGGCGCAGCACCCGGCGCTGCGGCTGCACCTGCTGGTGGACGACGCGCCGATCGACCTGATCCAGGCGCGCATCGACCTGGCGATCCGTTTCGGCCCGCTGCCCGATTCGTCGTGGGTGGCGCGCCGGCTGGGCGCGCTGCGCTGGTGGATCTGCGCCAGCCCGGCCTGGATCGCGGCGCACGGCCCGGTGGCGCACCCGGACGCGCTGCTGGGGCACGCCTGGCTGGGCTTCGTGCGCGAGCGCCCCTGGCTGCGCCTGGACATGACCGGGCCCGACGGCGCCGCGCGCGAACTGCGCATCGAACCGCGCCTGTCGAGCAACAACCAGCTGTCGATCCAGCAGATGTGCGCCGCGGGCCTGGGGCCGGCGCTGCTGGGCAGTGCCGACGCCCACGACGACGTCGCCGCCGGCCACCTGGTCCGCCTGCTGCCCGAATGGACGCTGCCGGCGCTCGACATCAGCGCCGTGACCCCGCAACGCGACACCCAGCCGGCCAAGGTGCGGCTGGCGGTCCAGGCGCTGCAGGCGTATCTGCAGAACCTCGCTGGCGTGGAAAGCTGACAGGCCGCGGAGGCTCCGGGTTGAGGCCGGCAACCTCTGTGTCGCCAAAGAGCGCGCCGCGACGCCCGAAGGGAAGTTCAAAGTCCAGGGCACCCGTGGAACCGGCTCTGCCGGGCCACAGGGTGCGTCCCCCTCCAAGCGTCTGAAAGACGCGCCAGAGAGGGGGAAGCCGCCTCCGGCGGCGCAGGGGGTGGACAATCCTCCCCCATGCCCCACGTCCACACCGCCCCCCCGCCGTCCACCCACGACACCACCCGCATCGACGATCTGCGCATTGGCGCGGTGCGTCCGCTGATCACCCCCGCGCTGCTGCAGGAATGGCTGCCCACGCCGCCGGCCACGCAGCAGTTGGTCGAGACCAGCCGCGCCGCGCTCGCGCGCGTGCTGCACGGCCAGGACGACCGCCTGATCGTCGTCGTGGGGCCGTGCTCCATCCACGATCACGGCCAGGCCATGGACTACGCCCGGCGCCTGAAGGAACAGGCCGACGCGCTGGCCGACGACCTGCTGGTCGTGATGCGCGTGTACTTCGAAAAGCCGCGCACCACCGTGGGCTGGAAGGGCTACATCAACGACCCGCACCTGGACGGCAGTTTCGCCATCAACGAAGGGCTGGAGCTGGCGCGCCAGCTGCTGCTGGACGTGCTCGATGTCGGTCTGCCGGTGGGCACCGAGTTCCTCGATCTGCTCTCGCCGCAGTTCATCTCCGACCTGGTGAGCTGGGGCGCTATCGGCGCGCGCACCACCGAAAGCCAGAGCCACCGCCAGCTGGCCAGCGGCCTGAGCTGCCCGGTGGGCTTCAAGAACGGCACCGACGGCGGTATCAAGGTGGCGGCCGACGCCATCGTCGCGGCCCACTCGGCCCACGCCTTCATGGGCATGACCAAGATGGGTCAGGCGGCCATTTTTGAAACCCGCGGCAACGCCGACTGCCACGTCATCCTGCGTGGCGGCAAAGCGCCCAACTACAGCGCCGCCGATGTGCAGGCCACGTGCGAACTGCTGGCCAAGGCCGGCCTGCGCGAGCAGGTGATGATCGACCTCTCGCACGCCAACAGCAGCAAACAGCACCGCAAACAGATCGAGGTGGCCACCGACGTGGCGGCACAGATCGCGGCCGGCGACGCGCGCATCACCGGCGTGATGATCGAAAGCCACCTCGAAGAAGGCCGTCAGGACATCGTGCCCGGCCAGCCGCTGCAGCCCGGCGTGAGCGTGACCGATGCCTGCATCAGCTTCGCGCAGACCGTGCCCGTGCTGCAAGGCCTGGCCGCGGCGGTGCGCGCACGTCGCCAGCGCTGAGCGTCCCCCACCGTCCCCCTGTCAGGACCGACAGGGGTGGCGCCCCGTCGGGTGGAAGGACTGCGCACAATGCCGCGCGATCCATACCAAACAGACAGGGAAACCATGCGCCAGACCACCGACACCTCTTCATGCCTGCAAGGCCGGACCGCCCTCGTGACCGGGGGCGCCCGGGGTCTGGGCGCCGGCATGGCCCAGGCCCTGGCTGCGGCCGGTGCGGCCGTGATGATCGGTGACCTGCTCGAAACCGAGGGCCGGCAGATGGCCGATCTGCTGCGCGAAACGGGCGCGCGTGCCGCCTTCGTGCACCTGGACGTGACCGACGAGGCCCACTGGCTGGCGGCCGTGGCCAACACGCACAGCCAGCTGGGCGGCTTCGACATCCTGATCAACAACGCCGGCGTGGAAGAAACGGCGCTGCTCACCGAGCTCGACCCCGAGGCGCTGCGCCGCATGCTCGACGTGAACGTGCTGGGCACGGCGCTCGGGCTCAAGCACGCGCTGCGTGCGATGCGGCCCGGCGGCCTGGCGGGGCAGGGCGGCGCGGTGGTCAACGTGGCCTCGGTGGCGGCCACCATCGCCTTCCCCGGCATCGCCGGCTATTCGGCCACCAAGTCGGCGGTGGACCGGCTCACCCGCGTGGCCGCCATGGAGTCCGGCCGGCTCGGCCACGGCGTGCGCGTGAACGCGATCTACCCTGGCCTGGTGCCCACCGACATGGGCCAGAAGCTGGCCGCCGACGTGGTGGACGCCGGCCTGTTCCCGTCGGTCGACGCCGCGGTGGGTGCCATCGTGCAGCAGACCCCCCTGGGCCGCCTGGGCACGGTCGCCGACATGGCCGACGCGGTGGTGTTCCTGTGTTCGGACGCGGCGCGCTTCATCACCGGCGCCGGGCTGCCGGTGGACGGCGGCATGGGCATGTGACGCCCACGACCGACCTGCGAATCAGTCGCTGCCGATGTCCTTGCCGCGGCTGCTGCGCCAGATGGCCCGCACCAGCCACAGCCCGCCGATGAAGGCGCTGCTGAAGCCCAGGAAGCCAAAGGCCGGCAGGCCGAACAGTGTCGGGCCGCCCTGCACGGTCATCACGATGGACGAGCCGATGATG
The DNA here is from genome assembly GCF_021401345.1 of Hydrogenophaga sp. NFH-34. GTDB lineage: Bacteria > Pseudomonadota > Gammaproteobacteria > Burkholderiales > Burkholderiaceae_C > Hydrogenophaga > Hydrogenophaga electricum. The sequence goes on from NZ_JACBGE010000020.1 coordinate 40,931, forward strand.
AGCGCGGCGATCACCAGCGCCATGGCCATGCGGTTGGCCGCGCGGTCGATCTGGTCGCCCACACGCCGCAGGTGGGTGACGTCGATGCCCACGTGCAACCGCCCGCGCCGCGCATTGCGCAGCAACCGCGTGATGTCGGCCGGCAACTGCTCGGCCACCGACAGCGTGCGCCGCAGGGTCTGCCAGGCGCGGTGGGCCAGCACGCGGGGCTGATAGCGTTCGCGCAGCACCTGCTTGAGCAGGGGCAGCGCCTCGCTGGTCATGTGGAAGTCCGGGTCGAGGCCGCGGCCCATGCCTTCGAGCGTGATGAAGGCCTTGATCAGCAGCGCCAGGTCGGACGGCAGGCCCAACTGGTGGCCGCGCAGGATCGCCGTCACGTCGGCCAGCATCTGGCCGAGGTTGAGTTCGGCCAGGGGCGCGCCGTGGTACTGGTCGACGAAGGCCTCGATCTCGGTCTCCAGCAGGCCGAGGTTGACCCCGTGATCGTCGCCGGCCCAGTCGAGCAGCACGTCGGCCACGGTCTGGGGATGGCGCTCGACCAGGCCCATGAGCAGTTGCAGCAGCTCGTCGCGCCGGCGTTCGGACAGGCGCCCGACCATGCCGAAGTCGATGAAGGCGATGCGGTTGCCATCGAGGTAGATCACGTTACCGGGGTGCGGGTCGGCGTGGTAGAGGCCGTCCTGCACGATCATCTTGAGCACGGCCTGGGCACCGCGCTGGGCCAGCACCTGGCGGTCCAGCCCCCGGGCGTCCAGCTCGCCGAGGTCCTTGCCCGCCACGCCGGTCATGCAGTCCTGCACGTTCACCCGGGCGCTGGTGTGCGCCCAGTGCACCCTGGGCACCACGATCCAGGGCAGGGCCGCCATGTTGGCCGCGATGCGCTCGGCGTTGCGGCACTCGCTGGCCAGATCGAGTTCGCGCTGGAGCGAACGCGCCAGCTCGCGCACCAGTTGCTGGGGTCGGTAGGGTTTGAGCGCGGGCATCTCGGCTTCGGCCACCGCGGCCAGGCGCTGCATGAGTCGCAGGTCGGCTTCGATGATGCGGTCGATGCCCGGCCGCCGGATCTTGACCACCACCTCGGTGCCGTCGTGCAGCGTGGCGCGGTGCACCTGGGCGATGCTGGCCGCCGCCAGCGGCTCGGTCTCGAAGTGCGCGAAAACCGTTTCGGGCTCCCCGCCCAGGTCTTCGCGCAACTGGGGTCGCAGCAGTTCAAATGGCAAGGCCGGCACATTGCTGTGCAGCTTTTCGAATTCGGCGATGTATTCGGGGCCGAACAGATCGGCCCGCCCGGCCAGGATCTGGCCCAGCTTGACGAAGGTGGGGCCCAGCTCTTCCAGCGCCAGCCGCAGCTGCACGGGCGGCTCGATCCGGGCCAGGTCGGCCGCATGGTCCCACTTGAGCGCGTGGCCCGCCCGCTCCAGCGAGTCGGCCAGCCCCAGCCGGCGCACGCTGTCGCCAAAGCCGTGCCGGATGAGCACGCCCAGAATCTGGTTCAGGCGCCCCATGTCACGGGCCGCGCCAAGGGTTTCGATCAGCATGAATCGATGATAGCGAGCCCTTCGGGGGGCAGCGATCCGCGCCAGCGGCGGCGCGTGGGGGCTACAGGAATCCAGCGCCGGGCCGCTCCCAAGCTGGATTCGCGCCCCCTCGGGGGGCAGCGACCCGCGCCAGCGGCGGCGCGTGGGGGCTACTTCATTCCACCACCACCGTCTTGACCAGCCGGCCCGCCGGCGGATCGGCCTGGCCGTAGGTGCCGTTGATGAGCTGCAGCCGTTCGCGGGACACCGCCGCGCGCCGCGCCAGCTCGGCAAAACCGCCGGCCGGCAGGGCCACGGTGCGGATCTGCCAGGGGCGCGCCTGCTGCCGGTCGGCAGCACTGAGTGCGCGGAAGCTCTTTTCCGCCGCCATCATGCCGGCGGCCTGCCGTTGCAGGGCATCGGCGCTGGCCGCAAGATAGAGCAGCGCGTAGGTGGCGTTCTTCGGCCCGCTGACCAGGGTCACGTCCACGCCCTGCGACTGGCCGTTCGGCAACCGGGCGGTGCCGGAAAAATGGGTCGCTGCCAACCCGTTGATCTGCCCGCGCGTGGTTTTGCCGTTCTGCGGATTGAAGAGCTTGCGCAGCATCTCGTCGTGGGTGGTGCCGGCGTCCCGGGGCACACCGACCAGGCGCAGGGCCGCATCACCTTGCGGGCTGACGATGTTCAGCGCATCGCTGCCATTGACCAGCCGCCAGCCGGGCGGGGCGGTCAGGGCGAAGCCCAGGGGCACATGGTAGAAGTCCTGGCCCCGTACCAGACCCTGTTCCGGCCCGTCGCCGTAGCGCAGACCCTCCAGCGCCTTCAGGAAGCGGCGGCGGCCTTCGTCACCGCCGCCGCGGTCGCTGCTTTCATAGGCCAGGGCTTTCTGTTCGATCGCGCGCAGGCGCTGGTCGTTGCCGGGGTGGGTCGACAACCAGTGGCTGGCGCTGGGTGCCGGCAGGCCGGCAGCCCGCGCCTCGTCGGCCTGGAAGGTTTCCTGCCGCTGCAGCACGCGGATCACGTCGATCATGCGCCGCGGGTCGTAGCGGGTGCGCGCGAGGTATTCGGCCCCCAGCGCGTCGGCTTCGAGTTCCTGCTCCCGGCTGTAGCCCGCCACGTAACCCGCCGCCACGCCCTGGGCGGCCTGGCCGATGAATTCGGTGCTGCCCTGGACGCCGGCCGCGTTCTCCAGCACCGCGCCCAGCAAGGTCGCGGCCAGCACGCCCAGGCCGGCGTGCTGCTGGCGTGTGGCGCGCTGGGCACCGTGGCGGGCGGTGACGTGGCCGATCTCGTGCCCGAGCACGCCGGCCATTTCGGCCTCGTTGTCCATGTGGGCCAGGATGCCGCGCGTGATGTAGACATAGCCGCCGGGCAGCGCGAACGCGTTGATCTCGGGGCTGTCGAGCACGGTAAAGGTCCAGCTCAGGCCCGCCCGGTGCGACTGGGCCGCCAACCGCTGGCCGACCTCGTTCACATAGGCCTGCAGCGCCGGATGGGCATAGGCCCCATATTCCTTGAGCACCCCTTCGTGGGCCTTGCGGCCTTCGGCCAGCTCGGCGCGCTCGTCCATGACGGTGCGCTCGGTGCGACCGGTGACCGGATTGACCACCGGCGTGCCGCAGGCGGCCAGCAGGACGGCAGACAGGCAGAGGACCAGAACCTTGCGCATGCAGAAGGGCTTCGGTGAAGACGGACAACGGGGACGCTTCATGATAGCCAAGCGGGGCCTGCCCGGCACCGGCCATGGGCACCCCTACAATAGTCTTCACCATGTACCACGGGTTCAGCGTGATTTTTGCCCGGCACTTCGTGCCCGGTGCAAGCCTGTTCGCGCCGGGCACCAGCCCCGATGTTCCGGCCCAGCGCTCCGGCCGGACGGCTTGTGGGCCGACCCGGTCCCACGACCCCGGCATCGGCGGGCCCTGCCGAGCGACCGGCATGCCGCCCATGGCCTGACACAGCGCCCGGCATGCCGGGCTTTTCGCGGCCGGCCCGCATCTTGCTGCCTTGCCGGCTTTCCTGTCCGACCCCGGGTCGGGCGTTTTCCAGAGGTGACATCACCACCATGAACCCTGCCAGTACGTTCGCCGGCGCCCAGCCGGCGGATTCCGAGCCTCCTTCGACGGAGGCCTCCTCATGAGCCAGTCCCTGGGCTGGGCCGAAGCGGCCTTTCTGGGACTGGTTCAAGGACTCACCGAGTTCCTGCCCGTCTCCTCCAGCGCCCATCTGCGCATCATCGGCCCCTTGCTGCCTTCCGGTGGCGACCCGGGCGCCGCCTTCACCGCCATCACCCAGATCGGGACCGAAGCCGCGGTGCTGCTCTATTTCCGCCACGACATCCTGCGCATCGCCCGGGCCTGGTTCGCTTCGCTGGTGCCGGGCGCCCGGCGCGGCGATCCGGACGCGCGCATGGGCTGGCTGATCCTGATCGGCACGCTGCCGATCGCGCTGCTGGGCCTGATGTTCAAGGACGCCATCGAAACCAGCCTGCGCAACCTCTACATCACCGCCACCATGCTGATCGGTTTTGCCCTGGTGCTGGCGGTGGCCGACCGGGTGGGCGCCAAGCAGCGGCCGCTGTCGCAACTGAGCTGGGGACATGGCCTGCTGTTCGGCCTGGCCCAGGCCATGGCGCTGATTCCCGGGGTGTCGCGCTCCGGCGGCACCATCACCGCCGGCCTGCTGCTGGGCTACACGCGCGAGGCCGCGGCCCGCTACTCCTTCCTGCTGGCGATCCCGGCGGTGCTGGCCTCGGGCTTCTACCAGCTCTACCGCAGCTGGGGCCAGCCCTCCGCGGTGGCCGCCGGCCCCACGCTGCTGGCCACGCTGGTGGCCTTCGGCGTGGGCTATGCGGTCATCGTCTGGTTCCTCAAGCTGGTCAGCACGCGCAGCTATCTGCCGTTCGTGATCTACCGCGTCGCGCTGGGTGCCCTGGTCTTCGTGCTGCTGGGCCTCGGCATCCTGTCCCCGCTCTGACCACCGCGCCATGGAAATCCTGATTCTTCTGGCCCTGATCCTGCTCAACGGGGTGTTCGCCATGTCCGAGATCGCGCTGGTGACGGCGCGCAAGGCCCGGCTGCAGAAACTCATCGACGAGGGCGATACGGCCGCGGCCGCTGCGCTCAAGCTCGGCGAGGACCCGACGCGCTTCCTCTCCACCATCCAGATCGGCATCACCTCGATCGGGGTGCTCAACGGGATCGTCGGCGAGGCGGCGCTGGCAGCCCCGCTGTCGCAGTGGCTGCTCGGTCTGGGCATGGCCGAAAGGGCCAGCCAGATCACCGCCACCGGCCTGGTGGTGATGCTGATCACCTATTTCTCCATCGTGGTCGGCGAACTCGTGCCCAAGCGCATGGGCCAGTCGAACCCGGAAGTGCTGGCGCGGCTGGTGGCCCGGCCGATCAACTGGCTGGCCACCGCCACCAAGCCGTTCGTGCTGCTGCTGTCGGTGTCCACCCGCGCGCTGCTGCGCCTGCTGGGGGTGAAAGAAAACCAGGTCAACGCGGTGACCGAAGAAGAGATCCACGCCATGCTGGCCGAAGGCACGACGGCCGGCGTGATCGAGTCGCACGAACACGCCATGGTGCGCAACGTGTTCCGCCTCGACGACCGCCAGATCGGCTCGCTCATGGTGCCGCGCTCCGACGTAGCGGTGCTCGATCTGGAAGAAAGCTTCGAGATCAACATGGCGCGGGTAGAAAGCGCCGACCACGCCCGCTTTCCGGTGGTGCGGGGCGACTGGGACCACCTGGCCGGCGTGATCAACGCACGCCAGTGGCTGCTGACGGCGCTGCGCTCCAACCAGCGCGACATGACGCAGCAGACACTGGAAGAACCGCTGTACGTGCCCGAGACCATCACCGGCATGGAACTGCTGGACAACTTCCGCCAGTCCGGCGGCGAGATGGCGTTCGTGATCGACGAATACGGCGAGGTGCAGGGCATCGTCACGCTCAAGGACCTGATCGAGGCCATCACCGGTGAATTCATGCCGCGCGACCCCGACACCTCGTGGGCGGTGCAGCGCGAAGACGGCAGCTGGCTGCTCGATGGCCACATCCCCGTGCCCGAACTCAAAGACCGGCTCAAGCTCGACGAAGTGCCCGACGAGGAGCGCGGACGCTACCACACGCTCAGCGGCATGATGATGCTGCTCACCGGCCGCCTGCCCCACATCGCCGACAAGGTCAGCTGGGAAGGCTGGTCGTTCGAGATCGTCGACATGGACGGCCGCACCATCGACAAGGTGCTGGCCACCCGCCTGCCTACGGACGAAGCGGACCCGGAAGGCACCGAAGGGGCTTCGGAAGGGTGATGAACGCCGGCCCGCTCGTCCGCACGGCACTGGCCCTCGGGGTGGTGCTGGGACTGGCCGCCTGCGCCGATGGCTATCCCAGCGACAACACCTCGCTGGCGCTGCATTTCGGCATGGACGGCGCGGAGATCGAAACGGCCATGAACCACATCGGCAGCCAGCGCTACCTCAAACAGCGCTGGGCCTATGCGTTGACCGATCGCTGTTCGTTGCAGGCCGGTGAAGTGCCCGGGCTCATGGGATCGGCCACCGAGCCCGTGGTGCTGGACCTGCGCCACGTGGCGGTGTCGATGGAAAAGACCGTCGGGCCCGGGGGCCACCGGGTCTGGGTGACGCCGGCCCCCGACAGCAGCGAGGCTGTGCCGCTGATCGAAGGCGCCCACTGGAGCGACGCCTCGCAGATCAAATGGCTGGTGGAATTTGCCCGCAGCCGCTGCCTGCGCCCGCAGCGGGCGTCCTGACGGCGATGTCTCAGCGCCGTTCGGGCAGCTCGATCTTGACTTCCAGCACTTCCAGATCGTCCTGGCGTTCGAGCTGGACCTTGATGTCGTCCGTGTTGATCTGGATGTACTTGCCGATCACCGCGACCAGTTCCCTCTGCAAGGCGGGCAGGTAGTCGGGTTCGGCGGCGCTGCGCCCGCTGCGTTCGTGCGCCAGGATGATCTGCAGCCGTTCCTTGGCAACGCTGGCGGTCTTCTTTTTTTCGCCCAGGAAGAAGGACAGGAAAGACATGCTCATTTGCTCCCGAACAGGCGCTTGAAGAAGCCGGGCTTTTCGGCGTCGATGAAGCGCAGGGGTTTGTCGGCCCCCAGGAAGCGGTCGATCACGTCGCTGTAGGCTTCGGCCACGTCGCTGCCCTTGAGGTGGATGGCCGGCGTGCCCTGGTTGGAGGCCTGCAGCACGCTCTCGCTCTCGGGAATCACGCCGATGAGCTGGATGCGCAGGATGTCCTGGATGTCTTCCAGGCTGAGCATCTGGCCGTCGGCCACGCGGTTGGGGTTGTAGCGTGTGATCAGCAGGTGCTCCTTGATCGGTTCCTTGCCTTCGATCGCGCGCTGGGTCTTGCTGCCCAGCATGCCCAGGATGCGGTCGGAGTCGCGCACCGAGGACACCTCGGGGTTGGTCACCACCAGCGCCTCGTCGGCGTAGTGCATGGCCATGAGTGCGCCGGTCTCGATACCGGCCGGCGAATCGCAGACGATGTAGTCGAAGCCCATGCCCGACAGGTCGGTCAGCACCTTGTGCACGCCTTCCTGCGTCAGCGCGTCCTTGTCGCGCGTCTGGCTGGCCGCGAGGATGAACAGGTTTTCGCAGCTCTTGTCCTTGATCAGCGCCTGGTTGAGGTTGGCCTCGCCGTGGATCACGTTGATCAGGTCGTAGACCACGCGGCGTTCGCAGCCCATGATGAGGTCGAGGTTGCGCAGGCCGACATCGAAGTCGATGACGGCGGTCTTGTGCCCGCGCAGGGCGAGGCCGGCGGCAAAGCTGGCGCTGGTCGTGGTCTTGCCCACGCCGCCTTTGCCGGAAGTGACGACAACGATCTTGGTCATGATGCGGGTCTTTCTGGATCGGAAATGCGGTCAGGAATGCGGAATGGCCTTCAGGGCGCGATCGGGTCGATCACCAGCTTGTCCCCCTCGGGGCCGCTGAGCAGCCGCACCTGGGCCGGTTTGCCCTGGACCGCGGCGGGCAGGGGGGTGTCGCTGGTGCGGTAGATGCCGGCGATGGAAATCAGCTCCGGGTCCATGGCCAGCGCGAAGATGCGCGCCTCGCCATTGCCGCGCGCGCCGGCGATGGCCTTGCCACGCAGGGGCGCGTACACATGGATGTGGCCGTCGGCGATCACCTCGGCGCCCGGGTTGACCATGGCCATGACCACCAGGTCGCGCCCGCGGGCATAAACCTGCTGGCCCGAGCGCAGCGGCCGGTCGACCACCAGGGCGCCTGGCGCGGGTGTCGGCGGGGCCACCACCACAGGGGCTTCGACCGGCGTCGCCGCCACCGCAGCCGCCGGTGGTGTGGCGGCCTGGGCCCTTTGCACCACGGCGTCGTCGGCCACCACCAGGCCCGCCAGGGCAGCGGCGGCCATCTGGGCAGCGTCGCCGCCCCGAACGCCCAGGGGATGCAGACGGTACGGGCGCAGCAGTGCCAGCAAGGCCGGGAAGTCAATCGCCGCACCCGGTTCGGCAGCCTGCAGGGGCGACAGATCGATCACCAGCGGATCGTTGTCGAAAAAGTCGGGCATGTCCCCGAAGCGCTGCTGCAGTTCCGTGGACAACCGGCCGAGGTCGGCCGACTTGAGCAGCAAGGCCACCAGCGGCAGATGAGCGCTCTTGATCTCGAACGTGGCGGGCGCCTGGGCGGCCAGGGCAACGGACATGGCGGATGCGGGTGGTGGACCGGCCGGGCCGGTGATCAGGCGGGGAGGGCGCGGCCGGCAGGCCACACCAATGCCCGGCAGTTTACCAGCCGGGTCTGTGCCTGCTGCGGGTGGCCACGCGGCTTTGTCACTCCCTGTGTCCAGCGCCTCCATCCGTCAGGCACCCGGTTTCGGCCCGGGTTTTGCACAAGTCTGTGGATAAAAATCGCATAACCATCATGTTATTCACAGGGCAGTGGAAAACCCGGGCCTTGTCCCCGTTCGTGAACCCCACCATCCGGTGTGGACTGCACACCCTTGCCACCAGCACAGAGGATTGATTCATAAAGTGAAATTGGACTTGTCCACAGAAAAAGGCGCCCTCTACTACTCCTACTAATTTAAATATTGAATAACCTAGGTAAATAACAAAAGAAAAAGTCCGGACGAAAAAAAGCCGCCCGAAGGCGGCCCGGAAAGGGTCTTTGCGCGCCTCAGAGCGCGTGCGTGACGAGTTTGAAGTCGGGGTCTTCCGGAAACGGCCGGATATCGAAGCCCAGACCCCGCATCAGCTTGAGCATGCTGGGGTTGTTGGCCAGCACCAGACCCTCGATCTGGGCCAGGCCCTTGTCGCGTGCTTCTTCCATGATGCTGAGCATCAGCCGCGAACCCAGGCCCTTGCCGTTGAAATCGTCGGCCACCAACAAAGAGAACTCGCAGGTGGACTGGTCCGGGTTGGTGATGTAGCGCGACACGCCCACGATGCGCACGGTCTCCTGGATCGCGCCATCACTGCCGACCTGGCGGTCCCGGTGCACCGCCACCAGGGCCATTTCCCGGTCGTAGTCGATCAGCGTCAGGCGCGCCAGCATCGACGTCGGCAGTTCGTTGAGCGCCGAAACAAAACGGAAATAGCGGCTTTGTGGGCTCACGGACCTGACCAGGTCCTGCAGCATCTGGGCATCGTCCGGATGGATCGGGCGGATGGTGTATTCACCGCCGCCACGCATGGGCCAGATCTGCTCGTAACGGGCCGGGTAGGGCAGGATCGCCAGGTGGGCGTAGTTGCGGGCCGTGGCCGGCGCGCTTTCGATCACGATGCGTGCGTCCACCGCCACCGCGCCCGATTCGTCGACGATGATGGGGTTGATGTCCATCTCACGCAGTTGGGGCAGCTCGCACACCATTTCCGAAACGCGCAGCAGCACGTGTTCCAGCGCTTCGCGGTCCACCGCGGTGGCACCGCGCCAGGCCTTGAGGGTTTCAGCCACGCGGGAGCGTTCGATCAGGCGCCGCGCCAGGAACTGGTTGAGCGGCGGCAGCTCCATCGCCTGGTCGTTGAACAGCTCGATCATGGTGCCGCCAGCGCCAAAGGCGATGACGGGGCCAAAGGGTTCGTCGGCCTTGAGACCGATGTAGAGCTCGCGCCCGCGCCGGCTGTTCGCCATTTTCTGGATCGTCACGCCGTTGATGCGGGCCTGCGGCAGCAGCCGGCTGACACCCTGGATCATGGTCTGGTAGACGTCGCGCACCGCGGTGGCGTTCATCACGTTGAGCGCCACGCCATTGACGTCGCTCTTGTGGCTGATGTCGGGCGAGTCGATCTTGAGCGCCACCGGGAAACCGAGCTGGGTCGCGATCATCATGGCCTCGGTGGCGTTGCGCGCCAGCAGGGTCTGCGTGACCGGGATGTGGAAGGCCGACAGCAGGGCCTTGGACTCCATTTCGGTGAGCACCTTGCGGCGCTCGGTCAACACGTTTTCGATCAGCAGGCGCGCGCCTTCGATGTCGGGCTTGGCCAGGGCCGACAGCGGCGGCGGCGTCTGCTGCAGCAGCTGCTGGTTCTGGTAGAAGCTGGCGATGTTGCCGAAGGCGCCCACGGCGGCTTCGGGCGTGCGGAAGCTGGGAATGGCGGCGGCCACCAGGGCCGAGCGCGCGTCGGTGACCGAAGCGTCGCCCATCCAGCACGAGAGCAGCGGCTTGCCCAGGCGCGATTTGGTTTCGGCCAGCACGTTGGCCACTTCGGTGGCGTCCACGCCGACCTTGGGCGAATGCACGACCAGGATGCCGTCGATGCTGCGCTCCTGCCCGGCGGCCTCGATGGCCGCGCGGTAGTGGGCGGGCGAGGCCTCTTCGGACAGGTCCATCAGGTCGACCAGCGAGGCCAGCGGCGGCAGCGCTGGCTGCAGCCTGGCCGCGCTTTCGGCCGACAGCACACCCAGGTCCAGCCCGATCTCGCTGATCCAGTCGGCCGCCAGCACGCCCGGGCCGCCGCCGTTGGTGATGATGGCCAGGCGTTTGCCCACCGGGCGGTAGCGCGAGGCCAGGCACTTGGCGGCCGAAAACAGCTGCACGAAGGAACGCACGCGCACCGCGCCGGCGCGGCGCAGGGCGGCGTCGAACACATCGTCGCTGCCCACGATGGTGCCGCTGTGGGTCTGGGCCGCCACGTTGCCGGCCTTGCGGCGCCCGGCTTTGAGCACCACCACCGGTTTGGCGTTGGCGGCGGCGCGCAGCGCGCTCATGAAGCGGCGTGCGTTGGCAATGCCTTCCATGTAGACCACGATGCTGTGTGTCTGCGGGTCGTTGGCCAGGAAATCGAGCACCTGGGCGATGTCGACCGCGGTGTTGGGGCCGAGCGAGACCACGGTGGAAAAGCCGACGGCGTTCTGGCTCGCCCAGTCGAGGATCGACGCCGTGAGGGCACCCGACTGCGACACCAGCGCCAGCGGCCCCGGGGTCGCCAGCGGCCCGACGGTGCTGGCGTTGAGGCCCGCGCGCGGGCGCTGCAGGCCCAGGCTGTTGGGGCCCAGCAGCTGCATGCCGTGGCGCTTGGCCACGCGGTGCATGTCCTTGGCCAGATCGGTGGGGGTGCCGCTGCCGATCACCAGCGCCGCCTTGCACTTGATGCGGCCCGCCACTTCCAGCGCCTGCACCGCTTCGGCCGGGGGCAGCGCGATGATGGCCAGGTCGGCGCGGGTCTGGGCCAGATCGGCCAGCGTGCCCGAGACCTGGATGTCCAGGAACACGAGCCGGCCGGTAAAACGCTGGGTGGTCAGGGCTTCGACCAGCACACGCGCCTGCGCCGTCTGCTGTTCCGGCGCGTCCCTGCTGGCGAACACGGCCACGTTGTCGGGCTGGAACAGGGGGGTGAGGTAGTGTTTGTCCATGGGTCAGTCTGCACCGAGGGGTGCGAGGATGGGGACGTTGAGGGCGCTCGGCCGTGGGCGGCGCTGTGAAGGTGGTGCCGGGTCGTGGCGGTCGCTGCGGGCGGGATGAAAGGAACTGGGGGGCATGCGGGGCTCTGGGCGCCGTGGTGGCGGGTCGCCGGACCGGTGTGGGGCCGTCCGTGCGGTCCCCGGCCAATCTAGGGGCGAATGCGGCCGCCTGCCTTGACCCAGCACAACCGCCAGGTGCGCAAGCAGTGGCAGCGTCGTCAGTGCCACCAGGAACCCCAGTAGTGGTGGCGGGCATAGGCCAGCCCATGCTGGGTCGATGACAACTGGGCCTCGCCGATGCGGCCGTCGGCTTCCTTGACCAGGGGGTAGAGCAGCGCTGGTGGCAGGATGGCCACCCCGGCGGACGGTCCGAAATCTTCACAGGCCCGGGTCAGCATAAAAGGCCCGGTGCTGTGCAGCACATGACTGAATCCGGCATTGCGCTGGCGGTGGCGTACTTCATCCAGGGGCAGCTGTTCGCACACCCGCTGCAGCAGGGGATGGCCGGGAACGCTGGCCATAAAGGCGTTGGAGACGATGGCGGTCATGCCGTGGGTGCGGGCATGTTCCTCGGGCTCGGTACCCACCACGAACTGGCGGTCCTGCAGCAGGGGTTCGATGTTGCGCAGGCATTCGAAGTCGAGGTCGACGAACACGCCGCCGTGGTGGCGCAGGATGAAATAGCGCGCGGCATCCACGCGCTGGATGGCGTGCGGATAGCTGTCGTAGACGGGCAGGAATCCGGGCACCTCGCGGCGGATGAAATCGCGGTTCATCGCGTCGGTCCAGAGCCGGTGTTCCCAGTCCGGATGGTGCTGTTTCCAGCTCGCGGCATGGGCCTGCATGGCGGGAGGAATCTGTTCGGTCTTCCACGTCTGGTGGAGGATCCGGGGAATCTGCGCGGCCATGCGGGTCAGTGTGCAAACCCGGTGCGCCAGGACCCTTCGTGCCGGTGCACCGCGTATGGGCCGAAGTGGCAGGCCGGTTGCGGACTGCAGCGTTTAGGGCAGGGCAGGCCGGGGTCGGGCAGCAGGTGCAGGTCCGGGTGCTCGTGCCGGTGGGCGTGAAAGAAGTTGGTGAGGTGGCCGGGGCCGGTGGTCTCCAGCACGTCCATCTCCGTGCGCACGGGCTGGTCGTGTCGGGCCAGTGCCGCCAGGGCGAACTGCCACAGGAAGGGGTGGCCGGGCCGGGCGCCGAACAGGTAGTTGGCGATGCGCACCGCGTGGCGGTGTTCCGGCACCTGCATTTCCCGCTCCAGCAGGACTTTCTCGACGCCCAGGACCAGACCGTGGCTCAGCAGGTCGTCCAGGGGCTGGAGCAGGGTGACGTCGGAATCCAGGTAGAAGCCGCCGTGTGCGTGCACCAGCAGCAGGCGCAGCACATCCAGACGCTGGATGTGGCGCGGAAACCGTTCATAGGCCGGCAGCAGGCCGGGGTGGTGGCGGGCCATGAAGGCTGCCGCGTCGGTGTCGTCCCAGAGGCGCAGGTCCCAGCCGGGCGGGATCTCGGGAAAACGGGTCTTGTCGGGGGTGATGACGTGAAGGATGCGGGGAATGGCGTCGGGCATGTACGTCGGTTCCGGGCGATGCGGCAATCGGGCACGCCAAGATAGGGCATGTGGCGCTTCCCCGCAACCGCCCGGTGTCTTTTCGGAGATCGCCGCACGCAGGGCGGTGTCAGTGCAGCCCGGTCAGCGACGCGGCAACGGCCCGCTTGAAAGGGGTGAAGCGCTCGCCCAGGTCCACCAGGGCCTGGCGCAGCAGGCGTGCCGGGGCTTCTTCGCGGGTGTAGAGCGAGGCCACGGCGTGGGTGGCCAGGTACAGGCCCCGGCTGGCGTGGCGGTGGGTGCGTTCGTAGCTGCGCAGCAGCGCCGGGTCGGCGATGTCGCGTCCGCCTGCGTGGGCCTGGCGCAGCAGGCGCGCCAGGGTGTCGATGCTGCGCAGGCCGAGGTTGAAGCCGTGGGCGGTGACCGGGTGCATGCCCACCGCCGCGTCGCCGACGGCGGCAAAACGCTGCGACACCAGCCCGCCTGGCCAGACGCCCACCAGCGGGTAGGCGTGGCGCGTGCTGGCCAGATGCATGGGGCCGAGCTGGTGGTGGAAGCGTTCGGTCATGGCCTGGCCGAACGCGGCAGCTTCCATCGTCAGCAGCGGTTGCAGCGCCTGGTGCGGCAGGGTCAGCACCGCCGATGAGCGGGGGCGGCCGGTGTCCGGGCAGGGGTTCATGGGCAGCAACGCCAGGGTCTGGCCGTGGTCGAACCACTCCCAGGCGGTTTCGTGGTGGGGCTGCTCGTGGGTCATGGCGCAGACCAGCATGGTCCGGCCGTAGTCGTGCAGTTGCGCGGAAATGCCCACGGCGCGGCGGGTGCTGGAGTGGCGGCTGTCGGCCGCCACCAGCAGGCGGGTGTGCAGCGTGTGGCCGTCCGAGAGCGTGACCTGGCAGCGGTCGCCGCGGGTGTCGATCGGGCCGACCTGCAGGCCATCGATGAGCTCGGGCGGTGCGCCACTGTCGTCGGCGGGCGCGAGCGCGGCTTCGAAGGCGGCGCGGCGGATGTGGTGGTTGCCCACGAGGTAGCCCAGTTCGCTGCGCGGGCTGAGCTGGTGGCTGATGACCATGCGGCCCTGGCGCCTGCCCGGTCCGCCGTTGAGCACCAGGGCGTCACGCAAGGGGGCGACGGCACCCGTTTCCAGGTGTTCCCAGATACCCAGTTGCCGCAACAGGCCGGCGCTGTGCTGGGTCAGCGCGATTTCCCGGCCATCGAAGGCCGGCGCCTGCAGCGCCGCAACCGTCTGGGATTCGACCAAGGTGATCCGAAGGCCGCTGCCTCGCAGGGCCCGGGCCAGACTGAGACCCGCCGGCCCGGCGCCGGTGATGAGTACGTCGCAATGCATGATGGGCCCGCACTGTATAGGTGCATGCTGGTGGGGGGCTTGACCAAGGTCAAGCTGCCCGACCTCGGGGCAGGCATGAAAAAGCCCCGCAGACCGGGGCCTGCGGGGCGGTGGGCGGGATCGGGCCCGGTGTCAGCTCCGGGGAGCGGGCATCGGCGCCGGACCTTCGCCTGGGTGGCGGCCCTGACGGTGTTGCGGGCCGTGGCCCTTGAAGCCGGCTTGGTGGAACGGGCGGGCTTGCTGGTCGAACACCTGCTTCTGTTCGGCCGTGAGCTGGCCGTAGAAGCTGCGGGTGGCGTCGATGCACTGGGTGAAAGCGGCATCGCGTTCGGCCTTGAGGGCGGTCATGCGGTCCAGCCGTTCCGGCGTGGTGAGCTTGGCCCAGTCCTGCGGAGCCTCGGGCGGTTGCGCAGGTCGCTGCGGGGTGGTCCGGGCCACGAATGCGGCCCAGGCGGCTTCCTGTTCCGGCGCCAGTTTGAGTTCGGCCTTCAGCTTGGCCTGGTGCTCGGCACGCATCTTTTCCATTTTCTGCAGGCGCTCGCCGCGCTGGGCGTGGCGGGCTTCCCGGCGGGGTTGCGCCGGCTTGGCGTCCGGGCTGGCCTGGGCCGCTTGCGGCACCGGCGTGGCCGGGGGCTGCGTGGCCGCACCCTGGGCGATGGCGGTGGCGGACAGGCCGGCGATGGTGGTGGCCAGCACGGTGGCGATGACGGATCGGGTGAGAGTCGGTTGCATGATCGCTCCTGAATGGGGTGGAAGAACCGGTCGTTGCGGGTTTCAGCGACGACGTGGGTTCAGTGTCCGGCGAGCGTGTAAACGCGAAGGCACCCGCATGCTGCTGCGGTGTAAAGATTTGTGCCGTTTCAGGCGTGGCCGAGGTCGTCGAGGATCGGACAGTCGGGCCGGTCGTCGCCGGGACAGTGGCACAGCAGCGTGTCCAGGCTGCGCTGCATGGCCTGCAGGGCCGCGATGCGCTGGGCCAGCTCGTCGTGGTGGCGCTGCGCGATGCGCTTGACGGCGGCGCTGCTGCGGCGCCGGTTGTGCCAGAGTCCGACCAGTTCCGTGATGGCGTCGAGACTGAAGCCCATGTCGCGCGCGCGCCGGATGAAACGCAGCGTGTGCACATCGGCCTGGCCGTACTGGCGGTAGTTGCCGTCGGTGCGGGTCACCGCACCGAGCAGCCCCAGGGCTTCGTAGTGGCGCAGCATCTTGGGGGAAATGCCCGACAACCGAGCGGCCGTGCCGATCGGCACCGGCCAGCGGGCCACGGCCGGCAGCGGGGTGTCTGCCGACGGACCGGATGCGCTGTCTGCCGGCCCGCTGGCATCGTCGTGAACGGACACGGCGCGGCGGAGCGGCGGGGTCATGCCGCGACCGTGTAGCCCTCTTCGCGGATGGCCGCGGCCACCGCCTCGCGCGACTGGGGTGTGTTGACCTCGACCAGGTTCTGGCTGCGGTCGATGCGGACTTCGGCCTGCGGATCGAGGGTCTTTATGGCGGTCTGCACGGCACGTTCGCAGTGGCCGCAGGTCATGCCTTGCACGGTGAAGGTCTGGAGGGACATGGAAAATCTCCTTGAAAAGGGCATCATCTTCAAGTCTGACATGGTGTCAATGTCAAGCCCGGCGGGTCGGAAACATCTGGTGGCTTGACCTTCCCATGGGGGTAAAGCTTATGCTGACTCCCATGAATGCTTCCACACCCGAAATCATCGCCGAAGGACCGCCCATCGATCTGGGGATCGGCGGCATGACCTGCGCCTCCTGCGTCACGCGGGTCGAAAAAGTGCTGCGCAAACAGCCCGGCGTGCGCGATGCCACCGTGAACCTGGCCACCGAATCGGCCCGTGTCGTGCTCCAGGGGCCCGCCGATGCCGAAGTGCTGGCCCGTCTCCGCCGCGCGGTGCGCGACGCGGGGTACGAACCCCGCGCCCTGGACGATGGAGCCCAGGACGACGTGCCCCGCTGGTTCGGCCTGCCGGTGGACGTGCTGCCCGTGCTGGCCGGGCTTCTGCTGTCGGCACCCCTGGTGCTGCCCATGGTGGGCGATCTGCTGGGCCGTCACTGGATGCTGCCGGCTTGGGCGCAGTTCCTGCTCGCCACGCCTGTGCAGTTCGTGCTCGGCGCGCGTTTCTACAAGGCCGGCTGGCACGCGCTCAAGGCCCGCACTGGCAACATGGAACTGCTGGTGGCCATCGGCACCAGCGCGGCCTGGGGCCTGTCGACCTGGCTGTGGTGGCGCGCCGCGCCCGACAGCATGCCGCACCTGTACTTCGAGGCCTCGGCCGTGGTCATCACCCTGGTGCTGCTGGGCAAATGGCTGGAAGCGCGCGCCAAGCGCCAGACCACCAGCGCCATCCGGGCCTTGCAGGCCCTGCGTCCCGAACGCGCCCGGCTGCTGCCCGACGGCGTGCGCCGCACCGAGGTGACCGAGGTGCCGGTGGACGAATTGCTGCCCGACGACCGCATCCAGGTGCTGCCGGGCGAGCGGTTTCCGGCCGACGGCGAGGTGGTGGAAGGCCAGACCCAGGCCGACGAGTCCATGCTCACGGGCGAGTCGCTGCCCGTGCCCAAGCAGCCCGGTGACGCGGTCACCGGTGGCGCGCTCAATGGCGAAGGCGCGGTGCTGGTGCGGGTGCGCGCGGTCGGCGCGCAGAGCATGCTGGCGCGGATCATCGCGCTGGTGCAGGACGCTCAGGCGGCCAAGGCACCGGTGCAGCGGCTGGTGGACCAGGTGGCGGCGGTGTTCGTGCCCGTGGTGCTGGGCATCGCCGCCCTCACGCTGGCGGGCTGGCTCTGGACCGGCGCACCGCTCGAAGAGGCTTTGCTGCACGCGGTGGCGGTGCTGGTGATCGCCTGCCCCTGCGCGCTGGGGCTGGCCACGCCGGCGGCCATCATGGCGGGCACGGGCGTTGCGGCCCGGCACGGCATTCTCATCAAGGACGCGCAGGCGCTGGAGATGGCCTACCGCGTCGACACCGTGGCCTTCGACAAGACCGGCACTTTGACCGAAGGCCGGCCGCGCCTGCGCCTGATCGAAGTCCTGCCCGGGGTTGATGAAATGGCGGTGCTGCAGGCCGCGGCCGCGCTGCAGGCCCAGAGCGCCCACCCGCTGGCCCATGCCGTCATGGACGCCGCCCGCAACCGCGGCGTGGTGGTGGCGCCCGATGCCGCGCAGTCGGTGCAGTCGGTGGTCGGGCGGGGCAGTCTGGGCCAGGTCCAGGGGGTTTCGCTGGCGCTCGGCAGCGTGCGCTGGATGGGTGAACTCGGGGTGCCGCAGGCCGAACTCGGTCCGGTGGTGCAGAACCTGCAGACATCCGGGGCCACGGTGTCGGTGCTGGCCAGCGAGCGCGACGGGGTCTGGCGGGCGCTGGCGGTGCTGGCCTTCGGCGACGAACCCAAACCCGGTGCCCGCGCGGCGCTGGAACGCCTGCGCGCCCAGGGCCTGCGCCTGTGCATGGTCTCGGGTGACAACGCCGGGGCGGCCCGCGCCATGGCCGAGACCTTGGGCCTGAAGCCCGCTGCGCTCGAAGAAGGTGGGGAGGTGATTGCCGACGTGCTGCCTGGCGACAAGGCGGCCGTGATCCGCCGGCTGAAGGCCGGGGGCTTCGCCCCCCTTGCCGGCGTTCCTGAGGCGGTGGCGTCCGATGCGCCGGTCCACACCGTGGCCATGGTGGGCGATGGCGTGAACGACGCCCCGGCGCTCGCCGCCGCCGATGTCGGCATGGCCATGAGCCATGCCCAGGGCGGCAACGCCGACGTGGCCATGCACGCGGCCGGCATCACGCTGATGCGGGGCGACCCGGCGCTGGTTGCCGCGGCGCTGGACATCTCGCGCCGCACGGTGCGCAAGATCCGCCAGAACCTGTTCTGGGCCTTCGCCTACAACGTGGCCGGCATTCCGCTGGCAGCGCTGGGCTTCCTCAGCCCGGTGGTGGCGGGGGCGGCGATGGCCCTGAGTTCGGTCAGCGTGATGAGCAACGCGCTGCTGCTGCGGCGCTGGCGGCCACCGGAAGCGCGCTGATCCGGGGACGCTGGCGAGCACGGCTTGACGCACGTCAAGCCCGTCAGCAGCCGGCTGGGGGATAGTCCACGGGTTAGCCGACTGATCGGTCGGCTCTGGCGAACTGACCGGTAGCGGAGACACCCATGACCCCCGAATCCCTGCGCGTGATCCGCGAAGAACACGCTTCCCTGGCTGCCATGCTGCAGTCGCTGCTGCAGATGATCCGCCGCGGCCCCCTTCACGACGGCAAGGACGACACCGCGCTGTATTTCGACGTGCTGCGGGCCATGCTGTTCTACATCGACGAATTTCCCGAACAGCACCACCACCCCAAAGAATCCGACCTGCTGTTCCCGCGCGTGGCGCGGGCGGCACCGCACACCCTGGCCGCGATCGACCAGCTTGAGCGCGACCACATGCAGGGCGAGACGCGGGTGCGTGCGCTGATGCACCTGCTGCTGGCCTGGGAACTGCTGGGCGAGTCGCGCCGCCAGGCCTTTGTGGACGAAGCCACGCGCTACGTGGACTTCTACCTCGAACACATGCGGCTGGAAGAAACCGTGGTCCTGCCCGAGGCCGAAAAACACCTTTCGGCGGCCGACTGGCAGGCGCTCGACGCGGCCTTCGCCACCAACCCCGACCCTTTGAACCCGCGTTTGGCGCGCGACCCGCAGTTTGATCGCCTGTTCACGCGCATCGTGATGAAAGCGCCTGCGCCCGTGGGGCTGGGCGATTCCTGACCCCAGCGCCCTGGTGCGGGGCTTGATGGCTGTCAAAGGCCGTGGGCGCAGATTGTGGGAACCTTGGTACCTCACGGTTCCCAGCGCTTGCCGCTCCCACCATGGTCCGCATTGCCTCTTCCCCCGACCGGCGAATGCCGTCGGTGGAGCACGATCTCCAGTTGCTTGAACAACTGCTGTGCCGCCTGCCCGACGAGGGCGGCTCCGGGGCTTTTTTCGACGTGCTGCAGGCGCTGGTGATCGATGCCAAAGGCCCGGCCACCGTCGAAGCGGTGACCGCCTTGCAGCAATGGAAAGACGGCCCCGGCCATCCGCACGACCGGGTCCCCCGCCTGCTGGCCTGGTTGCGGGACTGGGGGTATCTGTCGGGCGATACCGGTCGCCGCTTCAGCGACCTGCTGGCCGAAACGGCCTGGCGCTACCAGCAGCTGTTCTGGCAGGAGGCCGAGGCCGATCCGGCTACCGGTGGCGTGGCCGATTGAAGCGGCCGCTTACCTGGCCAGACCTTCGGCCTTGAGCGCCGCCTGCACGGCCGGCCGGGCCGCCACCCGGGCGCGGAAGGCCTGCAGGTGCGCCAGGTCGGCGATGTCCACGCCCACCGCGCCCGCCCAGTTGGTGACGGTGAACAGGTAGGCGTCGGCGACGCTGAAGGTGTCGCCCAGCAGATGGGGCTTGCCGGCGAGTTCACCGTCAACCCATTGCAGCCGCTGGCGCAGGCGGTCCTTGGCCAGTTGCTTGGCTTCGGCCGGCATGGCCGGGTTGAACAGCGGCGAAAAGCCCTTGTGCACCTCGGTGCCGATGAAGGTGAGCCATTCCATCAGGCGGTAGCGGCCCAGCGTGCCGTAGGCCGGTGCCAGGTTTTTCTCGGGCACCTGGTCGGCGATGTACTGCACGATGGCCGGGCCTTCGCGCAGCTTCTCGCCGTCGGGCATCACCAGCAGCGGTACGTAGCCCAGCGGGTTGATGGTGTAGTAGTCCGTGCCGTCGGGCAACTGGTGGGTTTTGGTCGGGGCGGGAATGGCTTCGAAGGGCAGGCCCGATTCGTGCAACACGATGTGGGGCGAGAGCGAACAGGCGCCGGGCGAGTAGTAGAGCTTGAGCATGGATGTCTCCGGGAGGGATGGGGGGGAAAGCGAAGCGATCCTATCGGGCTTGCGGATTCTTTGCAGTCCACGGGCCTGGCCCGGTGGCTGGATGCGCAAGTGGTTCTGTGAAATGGGGCTTTTCGCGGTATCTTTCCAGCCACTTGGGCCCGAGTCGCCCGCCAACCCCTTTGTGCCATGGCCACCGGTCACTTCGCTTTTGCCAACAACAGCAACCG
The DNA here is from genome assembly GCF_021401345.1 of Hydrogenophaga sp. NFH-34. Taxonomy (GTDB): domain Bacteria; phylum Pseudomonadota; class Gammaproteobacteria; order Burkholderiales; family Burkholderiaceae_C; genus Hydrogenophaga; species Hydrogenophaga electricum. The sequence goes on from NZ_JACBGE010000020.1 coordinate 61,294, forward strand.
CTTTCTCGCCTGCGAGCCGCTGGCCGATCAGCCGTTTGCGGTGGCCGGCGTGCCCTACGACGGCGTGGTGACGAACCGGCCGGGCGCGCGTTTCGGGCCGCAGGCCATCCGCGCCGCGAGCCTGATGCTGTGCGACGGCATCCACCCGGTGTTCGACGTCTCGCCATTGGCCCATGTGGGCGATGCGCTGGACATGCGCCTGCCCAACGCCTCGCCGCTGCCCGAGGTGCGTGCCCACATCGAGCGCCAGGCGGCCGAGCTGATGGCGAAGCACCACTGCGTGTTCCTGGGCGGCGACCATTCGGTCACGCTCTCGCTGCTGCGCGCGGCGAAGGCGTTGTACGGTCGCGGCGAGCCGCTGGCCTGCGTGCATTTCGACGCGCACTGCGACACCTGGAGCGACCATTTCGGCGAACCCTCGGGCCACGGCACCTGGACGTATGAAGCCGTCCAGGAAGGCCTGATCAGCGCGCCGCACACGGTGCAGATCGGCATCCGTTCCAGCGGAGAACGCGCGGCGCGCGAGTACGTGGCCGACCAGGGTGGGCAGATCTTCACCGCGCGCGCCCTGCGCGGCCTGGACGGTGCGGCGCTGGCGCCGGTGCTGGCGGCCATCCGCGAGCGCATCGGTGAGCGGCCCTGTTACCTCACGCTGGACATCGACGTGCTCGACCCGGCCTTTGCGCCCGGCACCGGCACGCCCGAACCGGGCGGCCTGACCAGCGCGCAGGTGCTGACCTTCCTGGAAGAACTGGCCGGGCTGAACTGGGTGGGCATGGACTGTGTGGAGGTGGCGCCGGCCTACGACCACGCCGAACTCACCAGCAACGCGGCCGCCACCTTTGTCTGGACCTACCTGGCAGGCCAGGTGGCCCGCCGTCAGCGCGGCTGAAAGGAAACCCCATGTTCAAGCGCTCTCTGATCGGCTCGGACACCCAGCTCAACCGCCTGAGCTATTACGAGGCCAGCGTGCAGCGTCCGCCCCTGCAGCCGCCGCTGCAGGGCGAGGCAGAGGCCGACGTGGTGGTGGTCGGCGGTGGTTTCGCCGGCCTGTCGGCGGCGCTGGAGATGGCGCAGCGCGGCCTGTCGGTGGTGCTGCTGGAGGCCGACCGCGTGGGCTCGGGCGCCAGCGGGCGCAACGGCGGGCAGGTGATCGTGGGCTACGCGAGCGGGCAGGAGCCGTTCGAGCAGCAGCTTGGCGCCGCCGACGCGCAAACCGCCTGGGACCTGTCGGTCGAGGCGGTGGACCTGGTGGAACGCCGCATCGCGGAACACGGCATCGATTGCGACTGGCAGCGCGGCTACCTGTACGTGGCCGACGCGCCGCGCAAGGTGCAGGCGCTGCGCACCGAGGCCGAGAGCCTGCGCCGGCAAGGCATCGATTGCGACTGGGCCGAAGGCGCCGACGTGCGCCGCCTGATCGACAGCCCGCGCTACCTGGCGGCCGTATACGAAAGCCGTTCCGGCCACCTGCACCCGCTCAAGTACGCGCTGGGTCTGGCGCGCGCGGCCGAGGCGGCGGGGGTGCGCATTCACGAAGGCTCGCCGGTGACCGCGCTGGAGCGCGGCGCCACGCTGGTGGCGCGCACCGCGCAGGGCCGCGTGAAGGCGCGCTTTGGCGTGTTGGCGGGCAACTGCATGCTGCCCGAATACGGCCCGGCTGTGGCGCCCGACATCGCGCCGCGCATCATGCCCGTGGGCACCTACATCGTCGGCACCGCGCCGCTGGACGAAGCGCTGTGCCGGCGCCTGATTCCCAGCAACGCGGCGGTGTGCGACAACAACTTCGTGCTCGACTACTTCCGTTTCAGCGCCGACCGGCGCATGCTGTTTGGCGGCCGCGTGAGCTATACCGCGCTGACGCCGCCCGATCTGCGCAGCACCATGGCGCGCCGGATGGCGCAGGTGTTTCCGGATCTGCGCGACGCGCCGGTCGATTACGTGTGGGGCGGCTTCGTGGACATCAGCATGAACCGCGCGCCCGACTTCGGGCGGCTGGGCGACAACCTCTACTACCTGCAGGGTTTCAGCGGTCACGGCGTGGCGCTGACCGGGCTGGCCGGGCAATTGGTGGCCGAGGCGGTGGCCGGGCAGGCCGGGCGCTTCGACGTGTTTGCGCGCCTCAAGCACCACGCCTTCCCGGGTGGCGCGCTGCTGCGCACGCCCAGTCTGACGCTGGGCATGCTCTGGTACCGGATGAAAGACCGGCTGTGAACGCTCTGCGCGCCTTCAGGCGCGCAGCAGCGTGACCCCCACCTGGTCCCCGATCTCGTGGGGCGCCGCCAGGTTGCCCGGCACCCCCTCCATCGTGCTGGCGGTGTTGGCCAGCTTCACGGTGTAGAGCAAGCGGCTGCCGCGGTGCGGGCGCTCGGTCACAGAGCTGGGTGTGATGGGTGTGGCGGTGGCGCGCGTGGGCGTGGCCGGGCTGGTGGTGCAACTTTCTGCCGGGGCAGGGTTCTGATGGGCGTCCCTTTTTTTCTGGCTGGAGGCCTCTGTGTCCGTTGCTTCGACCGTTTCCCGTGTTCCGGCCCTGGTGGCCGCTGTCCTGCTCACCGTCCACGGCGCTGCGGCCTGGGCCCAGACCGATCACGCCGGGCACGGCGCCCCGGCGGCGGCCGCGCAGAAGGCCGCACCTTCGTCTCAGGAGTTCCAGGCGGCCAACGACCGCATGCACCGCGACATGGGGGTGGCGCTCACGGGCGATGCCGACCGCGACTTTCTCGCCGGCATGATTCCTCACCACCAGGGGGCCATCGACATGGCCGAGGTGGTGCTGCGCCACGGCAAGGACGCGCGTGTGCGCCAGCTGGCCGAAGAGATCATCCGCGCCCAGAAGGCCGAGATCGCGCAGATGCAGGCCTGGCTGCGCGAGATGCCGGCCGCGCCGACACGCTGAGTTCGCCGGCTGTTCAGCCGGCCCGGGCCAGGGCGTCGCGCACCACGGCCGCCAGCTGGCGACCGGCCGGCCCGATGCCGGCCATGGGGGCGTAGCCGTAGCCGATGACCAGGCCCTGCAGGTCCTGGCGGCGCAGGCAGTAGGCCGACAGCGGCCGCACCGTCAGCCCTTGCTGGGCCAGCCGCTGGGCCAGTTGCCGGTCGTTCACGCCCGGAGGCAGGCGCAGGCACAGGTGCAGGCCCTGGTCGGCGCCGCTGATGAAGGTGTCGCCCGCGAGCACGGGGCGCAGCGCGTCGAGCAGGGCCCCGCGCCGTTCGGCGTAGCTCTGCCGGGCCCGCCGCAGCGCGCTGCTGAAGTGGCCCATTTCGATGAATTCGGCCAGGGCGGCCTGCAGCGGCATCTGCCCCGGGCGGTTGAAGTCGTAGTGCGCCTGGCGGAAGGCGTCGGCCAGCGGCTTGGGCACCACCAGGTAGCCCAGCTTGATGCCGGGGTAGAGCACCTTGGAGAAGGTGCCCATGTAGAACACCCGGCCGTCGGGATCGAGGCCTTCCAGGCTGGACAGCGGCGGGCCGCTGAAGCGGTATTCGCTGTCGTAGTCGTCTTCCAGGATCCAGGCGTTGTGCGCGCGCGCGGTGGCCAGCAATTGCTGGCGCCGCGGCAGCGACATCACGGCCCCGGTCGGGTACTGGTGCGAAGGCGTCACGTAGATCAGGCGTGGCGGGTGGGCGTCGTCGGGCCCGCCGGGCCGGATGCCTTGATCGTCCACCGTCACCGGGTGCAACTGCAGTCCGGAGGCCATGAAGGCTTTGGCCGCGCCCCAGTAGGCCGGGTCCTCCACCCAGACGGTGTCGCCGTGGTCGGCCAGCAGGCGCGCGCACAGCTCGATCGACTGCTGGGTGCCGGTGGTGACGATGACCTGGTCGGCGTCGAGCTGCACGCTGCGGAACACGCGGAGGTAGTCGGCGATGGCGCGGCGCAGCGGCGCGTAGCCCCCGGAGTCGTTGTAGTCCAGCATGTCCGGGTAGGTCATGCGCCAGTGCTTGTTCTGCAGCCGCTGCCAGAGCGTGAGCGGAAAGGCGCTGAAGTCGGCAATGCCGGGCGTGAAGGGCTGGACCTCCAGCTCGCTGGCGCGGAAAGCGGCGGTGAGCGCCTCGCCCCGGCGTGAGAGCCGGGCCATGGGCGCGGGGGCCAGGCCCAGGCCAGGGCGGCGCAGCGGGTTGCCGCCGGCGCGGGGCACGGAGTCGTTGACATAGGTGCCGCTGCCGACCCGGCTGGCCAGATAGCCTTCGACGCTGAGCTGGTTGATGGCGGCCACCACGGTGTTGCGCGACAAGCCCAGATCCTGCGCCAGGTCGCGGCTGGAGGGCAGCCGCTCGCCGGCCCCGAGCTTGCCTTCGAGCATGGCGCGGCGCAGCGCCTCGTAGAGCTGGCGGTGCAGCGGCAGGGCGTCGCGCGCGCCCAGGCGGTTCATTTCGGCCAGCAGGTACTCGGACAACATGTCTGTGGATTTCCGTGCGGAGCAGCAGGTCGGGGTGCCGGCCCGGACGCGGATCGGTGCCGGGATCGCGTCAAATGGCACCATGAGGTGGCATCAACTGGCTCCGATTGTGATCCAATTTGCAGAACAGAATGGTTTCAGTCTTGGAGACACCATGAAAAACCCGCCTTGCATGGTCTGGCTGCCGGCCGATCACCGACTCATGGGCGACCATGGGCACCAGATGCCCTTTCTGGTGCTGGGTGACAAATACGCTCGCGCCGTCAAGGTGGGGGCCGAGGCCCAGCCCGTCATGTTTCCCCTGGCCGACACCGGGCAGATTCAGGAACTGCTCTCGATGGTGGACGGCGTGATGCTGACCGGTTCGCCGTCGAACGTGCATCCTTCGCATTTCGACGAAGCCGTGGCCGACCCCAGCCTGCCGCTCGATCCGGCGCGCGACCAGCTCACGCTGGCGCTGGTGCGGGCCTGCGTGCACGAAGGCGTGCCGCTGCTGGGCGTGTGCCGCGGCTTCCAGGAAATCAACGTGGCGCTGGGCGGCACATTGCACCAGCGGGTGCACGAGGTGCCGGGCCTGATGGACCACCGCGAGCCCAAGACCGCCCCGTTCGAGGTGCAGTACGCACCCAGCCACCCGCTGCGGCTGGTGCCGGGCAGCGTGTTCGAGACCTGGGCTGGCGGCAGCGAGGTCATGGTCAATTCGCTGCACGGGCAGGGCATCAACCGCCTGGCCCCGGGTCTGGACGCGCTGGCCCATGCGCCGGACGGTCTGGTCGAAGCCTTCGGCGTGCGCGGCGCGCGCACCTTTGCCTACGCGGTGCAGTTCCACCCGGAATGGCGCTGCTGGGAAACCCCTTTCTACGGGGCCATCTTCGAGGCGTTCGGGCGGGCCTGCCGCTCGCGCCAGAGTCTGCGCCTGCAGGCGGCCGACCTGGCGCGCCATACCCCCGCCTGACTCCGTCCGCAGATCGGGCAATATCGCGTCACCGACCAACCCAAACAGCCAAACAGGAACCCGCATATGTCCAGCCCCCAGACCTTCAACGACCTGGAGCAATGGCTCAACCAGCACCGCGTGACCGAGGTGGAATGTCTGGTGCCCGACCTGACCGGCGTGGCACGCGGCAAGATCCTGCCGCGCGAGAAGTTCACCGAAGACCGGGGCATGCGGCTGCCACAGGGCATCGTGGGCATGGGCGTGACTGGCGAGTTTCCTGAAAGCGGACCCTATTACGACGTGGTCGACCCGACCGACCGCGACATGCAGCTGCGGCCCGATCCCTCGACCGTGCGCATCGTGCCCTGGGCCGTCGATCCGACCGCGCAGGTGGTGCACGACTGTTTCGACCACCAGGGCAAGCTGGTGCCGTTTGCACCGCGCAGCGTGCTGCGCCGCATCTGCGACCTGTTCGACGCGGAAGGCTGGGAGCCCGTGGTGGCGCCCGAGCTGGAGTTCTACCTGACCGCACGCAACACAGACCCCAACACCCTGCTCAAGCCGCCCATCGGCCGCAGCGGCCGCGCCGAGACCTCGCGCCAGGCCTATTCCATCGACGCGGTCAACGAGTTCGACCCGCTGTTCGAAGAGATCTACGACTACTGCGACAAGATGAATCTCAACGTGGACACGCTGATCCACGAGGTGGGCGCGGGCCAGATGGAGATCAACTTTTTCCACGCCCACCCGCTGGGCCTGGCCGACGAGGTGTTCTTCTTCAAGCGCACCGTGCGCGAGGCCGCGCTGCGCCACGACATGTACGCCACCTTCATGGCCAAGCCCATCGCGGGCGAGCCCGGCAGCGCGATGCACGTGCACCAGAGCATCGTCGACAAGGCCACCGGCAAGAACATCTTCAGCAACCCGGACGGTTCGCCCTCCGAGGCCTTCTACCACTACATCGGTGGCCTGCAGCGCTACATCCCGGCGGCGATGGTGCTGGTGGCGCCCTACGTGAACAGCTACCGGCGCCTGAGCCGCCACACCGCCGCACCGATCAACATCGAATGGGGCCACGACAACCGCACCGTCGGCATCCGTTCGCCCATCTCCACCCCGGCCGCGCGCCGCATCGAAAACCGCGTGATCGGCGCCGACGCCAATCCCTACGTGGCCATGGCCATGACGCTGGCCTGCGGCTACCTGGGCATGAAGAACAAGATCAAGCCCAAGTCGGAGATGAAGGGCGACGCCTACCTCTCGCCCTACGCGCTGCCGCGCAGCCTGGGCGAGGCGCTCGACTGGCTGCGCCGCGAGACCGACCTGCACGAGGTGCTGGGCAAGGAGTTCGTGACCATCTACACCGAGATCAAGGAACTGGAATTCGAAGAATTCATGAAGGTGATCTCGCCCTGGGAGCGCGAACACCTGCTGCTGCATGTTTGACCCCCGCGCCGCAGGGAAGGCCCCCCGCAGCCTTTGGCGTCACCCCCAGGGGCAACGCTGGCGGCTCCGGCGGAGCCGGTTCCGCGGCGTTCTCGACGGATACATCCCGAAAGTGAGACCCTATGAACACTTCCACCCTCATCGCTCCGCCGGCGCTGGTGCAGCGCGCTGAAAAGCAGGACACCCAGGCCATCCAGGCGCTGGACAGTGCGCACTTCATCCACCCGTTCACCGACCACGGGGATCTGGCCACGCGCGGCGCGCGTGTGATCACACATGCCGACGGCATCCATGTCTGGGATTCGGAAGGGAACAAGATCCTCGACGGCATGAGCGGCCTGTGGTGCGTCAATGCCGGTTACGGCCGCAAGGAGCTGGCCGATGCGGCCTACCAGCAGCTGATGACGCTGCCGTTCTACAACAGCTTCTTCCAGACCACCAACGTGCCGGCGGTGCAACTGGCGACCAAACTCGCGGCGCTGGCGCCCCCGGTGGGCGACCGCTCGTTCAACCACGTGTTCTTCAGCAGCAGCGGCAGCGAAAGCAACGACACCAATGTGCGCATGGCGCGCCGCTACTGGGACCTGCTGGGTCAGCCTCAGCGCAAGGTCATCATCAGCCGCCACAACGCCTACCACGGCAGCACGATGGCCGGCGCCTCGCTGGGCGGCATGAGCGGCATGCACGCGCAGGGCGATCTGCCGATTCCCAACATCACCCATATCGACCAGCCCTACTACTTCGAGAACGCCCGCGGTGGCGAGAGCAAGGCCGACTTCGGCCTGCGGGCTGCGCGCTGGCTGGAAGAGAAGATCCTCGAAGTCGGGCCCGAGAAGGTGGCCGCTTTCATCGCCGAACCGGTGCAGGGTGCCGGCGGCGTGATCATCCCGCCCGAAACCTACTGGCCCGAGATCCAGCGCATCGTCGACCAGTACGGCATCCTGCTGATCTGCGACGAGGTGATCTGCGCCTTTGGCCGCCTGGGCCACTGGTTTGCCTACGAAAAGTTCGGCATCAAGCCCGACCTGGTGACCTTCGCCAAGGGCGTGACCAGCGGCTACATCCCGCTGGGCGGCGTGATGGTGGGCAACCGCGTGGCCGAGGTGCTGATCGACAAGGGCGGCGAGTTCAACCACGGCTACACCTACAGCGGCCACCCCGTGGCCTGTGCCGTGGGCCTGGCCAACCTGAACCTGATGGAGCGCGAGAACCTGCCGGGCCGGGTGCGCACCGAAACCGGGCCGTATCTGGCCACGCAGTTCGAGGCGCTCAAGGACCACCCGCTGGTGGGCGACGCCGAGACCTGCGGCTTCGTGGCAGGCCTGGTGCTGGTCAAGGACAAGGCGAACAAGCAGATGTTCGACCCGGACCTGGCGGTGGGCATGATCTGCCGCGGCCACTGTTTCCGAAACGGCCTGATCATGCGCGCCGTGGGCGACCGCATGATCATCGCGCCGCCGCTCAGCATGACGGTGGCGCAGATCGACGAAATGATGGGCCTGATCCGCCGCTGTCTGGACGCGACGCTGGCCGATGTGCGTGCCCAGGGCCTGTTGGCGTGAATAGAATGCGTCTGCAGTGCGTTTCGCCCCATTTTGGGGACAAGGTTGGTCCGCGACTTGCTATTTCAGCGTACAAGTGCACGACCGACTTCGCTGCGCCGATCTCTGGTTTCCACCCCCATCCTCTCCTGGAGTGTTCGTCATCATGATGAAAAAGCATGTCCTGGCCCTGGCCATCTCCGCTGTCCTGCTGGCCGCCTGCGGCAAGAAGGAAGAACCCGCACCGGCGCCGGCCCCGGTCGAGACCACCGCTGCAGCACCGGCCGCTCCTGCCGGCCCGGTGCTCGATGACGAGAAGGTCCTCAACATCTACAACTGGCCCGACTACATCACGGAGACCATGATTGCCGATTTCGAGAAGGAAACCGGCGTCAAGGTGAACTACGACACCTTCGAGAACAACGAAGCGCTGCACGCCAAGCTGGTGGCCGGCAACTCGGGCTACGACATCGTGATCCCCACGGCCGGCTTCGGCAAGAAGCAGATTGACGGTGGCCTGTACCAGGAAATCGACAAGACCAAGATCCCCAACTACGCCAACCTCGATCCCGAGTTCATGGCCAAGATCGCGGGCGTCGATCCGGGCAACAAGCACTTCGTGCCCTGGGCCTGGGGCTTCACCACCGTGGGCATCAACAAGCAGAAGGTGGAAAAGGCGCTGGGCGGCATGCCGATGCCCGAAAACGCCTGGGACCTGGTCTTCAAGCCCGAGTACGCCAACAAGCTCAAGGGCTGCGGCATCATCTACCTGGATTCGCCGAGCGAAATCCTGCCGGTGGCGCTGCACTACGTCGGCAAGCCCGCGTACAGCGAAAACCCCGAGGACTTCAAGGAAGCCGGTGCCATGCTGGCCAAGGTGCGCAAGGACGTGCGCCTGTTCTCCAGCACCATGATCGACGACATCGCCGGCGGCAAGGGCTGCGCCTTCATCGGCTGGTCGGGTGACATCAACATCGCGGCCGACCGCGTCAAGGAAACCGGTGGCAAGGACGAGATCGTGCCGCTGCTGCCCACCGGCGGTGGCCTCGTGTTCATCGACACCATGGCCATTCCCAAGGACGCCAAGCACCCGAACAACGCGCTGGCCTTCATGGACTTCTACCTGCGCGCCGAAAACGGTGCCGCCATGGCCAACGAGATGAACTACCCCACGGGCAACAAGGCCGCGCTGCCGATGATCAAGGACGAGGTCAAGGGCAACAAGACCATCTTCCTGTCGGACGAAGACACGGCGCGTCTGATCCCCACCGGCGGCTTCTCCAACGAAGTGTCCGGCGTGGTCAACGACACCTACAACGCCTTCAAGCGCGGCAAGTAAGTCGCAGCACCGGGAGCGGGCTGTTCAATCCCTGGGGTTGAGCAGCCCTTTTTTTATCGATCGCACGAGAAACGGACACCCACATGGCTGAGCAAGCAGGCTTTCTGGTCACCGAAAAACTGGTCAAGCGTTTCGACGAAGCGGTGGCCGTGGACGAAGTGTCGCTGTCCATCGGCAAGGGCGAGATCTTCGCGCTGCTGGGCAGCTCGGGCTGCGGCAAGTCGACCCTGCTGCGCATGCTGGCCGGTTTCGAGACTCCCACCAAGGGCCGCATCCTGCTCGGTGGCCAGGACGTGGCGCGCATGCCGCCCTACGAGCGCCCCGTCAACATGATGTTCCAGAGCTATGCGCTGTTTCCGCACCTGAACATCTGGGAAAACATCGCCTTCGGCCTCAAGCGCGAGGGCCTGCCCAAGGACGAGATCCAGAAGCGCACCGACGAGATGCTGGCGCTGGTGCAGCTCTCGCCCTACGCCAAGCGCAAGCCGCACCAGCTCTCGGGCGGCCAGCAACAGCGCGTGGCGCTGGCACGCAGCCTGGCCAAACGGCCCAAGCTGCTGCTGCTGGACGAGCCGCTGGGCGCGCTGGACAAAAAGCTGCGCGAGCAGACCCAGTTCGAGCTGGTCAACATCATCGAGAAGGTGGGCGTGACCTGCGTGATGGTGACGCACGACCAGGAAGAGGCCATGACCATGGCCAGCCGCATCGCCATCATGAGCAAGGGCCGCGTGCTGCAGGTGGGCACGCCGCAGCAGATCTACGAATACCCGGCCAACCGTTTCGTGGCCGACTTCATCGGCAACGTCAACCTGTTCGAAGGCCAGCTCACGGTGGACGAGCCCGACCGCTGCGCCGCCAGCACCAGCGTCGGCGAGATCAGCATCGGCCATGGCATCAGCGGCTCGCTGGGCATGCCGGTGGCGGTGGCGGTGCGGCCCGAAAAGATCAGCATCGCCAAGACCCGGCCCGCGCACGTGCAGGTCAACCTGTTCTCCGGCCGGGTCAAGGAAATTGCCTACTTCGGCTCCTACAACACCTACATCCTGCTCACCCCGCAGGGCACGAAGGTCAAGATCACCGAGCCCAACGGCTCGCGCCACGAGTTGCTGGACATCACCTGGGAGGACGATGTGTTCTTCTGGTGGGAGGACATGGACGCGGTGGTGCTCCGGGACTGATGGTCCCCCCCGCGCCGCGCCTCCGGCGCGTCACCCCCTCAAAGGGGCGATGCGGGTGACCCGGCAAAGCCGGTTCCACCGCATCCCCGTTCCAGGTTTTTTCTTTCGGTCGATTTTTCGGAGCAGATGATGGCCTCTTCCTCTCTCCCCGTCCCCGGCAAGCGCTTCGTCATCGGGGTGCCTTACGCCTGGTTGTTCATCTTCTTTTTCCTGCCGTTCCTGATCCTGCTGTACATCAGCTTCGTGGACATGGGCACGGACATCCACCCGTTCAAGCCGATCTGGGACACCACCACCGGCCTGCTGCACCTGAAGTACGAAAACTACTTCTCCATCTTCCGCACGGAAGAGGGCGCACCGCTGTTCAAGACGCTGTATGTCGACGCCTACCTGCGATCGATCTGGTACGCGCTGCTGACGGCGATCTTCTGCCTGGTGATCGGCTACCCCTTCGCCTACTTCCTGGCGCGCTCGCCGGCCAGTGTGCGGCCGGCGCTGCTGCTGATGGTGATGCTGCCGTTCTGGACCTCCTTCCTGTTGCGTGTCTACGCCTGGAAGGGCATCCTGGCCGATCAGGGGGTGCTCAACCGTTTCCTGATGACCATCGGCCTGACGTCCGATCCCATCCCCATGCTCTACACCAACGTCTCCATGCTGGTGGGCATGACGTACGTGTACCTGCCCTTCATGGTGCTGCCGCTCTACGCCAACCTGGTGAAGATGGACTTCCGCCTGCTCGAAGCGGCCTACGACCTGGGCACCTCGCCTTTCAAGGCCTTCTGGCTCATCACGGTGCCGCTGTCCAAGGCCGGCATCATCGCGGGCTTCATGCTGGTGTTCATCCCCTGCGTGGGTGAATTCGTGATCCCCTCGCTGCTCGGCGGGCCGGAAAACCTGATGATCGGCCGCGTGGTGTGGGACGAAATGTTCACCGCCAACGACTGGCCCAAGGCGACCGCGCTGGCGGTGGTGATGATCGCGCTGATCGTCGTGCCGCTGGCCGTCTACTACCACTACACCGGCGATCGCAGCGAAGGGGGCAAGGCATGAAGGCATTCCTCGAAAAACACTTCGGCAAGTTCTGGCTGGCGGTGGTCTATGGCTTCCTGTACCTGCCGCTGCTGTTCATGATCGTGTTCTCGTTCAACAGCACGCGGCAGGACGCGCGCTTCACCGGCTTCTCGCTGCGCTGGTACGAGGCGCTCACGCGCGACACCAAGATCGTCGAAGGCTTCTGGCTGTCGCTCAAGGTGGCGGCCATCACCGGCGTGCTCTCGGCCACGCTGGCCACCTTCGCGGCCTTCGTGCTGGTGCGCTACCGGCGCTTCCTGGGCCGCACCGTGTTCAGCGGCATGGTCAACGCGCCGCTGGTGATGCCCGAGGTGGTGATCGGCCTGTCGCTGCTGCTGCTGGCGGTGGGCGCGCAGAATGCCTTCGGCTGGCCGCAGCGCGGCATGCTCACCATCATCCTGGGCCACACCCTGCTGGGCATGGCCTACGGCGTGGTGGTGATCCAGAGCCGTCTGCAGGAAATGAACCGCAGCCTCGAAGAAGCCGCCATGGATCTGGGCGCCAAGCCGTACCAGGTGTTCTTCCTGGTGACCCTGCCCAATGTGTTCCAGGCCATCCTGGCGGCCTTTCTGCTGGCGTTCACGCTGTCGTTCGACGACGTGGTGATCGCCGAATTCCTCTCCGGCCCGGGCGTGAACACGCTGCCGCAGGTGATCTTCGGCTACGCGCGCCGCGGCATCAACCCGACCATCTACGCCGCCGCCACGCTGCTGATCACCACCGTGACCATCGTCATCGTGGCCTATGCGGTCTGGGTGGCGCGCGCCACCCGCAAGCGCGAACGCGAGATCGCCGCTGCCGCGCGGGCGGAAGTTGCGGCCCTGAGCGGCGCCAAATAAGGCAGGGGTTTTGCGGCGACGGGCCAGTCGGGCGTGATGCCTGCCGGCCCGTCGCCTTTGGGGGCCGGCACTGGACGCGTGGCGCGGGGTCAAAGTGGATGGTTCCTGAAGGCGGGAATCGGCGTAGCATGGTGCCAATTTTCCGAGGAGATCCCTGCCCATGACCGACACCGCCGCCCCGACCTTCGACGGCCGCGCCCTCATCAACGGTGAGCGGATGGCCGCCCGCGATGGCCAGACCTTCGATTGCCTCTCGCCGGTCGACGGCCGCCTGTTGACGCAGGTCGCGCGCTGCGGCCAGGCCGACATCGACGCCGCCGTGACCGCGGCCCGCGCCGCTTTCGAAGACCGCCGCTGGGCCGGCAAGGCGCCCTCGCAGCGCAAGCGCGTGATGATCCGGTTCGCCGAGCTGATCCAGGCGAACGGCGATCTGCTGGCGCTGACCGAGGCGCTCGATATGGGCAAGCCGGTCAAATACGCCAAGGGGGTGGACGTCAACAGCGCCGCCAACTGCATCCGCTGGTACGGCGAGGCGGTGGACAAGGTCTACGACGAGATCGCGCCCACGCCCGACACCGCGCTGGCGCTCATCACGCGCGAGCCGGTGGGCGTGGTCGGTGTGATCGTGCCCTGGAACTACCCGATGATCATGGCGGCGTGGAAGATCGCGCCGGCCCTGGCGGTGGGCAATTCGGTGGTGCTCAAGCCGTCGGAGAAAAGCCCGCTGACCGCACTCAAGCTGGCCGAGCTGGCGCTGGAAGCCGGCATCCCGCCGGGCGTGTTCAACGTGGTGCCGGGCTTCGGCCCCGAGGCCGGCAGCCCGCTGGCGCTGCACATGGACGTGGACTGCATCGCGTTCACCGGCAGCACGCGCGTGGGCAAACAGATCCACGTGATGGCCGGCCAGAGCAACCTCAAGCGCGCCTGGACGGAGCTGGGCGGCAAGTCGCCCAACATCGTGTTCGCCGACTGCCCGGACCTGGACAAGGCGGTGGAGGCGGCGGTGGGCAGCATCTTCTTCAACCAGGGCGAGAGCTGCAACGCGCCCTCGCGCCTGTTCGTCGAAGCCTCGATCAAGGACGCCTTCCTGGAGAAGGCTTTGAAGCTGGTGCCGCAGTACCAGCCCGCCAACCCGCTGGACAAGAACACGGTGATGGGCGCCATCGTCGACGAGACACAACTGGCCACCGTGCTGCGCTACATCGAATCGGGCAAGAGCGAAGGCGCCAAGCTGCTGGCCGGCGGCGAGCGCGTCGCGCCCGTGGCCGGCGGCTGCTACGTGCAGCCCACCATCTTCGACGGCGTGACCAACAGCATGACGATCGCGCGCGAAGAGATCTTCGGCCCGGTGCTGTCGGTGCTGAGCTTCACCGATGCGGCCGACGTGGTGAAGCAGGCGAACAGCAACATCTACGGCCTGCAGGCGGCGGTGTGGACGCGCGACATCAACAAAGCCCACGGCGTGGCGCGCGCGCTGCGCGCCGGCACGGTGCACGTCAACAGCTACGACGAAGACGACATCACCGTGCCCTTCGGCGGTTTCAAGCAGAGCGGCGTGGGGCGCGACAAGTCGCTGCACGCCTTCGACAAGTACACCGAGACCAAGACCACCTGGATTCGCATCGACAGCCCTTTGTGAACCGGGGTGTGGCAGGCCCGTCATGCCCGCCTGCGCGGGCATGACGAAACCCTCTTTCGAATGGAGCTTTCCATGAACGCCATGAACGACCTCAAGACCGATCACACCAACGCCGCCTGGCATGCGCGCCGGCAGGCGGCCACGCCGCGCGGCGTGGGCGTGATGGGCGACTTTTTCATCGACCACGCCAAGAACGCCGAGTTCTGGGACATCGAGGGCCGCCGCTTCATCGACTTCGCAGGCGGTATCGCGGTGCTCAACACCGGCCACGTGCACCCCAAGGTGCAGGCCGCCATCGCCGCGCAGCTGCAGCGCTTCACGCACAGCTGCTACCAGGTGGTGCCGTACGCCGAGTACGTGACGCTGGCCGAACGCATCAACGCGCTGGTGCCCGTGGCGGGTCCGGCCAAGACGGCGTTCTTCTCCACCGGCGCCGAGGCGGTGGAAAACGCCATCAAGATCGCGCGCAGCGCCACCGGCCGCAGCGGCGTGATCGCCTTCGGCGCGGCCTTCCACGGCCGCAGCCTGTTCTCGGTCGCGCTGACCGGCAAGGTCGTGCCCTACAAGGTCGGCTTCGGCCCGTTCCCGCCCGAGATCTACCACGTGCCGTTCCCGGCTGAAGGCGCCTCGCTGGCCGAAACGCAGAAGGCGATGGAGCAGGTGTTCAAGTGCGACATCGAACCCTCGCGCGTGGCGGCCATCATCTTCGAGCCGGTGCAGGGCGAGGGCGGCTTCAACCCCATCAGCCGCGAGGCGGCACAGTGGCTGCGCGCGCTGTGCGACCAGCATGGCATCCTGCTGATCGCCGACGAGGTGCAGACCGGCTATGGCCGCACCGGCAAGCTGTTCGCCATGGAGCACTTCGGTGTCCAGCCCGATCTGATGACCATGGCCAAGAGCCTGGCCGGCGGCACCACGCTGTCGGCGGTGTCGGGGCGGCAGGCGGTGATGGACGCGCCCGCGCCGGGGGGGCTGGGCGGCACCTACGCCGGCCACCCGCTGGCCGTTGCGGCGGCCCATGCCGTGCTCGACGTGATGGCCGAGGAAAAGCTGCCCGAACGCGCCCAGGTGCTGGGCGACAAGCTGGTGGTGCACCTGAAGGCGCAGCAGGCCCGGCGCCCGCGCATCCGCGACGTGCGCGGCCTGGGCGCCATGGTGGCCTGCGAATTCACCGACGTCAGTGGCGCGCCCGATGCTGACCTGACCAAGGCGGTGCAGACGGCAGCGCTCCGGCGCGGCCTGCTGCTGCTGACCTGCGGCGTGTACGGCAACGTGATCCGCTTCCTGTTCCCGCTGACCATCGAAGACACCGTCTTCGACGAGGCGCTGGGCATCCTGGACGCCGCGCTGGCCGAAGCGCTGGGCTGATCGCCCGACCCTCACCAGCCGGGCCCTGTCCCGGCTTTTTTGTGCCACTGGCTGAACGGATGCCCATGAGCGCTGCCGCCGACCTGAACGACCAGATGCGGGCCCTGCAGGCGCAGGGCATCCATTCGGTGATGACCACCTTCACCGACCTGCACGGCGTGCCCAAGGGCAAGCTGGTGCCGCTCGATGGCCTGCCCGCCGCCGTGACCACGGGCGCCGGCTTTGCCGGCCCCAGCATCTGGGGCACCGGCCTGCCGCGCATGGGCGCGCGCAGCGAGTACTTCGGCCGTGTGCAGCCCGAAAGCCTGCGCCCGCTGCCCTGGCTGCCGGGCGTGGCGCACGCCGTGTGCGACGGCTTTGCGGGCGGCGAACCGCTGGCCACCTGCTCGCGCCAGATGCTGCGGCGCCAGCTGGCACGCCTGCGCGAACGCGGCTGGACCTTCCACGTCGGCATCGAGCCCGAGTTCTTTCTGCTGCGGCGCGGTGCCGACGGCCGCTGGCAGGTGGCCGATGGCGAAGACCGGCTGGGCAAACCCTCGTACGACCTCAAGGCCCTGGTGCGCAACCACGGTTTCCTCGACGACATGCGCCGCCACCTGGCCGCGCTCGGTTTCGCGCTGCAGCAGATGGACCACGAGGACGCGACCGGGCAGTACGAGATCAACTACCGGCACGACGAGGCGCTGGCCGCGGCCGACCGCTTCCAGCTCTTCAAGCTCACCGCGCACAGCGTGGCCGCGCAGCACGGCGCGGTGTTCTCGGGCATGCCCAAGCCGCTGGCGCACGCGCCTGGCAGCGGCCTGCATTGCCACATCAGCCTGACCGACGCCCAAGGCCACGCGGTGATGGCCGATCCGGCCGGCCCCATGGGCCTGAGCACCACCGGCCTGCGGTTTGCCGCCGGCCTGCTGGACCACGGCGACGCGCTGGCCGCGCTGTGCGCGCCCACCGTCAACAGCTACAAGCGCCTGGCGGTGAGCGACAGCGCCTCGGGCACGACCTGGTCGCCGGTGTGGAAGGCCGTGGGCGAAAACAACCGCACCTGCGTGCTGCGCACCGTGGAGGGCCGGCTGGAATGGCGCCTGCCCGACGCGTCGTGCAACGTCTACGCCGCGCTGGCGGCCACGCTGGCCGCCGGGCTGGACGGTATTCACCGCGCGTTGCCCGCCCCCGAAGCCTGCGACGACGATCTCTATCAGCGCCACGCCGATGGTGGGCCCCTGCCGCCGCGCCTGCCGCGCGATCTGCACGCCGCCTGTGCGGCCCTGCGCGCCGACGACACGCTGCGCGACGCGGTGGGCACCGCCTTCTGCGACCAGTTCCTGGCGCTCAAACAGGCCGAGTGGGACGCCTACGCGCAGCAGGTGAGCGACTGGGAGCAGCAGCGCTACGCCGACGCGTTCTGAGCCGCAGCGACAGCGCCCGCCCGGCGCCTCCGACCGGCTCCCGCGTCCGTCATGCCCGCGTCCGCGGGCATCCAGGCCGACCCCTCAGGTCTTGTAGGAAGCGTCCGCGCGGTCCAGCTTGCGCAGCAGCGCCGGCCAGGCCAGCATCGCGCCCTGACCGGCGGTCGCGATCTTCATCACCTCGGCCATGCCGGCGAGGATGCGCGGGTCTACCGGGGTGAGTTCACCGCCACCCGCCAGCGCGTCGATCTGGATGCGGCAGGTGTTCTCGAAGGTGTACATCGAGAGAAAAGCGTCGGGGATCGAGCTGCCCACGGTCAGCAGGCCGTGGTTGCGCAGCACCAGGAAGTTGGCGCTGCCGAGGTCGGCCTGCAGGCGCGGCTTCTCGTCGGGGCGGAAGGCCACGCCCTCGTAGTCGTGGTACGCCAGCGAGGCCAGCACGAAGGTGCTTTGCTGGCTGATGGGCAGGATGCCGGCCTTCTGCGCGCTGACCGCCACGCCCGCGCGGGTGTGGGTGTGCAGCACGCACTGCACCTCGGGCCGCGCCTCGTGCACCGCGCTGTGGATCACGAAGCCAGCCGGGTTGACGGGGAAGGGCGAGTCGTGCAGCTTGTTGCACGCCATGTCGACCTTGACCAGGCTGGACGCCGTGATCTCGTCGAACATCAGGCCGTAGGGGTTGATCAGGAACTGGTGCTCGCCGCCTGTGACGCTGTCGGGCAGCTTGGCGCTGATGTGGGTGAACACCAGGTCGGACCAGCCGTAGGCGGCCACGAGCCGGTAGCAGGCCGCGAGGTCGCAGCGCAATTGCCACTCTTCGGCACTGACCGAGCCTTGGAGCGAGGGGATATCGAGCATGCCGTGTCTCCTGCACCGCGTCGGGGCGCGCGGCTGTGCGCGACATGGTCGCGCGGAGACGGGAGGCACGCTGTCCCAATGTGGACAGACCGCCGCGACGGGCCTTGTCCAGCGATCACGGCGGGACCGGCTTTGCCGGGCCGCACGTGATGCCCTCAGGGGACGCCGCGAGCGGCGCAGGGGGGTTACTTGGCTTTGCAGGTGTTGAAGCCCAGGATCGCGTAGGGCGGGCACCAGCCGATCAGGCCGGTGAGCAGCGGCACCACGCCGATGTAGCCCCACAGGCCCACGGTGCCGGTGGCCGCTGCCGCGATCAGGGCCAGGCCGATGACGATGCGCAGGGTGCGGTCGATACCGCCAACGTTCTTGGTCATGTTCAGCTTCCTTCTGAAAAAATGGGCTATGGCCGACCGATGCTGCGGCGTTGTGCCAACGGCGGCTTCAGCCACCACAGCCCGGCGGGCCGGGGTCGGGTGTATTGGAAGGGGACGGGGCGGCAAGGGTCTGTGACTGCGGTCACACGGCGTTGGGTCGCCCGCCGCTCACCTCAGCGCCCCGCCCCCTGTGCCACCTCGCGCAGCGCGGCGCTGTCGCGGATGGTGATGCATTCGCGCGAGAGTTCGACCAGCCCCTCGCGTTCAAAGCGGTGCAGCAGCCGGGTGACGATTTCGCGCACGGTGCCCAGTTCGTCGGCCAGGGCCTGGTGGGTGGCGCGGACCTGGGTGCCGTGGCCGAGCAGGGTGGCGGCCAGGCGGCTGTCGAGCCGCTGGAAGGCGACGGCTTCGATCAGCGCGGTCAGCTCGGCCATGCGCGAGGCGTACAGCCCGAGCACGAACTGGCGGAACTCGGGGTCGGCCAGCGCGGCCTGGAAGTCCGCCGGTCGCAGCAGGGCCAGGGTGGCGTGGGCGGTGGTGGTGCCGCGCGCGCCCAGCGCTTCGCCGCCGAACAGCGCGGCCGAGGACACCAGGCACAACTGGCCGGGTTGCACGCGGTAGAGCTCCAGTTCGCGGCCGTTGGGGGCACTGCGGCAGACCTTGACCTCGCCGCTGACGACCATGGGGAAGCCCTGGCAGGCGTCGCCTTCGCGGAACAGCACGGTGCCGGCCGGCACCTGCAGCAGGGGCAGTTGCCCGGCCAGCGCCGGCAGCCCCGACAGGGCTGGGTAGAGCGCGATCAGGGACGCGGCATCGGTGGCGTTGGGGGCGGTGGACATGCGGCCATTGTAGGCAGCGGGCGGGCGCTGAAGGTGCCGGCCATGGTGGTCTGCGATCCGAATGAGACGGGTTGGTTCATTCGAATTTTTTGAATACCGGATTCAAGCGCGTGCGCTCTGGCGTGCAGGGGTTTTCCCTAAACTGCGCCGCATGAATTCGCCCGCTACCCGCACGCGTTACAGCACCCTGGCCATCGCGCTGCACTGGCTGCTGGGCCTGGCGCTGATCGGCGCCTTTGTCGTCGGGCTGTACATGACGGGCCTGCCGTTTTCGCCGCAGCGCCTGAAGCTCTACAACTGGCACAAGTGGGCC
Source organism: Hydrogenophaga sp. NFH-34 (assembly GCF_021401345.1). Taxonomy (GTDB): domain Bacteria; phylum Pseudomonadota; class Gammaproteobacteria; order Burkholderiales; family Burkholderiaceae_C; genus Hydrogenophaga; species Hydrogenophaga electricum. Next base: position 80,836 of record NZ_JACBGE010000020.1, read on the forward strand.
GGGGTGGTGATCCTGACGCTGTCATTCGTACGCCTGTTCTGGCGCCTGACGCACCGCCCGCCCCACCTGCCGATGGTGGTCGAGGCGGCCATGCCGCCCTGGCAGCGACTGGCCCACCACGCCACGCACCATGGCCTGTACGTGCTGTTTTTTGCCGTGCCGCTGCTGGGCTGGGCGTACAGCTCGGCGGCCGGTTTTTCCATCGTGCTGTTCGGCGTGCTGCCGCTGCCCGATTTCGTGCCGGTGAGCGAGACGCTGGCCGAGGCGATCAAGCCCTGGCACAAGCTGTCGGCCTTTGCGATGGCGGCGCTGGTGCTGCTGCACGTGGCCGGTGCGCTCAAGCACCACTTCATCGACCGCGATGGGCTGCTGTCCCGCATGAGCCCGCGCTGACCCGTTTTCTGGAGGATTTTTGATGATGCCTACCCGCTTCCTGTCTTCCCTGGCCCTGGCGGCCGCCGCCTTCGCACCGCTGATTGCCCAGGCCCAGCAGGCGCTGGTGCCGGCGCAGAGCGAGATCAGTTTCACCAGCCGCCAGATGGGCGTGCCGGTGGACGGCAAGTTCAAGAGCTTCAGCGCCCAGGTGGCGTTCGACCCGGCCAAGCCGGCGTCGAGCAGCATTGCGTTCACCGTCGACACCGGCAGCGCCGACATCGGCCGCGAGGCGAATGCCGAAATGCCCAAGGCGGTGTGGTTCAACGTGGCGCAGTTTCCCAAGGCCACGTTCCAGTCCAGCAGCATCAAGCGCCTGGGCGCCACCCAGTACGAAGTGGCCGGCAAGCTCAGCATCAAGGGCGTGAGCAGCGACGTGGTGGTGCCCGTGACGCTGGCACAGAACGGCGCCACCACCGTGGCCACGGGCGCGTTCCCGATCAAGCGCCTGGCCTTCCGCATCGGCGAGAAGGAGTGGGCCGACACCTCGATGGTGGCCGACGAGGTGCAGGTGAAGTTCAAGATCGCCCTGACCGGCGTGGGCAAGCTGTAACCCCCTGCGCCGCTCCGCGTCTTCCCCCTGAGGGGGGCGGCCCTGGTGGCCCGGCAAAGCCAGTTCCACGGGGCCCTCGATGTCAGTCACGCCTTCCGGGGCTTTTGTTTCTTTTCAACCGCAATCAAGGAGTGCTTTCCATGCGCCGTTCCCTGTCCCTGCTGGCCGCCACGGCCGTGCTGTCCACCACCGGTTTCGCCCAGGCCGCCGAGTACGCGATCGACCCGACGCACACCTTCGCGACCTTCGAGATCGGCCACTTCGGCGCGACCACCAACCGCGGCCGCTTCGACAAGAAGGACGGCAAGATCAGCTTCGACAAGGCCGCCAAGACCGGCGCGGTGGACATCAGCTTCGACGTGGCGTCGGTGAACTCCGGCACGCCCATGTTCGACAAGCACCTGGCCAGCGCCGAGATCCTGAACGCCGAAAAATTCCCGAAGGCCCGCTTCGTCTCGACCAAGTTCGTCTTCACCGGTGACAAGGTCAGCGCGGTGGAAGGCAACCTGACGCTGCTGGACAAGACCCAGCCCGTGACGCTGAAGGCCAACCAGTTCGCCTGCTACGACAGCCCGATGCTCAAGCGCGAAGTCTGCGGCGGCGACTTCGAGACCACCATCGATCGCACCGCTTTCGGCGTGAACTACGGGGTGGACTGGGGCTTCCCGAAGAACGTGCGCATCGTGATGCAGGTCGAGGCGGTGAAGCAGTAAGCCCCCCTGCGCCGCTGTCGCGGCTTCCCCCCTGCTGCGCGGGGGGACCCCGCCTGTGGCCCGGCGGAGCCGGTTCCACGGCGTGTACCCGCCGGGGCTGTTGCGCGCCTGCGTGTCGTTTGCTCAAGGCCCGCTCTGGCGGGCCTTGTTGCGTCGGTGGCGCTGGAGGTCTTTGTCGGACGCTCGCCAGGGCGTTCACGGCCGGGTGGCCTGTTCCAGATGCTGCAGGAAGTGCAGGGCGTGTTCGCGCGTGTCGCCGCACATCTCGCGGCTGGGAGGCAGCGAGCCGCACACCGCCGGCCGTTCGGGCCGGCCGAAGAGGCGGCAGCGCAGGGCCTCGTCCAGGTGCGGACAGGGGACACCGGCCGGCTTTCCCTCGGGCCAGCCGGGCATCGGGCTGCTGATCGACGGGGCGATGCAGCAGGCCCCACAGCCGGGGCGGCATACCGGTTTTTCGGGGGAAGACATGGCAAGATTGTCGGCCGTCGGGACACCGGCGGTGTCGTTTTCTGAGGTGCCATGCCCGCCGACCGTTCTGTTGTTCCCTTGCCCGCGATGCCGGCCCCCGAGGCGCTGACCGCGCGGCTTACCCGCTGGCGTTTCTGGCTGGGCCTGGCCCTGGCCCTGCTGCTGGCCGCGCTGCTGGTGGAAGCGGCGCACAAGGTCATGACCGAGCTGAGCTACGGCGCGGTGGTGGCCGCCGCCCGGGCCACGCCGGCCGGGGTACTGCTGGCGTCGGTGCTGGCCACCGGGCTGAGCTTCCTGGCGCTCACGCTGTACGACCGCTCCGCGCTGCAGTACGCCGGTGCGCGCCTGCCGTACCGCGTGGTGGCACAGACCTCGTTCATCGCCTACGCGCTGTCCAACACCGTGGGCCTGGGCGTGCTCACGGGCGGTGCGGTGCGCCTGCGGCTGTACGGCGCGGCGGGGCTGGAGGCTGGGCAGATCTCGCGCGTGATCGCCTTCAACGCGGTGGGGTTCACCGCCGGCATCGCGGTGGTGGGCGCGGCGGCCCTGGTCTGGCGCGCCGGTGCGGTGGCCGACCTGCTGGGCTGGCCGCCCGATCTGCTGCGTGCGGCCGGGGTGGTGACGCTGCTGGTCGCCGCCGCGGCGCTCGGCGCTTTCTGGCGCGGCGGCACCTGGAAACTGCGCGGCTGGTCGGTGCGACTGCCCAGCGCTTCGCTGGCGATGCAGCAGCTGCTGATTTCGGCGCTGGACGTCACGGCCGCCGCCGCCGCGCTGTGGGTGCTGCTGCCGGCCGGGTCGGTGGCCTTTCCCACCTTCGTGGGCTTTTACGCGCTGGCGATTGCGGTGGGCGTGATCAGCCACGTGCCGGGCGGCCTGGGCGTGTTCGAGGCCGTGCTGCTGCTGGCGCTGGGCAAGCAGGTGCCGGCCGACCAGCTGGTGGGCGCGCTGGTGCTGTACCGCGTGATCTACCACCTGCTGCCGCTGGCCCTGGCTTTGCTGCTGCTGGTGGCCGCGTCGTGGCGGCGCGGGGCGGCCACGCCGCTGGTGCGCGCGGCGGCGGCGCTCTCGCCCCTGCTGCTGTCGGCCTTCACCTTCGTGATCGGGGTGCTGCTGCTGGTATCGGGGGTGACGCCCGCCACCGAAGACGCCACCGCGCACCTGCAGCGCTTCATGCCGCTGCCGGTGGTGGAGGCGGCGCATTTCCTGGGCAGCGTGATCGGGCTGGCGCTGCTGTTCGTGGCGCGCGGCATGCTGCTGCGGCTGGACGTGGCCTGGTGGGCCGGGCTGGTGCTGGCGCTGGCCAGCCTGGTGCTGTGCCTGCCCAAGGGCATCGCGGTGTCGGAGGCGGTGCTGCTGGGATTGCTGGCCGTGTCGCTGGCGCTCTCGCGCCGCCACTTCAACCGGCGCGCGGCGCTGTTCTCGCTGGCGTTTTCGCGCGGCTGGCTGCTGGCGGTGGCGGCGGTGGTCGGCGCCGTGGCCGCGCTGCTGTTTTTCGTCTACCGCGACGTGCCCTATGCCGACCAGGTCTGGTGGCAGTTCGAGTTCGACGCCTACGCCCCGCGCTCGCTGCGCGCCATGGTGGCGGTGGCGCTGCTGACGCTGTGCGTGGCGCTGGCGCACCTGCTGCACCGCGCGCCGCCGCCGCTGGCGCGCCCCGACGCGGCGGCCCTGGCGCAGGCCCAGGCCATCGTGGCGGCGCAGGACAGCGCCGGCGCCGGGCTGGCGCTGATGGGCGACAAGAGCCTGCTGTTCGCCGAGTCGGGCCAGGCTTTTCTGATGTACGCGCGCAAGGGCCGTTCGTGGGTGGCGCTGTACGATCCGGTCGGTCCGCGCGAGGCCTGGCCGGAGCTGGTGTGGCGCTTCGTGGAGCTGGCGCGCGAATCGGGCGGGCGCCCGGCCTTCTACCAGGTGCGGCCGCAGGCGCTGCCGGTCTATCTGGACGCCGGGCTGCGCGTCTACAAGCTGGGCGAATGCGCCAGCGTGGACCTGGCCAGCTTCAGCCTGGAGGGCAAGCGCCGCGCCAACCTGCGCCACGGCGTGGCCCGCGCGCAGCGCGACGGGCTGGCCTTCGAATGGCTGCCGGCGGGCGCAGCGGGGCCGGTGTTCGACGCGCTGCAGGCGGTGTCGGACGACTGGCTGGGCCAGCACCAGGCGGCGGAAAAGGCGTTTTCGCTCGGCGCCTTCGAGCGCGGCTATGTGGAGCGCCAGCCGGTGGCCGTGGTGCGGCACGAGGGCCGGATCGTGGCCTTCGCCACCCTGCTGGTGACCGGGCAGGCCGCCGAGGCCGCCGTGGACCTGATGCGCCAGCGGCGCGACGCACCCAAGACCACCATGGACTTCCTGTTCACGCAGATCATCCTGCAGCTGAAAGCGCAGGGTGTGGCGTGCTTCAACCTGGGCATGGTGCCGCTGTCGGGCATGGCCGGCCACCGGCTGGCACCGGGCTGGCAGCGCCTGGGCCGGCTGCTGTTCAATCACGGCGAAAATTTCTACAACTTCCAGGGGTTGCGGGCGTTCAAGGAAAAGTTCGACCCGCTCTGGGAGCCCCGTTACCTGGCCGCTCCGGGCGGCCTGGCCCCTTTTCTGGTGTTGTCCGACACCGCCGCGCTGATCGCGGGCGGCTGGCGGCGGGTGGTGAGCAAATGAAGATGGTTGGATGGCTGGGGTCGCTGCTGCTGGTCGTGGCCCTGCAGCCCGCCGTGGCGCAGGAAACCCTGTCGCACGGCCGGTTCAAGAACGTGCAGCTTTACCGCCCGCCGGGCGAGGTCAAGACCGTGGCCCTGCTGTTTTCGGGCGAGGGCGGTTGGGGGCCGCAGGGCCCCGGCCCGGCGGCCCAGGTGCTGCTGGACACCGGCGCGGTGGTGGCCGCGATCGACACGCCGGCGCTGCTGGCCAACTTCAACCAGGACGGTGGCGGCTGTGTGGTGCCCGAAGGCGACGTGGAAAACCTCTCGCGCTTCGTGCAAGGTTATGCGCGCCTGCCGGCCTACTTTCCGCCAGTGGCGGTGGGCGTGGGCGCCGGCGGTTCGCTGGCCTACGCCATGGCGGCGCAGGCGCCCGAGGGCACCTTTTCCGGTGCTGTGTCGATCGGTTTCTGCCCCAGCCTGCCGCTGACCAAGCCGCTGTGCAAGGGCGAAGGCACGCATTTTCAGGTGATCAAAGAAAAGTCAGCGCTTGCTCTCTTGCCGGATGAGGCGATGCGGACACCCTGGCTGGCGCTGCACGGTGCGGCCGACCGGGTCTGCCCGGTGGCGGCGACCCAGGCCTTCGTGGCCAAGGTGCCGAGCAGCCACTGGGTCAGCGTGCCGGGCGTCGGCGACGACGTGCTGGCCGCGCCGGCCGGGCTGGCCAGCTTCCAGGTGGCCTACCGGCGCATGGCGACCGAGGTGACGACGGCGCGGCTGAGCGCCGAAGCCGGGGCCGAGGTGGGTGATCTGCCGCTGGTCGAAGTGCCGTCGTCGGCACTGTCCGATGCCTTCGCGATCCTGGTCTCGGGCGACGGCGGTTGGGCCGGGCTGGACAAACGCGTGGCCACGCTGCTGGCAGCCCGGGGGTTGCCGGTGGTGGGTTGGGATTCGCTGCGGTACTTCTGGTCGGCGCGCACGCCGCAGGGCTTTGCCGACGATCTGGGGCGCACCATCCGGGCCTACGCGCGGCAGTGGAAAAAGACCCGGGTGGTGCTGATCGGTTATTCGCAGGGCGCCGACGTGCTGCCTTTTGCCGTCAACCGCCTGCCGGCGGCGGCCCGCACCCTGGTGGCACAGACCGTGCTGCTCGGGCCGGGTGAGCGGGCGTCGTTCGAGTTCCGGCTGACCAACTGGGTTTCGCGCGACACCAAAGGGTTTCCGGTGGCGCCCGAGCTGGGCAGCGGCTTCACGGTGGCGAACGCGACCTGCATCTACGGCACCAGCGACCGCGAGGCGATCTGCCCGAACCTGCCGGCTGGACAGATCACGCAGGTGCCGCTCAAGGGCGACCACCATTTCGGTGGCGACTACGACGGCCTGGCCGACCAGGTCCTGCGGCGCAGCCGCTGACGAAGCGGCCCCGAGCGGCCAGGGCTTCAGGCGGCCAGGCGGGGGGCGGCCCAGAGCACCTGGTCGATCACCGCCTGCACGCCCTGGCGGGCGCCTGCCGACGCCAACTGGCCATTGGCGTCAAAAGCCTCGTGGGCCTTGGCCAGCGCGAACTGCTTCGGGGTTGTCCAGCACTGCAGCTTCATGAGCATGGGGGTCAGGTGCGACAGGCTGCTGATGCCGCCCAGTCCGCCGGGGGACGCGGCCAGCAGGCCCACAACCTTGCCCGCGAACGGCTTCAGGCCGTTGGCCCATTCGTCGTTGCCGGCGACCGGTCGCGAGGCCCAGTCCAGCGCGTTCTTGAGCAGGGCCGGATAGCCGCCGTTGTATTCGGGTGTGCTGATGATCCAGGCCGGGTGGGCGTGCAGCGCCTGCTTGAAGCGGATCACGTCGGCCGGCGTGCCCTGGGCTTCGAGGTCGCCGTTGTAGATCGGCAGGTCGAAGTCCGAGAGGTCGAGCAGCGTGACCTGGGCGCCTGCAGCCGTGGCCAGATCGGCCGTGGCTTTGGCCAGCTTGCGGTTGAGGGAGTCGGCGCGGGTGCTGCCGGAGAAGACGAGGAGGGGGGTGGGGGTGTTCATGCGGGGCATTGTGGCAGCCGGGTCGCGCAGGATTCCTGCGTGGGGTCTAGGGCGCATCCCGCCTCCACAGCGCCATGCCGCCGGCCAGCACCAACAGTGCCAGGCCGCTGGCCTGGTCGATCCGCCGCTGGGCTCCCGCCCCGAAACGGCGGGCACCCGCCGCACCCGCCAGCGCGTACCCGAGCAGCACCGCGCCGTCGACGCCGGCGAACACCACCGCCAGCAGCGTGTACTGCGGCCCCAGCGGTTCGTTGGGGTTTGTGAAGGAGGGCAGGAGGGCCGAGAAGAACAGGTAGCCCTTCGGGTTGGTGACGGCGACGGTGAAGCTGCGGCGGAACACGGCGGCGGGGCGTTCGCGGCGGGTGGCGGCGGTGGCTTCGTCATGAGGGGCTGATGCGGCTTCCTGCGCGTGCAGCAGGCGCCAGCCCAGCCAGGCCAGGTAGGCCACACCGGTCCAGCGCAGCAGCTCAAAGGCGGCGGCCGAGGTGGCGAGCAGGCTGCCCAGTCCGGCGGCCACGGCGGCGATGAGCACCGCGTCCGACAGCACCGCACCGCCCACACCGGGCAGGGCCGCGCCCACCCCGTGGCGCGCGCCATGGTTCAGCGCCAGCAGGGTGGTGGGGCCGGGTGTGGCCACCGTGACCAGGGCCAGCGTCGAAAACAGGAGCATGGAGTCGTTCATGGGCGTGGCTTCTTGGGGGGTGAAGGACGCTGCAGGCGCAGCACCAAGGTGCACAGGCCGCCCACGAACAGCGCCAGGCTCAGGCCGCTGCGCCACAGGTTGGCCCGGTTCCAGGCGTGGCGCACGTCGGCCCAGTCGGGCGGCAGGTTGGCCGCGGTCCACGATTCGGTGAGGTGGTTGAGGGGCAGGTTGACCTCCCGCGTGAACAGCACGATGCCCAGCGCGTAGGCCAGCACGGTCAGCGCCAGCAGCCGCCACCAGGCGCTGGGCCGTTCGGACCAGGCCATGGCGAGCGCCAGCAGACCCAGTGGCACCGGACCGAAGAAGCAGACGAAGAACCCGGCATGCCGCACGTTCCGGTTGAACGCCGACTGCACCTGTGCATAGGTCGGGCCGTCGAGTTCGAGCGTGGCGAGGTTGACGTTGGCGCTGTAGGTGGCGAAGAAGCCGGCCATCAGGCCCAGCAGCAGCACGGCCAGCAGCTGGGCGGCAAGCGAGAGGGTATTCGGCGATGACGGCCTGGGGTGGGCGGTTGGGTGCATGGTGGGCGGCGGTTCAGGGCTGGGTGAGCAACTGCCATTGGGTGATCCGGCCGTCCCAGAACGGGAGAATCTGGCCCCGGGCGGCGCGCGAGATGACGAAGCGGGTGGGGATGCGGACCCCGCCGATGAGCTGGTAGTCGCTGCGGCGGACGTGTTCGCCCGAGCCGTGATAGGGCGTGCCGAGGTCGCCGTCCTCCTCTGCGGCCATCGAGGCGATGCCGCCGTCTGGGCCAAAGCGCACGCGCATGCCCACGGTCTGGCCCCGGTGGCTGACCACGGCCCGCGCACTGTCTGTGTCCACGGGCTCCCAGTGGATCGCCCCGCCGGGCAGCAGGGCCTGCGGGTAGGTCGGGCTTTCGAGCAACCAGCGGCGCAGAGAGATGCGGTCGAGCTGGGGCGAGCCGGTTTCGTTGACCACGGTGAGCGCCGAAAGGATGCGGGCCTTCATCTCCATGCGGCCGTCGACATAAGCGTCCCAGGCGCGGGCCCAGACGCCGGGGGCCACCGGTGTGCGGGCATCGAACATCAAGGCCGGTACCCGGATGCCGGCGGTCTGGTGGGCGCTGGTCGGGTGAAAGCGCTCGCTGCCGGGGCGGCGGAACTGCCCCTCCATGGTGAACTGCACGGCGTGTCCAGGCACCGGTCCGCCGGGAAAGGCGAACCGGAGATAGCGTTGCACCGGTGCCGGGAGGTCGCGCAGTGCCTCGGGCCAGGGGACTGGTCGCGCCTCGCCCGTTGGCGTGGCGATCTGTGCGGCGGCCAGCACCCGCTGGTGGTGTTGCTGGATCTGCGCCTCGGTGCGCCAGTGCGCAACTCCCAGCACGGCGGTGGTGCCCGCACTCAGCAGGACCGCGGCCAGGAGCAACCGCCTTGGCCAGAGACGGGCCGGGGGGAGGGGGTTCTGGGATGGCGGCATGGTGTGCTCCTTGGGGGGGAGCCACCACTGTGAGCCTGGCGGCGCGGTGGCGCCTTAACCCGGGTTCAGTCGCCGCCGGATGCGCGAGAGCGCCACATCGGTGATGCCCAGCCAGGAGGCGAGCTGGCGCAGCGGGATGCGGGCGAGCCAGTCCGGGTGTTCGGTCCGCAGGGCCAGGTAGCGTTCGGTGGCGGTCAGTTGCAGGAAGGCGTGTTCGCGCGCCATCTTGTCTTGCAGCAGGGCGGCAAGCACGCGGTGTTCCAGCGCCTGCCAGGGGGCGAAGCCTGCGGTGGCGGTGGCCCAGCTGTCCCAAGGCAGGGCCCAGACCTGGCTCGGTTCCAGCGCCTCGACCCAGAAGTGCACCGGCAGCTCGCGCAGCGCCGGGGTGATCGGCCAGACCAGGGCACCGGCGAGATAGAAGTTCTTGTTGGCGGCCTGGCCGTCGCGGTCGAGGTAATACAGGCGCAAGGCCCCGCGCTCCAGCCACCAGAGATGTTGCCAGTGCCCGCCCTCGTGCAGCAGGGCTTGGCCTTTGGCCAGGGCGACCGGCTGCGCCTGCCGGCACAGGGCTGCCGCCGCTGGCGGCAGTGGGCCGAGCGCGGCACTCAGGTGCTCGATCAAGGGGTGGGGGACTGGGGGCATGTCTGCAGGCGCCGGGGCTTGATGGGACAATAACGGGTTCGCGCGGGCCGGGGCAGGCCTGCCGCCACTGTTTCACGTGAAACAGTCTTTGCATTGTCGGGCTGGCTGGGATCGCCGCCGCCCTGGAGCACCCTCATGTTGTACCCACAGGAATTTGACGTCATCGTCGTTGGCGGTGGCCATGCCGGCACCGAAGCCGCGTTGGCCGCCGCGCGCATGGGCTGCGCCACGCTGCTGCTCACCCACAACATCGAGACGCTGGGCCAGATGAGCTGCAACCCCAGCATCGGCGGCATCGGCAAGGGCCATCTGGTCAAAGAGGTGGACGCGCTGGGCGGGGCGATGGCGCTGGCCACGGACGAGGGCGGCATCCAGTTCCGCATCCTCAACAGCAGCAAGGGTCCGGCTGTGCGCGCCACCCGCGCCCAGGCCGACCGCATCCTGTACAAGGCCGCGATCCGCCGCATGCTGGAGAACCAGCCCAACCTCTGGCTGTTCCAGCAGGCGGTGGACGACCTGATGGTGGAAGGCGACCGGGTCGTCGGCGCGGTGACGCAGGTCGGCATCCGCTTCCGCAGCCGCACCGTGGTGCTGACGGCGGGCACCTTCCTGGACGGCAAGATCCACGTCGGCCTGAACAACTACGCGGCGGGCCGGGCGGGCGATCCGCCGGCCGTGTCCCTGTCCGCACGGCTGAAGGAGCTCAAGCTGCCGCAAGGCCGCCTGAAAACCGGCACGCCGCCGCGCATCGACGGCCGAACGATTGACTGGTCCAAATGCACCGAGCAGCCCGGCGACGGCGTGCCCGGTGGCCTGAATCCCGACGGGCCGGTGCCGGTGTTCAGCTTCATGGGCCACACGTCCATGCACCCGCGCCAGATTCCCTGCTGGATCACCCACACCAACGCCCGCACGCACGAGATCATTCGCTCCGGCTTCGACCGCAGCCCCATGTTCACCGGCAAGATCGAGGGCGTGGGCCCGCGCTATTGCCCCAGCGTGGAAGACAAGATCAATCGCTTCGCCGACAAAGACAGCCACCAGATCTTCCTGGAGCCCGAGGGCCTGACCACGCACGAGGTCTACCCCAACGGCATCAGCACCAGCCTGCCGTTCGACATCCAGTACGCGCTGGTGCGCAGCATGCCGGGGCTGGAAAACGCCCACATCCTGCGCCCGGGTTATGCCATCGAGTACGACTACTTCGACCCGCGTTCGCTCAAGGCCAGCTTCGAGACGAAGCAGATCCAGGGCCTGTTCTTCGCCGGTCAGATCAACGGCACCACCGGCTATGAAGAGGCGGCGGCCCAGGGCCTGTTCGCCGGCCTGAATGCTGCGCTGCAGTGCCAGGGCAAAGACGCCTGGCTGCCGCGCCGCGACGAGGCCTACCTGGGGGTGCTGGTCGACGACCTGGTGACCCAGGGCGTGACCGAGCCCTATCGCATGTTCACCAGCCGGGCCGAGTTCCGCCTGCAGCTGCGGGAGGACAACGCCGACATGCGCCTGACCGAGCAGGGCCGGGTGATGGGGCTGGTGGATGACGCCCGCTGGGACGCCTTCAGCCGCAAGCGCGACGCGGTTTCACGTGAAACAGAGCGTCTGAAATCCACCTGGGTGAATCCGCGCATCCTGGAGGCGGCCGAATCCGAGCGGGTGCTGGGCAAGGCCATTGAGCGCGAATACAACCTGTTCGATCTGCTGCGCCGGCCGGGCGTGTCGTACCCGGAACTGATGGGCATGGGCGAAGGGCGCTGGGCGCCTGCCACCAAGGCGGATGACGCCGACGCCCGTCCCGTGGTTTCACGTGAAACACTGGGCGAGCTGCACGACGCGGTGGTGGAGCAGGTGGAGATCGCCGCCAAGTACTCGGGCTACATCGACCGGCAGAAGGACGAGGTGGAACGCGCTGCGCACTACGAGCACCTGAAGCTGCCGCCCGATCTGGACTACGCCCAGGTCACGGCCCTGTCCTTCGAGGCGCGGCAGAAGCTGGCCAAGCACCGACCGGAAACGCTGGGCCAGGCCTCGCGCATCTCTGGCATCACCCCGGCCAGCATTTCCTTGCTGATGATTCACCTGAAGAAGGGTGGCTTCAAGGGTTTCGCCCGCACCGCGGAAACCCAGAACGCATGAGCGCCGCGAATCTGAAGCCGGCGCTGGAAGCCGGGCTGCGCGAACTCGGGCTGAATCTGTCCGAGGCCCAGGTGGACCAGTTGCTGGCCTACCAGGACCTGATCGCCAAGTGGAACAAGGTCTACAACCTGACGGCAGTGCGCGACCCGCAGGAAATGCTGACGCACCACCTGCTCGACAGCCTGGCGGCCATTCCGCCGCTGCTGCGGCAGATAGGGGCGCAGCCAGGTTTCGCCGCCGGGCCGCCCCAAGGTGAAACAGCCCCTGGACTCGGCGAAGACCAGGGCCCTTCCCGGTCTTGGGGCAGCGACCCGCAGAGCGGTGGAGCGGGGGGCGCGCCCATTCGGCTTCTCGACGTGGGCTCGGGGGGCGGCTTGCCGGGTGTGGTGATTGCCATCACCTGTCCGCAGATCGAGGTGCACTGCGTGGACACGGTGCTCAAAAAGGCAACCTTCATCCAGCAGGTGGCCGCGTCGCTGAAGCTGCCGAACCTGCGAGGGATTCATGCGCGGGTCGAATCGCTGAAAGCGGAGGAGGGCGGCGGGTACGACGTGGTCTGTTCGCGGGCCTTTGCTTCGCTGGTGGACTTCACCACCTGGTCGCGGGCGGCGCTCAAGCCGGGGGCGGTGTGGATGGCGATGAAGGGCAAACACCCGGTGGACGAACTGGCGGTGCTGCCGGCCGAGGTGTCGGTGTTTCACGTGGAACAGTTGAAGGTGCCGGGGCTGGAGGCTGAGCGGTGCATTGTCTGGCTGCGGCCTGCTGTCTCTTGAGTTCGGTGTATTTCGCTCATTGACCTCGCGCCAGGCCATTGGCGATGTGCGCGTTCTCCGGCCCACGCTTGCGGGCTGGTCGATGGGTCCGTAGAAACCTTCTCGTCAACCCTGGGCCGGTCCGTCGCCTTGAGGGCAACCGCGAATGGGGCCTGCGCCCGCGCACATCGCCAACGGCCTGTGAGCTGCAACGCGGGTGCACCACCGCTGGTTCGTCCGGGTCTTGCTGGAGGGGGCTGTGGCGTGTGGATGGGCGGCGGGACGATTCGCGGTTGCCCACTTGGCGGCGCATAGGCCCGGCGTTGACGAGGCAACGCAAGCGCTCAGACCCATCAGACCGCGAGCTGGACCAGAGCCCAGTCACGCGACGCAGCCCCCTCAGAAGCAACAGTTGAGCGAAACAAGCGGAACTCAAACCACAAAGCCAGCCGAAAGAAAACACCCCTCACGTAAACTCGACCGTCTGCACATCCCCAGAGAGCCTCCATGTTCGGCATTGCTGACTACGGCGCCTTCGTCGCCGCCATCGTTCTGTTCCTCGCCATCCCCGGCCCGGGCAACCTGGCCCTCATCACCTCCACTGGCAAAGGCGGTATCCGGGGCGGCATGGCTGCCACCTTCGGCGTCATCGCTGGCGACCAGGTTCTGATGTGGGCCGCCGTCGCCGGCGTGGCTGCACTGCTCGCCGCCTACCCGGCCGCCTTTGCCTTCGTGCAATGGGCCGGCGCCGCCTACCTCGCCTGGCTCGGCTTCAAGATGCTCACCGCCAAACCCGGCGATGCGCCCATCCTCAACATCCGCCCCAGCCAGTTCCTCCAGCAGGCCCTCACCATCACCCTGCTCAACCCCAAGGCCATCGTCTTCTACATGGCCTTCTTCCCGCTCTTCGTCGACCCGGCCCGCCACCAGGGCCTGATCACCTTCGGCGCCATGGCGGCCACCGTCGCGGTTCTGACGTTTCTCTATGGCTTGACCGCCGTCCTGCTCACCCACTTTCTGGCCGAACGCATGCGCGCCAACCCGCGCATCACCCAAGCACTGAACAAGCTGGCCGGCGTCTTCCTCATTGGGTTTGGCGTCAAGCTGGCCATCTCCAAATAAGCAGACCGGGGTTTGACACGATGGCCAAGATTTTTTGTATCGCCAACCAGAAGGGCGGCGTCGGCAAGACCACCACCACCGTCAACCTGGCCGCCGGGCTGGCCAAGATCGGGCAGCGTGTGCTGATGGTCGATCTCGACCCGCAGGGCAACGCCACCATGGGTTCGGGTGTGGACAAGCGCAGCATGGCGCTCTCGGTCTACGACGTGCTGCTGGAGTCGGCCACCGTGGCCGAGGCCGCCATCCTCGCGGACAAGTGCGGCTACCACGTGCTCGGCGCCAACCGCGAACTGGCGGGTGCCGAGGTTGAACTGGTCGAACTGGAACGGCGCGACCAGCGCCTGAAAACCGCGCTCGCCGCGGTCGACGCCGACTACGACTTCGTGCTCATCGACTGCCCGCCCTCTCTGAGCATGCTCACCCTCAATGGCCTGTGCTCGGCGCACGGCGTGATCGTGCCCATGCAGTGCGAGTACTTCGCGCTGGAAGGCCTGACCGACCTGGTCAATACCATCAAGCAGGTGCACGCCAACCTCAACAAGGACCTGCAGATCATCGGCCTGCTGCGCGTCATGTTCGACCCGCGCATCACGCTGCAGCAGCAGGTCAGCGACCAGCTCAAGGCCCACTTTGGCGACAAGGTGTTCAACAGCGTCATCCCGCGCAACGTGCGCCTGGCCGAGGCGCCCAGCTACGGCCTGCCCGGCGTGGTGTTCGACCCGTCGGCGCGCGGCAGCCAGGCCTTCGTGGCCTTTGCCACCGAGATGGTTGAGCGCATTCAATCGATGTGAGCGCCTGCTTTCTCTAAAGGCTCCATGAAACCTGAAAATGTCCTGATCCTTCCCGGCTGGCAGAGCAGTGGTCCCGAACACTGGCAAAGCCGCTGGGAAGTTCTGTACGGCTACCGGCGGGTGGACCAACACGACTGGATGACCCCGCGCCGGGGCGACTGGATTGCCCGGCTGGAAGACGTGATCCTCGGTTGCGACGGCCCGGTGGTGCTGGTGGCCCACAGCCTGGGCTGCATCCTCACCGCCGCCTGGGCCCAGGTCTCGCGCAGTACCGCCCGTGTACAGGGCGCGCTGCTGGTGGCTCCCGGGGATCCGGAGCGCGACGAACTGCGGCCACTGCTGCCGAGCTGGGCCCCCATCGTGCGCGACCGCTTGCCGTTCCCCGGCATCCTGGCCGGCAGCCGCAACGACCCGTATTGCGGCTTCGAGAAAGCCCAGTCGCTGGCCCAGAGCTGGGGCGCGCATTTCATCGACTGCGGCGAATGCGGCCACATCAACGCCGAGTCCGGCCTGGGCGACTGGCCCGAAGGGCGGGCCTGGCTGACCGAACTGACGAACCCGAAAGACAACTGACCATGGTCACCAAGAAACCCAAGGGCCTCGGCCGCGGACTCGAAGCCCTGCTGGGCCCCAAGGTGGCAGAGGGCGCCGCCGCCGCGCCCGCTGCCGAGGGCACGCCCAGCCAGTTGCCGCTGGACCAGATGGTGGCCGGCGTCTACCAGCCGCGCACGCGCATGGACGAGGGCGCGCTCTACGAACTGGCCGAGAGCATCAAGGCGCAGGGCATCATGCAGCCCATCCTGGTGCGCAAGCTGGCCGATGGGCCGCATGCGGGCAAGTACGAAATCATCGCGGGCGAGCGCCGTTTCCGCGCCTCGAAGCTGGCCGGCCTGACCGAGGTGCCGGTGCTGGTGCGCGACGTGCCCAACGAGGCGGCGGCCGCGATGGCGTTGATCGAGAACATCCAGCGCGAAGACCTGAACCCGCTGGAAGAGGCGCAGGGCCTGCAGCGCTTGGTCAAGGAATTCGGCCTGACGCACGAGCAGGCGGCGCAGGCCGTGGGCCGCTCGCGCTCGGCGGCGTCGAACCTGCTGCGCCTGCTGCAACTGGCCGAGCCGGTGCAGACCATGCTGATGGCGGGTGACATCGACATGGGCCACGCGCGCGCGCTGCTGGCACTGGACAAGGCGGCCCAGATCACGGCCGGCAACCAGATCGCGGCCAAGAAGCTGTCGGTGCGCGAGGCCGAGAACCTGGTCAAGAAGATCGGCGCCGAATTCAATCTGGTGCCGCAAAAACCCAAGAAGGAAAAGTCGCGCGACATCCGCCGGGTGGAAGAGGAGCTGTCCGACCTGCTGACGGCCGAGGTCGAGGTCCGGGTCAAGAAGCGCGTCAAGCGCCACGGCCGGGTCGAGGAGATGGGCGAACTCGCGATCCAGTTCGGCTCGCTGGACGAACTCAACGGTCTGATCGACAAGCTCAGAAACGAGCGCTGAGCCGCGGGCAAGCCCAAAGAAAAAGGCCTCCAGGTGGAGGCCTTTTTGATGGCGTCGCGCCAGCGTCCAGAACGCCGCGGAACCGGCTCTGCCGGGCCGCCAGCGTTGTCCCCCCTAGGGGGGAAGCCGCGCAGCGGCGCAGGGGGGCGCTTAGTTCCCCACCTTGAGCTGGCCGCCACGGCCCAGCCCGCCCTTGACTTCCTGCGCCTTGTAGTTGCGCAGCGAGATCACCATGTTGTTGTAGGCGTCGGTGAACGCGGCCACCGTGGCCTTGCCGGCCGGGGTGCGCGAGAAGCCGCCGAGCGTGCCACCGGCGCTGGGGCCGAAGGCGCCCAGGGCGGCGCCCCAGTTGGTGGCGGTGGAGTTGCCTTCGGAGATGGCGATCTGCACACCCGAGCGGATGTCGAACATGGTCAGGGTCACGACGGAAGCCTTGCTCTCGACCGAGCCGGCCAGGGCCGCCAGGTTGCGGTTGCGGCTGCCCAGCAGGCCACCCAGGCCGGCAGCGATGCCGCCGGTGGCTTCGTTGTCGATGATGATCGCGGGCTCCAGGTAGTAGTCGGCCGCGACGCGCTGGCCCTTCTGCTGGTTGGAGCCGGCGCGGAACTCGCCCGAATTGCGCTGCTTGTCGGTGATGCCGCTGAGCTTGCTTTCGGTGCGGTTGTTGCCGATGGAGGTGATCACGAAGCAGTTGGACTGCTGCACCGCCAGCCGGATCAGCGGTTCGATGTTGGTGACCTGGGTTTCCCGGCCGAAGGAGGCATACCACTCCTTGCCGCGACCATCGTCCACGGCCAGCGTGCCCAGCGGCGCATCACAGCGTTGCAGGGTGCTGTTGGCGTTCACGCTGGTGGCGCCGCCGGCTGCGCCGGTGGCTGCGGTGGCGTTGGTGCCGGTGGAGACGATGCCACCGCCGCCGGGCGTGACGCAGCCGGCCAGGGCCAGGGAAGCTGCCAGCGCAGCCCAGCGGAGGGAAGTAGAGGTCTTGGACATGGATAGGCTTTCTCTTGCTTGACGAACGAAATCGGACGGAGAGGGCAACGGGGCAGCGCCAGCGGCGGCGCGTCAGCGCAGGTACCAGCCTGCGGGGCCCCAGACCCAGTAGTAAGGGGCGCCGCTGTACCAGGTGCCCCAGGATTTGCGATAGGCCTCGCGGATGCGGTAGAGCCGCTGCTCGTCCTTTTTGGCGGCCTGCGCCTCGGGGATGAGCTGGCGGGCACCCTTGTGCCCTTTGCCGGCGGCGCGGGTCAGCCAGGCTTCGGCCTCGGCCGGGTCGGAGCCCATTTCTTCGAAGCCCAGCAGGTACAGGCGGCCCAGGGCGTACTGGGCTTCCACATGGCCTCCGTCGCCGGCCTTGCGCAGCCATTCGATGGCCTGGAAGCTGTTGCGCTCCACACCATCGCCGCGCAGCAGGCGCAGGCCCAGGTCGTAGGCGGCTTTGGGGTTCTGTTCGGCGAGGCTGGTCAGGGCCTGGAGGCGGCGCTCGGCCTCGGGGTCGGTGGGCGTACCCTGGAACGTGGCGGTTTCGCGGGCCTGATCGGCACAGCCCTGGCTGTTGCAGATGCGCACGGTCGGCTGCTGGGGCGCGGTCTGCTCGGCAGCCGTCTGCGTGGCGCAGCCGGCGACGGACATGGCAGCCAATGACAAGATGGACAGAACGCGGCGCATATCACCTCCTTGGGCGCTTCCTTCCCTGAAACCTAAAAAAGTATACATGGCGCCTCCGGGAAATCCCAAAGGCGCCGCGCTTCTGCCGGTCGGGTCTGCTACAAGTTGTAAGGGCTGGAGGTGAATCAGAACTGCCAGCCGGCGCCGAGCCGCACCAGGTGGCGCTTGCCGCCGCTCACCCCGATACCGCCATTGATGACCACGTTGCGCACCCGGTGCGCCAGGGCCAAGCCCACGGCCATCTGGCCGCCATAGGCCGCCATGCCCACGTTCACGGTGCTCTTGCCTTCGCCGGACGGGGCCATGGGAATCAGCGCTGCGGCCTGGGCGATGCCGGCATGCACGTCCTTGCGCAACTGGCCGATCTGCTGGTCGGTGTACTGGCGGGCCGTGTCGAGGGTGCGCACATCGCCTTCGTCGGCATAGGTCTGGGCTTGCTCCAGGGTACGGGCATCGCCCGCGTCGGCATAGGCCTGCGCCCGTTCGAAGGTGCGGGCGTCGCCGGCGTCCGCGTAGCGCTGGGCCTGGCGCAGCGTGCGCTGGTCGCCCTGGTCGGCGTAGGCCTGCGCCTCGCCCAACGACTGGGTCTGGATAGCGCGCACCTGCCGGACCGTGGCCGCATCGCTGTCGGCTTCGCCGTCGGCCACGTGCGTGATGCGGCGTTCGTTGCCGGTGCTGCCCACCGACAGCGTGTTGTCGGCCGAGGTGGTCGAACCGTTGCCCAGGGCGATCGCGTTGGTGTGGGTGGCCTGGGCGTTGTGGCCCACCGCGACGCTGTAGTCGCCCGTGGCGGCGGCGTTGTCGCCCAGCGCCGTGGTGCGGGTGCCGGTCGCTTGGGCCCCGACACCCACGGCCACCGAAGAGCGGGCGGTGGCGCCCGCGCCGATGGCGATGGAATCGGACTGCACGGCTAAGGCCCCCTGGCCCAAGGCGATGCTGTTGCTGGACTGGGCCGTGGCGTCGGGGCCGATGGCGATGGCGCCGGTGG
This sequence comes from Hydrogenophaga sp. NFH-34, assembly GCF_021401345.1. Classification (GTDB taxonomy): domain Bacteria; phylum Pseudomonadota; class Gammaproteobacteria; order Burkholderiales; family Burkholderiaceae_C; genus Hydrogenophaga; species Hydrogenophaga electricum. Next base: position 99,388 of record NZ_JACBGE010000020.1, read on the forward strand.
GCGTGGCCGAGGCCCCTTGCCCGACGGCCACGGAGGTGCTGCGCAAAGCGGTGTCGAGCTGGGTGTTGGTGTGCGTCTGGGCCGCGCTCAGGGTGGTCGTGGCCGAGCTGTCGGTGTAGGCCTTGGCGTTGGCTTCGGCCTGCGAGGCGACGGTATCGGCGTGGGTTTGGGCGGCGCTCAGGGTGGCCGCGGCCGAGCTGTCGGTGTAGGCCTTGGCGTTGGCTTCGGCCTGCGAGGCGACGGTATCGGCGTGGGTTTGGGCGGCGCTCAGGGTGGCTGCGGCCGAGGCGTCCGTGTAGGCCTTGGCGTTGGTCTCGGCCTGTGCCGCAACGGTATCGGCATGAGTCTGGGCGGCGCTCAGGGTGGCTGCAGCCGAGCTGTCGGTATAGGCCTTGGCGTTGGCTTCAGCCTGTGCGGCGACGGTGTCGGCGTGGCTCTGGGCCGCGCTCAAGATGCCAGCGGTGGCACTGTCGGTATAGGTCTTGGCGTTGGCCTCGGCCTGTGCGGCGACGGTGTCAGCGTGGGTCTGGGCGGCGCTCAGGATGCCGGCGGTGGCGGCGGTGATGCTGCTTTGCATCTGGCCTAGGTTCACCGCGTCGGTGGCGTTGGTGCCGTTGGCCACATGGGTGATGCGGCGCTCGTTGCCCGTGCTGCCCACCGACAGCGTGTTGTCGCCCGAGGTGGTGGAGCCGGCGCCGATGGCGACCGCATTGGCGTGGGTGGCCTGGGCGTTGGTGCCGATGGCGACCGCGTTGTCGGTGCTGGCCTGGGCGTTGGTGCCGATGGCGACCGCGTTGTCGGTGCTGGCCTGGGCGTTGGTGCCGACGCTGATGGTGTGGCTGGCCGTGATGTTCGACCCCGCGTCCGTGCCCAGCGCCAGGTTGCCATCGCCGCTGACCGTGCGGCCCGCACGGGTCCCGATGGCGGTGTTGTCGTTGCCGGTGACCCGGCCGCCCGCGCTGTAGCCGTTGGCGGTGTTGCGGTCGCCCTTGACGATGTTGCCGCTACCGTCGCCGGTGGCGGTGTTGCTGTTGCCGGTGACGCCCGAGCCGGCACCCAGGCCGGTGGCGGTGTTGCGGCTGCCGGTGACGTTCCAGCCGGCTTCCGTGCCGCTGGCGGAATTGAAGCTGCCGTTGACGTTCCAGCCGGCGTCGGTACCCACGCTCGAATTGGCGTTGCCGGTGACCTTGTAGCCGGCGTCGGTGCCCACGGCGCTGTTCCGGTTGCCGGAGATTTCGGTGCCGGCGCTGGTGCCGAGCGAGGTGTTGCTGTTGCCGGTGATCTTCTGGCCCGCATCCACGCCGAAGGCGGCGTTCTGGTTGCCGTTGACGGTGAGGCCGGCGTTGCGCCCGACAGCGGTGTTGTCGGTGCCGGTGGTTTCCTGTCCCGCGCGGCCGCCCACGGCCACGTTGCCCTCGCCGCTGGAGCCAACGCCTGCGGCGAAGCCGACCGCGACGCTGTGCACGCCATTGGCATTGGCCAGGCGGCCACAGGCCAGGGCGCCGACGCCCGATTCGGTGGCGGTGTCGCTACAGTCCGCCCAGGCCGGCGCCTGGTGCAGGGTCAGCGCCAGCGCGGCGGCCGCGATGGCATGGCGGACAGGTTGGCCGACGAAGGCCCGGGAAGACGGCGGCAGTTGGCGGTTGGTGGCTGGGCAGCCCATGGTGTGGTCCTTTGATCGTGCGTCGGTATTGGCGACCAGGACCGTTAGACAATCGTGAGAAAATGGGCGCGAAGTGGCCCATTGGCCACAAATTGAGGCCTTGCCGCCGTGCCCGAAATCGCTGTTCCCGCCCTCGGTTTGTGCCTGCTCGGTCCGCCGCGCCTGGTGATCCGGGGCGACGATGTGTCCCGGCGCGTCAAGTACCGCAAGGCCTGGGCCCTTTGGGCCCTGCTGGGCACCACACGCGGGCAGGTGCATGCCCGGGCGGTGGTGGCGGAATGGTTGTGGCCCGACCGTCCGGCACCGGCGGCCAAAGCCAATCTGCGGCAGGTGCTGGCCGAGCTGCGCGCCTGGCTCGCTGCGGCCGGGCTGGGGCACTGCCTGGTGGGTTCCGCCCAGACGATCGGTCTGGCCCCCGACGATCGCCTCGTGGTGGATGCCGAGCAGCTCCAGCGCTGGGCCCGGGCCAGCCGGCCCGCCGAGCCGCCGGACTGGAATGCCCTGCCGGACGACGACGTGCTGGACACCCTGCCGGATGGCGGTTTCCTGCAAGGCCTGGAGTTGCCGCCCATGCCGGATGGGACGGAGTGGCTGCCGTACATGCGCGACACCTGTGCCGATGCCTTGCTGCAGGTCCTGGCTTTCAAGGCCCGGCGCGCCGCCGCGCAGGGGCGTCTGCACGGGGCCGTCGTCACGGCCCGCCGGTTGCTGCTGCTGGCGCCGGCGCAGGAGAGTCACGCGGTGTTGCTCGCCGAGCTGTTGCAGCGGCAGGGGCAGCCATTGCAGGCGCAGCAGGTGGTGCACCAGAGCATCGGGAAGATCGAAGAACAGCTCGGGCTGGAACCGTCGGACCTTCACGAACTGGCGCGGCCTGCCGACGAGGCGTTCGCGCGGTCGGTGCCCACGACCATTCCCGAGTGGCGCCGGGTGACGGGCCTCTACAGCGACATTCCCCAGGCGCACGCCACCGACGAGCAGGCCGTCGAGGCCTGGGGGCGGATCTGGGACGCCATGGCGCGTCGTGCCCACGGTCTGCCGATCGCTGTGCCCGGCCTGGGCTGGGCCGCCGTGTTCGGCCTGAGCGACGCGGGCCCGGAACCCGCCCGCAGCGCCGGCGACATGGCGCGGCAATGGATGGCCCTGGGCCTGAGCGAACAGGTGCGGGCGGGCGTGGCCGATGCGCGGGTGCTGGTGCGCCCGGGCCTGGGCGCGCGCTGGCTGGTGGGGGACGCGGTCCACGCGGCGATGCGCGTCTGCTGGCAGGCGGGCTGGGGCGAGTGGCTGGCCACCCAGGACGTGGTGCTCGCGGCGCGCGAGACGGGCTTTTCAGGCGCCCGGTCGGCGCAGGACCCGCACCTCTGGGTCGGGGGCGTCGACCGGCATCCGCCCGCGCACGCTGCTGCGGGTGCCGATTTGCCCCTGGTGGGCCGCCAGCGCGAACTGGCTTGGTTGCGCGCGCGGTGGGCGGCGGTGGCGGCATCGGGCGCCAGCGCCGTGCTGATCCAGGCGCCGGCGGGCTATGGCAAATCCCGCCTGGTGCGGGCGCTGGAGGAACAGGTGGCCGGTTCGGGCGGCCATGTGCTGCGCATGGCCTGCGGCTGGCAGATTCAGGAGCACCCGATGATGCCGTGGCGGGTGGCGCTGGGCGCGGCAGAGCCGGCCCAGGCGCTGCGCGGGACCGATGACCGGCAGGTGCTGCGCACGCAGGTGCTGCGGCTCGTCACGCAGCGGGCTTTGCAGCTGCCGCTGCTGATCAGTCTGGAAGACCTGCACTGGGCGGACCAGGCCACGCTGGACTACCTGCCCGTGCTGCTGCAGCAACTGCAGGGACTTCCCGTGCTGCTGGTCATGTCGGCGCGGCCGATGCCGGCCGGCGGGCGGCCCGCGTTCGCGCGCACGCTGGCGCTGGAGGTGCTGCCGCCGGAAGCTGCGCACCACCTGCTGCAGGCCACCGAGGCGGCCGCGCACCTGGATGCCGGTGAGCGCGACCGCCTGGTGGAATCGGCCGGCGGGGTGCCGCTGATCCTGCAATGGCTGGCCCGGAGCCGGACCGCGCCGCCGCGCACGCACGCCGGCATCGAGGCGCTGGTGCAGGACCAGCTGGACGCGCTCGGTCCGGGCCGGGTGGTGTTGCGCGCCGCCTCGGTGCTGGGCGAACGCTTCGACCTGCCGACGCTGCAGGGCCTGCTGCCCCGGCATGCGATCCGCACCGCGCTCACCCGCGCCAGCCACCTGCATCTGGTTCGCGCCATGGGGCGCGACGGGTGGGTGTTCGGGCATGGGCTGGTGCAAGGTGTGGTGTACGAGGGCATCCCTCCCGCGCAGCGGCGCCGGTGGCACGCGCAGGCGGCCAACCACCTGCAAGGCCACGATCCCGTGGTGGCGGACCAGGTGGCCCGCCACTGGGAGGCCGCGCAATCCTGGGCCGAAGCGGCCCACTGGTGGCGCCTGGCCGGCGACGCCGCGATCGAACGCGACTTTGCGGCGGACGCACGGATCTGCTACGAGCGCGCCATCGATGCGGTGGCGCGTCTGGCGCCGCACCGGCAGACGGTGCTCAAGCGCGCGGCCCTGCAGGTCCAGGTGGGGCATTGCCTGCACATGACCGAAGGCTTCGGGTCCGCGGCGGCCTGGCACGTGTTCGGCAGCGTGGACGATGCCCTGGGCGTTCTGCCGGAGGGCGGTGCGGAAGTCCTCGATCTGCGGTTTGCCGCGCTCGCCGGGCGCTACATGGGCAGCAGTTCGCAAGGGGTGGTGGGCGGCCTGGACCTGGCCCGCCAGCTTGCCGACATGGCCGAGACGCCCGAGCAAGGGCTCATGGCGCGCTACGCCCTGGGCAACTCGCTGTTCTGGCTGGGGCGTTTTGCCGAGTCGCGGCAAGCCTTGCAGGAAGCCGTGACCTTGTCCGACCGGCTGTCGCTGCACCACCGTCTGCTCTATTGCAGCGACGACCCCGCGCTGGTCTGCCGGGCGTTCCTGGCCTGGCTGTGCTGGTTCGAAGGCGATGCGGCGGGCCTGTCGCACTGGGCCGAGGCTTTGCAGCAGCGGCTGGACGGGCCGCAGCGGCCGCACGCGGTGTGCTTCGCGCTCACCCTGCTCAGCTGCGCTCACTGGTGCCAGGGCGACTGGACGGCGTTGCACGCGGGCGCCGCGCGGATCCACGCGCTGGCGGGGCAGTTCCGCTTTCCGCTCTGGGAAGGCGTCAGCAGTCTGTTGCTGCTGTGTGGACAGGCCCGGCAGGGGGCCCTGCAGGACGCCGATGCGCTGCACGCGGCGGCGCACCGCATGCGGGGCGCCTACCAGGCCGGGATCACCACCTCGCGCTGGATGGTGGCCGAGGCCCTGATGGCACAGGGCCTGCACGAACAGGCCATGCCGCTGCTGACACAGGCCTGCGGCGAGGCCCTGCACCACGAAGACCAGTACTGCGTGCCCCAGATGCACTGGCTGCTGGCCGAGTGCCACCGCCGCAACGGCGATGTGCCGCGGGCGCGGGCCCTGCAGGCCCAGGCGCGAAAAAGCGCCCGGGGCATGGGCGCCGAGGGCCTGCTGCGCCAGTGGCAGCAGGCGGGTGCGGCCTCAGAGTGAAAAGATCTTGCCCGGGTTGAGGATGTTGTCCGGGTCGAGCGCGCGCTTGAGGGTGCGCATCATCTGGATGGCGCCGTCGCCCGCTTCGGTGCGCAAGAAGTCCATCTTGTGCAGGCCCACGCCGTGCTCGCCGGTGCAGGTGCCTTCCAGGCTCAGCGCGCGCGCCACCAGCTTGTGGTTGAGTTCCTCTGCCAGCGTGTATTCTTCGGGCTTGTCCGGGTCGATCAGGTAGCCGAAGTGGAAGTTGCCGTCGCCCACGTGGCCAACGAGGAAGTAGGGCAGGCCGCTGGCGTCGGCTTCGGCCACCGAATCGAGCAGCGCGTCGGCCAGGCGGCTGATGGGCACGCAGGTGTCGGTGCTGATGGCGCGGCAGCCGGGTTTGCTCTGGATGGCGGCGAAGTAGGCGTTGTGCCGCGCGGTCCACAGGCGCGTGCGTTCCTCGGGCGTGGTCGCCCATTCAAAGGCGTTGCCGCCGTGTTCGCTGGCGATCTCCTGCACCGTCTCGGCCTGTTCTTTCACACTGGCGGGCGAGCCGTGGAACTCCATCAGCAGCATGTTCTCTTCGCGCAGACCCAGCTTGCTGTGCGCGTTGACCATGCGCACGGAATTGGTGTCGATCAGTTCGCAGCGCGCGATGGGCACGCCGAGCTGGATCACCTGGATCACGGTGCGCACGGCGGCCTCGATGCTGGGGAAGGAGCAGATCGCGGCCGAAATCGCTTCGGGCAGCGGGTAGAGTTTGAGTGTGATTTCGGTGATCACGCCCAGCGTGCCTTCGCTGCCAACCATCAGGCGCGTGAGGTCGTAGCCGGCGCTGCTTTTTTTGGCGCGCGTGCCGGTGCGGATGGCCTCGCCCTGCGCGGTCACGACTTCGAGCGCCAGCACGTTTTCGCGCATGGTGCCGTAGCGCACTGCGTTGGTGCCGCTGGCGCGGGTGGCCGTCATGCCGCCGATGGAGGCATCGGCGCCCGGGTCGATGGGGAAGAACAGGCCTTCGTGTTTGACAGCCTCGTTCAGCGCCTTGCGCGTGATGCCCGGCTGCACGGTCACGGTCAGGTCTTCGGCGTTGATCGACAGCACCTGGTTCATGCGGCTGACGTCGATGCTGATGCCGCCCTGCACCGCCAGCAGGTGGCCTTCGAGCGAAGAGCCCACGCCGAAGGGGATGACTGGCACCTTGTGTTGCGCCGCCAGCGCGACCGCGTCGGCCACGTCCTGCGTCGACTCGGCAAACACCACGGCCGCGGGCGGCGGCACGTCGTAAATGGACTCGTCGCGCCCGTGCTGTTCGCGCACCGCCAGGGCGGTGGAACACTGCGCACCGAAGCGCTGCTGCAGCGCTTCGATCACCAGGGCGGGCGTTTCGCGCAGCCGAAGCGTGGGCGCCAGATGGACGTGCTTGACGGGGGCGTTCATGGATGTCTCCTGTGGCGTGCCAGGAGGGACTGGCACGCAGATAATGGGCCATTATCGACGCTGATCTGTCTGCCCGCCAGGCAGTGATGGCGCTTCCAGGAACCACCTTCATGGGCAACCGACTCACACAGATCGCCACCCGCACCGGCGACGACGGCACCAGCGGCCTGGGCGACAACACCCGTCTGCCCAAGCACCACCTGCGCTTCCAAGCCATGGGCGACGTGGACGAACTCAACTCGCACATCGGCCTGCTGCTGTGCGAAACACTGCCGGCCGAGGTGCGCACGCTGCTGGTCGAGATCCAGCACCAGCTGTTCAACCTCGGCGGCGAGCTGTCCATCCCCGGCTACGAACTGCTCAAGGCCGACGCGGTGCTGGCGCTGGACGAAGCGCTGGCCACGCACAACGCCCAGTTGCCGCGGCTGCAGGAATTCATCCTGCCGGCGGGCACGCGCGCGGCCGCGCAGGCGCACGTGTGCCGCACCGTGGCGCGTCGGGCCGAGCGCCAGATCGTGGCGCTGGGGCAGGAGGACACGGTGCGGGACGCGCCGCGCCAGTACCTCAATCGCCTGAGCGACCTGATGTTCGTGCTGGCGCGTGTGCTCAACCGCATGGACGGCGGCGACGACGTGTACTGGCAGAGTGCGCGGCTGGCGCAGGGGGGCGATTGAAAACCGGGTGGTGGGCGCTCGCGGCCGCTACCCTGTCCGGTGGCCCGGCGTTGGCGCGCGCACCGTCGGCGCCCGGCCCGGTGCAGACCGTGCGCTGGGTCTGTGAAGCGGTCTACCAGCCCTCGCGCGCAGTCTGGCCGCGCACCGTCGAGCTGGCGCATGACGCCCAGCGCGTGACCGCGGTGCGTATCGACGGGCAGGCGGTCTACACCTTCCTGGTCGAAGGCACCACCGTGTTCACCTCGCAGGACAACGAGCGCATCCAGTTCGACACCGCCGTCCGGAGCTGGCGCAGCGATTTCCGGGGCCTGGCCCAGTCGCAGGGCCGCTGCGAACCCACCGACTGAGTAACCGTCTTGGAAGTCAAGCGCTGTGAAGCGATTTGTCCCAAGGTTTGCCAGTTCGGACCATGGCATTGAGCGTGGTCAGCAGCTTGCGCATGCAAGCGACCAAGGCGACC
>NZ_JACBGE010000021.1:0-100000 GCF_021401345.1 Hydrogenophaga sp. NFH-34
TGCGTTCTGTACTCAGTCACGGGCTCGATCACCCCAGCCGCTACCAAACTGCACGGGCCGGTCTGGCCGCCTCAACGGCGGCCACACTCTACCGCGCCAGTCAGATATGAAGATACAAGCCTGGCCGGGGTATTCAACGGGCCGCGTTATTGGCACGCCCGTGCTGCGAGAGGCTGGCTCTTCTTCGCCTGAGCGCCAGGGTTGACTGCCTCCACGGCTGCCCCCGGGCGCTGCGCGCCCTCCGCCTCTATGCCGCTGCGGCAGCCATCCCTGTCACTCAGGCAGCAACCACCATGCAGGCGCGCCAACGGCTGCACACCACCGTTTCGTCAGATCGGGGTGATGGGTCGCCCTGCGCAGCGGCATCAAGGAGGAGCCGGCACAGCCGGCGGGGGACAGTCGCGGAGCAGGGTGCCCCGCCGCACCGATCCCGCGAGGTCGCTGTCAACCTGAATCAGGACAGTGTGACCTTGGCAAACTTCCGCTTGCCCACCTGCACCACATAGACCCCGGCCCCCAGCTTCAACCCCTTGTCGCTGACCACGGAGGAGTCCACCCGCACACCGCCGCCCTCGATCAAGCGGTTCGCCTCGCTGGAGGAAGGTGCCAGCCCGGCCGATTTGAGCAGCGCCCCGATGCCCAGCGGCGCACCGCTCAGCGACACCTCGGGAATCTCGTCCGGCACCCCGCCCTTGCTGCGGTTGACAAAATCCTGCTCCGCCGCATCGGCCGCCGCCGCGCTGTGAAACCGCGCAGTGATCTCCTTGGCCAGCATCACCTTCGCGTCCTTGGGATTGCGGCCCGCGGCGACCTCGGCCTTGAGGGCCTCGATCTGTGCCATGGACTTGAAGGACAGCAGCGTGAACCAGTCCCACATCAGCGTGTCCGAGATGCTCAGCACCTTGGCGAACATGGTGTTGGCGTCCTCGGTGATCCCGATGTAGTTGTTCTTGGACTTGGACATCTTGTCCACCCCGTCCAGCCCCACCAGCAGCGGCATCGTCAGGATGCACTGCGGCTCCAGGCCATACTCGGCCTGCAGATGGCGCCCCATCAGCAGATTGAACTTCTGGTCGGTCCCACCCAGCTCCAGGTCGCTCTTGAGCGCCACCGAGTCGTACCCCTGCATCAGGGGATAGAGGAACTCGTGCACGCTGATCGGCGTGCCGGCCGAGAAACGCTGGTGGAAATCGTTGCGCTCCATCATGCGCGCCACGGTGTACTTGGCGGCGAGCTGGATCATGCCCATCGAACCCAGCGGCAGGCTCCACTCGCTGTTGTAGCGAATCTCGGTTTTGCTTTCATCCAACACCAGACTGGCCTGCTTGTAGTAGGTCTCGGCGTTGGCCTTGATCTGCTCGGGCGTGAGCGGCGGGCGCGTGCTGTTGCGGCCAGAGGGGTCGCCGATCAGGCTGGTGAAGTCGCCGATCAGGAAGATCACCGTGTGGCCCAGGTCCTGCAACTGGCGCATCTTGTTGAGCACCACCGTGTGACCGATGTGAATGTCGGGCGCGGTCGGGTCCAGCCCCAGCTTGATGCGCAACGGCACCCCGCTGGCTTCGGAACGGGCGAGTTTCTTCAGCCAGTCGTCCTGCGGAATCAGCTCGTCACAACCGCGCAGGGTGATGGCCAGCGCTTCGCGAACACGGTCGGTGACCGGCGATCCGACAGACGGTGCGGCAACAGGGGCTTGAGAGGCGTCAGAGCGGGTATTCATAGGGGGATTTCGCATGTCATTCGCCTGACACTGGCTCTATACTAGAAAAGGCTGTGGTCAGATTTTAGAGGGGTCGGGCATCCCTCGTTGGCCAGACCCGGCGCACGCTGCTGTGCCCGGTGCGGAACTTGCTGCAGCCAGAACCCTCACACCAGGCTTCTGAGCCTTCCGCAGCGCTGCTGCTGCGCCTTCGCAACCGATTCGACATTTTGAAACTCAACCCCTTGCCCCTGCTGAGCGGCATGGCGCAGGCTTCGGCCCAGCTGCTGTCCCGCCATCCGCGTCGTGTGGCAGCCGGGCTGGGCGTGCTGCTGCTGGGAACCGGTGTCACCGCCTTCGGTATCGCCCCCTTGGCCCCCGACGCCGCCGACCTGCCTGTGACCCGTATCGTCGAAGCCGTGCCCTTCGCACCGCTGTCTCCCGACGCTCTCGGACCGGCATTGCCCTTCACCCTCTACCGCAGCGAAGCGGTCCGCCGCGACGACACACCCCAGAGCCTGCTGCAGCGCCTTGGCGTCCAGGACCCGGCCGCGCTGGCCTATCTGCGCAACGACCCGGCCATGCGCGACCTGTTCGGCGCCCGCACCGGCAAGCTCGTGACCGTTGAAACCAATGACCGCCACGAGTTGCTGCGACTCCAGGCCCGCTGGCTGCCCGGCGATGAACGCAGCTTCACCCGGGTCACGGTCGAGAACGGTGACCAGGGCTGGCACACCAGCGTCGAAGCCGCCGAACTCGAACCCACCTCGCAATTGGCTGGCGGGGTCATCCGCAGCTCGCTGTTTGCCGCGACCGACGCCATCGGTCTGCCCGACAGCGTCGCGGTGCAACTGGCCGAAATTTTTGGCAGCGACATCGATTTCCGCCGCGACCTCCGCGAGGGCGACCGCTTCAGCGTGGTCTACGAAACCCTCAACGCCGATGGCGAAGTCATGCGGACGGGCCGCGTGCTCAGCGCCTCGTTCATCAACAACGGCAAGACGTTCGAAGCGGTCTGGTACGAACCTCCCGGCCAGAAAGGCGCCTATTACGGCTTTGATGGCCAGTCTTCGCGCAAGAACTTCTTGTCCTCGCCCCTTGCCTTCACCCGCGTGAGCAGCGGCTATGGGATGCGCTTCCACCCGATCACCGGTAAGCAGAAGGCCCACCTGGGTGTCGATTACGCAGCACCCTCCGGCACCCCCGTGCGCACCATCGGTGATGGTGTCGTGAGCTTTGCCGGCTGGCGCAATGGCTACGGCAACACCATCGAGATCTCGCACCGGGGCAACCAGTCGACCTTGTATGCCCACCTCAGCCGCATCGGCGTGCGCCAGGGGCAGAAGGTCGAACAAGGGGAATTCATTGGTGCCGTCGGTTCGACAGGCCTGTCCACCGGCCCCCACCTGCACCTGGAATTCAAGGTGAAGGGCGTGCATCAGGACCCATTGGAAGTGGCCCGCAAGAGCGAAAGCGTGCCCATGCAGGCCGAATGGCGTGCCGGCTTCAATGCCGTCGCGGCCTTGCAACGCGCGCAACTCGACGCCGCCAGATCGGTGCAGCAAGCCAGCGCCGAATGACCCGGAGCGTGCCGCAGGCACGCCAGCAGCCAAGAAAAAAGGAGCGCCCGGGCGCTCCTTTTTTTGTCCCGGCTCGCGGAAAAACCACTCAGACGCTGAAGCTCGATCCACAGCCACAGGTCGTCGTGGCATTCGGGTTGCGGATCACGAACTGGGCGCCTTCGAGGTCTTCCTTGTAGTCGATCTCTGCGCCAGCCAGATACTGGTAGCTCATCGCATCGATCAGCAGGGTGACCCCATTCTTGGACATCTGGGTGTCGTCTTCGTTGACGACCTCATCGAAGGTGAAGCCGTACTGGAAGCCGGAACAGCCGCCCCCCTGAACGAAGACACGCAATTTCAGGTCGGGATTGCCCTCTTCGGCAACCAGGTCGGCCACTTTGGCTGCGGCGCTGTCGGTAAAGACCAGCGGTGCAGGCATGTCGGTGGGAAGGGCTTCGGCAACAGCGTTCATGAGAGATTCCTTTCGGAGGCATGGGCACAGGGCCCTGAATTGCCGGAAATGCTAGCGCAAAACGCCTTGACGCATCCCTCAGCCGTTGTTTGCCGCCAGTTTCAGTGTGGGCTTGTCTTCTTCGGCCCCTTCGGCCATCGGCTGGAGTTGCCCCGCAATGGTCGCCCCCTGGTGCATCTCCAGCGCCTTGTAGGAGACATCGCCTTCGATGCGTGCTCGCGGCTGGAGCTCCAGCAGTTCATACGCCTTCACAGGCCCTTTCACCGTCCCGTTGATGATCACGTGGTCGGCATGGATCTGCCCCGTGACACTGGCCGATTCGCTGACCACCAGGATGCTCGAATGTTCGTCGCTGGCCCGGATGTCGCCCACCACTTCCCCGTCGACCCGAAGACCATCGTGGAACACCACATGACCTTCAATGCGGGTGCCCTGGGCAATCAGGCTTTTGATGGGCGGCTGCTTCTTCTTGCTGAACATCGACGTTCTCCGGGGACGGCACAGCCGTCAGAGCTTGACGGTCTGGATGGATTTGACGGCACCGCCCTGCACGATCCGGGCGGTCACGGTTTTTACCACGACCGCTGCCGGCACGTCCACGACGCCCTCCTGGCGCAAATAGCTGCGCACACTGACCGGCTTCGGGGTGCCCGGCGCATCCAGCGTCCAGGGGCGCCCTTCGAGCGTGCCGGCAAATGAAAGCTCCAACGCACCCTTGAATTCCGGCGCGTTTTTCGACGGCTGAATCATGAGCACCTGCCACTTGAGCTGACCCTCGGTCAAACGCTCGACCTGCAGGCCACGAATGCTCAGCGCGTCGCCACCCGAGGCCGGAATCAGCCGCTCAAACAACCCCAGATCGCTGCGTAGCACCTGGTTGTCCGCTTCCAGCTGACGAATCTGCAGAATCAACTGCTCCTGTGCCGCCTTCTCGGCGGTCAGCAGGCTTTCGGCGGTATTCGCCACCGACTGGGCCTTGCCCAGTTCCTCACGCAGACTCACCACATCAGAGCGCAGTTGCGCCAACTCTTCCTTGGCACCCCGCTCAAGGCCCGCGATGTCTTTGCCCGTCTCGAAAGCCCAGAGGGCCAGCGCCCCCGAAAAACCCAGCACCACCGCCGCCAGCAACCAGCGCAGCGGCCAAGGCATGGCACTGCGGATCGCCACCCGTGGGCTGCTCACCGTCAGGCGTCGCCGTAACAGCCGGAATCTCATTGAGCACCCTTCCCGTCAGCGAAAACCACCTTGCAGCGGCCCTCCAAAGACAAAAGCCGCCCCAAGACTGACTTGAGAGCGGCTTTGGCGGTTCGAAGCAACGCGATCAGCGCTTGCTGAACTGCTTGCGACGGCGTGCAGAACGCAGACCAACCTTCTTACGCTCGACTTCGCGAGCGTCGCGGGTCACGTAACCAGCGCTCGACAGGGCGGGCTTCAGGTTGGCGTCGTAATCGATCAGGGCGCGGGTGATGCCGTGGCGCACAGCGCCGGCCTGACCGGATTCGCCGCCACCGTGGACGTTGACCTGGATGTCGAAGGTTTCGACGTTCTCGGTCAGCACCAGGGGCTGCTTGGCGATCATGATCGAGGTCTGGCGGCCGAAGAACTGTTCGATGTCCTTGCCGTTGACCGTGATCTTGCCGGTGCCTTTTTTCAGAAACACGCGGGCGACGCTGGATTTGCGACGGCCGGTGCCATTGTTCCATTCACCAATCATCGTCGGCTCCTCAGATGTCCAGCACTTGCGGCTGTTGGGCGGTGTGCGGGTGCTCGGCGCCGCCGTACACCTTGAGCTTCTTGATCATGGCGTAACCCAGAGGACCCTTGGGCAGCATGCCCTTGACGGCCTTCTCGAGTGCGCGGCCAGGGTGCTTGGCCTGCATGTCACGGAAGCTGGTGGCATAGATGCCGCCCGGGAAACCGGAGTGACGGTAGTACATCTTGTCGGTGTTCTTCGTCCCGGTCACGCGCAGCTTGGCGGCGTTGATGATGACGATGTAATCACCGGTATCGACGTGAGGCGTGTAGATGGCCTTGTGCTTGCCGCGCAGACGGAGGGCCACTTCACTGGCGACCCGTCCGAGAACCTTGTCGGTTGCGTCAATCACAAACCACTCGTGCTTCACGTCAGCGGGCTTGGCGCTGAACGTTTTGGTCATGAGTTTTCTCTGCAAAGAGTTGGTTTGGCGGGCCCTTTTCCACGGTCGGTCGTTCTCTGACGGAACGCTCTTAGGTGGGTTGGTGTGCTTCGCCGCGGGACCACGAAATCGCTGCGAAGCCGAGTATTGTACGATTTTTCCGCCATGGCCGGCAAGCAGCCCACACATCCCCGACGCATTCCCCCCGGGGTGACGGCCTCGTGGCCTGCTCCCTGTCTGCAAATCGGGCAGGGCCATCACCGTTCTGGCGCTACCATCGCCCGATGTTCAGTTACCGCCACGCCTTCCACGCCGGCAACCACGCCGACGTGTTGAAACACACCACCCTGCTCGCCACCTTGCGTCATCTGATGCAGAAGGAGGCAGGCATCACCCTGGTGGACACCCATGCGGGCGCGGGCCTTTACCGGCTCGATGGCGACTACGCGGAAAAGGGCGGCGAGGCGGCCGACGGCATCGTCAAGCTGATGGCAGCTTTGCGCGCAGCCGGACAAGAGCCGCTGCCTTCGACACCCGCCCTGGACGACTACCTCGACCTTATCGCCAGCTTCAACCCCGACGACCAGCTTCGCGTCTATCCGGGCTCCCCTTTTGTCATGCAGTCGCTCATGCGCACCGAGTCGCGCGACCGGCTCAAGCTGTTTGAACTGCACCCCACCGACAGCCGCACGCTCACAGCCAACGTGGCCCAACTGAACGCGGGCCGCCAGGTGTCTGTCCAGCTCCAGGATGGTTTCGAGAGCCTGAAACCGATGCTGCCCCCCCCACCTTCCACCTCAGGCTCCAAGCGGGCGCTGGTCCTCATCGACCCAAGCTACGAAATCAAAAGCGACTACGCGAAAGTAAGCGCCTGCATACAGGAGTGCCTCAAGCGCTTCCCCACCGGCTGCTACCTGGTCTGGTATCCGATCATTCCCCGCGCCGAGGCGCACGACCTGCCCAGGCGCCTCAAGACGCTCTCCAACCAGGCCGGTCGGCCCTGGCTGCATGCCACACTCAACATCGGGCAAAGAGACCTGTCGCTCAATGAGCGCCCAGGCCTGTCCGCCAGTGGCATGTTTGTGATCAACCCGCCGCACACCCTCAAGGCAGAGCTGCAGGCGACGCTGCCGCGGGTGCTGGACGTGCTCGGACGGGGACGCGGCAAAGCGCAGTCGGTGGAGGCTGGCGGCCGCTGACCGCTATCCACAAACGCCCGCGGCATGACCGCCGCACCACCGCCCACGGGTAAATCCCGATCCGACCGGGCCGAATTAACCAACCGATCGGTCGGTTAATTTTCTATACTGCACGCCTGTCCACGACACGGTCTCAGGAGCCGCGCATGTATACCCAGTCGTTTTCGGTCGCTGATGGTGCCACTCCCGGCGCGGCAAAGCCGGCCGCCACGCCCCTTCGCAACGAAGACGCGGCGCTGCAGGCGCACTTCGACACCGTCATCGACGCCGACGGCAAGATCGAGCCGCGCGACTGGATGCCCGAGGCCTACCGCAAGACCCTGGTGCGCCAGATCAGCCAGCACGCGCACAGCGAGATCGTCGGCATGCTGCCCGAAGGCAACTGGATCAGCCGCGCGCCCAGCCTCAAACGCAAAGCCATCCTGATCGCCAAGGTGCAAGACGAAGGCGGCCACGGCCTCTATTTGTATAGCGCCGCCGAAACCCTGGGCACCAGCCGCGACCAGATGCTGGATGCCCTGCACACCGGCAAGGCCAAGTACAGCTCGATCTTCAACTACCCCACGCTCAACTGGGCCGACGTGGGCGTGATCGGCTGGCTGGTCGACGGCGCGGCGATCATGAACCAGATTCCGCTGTGCCGTTGCAGCTATGGGCCCTATGCGCGCGCCATGATCCGCGTCTGCAAGGAAGAGAGCTTCCACCAGCGCCAGGGCTACGAGGCCCTGTTGGTGATGATGCAGGGCACGGCCGAACAGAAGGCCATGGTGCAGGATGCCGTCAACCGGTACTGGTGGAAATGCCTGGCCATGTTCGGCCCGCCCGACGCCGACAGCCCCAACAGCGTGCAGGGCATGCGCTGGGGCATCAAGCGCATCGGCAACGACGACCTGCGCCAGAAGTTCGTCGACGCCACCGTGCCGCAGGCCGAGGTGCTGGGTGTGACCCTGCCTGACCCCGACCTGAAATGGAACGAGGCGCGTGGCCACTGGGACTACGGACAGATCGACTGGGACGAGTTCTGGGCCACGGTCAACGGCCACGGCCCGATGAACCAGGAGCGCCTGACCACCCGCGTCAAGGCACACGAACAGGGCGCCTGGGTGCGCGAAGCCGCGCTGGTCCACGCTCGCAAGCAACAGCAACGCCCACAAAAGGAGGCCGCATGAACCAGAGCCCTCACCCCAGCCCTCTCCCCAAGGGAGAAGGCGCCCCGGCATTGAAAGAATGGCCCCTGTGGGAAGTGTTCGTGCGCAGCAAGCAGGGCCTGGAACACAAGCACTGCGGCAGCCTGCATGCCAGCGACGCCCGCCACGCCCTGCAGATGGCGCGCGACGTCTACACCCGCCGGCAGGAAGGCGTGAGCATCTGGGTTGTGCCGTCGACCGCCATCACCGCCAGCGAACCCGACAGCAAGGACAGCTTCTTCGATCCGGCGGCTGACAAGGTCTACCGCCACCCGACCTTCTATCAGATCCCCGACAAAGTGGGGCACATGTGATGAAGGCGCCCGTCGACTACCTTCTCCACCTGGCCGACAACGCCCTGGTGCTCGGCCAGCGCAACGCCGAGTGGTGCGGCCACGGCCCCATCCTCGAAGAGGACCTGGCGCTGGCCAACAACAGCCTGGACCTGATCGGCCAAGCCCGCCTGCTGTACCAGCACGCGGCGGAGCTGATCAACAGCAACGCCTCACTGGCCCAGCGCTTCGCGCACCTGCCGGGTGCTCGCCAGGACGGTCGCGTGACCGAGGACACCCTCGCCTATTTCCGCGACACCGCCGAGTTTCGCAACCACACGCTGATGGAGTTGCCGCACCACGGCCCCTTGGTGGGCTACGCGGTGAGCGAGCGCGACTACGCCGTGACCATCGCGCGCAACTTCCTGGTGAGCGCGCTGATGGTGCTGGTGTGGGACAGCCTGCGCGCGTCCAAGGATGCGCAGCTGGCCGCCATCGCCGCCAAATCGCTCAAAGAAGTGCGCTACCACCTGCAGCACGCGGGCGACTGGCTGGTGCGCTTCGGCGACGGCACCGAAGAGTCGCACCGCCGCGCCCAGAACGCGATCGACCTCCTGCTGCCGTACTGCGAGGCCTTCTGGCATCCGGGACCGGCGGAGTCCGCCGCGGCACAGGACGGCACGGGGGTCGACATCCTCAGCTTGCGCGAGCACTGGAACGCGCTGGTGAACGAGACCCTGGCCGAAGCCACGCTGACACGCCACGACCAGCCCCACCCGGGTTACGTCGCACAGGGCCACACAGGCATCCATTCGGAACACCTGGGATTCCTGCTCGCCGAGATGCAGAGTCTGGCCCGCGCCCACCCCACCGCCGCCTGGTGAACGCCATGAGCGCGGCCACCGAGGCATCGCTGCAAGCCGTCTTCCAAGCGCTGGCGCACCTGACCGACCCGGAGATTCCGGTCGTCAGCCTGAGCGATCTCGGCATCCTGCGTGCCGTGCGCGAAGGCGCCGACGGCGTGCCCGAGGTCGTCATCACGCCCACCTACAGCGGTTGCCCGGCCATGGGCCAGATCGCCGACGACATCTTGGTGGCGCTGCGCGATGCCGGCCTGCCCGGCCGGGTGGTGACACAGCTCGCACCGGCCTGGACCACCGACTGGATGAGCGCAGTGGCCAAAGAGAAGCTGCGCGCCTACGGTATCGCACCACCGCAGGGTGGCAGCGCGCCACCGGCCACACCCGGCGTTCTGCGCTTCAGCCGGCACGCGGCGCGCCCGGCCAGGGTGACCTGCCCGCACTGCGGCTCGCGCAACACCACGCTGATCGCGCCCTTTGGCTCCACCGCCTGCAAAGCGCAACACCGCTGCCTCGACTGCCTCGAACCTTTCGACCACTTCAAACCCTACTGACGACGCCATGAGCACCGCCGCCCCCCGCTTTCACGAGCTCACCGTCTCACGCGTCGACCCCGAAGCGGCGGGTGCGGTGGCGATCTCGCTTGCCATCCCCGAGACCCTGCGCGAAACCTTCGCCTTCAAACCCGGCCAGTTCCTCACACTGCGCGCAGACATCGGTGGCCAGGACGTGCGCCGCAGCTACTCGATCAGCAGCCCGCGCAGCCGGCTCGCCAAACATGGCGAACTCACGCTGGGGATCCGGCCGGTCGAGGGGGGCGTGTTCTCCCACTGGGCGGCCACCCAGCTCCGGGCGGGTGACACGCTGCGCGTGATGCCCCCCGATGGGCGCTTCACGGTGCACAAGCCGCGTGCAATCCACCGCGTGGGTTTCGCGGCCGGCTCGGGCATCACGCCCATCCTGTCCATCATGGCCAGCACGCTGGAAGACGCCCCGGACGCCAAATTCACCCTGGTCTACGGCAACCGGCGCATGGACAGCGTCATGTTCAACGAGGACCTGCAGGACCTGAAGGACCGCTACCCTGGTCGCCTCACGCTCATCCACGTGCTTTCACGCCAGGCCAACGAAGTGCCGCTGCTCGAAGGCCGCATCGACGGCGACAAGGTGCGCGCCCTCATGGGCGCACTGCTGCCAGTGGGCAGCATGGACGAGGTCTTCGTGTGTGGGCCCGAAGCCATGATCGACGCCACGGAAAAGGCCTTGCTCGATGCCGGCGTGCGGCCCGACCGCATCCACACCGAACGCTTCACCTCGCCCACACCGGATGTGCAACCAGCCGGTCAGCGCCAGGCTCCCACGCCGAGCCCGCCAGCGGAACGGAAACTCGGGGAAGTCGCCTTGACGGTGGTGCTCGACGGCAAACCCCATGCACTCCGGATGCGCAAGGACGAGCACGTGCTCGACGCCGCGCTCAACGCCGGGCTCGACCTGCCCTGGTCGTGCAAAGGCGGCGTGTGCTGCACCTGCCGCGCCAAGGTGATGGACGGACAGGTCACCATGGACAAGAACTTCACGCTGGAGCCATGGGAAACCGAGAAGGGTTTCGTGCTGTCCTGCCAGGCTCGGCCGACCACCAGCACGCTGGTGGTCAGCTACGACGAGCGCTGAAGCCCTGGCGGCACAGGCGCCACATCAGCCACCCCATCCGCGCGCATCCTCCATGACCTCCCGGCCCAACGGGGTCAACCGGGCGTGTTCACACACTGTGGCGAATCCCGCCTGGAACCGCCGCCGATCGTCTGCCGCCGCCAGCAATGCGGCCTTGTGCTCGGCATCGTTCAGACACCCGCTGCCGGCCAAACCCTCCATGGCCCAGGCCATGCGAGCGGAAACATAGGTCGCATGAACAATGCCATCCATCGGGCGCGGATCTTCCCGCAACGGTGAGGGATAGAGTTCGTCGTCGGCGTTTTCGATCAGCGCCTGCTCACGACACATACCGAACAGCACACTGTGACCGGACTCGTGCGCCAACACCTCGGCCACGGCGAGACGGTCGCGGTGATGCCGGGGGTTGAGCAGCAACAGGCCCCAGAACTGGTAATGCGACGCCCCGTCGAACTCGTAACGGGCCCCCGGCGGCGCCTGCGCCAGCAACACATCCGAGACGATGGCCGTCAGTTCCCCATGCAATGCCGGCAAGCCCTCGGCCAGCAGCTCGCGCCCCGCCCGGAGCAGAACCTCAAAAGCCTGTACGTCCGCCTCGCCCAAGGGATGGAAGGCATCGGCCTCTTCGCCCAGACGTGCGTCCAGGATGGCATCCAGCGTACGCGCCTCCAGGCTGCCCCGGCCACGAACACACCATGCGCCGCCCGGATCGGGGCGAGCCGGGCAGGCCGCCAGCCGGTGCGCCACCGCCAAGGCGGGCTCGGGCTCGTCCAGCAACAGGTGCTCGGCCAACTGGAAATAGAGCCCGAAGGCCTCGGGCCCCAAAGACTGCCCCGCAGACAGGCGCTCCATGGCGGGAGACAGCGCCTCCTGAAGTCCAGCAGGCCCGGCCTCAGCGAGATGGAGGAGACTGCCCAGCAGATCCGCCTGCATTCCCCGATTCAGCTGTTGGCCACGCGCAGCCGAGGGCACAAACCCCATGTCACACCTCGGCGTGCGGCACGCCCCCAGCCAACGTCGCCGGAACGCCCATCAAGCGCACATGCCGCGCTTGTCGCCCCTTTTCAGGCCCAGCAGCGGGGACGTCTTGCGACCGACCTTGAAACCCTGCTTCACCCCGCGCTTGATCCCCACACGCAACTGCCGTTGCTGCGCATCGTCAATGGATACCGAGACATCGGCCACACCATCCGACGGGGCCAGCCGAGCCGCGTCGAGACGGAAACCCAGCAACTTGCGGACATCCAACTTGATGTTCATCGAATACGCTCCAGTCAAAGTGTCTACACAAATGGACACACTGCCTCATAATTACACTGATGCAGGCCTCCGTCAATCGCGTCCGTCGACTGATTTACGTCACCACCCGGGACCATGCCTACACGTTTCAGGCCTGGCCGGCATTGCTGGCACCGACGGGCATCGAGGTGCAGAGGTTCTGCTATGAACAGTGGCTGCCTGCAGCCCGCACCCCCGTGGGCACCTACGTCCTGACCGACTTTGATCGTCTGTCCGTCAGCGAACTCCAGGTGGCGGGGGAACTGTTTCAGACCCTGGTGGCTGCGGGCATGACCGTGCTCAACGATCCCCGCCAGTTTCGCCCCAGGGCCTTCCTGCTCAAACAGCTCCAGCACTCAGGCATCAACACGTTTGGCTGCCACCTGCCCGCAGCCGGGGAGTGGCCGGATCGCTTTCCGGTGTTTCTCCGCACACTGGCCGGGCACCGGGGCGTGCTGTCCGAATTGCTGCACGATGGGACTGCCTGCCAGCAGGCGCTGGAAGCAGCGCTGGCGCAAGGCTTCACACTCAGTGACCTGGCCTTCATCACTTTTGCCGCCACCCCCAGCGCGACGGGGGCTTTTCAGAAACACGCGGCTTACCGCATCGGTGACCGCATCGTCCGCGCGGTCACCGTCAACCAGCGGCACTGGATGGCCAAAGTGGGGGAACTGGGTGTGGCCTCCGAAGCCCAGTACCGGGAAGAGCTGACTGAAATGGATCACTACCCGCACGCGGCGTTCGTACACCGCGTGTTCGACGCGGCCGGGTCAACCTTTGGCCGGCTGGATTTCGGTCTCACGGACGCGGGTCCGCAGGCCTATGAAATCAACACCAACCCCCATATGGGCAGTGGTGCACCCGACGAATTGATGCACCCGAATGCCGACCGGAGCGCCACCATGCAACGCATTCGCCGCGACCTGATCGAAGCGTTCGGGGCACAGGTGCCACCGCACCCCCGAGGCTGGATCCGCCTGCGCGATCAACGCAGGCCGGTGCCCCGGGTGTGAGGGCCCCGCGAAAGGCCCTCAACCCTTGACGGTGCTGCTCAGAACTTCCAGCCCAGGCCCACGCCCACCAGCACCGGATCGACCTTGAACTTGCCGATTTCGGCGCCACCGGCGGAGACCTTGGTGCCGATGTTGACCTTCTTCACGTCAAAGTTCAGGTACAGGGTCTGGGACAGCGGCACGTCCACCCCCACCTGCAACGCCAGGCCTGTGCTGTTGCGCTTGATGTCGACGCCTGCCGGCAGCTTGACCGAGCTGAAGCGCGTGTAGTTCAAGCCGGCACCCACATACGGCTTGAAGCTGCCGGCGTCGAAGTGGTACTGCACCGTCAGCGTCGGCGGCAGGTGTTTGAGGCTGCCGATGTCCAGCGCACCGTTGCCCGCCGACAGGGTGTGCTTCTGGGGCACGGTCAGGATCAGTTCGGCCGCCAGGTTCGGGCTCAGGAAGTAGGTGAAATCGACTTCCGGCAGCCACTTGTTGTTGACCGAAAGCGCCAGACCGGTGCTGTCCTTGTTGGCACTGTCGAGGTGCACGGCACGCGCACGCACCAGCAGGTCTCCGGACTTGAAGTCCTGCGCCATGGCGGCGCCGGCCGACAGCATCGCCAGGGCAGCGACGGCAACGATGTGCTTCTTCATCATGATGTCTTCTTCATCCTCGTCACGGGAACATTCCCGGCGGCCATTACAGAAGACCCGATGGGGCGCAACTTTGCGTCAGATCAAACCCGACCGGCGCCCCGATTCGGGGCATCGGTTTTTCTTTGCACGCTTTTGACGCACGTCAATGCTGGCGAGGAACCCGCTTTCACTCAGGCAGCAGCTGCACCCGAAACACGCCCCGGTGCCGCACCCCCAACGCTTCGGCGGCGGCGTGGCTGAGATCGATGGCGCGGTTGCCCGTGTTCGGTCCCCGGTCGTTGATGCGCACGACCACTTCGCGCCCGGTATCGACGCTGCGCACGCGCAACCAGGTGCCAAACGGCAACGTCGGGTGCGCGGCCGTGAGTTCGTCGCGGTCGAAGCGTTCCCCGCTGGCGGTGCGCCGTCCATGAAACCGGTCGCCATACCAGGAGGCCAGGACGATGGGCACCCGCCCGGGGTGCCAGCTGGTGTCGCCCAGGGCGTCCCGCTGTGTGCTGCAGCCGGCCAGCGCCGCCACGCCCAGCAACAGGAACATGCGGCGTTGCCAGCCCGGGGACGTCATGCGCGCAGTCGGCGCACGAGCTCGAGGGTCGCCGCGCTCTGGTTCATGGTGTAGAAGTGCAGGGCCGGAGCGCCCAGCGCCACCAGGCGTTCGACCAGGCTGCTGACCACGTCGAGCCCGAAGGCCTTGATGGACGCCGTGTCGTCGCCATAGGCCTGCAGCCGCAGGCGAATCCAGCGAGGAATCTCCGCACCACACGCGTCGGAAAAGCGCATCAATTGCGTGGAGCTGGTGATGGGCATGATCCCCGGCACCACCGGTACATCGGCCCCCAGCGCCCGCGCCTCGTCGACGAAACGGGCATAGGCGTCGGCACTGTAGAAATACTGGGTGATCGCGGAATCCGCGCCCGCCCTCACCTTGGCCGCGTAGGCCTTGAGGTCGGCCTCGGGCGAGCGGGCCTGTGGGTGCACCTCGGGGTAGGCGGCCACTTCGATGTGGAAGTCGCGCCCGGTTTCGGCACGGATGAAAGCCACCAGATCGCTGGCGTACTGAAATTCACCACCGATGCCATAGCCGCTGGGCAGATCGCCCCGCAGCGCCACCAGCCGCCGCACGCCCATGGTCTTGAGCTGCGCGAGCTGATCGCGCACGCTGGTCTTGGTGGCGCCAATGCAGGAGAAATGCGATGCCGCGTCCACACCTTCGGTCAGGATGGCCTTCACGGTGTCGAAGGTCCCTTGCTGCGTGGAGCCGCCGGCGCCATAGGTCACCGAACAGAACTCGGGCTGGAGCGCGTACAGCTGCTGGCGCACGGCGCGCAGCTTGTCGGCGCCCTCGGGCGTCTTGGGCGGAAAGAATTCAAAACTCAGGGGCAGGCCCATACGAAAAACTCCCGGTTGCCATCACCACCGGTGATGGCGCTGTCGAAATAGTCGCGGCAGCGCAGACCGTGATCGGCACAGGCCTGGGCCATGCGCTGCTGCACTAGGGCGTAGCTGGCGGGGTTTTTCACCAGCCCCCCTTTGCCGATGTGTTCGGGCTGCAACTCGAACTGCGGCTTGACCAGCATCAGCAGCCCCGGCCCGCCGGCCTTGAGCAGCGGCACCAAGGCCGGCCAGACCAGCGTCTGCGAGATGAAAGACAGATCGCCGACGATCAGATCGAACGGTGCGGCGGCCGCAGCGCCGCCAGCAGCCACCAACTGCGGTGCGGTCAGGTCGCGTGCATTGCACTTTTCGATGCAGATCACGCGCGGATCGTTCCGCAGCGAAGGATGCAACTGGCCCTGGCCCACGTCCACCCCGACCACGTGCGCCGCACCGCGCTGCAGCAGGCCGTCGGTGAAGCCACCGCTGCTCTGCCCCACGTCGAGGCAGCGCAGGCCCGCCACGTCGATGCCGCAGTGGGTGAGTGCCGCATCGAGTTTGAGTCCGCCGCGCGAGACGAAGCGCGATTCCGCCGTGTCCAGCAGTTCCAGATCCACCGTTTCGCGCAGCTCCTCGCCGTTCTTGGTCACCGTTTTCCAGTCGCCGCCGGGCAGGCGCCAGCGCACGCCCGCCGCGATCAGCCGCTGCGCTTGCGAGCGCGATGCGGCCAGGCCACGGTCAACCAGCAACTGGTCAGCACGCATGATGGGATGAAGAGATCTGATGCCAGGGCGCAGTGGAACCGGCTTGACCGGGCCACCAGCGCCACCCCCAAGAGGGTGACACCGAAGGCCGCGCGAGGGGCGTCCTCATGCTGCGCGGGGGATCAATACCGGTACGTGTCGGGCTTGTACGGCCCTTGCACCGGCACGCCGATGTAGGCGGCCTGTTCCTTGGTCAGGGTGGTCAGCTGGGCGCCCAGCTTGGACAGTTGCAGGCGCGCGACCTTTTCATCCAGGTGCTTGGGCAGCACGTAGACCTGGCCGACCTTGTAGTCCTTGGGCTTGGTGAACAGCTCGATCTGGGCGATGGTCTGGTTCGCGAAGCTGGACGACATCACGTAGCTCGGATGGCCCGTGCCGCAGCCCAGGTTCACCAGACGGCCCTTGGCCAAGAGGATGATGCGCTTGGCCGGCTTCTTGCCCACCTTGGGGAAGATCACGTGGTCCACCTGCGGCTTGATCTCTTCCCACTGGCAATGCTTTTCCAGCGCGGCAACGTCGATCTCGTTGTCGAAGTGGCCGATGTTGCAGACGATGGCCTGGTCCTTCATGGCCACCATGTGCTCGTAGCGGATCACGTCCTTGTTGCCGGTGGTCGTGACGAAGATGTCGGCCTTGTCGGCCGCATATTCCATGGTCACGACGCGGTAGCCTTCCATGGCGGCCTGCAGCGCGTTGATGGGGTCGATCTCGGTCACCCACACCTGGGCGCTCAGTGCGCGCAGGGCCTGGGCCGAACCCTTGCCCACGTCGCCATAACCGCAGACCACGGCCACCTTGCCGGCAATCATCACGTCGGTCGCGCGCTTGATGCCGTCCACCAGCGACTCGCGGCAGCCGTACAGGTTGTCGAACTTGGACTTGGTGACGGAGTCGTTGACGTTGATGGCGCGCAGCATCAGCGTGCCCTTGGCCGACATCTCGTTCAGGCGGTGCACGCCGGTGGTGGTCTCTTCGGTCACACCGATGATGTTCTTCAGGCGGCGGCTGTACCAGGTCGGGTCCTGCTTGAGCTTGGCCTTGATGGCCGCGTGCAGGATTTTCTCTTCCTCGCTCTTGGCCTTGCCCAGCGCCTTGATGTCCTTCTCGGCCGCGGCGCCCAGGTGCATCAGCAGCGTGGCGTCGCCGCCGTCGTCCAGGATCATGTTCGGGCCTTCGGTCTTCGAGCCCTTGGGGCCGAATTCGAAGATGCGGTGGGTGTAGTCCCAGTAATCGACCAGGGTCTCGCCCTTGACGGCGAACACCGGTGTGCCGTTGGCCGCAATGGCGGCGGCGGCGTGGTCCTGCGTGCTGAAGATGTTGCACGAGGCCCAGCGCACTTCGGCGCCCAGCGCCTGCAGGGTTTCGATCAGCACCGCGGTCTGGATCGTCATGTGCAGCGAGCCGGTGATGCGCGCGCCCTTGAGCGGCTGCTTCTTGGCGAACTCGTCGCGGATGGCCATCAGGCCGGGCATTTCGGTCTCGGCGACCTGGATTTCCTTGCGGCCCCAGTCGGCCAGGCCGATGTCGGCGATGACGGAATCGGCGTGGGGGGCAGGCGTGCGTGCGTTCATGTGGAAGGCTCCAAAAGCGACGTTGGGCAGAAAGCCACCGACGATGGGGAACCGGACTCACCTCACTCGTGCAGTGGATGAGCGTCGTTGCGAAGAAGGGATCCGAGCCTCACGCCCCGCGGCCGGTGACACCACCGGTGGGGACGCTGCAACGCTCCTCGGAATGGCGGAATTCTAGCGCAGGCAGGCTTTTCAGGCATCTGCGACACTGGCGGCCCTTTATGAACCCGACGCCGCTTTCCGACTGGCCCCTGGCCGCCCGGGCCCGCATCCAGGGCGTGCTCACCGACATCGACGACACCCTCACCACCGGAGGCGCCCTCACGCCCGACGCGGGCGCCGCGCTGCAGCGTCTGCGCCATGCCGGCCTGCCGGTGTTCGCCATCACCGGTCGCCCGGCCGGCTGGAGCGCCCCCTTCGCGCTGGCCTGGCCGGTCGATGGCATCGTGGCGGAAAACGGCGCCGTGGCCTTCTGGCGCGGCAGCGATGGGGCCCTGTGCCGCGCCTATCAGCAGGACGCGCCCACGCGGCAGCGCCACGCCCGGCGGTTGCAGGCGGTGGCCCACGCCATCCTGGCCGAGCTGCCGCATGCGCGGCTGGCGCAGGACAGTGCGGGCCGCGAAACCGACATCGCCATCGACCACAGTGAATTCGCCCACCTGACACCCGCCGACACCGCCCTCGTGCAACGCCGGATGCTGGAATCCGGCCTGAACGCGACCGTCAGTTCCATCCACATCAACGGCTGGATCGGCGACCACGACAAACTCAGCGGGGCACGCTGGATCGTGCGCGAGCGGCTCGGGCGCGACCTGGACGCCGAGCGCGAGTGCTGGGCCTTCATCGGCGACTCGACCAACGACGCGCCCCTGTTCGCCCACTTCAGCCAGAGCATCGGCGTGGGCAATATCGCGCGCTTTCTGCCGGCACTCACCCACCCGCCCCGTTACCGGACCGCCGGCGAACGCGGTGCCGGTTTTGCCGAAATGGTCGATGCCCTGCTGGCCGCGCGCGGCGCCAGGAGTCCGGCATGAGCGAGCACCCGCTGCCCCCGGCCCACTCGGGCATCGCCGGCACCGGAACGTCCGCCCCGCAGGCCGGCCGGGGCCTGGTGGCCATTTTCGGCTCCACCTTCTTCGAGCTGATCGGCTACTTCATGCTCATGCCCCTGCTGCTGCTGCGGCTCAAGGGCGACGGGCTGTCGACCTCGATGGCCGGGCTGTTCGCGGCCACGGGCTGGGTCGGCATCTTCGCCATCACGCCGTTCGCCTCGGGCATCACCCAACGCCTGGGCCGGCGCCCCACGCTGTGGCTGGCCGCTGCCGTGCCCGTGGTGGCGATCGCCGGCTTCCTGGCCACCGATGCGCTCGCGGCGTGGTTCGTGTTCGAGTTCATCTCGGGGGCCGCCTCCGGCCTGCGCTGGGTGCTGGCCGAAGCGGTGGTGGCCGAATTCGCACCCCCCCGGCAGCGCGGACGCATGGTCGGCATTTTCGAAACCATGATTGGCACCACCTTCGTCATCGGGCCGGCGCTGCTGGCCGCGGTCGGTCCCCAGAGCCCGCTGGCCTTGTGGCTGGTGCTGGCCTCGGTCAGCGTGGGTCTGGTCTGGAGCCTGCTGATTCCGCGTCTGCCGGCCGCCGCCGACCAGCACTCGGCCCGCGTCGGTCTGCACGGGGTGTGGCAAGCCCTGCGTGCGCACCCGCTGATCATGACCATCGGCTTCGTGGGTGGTTTTTTCGAAAGCGGCCTGACCTCTCTGCTGCCGCTCTACGGCCTGGCGCTCGGGCTCGGCGCCGCCGCAGCCGCGCTGCTGGTGTCGGCCAGCGGGCTGGGCAGCGCCCTGATGATGCTGCCCGCCGGGCTGCTGGCCGACCGCCTCAGCCACCACCCGCGCTGGCCGACACCGGCCCGGGCACGCCTGGCACTGATGCACGGCTGCGCCCTGGTCACCCTGCTGGCCACGCTGTTCATCCCCTTCGTCGCCGGCACACCCTGGCTGGCCGCTGTCATCGCCTTCGTCTGGGGCGGCGCAGGCGGCAGCCTCTACACCCTGGCCATGATCGACATCGGCTCGCGCGAAGAGGGCATCACGCTGGTCAACAGCACCGCCGTGCTGGTGCTGGCCTACACCCTGGGCGGGGTGCTCGCTCCGGCGCTGGGTGCGGCGCTGCTGGACCTGTCGCCCGTGTTCGGATTTCCGGCCCTGCTGATCGCCGTGGCGCTGCCCGGCTGGTGGTTGCTGCGGCGCGCCCGCACCTGAGGCGCGCCGCAAGCGCTGTCAAGGGGCGGCGGAGGCGCCAGCGGGTGCCGTGGCGGGTGCACGGTCGAGCAGGCGGTCGGCCAGGCCGCCACCGACCCACATGCCGCCCAGCGTCAGCCAGGCCGTCGTGGCGAAAATCGCGCCCCCGGTCATGCCGGCGCCCACCGCACAGCCCCCCGCCAGCATGGAGCCGAAGCCCATGAAGATCGCGCCGATGATGTAGCGCGGCATGGTGTAGGCCCCGCCGAAACCTTCGAGCTTCCAGTCCCGACCGATCAGCGCTCCCACCAGCGATCCCAGGAACACGCCGGGCATGAGCCCGAGGCCGAATGTCCAGGGTTTGCCCGGCTCGGCCAACACGCGCATCAGCCATTCGGCCGAAGGCCCGCTGAAGGTCAGCCCCTGGATCTGCACCGGCTCGAAAGAATGCGCCATCACCTGGTAGGTGCCCAGCCAGGCCAGCGCCACCATCAGGCCCGTGCCCAGCCCGCCGACCCACTTCCAGGCGCTCCAGCCGCTGTAGTGGGCAAAAAAGCCGGCGGTCACGAGCCAGACGGCACCGAAGACCAGCCCGTCCAACGGCCCGGCGCCGGCCAGCGCCAGCAGACTGCGCGACGCCCCGCCCTCCACCACCCACCAGCCGGCGATGGTTTCCCGCAACGGCGCCAGCACGCCCCCCAGAGACGCCTGCGCGACGACAGCAAAGATCAGCCCCGACAACAGCGCCCGCAGGTTGCCGTTGGCCGTCAGCACCAGCAGCCGGCTGGCGCAGCCGCGGGTCATGACCATGCCGAAGCCGAAGATCAGCCCACCGATCAGCGCCCCCGACAGGCTGCCGCGGGCAGACAGCTGGCGGGCCGTCCCCACGTCGAGCCAGCCGGCCACGACGAAGCCCTGCACCGCCACCACCGCCGCCGAAAACGCCAGCAACCAGACGGCCAGCTTTTCACCGAAGCGGCCGTGCCAGAACTCGATCACGGCGGCGCGCAGGCAAAAGCGCGAACGCTGGGCAAAGAAGCCAAAGCCCAGCCCCACCACCAGCCCGCACAAGGCCAGCACGGCAGGCTCCCCCCAACGCTCGATCCACGCGGTGGCATCCATTTTTTCACCATTAATTCAAATATCGGCAATTACGGATGTTATGACTTTCCACCCCCCGGGATCTCAGGTGCTTCCCGGATGAGCGCCCGATTCCGCCCACGCTTGCGCCAGATCAAGGGTCGGGAATCGCCACCGTGGCCCCGCTGCCGCAGGCACAGGCGCTAAGCTGACCGGCGGGCGCACCGCTGGCCGCCCGGAAAAGGAGCGTGTTTTTGGCAATTCCCTGGCTCACTGCCCTGAAAGTGATTCCCTGGGGGGACGTGATCGAACACGCCCCCAAAGTGCTGGCCGCCGCGCGGCAACTGGTGGACCGGCAGAACAAGCGCCCGGCGCCCAGCGCGGCCGACGCCGCCACACCGATACCGGTCGCCCCCGAACCGGGCGTGCTGCAACGCGAGGTGGCCGCCTTGCAGCAGGACGTGCAGCGCCTGCAGCAGACACAGGACCAGCTCACCCGCACCGTGGCCGACCTGGCGGAGCAGAACACCCGGCTGGTCGGCGCGGTGGATGTGCTGCGCCGCCGCACCCGCCTGCTGCTCGCCGTGGCGGCGGTGCTGGCGCTGGGCCTGGTCTGGCTGGGCTGGCGCTGAGCCGCGACCGGATCAGTCGGGCGCCGTGTCGGTGGTGAGCGTGGCGTCGCAGCCGCGGCCGGCGGCGATCCAGCGGCGCGCCAGTGCCTGCAGTGCGGGCGCGGCCCAGCCCCAACGCGGCCCCAGCAGCCCTCGCGCGTCGCTGATCGCTCCACAGCGGTAGAGCGACTGCGCGTCGCTCCAGCGCAAGGCTGCACAGGCGCCGGCACGGCGGCGCGAGATCACCTGCCCCAGCGGGCACGGCTCGGCCAGGCAGCACACGCCGCACCCGTTGCAGGCGACCCCCTCCGGCGGCTTGGCCGGCGCAGCGGGGTGGATGTGGATGACTTGGTGCGGCACGGCCAGAGCGTAGCGCAATCATTGTCTGCCGGTCCGCGTCGCCAAGGCGATGCGGGCGGCTTGCCTTCGAGGGGCTGCATGCCTATGGTGCGCCTTTCACCCACCCACCAAGGAGACATCACCATGAGCCTCGCTCCCCGCTTTTCCGAGCTCGTCTCGGGCTACACCTTTTTTGAAAGCCCGCGCTGGCACGACGGCCACCTGTGGCTGTCGGACTTCTACACCCACCAGGTGCTGCGCGTCGACCTGCAGGGGCGGGTGGAAAAGATCGCCGACGTGCCCCAACAGCCGTCCGGCATGGGCTGGCTGCCCGACGGACGTCTGCTGGTGATTTCGATGCGCGACCGCCGGATTCTGCGGCGCGAGGCAGACGGCCGGCTCGTCACGCACGCCGACCTGTCCGGCATCGCGAGCGGCCACGTCAACGACATGGTGGTGGACGCGCAAGGCCGCGCCTACGTGGGCAACTTCGGCTTCGACCTGATGGGTGGCGGTACACCCCAGACCGCCAGGCTGGCCCGGGTCGACCCCGACGGCTCGGTGCATGTGGCGGCCGACGGTCTGTACTTTCCCAACGGCAGCATGATCACGCCGGACGGCCGCACCCTGATCGTCGGCGAAACCATGGGCAACCGCATTTCGGCCTTCGACATCCAGCCCGACGGCCAGTTGGGCCCGCGCCGCGATTGGGCCTCGTGGGGGCCACTGCCTCCGCTGACCGACACGCCGACCGTGCTGGGCGCGCTCAAGGCGGCGCCCGACGGCGCCACGCTGGACGCCGAGGGCGCGGTGTGGTTTGCGGATGCGGTGGGCAACCGCGTGGTGCGCATGGCCCCGGGCGGCGAGATCCTCGAAAGCCTCTCCACCGGGGCGCAGGGCGCCTTCGCCTGCACGCTGGGCGGCCCCGACGGCCGCACCCTGTTCATCTGCGTGGCGCCGGATTTCCACGAGCACGCACGCCAGGCCGCCCGCGAGGCGGCGATCTGGACCACCACGGTGAGCGTGCCGGGCGCAGGCCGGCCCTGACGCCCGGGCGGGGACCGACGAGGCCCCGCCTCAGCGCGCCAGCACGGGGGCAAGCACCTGGCCGGTGTGCGTGCCCCGTTGCACCACGCCTTCGGGCGTGGTGGCCGCCACGATACGGCCGCCGCCCGAGCCACCTTCCGGCCCGAGGTCGATGATCCAGTCGGCCTCGGCCATCACGTCCAGGTCGTGCTCGATCACCACCACACTGTGGCCGCCATCGACCAGCCGGTGCAATACGCGGATGAGTTTTTCCACGTCGGCCATGTGCAGGCCCACCGTGGGTTCGTCAAGCACATACAAGGTGTGCGGCGCCTTCTGGCCACGGCGGCCGATGTCGTCGCGCACTTTGCTGAGTTCGGTCACCAGCTTGATGCGCTGCGCCTCGCCGCCGCTCAAGGTGGGCGAGGGCTGACCCAGCGTGAGGTAGCCCAGGCCCACGTCCTTGAGCAGTTGCAGCGGGTGGCTGATGGCGGGCATGCTGGCGAAGAACTCGACCGCCTCGTCCACCGCCATCTGCAGCACGTCGCCGATGTTCTTGCCCTTCCAGGTGACGGCCAGGGTCTCGGGGTTGAAGCGCGCGCCGTGGCAGACCTCGCACGGCACCTTCACGTCGGGCAGGAAGCTCATCTCGATGGTGCGCATGCCCTGTCCTTCGCAGGCCGGGCAGCGGCCTTCGCCGGTGTTGAAACTGAAGCGGCCCGGCCCGTAGCCGCGCGCCTTGGCTTCCAGCGTGTCGGCGAACAGCTTGCGCACCGTGTCCCAGAAACCGATGTACGTGGCCGGGCAACTGCGCGGGGTTTTGCCGATGGGCGTCTGGTCGACTTCGAGCACGCGGTCCACGGTCTCGCTGCCCAGCAGCTTGCTGCAGCCGGTCCAGGCCGGGCGGACGCCCTCGTTGTCCCAGGCCTGGCGGCCGGCAAAGGTGCTGCGCTGGCTCACCGCCGCGGCCACATTGATCAGCAGCACGTCGCGCGCCAGCGTGGACTTGCCCGAGCCGGAAACGCCGGTCACCACCACCAGGCGCTTCAGGGGCACGGCCGCATCGAGCTTCTGCAGGTTGTGCAGGGCGGCGCCGCGCACTTCCAGCCAATTCACCCCCGCATCAGGTGCAGGCTCACCCACGGTCAAGGGAGCAGGGGCTGCGCCGGGCAACGATTTGGCGGGAACGTATGAGGCGCCCGGCGCAACCCCTGATCCCGCAGCGGGCGCCAGCACCGGACGCCGCGCCTGCAGGGGATGCTTCATCGCATGCAGCAGGTAGCGTCCGGTCAACGAATCGGCACTGGCCGACAGGTCGGCCACCGTGCCCTGCGCCACCACCCGGCCACCGCGCTTGCCCGCGCTGGGCCCGATGTCGATGATGTGGTCGGCACGGCGGATCGTGTCTTCGTCGTGCTCCACCACCACCAGGGTGTTGCCCATGTCGCCCAGCTTGTGCAGGGCGTCCAGCAGGATCTGGTTGTCGCGCGGGTGCAGGCCGATGGTCGGTTCGTCTAGCACGTAACACACGCCCTGCAGGTTGCTGCCGAGCTGGGCCGCCAGGCGGATGCGCTGCGCCTCACCACCGGACAGCGTGGGCGCGCCGCGATCCAGCGTGAGGTAGGCCAGGCCGACCTCTTCCAGGAACGCCAGGCGGCTTTCAATCTCGGGCAGCAGGTCGCGCGCGATGTCGGCTTCCCTGGAGGCCAGACCGCCAGTGGCCATCATGGCTTGCACCCAGGCGCGGACCTCACTGACCGACAGGCGCGCGATGTCGGTGATCGACACGCCGCCGAAACGCACGGCGCGCGCCTGGGCATTCAGGCGCGTGCCTTCGCAGCTCGGGCAGGCCTCGTCGGTCAGGTCTTCCACCTCGGGCTCGGCGAAGCTCTGCTCGCGGCCCTTCTGGTCATCGTCGCGCACCGAATCGTCCAGCGCCTTGCGCTGCTCGCGCGAGAGCTTGACGCCGGTGCCCACGCAGTCGGGGCACCAGCCGTGTTTGCTGTTGTAGGAGAACAGGCGCGGGTCGAGCTCGGGGTAGCTGGTGCCGCAGACCGGGCAGGCGCGGGTGGTGGAGAACACCTCCAGCGTCCCCAGGTTCGCGGTCGACCGGCCTTCGGCCAGCGCGGGCGCCAGCCCGTCCAGGTCGGTCAGCAGGTGCAGCGTGCCCTTGCCCAGTTCCAGCGCCTTGGCCAGTTGCGTGCGCAGCCAGGCCTCGTTGGCCGGATCCACCACGCCGTCGGCCACCGGCAGCTCGATGGTGTGTTCCTTGAAGCGGTCGATGCGCGGAAACCCGGTGGTGGGCAGGAACTCGCCGTCCACCCGCAGATGCGTGTAGCCGCGCGGCCGCGCCCAGTCGGCCAGCTCGGTGTAGACACCCTTGCGGTTGACCACCAGCGGCGCCAGCAGGCCAATGTGCTGGCCGCGGTAGCGCGTGAGGATGGCGGCGGCGATGCTTTCCGGGCTCTGCGGCATCACCGCTGCGCCATCGTGCACGCAGTGCTGCGTGCCCAGCTTCACGTAGAGCAGGCGCAGGAAATGCCAGACCTCGGTGGTGGTGCCCACCGTGGACTTGCGACCGCCGCGCGAGAGGCGCTGCTCGATCGCCACCGTGGGCGGGATGCCGTAGACCGCATCCACCTCGGGCCGGCCCGCGGGCTGCACGATGCTGCGCGCATAGGCATTGAGCGATTCGAGGTAGCGCCGCTGGCCCTCGTTGAACAGGATGTCGAACGCCAGCGTGCTCTTGCCCGAACCGCTGACGCCGGAGATGACGTTGAACTTGCCGCGCGGGATGTCCACGCTCAGGTTCTTGAGGTTGTGTTCCTTGGCGTTGACGATGCGCACCGCGTCGCCACCCACCTGCGCGCGCCGCTTCTTCACCGCGTAAGGCGCCACCCGGTCGCTGACCGTGTGCACCTTGTCCATCGCGTTGGCGTAATCGCGCAGGGCCTTGGCGGTGTGGCTGCTGCGGTGTTCACGCACCTCTTCGGGCGGGCCTTCGGCCACCACCAGACCACCGCCGACACCGCCTTCGGGACCGAGGTCGATCAGCCAGTCGGCACTGCGGATCACGTCCAGGTTGTGCTCGATCACGATCAGCGAATGCCCCGCTTCGAGCAGCTTGCGCAGCGAACGCATGAGCTTGGCGATGTCGTCGAAGTGCAGGCCGGTGGTCGGTTCGTCGAACAGGAACAGCGTGCCCTTCTTCGCCAGCGCCTGGCGGCTGGCGGCACTGTTCCGCGCCGCTTCGGCCAGGAAGCCGGCCAGTTTGAGGCGCTGTGCCTCGCCGCCCGAGAGCGTGGGCACGGGCTGGCCCAGCTTCACGTACTCCAGCCCCACGTCGACGATGGGTTGCAGCACGCGGATGACTTCGCGGTCGGCCTTGAAGAGGTCGGCCGCCTCGCTGACTGTCAGGCCCAGCACATCGGCCACACTGAGCAGGCGGTCGCCGCGCTCGATGCGCACCTCCAGCACCTCGGGTCGGTAGCGCTTCCCGTCGCAGTCCGGGCAGCGCAGGTACACGTCGCTGAGGAACTGCATCTCGACGTGCTCGAAGCCCGAACCGCCGCAGGTCGGGCAGCGCCCGTCGCCGCTGTTGAAGCTGAACTTGGCCGGCGTGTAGCCGCGCTGGCGCGACAGCGGCGCGTCGGCGAACAGCGCGCGGATCGCGTCCCAGGCGCCGACATAGCTGACCGGGTTGGAGCGCGCGGTCTTGCCGATGGGCGACTGGTCGACGTACACCACTTCGCTCAAGAAGTCGGCACCGAGCAGGCGGTCGTGCGCACCGGGCGATTCGGTCGCCTTGCCGAAGTGGCGCAGCAGCGCG
Organism: Hydrogenophaga sp. NFH-34; assembly: GCF_021401345.1. Classification (GTDB taxonomy): domain Bacteria; phylum Pseudomonadota; class Gammaproteobacteria; order Burkholderiales; family Burkholderiaceae_C; genus Hydrogenophaga; species Hydrogenophaga electricum. Next base: position 26,820 of record NZ_JACBGE010000021.1, read on the forward strand.
GGCGCCAGCACGTCCTGGATCAGCGTGGACTTGCCCGAGCCCGACACGCCGGTGACCACGGTCAGGCGCTGCAGCGGGAACTCGACATAGAGGTTCTGCAGGTTGTGTTCGCGCGCGCCTTCGAGGATCAGGCGCGGCGTGCTGTCGGTGACCATGCGCTTGAAGCCCATGCCCACGGTCTTGCGCGCGCCCAGGTAGGCGCCGGTCAGCGTGTCGGCGCTGCGAATGGCTTCGGGTGTGCCGTCGAACACGATCTGCCCGCCGCGCTCGCCGGGGCCGGGCCCCATGTCGATCAGGCGGTCGGCGGCCAGCATCACGGCCGGGTCGTGCTCCACCACCACCAGGGTGTTGCCGGCGTCGCGCAGGCGCAGCATGGCGTCGTTGATGCGCGCCATGTCGCGCGGGTGCAGGCCGATGCTGGGTTCGTCGAGCACGAACAGCGTGTTGACCAGCGAGGTGCCGAGCGCGGTGGTGAGGTTGATGCGCTGCACTTCGCCGCCAGAAAGCGTGCGGCTCTGGCGGTCCAGCGTGAGGTAGCCGATGCCGACTTCGCACAGGTAGCGCAGGCGGGTGTTGATCTCTTCGAACAGCAGCTTCAGGGCTTGTTGTTCGCCACTGCCTTTGGCGCTCGCTGCATCGTCGCGAGGGGTAGGGGCTGCGTCGTCAGTCGCACGCTCGGATTCCTCCTTCGCCCCTACCCCTCGCGACGATGCGGGTGTGGGCGTGCGAGATAGATCGACCGCGCTGGCTTCTTCCGTTGGCGTGCCCTGGTTCGGCGATGCGGGTGGGTGGGCGGAGTGTCCGGGGAAGGCATCGGAGCCTGCGACTGACGCCACCGGGCGCTCCGCCCGCCCACCGGCAGCGCCTGCGAGAGAAGTGGACAGATCGGCGAAGAACCGCCGCAGATCCGACAAAGGCATCAGCATCAGGTCGTGCAGGCACAGACCGGGCAGCGCTTCGAGCTGCGCGCGCGACCACTTCACGCCGGTGGGCAAGTAGCGCTTTTCAGCCGGCAGCACCGCGTCGGCCTGCGCCTTCGTGCCGATGCGCCACAGAAGGCTGTCGGTCTTGAGGCGCGCGCCCCCGCAGGAAGGGCATTCGGTGTAGCTGCGGTACTTCGACAGCAGCACCCGGATGTGCATCTTGTAGGCCTTGCTCTCCAGGTACTCGAAGAAGCGCGCGATGCCGTACCAGTGCTGGTTCCACTTGCCGTTCCAGTTCGGCGACCCGGCCTTCACCCAGTGCTGCTGCTCGGGCGTCAGCTTGTTCCAGGGCGTGTCGCGTGGAATGCCCGCCGCCTCGGCGTGTTTCATCAGATCGTCCTGGCACTCCTTCCAGGCCGGGGTCTGGAACACCTTGACCGCACCGTTGCGCAGCGTGAGCTTTTCGTCCGGGATCACCAGGCCGTAATCGACGCCAATGACGCGGCCGAAGCCCCGGCAGGTTTCGCAGGCGCCCACGGCGGAATTGAAGGAAAAGGCCGAAGGCGTGGGCTCGGTGTAGCGGATGTCGCTTTCCGGGCAGTGCAGGCCGGTCGAGAATTTCCAGATGTCGGGCGGCCCGGCGTCGGGTCGTCCCTCTTCCTTCAGCACATAGACCATCAGCTTGCCGGCCCCGCGCTTGAGGCCGGCCTCGATGGCTTCCATCACCCGCGCCGGTTCGGCGTTGCCCAGGCGGAAGCGGTCGGCCACCACGTCCAGCAACTTCACCGCCTCGATCACCGGCTTGGCCTTCTTGCCCTTGGCGGGCGCCTCTTCCTGGGCTTCGCGCTGCACGGTGCGCTCGGCCTGCACCCGGGTGTAGCCGCTGGCCGAGAGCCACTGCGCCACTTCTTCCGGCGTGGTGCTGGCAGGCAGCTCGACCGGGAAAGTCACCACGAGGCGCGGATCGCCCTGTTCCGCCGAGCGGCGCTGCAGCTCCGCAAAGATCGTCTCCGGCGAATCGTGCCGCACCGGCAGCGCGGTCTCGCGATCGAACAGGCTCGCGCCGCGCGCGAACAGCAGCTTGAGGTGGTCGTTCAGCTCGGTCATGGTGCCGACCGTGGAACGCGAAGACCGCACCGGGTTGGTCTGGTCGATGGCGATGGCCGGCGGCACGCCCTCCACCTTGTCCACCGCCGGCTTGTCCATGCGGTCCAGGAACTGGCGCGCGTAGGCGCTGAAGGTTTCGACGTAGCGGCGCTGGCCTTCGGCGAACAGCGTATCGAACACCAGACTGGACTTGCCCGACCCGCTCGGGCCCGTGACCACCGTCAGCTCGCCCGTGTGGATGTCGAGGTCCAGGTTCTTGAGGTTGTGCTGGCGCGCGCCGCGGATGCGGATCAGGCCCTGGGGGTCATCCGCCCCGGTGGCTTCGGGTGGGGTGATGGCGGAGAAATCGGGGGAAATGTCGTCGGACATGCAGGGGCTCCGTGTCGGGAGGCAAACATTCTAGGAGCGCCGGGCGTCGGACCGCGCCCGCCCTACGTCATTCCCACAATCGCGGCGCTGGTGGCGCCGATAGACTCCGCCCATCCATTCTCGGGAGGTTCCATGTTCCGTTCACCGAAAGCCGGTTTTTTGTGCGCAGGCGTCTGGGCACTGGCCTTGAGCGCCCTGTTGTCCAGCCCGGCCTGGGCACAGCTGCGCATCGGCATGCCCTCGGGCTTCACCGGGTCGGTGGCCGCCGGCGTCAAGGAAAACGCCGAAGGCGCCCGGCTGTACCTGAACGCGGTCAACGCCCGTGGTGGCGTGCATGGCGAACGCATCGAGCTCATCACCGTGGACGACCAGTTCGACCCGAAAACGACGGTGGAAGTGGCCACCCGGCTCATCAACGAACAAAAAGTGCTGGCGCTGTTCCTGAACCGGGGCACGCCCCATGCGCAGGCCCTGCTGCCGCTGCTGACCGAAGCCAGGGTGCCGCTGGTGGGCCCCAGCACCGGCGCCATGGTGCTGCACGAGCCCGTGCACCCGTGGGTGTTCAACGTGCGCGCCACCTACCAGCGCGAGGCGGCCCGTGCCATCGAGCACCTGGCCCGCATCGGCATGGCCCGCATCGCTGTGCTGCAGACCGACGACACTTTCGGGGCCGACGCCTACGCCGGCGCCGCCAGGGGCTTTGCCCAGGCCAAGCTGGAGCCAGCGCTGCTGGCCAAGTTTCCCCGGGAAAAGCCCGACTTCACCCCGCTGGCCCGGCAGGTCGCGGCCCTGCAGGCGCAGGCGGTGCTGATCATTGCCTCGGCCGGCAACACGGCCGAAGCGGTCAAGGCCATCCGCGCAGCGGGTTCGCTGGCCCAGGTGGTCACCCTGTCCAACAACGCCAGCGACGGTTTCGTCAAACTGCTCGGCCCCCACGCCCGCGGGGTCATCGTGACGCAGGTGTTTCCGAACGAGCGCTCGATGACGTCACCACTGATCCGCGAAGCGATGGATCTGGCCAAGGCCCAGAACCTGCCCGGCGTGTCGCCCGCGATGATGGAAGGCTTTGCCGCCGCCAAGGTGCTGGTGGAGGGCCTGCGCCGCGCCGGCCCCAAGCCCAGCCCCGAAGGCCTGCGCGATGCGCTGGAGGCCACCCGGGGCTTCAACCTCGGGGGCCTGAGCATCAGCTACAGCCCCACGAGCCACACCGGTCTGGACTTCGCCGACCTGTCGATCATCGACGGCTCGGGCAAGTTCCGGCGCTGAAAAAGGGGTTCGAAGCCCAACACCCCGCCGCTGACGCGGTCAGCGAGGTCTGCCCGTCATTCCCGCGAATGCGGGAATCCAGGCCCAAACGATCCGTCAGCCCTTGACGATGAGCACCGGCATCTTGGCGTAGGTCAGCACCTTCTGCGCCACGCTGCCCAGGATCAGGGCCTTGACACCCTGGCGCCCGTGCGAGGCCATGACGATGAGGTCGCAGCCTTCGGCCTGGGCCGTTTCGATGATGCCTTCGTACACCACGTTGCGTTCGATGGTGTCGCCGGCGAAGGGCACGCCGTCGGCCTTGCACACGGCGGCCAGCGCATCCAGCGCCTGGCCGGCTGCGGCCTTGGCTTCCGCCAGATAGGCCTGCAGACCGGCCGCTGCCGCGTCGCCGATGCCGATGTAGGGGAAGGGATCGATGACATAGACACCCACCACCTGGGCACCCTGGCTCTTGGCCAGCTGGACCGCTGTGGTGGCGGCCGCCGATGCCAGTTCCGAACCGTCGGTGGGCACAAGGATTTTCTTGAACATGGGAACAGGCCTCCTGTCGTGAAGAGCGATGAAACGGCGAACGGCCCGTGAGGACCGATGGGGCAATGGTAGCCGGGCTTCACGCGCACAGCCACTGCCGCGCCCACATCCCTTGCCCCGCATCAATCGCATTCGGCGCCGCGGCAGCACGGCATGCCGCACGGGTTGCGCTCGACTTTCAATGGGGTTAGACTGAAAAAAGCACAGGGCGCTCCGGCGCTTGTGTGCACAGGTCGAACGCCTCCTGCGCATACCGGCGCTGAGGGCTTCGGTCTCCTCGTTCAACGGCCATTGGGTCGCTTGAGTTCTTTTGTAGGTCCCCACAAGGGGGCCGACCGGCAGGCACACCGCCCTCGGGCAGTCACCCGCCGTTCGCCAGAAGCCGCTGCGCCACGCAGACCGGCTTCACCACAAACAAACCCATGGCATGACCCAGTCCGACAGGCCGACCTATACCCATTCCCTTTCCGTTCAATTTCGATCTGCCCGCCCGAGCGACGGGGCCGCAGCATGGCGCCTGGTGCGTGAGACCGGCGCGCTGGAGCTGAACTCCCCCTACTTCTACCTGCTGCTGGCGACCGATTTCGGCGACACCTGCCTGGTGGCCGAACACGACGGCCAGATGGTCGGGCTGGTCATCGGCTACCACCCGCCGCGCGAGGCAGACACCGCCTTCGTGTGGCAGATCGGCGTGCTGCCCACCTACCGCGGCCAGGGGCTGGGCCTGCGGCTGCTGCAGGCCTGGCTGCAGTTGCCGGCCAACGCCCACTGCCGCTGGGTCACGGCCACCGTGGCCGAAGACAACGCAGCTTCACAGGCCCTGTTCCGCCGGCTCGCGGCCGAACACGGCACCGCCTGCTCGGTGCAGGCGCATTTCACCCCCGACCAGTTCCCGCAGGAACACCCGGCCGAACCCCTCTACCGGGTGGGGCCGATCGTGCGTGGCGTTCCTGCCTGAGCCTGAGCCACGCACGCCCGTGCGCCCGCCCTGCGGCGGGTTGCTTTGACGAGCGGGGTGTCCCCGGGGCATCCCACAAGAGAGAGTGAGACAGACCATGAATACGTTCGAGACGTACGAGTCCGAGGTCCGCGGCTACTGCCGCAACTTCCCCGCCGTGTTTGCCACGGCCAAAGGCGCCTGGATGACCGACACCACCGGCCGCCGCTACCTCGATTTCTTCAGCGGTGCCGGCGTGCTCAACTACGGCCACAACCCCGACAAGATCAAACAGGCCCTGCTGGCCTACCTGATGCGCGACGGCATCACGCACACGCTGGACATGTACAGCGAGGCCAAGGAAGCCTTCATCCGCCGCTTCCAGGACGTGATCCTGCAACCCCGTGGCCTGTCCTACAAGCTGCAGTTCCCCGGCCCGACCGGCACCAATGCGGTGGAAGCGGCGCTCAAGCTGGCGCGCAAGGTCACCGGCCGCGACCAGGTGGTGAGCTTCACCAACGCCTTCCATGGCATGACGCTCGGTTCGCTGGCGGTCACGGGCAACGGCTTCAAGCGCGCCGGCGCCGGCGTCAGCCTGAACCACACGGCCTCGGTGCCGTTCGACGGCTACCTCGGCAGCGAGGTCGACACGCTCGACTACTTCGAAGCCATGCTGGTGGACAACGGCAGCGGTATGGAACTGCCGGCAGCCGTGATCGTGGAAACGGTGCAGGCCGAAGGGGGCGTCAACGTTGCCGGCACGGCCTGGCTGCGCCGCCTGCGCGAGATCACCGCGCGCCACGGCATCGTGCTCATCGTCGACGACATCCAGGTGGGCTGCGGCCGCACCGGCCACTTCTTCAGCTTTGAGGAAGCGGGCATCGTGCCCGACATCGTCACGCTGTCCAAGTCCCTCTCGGGCTACGGCCTGCCGCTGGCGCTGGTGCTGATCAAGCCCGAGCTGGACCAGTGGACCCCCGGCGAGCACAACGGCACCTTCCGCGGCCATTGCCCCGCGTTCGTCACCGCCACCGCCGCGCTGGGCTTTTGGACCAACACCCTGCTGCAGGACGCCGTGACCAGCAAGGGCGACATGGCGGTCGAGCAGCTCACGCGCATGGTCAAGGCCCAGGGCCTGGACGCCTCCGTACGGGGCCGTGGCCTGATCCAGGGCGTGGCCTTCAGCGAACCGGGGCTGGCCTCGGCCATCTCGCAGGCCTGCTTCGAGCGCGGGCTGGTCATCGAGACGGCCGGCATCGACGACCAGGTGCTCAAGCTCCTGCCCAGCCTGACCATCAAGGAGGACGAACTGCAACACGGCCTCGACATCATCGAAACCAGCCTGCGCGCCGCCCTGAGCCGCGACCTGCGCAAAGCCGCCTGAAACCCCAAGGAGACATTGAACATGATCGTCAAACACCTCGAAGACATTCTGGGCACCGCCGCCGACGTGGACACCGAAGGCTGGACCAGCCGCCGCCTGATCTACCAGGACGCCGGCATGGGCTACTCGGTCAACGACACCATCATCAAGCCCGGCGCCGAGCTGGAGATGGAATACCGCAACCATTTCGAGACCGTCTACTGCATCGAAGGCGCGGGCGAGATCACCGACCTGGCCACCGGTCAGACCCATGCCATCCGCCCGGGCACGATCTACGCCCTCAACCAGCACGACCGCCACATCCTGCGCGCCAACAAGGGCACGCACATGCGCATGGTCTGCGTCTTCAATCCGCCGCTGACCGGCCGCGAAGTGCACGACGAAACCGGCGCCTACGCGCTGGCGGACTGAACCGAGGGAGGTCCACGCCATGAGCACCTTTACCCCGGCGCCGTCGGCGCCCACCACGCCCGACCGCTACCCGTCCCGCGTTTCGCCGCGGGCCCGCATCACGCCCCGCCTCGACCCGGTGGTCTATGGCAGCGCCGACCAGGGCCCGCTGAGCGCGCACCAGTTGCACTTCTACGAAGACAACGGCTACCTCAGCTTCGACGAACTGCTGAGCGACGACGACATCACCCGCTGCCTGAACGAGCTGGCGCGGCTGCGGGCCGATGAATCGATCAAGGAGGGCGACACCGCAGTGATCGAACCCGAGAGTCGGGAGCTGCGCTCCCTCTTTGCCGTGCACCGCAGCAGCGAGGTGCTCCGCGGGCTCTGCAACCACCCCAAGCTGGTGGCGATCGCGCGCCAGCTGCTGGGCAGCGAGGTCTACATCCACCAGTCGCGCATCAACTACAAGGGCGGCTTTCGCGGCAAGGAGTTCTACTGGCACTCCGACTTCGAGACCTGGCACATCGAAGACGGCCTGCCCGCGATGCGCACGGTCAGTTGCTCCATCAGCCTGACGCCGAACACACCGTGCAACGGGCCGCTGATGATCATCCCCGGCTCGCACCAGCGCTATGTGTCCTGCGTCGGCGAGACGCCCGACAACCACTACAAGGCCTCGCTCAAGCGGCAGGAGGTGGGCGTCCCCGACGACGACAGCCTGACACAGCTGGTCAACGATTTCGGCATCGCCGCCCCCACCGGTCTGGCCGGGGCGGTGACCTTCTTCGACTGCAACGTGATGCACGGCTCCAACTCCAACATCACGCCGCTGCCGCGCAGCAACGTCTTCGTGGTTTTCAACAGCGTGGAGAACACGCCCGTCGCCCCCTTCTGCGGACTGCCGCCGCGCCCGGACTTCATCGCCGAGCGCACCGATTTCCGCCCCGCAGGCGGGCACTGATCCCCCCTCCCAGGAGCACACCATGTCACCCACCTCTCCCTTGCGCCGCGCCCTGCTCGCCCTGGCCGGCGCCAGCGCCCTGCTGGGCACCGGCATCGCGCACGCCGAGACCACGCTCGAACGCATCCAGAAACAGGGCTACATCCGCATCGGCTTCGCCAACGAAGCGCCCTACGCCTTCGCCACGCCCGACGGCAAGCTCAGCGGCGAATCGCCCGCGGTGTTCCGGCACGTCATGGACAAACTCGGCGTCAAGGAAGTCGACGGCGTGCTGACCGAATGGGGTTCGCTGATCCCGGGCCTGCGTGCCGGCCGCTTCGACGCCATCGTGGCCTCGATGTACATCACGCCCACCCGCTGCAAGCAGGTCATCTTCGCCAACCCGACCTACGGCATCGGTGAAGCCCTGATCGTGCAGAAGGGCAACCCCGATGGCGTCGGCAACTACGCCGACGCGGTGAGCAAGGGCAAGAAGATCGCCTTCGTGGCCGGCACCGCCGAGATCGAACACGGCAAGCTCGCCGGCATGGCGCGCGACCAGCAGGTGATCGTGCCCGACTTCGCCGCCGCCGTCGCCTCGGTCAAGTCCGGGCGCGCCTCGGCCGCCGCCTTCACGTCGCTGACCGCCCAGGACCTGGCCGCCAAGGACGAGGCCATCGAGCGCGCCGAACCCTTCACCTTCAGCCACGAAGGCAAGCTCTACAAGGGCGAGGGCTCGTTCGCCTTCCGCCAGGAAGACACCGCCCTGCGCGACGCGGTCAATGCCGAGCTGGCCAAGTTCCTGGGCACGCCGGAACACCTGGCCCTGGTCAAGCCTTTCGGCTTCGACGCGGCCAACCTGCCCGAGAAGACCGCGGCCCAGCACTGCGCCGGCGAATAAGCGGCACACCGCATGGCCGGCTCCGCGCCCCCCCACCGCCCCCAGGCCCTGCTCCTGGCCACCGGCCTGCTGGCGTTCGCCGCCGGCCTGGTGGTGGCCAGCTTTGCCGGCTTCCGCGACTTCCTGCCCGAGCTGCTGCGCGGCGCGCGGGTCACGGTCACCGTGGCGCTGGGCGGCGCGGTGGTGGCGGTGGCCGCGGCGCTGACCGCCGGCCTGCTGCGGCTGTACGGCCCGCGCCCGCTGCGCTGGCTGGCCACCGCCTACATCGAAACCTTCCGCGGCACATCGGCCCTGGTGCAACTGTTCTGGCTGTTCTTCGTGCTGCCGCACTTCGGCATCACGCTCGGCCCGATGGCCGTCGGCATCACCGCGCTGGGCCTGAACATCGGCGCCTACGGGGCCGAGGTGGTGCGCGGCGCCATCGGCGCGGTGCCCCGTGGCCAGTGGGAAGCGGCGCGGGCGCTGAACCTGAGCCAGGCCCAGACGCTGCGCCGCATCGTGCTGCCACAGGCCCTGGTGGCGATGATCCCGCCCTGGGGCAATTTGCTGATCGAGCTGCTCAAGGCGACCTCGCTGGTCTCGCTCATCACGCTCGCCGATCTCTCGTTCAAGGCGCAGCAGATCAACCAGAACACCTTGCGCACGGCCGAAGTGTTCGGCCTGGTCCTGCTCATGTACCTCGCCCTCTCGACCCTGATCACCCTGGGCATGCGCGCGCTGGAGCGCCGGGCGGCGCGTGGGCTGCGCCGCGGGAGAGCCGCATGACCCCGATCTGGGACGGGGGCTACGCGCGCGAGATCCTGCCCATCCTGGCCGAAGCCTCGCTGATCACGGTGCAGGCCACGCTCATGGGCTTCGCCCTGGCGCTGGTGCTGGGCCTGCTGTTCGCCGCCGGCCGCCTGTACGGCCCGCCGGGGTTGCGGCTGGCCTTCGGCGCGGTGGTGGAGTTCATCCGCTCCACGCCGTTGCTGATCCAGATCTTTTTTCTCTACTACGTCATGCCCGATTTCGGCCTGACACTCGACGCCCTGCCCACCGGCGTGCTGGCGCTGGGCCTGCACTACGGCGCCTACTGCGCCGAGGTCTACCGCGCCGGGCTGGACAACGTGCCCAAAGGGCAGTGGGAAGCGTCGATCGCGCTCAACCTCTCACCCTGGAACACCTTCCGCCGCATCATCCTGCCGCAAGCCATTCCCCCGGTGGTGCCGGCGCTGGGCAACTACCTGGTGGCCTTGTTCAAGGAGACCCCACTGCTGTCGGTGATCGCGGTGCTGGAGCTGATGCAGACGGCCAAGATCCTGGGCTCCGAGAGCTTCCAGTACACCGAACCCATCACCCTGGTCGGCCTGTTCTTCCTGGCCTTCAGCCTGGTATCGGCCGCCCTCATCCAGCGCCTGGAGCGCCATCTGAACCGCCGGCCCGGTCGGCAACGCACCCCATGACCACCGACACCCCCGACCACGCCGCCGTCACCGCGCCCATGGTGCGTTTCGAGCGCGTCAGCAAGCGCTACGGCGAGCTCACCGTGCTCGACGGCCTGGACCTGGACATCGCGCCGCACGAGAAGGTCGCGATCATCGGGCCGTCGGGCTCGGGCAAGACCACCGTGCTGCGCATGCTCATGACGCTCGAACGCATCGACGAGGGCGTGATCTGGGTCGACGGCGAGCCGCTCACCCATCGGCGGCGCGGCGAACAGTTGGTGCCGGCCGACGCCGCCCACCTGCGCCGCATGCGGGGCCACATCGGCATGGTGTTCCAGCACTTCAACCTGTTCCCGCACATGAGCGCGCTCCGGAACTGCATGGAGGCGCCGGTCACTGTGCTCGGCCTGCATCCGGACGAGGCGCGGGAACGCGCCGGCGAGCTGCTGGCCATGGTGGGCCTGTCGGACAAGCTCGACCATTACCCGTCGCAGCTTTCGGGCGGCCAGCAGCAGCGCGTCGCGATCGCGCGTGCGCTGGCCATGCGGCCCAAGGTGATGCTGTTCGACGAAGTCACTTCGGCACTCGATCCCGAGCTGTGCGGCGAGGTGCTCAGCGTGATCCGCAGCCTGGGTGCACAGCACCAGCTGACCATGCTCATGGTCACGCACCAGATGGGCTTCGCGCGCGAATTCGCCGACCGCGTCTGTTTCTTCGACGCCGGCAAGATCGCCGAACAGGGCCCCGCGCAGGCCTTCTTTGAAAACCCGCAGAGCGAGCGCACGCGCCAGTTTCTGCGCGCGGTGATGGAAGCGGTCTGAGCCCTCGCGCCGGCGCCGCTCAGGGTCGGCGCTGCACCGCGGCGGGCAGCCGGCCCGGAGCGTCCCAGGCATCGGTGCCGAACCAGGCGCCACCGTCGAGGCAATCGCGCAGCATGGGCAGTGCGTCGAGCCCCCAGAACAGCCGCCCGTCGACCACCAGGGCCGGCACACCGAACACCCCTGCGGCCAGCGCGGCATCGGTGTTCTCGCGCAGACGCTGTTTGACCGCGTCGGTGTCCGGCGCCAGCCAGGGCCGGCCGCGCTGCGTCATGTGGTCCTGCAACCCGGCTTCGAGCGCGGCCAGGCGTTGCGGAGCCGTCGCGTCCTGCCCGCCCTGCCAGACGTGGCGAAAGAGCTGCTCGGTCACGTAGCGGCTGGTTTCGCCCGGCGCCTCATCGGTGGCGGTGGCCAGGCCCAGCCGCAGCAACGGCAAGGGGTTGAAGGGGTGTGCCGCCGGCAGGTCCAGCGCCACGCCGTGCTGCTGCGCCAGCCAGAGCACCTGGCGGTAGGTCCAGTCGCGCTTGCCGGGGATCTCGGCCGGCCCGAGCTGGCCGCTCGCCTTGAGCAGCGCCGCGAACAGCACCGGGCGGTAGCGGACTTGCACGCTCAGGCCCTGCAGCGCCAGGGGCAGGCGCTCGAAGGCCAGACAGGCATAGGGCGAGATGGGGTCGTACCAGAACGTGATGTCGTGCAGGCGCGGGGCGGTGGCGGCGGTCATGTGGTGAGCTCCTGGCGGGCTTCGATCTGGGCCCAGATGGCCAGGCGACGGGCTTCGTCCGCCTGGCCCCAGCCGGCAATTTCGTCCAGCGTGCGCCAGCACCCCTGGCACCAGCCGGTGGCCGCGTCCATGCGGCAGACCCCGACACAGGGCGAGGGCACACCGGCCACCCCGGGGCGGCGGCGGGCATCGGCCAGCCGGAGCGGCGGGCGGGCGGCGTCCGCCATGTCAGGCGACCGGCGGCACGACCGTGACGTCGTGCACCGGCGCGCCGGTGAACCGCTGCAGGTCGTCCGGAGTGAGGCGGAACACACCGTGCGGATGGCCAGCGGCGGCCCAGATGTCGGCAAAGCGGAACAGCTGGGCGTCGATCAGCGTGACCGGCGGCGTGCTGTGCGCCAGCGGCGACACCCCGCCGATGGAAAACCCGGTCTTGCCCTTGACGAATTCCGCATCGGCCCGGCCCAGCTTGCCCCCATCGGCACAGACGAGGGCCTGCACCTTCTTTTCGTCCACGCGCAGGTCGCCCGAAGTGACCACCAGCACGGCGGCCTCGTCGGATTTGCGCCGGAAGATGATGCTCTTGGCGATCTGCCCCAGCGCCACCCCCAGGGCGTCGGCCGCCTGCTGGGCGGTGCGGGCCGCGTCGTCCAGCTTCACCGGGGCATGCGGGTGCCCGAAGGCCGCCAGCGCCGCCGCCACCCGCTGCATGCCGGCGGGCCAGGCCTCGGAAGAAACCGTGTCGTTCATGGTCGGGAATGGTAGCGGCACGGTCCTGGCGTCAGGCCATGCGCTTGACCATGAACAGGCTGGCGCCCATGGCCATGAGCACACCGCCGAACACGCGGTTCTGCGCCCGGCGCGCACGCGCCGTGGCCAGCCAGCGCTGCGCGCGCGACGCCAGGAACGCGTAGCCGTGCATGACGATCACGTCGACCATGACCGTGGTCAGCAGCAGCACCAGCAATTGCATGCCCAGCGAGCGCTGCGGATCGATGAACTGAGGCAGCACCGCCACCATGAACACGATGCCCTTGGGATTGGTCACGTTGGTGAAAAAGCCCAGCAGGAGCCGCGACCGCACCGGCGGAAGCCCACGGGGTTCGGCCGCCGCGACGGTGCTGGCCGGGTCCGCCCTGGCCTGGGCCGGTTCAGCGGCCGGCACCGGTGCGGCCCACTGCCGCCAGCCCAGCCAGAGCAGGTAGACCGCCCCCACCACCTTGACCACGGTGAATGCGGTGGCCGACGCCAGCAGCAGGGCCCCCACGCCCACACCGGCCACCAGCAGCACCACCGCCAGGCCCAGTTGCAGGCCCGCAATGGTGGCACTGGTGCGCCGCACGCCGTAGGCCAGCCCGTGCGTCATGGACAGCACCGCGCCGGAACCGGGCGAGAGAGCGATCACCCAGGCAGCGGCAAAGTAGGCGAGCCAGACGTGGAATTCCATGGAAAGTCAGCGGCAGAAAACGGACAGCCCGCCATGATGCCACCACCGCAGTGCGCGCGGGGCCCCTTGCCGGCTTGCCCCCACCTCTGGCTCAGCCCCGGCCCGCGAGCGGGTACAGGGCCTGGAGCACGGTGTCGGGCAGGTCCATGCCGGCTGCCGCGGTTTCGTGGCGCCGCGCCAGACGCTGGGCCCCGGGCAGCCGCACGCCGTCCTCGGCCAGCATGGCCGCGACCAGCGCTTCGATGCGCGCGTCGTAGGTGCCGTGCCCGGCCAGCGCGGCCGGGTTGATGAACAGGAACACCTGGCCCACGCGGGGCACCTCGCCTTCGGCGTCGAGCAGCGAACCAGCCTCGAAACCGAAGTGCGAGCCGGTGAGCGTGCCCACCAGCAGGTCGATCATCAGCGCCAGCAGCGTGCCCTTGAGCCCACCGGCCGGCACCATGGTGCCGGCGAGCCCGGCGCGCGGATCGGTGGTGGGCTGGCCCTCGGCATCGAGCGCCCAGCCCAGCGGGATGGATTGCCCTTCGCGCGCGGCCACCACCAGCTTGCCGCGCGCCACCGCCGACAGCGACAGGTCGATCAGCACCGGCTCGTGCCCGGGGCGCGGGAACACCGCCGCGATGGGGTTGGTGCCGAACAGGGCGCGCTTGCCGCCCCAGGCCGGCATGGCGGCCGGCGCATTGCCCAGCACCAGCCCGACCAGCCCGGCATCCGCCACGGGCTGCAGGTGGTAGCCGGCCGCGCCGAAGTGGTGGCTGTTGCCCACCGCCACCAGCGCCACGCCCTGCTCGCGCGCCAGCGCAATGCCCCGCTCCACGGCCAGCCGGCAGGCCGGATAGGCCAGGCCCGTGCCGGCGTCGATCCACAGGGCCGCGCCCTGCGCGCGCCGGATCACGGGCTCGGCCCGGCCATCGGCGCGGCCGTTGCGCAGATGCGCGGCGTAGGCCGGGATGCGCGTCACGCCGTGCGACGCCAGGCCTTGCAGGTCGGCCTCGACCAACGCTTCGGCCGTCAGGCGGGCCATGGTGTCGTTGGCGCCAGCGCGGGCCAGTGCCTCGCGGGCGAGTTCAAACAGGTCGGAAGGGGTGATGTGGGCCAAGGGCGCTCCGTGCGGCAGTGATTCCAAGGGGCGCGATGCTAAGCCATGGGCCGGGCACCCGGCCACCAACCCCGGTGCGGGCTCAGCCCGCGCGCTTGGCCAGCAGCGCGCGCGCCACGCGCGAGCCGCTCGGGCGGCCCAGTTGCTCGCTGATGTACTGCCCGGCATCAACCAGCGCGTCGAGATCGATGCCGGTGTCGATGCCCAGGCCGTGCAGCAGGTAGACCACGTCTTCGGTGGCCACGTTGCCGGTGGCACCCTTGGCGTAGGGGCAGCCGCCCAGGCCGGCCACCGACGACTGGAAATTCCACACGCCCAGCTCCAGCGACGCCAGCGTGTTGGACAGCGCCTGCCCGTAGGTGTCGTGGAAATGCCCGCTGACCTGGTTGATGCCGAAGTGCTGCAGCGTGGCCTCGATGGCGGCCTGCACCTTGCGTGGCGTGCCCACGCCGATGGTGTCGGCCACATCGACGCGTTCGACCCCGATGCCTTTCATCAGGCCGGCAAGGTACGCGACGCGCTCGGGGGCGATGTCGCCCTCGTACGGGCAGCCCACGGTGCAGCTCATGGCCCCCCGCACCGCGATGCCGGCGGCCTTGGCCGCCGCGACCACGGGCGCGAAGCGCTCGATGCTTTCGGCGATGGAGCAGTTGATGTTGCGCTGGCTGAAGGCCTCGCTGGCCGCGCCGAACACCACGATCTCGTCGGGCTGGTCGAGCACGGCCGCCTCGTAGCCCTTGAGGTTGGGCGTGAGCACCGAGTAGCGCACCCCGGCCTGGCGGGCCATGCCCTGCATGACGGCGTGGTTGTCGGCCATCTGCGGCACCCATTTGGGCGAGACGTAGCTGGTCACCTCGATCTCGGTCAGGCCGGCCGTCTGCAGGCGCTGCACCAGCTCGATCTTGACCGCGGCCGGTACCGGCTGCTTTTCGTTCTGCAGGCCGTCGCGCGGGCCGACGTCGATGATCTGGACGCGGGAGGGGTAGCTCATGGGAAAGTCCTGGGGTTCGGGAAGGGAAGCCGGGCGCCGCCGCCGGTCATTGCAGCTTGAGCAGCTCCGCGCCTTCGGTCACCTGATCGCCGGGCGCATACAGCAGCTCGGCCACGGTGCCATCGGCCGGCGCGGCGATGGTGTGCTCCATTTTCATGGCTTCCATCACCGCCAGCGGCTGGCCCTTCTTGACCGCGTCGCCGGCCTTGACCGCGAAGCTCACCACCTTGCCCGGCATGGGCGCGGTCAGGCGCCCGCCCTCGGCCGCCGCTTCGCCCGCGTGGGCCAGCGCGTCCAGTTCCGTGATCACGGTGGCGCCGCGGTCGCCGAACACATGCACCGTCTCGTCGCGCTGCCAGGTCTGCACCGTCTGGCGCTGGCCGTCCCACTGCAGGTCCAGCCGCGTGCCGCTGTCGGCCGGCAGCGCCTGGAAGCGCAGGACCGCCGCTTCACCGCCCGCCACGGCGAGCTGCAGCGCGCCGTCGTGCAGGTAGGTCAGCTGTGCCGTCAGGGTTTCGCCCTGGTAGGCGAAATCGAAGCGGCGCCGCGCCAGGCCGAAGGGGCGCCAGCCGTCGGTGCGCGAGAAGGGGTCGGCGCCCTCACCGGCTTTTTCGTGCACCAGGGTCTGGGCCACGGCGGCGGCCACGGCCGTGTCGCGGCCGACCGGGTCCTGCTTGAACAGCACCGCGGCCTCGCGCGGGATCAGCGCGGTGTCGAGCCGGGCCTGGGCGAAGGAGCCGCTGCGCACCACGTGGCGCAGAAACTGCACGTTGGTCGCCAGGCCGATGATGCGGGTGTCGGCCAGCGCCGCGTCCAGCCGCGCCAGCGCCTGCTCGCGCGTGTCGCCGTGCACGATCAGCTTGGCCACCATGGAGTCGTAGAACGGGCTGATGGCGTCGCCCTCGCGCACGCCGTCGTCGAAACGCACGCCGGCCGCCGGGCCGGCCACGGGCGGCCGTTCGAAGCTCGCGTGCGCCGGCTTGCGGTAGACGTGCAGCTGGCCGGTGGCGGGCAGGAACTGGTTGTCGGGGTTCTCGGCGCAGATGCGCGCCTCGATGGCGTGGCCGGTGATGCGCAACTGGTCCTGCGTGCACGGCAGCGGCTCGCCACTGGCCACGCGCAGTTGCCACTCGACCAGATCGAGCCCGGTGATGGCTTCGGTCACCGGGTGCTCCACCTGCAGGCGGGTGTTCATTTCCATGAAGTAGAACTTCATCTGCTCGGGGTGCTCGTAGCCGCCGGGCTGCTCGACGATGAATTCCACCGTGCCGGCGCCCACATAGTTCACCGCCCTGGCCGCGGCCACCGCCGCTGCGCCCATCTGCTGGCGCAGCGCGGGCGTCATGCCGGGTGCGGGCGCTTCTTCCAGCACCTTCTGGTGGCGCCGCTGCACCGAGCAGTCGCGCTCGAACAGGTAGACGCAGTTGCCATGCGTGTCGCCGAACACCTGGATCTCGATGTGGCGCGGGCGCTGCACGTACTTCTCGATCAGCACCGCGTCGCTGCCGAAGCTGTTGATGGCCTCGCGCTTGCAGCTCGCCAGTGCGGCCGCGAAATCATCCGCCTTCTCCACTGCGCGCATGCCCTTGCCCCCGCCGCCCGCGCTGGCCTTGATCAGCACCGGGTAGCCGATGCGGTCGGCCTCGCGCTGCAGCAGCGCCGGGTCCTGGTCTTCGCCGTGGTAGCCCGGCACCAGCGGCACGCCGGCCTGCTCCATCAGGCGTTTGGATTCGGCCTTCAGGCCCATGGCCTGGATCGCCGACGAGGGCGGGCCGATGAAGACCAGCCCCGCTTTCGCGCAGGCGTCGGCAAAGGCCTCGTTCTCGCTCAGGAAACCGTAGCCGGGGTGGATGGCCTGGGCGCCCGTGGCCTGCGCGGCCGCGATGATGCGTTCCCATTGCAGGTAGCTCTGCTTGGGCGCGCTGCCGCCGATGTGCAACGCCTCGTCGCAGGCGGCCACGTGTTTGGCACTGGCGTCGGCATCGGAATACACGGCCACGGTGCGCACGCCCAGGCGGCGGGCGGTGGCGGCGACGCGGCAGGCGATTTCGCCTCTATTCGCAATCAGGATCTTGGAGAACATCAGGCTTCCTTGAGAGGACCGGAGGAAAGAAGCGCACGCAGGCGACGGAACGCCGCGCGCAGGAAGGTGAACAGCATCCAGGTGACGATCCACATCAGCACCAGGACGATGAGCAGCAGCACGCCGAAGAGCACCGTGTGGTGGGTGGCGAGCCAGATCGCGGCGACGACCAGCCCGTCTTCGACCAGGCTCATGCCGATGTTGGACAGGGGTTCGGGCGAGGTGTTGATGGCCGCGCGCGTGGTGGTCTTGGCGGCCTGGCTGCTGGCGGCCAGGGTGCCGCCCATCAGCGCCGCCACCAGCGCCATGGTGGTGTTGTCGGCGCCGAACACGCCCGCCGCCAGCGCAGCGCCGGCGGGCACGCGGATCACGCTGTTGACGATGTCCCACAGCGAATCCAGGCCGGGAATCTTGTCGGCGAAGAACTCCACGAACAGCAGCGCGCCGCTGGCCGCGAGCACGAGCGGGTGCTGCAGCACCTGCAGGCCCTCGGGCAACGGCATCCAGCCCACCGCGCCCAGGGCACCCACCAGAAACACCACCGCATAGAGCCGGAAGCCGCTGACCCAGCCCAGCGCCGCAGCGAGCGCGAGCAGGCTGGGCATGTCCAGGTGGCTGGCGGCGGCCCCGACGCCGTCGGCCACCTGGCCACCGGCCTGGGTGCTCCAGCCCGCGATCCATGCCATCAAGCCGTTCCAGATGCTGTCCATACGCTGACCTCCTGTGAATGAAGGATCAGATTACCCCGCCAGCCAGGCCGGTTTGCGCTTTTGCAGAAACGAAGCCACACCTTCGCGGCCTTGTTCACTCGCGCGGATGTCGGCGATGCCTTCCACCGTCGCGGCGATCAGCGGGGCATCGATGGCGCGCCCGGCCACGTCCTGCACCAGCTTCTTGCAGGCCCGCACGGCGGCCGGGCTGGCGCTGACCAGTGCGGCCGCGAGTTCGGCCACCTTGGCCGCCAGCGCGTCGGCTTCGACCAGCTCGTGCACGAAGCCGATGCGGTGCGCCTCTTCGGCGCTGAAGCGCTCGGCGGTGAGGAAGTAGCGGTGCGCCGCGCGCGCGCCCATGGCGCGGATCACGTAGGGGCTGATGGTGGCCGGGATCAGCCCGAGCTTGACCTCGGACAGACAGTAGGTGGCGGTGCGCACGCTCACCGCCATGTCGCAGGCCGCGACCAGGCCCATGCCGCCCGCGAACACGTCGCCCTGCACCGCGGCGATGGTCGGCTGGGGGCATTCGTAGATGGCCTTCAACATGGCGGCGAGCTGGCCGGCGTCGGCGATGTTTTCGTCGCGCGTGTAGTCGGCCATGCGGCGCATCCAGTTCAGATCGGCACCGGCGCAGAAGGCCGGGCCTTCGGCGGCGAGCACCACGGCGCGCACGTCGTCCCGGGCACCGACCGTTTCAAAAGCGGCCTTGAGTTGCTGGATCACGTCGTCGTTGAAGGCGTTGCGCACCTCGGGACGGGTGAGGGTGATGCGGGCGATGCGGTCCTGCACCGCCACGGTCAAGGCTGGGGTCATCGGGAAGCTTCCTCTTGCAGCAGGTAAACCAGATCCAGCTCGGGGCTGGCATGGCCGAGCGCGGTCAGCGCGGAGGTGATCTGGCCGCGGTGGTGCGTGCCGTGGTTGAACACGTGGGCCAACGTGGCGGCAAACGGCAGGGTGGCGGCCGTGCCGCGCATGGTGGTGTAGGCCAGCACGCCGTCAAAACGCTCGGCGGGCCAGCTTTCGATCAGCGGGGCCCAGCGCGCCACGCCCGCGCGCAGAGCCTGCGCCAGCGCGGCGCGATCGGTTTCCACCTCGGCGTCCAGCGCCAGTTGGGGCGACACCCCTTCGGCAAAACGCCGGAACCACAGCCTGTGTTCGCCCACCAGCAGGTGGTTGAGCGTGCCGTGGATGCTCTTGAAGAACAGGCCCACGTCCTGGCGGTAGCCGGCTTCGGGCACGGCGGCCACAGCGTCCAGCAGGCGCTGCGTGGCCCACACGTTGTAGCGCGCCAGGGTCAGGAAGTGGTGGGTCGCGTGCATGGTCGGGGGTCTCAGCGGACGGCGGGTGCGGCAAACCCCTGGGCATCCAGAAAGGCCGACACCACCGGTTGCCAGGTCGCGGGAAAACGGGTGAACAGGCTGTGCCCGTCGGCACCCTGGGGGCCGAACTGCACGAACTGCGCCGTCCCGCCAGCCTGGGTGAAGGCGGCGTGCCATTCGCGCGGCAGGCGGGCGCCGAAATAGCGGTCGTTGTCGGCGTACACCCACAGCATGGGCACACGCGCCGTGCGGCCATAGGCGGCAAACAGTTGCGCCAATTGGGCGGGCGAACACGGCTGCTCCGGATGGCGCTCCGGTGAACCCCCGCCGCCACCGGCAAAGTTGATCGCGGCGCGCACGCCCGGCGGATTCATTGCCGCCAGGGCCACCGCCGTCGCACCGCCGAACGACTGCCCCAGCACCAGCACGCGGTCCGGGTCCACGTCCGGACGCTGGCGCACGGCCTCCAGCACGGCCAGCGTCTGTTCGGCGGCCGCGGCGAACACGGCCGGATAGCGGCGCTGCGCGCAGGCGCCGGAAGCCTCCACATCCTCCCCACCCGACACGCCGTAACCAACGCGCGTGGGCACGGCGACGACAAACCCCCGGCCCACCAGGTAACGGGCGGCATCGCTGTAGCGCGCCCGGCCCAGCGCCGCCCGCCCCGACGCGCTCGGGGCGCGGCCGTGGTTGATGAGCGCGATGGGCGCCGGCCGGGGATTCGTGGTGTCGGCAAAAACGGTCACGCGGATGGGCTGGGCGACCGCCCGGCCCCAGGCGTCCTGAACCCGCACCGGCACATCGATCTGCGTCTCGACCAAGGCCGCCTGGGCGCGCCCGACCAGGGCCCACAGGGCCAGCGCGCAGCAGAGAAAGCCCAACGGACGCATGCTCACCGGCTCACATCCGGAACAGACCGAACTTGGTGTCCGGGATCGGGGCGTTCAGCGAGGCGGAGAGGCCCAGGGCGAGCACGCGGCGCGTGTCGGCCGGGTCGATCACGCCGTCGTCCCACAGGCGGGCGGTCGCGTAATAGGGGTGGCCCTGCACCTCGTACTGCTCCTTGATCGGGGCCTTGAAGGCGGCTTCTTCTTCCGCGCTCCAGCTGCCGCCCTTGCCTTCGATGCCGTCGCGCTTGACAGTGGCCAGCACGCTGGCCGCCTGCTCACCGCCCATCACGGAAATGCGCGCGTTGGGCCACATCCAGAGGAAGCGGGGCGAGTAGGCGCGGCCGCACATGCCGTAGTTGCCGGCGCCGAAACTGCCGCCGATGATCACCGTGAACTTCGGGACCGCGGCTGTCGCCACGGCCGTCACCATCTTGGCGCCGTTGCGGGCGATGCCTTCATTTTCGTACTTGCGACCGACCATGAAGCCGGTGATGTTCTGCAGGAACACCAGCGGCGTCTTGCGCTGGCAGCACAGCTCGATGAAGTGCGCGCCCTTGAGGGCCGATTCGCTGAACAGGATGCCGTTGTTGGCGATGATGCCGACCGGCATGCCTTCGATGCGCGCGAAGCCGCAGACCAGGGTGGTGCCGAAGCGCGCCTTGAACTCGTCGAACTCCGAGCCGTCGACGATGCGGGCAATGATTTCGCGCACGTCGAACGGCTTGCGCGTGTCGGTGGGAATCACGCCATACAGCTCTTCGGCCGGGTACCGCGGCGCCACCGGATCGATGGTCGTGATGGGCGGCACCTTGCGGGCATTCAGGTTCTTCACCGCCTGGCGCGCCAGCGCGATGGCGTGCAGATCGTTCTGCGCCAGGTGGTCGGCCACGCCACTCAGGCGCGTGTGCACGTCGCCGCCGCCCAGGTCTTCGGCGCTCACCACCTCGCCGGTGGCGGCCTTCACCAGCGGCGGGCCACCCAGGAAGATGGTGCCCTGGTTCTTGACGATGATGGTCTCGTCGCTCATGGCCGGCACGTAGGCGCCGCCCGCCGTGCACGAGCCCATCACCACCGCGATCTGCGCGATGCCCTGCGCGCTCATGTTGGCCTGGTTGAAGAAGATGCGGCCGAAGTGGTCGCGGTCGGGGAAGACCTCGTCCTGGTTCGGCAGGTTGGCGCCGCCCGAGTCCACCAGGTAGATGCAGGGCAGGTGGTTCTGCTGCGCCA
Source organism: Hydrogenophaga sp. NFH-34 (assembly GCF_021401345.1). Classification (GTDB taxonomy): domain Bacteria; phylum Pseudomonadota; class Gammaproteobacteria; order Burkholderiales; family Burkholderiaceae_C; genus Hydrogenophaga; species Hydrogenophaga electricum. Next base: position 48,306 of record NZ_JACBGE010000021.1, read on the forward strand.
CCTCCTGCGCGCGCAGGTGCTTCTTGACGGTCAGCGGGTAGTAGGTGCCGCCCTTCACCGTCGCGTCGTTGCAGACGATCATGCAGTCCACCCCGCTGACACGGCCGATGCCGGCGATGACGCCGGCGCAGGGCGCGTCGCCGTTGTACATGGCGTGCGCGGCCATGGGGCTGAGTTCGAGAAACGGTGTGCCCGGGTCCAGCAGCATCTGCACGCGGTCGCGCGGCAGCAGCTTGCCGCGTGCGGTGTGCTTGGCGCGAGCGGCCTCGCCGCCACCGAGCGTGGCCTTCTCGATCTGGGCCTTCAGGTCGTTCACCACGGCGCGCATGGCAGCGGCGTTGGCCTGGAAATCGGCAGAGCGGGCGTTGAGTTGGGTGTCGAGTATCGTCATATCAGGGGTCCAGCGTGCGGCGCAGGGGCCGCTGTCAGGCGGTGTGGGCTTCGGCCAGGCCCAGTTCTTCTTTCATCGCCTCGCGAATCCTGAATTTCTGGATCTTGCCGGTCACGGTCATGGGAAAGGCGTCGACGAAGCGTATGTAGCGAGGCACCTTGTAGTGCGCGATCTGGCCCTTGCAGAAGGCGCGGATGTCGTCCTCGCCCAGCACCTGGCCGGGCTTGGCGATGATCCAGGCGCACAGTTCTTCGCCGTACTTCTGGTCGGGCACGCCCACCACCTGCACGTCCTGCACCTGGGGGTGGCGGTAGAGGAATTCCTCGATCTCGCGCGGGTAGACGTTTTCGCCACCGCGGATCACCATGTCCTTGATCCGGCCGACGATGTTGACGTAGCCCTCGTCGTCCATGATGGCCAGATCGCCGGTGTGCATCCAGCCTTCGGCGTCGATGGCTTCGGCGGTGCGCGCCGGATCGTCCCAGTAGCCCTGCATCACCGAATAGCCGCGCGTGCACAGCTCGCCGCGCTCGCCCACCGGCACGGTCCGGCCGCTGTCGGGTTCGATGATCTTCACCTCCAGGTGCGGCTGCACCAGGCCCACGGTCGACACCCGCTTGTCCAGCGGGGTGTCGGTGCTGCTCTGGCAGCTCACCGGGCTGGTCTCGGTCATGCCGTAGGCGATGGTGACCTCGCCCATGTGCATCTCGGCCTGGACCCGCTTCATCACCTCGATCGGGCAGGGCGAGCCGGCCATGATGCCGGTGCGCAGGGTGGACAGGTCGAACTCCGCAAAACGCGGATGGTCCAGCTCGGCGATGAACATGGTCGGCACGCCGTGCAGGCCGGTGCACTTTTCCTGCTGCACCGCCTGCAGCACCGACAACGGCTCGAAAGCGTCGTTCGGGTAGACGATGCAGGCGCCGTGCGTGAGGCAGGCCAGGTTGCCCAGCACCATGCCGAAGCAGTGATACAGCGGCACCGGAATGCACAGCCGGTCGGCCTCGCTCAGCTTCATCGCCTCGCCGATGAAGAAGCCGTTGTTCAGGATGTTGCGGTGCGTGAGCGTCGCGCCCTTGGGGAAGCCCGTGGTGCCGCTGGTGAACTGGATGTTGATCGGGTCGCGCGCCGTCAGCAGCTTGGCCACCACATCCAGCCGGGGGTCGGCTGGGTCGCCGCTGCGCATCAGATCGGAGAACCGGCGGAAGCCGGGCACGTCCTCGCCCTGCCCGGCCTCGTCGATCCAGATCGCGTGCTTCAGGTGCGGCAAGCGCTCCGACTGCAAGGCGCCCGGCTGCGCGTGCGCCCATTCCGGAGCCAGCTCGCGCAGCATGCCGATGTAATCGCTGGTCTTGAAGCTGGGCATGGTCACCAGCGCCTGGCAATCCACCTTGTTGAGCGCGTATTCCACCTCGGCCGTGCGGTAGGCCGGGTTGATGTTGACCAGCACCAGCCCCGCACGGGCGGTGGCGATCTGCATCAGCACCCATTCGGCGTTGTTGTGCGACCAGATGCCCACGCGGTCGCCCACCTTGAGCCCCAGGCCCAGCAACGCGCTCGCCAGCCGCCGGCTCTCGGTCTGCAGCTCGCGGTAGGTGTAGCGCCGCCGCTGGTGCAGCACCACCAGCGCCTCGCGCTCGGGCACCCGTTCCACCATGGCATCGAAAAAGGCACCAATGGTCTGCTCGATCAGCGGCTGGTCGGTAGCGCCGCGGGCATGGCTTTCGCTCAGGGGGCCCATGTGCGTTGTCTCCTCAGGGTCTGTGTGGCAAGCGTGTGCCCTGGCAATGTATACCCGGCGCGCACGACCTTGAACCGGCAGCTTACCCGCGACCGCACCACCTTTGGCGTCACCATGGTTGCAAAATGCGCCACCATATCGCCCCAAAGTGCTCCACCATGCCCACCCGCCCCAGCCTGCCGCCCGCGCGCACACCCTTTGCTTTCGTGCAATGTGTGCTGACCGCCTACGAGCGCCGGCACCAGGCCGCCGACGCGGCGCTGGAAAAGGCACAAATTGCGCCAGATGCGAGAGGCCGGTGGCCGGCGCGGGTGTCCTCGCTGCAGTTCGAACGCCTGTGCGCCGCCGCGATGCAGGAGCTGGACGACGAGGCCCTGGGCTGGTTTGAGCGCCCGCTGCCCTGGGGCAGCTACGGCATGCTGGCCCGCGCCTCCATCAGCGCCCCGACCCTGCGCGTTGCCCTGCGCCGCTGGTGCCGCCACCACGGCCTGCTCACGCGCGACGTGCTGCCCGCGCTGGACGAAGCCGACGGCACCGCCTGCATCACGGTGCACGAACACCGCGACCTGGGCCCGCTGCGCGAATTCGCCCTGCTCTCGCTGATGCGCAATGTGCACGGCCTTTCATGCTGGTGGGTGGACTCGCGCATCCCGCTGCAGGCGGCCGAATTCCCGGTGCCGAAACCGGCGCACGCCGATGTCTACGACACGCTGTTTCCCGGTCCGGTGCGTTTTGGGGCCCCGCTCGCCCGGCTGCGCTTCGACGCCGCCTACCTCGACCTGCCGCTGCACCGCGACGAAACCGCGCTGGCCCAGATGCTGCGGCGCGCCCTGCCCATCATGGTGCTGCCCTACCGCCGCGACCGCCTGCTGGCCCTGCGCGTGGGCCAGCAGCTGCAGTTGCGACCCGATCTGGGCACCGAAGCGCTCGCGGCCACCCTGTCCCTGTCCGCGCGCACCCTCCAACGCCAACTGGCCGACGAGGGCACCTCGCTGCAGGCGCTCAAGAACGAAGCCCGGCGCGACCGCGCCATCGCCCTGCTGCAGCGCACCCAGCGCCCCATCAAGCAGATTGCCGAAGCCACGGGCTTCCGCAATGAAAAGAGCTTCATGCGCGCTTTCAAGGACTGGACCGGGCTGACGCCCGGCGAATGCCGCCTGGGCGGCTCCCCGCGCACGCCCTGAACCGCGCGCCCACGCGCACGGCCACGCCCGGCCCACCCGTTTTCCGCGCCCGTGGCCGGGCGCCCCTGCACGCGCAAGCCTGGGTGGTGCGCGCACCACCACAAGGCGCCCGCACGCCCCATTTCGGCACAAGCCGCCGCCCGATCGCGCGCCGTCCCGGGGCACCCTGCGGCGGGGCATGCCGCGCTCAGCTCCACGTCTCCCGCAGGCCACACGGTGCGTCAGAGGGCACACCCCTGGGGCAGGGCCGCCAGCCCCCGATCTGGCACAGGCATTGCTTATTTTGATCAAGAGATTTTTGGATCCAATTATCAAAACCCCAGTCATGCGGAACTTCGAACAACCCGGCCGGTCCCTGGTGCGCTCCACGCACGGCATGGCCGCCACGTCCCACCCGGCCGCCTCCCTGGCCGCCATCGACACCCTGCGGCAAGGCGGCACGGCCATGGACGCGGCCGTGGCCGCCTGCGCCGTGCAATGCGTGGTGGAACCCGGCTCGACCGGCATCGGGGGCGACTGTTTTGCCCTTTACGCCCCCCGCGGCACCGACCGCATCGTGGCCTTCGACGGCTCCGGCCGCGCGCCCATGGCCACCACGGCCGCCGCGCTGCGCGACATGGGCATGAGCAGCATTCCCCGCAGCTCCGCACACGCGATCACCGTCCCCGGCGCCGTGGACGCCTGGTGCCAGTTGCTGCGCGACCACGGCGCCCTGCCGCTGTCGCAGGTGCTGGCCCCGGCCATCGAAGCCGCCACGCAAGGCTATGTGGTGGCCGAGCGCGCCGGCACCGACTGGGCCAAGCAGGAGAAGCTGCTGGCCGGCGACGACAACGCCCAGCGCCACCTGCTGGTGCAGGGGCGCGCGCCCGCCATCGGCAGCGTGCACCGCCAGCCGGCGCTGGCCGCCACGCTGCAGGCCATCGCCGCCCAGGGGCGCGACGCCTTCTACACCGGCGCCATCGCGGGCGACATGGTCGACTACCTGCAATCGCTGGGCGGCCGGCACACGCTGCAAGACTTCGCCGCCTGCCAGGGCCACTACGTCACACCGATCAGCACCGGCTTCGCGGGGCACGAGGTGCACGAATGCCCACCCGCCGGCCAGGGCGTGATCGCGCTCATGATCCTGCGCCTGCTGCAGGACCTGCCCGCCGGGCACAACCCGCTCGACCCCGACCGGCTGTTCCGCGAACTGGAAGCCTGCCGGCTGGCGTATTCGGTGCGCGACGCGGTGATCGGCGACCCGGCCGGCGCCGCGGTGGACGTCGACTGGCTGCTGTCGGACGGTCTGATCGACGCGCTGCGCCAGCAGATCCTCGACGGCCGGGTGAACCGCGACATCCCGGCCTTCACGCCGCCCACACACAGCGACACCGTCTACATCACCGTGGTCGACAAGGACCGCAACTGCGCCAGCTTCATCAACTCGGTGTTCAGCCCGTTCGGCAGCGGCCGCGTGTCGCCGGCCAGCGGTGTGCTGTTCCACAACCGGGGGCAGAGCTTCACGCTGGCCGAAGGCCACCCCAACGCCATCGGCCCCGGCAAACGGCCCATGCACACCATCATTCCCGGCATGGTCACGCGGGATGGCCGGGTGCGTTTCTCCTTCGGCGTGATGGGCGGCCAGTACCAGGCCATGGGCCACGCCTGGTTCCTCTCCCGCGTGCTGCAGTACGGCATGGACATGCAGGCCGCCATGGCCCTGCCCCGGGTGTTCGCCAGACCGGGCGGTTGGACGGTGGAGCACGAAGGTACGCTGGCCCCGGCCACCGTCGAGGCGCTGCGCGCGCGCGGCTACGACATGGTGCCGCCCGACTGGGCCATCGGCGGCGCCCAGGCGATCGAAATCGACTGGGAGACCGGCACCCTGACCGGCGCTTCCGACCACCGAAAGGACGGCTGTGCGCTTGGATACTGATCTTCACCGGGTGGCCAACGCCCACCAGCTTTCGGCCGTGCAGGAGGCCTACGCCTTCATCGACAACCGCATCCGCAGCGGTGTCTATGCCGCAGGCCAGCGCCTGGTGGCCGACGACATCGCGGCCGAGCTGTCCATGAGCCGCATGCCCGTGCGCGAAGCCTTCCGCCGCCTGGCGGGCGACGGCGTGATCATGCTGCGCGCCAACCGCGGCGCCATCGTCACCTCGCTGGGCGAGCAGGACGTGCGCGAGGTGTTCGAAATGCGCGCAGCCCTCGAAGGCCTGGCCGCCGGCAACGCCGTGGCCCGCATCAAACCTTCGCAGATGCGCGACCTGGAGCTGCTGCTGGAGCGCATGGAGGAGGCCAACCTGGAGCACCAGACCTGGGTCACGCGCCACCGCGAATTCCACGAATACCTGACCGACCTGGCCGGCATGCCGCGGGTGAGCCGCCAGATCGCGGTGCTGCACACGGTGATCGAGCCGTACATGCGCGTCTGGGTCTCGCGCGAGGTCAACTCCATGCAGTCCAAGGCGTGCCATGAGCACATCCTGGAAGCGCTGCGCACCGGGGAGCGCGAGGTTGTCGAGCAGGCCCTGCGCACGCACGTGCTGTCCACCATCCCGCCGTTCGCCGGCTGCCTGCCGCCCGGAGTCTGACCATGGCGTATTTCGAACAGCTGGTGCTCAACGGCCTGCTCATGGGGGCGATCTACGCGCTCGCGGCCGTGGCCTACACGCTGGTCTACGGCGTGGTCAAGATGGTGAACTTCGCGTTCGGCGAACTGTTCATGCTCGGCGGCTTCCTCACCGCCACGCTGATGCTCGACAAGGTCACCCTTTTCGGCACAGACATCGCCATGCCGGGCCTGGGCTTCGGCACCGCCGCGGCGCTGGCGATGGCGATGGTGGCCGCGCTGGGCGGCCTGATCGACCAGGTGGCCTACAAGCCGCTGCGCAGCGCGCCGCGGCTGGCCCCGCTGATCACCTCGATCGCGGTGTCGGTGGTGCTGCAGAGCCTGGCGCAGGCCGCCTGGGGCCCGGGTTCGATGCTCTTTCCGGCGATGCCTTTCGAACACGTGCCCGCCATCCCGCTGGGGCCGGACCTGCTGATCGAAGGCACCGAATGGGTGGTGATGCTGGCAGCGCTGCTGGCCATGCTGGGCGTGCACCTGTTCGTGCACCGCACCCCGATGGGCAGCGCCATGCGCGCAGCGGCCATCGACCCCATGGCCGCGTCGTTGGTCGGCATTCCGGTCAACCGCGTGATCGGTGCCGCGTTCATGATCGGCTCGGCCCTGGCCGCGCTGGCCGGCCTGCTCTACGCCCAGACCTTCCAATTCACCAGCGCGACCATGGGCTTCCTGCCCGGCCTCAAGGCGCTGACCGCGGCCGTGCTGGGCGGCATCGGCAGCGTGCCCGGCGCCGCGCTCGGTGGCCTGCTGCTGGGCCTGATCGAATCGCTGGCCGCGGGCTACCTGCCCGAGGGCGCGGTCTACCAGGACGTGGTGAGCTTCGTGCTGCTGATCCTGCTGCTGCTGTTCCGACCGCAGGGCCTGCTGGGCAAAAAGGAAATGAACAGCGCCGCACCGGGCAGCCTGACCTCGGGGCGCGGCCTGCAGCCGGGCCGGGTGATGGCGGCCGTACTGGGCGGCTTCGACCGCCTCTTCACCACCCCGGCGCTGCAGAAACCCCAGGCCCGGCTGCTCCTGCTGGGCGCGGCCATCGCGCTCGGCTTCGCGGTGCGCTCGGACTACTGGCTCGGCATCTTCGTCATGGTGCTGATCTACGGTCTGCTGGCCACCGGGCTCAACGTGGTGGTCGGTTTCGCCGGCCTGCTGGACCTGGGCTTCGTCGCGTTCTGGGCCATCGGCGCGTACTTCACCTCCATCCTCTTCATCGACGTGATCCAGCAGGGCTGGGGCCTGGACACCAGCGCCTGGTGGTGGCTGCTCTACCCCAACCTGCTGGTGGGCGGCCTGGTCGCCGGGCTGGCGGCCATGCTGATCGGCTACCCCACGCTGCGCGTGCGGGGCGACTACCTGGCCATCATGACGCTGGGCTTCGGCGAGATCATCCGCATCGTCGCGACCAACTGGGTCAGCTTCACCAACGGCCCCATGGGCCTGCGCGGGATTCCGGCGCCGCAGTGGTTCGGGTGGGTGCTCGACACCCCGCGCTCGCAGTACTTCTTTGCCCTGGCGCTGGCGGTGCTGCTGATCCTGTTCGTGAGCCGGCTGGCCCGCTCCTACGTCGGCCGCGCCTGGGTGGCGCTGCGCGAGGACGAGCACGCCGCCGAGGCGATGGGCATCTCGGGCACGCGCTACAAGCTCATGGCCTACGCCTGCTCGGGCTTCGTCGGTGGCGTGGTCGGCGTGTTCTTCGCCCACTTCATGCGCTTCATCAGCCCGGCCAATTTCACGCTGTTCGAAAACATCCTGATCCTGCTGCTGGTGGTGCTGGGCGGGCTGGGCACGCTGGCCGGCCCCTTCCTGGGCGCCGCCGTCTGGCTGCTGTTCCTGCAGCTGTCCATGCACATCCCGCTGGTCACCCAGCTCCCCGAACTGCGCTTCGCCCTGCTGGGCATCCTGCTGATCGTGCTCGTGCTCTACCGCCCCGACGGGCTGGCCGGCAAGGCGCGCAGCCGCCTGACGATGGGATGAGACCCGCCATGACAGCCCCAACCACCCTGCACCCTGCGGCCGCCCCGGTGGCCCCCGCCGCCCCCACGGAGGTGGCCCTGAAAGCACGCGGCCTGAGCGTGGTCTTCGGCGGCCTGACCGCGGTCGACGCGCTCGACCTGGACATCCGCAGCCACAGCATCCACGCCATCATCGGCCCCAACGGGGCGGGCAAGACCACGGCGGTCAACGCGCTGTCCGGTTTCCAGGCCCCGACCCGCGGCCAGGTCTGGATCGGCACGGCGACCCGCCCGCGCTGGAGCGCCCACCAGATGGCGCAGGCCGGGCTTGCGCGCACGTTCCAGAACATCCGCCTGTTCGGCGGCATGACGGTGCTGGAGACGGTGCTCGTGGGTGCGCACAAGCGCTTCGGCAGCACGCTGCCGGCGCTGCTCTGGCGCTCGGCCCGCGCACGCGCCGAAGAACAGCACGAGGAAGCCCGCGCCCGCGAGCTGATCCGCTTCGTCGGCCTGCCGGACACGGCCGTGCTGCAGCCCGCCTCGTCGCTGTCCTACGGCAACCAGCGCCGCGTCGAGATCGCCCGCGCACTGATGTCCTCGCCCGCCGTGCTGCTGCTGGACGAACCGCTGGCCGGCATGAACGTGAGCGAAAAGGCCGAGGTCAGCGCACTGATCCGCGCCATCCGCCAGCAGGGCACGGCCGTGCTGCTGATCGAACACGACATGGACGTGATCCGCAGCCTGGCCGAGCGTGTCACGGTGATGCACCGGGGCCGCAAGCTCACCGAAGGCAGCTCCGCCGAGGTGCTGGCCGACCAGCGCGTGCAAGACGCCTACCTGGGGAAAGTTCAATGAGCACGCATCCGTACGAACTGCTGCGCGTGGAAGACCTGCGCGTGGCCTATGGCGAAGTCCAGGCCGTCAAGAACGCGAGCCTCACCGTCGGGGCGCACCAGATCGTGTCGCTGGTGGGCAGCAACGGCGCCGGCAAGACCACCTTGCTGCGCGCGATCTCGGGCGTGCTGCCGCTGCAGGCCGGGCGCGTGGTGTTCGGCGGGCAGGACATCACCCGCCTGCCGGTGCACGCGCGGGTTGGCATCGGCCTGGCGCATGTGCCCGAAGGCCGGCACGTGTTCGGCCCGCTCACCATCGCGGAGAACCTGCGCCTGGGCGCCTACAGCGGCACCGACAAACCGGCGATCCGCCGGCGCATGGAGGAGATGTTCGAGCTCTTCCCCATCCTGGCGGAACGCCGCAGCCAGCAGGCCGGCACGATGTCGGGCGGCGAGCAGCAGATGCTGGCCATTGCCCGCGCGCTGATGAGCCAGCCGCGCCTGCTGATCCTGGACGAACCCACCATGGGCCTGTCGCCCAAGATGATCGGCCTGGTGCTCGAAACCCTGGTGCGCATCCGCAGCCAGCAGATTCCCATCCTGCTGGTCGAGCAGAACACGGTGGAAGCCATCCGCATGGCCGACACCGTCTACGCCCTGCGTGTGGGCGAAATCGTCGCCCAGATGCCCGGCACCGACGTGACCGAAGACGTGCTCAAGCACTTCTACCTCGGCTGAAGCCGTCCCGTCCCCTTTTCCCGTTTCCCTCGTTTCTCCGTTTTCCTCTTTTCATTCTTTAGGAGTTGGACATGCGCACCTCTGCTTCGCTTCTCGCCGCCACCGCCCTGATGGCCGCCTCAGCCTGCGCCTCGGCGCAGGACACCGTCTCGGTGGCCTTCACCGGCACGCTGACCGGCGACTTCGCTTCCTACGGCGTCACCGGCAAACAAGGCTTCGACCTCGCCATCGAGGCCTACAACGCCAAGAAAGGCCCCCAGGTGAGCGTGACCGTGGTGGACGACCACGGCAACCCGGGCGACGCCGTGCTCGCGGCCAACCGCTTCTGCTCGGACAAGAACGTTTCCGCCGTGGTGGGCTACACCTTCAGCTCCGTGGCGCTGGCTTCGATGCCCATCCTCGACAAGTGCAAGCTGCCGGTGATCGGCACCGCCGTGACCAGCCCCCAGCTCACCGGCACCAGCCCTTACTTCCGCCGCGTCGCACTGACCGACGCCACCCAGGGCAAGCTGATGGGCGAGTACGTGGCCAAGACGCTGGGCCTCAAGAACGTCTACCTGCTCTACCAGCAGGACGACTACGGCATCGGCGTGCAACAGGCGTTCAAGGCCGCCTACGAAGCCGCCGGCGGCACGCTGCTGGGCAACGACCCCTACATGCTCGGCACCAAGGACTTCCGCACCCTGCTGACCAAGGTCAAGAGCAAGCGCCCGGAGGGCATCTTCATCGCCGGCTTCTACACCGAGGCCGCCAGCCTGGTCGCCCAGGCCAAGGCCATGCGCATCAACGCCCGCATGCTGGGCAACGACGGTTCGCTCTCGCCGCAGCTGATGGCCCTGAGCAACGGCGCCGCCGAAGGCATGACCCTGTACGGCACCTTCGACCCCAGCGCGTCCGCCGACGCATCGCCGGTGGCCGCCGGGTTCGTCAAGGCCTTCACCGCCAAGTACAAGAGCGAGCCCGACAGCTGGGCCGCCCTGGGCTACGACGCCGGCCTGGCGCTGACGGCCGCCATCGACGCGGCCAAGGCCAAGGGCGGCATCGACCGCGCCAGCCTGCAGACGCAACTGGGCGCGATCAGCGGCCTGCCCGGCGCCACCGGGCAGGTGCAGTTCGAAAAATCCGGCGACCGCAACGCGTCGGTCCTGTTCTTCACGGTCAAGAACGGCAAGTTCGCACTGGCCAAGTAACCCTCACGAGACGGACATCCCCATGACCTGTGCCGCAAAAACCGACGGCCGCTGCACGCAGACCCCGCAGGCCTTCGTCTGGTCCGGCAAACCGCTGGGCCAGGCCCGCAGCGCCCCGGCCAGCTTCTACACCTCGCAGGAGGTCTTCCAGGCCGAGGTGAACCAGATTCACCTCAAACACTGGATCTTCATCGGCCGCACCGACCAGGTGGCCGAGCCCAACAGCTACCTGGCCGTGGACACGGTGGGCGGCCCCGTGCTGCTCACGCGCGACCAGAACGGCGAACTGCACGCCTTCGCCAACTACTGCCGCCACCGGGGTGCGCAACTGGTCGAAGGCTGCGGGCGCCGCCAGCGCCTGGTGTGCCCGTACCACGCCTGGGGCTTCGGCCTCGACGGCCGGCTGCTGCGCGCCCCCGGCATGGAAGACGTGCCCGGGTTCGACCTGGACAAGGAATCGCTGATCCCCATCCGCATGGCCGAATGGGCCGGCAACGTCTTCGTCAACTACGACGACAGCGCGCCCGACCTCATGACGCATCTGGGCGGCTTCCCGGCGCTGTTCGCCTCGCACAAGGTCGAAGACATGCGCTGGGTCTTCGGTGTGGAGATTCCGGCCGCCTGCAACTGGAAGATGCTGCTGGAAAACGCCATGGAGACCTACCACACCGGCATCGTGCACGCCCGCACCGTCGGTGCCCAGACCAGCATGACCTTTGACGGCGAGGAAAACTGGGCCGCGATCCAGGTGCAGTCCACCATGACCACCGCCGTGCTCGACAAGAGCGCGCCCGCACCGTTCCCGCAGATCGCGAGCCTGGACGAGCAGGCCCGAAAAGGCACCTACTTCACGCTGCTGCACCCGACCACCCAGTTCGTCTTCGCGCAGGACTGCATGTGGTGGCTGGCGGTGCGCCCGGTGGCACCGGACCGGTCGGTGCTGAGCGTGGGCGGCTGCTTCCCCAAGGACTATGTGGCCCTGCCCAACTTCCAGGAGCTGGCCCAGCCCTATTTCACCCGCTGGGAATCGGTGGCCAAGGAGGACGTCGGCATCCTGGAGCGGCAGCAGAAGGGCGTGAGCTCCGTGCTGTTCAAGCCCGGCCTGCTGTCCTCGCGCGACGACGTGGTCCACACCATGGGCGAGTGGATCCGCCAGCGCATCGGCACCGCCATCTACAACGACCCGTTCTGACGCGCGTCCGGCAGTGCCCGCGCACTGCCGACCCGCCGGCGCCGCAGCCTGCGGGCCTTCGTTCCCTTGTTTCTGCCGCACGCCGCCGGCCGCCCCGGGTGGCCGGCGATGCCTTGCGCCCTTTCTCCGCCTGTCTTTCCATGACCCACGCCTACCCCGACACCCGGTTGCTGATCGCCAACGAATGGGTGCCCAGCCAGACCGGCGCCACCCTGCCGGTGATCAACCCCGCCACGGGCGAAGCCATCGGCCGGGTCGCGCACGCCACCCCGGCCGACCTCGACCGCGCGCTGGCCGCCGCCGAACGCGGCTTTGCCACCTGGCGCCACCTCAGCGCGCACGAGCGCAGCGCCCTCATGCGGCAGGCGGCCACCCTTCTGCGCGCCGACAGCGAACGCATCGCCCACTGGCTGACGCTGGAACAGGGCAAGCCGCTGCGGGAAGCCCGCGCCGAGGTGGCTTCGGCGGCCGGCATCATCGAATGGTTCGCCGACGAGGGCCTGCGGCTCTACGGGCGCATCGTCCCGGCCCGCAGCGAGCGCATGCAGCAATGGGTGACCAAGGAGCCGGTCGGGCCCGTGGCCGCCTTCACGCCCTGGAACTTCCCCATCAACCAGATCGTCCGCAAGCTCAGCGCCGCCCTGGCCTCGGGCTGCAGCTTTCTGGTCAAGGCGGCCGAGGACACGCCGGCCTCCGCCGCCGCGCTGATCGACGCCTTCGTGCGGGCCGGCGTGCCGGAAGGCGTGGTCGGCCTGGTGTTCGGCGACCCGCAGGCCATATCGGCCTACCTGATCGCGCACCCGACCATCCGCAAGGTGTCGTTCACCGGATCGACGGCGGTCGGCAAACAGCTCGCCGCCCTCGCCGGCTCGCACATGAAGCGCGTCACCATGGAACTGGGCGGTCACGCCCCGGTGATCGTGGCCGAAGACGCCGACGTGGCCACGGCCGCCACCGTCCTGGCGGCGGCGAAATTCCGCAACGCCGGCCAGGTGTGCATTTCGCCCACACGCTTCCTGGTCCACCGGCGGATCAAGCGCGACTTCCTGGAAGCCCTGATCGCGCAGACCGAAACCCTGCGTCTGGGCGCAGGCCTGGACGAGACCACCACGCTCGGCCCCCTGGCCCACGCGCGGCGCGTGCACGCCATGGAACAGCTGGTCACCGATGCGGTGGACAAGGGCGCCCTGCTGCTCACCGGTGGGCAGCGACCCGACGGGCCCGGCTTCTTCTACGCCCCCACCCTGGTGGACGAAGTGCCGCTCGATGCGGCGCTGTTCAACCAGGAACCGTTCGGCCCGGTCGCCGGCATCCGCGGTTTCGACACGCTGGACGAGGCCATTGCCGAGGCCAATCGCCTGCCTTACGGACTGGCGGCCTACGCCTTCACCCAGTCGTTCACCACCCTTCACCGGCTGAGCCGCGACGTCCAGGCCGGCATGCTGTGGATCAACCAGGGAGCCACCCCGTCGGCCGAACTGCCCTTCGGCGGCATCCGGGATTCCGGCTACGGCAGCGAAGGGGGCCCCGAAGCGCTGGAGGCCTACCTCTCCACCAAGGCGGTGGCGGTCACGGCGCTGTAGGGCCGGCGGGGTCTGCGGCGGCGAGGTGGCGGGCCACCTCGCCCATGTGGTACATCACGCGCGCCACCGGCAGGCCGGCGAAGGCGCGGCCGTCACCGTGCTGGCAATAGCCCCAGACCGTGGCACCGGCGGCCAGGCCGGCCTGCGCGCCGGTCGCGGTGTCCTCGATCACCAGGCAGCGCGCCGGATCGACACCCAGGTGGTCGGCAGCAGCCAGGTAGACGTCGGGATGCGGCTTCGAGCGCGGCAAGTCGTGGCCGCTGAAGATGCGCTCGCCGAAATACGGTGCCATGCCGGCCATGCCGATCTGCATCACGACCTTGGGCCGGTCGGCGCCCGAAGCACAGGCGATGCGCCCGGCGGTGTGGGCGTGCGCCTCCACCACCGCGTCGAGCGCGCCGACCACCGCCTGCAGCTCGGCCATCAGGCGCTGGTTGCGCCGTGCGTAGAAAGCGCGCATCCAGTCTTCGGTCAGCGGTTGGCCGGTTTCCGCCTCGATCAGGGCCCGCTGGTCGCGCACCGCGCGGCCGATGAAATGGTGCTCGCACTCGGCGGCGCTCAGCCCCCAGCCCGCTTCGTTGAGCATCTGGCGCAGCACGCCGTTGGTGATCGGCTCGCTGTCGACCAGCACGCCATCGCAATCAAACAGAACCGCATCGAATCGCATGCCCCGATTGGAACACGCGCCCCGGCCCGAGGCGGTGCCGGTCAGCAGCGGCCAGCCGCCTTGAGCAAGGCGTTGCAGGTGCCCGAGGGCACGGGCGCCGCTGCGCCCGAGGTGCCGAAGCGCGTGCACAGGGCGTCGGAGTTCGGTGTCATGCCGAAGGTCATCGCGCGCTGGAACCCGCTCGGGGAATAGAGATAACACTTGTAGACGGCGCCGTCCTTGGTGCGGGCAACGTAGTTGATGCGGCCGCCGCTCTCTTCGCTGCGGTCGGACAGGGTGAACGTGCCCACCTCGCGGCCAATGGCCATGGAGGTGCGCTGCTCAAGCCCCCCGTCGTCGATGGTGGCGGCGCAGGCCGTCAGGGCCAGGACCACGGCGAGGGCCATCGGTGTGCGGAAATTCGGTGTGGTGTGGTTCATGGGTTTTGCCGCGATGGCATTCAGTAGGACTGGAAGAACCGGCCTTTGCTGCCGTTGATGATCTTCATGCTCACGCCGCCATCGAGCAGCGACACGGTCATCACGGAGACGTCCGACGTGCCCTTGTCGGCGATCCAGTTGTAGTCGGCGCGGTTGTCGTAATGCGACTCGCCGTTGTTGTGGGCGTAGCCCACGAGGGACTCGACCTCGGCCAGGCTCATGCCCTTGCCGATCTTGTCGTAGGCGGCGTAAAGGGCGGCGGCATCGCCCCCCTTGCCACCGCCCGAATCCACGTCCCCTCCGCCGCCACCGCCGCCGCAGGCCGGCAACAGGGCGGTCAGCATCACCATTCCGCATCCGATCAGAAATTTGCGCATCGATCACCTCGTCATAGGAGCCCCCGGAACCCGGTGTCCGGGTTCGCTGCGGGGCGGTCAACACCATCAGTCATGGCGCGCCATTGGGCCACCGGCCCCGGTCGGCAACAACCCTACCGAAGTGGGGTGCCACAACGTGCGCCAGCGCGGCGGCGGGCGGTAGGATGTCGACCACCCCACGGTGCCCCTCATGGACCATCCACCCCCCTACGCCATCGTTCTGGACGACCATCCGCTGGTCGGTCGCGGCATGGCGCAGTACCTCGGCACGGTGCTGCCGGCACTGGAGGTGGCGGTGGCCACGCAATGGCGCGATGTGCCGCTGCTGAGCGCACAACGGGGCTGCCCCCGCCTGCTGGTGGCCGATGTCTGGCTCACCGAGGGCCCCTGCCTGGACGCCCTGGTCGCCTGGCGGCGGGGCTGCGTCGACACCCCCTGGCTGGCGGTCAGCGGCGACGACGACCCGTCCGTGATCGAGCGCGTGCGTGCGGCCGGCGCGCTGGGCTTCGTGCCCAAGAAGGCCGCCCCCGAAACCTTTGGCGCCGCGCTCAGGGCGGTGCTGGCGGGCCGGCCCTGGTTCGAGCCGGCGCCGGGCGCCGACGCCCGTGGCAGCGTGCCACACCAATGGACCATCGCGCCCCGGGAGCTGGGGCTCACACCGCGTCAGGGCGAGATCCTCGCGCTGGTGCTGCGCGGGCTGCCCAACAAGCGCATCGCCTCGCAGCTCGACATCTCGGAAAGCACCGTCAAGGAACACGTGACGGGCATCCTCGAACGGCTGGGCGTGCGCAGCCGGGTCGAAGCCATCACCCTGCTGCGCGGCCGGCGGCTGGAGCTGTCCTGATGCCCGCCTTCCGGTCCCTGCTGCTGGCCGGGATCCTGTGCCTGCAGGGTGCCCTCCCCGCCATGGCCCAGGCGCCGAACCCGGACCTGGCCGAACTCGACCGGCTGCAGACCCTGGTGCAACGCAACAGCGCCGAAGCCCTGCAGGCGCTGCAAGCCGAAGCGCCGCGCTTCGCCAGCGCGGCCGATGCCGATACCCGGCGCACCTACCTGGCGGCGCTGACGGACGCCGCCTTCGAGACCGGACAGGCCGCGGTGGTGACCCAGGCCATTGCGCAACTGAAGGCGCTGGCAACCGCACAGCACGACGTTTCCGCCCACGTGCTGGCCGTCGCTTTCGAAGCCCGGCAACTGGCCATCGCAGGCAAAACGCGCGCCGGACTGGACGCCCTGGCGCGCGAAACCGCCGCCGCCGAGCAGGCCACCGACCCCTGGGTGCGCTGGCTCTACCACCTGACGCTGGGCGTCCTCCACAGCGGCAACGGCCAGTTCGAAACGGCACTGCCCCACATGCTGCGCAGCCTGGAGCTTTCGCGCACGCTGCCGCGCCAGGCGGCCACGGCCGAGCTGCGCTCGCTCACCCACCTGGAGCAGCTCCACTTCGACATGAAGAACCCGGAGCGCGCGCTGCAGACCATCCGCGAAACGCTGCCGCTGGCCGAGCGTCTGGGCGCCCGGCAGGCGCAGGGCTGGCTGCACCTGCACCGGGGCAACGTGGCCAACGTGCAGGGCGACCTGGGCACCGCCATGGCTGCCTACCGGCAGGCGCTCGCCATCGCCCGGGACGGCGGGCTGGCCGGGCTGCGGGCGACGGCGCTGAACAACCTGGGCGACATCCTGCTGCAGCGCAAGGCCTATGCCGAGGTCGAACCCCTGATGCGCGAGGCCATGGCCGCCTACCGCGACGCGCACGAGCTGAGCGGGGTCGCCCTGGCGCAAGCCAACCTCGGTTTCTCGCTGATGGGCCAGGGCCGCATCGCGGCCGGTGTGCAGGACGTGGAAGCCAGCATCCGGTTCATGCGCGAAGCCGGCGCCCAGCCGATGGAAGAGCAGTTGCTCGCCGAGCTTTCGCGCATGTATGAGCAGGCCGGCCTGTACCGCGAAGCCATCGACACCACCCGCCAGCAGCAAGCGCTGGCCAGGGACCTGTTCCACACCGAGCGCGAACAGGCCGTGGCCGCGCTGCAGGAACGCTTCAACAGCGCCGAGCGCCAGCGCCAGATCGAGCAGCTCGCCCAGGCCAACCGGATCCAGGACGCCGAACTGCGCGTGCGGCGCCTGCAGCAAATCGGCCTGGCCGCCACGGTGGCGCTGGCCCTGCTGGCGGCCGGCATCAGCTTCTGGCAGTACCGGCGCACCCGCGCGGCCAATGCGGCGCTGGCCGCCGCCCGGCACCAGGCCGAGGGCGCGCTGGCCGAAAAGAACCTGTTCCTGGCGACCGCCAGCCACGACCTGCGCCAGCCGGTGCACGCCATGTCACTGATGGTGGAAGCGATCGGCCTGCGCAACAGCGACCCGGTGCTGCGCCCCCTGGTGGCCGACCTGCGCACCAGCATGCAGGCCATGAGCCAGTTGTTCAACGCGCTGCTGGATCTCTCGCGCCTGGAATCGGGCCAGCCGCTGGGCACCCAGGGCGCGGTGGACCTGAACGTGCTGCTCGCGGACGTGGTGCGGCTGTTCCGCGAGCAGGCCAGTCTTGGCGGTCTGGCCCTGCGGCTGCGCCTGCCGCGCGGCGGCGCCACCGTGTGGGCCGAACCCGTGCTGCTGCGCCAGGCGCTGGCCAACCTGGTGCAGAACGCGATCCGCTACACCCCGCAGGGCAAGGTGCTGGTGAGCGTGCGAGCACGCGGAGGCGACTGGCTGGTCGAGGTGCGCGACACCGGCATCGGCATCGCCGTGGCCGAGCAGGACCGGGTGTTCAGCCCCTACTACCGGGGGGAGCGGGCAGACCAAATGGCCGACGCGGGACACGGCCTGGGGCTGGCGGTGGTGGCCCGCTGCGCCGAACAGATGGGCGCCACCTATGGCCTGCAATCGCGGGCCGGCCGGGGTTCGTGCTTCTGGCTGCGGCTGCCGGCCCACGCCACCCCGGCAGCGGTCGCGCCCGCCGGGCCCGCTGCCATGCACCGGGAGGCGATCGCGGCCGATCCGCTGCAGGGCCGCTGCCTGGTGCTGGACGACGACCCGCACGTGCTCAAGGCCTGGCGCGCCATGCTCGACGCCTGGGGCGTGACCGCGGCGTACGCGAGCACCGGGGCGCAGGCCCATGCCCGGCTGGATGCGGGTTTTGAGCCGGACGCGATCTTCTGCGACCAGCGACTGGGGCCGGGCGACAGCGGCTTCACCGTGCTGCGCCAGTTGCTGGCCCGCTGTCCGCAGGCCAGCGGCGCCATGGTCAGCGGGGAGCTGCAGTCGGCCGAACTGTCGCAGGCGGAGGACGAGGGTTACCTGGTGCTGCGCAAGCCGCTGGACCCGGCCGCACTGCGGCCCCTGCTGGAGACCTGGCTGGCCCGGCAGCCGGCCCACACGTCCGCGCCGTGACCCGCCTTCCTGCCCCCTCAGGCCAGGTCCCCGTCCACGTACAACCAGCGCCCGCCCTCGCGCACGAAACGGCTGGTTTCGTGCAGGCGCTGGCCGCGGCCGGCCACCCGCGAACGCGCCACGAACTCGACCTCGGCATGGTCCGCGTCGACCGTCCGGTGCGCACGCACGTCCAGCCCCAGCCACTTCACACCCTGCTCCAGCGCCAGATCGGCCGGCCGGGTGCTGGCGTGCCAGCTCTCGCGCAGATAGGCCACGCGCTCCAGCACGAAGGCGCTGTAGCGCGAGCGCATGAGGCTTTCGGCGTCGGGGGCAGGGTCACCGGCCTCCAGGAAACGCCCGCAGCAGGCATCGAAGGCGAAGGGTCGGCCGCGCGCATCGGCACGGCCGCAAGGGCAGAGAGCAGGCAGCATGAAAAGAGAAAACCCGTCGGCGCACACACCGGATGGCGTGCAGACCATGGGCCTATCGTAGCGGCAACACGCAGCCCGGCGCGCCGGGTGCTACGGTCTGGAGCTGGCTGCCGGCACCTGCCCGGCATTCCCCCTATCTCCGAGGAGTCCCCCATGGCCGATCTGTCCGCCTTTCCCATCACCCGCAAGTGGCCCGCCGCCCACCCCGACCACATTCAGCTCTACAGCCTGCCCACGCCCAATGGCGTGAAGGTGTCGATCGCGCTGGAGGAACTGGGTCTGCCCTATGAGGCGCACCGCGTGGCCTTCGACACCAACGACCAGCTCTCGCCCGAATTCCTTTCGCTCAACCCGAACAACAAGATCCCGGCCATCATCGACCCCGACGGCCCGGGCGGCCAGCCGCTGCCGCTGTTCGAGTCGGGCGCGATCCTGATCTACCTGGCCGACAAGACCGGCCGCCTGCTGCCCGCCGACCCGGCCACGCGGTACCAGGCCCTGCAATGGCTGATGTTCCAGATGGGCGGCATCGGCCCCATGTTCGGCCAGCTCGGCTTCTTCCACAAATTCGCCGGCAAGGACATCGAGGACAAGCGCCCCCTGGGCCGCTACGCCACCGAATCGCGCCGCCTGCTGGGCGTGCTGAACCAGCATCTGCAGGGCAAGGCCTGGCTGGTGGGCGACGACTACAGCATCGCCGACATCGCGGTCTTCCCCTGGGTGCGCAACCTCGTGGGTTTCTACGGCGCCGGCGACCTCGTGGGCTTCCAGGACTTCCCCGAAGTCGAACGCGTGCTGCAAGCCTTCCTGGCCCGCCCGGCAGTGCAGCGCGGCCTGACGATTCCGGGCTGAGCAAACCATACCCCGGAACCCGTGCCCCCGGCCAGGGCACCCGTGGAACCGGCTCCGCCGGGCCACAGGGTGCGTCCCCCCTCCCAGCGCCGCGCGGCGGCGCGCCAGAGAGGGGGGAAGCCGCCCCCGGCGGCGCAGGGGGGTGCGCTCTACTTCCTCCAGAAGTGCCCGGTGAAAAGCACCAGGAACGACAGCAGCTCCAGCCGGCCCAGCAGCATGGCGAAACTCAGGATGTTTAGCTGCAAGCTGGTCAGCACGCCATAGTGGCTGGACGGCCCCACCAGCCCCAGGCCGGGGCCGATGTTGTTGACCGTGGCCACCACGGCCGAAAACGCGGTCACGATGTCCAGCCCCGTGAACAGCAGCAACATGGTCAGGCCCATGGTGGCAGCGCCGTAGATCAGCATGAAGCCGAGCACGGCGTTCATCACCTGCGGCGGCACCACCTGATGGCCGAGCGTCACCGGGTTGACCACGCGCGGGTGGATGATGCGCACCAGCTCGCGCCGGGCCTGCTTAAGCAGCAGCACCATGCGCACCAGCTTGATCCCGCCGCCGGTCGAGCCCGCGCACGAGACGAACGTGCCCAGGAAGATCAGCAGCACCGGCGCGAACACCGGCCATTGCGCGTAGTCGGTGGTGGCGTAGCCGGTGGTGGTGGCGACCGAAATCACGTGGAACGCGCTCTTGCGCAGCGCTTCGCCGATGTCGGCGTACACCCCATGCACCATGAGCAGCACCGTGACCAGCACGATGGCCAGCGCCATCACGACCAGGTAGGTGCGGATCTCGCGGTCCTGCGTCAGCGGCTTGAGCGTGCGGTTGCGCAGCACGATGAAGTAGCGCACGAAGCTGATGCCCGAAATCACCATGAAAAACATGCTCACGTACTCGACGCGGTCGGACTGGAAGTAGCCCAGGCTCTCGTCGTGCGATGAGAGCCCGCCCAGCCCCATGGTCGTGCACATGTGCATGAAGGCGTCGGCCCAGCCCATGCCGGCCCAGCGGTAGGCCAGCAGGCAGGCAGCGGAAAACAGGAAGTACACGCCCCAGAGGCCGCGCGCCGTCTCGGCGATGCGGGGCGTGAAGCGGGTGTCCTTCATCGGCCCGGGCGTCTCGGCCTTGTAGAGCTGCACCCCGCCCAGGCCCAGCAGCGGCAGCACCGCCACCACCAGCAGCATGATGCCCAGCCCGCCCAGCAGCTGCAAGAAGCACCGCCACACGTTGACCGACACCGGCAGCGCATCCAGCCCGTTGAGCGCCGTGGCGCCCGTGGCGGTGAGGGCGCTCATGGCCTCGAAGTAGGCCTGGGTCCAGGTGATACCGGGCACGGTGAACATCAGCGGCACGGCCGAAAACGCCGGCAGCAGCAGCCACACCATGTTCACCAGCAGGAAGCCGTCCTTGGCCTGGAGTTCACGCCGGTGCGGTCGCGTCAGCATCCAGATGACCCAGCCACTGGCCAGCGCCAGCCCGAAAGCCCCCTCCCAGACAAAGCGGTAGCTCTCGTGGTCCTCGCTCCAGGCCCAGGCCAGCGGCACCAGGAAGGCGAACGAAAAGGCCACGAGCACACGCGAGAAGACGTTGAGGGCCGGCAGGATGCTGGTCATAAAAAAAGCGCAGACCGGAAAATGGGATCAGCCGAAGAACGTGGCGCTGACCTGGAACAGGCGCTCGACCTCACGCACCTGGCGCTTGTCCGGGATGAAGATGATGATGTGGTCGTCGGCCTCGATCAGGGTGTCGTGGTGCGGCATCAGCACCTGCGACTTGCGCCCCTGTCCGCGCACGATGGCGCCGAAACGCGCCCCGGCCGGCAGGCGGATCTCGTCGACACGGCGGCCCACGAGCCGCGAGGTCTTCACGTCGCCGCGCGCGATGCCTTCCAGCGCCTCGGCGGCACCGCGGCGCAGGCTGTGCACCGCCGCCACGTCGCCCCGGCGCAGATGCGCCAGCAGCTCGCCGATCACGGTCTGGGCTGGCGACACCGCGATGTCGATCGCGCCGCCCTGCATCATGTCGGCGTAGGCGCGGCGGTTGATCAGCGACATCACCCGGTTGGCGCCCATGCGCTTGGCCAGCATGGCCGACATGATGTTGTCCTCGTCGTCGCTGGTCAGGGCGATGAACATGTCCATATCGCCCACGTTTTCTTCGTGCAGCAGGTCCTCGTCGGCGCCGTCGCCCTGCAGGATCAGCGTGCTCGACGGCAACTGGCTGGCCAGGTACTCGCAGCGCTGGCGGTCGCGTTCGATGATCTTCACCTCGCACTGCCCGGCCAGGCTGCGCGCCAGCCGCAAGCCCACCTTGCCTCCGCCGGCGATCATCACGCGCTGCACCGGCTTGTCGATGTTGTGGATGGCCGCCAGCACCTGGCGGATCTGCTGCCTGTCGGCGAGCACGAACACCTCGTCGCCCGGCAGGATGCGGGTGCTGGGCTTGGCCTCCATCTCGGTGTCGAGCCGGTACAGCGCCACCACCCGCATCTCGGCGTGCGGAAAGCGGTCGCGCAACTCGCCGATGGTGTGCCCCACCACCGCCCCGCCCACCGCCGCGCGCACCACGATCAGGCAGGCCCGCTGCTGCGAGAACTCCACCACCTGCAGCGCTTCGGGATAACTGATGAGCTTGTGGATGTAGCGCGTGACCGACTCTTCCGGGCAGATCACGTTGTCCACCGCGAACCCGCTATTGCCCAGCAACTCGTCGCCTTCGACGAATTCGGGCGAGCGCAGGCGCGCGATGGTGGTGGGCACGTTGAACAGGTCGTGCGCCACCTTGCAGACCACCAGATTGGCCTCGTCGGCGGCCGCGCAGGCGATCACCATGTCGGCATCGCGGGCGCCGGCCTCCTGCAACACCGAGGGCTGGATGCCATTGCCGACCACGCCGCGCAGATCGAGCTTCTCTTCCAGCAGACGCAGGCGGCTGGGGTCCTGGTCGATGACGGTGATGTCGTTCTGCTCGGACACCAGGCTTTCGGCCACGCTTTCACCGACACGGCCTGCGCCCAGGATAATGATTTTCATGATGGGGAATTATCCCCCCCGCGCCACTGGACGGGTTCACCCCCGCCGCGCTTCGCGCGCCCCCTCAAAGGGGCGGCGCTGGCAGCCCGGCAGAACCGGTTCCGCGGGGCCCTGGCACGAACGGCCCTTCGCTCACAGCGCGCGCTGAATGATGATTTTCTGCACGTCGCTCGTGCCTTCGTAGATCTGGCAGACGCGCACATCGCGCCAGATGCGTTCGAGCGGGAAGTCGTTCACGTAGCCATAGCCGCCGAGCGTCTGGATCGCCGCCGAGCAGACCTGTTCGGCGGTTTCGCTGGCGAACAGCTTGGCCATCGCGGCCTCTTTCAAGCACGGCAGCCCCGCGTCGCGCAACGCGGCGGCGTGCCAGATCAGTTGCCGCGCCGCCTCCAGCTTCGTCGCGCATTCGGCGAGCCGGAAGCCCACCGCCTGGTGGTTGAAGATCGCGGTGCCGAAGCTCTGGCGCTCTTTGGCGTAGGCGATCGCCACGTCCAGTGCGCTGCGCGCCATGCCCACGCTTTGCGCCGCGATGCCGATGCGGCCGCCTTCGAGGGCCGACAGCGCGATCTTGTAGCCCTCGCCTTCCTGGCCGATCAGGTTCTCGGCCGGGATGCGGCAGTTGTCGAAGTTGATCTGCGCCGTGTCGCTGCTGTGCTGGCCGACTTTGTCTTCCAGCCGCGCGACCTGCCAGCCTGGGTTGTCGGTCGGCACCATGAAGGCGCTCATGCCCTTCTTGCCAGCTCCCTTGTCGGTCACGGCGATGACCACTGCCGCCTGGCCGTTCTTGCCCGAGGTGATGAACTGCTTGACGCCGTTGATGACGTATTCGTCGCCTTCGCGCACCGCCGTGGTCCGCAGGCCGGAGGCGTCCGAGCCCACGTGCGGCTCGGTCAGGCAGAAGGCACCCAGGATGTCACCGCGCGCCGCCGGCACCAGCCACTGCTGCTGCTGCGCGGGCGTGCCGTACTTCATCAGGATCGCGTTGTAGGGGCAGTTGGTGACGCTGATGGCGGTGCTGGTGCCGCCATCGCCGGCCGCGATCTCTTCCAGCACCAGGGCCAGCGTCAGGTAGTCCAGCCCGGCGCCGCCCAGTTCTTCGGGCACGCAGATGCCGTAGGCGCCCAGTTCGGCCAGCCCCTTGTGTACGTCCTTCGGGAAGTGGTGCTCCTTGTCCCATTTCGCAGCGTTGGGCCAGAGTTGCTCCTGCGCAAAGCTGCGCACGGCGTCGCGAATCATTTCCTGGTCTTGGGTCAGCAGCATGGTCAGAAAGCTCCGGGTTGGCGCACCACAGGGCGCCGATGTCTGTCTAGAAAAAGGCCACGCTCACCACCCACTCAGGCGGGTACCGTCGTGGTTGAAAAAACCGCCGTTATCGGCCGCCTGGGCCGCGGCCAGCGTGGCACGCAGGCCGGCGGCGCTGTCGCTCACCGACACGGGCGCCTGCTGGCCGCCCATGTCGGTCTGCACCCAGCCGGGGTGGAAGCACAGGAACAGTGCCCGCGGGTAGGCATGGCGCGCCGATGCCACCGCCATGTTGAGCGCCGCCTTGCTGACGCGGTAGAGCCAGGCCCCGCTGCCCGGCACGGTGCCGATCTGGCCCATCGCGCTGGAGAGAAAACCGAAGCGGCCGCCACCCGCATCGCGGCTGTCCTCCACGAGCGGGGCCACCTGCGGAATCACCTGCATGGCGCCAAGCACGTTGGCGTGCATCACGCGGTCGAACATCTCGCGCGTCGGCGGTTGCTGTGCATCGGTGCGGGCGCACATCACCCCGGCCACGTACCAGGCGCGGTCGATGCGCTCGCCGTCCAGTTGCCAGGCCAGACCGCTCACACTGGCGGGCTCGGCCACATCCAGGCGCAGCGTCTGGCAGCCCATAGCCTGCAAGGCTTGCAGGCCCGCATCGTCGCGCGCGGTCGCGATCACACGCTCGCCCGCGGTCAGGCTCTGCCGCGCCAGTTCGTGGCCGATGCCGCGCGAGGCACCGATGATCAAAGTGGTCGTCATGGGGTGTCCTGTCTGCAGCGGTTCAGGGCAGCCGGTCGGCCAGGCCTTCGGCCGCCAGTTGGGCCTGGTAACGGGCGCGCCTCGTCGTCCGTTTCGGTGACCACCGTGCTGCCCAGCTGGGCCCGCAGCATCGCGTTCATGGACGGGAAGGCGGCCGCGGCCGCCTGCGGTCGCCACACCCGCGCCCGCAGCAGCGCCTTGGGGCAGTGCAGGTAGGCCTCGCGCACCGTCACCTCGATCACGAGGCGCGGGCGCCAGCTTTGGCCTTCGGGCGCAAAACGTTCGGTATAGGCGGGTTCGTCGCGCAGACGCGCCGTGCCGTTGACCCGCAGCACCTCGTCCACCCCCGGCACCAGGAACAGCAGGCCGATGCGGGGATCGGCCAGCAGGTTCTCCAGCGTGTCGAGCCGGTTGTTGCCCGTGGCATCGGGGATCAGCAGCGTGTGGGCATCGGGCGCCAGCACGAAACTGGCCGGCCCGCCGCGCGGCGACGCGTCGAGCCCCGCCCCGTCGCCGCCTGCACTGGCCACCACACACAGCGGCGCCTGCGCCACGATGCGGCGCATGGTGGCGTCGAGGTGGCCAAGCTGCTTGGCCTGCGAACGGGGTGAGGCGCCCGGATACAGGCGCCGCAGCGCGTCCAGCGAATCGATCACAGCAGTTCCACCGCCATCGCGGTGGCTTCGCCGCCGCCGATGCACAGCGTCGCCACGCCCTTCTGCTTGCCCTTCGCGGCCAGCGCGTGCAGCAGGGTGACGATGATGCGGGCGCCCGACGCACCGATGGGGTGGCCCAGCGCGCAGGCGCCGCCATTGACGTTCACCTTCTCGTGCGGGATGTCCAGTTCGGTCATCAGCGCCATGGGCACCACGGCGAAGGCCTCGTTGATCTCCCACAGGTCCACATCGCCCACGCTCCAGCCGGTCTTGGTCAGCAGCTTCTGCGTGGCGCCCACCGGCGCGGTGGCGAACCAGTTGGGTTCCTGCGCGTGGGTGGCGTGGGCCACGATGCGCGCCAGCGGTTTCAGGCCCTGAGCCTTCGCCGTCGATTCCCGCATCAGCACCAGCGCGGCGGCGCCGTCGTTGATGGAGGAGGACGAGGCGGCGGTGATGGTGCCGTCCTTCTTGAACGCCGGCTTGAGCGAAGTGACCTTGTCGAGCTTGACCTTGCCCGGGCCTTCGTCCACCGAGACCACGCGCTCGCCGCTGCGGTCCTTGACCGTCACCGGCGCGATTTCCTTGGCGAAGGCGCCGCTCTCGGTGGCGGCCTTGGCGCGCGTCACCGAGGCAATCGCAAACGCGTCCTGCTGTTCGCGGGTGAAGCGGTACTTGGCGGCGCAGTCTTCGCCGAAGGTGCCCATACTGCGGCCGGGTTCGTAGGCGTCTTCCAGGCCGTCGAGCATCATGTGGTCGAAGATGCGGTCGTGGCCCATGCGGTAGCCGCCGCGGCCCTTGAGCATCAGGTAGGGCGCGTTGGTCATGCTCTCCATGCCGCCAGCGACCATCACCGTGGCGCTGCCGGCCAGCAGCATGTCGTGCGCCAGCATGGTGGCCTTCATGCCCGATCCGCACATCTTGGACAGCGTCACCGCGCCGGCCGACAGCGGCAGCCCACCCTTGAGCGCAGCCTGGCGCGCGGGCGCCTGTCCCTGGCCGGCCATCAGGCAGTTGCCGAACAGCACCTCGTCGACCAGCTCGGCCTTCACGCCAGCACGTTCAACCGCTGCTTTGATGGCGACGCCGCCCAGGTCGTGGGCGGACAGGCTGGCGAAGTCGCTCTGGAAGCTGCCCATGGGGGTGCGGGCGGCGCCGACGATGACGACGGGATCATTCATAACTTGTGCTCCTTACTAATGAAGTTTCTGATGTCTTCCACGGTATAGGGTGGATTTCTGAGATGCGCCACCGCGTGGCAATTTGCGCACAGTGGCACCATGTCGTTGATGGGGTCACTGGCGCCAGCCGACCCCATTGCAGACAGGGGGTTCAAGTGATGCACTTGAATGTAGTGAGACGCAACCGTCCCATATGTCACTCCGAAGCTAAAGCCACAGGCCTGGCAGGCGTACCCATGCTGCGCAAGGCATGTTCGCCGCGCACCATCACTTCGCTCATACCTTGTGGTTTGGGTCGCGATAGGGTGTCCTTCGAAGAACTCTACGATGTCAGGGTCACCTTCATTAGATGGCGTCTGAGCGACGCCATCATTCGTGCGGCCACAAAACGCTCTGGCGTATTCGACCAGCCCTTCTGAATGGCTGCGCCTGTGGATCGTCCCGTGCCTGACCCTTCCCGTTGACGTTTGAAGTGCCGCTTCCAGGTAGCGCTGATGAGCTGGCCACAGCCTTTCGTACCACTGACCAAGCTCCCCAGCCTGCTCAAATGACAGGAATACCACGTGCTGTGGCCCGGAGATGGGCTTGTACGAAATTACCCGAACATCTACATGTGATGATTGCTTCTGCGAGGCTTTGAGCACCTCGGAAGGCAGCTTTCCCAAAGTCAGCACCCGAACCGAACGCAAGTACCTACCACCAACAGGTTCGTCGCTTTCAACGACACCGCAAGTAAACGCTTCAACGATGCCCACATTGAGCCGAAACCGGTTGCCAAACAAGGTGACGGCCCATGCCTGGGAGGCTCTGCGCTCGACATAAGCGATTGAATCCAGCAGGCATCGGAGAACTTCATATCGTTGCGCCGCATGCGGGCAGATTGCGGACATCACGGCTGCTGCGTCAACGGCCGAACAGCGGTCCAATTTCTCGTTCCCTCGGGTCAATTGAGCAGCTCCTTGTTCTCCTCTGTGCAAAAGCGCCTCTCGCGCTCGTACGGGAACACGTCGGGCATGTGGCCAGCGGCGATGCGGGCCTGGTGGGCCTGCCAGAACGCGGGGTCGAGCAGGTCGGCGTGGTGCTCCAGGAAGGCTTGGCGCACCAGCGGGTTGCCCAGCAGGAAGGGGCCGAAGGTTTCGGGGAACACGTCGCGCGGGCCGACGGTGTACCAGGGTTCGCCCGACAGTTCGTCCGCGTCGTCGCGCGGTGGCGGCACGCGGCGGAAGTGGCAGTCGGTGATGTACTCGATTTCGTCGTAGTCGTAGAACACGACCTTGCCGGGCCGCGTGATGCCGAAGTTCTTCCACAGCATGTCGCCGGGAAAGATGTTGGCCGCCACCAGGTCCTTGATCGCGTTGCCGTATTCGGTCACGGCACGGCGGATCTGCGCGTGCGCCCGCTCCCGCGCCGCCTCGTCGGCCCCGCTGTCGGGCACCAGCACGTCGAAGGCTTCCTGCAGGTAAAGGTTGAGCGGGATCATGCGCCGCTCGATGTAGACGTGCCGCAGGATGACCTCGACGTTGCCGTCACCGTCGCGGTCGCTGATTTCGAGCTGGCTGGGCGCGTGCTTCTGGATTTCGGCGATCAACTCGTCGCTGAAGCGCGCACGCGGGAACCCGACCTCGGAGAACTCCAGTGTGTCGGCCATGCGGCCCACGCGGTCGTGGTGCTTGACCAGTTGGTACTTGGCGCGCACCTGTTCGCGCGTGGTGTCCTTGGGCGCCGGGAAATGGTCCTTGATGAGCTTGAACACAAAAGGAAAGCTCGGCAGGTCGAACACCAGCATCACCATGCCCTTGATGCCCGGCGCGATGCGGAAGCGGTCCGTGGAATGCCGCATGTGGAACAGGAAGTCGCGGTAGAACAGGGTCTTGCCCTGCTTGGCCAGGCCCAGCGCGTTGTAGAACTCGGCGCGCGGTTTGCGCGGCATCAGGCTGCGCAGGAACTGCACGTAGGCGCTGGGCACCTCCATGTCGACCATGAAGTAGGCCCGCGCGAAGCTGAACAGCATGAGCAGGTCGTCCTCGCCGAACAGCGCCGCGTCGACGAACAGCCGGCCCCGGTCGTTGTGCAGGATCGGCAGCGCGAACGGCACTTCCTGGAAGCCGTTGATGATCTTGCCGACGACGTAGGCACCCTTGTTGCGGAAGAACAGCCCCGAGAGCACCTGGAACTGGCAGTTGGCCCTCAGGCGGCTGTGGTCGAAGTGGCGCTTCATCGCCGCCAGCACCCGGGCCGCGTCGCCGGCCAGGTCCTCGAAAGGCACACGCAGGTCGAAGTCTTCGAGCAGATGCCGCACGTCGGCCAGCATGCTGTCTGGCGTCGGGTAGTAGCAGCGGTAGGTGGGCGCCGCGCGCGGCTCTTCGTTTTCGATGTACTCGGTCGACACCGCCGGGCGCACGAAGATGAAGTCGTTCTGGAAGTAGGCGCGCTTGAGGATCTTGGTCGTGACCGAGTTGAAGAAGGTCTCGGCCAGCTCGGGCTGGTGGTGGTTGACCAGCAGCCCGATGTAGTGAAGCTTGACCTGCTCCCACACCGGCATGGGCTGGGCGTCGGCCCTGAACTCTTTGACCAGCCGCTGCAGGCATTCGCGCACGCGCAGGTCGTAGAACTCGATGCGTTCGCGCTGCGCGCGCTGCTGGGCCGGCCAGTCGCGCGTCTCGAAGCGGTGCTGCGCGCGCGCGGACTCGGCACGGAACAACCGGTAATGCCGGTTGAACCCGTCCATCATCGCCTTGGCGATGTCGTAGGCCACGGAAGAATCCAGCCGCTGCGGAAACATGGCCTACATGCGGGTGTCACCCGCCCATGGGGTAACGTTTGAGCGCGGTGCGGAACACGCCCATGACCTCGCCGGGGTGGCTCATGCTCACCCCGAGGTCTTTGACTTTGCCGTCCTTGAGACCGTAGCACCAGCCGTGCACCGACACCTTCTGGCCCCGCGCCCAGGCATCCTGGATCACGTTGGTCAACGCCACGTTGCCCACCTGCTCGATCACGTTCATCTCGCACAGCACGTCTTCCTGCGCTTCGAGCGGCAGGTGTTCCAGGCGCTTGCGGTGGCGGATCATCACGTCGTGCACATGGCGCAGCCAGTTGTCGGCCAGGCCCACACGCATGCCCTTGAGCGTGGCCAGCACACCGCCGCAGCCGTAATGCCCCACCACCAGGATGTGCTCGACCTTGAGGTAGTCGACCGCGAACTGGATCACCGACAGCGCGTTCAGATCCGAGTGCACGATCACGTTGGCCACGTTGCGGTGCACGAACACCTCACCAGGCGCCAGCCCGATCACCTGGTTCGCCGGAACGCGGCTGTCGGAGCAGCCGATCCACAGGTATTTGGGGCTTTGCTGCTGGGCCAGGGTGTGAAAAAAACCCGGGCGCTCGAGCTCCACCTGCTCGGCCCAGCGGTGGTTGGCATCGATGAGATTTTGGACGGTTGAGTTCATGCCGCGATTGTGACCCACGCCCGCACGGTCAATCTTGCGTGGCGTGGTTGCCCATGGTTGCCCGCAGGTGTTCAGCAGGTCTCGGCAAACAGCTCGCGGCCGATCAGCATGCGGCGGATTTCGCTCGTGCCCGCGCCGATTTCGTAGAGCTTGGCATCGCGCCACAGGCGGCCCAGCGGGTACTCGTTGATGTAGCCGTTGCCGCCGTAGATCTGCACGCCCTCGCCGGCCATCCAGGTCGCCTTTTCGGCCGTCCAGAGGATGACCGAGGCGCAGTCCTTGCGCACCTGGCGCACGTGCTCGGTGCCCAGCAGGTCCAGGTTCTTGGCCACGGTGTAGGCGAAGCTGCGGGCCGCCTGCAGCACGGTGTACATGTCGGCCACCTTGCCCTGGATCAGCTGGAATTCGCCGATGCTCTGGCCGAACTGCTTGCGGTCGTGGATGTAGGGGATGACGTTGTCCATGACCGCCTGCATGATGCCCAGCGGACCACCGGTGAGCACGGCGCGCTCGTAGTCCAGCCCCGACATCAGCACCTTGGCGCCCATGTTCAGGCCGCCCAGGATGTTCTCGGCCGGCACCTCGACGTCCTGGAACACCAGCTCGCCGGTGTGGCTGCCGCGCATGCCCAGCTTGTCGAGCTTCTGCGCGATGGAAAAACCCTTCATGCCCTTTTCGATCAGGAACGCGGTGACGCCGCGCGCGCCCATCTCCGGTTCGCTCTTGGCATAGACCACCAGCGTGTCGGCATCGGGGCCGTTGGTGATCCACATCTTGCTGCCGTTGAGCAGGTAGTAGCCGCCCTTGTCCTCGGCCTTGAGCTTCATGCTGATGACGTCGGAGCCGGCGCCGGGTTCGCTCATGGCGAGCGCGCCCACATGTTCGCCGCTGATGAGCTTGGGCAGGTACTTGGCCTTCTGCTCGGGCGTGCCGTTGCGGTTGATCTGGTTCACGCACAGGTTGCTGTGCGCGCCATAGCTCAGGCCCACCGAGGCACTGGCGCGGCTGATCTCTTCCATGGCCACCATGTGCGCCAGGTAGCCCATGTTGGCGCCGCCGTACTGCTCGGGCACGGTGATGCCCAGCACGCCCAGCTCGCCCATCTTGCGCCAGCAGTCCATCGGGAACTGGTCGCTGCGGTCGATTTCGGCGGCACGGGGGGCGATCTCGGCCTGGGCAAAGTCGCGCACCGCATCGCGCAGGGCGTCGATGTCTTCACCGAGCTGGAAGTTGAGGCCGGGCAGGTTGTTCATGAAGGCTCCTGGAGTCGGGGTCAAAAAGGTCGGAAAAGCAAACAGTCAGCCGGCAATGCCTTCGCGGCCGATCACCGCCATGAGCGTGCAGCCCATGGTGGCGATCAGTTTCTCGCGGCCGCCGTCGATGGCATAGGCCTGGCCTTCGCAGACGGTGACAGTGCGGCCCGGCTTGATCACCGTGCCGAGCATGCGAAAGCGTTCGCCCTGGGCGGGCGCCAGCAGGTTGATCTTGAATTCGATGGTCAGCACGGCGGCGTCGGTCGGCATCAGCGAAAACCCGGCGTAACCACAGGCCGAGTCGAGCGCGGTCGACACCATGCCCGCGTGCAGGAAACCGTGCTGCTGCGTCAGCGGCTCGGCCCAGGGCAGCGTGATCTCCACCTGACCGGGCCGCACGGCCGCCAGCGTGGCGCCCAGGGTGCGCATGGCGGCCTGGCGCGCGAAGCTGGCGCGCACCCGCTGTTCAAAGTCCGGGGCACGGGGTTCGAAAGACGGGGTCATGGCTGTCTCCTGGTGCAACGCGCCTCTGCGGGCTGGGTTTTTTTGATTTACGTTTACGTAAACGTCAATTATGCGGCATGCCCGCCCCCGCGCCAAGCCCCGCGCCGCGTGCCCGCTATGCTCGGGCCATGCCCTACACCCTGCCGGCCGCTGCCCACAGCGAGCTGGTCATCAAAAAGAGCCGATTCATCGGCTGCGTCGAGCCCGTCCCGGACCGGGCCGCCGCACGGGTCCGCGTGGCCGCGCTGCGCACCGAACACCCCACCGCCTCGCACGTGTGCTGGGCGCTCATGGCCGGCGGGCACTCGGCCGCCCACGACGACGGCGAGCCCGGCGGAACGGCCGGTCGGCCCATGCTGGAAGTGCTGCGGCACCAGGATCTGGAAGGCGTGCTGGCCACGGTCGTGCGCTACTACGGCGGCACGCCGCTGGGTGCGGGCGGCCTGGTGCGCGCCTACACCGACAGCGTGGCCCAGGCCCTGCTCACCGCCCGGAAAGTGCCGGTGATCCGCCCCACCACGCTGCACTGCGTGGTGCCCTACGCCCTCGAGGGCTGGCTGCGGCGCGAACTGGCCACGCACGACGCCACCTTGCTGGCCGCGCAACACGGCGCCCACGTGACGGTGACCCTGCAACTTCCCGAGCCCCAGGGCCCGGCGCTGCGGGCGCGGCTGAACGAAGCGGGCCAGGGCCAGGTGGTCTGGCTGGAGCCGGACGCCCCGGCCGGCTGAGGCCCCTCAGCCCTGCGGCGACGGGCCGTCGGGTGGCCCGGCCTTTTCGACCTTGGCGAGCAGCGCCCGCGCCTCCTTCTCGTGCACCTTCACCTCGTCGAGGTTGGCCATCAGATCGGCCAGCTGGTCTTCGAGCTGGCGCTTGTGGTCGGCCAGCACCGTCAGGAACTTGCGCAGTTGCGGCCCGGTGTCGCGCGGGCTGTCGTACATGTCGATGATGTCCCGGGCCTCGGTCAGCGACAGGCCCAGGCGCTTGGCGCGCAGCGTGAGCTTCAGGCGCGTGCGGTCGCGCGAGCTGTAGACCCGGTTGCGCCCGCCTGGCCCCTCGCGCTGCGGCTGGATCAGCCCCATGTCTTCATAGAAGCGGATGGCGCGCGTGGTCAGGTCGAACTCGCGCGCGAGATCGCTGATGGTGTAGGTGCTCGGAGGGGTCGCCATGGGGACGTGTCGGGCCGTGCGCAGCTTCGTAGAATGACAGTGGATTGACGTTTACGTCAACGTCAGTTTAACGGAACCGCCCTGCGCATGACCCCACCCACCAAAGACGATCTGGAAGCCCGGCTGCATTACCCGCTGGCCGACACCCTGCCCGAGCCGGGCCGCAGCCTCGAAGTGGCGCCGGGCATCCGCTGGCTGCGCATGCCGCTGCCCTTCGCGCTGGACCACATCAACCTCTGGCTGCTGCGCGACACGATCGATGGCGTCGACGGCTGGACGGTGGTCGACTGCGGCATTGCCCGGGACACGCTGCGCACGCTCTGGGAGCAGGTGTTCACGCACGAACTGCAGGGCCTGCCCGTGCTGCGCGTGATCGTCACCCACATGCACCCGGACCACATCGGTCTGGCGCACTGGTTGTGCGAACGCTGGAGCACGCCCGAACGCGCCTGCCCGCTCTGGATCAGCGCCACCGACTACCACCTCGCCCGCCTCGGCACCCAGGGCCCGACCGCCTTCGGTGGCGACAGCGCGGCGGCCTTCTTCCAGGCCCATGGCCTGACCGATCCGGACGCGCTGGCGCAGGTCCGCGCACGCACCAGCTATTTCCCCAGCCTCGTGCCCAGCGTGCCGCCGCGTTTTCACCGCCTTCTGGACGGCATGCCGGTGACCATCGGCGGCCGGGTCTGGCGCTGCATCGCCGGCTATGGCCACGCGCCGGAGCACATGGCGCTGTACAGCGACGCGGCCGGCGTGCTGATCAGCGGCGACATGGTGTTGCCGCGCATCAGCACCAACGTGAGCGTGTACGACAGCGAGCCCGAAAGCGATCCGCTGACCCTGTTCCTGGACTCGCTGGAACGCTACCGGCCGCTGCCGCCCGACACCCTCGTGCTGCCCTCGCACGGCAAACCGTTCACCGGTTTGCAAGAACGCATCCAGCAGCTGCAGGACCACCATGCCGAGCGCCTGACCGAGGTGGTGGCCGCCTGCCGCACACGCCCGATGAGCGCGCACGACATCCTCCCGGTGCTCTTCACCCGCGCCCTCGACCTGCACCAGACCACCTTTGCCATGGGCGAATCGGTCGCGCACCTGCACCGGCTGTGGTTTGCGGGGCAGCTGCGGCGCAGGCATGACGCCGACGGCGTCTACCGCTTCGCAGCGGTCTGAACGATGACCCGGCTTCGCCGCTGGCGCGGCAGGTGATCCGGTCCAGGCGCAGCGGCCCTATTCCCCCAGCGGCACCGCAGCCTGCTGCAAGGCCTTGCGGCGCTGCGCGTGGTCGGGCATCACGCTGGCCACCACATCCCAGAACTGCGGACTGTGGTCCATGTGGCGCAGGTGGCTGAGTTCGTGCACCACCACATAGTCCAGCATGTCCGGGCTCAGGTGGATCAACCGCCAGTTCAGGCGGATGGTGCCGTCGGCGCTGGCACTGCCCCAGCGGGTGCCGGCGCTCGACAGCCGCAGGCGCGTGTAGCGCACCCCGAGCAGCGGCGCAAAGTGGTCCAGGCGCTGCACGAACAGCGGCTGCGCCTGGCGCATCAGCCAGGCCTGCGCCGCGTCGCGGATCTGGGCCTCGCTCGCGGTCTTGGGCAGGCCCAGCCGCAGGCGCGCCGGTGCGCCGTCATCGCCCGCACACAGCTCGGCGCCCACGCTGGCGAAACCGTGCGCGGGGTCAAGCTGCAACAGGACCCGCTGGCCCAGGTAGTGAAACTCGGCACCGTCGGCCCACACGGTGCGGGCCCGCGCCAGTTCGCCCGCGCGGGCCTGGGCTTTCTGCAGCTTTTCCAGCACCCAGGCCGACTTGGCCTGCAGCAAGGCCTCCACCTCACCCAGCGGCGTCCAGCGCGGCGCGCTGACCGTCAGCCCGTCGGCGCCGACACTCAGGCCGATGGTGCGGCGTTTGCCACGCTTGAATTCGTAGGCAACGTCGCAATGCCCCAGGCGCAGCAGGCGGTTGGCCCGGGGATGGTGCCAGGTGCCGGGCTGGAACACCGCGTGCAGCGGTTCCGCCGGGGGCGCAGAGACCGGTGGCAGGGAAGGTGCGGGAGGCGATGGCGCCGGCATCGGGGCCCGCGCCGGGTCGGGCCCGGCCAGGAAGTCCAGCGCCAGTTGCACGAAGCGCTGCATGGAACGCCTCAGGCCTGGGCCGGCGCCGGATAGGCCGACGGGTCCAGCCGGCGCATTTCAGCCTCGATCCAGGCCTCCACCTCGCGCATCAGCTCGTCGGGTTCGCGGCCCGCACTGGGGATGGGTTTGCCGATCGAAAACTCCACCGTGCCCGGGCGTTTGATGAAGGCCTTGCGCGGCCAGCATTTGGCCGACGTCACGGCCACCGGGATCACCGGCGCCCCGGTGGCGATGGCGAGCCGGGTGCCGCCGCTTTTGTAGTGCCCCTTCTGGCCGCGGTCGATGCGCGTGCCTTCGGGGAACATGATGACCCAGGTGCCCTGCGACAGCAGGCGCCTGCCCTGCGCCACCACCCGGTTGAAGGCCTGCGCACGCTTGCTGCGATCGATGTGGATCATGTCCAGCCGGCCCATGGCCCAGCCGAAGAACGGCACGTAGAGCAGTTCCTTCTTGAACACGTAGGCCAGGGGGTGCGGCATCAGCCCGGGCATGCAGAAGGTCTCCCAGGTGGACTGGTGCTTGACCAACAGCACGGCCGGTGCCTGGCTGTCCACGGGCAGGTTCTCGTAGCCGATGACGTGGTTGCGGATGCCCAGGATCACCTTGCCGCCCCACACCGCCGTGTTCAGCCAGCCCACGCACATGGCGTAGACGCGCTGCCGGCTCAGGAACGGGGAGGCCACCACCACCGCCAGGGCCCAGGGCACCACGGTGACGGCCATGAACAGCAGGTGCAGGACGGATCGGATCAGGTTCATGCGAAAACAGCAAACATGCGGTCAGTTGGGGGCCACAACCCGGCCTTCGGCGGGTTCATCCTGCGCCAGCAGCCAGTCGGCAAACGCCGGGAGGCTGTCGTGCACCTGGGTGCCGGGGGGCAGTTGGGGCAGTTCGGGGGCGTTGGCCATCAAGAGCGAGCCGGGCGCGGCGCGCAGGTGTTCGGATTTGCCCGTCAGCAGCAAATGGGCCGGGCAGCCGGCCGCCGCCGCCGCGTGCACGTGCCGCAAGGCGTTGCCGGCGGCCGGCACCTGCGCCAGCGGCACGCCGAAACGCCGGCCGATCTGCTCGAACAGGCCGGGCGCCGGTTTGCGGCAGTGGCAGGCATCTTCGGGCGCGTGCGGGCAGAAGAACACCGCCTCGACCCGTGCGCCCACCGCCGCCAGCTGGCGGTGCATCTTGGCGTGCACGGCGTTGAGCGCGGCGATGTCGAAGGTGCCACGCCCGATGCCGCTCTGGTTGGTGGCCAGCACCACGCGCCAGCCCCCGTGGTTGAGCCGCGCCACCGCTTCCAGCGCGCCGGGCAGCGCCTCCCACTCGTCGGGCGAGGCCACGTAGTCGTCGCGGTTGCGGTTGAGCGTGCCGTCGCGATCGAGGATCAGCAGCTTCATGCGAGGCTCCCGAAAAAGGGCTGCAGCAGACTGCCGGCCCGAAGCCGGCGCTGCGCCAGTGCCCTGCCCGCCCCGGCCTTCAGGCAGCAACCGGCGAAGCGGTGGCGCAGGCCCATGGTCAAGCCGCCAGGCGCGACAGATCGGCCACGCGGTTCATGGCCTCGTGCAGCGCCTTCAACAGCCCCAGGCGGTTGGCCTTGAGTGCCGGGTCGTCGGCGTTGACCATCACGCCGTCGAAGAAGGCGTCGACCGGCGTGCGCAGCGCGGCCAGGGCTTGCAGGCTGGCGGTGTAGTCGCCGGCGTCGAACTTCGCGCTGGCAGCGGGCACGGTGGCCTGCATGGCGGCGTAGAGGTCTTTTTCTGCGGGTTCGGCGAACAGCGCCGGATTCACCGCAGCGCCCTCGCCTTCGGACTTCTTGAGGATATTGCCGATGCGCTTGTTGGCGGCGGCCAGTGCGGGCGCTTCAGGCAGCGCGGCGAAGGCGCGCACGGCCTGCAGGCGCTGGGCCACGTCGGCCAGACGCTGCGGACGCAGGGCCAGCACGGCGTCGACTTCATTGCTGGAATATCCAGCTGACACTGTTGTACCAGTGTTCCCTGCAGCCGCACCTTCAATGGGGGCTGCAGGGAAAATCAACTCCGAATCTATGTATCCGCGCAGACGGTCGTAGATGAAGTCGGCCAGGGCCGGCGTGGCGTCGCTGATCTTGTCGCCGAAAGCGGGCAGCGCGCCTGCCAGCAGCGCGGTCAACGCCAGCGGCAGGTCCTTCTCCACCAGCATCCGGATCACCCCCAGCGCATGCCGGCGCAGCGCGAACGGGTCCTTGTCGCCGGTCGGCAGGTTGCCGATGCCGAACATGCCGACCAGCGTCTCCAGCTTGTCGGCCAGCGCCACCACCACACCGGTCACCGTGCGCGGCAGTTCGTCGCCCGCGAAGCGCGGCTTGTAGTGGTCTTCGATCGCGAAGGCGATGTCGTCACCCAGGCCATCGTGGCGCGCGTAGTAGCCGCCCATGATGCCCTGCAGCTCGGGGAACTCGCCCACCATGTCGGTCAGCAGATCGGTCTTGGCCAGGCGCGCGGCGGTGTCGGCGCTCTGCGCCAGGGCGTCGCCGCCGAGCTGCTGGCCGATGGCGCGCGCAATCGCACGCACACGTTCGACGCGCTCGCCCTGCGTGCCCAGCTTGTTGTGATAGACCACCTTGCCCAGCCCTTCGACGCGGCTTTCCAGCGTCTTCTTGCGGTCCTGGTCGAAGAAGAACTTGGCGTCGGCCAGGCGCGGGCGCACCACGCGCTCGTTGCCGCCGATCACCGCGCTCGCGTCGGCCGGGCTGATGTTGCTGACCACCAGGAATTTATTGGTCAGCTTGCCGGCCGCGTCCAGCAGCGGGAAGTACTTCTGGTTGGCCTTCATCGTGAGGATCAGGCACTCCTGCGGCACGGCCAGGAATTCGGGCTCGAACTGGCAGGTCAGCACGTTGGGGCGCTCGACCAGCGCGGTCACCTCGTCGAGCAGCGCGTCGTCCTCGATCGGCTGGCAGCCCCCGCCGATCTGGGCGGCGGCAGCGGCCAGTTGGCGCGCGATCTCAGCCTTGCGTTCGGCGAAGGACGCGATCACCGCGCCGTCTTTCGCCAGCGTGGCCGCATACGCGTCGGCATCGGCCAGCAGCACCGGGTCCATGGCGGCTTCAAAACGGTGGCCGTGGGTGGTGTTGCCAGCGGTCAGGCCCAGGGCCTTGACCGGCACCACGTCGGCGCCGTGCAGTGCCACCAGGCCGTGGGCCGGCCGCACGAAGTGCACGCTGCTCCAGCCCGGCTGCTCGCAGTCGGTTTCGAGCTGGTAGGTCATGACCTTGGGAATGGGCAGCTTGGCGATGGCCTCATGAAGCGCCTTCTGCAGGCCTTCGGCGAGGTCGACACCCGGCTGCACGCTGTCGAAGAACAGCGCTTCGGCCCTGCCGTCCATGGCGCGCTTGAGACCCGACACGGCCGAGGCACCGGCACCCAGACCGGCCAGGCGCTTGAGCAGCGCGGGCGTGGGCTGGCCATCAGCGGTCAGACCGACGCTGACGGGCATGAGTTTTTGCGACACGGCCTTGTCGGCGGCCTTGGCGGCGACACCGGTCACATGCACGGCCAGACGGCGCGGCGAGGCAAACGGCGTCACCACCGCATCGGCAGCGGCCAGGCCCTGCACCTTGAGCTGGTCGGCCAGCACGCTGGCGAAAGCGTCCCCCAGTTTCTTGAGCGCCTTGGGCGGCAGCTCTTCCACGAACAGTTCGACGAGGAGGTTCTTCGTTGTCATTTTTGTGCGCTCCCGCTCAGGCGGCTTTCTTCTGTTCGGCCTTGGCCAGTTCGGCCAGCACTTCGTCGCTCCAGGCCTTGGGCGCCATGGGGAAGCCCAGGCGGGCGCGGCTGTCGAGGTAGCTGCGCGCCACCTTGCGGGCCAGATCGCGGATGCGGCCGATGTAGGCAGCGCGCTCGGTCACCGAAATCGCACCGCGCGCGTCCAGCAGGTTGAAGCTGTGCGCGCACTTGAGCACCTGCTCGTAGGCCGGCAGCGCCAGTTGCTGTTCCATCAGGTACTTGGCCTGCTTTTCGTGCGCACCGAAGGCGGTGAACAGGAAATCGGCGTCGGCATGCTCGAAGTTGTAGGCCGACTGCTCTTTCTCGTTCTGCAGGTAGACGTCGCCGTAGCTCAGGGTGTCCGTCCACTTCAGGTTGTAGACGTTGTCCACGCCCTGCAGGTACATGGCCAGGCGCTCCAGGCCGTAGGTGATCTCGCCGGTGGCGGGCTTGCAGTCGATGCCGCCCACCTGCTGGAAGTAGGTGAACTGCGTCACTTCCATCCCGTTGAGCCAGACTTCCCAGCCCAGGCCCCAGGCGCCCAGCGTGGGGTTTTCCCAGTCGTCCTCGACGAAGCGGATGTCGTTCTTCTTCAGATCGAAGCCCAGCGCTTCGAGCGAGCCCAGGTACAGCTCCAGGATGTTGCTGGGGGCGGGCTTGAGCACCACCTGGTACTGGTAGTAATGCTGCAGGCGGTTGGGGTTCTCGCCGTAGCGGCCGTCCTTGGGGCGGCGGCTGGGCTGCACGTAGGCGGCCTTCCAGGGCTCGGGGCCGATGGCGCGCAAAAAGGTGGCGGTGTGGCTGGTGCCGGCGCCCACTTCCATGTCGTAGGGCTGGAGCAGTGCGCAGCCCTGGGCATCCCAGTAAGACTGCAGCTTGAGAATGATCTGTTGGAAGGTCAACATCGTCGAGCGCGGCGGCCATCGGCCCACCGAAAAGAAGGAGACCCAGCAAAAACAGCCGGCGCGGACAGCCCGTCACCGGCAAGGGTCAAACCCGTGATTTTAGGCGCCGACCCGGGGGCGCCGCGCGCGGGTGGGCCACAAAAGGGCCGCCAGTGCCAACCCCAGGCACCCGATCCACAGCGGCCACAGCCCCCAGCGCGAGGCCCAGCGGGCGTAGAGCGTGAGACCGCTGCGGCCTTCCACCGTCACGTCGAGCCGGTCTCGGGTCAGGCGCGGCAGTTGCGCCACCACGCGCCCGGTGTGATCGATGGCCGCCGTGGCCCCGGTGTTGGTGGCCCGCAGCATGGGCCGGCCAAGCTCCATGGCGCGCAGGCGCGAGATCTGCAAATGCTGGTCGATGGCGACCGAATCGCCGAACCAGCCGATGTTGCTCACGTTGACCAGCACCGTGGGCGCGGTGGCCGGGTCCTGGAACGCGGCCGCCAGTTCTTCACCGAACAGATCCTCGTAGCAGATGTTGGGCGCCAGCCGCTGTCCGGCCCAGCCCCACGGCGCCTGCGGCAGCGCCCCCCGGCCGAAATCGCCCAGGGGGATGTTCATCAGGTCGGTGAACCAGCGGAACAGTGGCGGGATGAATTCGCCGAAGGGCACCAGATGGTGCTTGTCGTAGCGGTAGAAGCCCACGGCAGGCGGCTGGGCCTGCAGCAGATCGCTGCGCCCGGTGTCGGCCAGCAGCCGCCGTGCGCGCTCGGCCCGATCCGGGGCAATGCCCCAGACCGAATTGGTGTACCCCGCGTCCAGGCTGCCCAGCGGCAGGCCCGCCAGCCAGCCCGGCTGTGGCCCGGTGGCAGCGTCCGGCGGCGTGAGCAAGGCCTCCCAGAAGGCCGGCTCCAGCTGCGCCGGCAGCAGCGGCAGCGCGGTTTCGGGCGCCACCACCAGTTGGGGCCGCTGCGCAGGCGCGGCCCGTTGCGCCTCGGCAAACTGGGCCGGGTACCACGTCAGCGCCTGCGCGATGCCGGTGCCGGCCTCGAATTTTTCGTCCTGCGCGATGTTGCCCTGCAGCAGCCAGGCCCGCAGGGCGCCGGTGGA
Source organism: Hydrogenophaga sp. NFH-34 (assembly GCF_021401345.1). Lineage (GTDB taxonomy): Bacteria > Pseudomonadota > Gammaproteobacteria > Burkholderiales > Burkholderiaceae_C > Hydrogenophaga > Hydrogenophaga electricum. The sequence continues at coordinate 88,942 of NZ_JACBGE010000021.1, forward strand.
CTCGGTGTTCTGTGCCCCCGTCCCCAGCATCCGGGGCGCCATGGCCAGGACCACCAGACCGCCGAAGGCCGCCGCCGCTTTCAGCGAGAAGCCCCCGGAACGTCCTGCTCCGCTGGCGGCGGCCGCGGTTCTGGCCGAAAACGGCACGGCCAGGGCGTACGCCAGCCCGGCCGACAGAAAGCCCATGCCGTAGACCCCGACCCAGGGCGCCCACACGCCCAACGCCTCCACCTGCGCATAGCCCCCCGCGCCCCAGGGGAAGCCCGTGAACCAGGTGCCACGCAGCAGCTCGGCCAGGGTCCACAGCGCGGCAAACAGCAAGCCCTGGCGCCAACGGCCGTACGGCGCCCAGCGACAGAGCACGCCAGCGGCCACCGCGTAGTACAGCGCCAGGAACCCGGCCAGGGCCAGCACCGCCAGCGCCGCCAGCGGTGCGGGCAGCCCCCCGTAGGTGTGCATGGAAATGAACAGCCACCAGAACGTGCCGGCCAGCCAGGCGGTGGCAAACACCCACGCCCGCCACACGGCCTGCCTCACCCGCCAGGCATGGCGCAAAGCCAGCACCAGCAGGGCCAGCGACACGATCTGCAGCCCGCCCGAGGGCTGCCCTGCAGCCAGACCCGGCGGTACCCAAGCCGTCAGCGGCCAGGCCAGCGAAGCGGCTTGCAAGGCACCGGCCAGCACGCACAGCAGGAACCAGCCCACACCGTGTCCGCGCGCCGGCCGCCCGGGTGCCTGGCCGCTGAACGGCGAGAAGCCCGACGGGGGGTGCAGATTGCCGAACAGGCTGCGCATCAGACCGAAACCACCTCGACCACCGGCTCAATCGCGCTCGGCCGTCGGCATCGCCTTGAACCAGCGCACCGCGCCGCCCTTGGCGTGCAGCACCACCAGTTGAAGACCATCCAGGTCGTACACCTCGCCCCGCTTGGGCACATGGCCCAGCGTGTGCGCCACCAGGCCGCCCAGGGTGTCGAAATCGTTCACCGACAGGTGTTGGCCGAAAGCCTCGTTGAAACGTTCAAGTGGTGTGTCGCCACTCACGCGCCATGTGCCGTCGGCCAGGGCGAAGATTTCGCCGTTGTCTTCGGCCACATCGAATTCGTCCTCGATCTCGCCGACGATTTCTTCCAGCACATCTTCGATGGTGATGAGCCCGGCCACGCGGCCGAACTCGTCGATCACGATGGCGAGATGGTTGCGGTTGCCGCGGAACTCGCGCAGCAGATCGTTGAGGCCCTTGTTCTCGGGCACGAACACCGCCGGGCGCAGCAGGGCGCGGATGTTCAGGGCCGGCGAGCGCTGCAGCTTGAGCAGGTCCTTGGCCAGCAGGATGCCAATGATGTTCTCGCGCTCCCCTTCGTACACCGGAAAGCGCGAGTGCGCGGTGTCGATGACCAGGTGCAGCAGTTCGTCGTAGGGAGCGTGGATGTCGAGCACGTCCATGCGCGGCGCGGCCACCATCACGTCGCCGGCCGACATGTCGGCGATGCGGATCACGCCTTCGAGCATCACACGCGACTCGGCGTTGATGATGTCGTTGTCCTCGGCGTCGGCCAAGGCCCCGATCAGCTCGTCCTTGGAATCCGGTCCAGGGTGGATGAACTCCGCGAGCTTCTGCAGGAAACTGCGCTTGTCTTTGCTGTCTTCATGCCGCAGGCTGCTGCGCTGCGGCCCCGGACTGGGGGGGTGGTCGGCCACTGAACGTCATCGGCTGGTTGAACTGCGGCAAAGGATACCGCAAGGCCATGACGGCGGCCAACGCCGGGGTCCAGGGGGCCCGCCTCAGCGCACCCGCTCGCGGGAATCCCGCACGCCCTGGCGGATTTCCTGCAACAGGGCAAGCGCATCGCGGAAATGCCGCGCCTGCGCCTTGAGGTGGTAATCGGTCAGGCCGGTCTGCTCGTGCCAGAACGCGGTCACGCGCGAATCGAAGTCGGCCGGCGGCAGGCGCAGATGGGCTTCGGCCTCCGAGCCTTCGCGCACCACGTGAGCGCCGCCCTTGCGCGCGATCTTGAGCATGGCCGTGTTTTCCGACAGCGCATGGATGAACAGCAGGCTGACGCCTTCGTTGCGCGCGTGCATGACCGCCCGCTCGAACAGCCGGCTGCCGTATCCACGTCCGCGCGCGCTGGCCGACACGGACACGCCGAACTCGGCGCAGGCCGTGCAGTCCGGGTCGACCGAGAACGCCAGATGCGCCATGGCGATGAGTTCAAGCCGGCGATTGAAGATGCCGAACAGCTCGTCGCGGTCGAAGCGCAGGCCATCGACATAACGGCCGATCTGCTCGTCGTTGGCGGCGTAGCCGAAACGCAGGTAGCGGTCGTGTTCACCCAGCGCCAGCAGGTGGGCACGAATGCGATCGGCATGGGCCGGCCCGAGCGAACGGATGGGCACCGCGACCGGGGCCCGTGCGGCGGGCACGGCCTCTGACAGCGAAGTGTCATCCGCCGGAGACGGGGCGCCCGATGCCACGGATTTGAGCCACTGAACAGGATCGAACATGACCTGAAATCTAAGGGTTGCCCCTCAGTTCCTGAAAGACCAATCGGACACAACACCGGAAAGATCGACAGACGGGTGACTTGACACCCCGTTGGGGTTCTTCATGTTGTTGCAGTGCAGCATTTTACCGTCAGCCACCGGTAAGCCGACACCCCGGGCAGGCCGATTCCCTGTCGGCGCCGGGGGTTTTGGTGATCAGACTGGCAGGGCCGTGGTGGCTTTGACACGGTCCATGACAAAGCTGGTCTTGCAATCCTGGACGCTGGGGTGCTTGAGCAGGGTGTCCATCATGAAGCGCGAATAGGCCGCCATGTCGGCCACCACCAGCCGCAGCAGAAAGTCCATCTCGCCTGTGAGCGCCACGCAATCCACCACTTCGGGCCAGGTCAGCACGCTGGCGCGGAATTCGTCCATGGGGTTGCGCTTGGCCGCTCCGGTGTGCTTTTCCAGCCGCACGTTGACGTAAGCCGTCAGGCCCAGGCCCACCGATTCGGGCCGCACCAGGGCCACATAGCGGTCGATGACCTTGTGCTCTTCCAGGCGGCGCACGCGCCGCAGCACGGCGCTCGGCGACAGGCCCACGGCTTCGGCGATCTGGTCATAGGTGGCGCGGCCATCGGCCTGCAGGCTGCGCAGAATGTGGCGGTCGAGCTTGTCAAGCGCTGGCATGTCCATCATTTTGCAGTATTCCTGCATTCGAGAAGAAAGATGCGCCCACAAACGCAGGAATCATGACATCCTGCGCCGATACAGTGGCGCATTGCCCCGACAACCCCACAGGAGACCGCCATGAACGCCGCACTGCCCCCGTCCGCCGCCCCCGCCTTTCAGGGCTGGGACAACCCCATGGGAACGGACGGTTTCGAATTCATCGAATACGCCGCGCCCGATCCGGTCGCCATGGGGGAACTCTTCGAGCACATGGGCTTCAAGGCCGTCGCCAAGCACCGCCACAAGAACGTGACGCTGTACCGCCAGGGCGACATCAACTTCATCATCAACGCCGAGCCCGACAGCTTCGCCCAGCGCTTCGCCCGCCTGCACGGCCCCAGCGTCTGCGCCATCGCTTTCCGCGTCCAGGACGCCAAGTCGGCCTACGAGCGCGCCGTTTCGCTGGGCGCCTGGGGGTATGCCAACGCCGCCGGCCCGGGCGAGCTGAACATTCCGGCGATCAAGGGCATTGGCGACTCGATCATCTATTTCATCGACCGCTGGCGCGGCAAGAACGGCGCCCAACCGGGCGAGATCGGCAACATCGGCTTCTACGACGTCGACTTCTACCCGCTGCCCGGCGCCGAGCTCAATCCGGTCGGCCACGGCCTGACGGTCATCGACCACCTCACCCACAACGTGCACCGCGGCCGCATGGGCGAATGGGCGGACTTCTACGAGCGCATCTTCAACTTCCGCGAAGTGCGCTACTTCGACATCGAGGGCCAGGCCACTGGCGTGAAGAGCAAGGCCATGACCAGCCCCTGCGGCAAGATCCGCATCCCCATCAACGAGGAAGGCAACGACAAGGCCGGTCAGATCCAGGAATACCTGGACCGCTACCACGGCGAGGGCATCCAGCACATCGCGCTGGCCTCCACCAACCTCTACGACTCGGTCGACGCGCTGCAGATGGACGGCGTGAAGCTGCTGAGCACCAGCGAGACCTACTACGAGCTGCTGCCCCAGCGCATCCCGCACCACGGCGAGGACCTCGAAGCACTCAAGGCCCGCAACATCCTGGTCGATGGCACCCCGGGCGAATTGCTGCTGCAGATCTTCAGCGAGAACCAGCTCGGCCCCATCTTCTTCGAGTTCATCCAGCGCAAGGGCAATCAGGGCTTCGGCGAAGGCAACTTCAAGGCGCTGTTCGAGACCATGGAACTCGACCAGATGCGCCGCGGCGTGCTTCAGGGCTGACCATCCCCCGCCGGCGGCGTCACATCCAGTTCTTCGGCCAGTTGCAGGGCCGCGCCCACCACGGCCGGATGAAACGCCAGCCCGACGTGAGGCGCGCCGCTCACGAGCCGGTTGTCCGCGCCAGGCAGGGTCGCAGTGCGCACCGGGAACACCACGTTGTCGGTGTCGGCGTACCAGCAGATGAAGCACCCGTAGGGCTCGGCATGCTGTTGACGTTCGCGCGCGGCCAGCGCCTGCAACCACTTGCTGCCCCGCTGCATCTGGCGCCCGTTGACCGTGCGGCTGAAGCGCGCGAGCCAGGTGCCGTGGTGGGGTGAGCCGATGGTGAGTACACGCGCCACCCGCTCCCGCGCGTCCGGCGCCGAGGCCAGCCAGGCGCGGATGGCCAGGCCCCCCATGCTGTGCCCAACCAAAAGGGGCGGACGGCCCGTCAGACGCTCGGCCTCCTGCACCGCCGCCTCGATCTGCGGCACGTAAGCATCCAACGAGCCCGTCAGGGGCTCCAGGCTCACGCTCACGTAGGGACGACCGACTTGGCGCAGACGGCGCATCCAGGGCATCCAGAATCCCCGGTTGCAGACGAACCCGTGCACCAGCACCACTGCCGTGCGTCCCGCAACAACTTCGGCTGTATCGGGACAGGCCCGCCAGCGAAAAGGCTGCCACCAGGCAAACACCCGCGGCCCCCAGCCACACTCCTGCCACCAGGCACGCATCCAGACAGCGCGCTCCGCAGGCAGCGGCTGGCCTTCGGCGCGGCCGACACGGGCCGCCCACAGGAATTCGATCGCCAGAGACACGGCGTAGCCCGTCCAGCCGATCGCGGGCAGGACCAACGCCCACGCCCACCCCAGGCACAACGCGCACACGGCGGTGGCCATCGTGCCCAGAACCACCAGCACCTGCTGCAAGCGTGCCAAGCGCGAAGCCGGCCGTACCGGCTGTCTGGGAAAGTCATCGTGAGGCCAAGCCATGGTCCCACTATGCCCCACCCGTGGCAGCACCGCACCGTCTGACCCCAAGGCGACAGGGCATAAGGGTCGGCCCGGTATGGCCGCAGACCCCGTGTCGTCAGAATGGCGCCATGGACTTCGCTCCCCACCAGACCCAACGCCCCTGGCTTGCCCATTACCCCGAAGGCGTTCCTGCCGATGTGCAGCCCGACGAATACCGTTCTCTTGCGGCTTTGCTGGAAGAGTCGTTCCGGCGCCATGGCAAGCGCCCGGTTTCGGTCTGCATGGAGCGCTGGATGTCCTATGCACAGCTCGATGAACTCAGCGCCGCCTTGGGCGCCTGGCTGCAGGCGCAAGGGCTCGCCCCAGGCGCCCGCGTGGCGGTCATGCTGCCCAACGTGCCGCAGTTCCTCGTCGCCATGGCCGCGGTGCTGCGGGCAGGGTATACGGTGGTCAATGTCAACCCGCTGTACACGGCACGCGAACTCCAGCATCAGCTCCAGGACTCGGGTGCCGAAGCCATCATCGTGCTGGAGAACTTCGCCCACACACTGGAAGAGGTGATTGACCACACACCCGTGCAACACGTGGTCGTCGCCAGCCTCGGGGATCTGCTGGGCTTCTGGTACGGCCGCTGGATCACCTTCGCCGTGCGGCACCTGGCCAAACTCGTTCCCAGCTACAAGCTCCCGCTCACAGGCCCCCGGGGTGCACGCCACATCGTCAGCTTCGCCACGGCCCTGGCCGCCGGCCAGACCCAGACACTGCGCCCGAGCCAAGCCAACGGCGACACCATTGCGTTCCTCCAGTACACCGGCGGAACGACCGGTCTCTCCAAAGGAGCTGTTCTGACACATCGCAATGTGGTGGCGGCCATTCTTCAAGCCGAAGCCTGGTTCCGGCCTGCCGTCCAGCGCGTCGGCGATGTGCGCGACGTCAACGCCATCGCAGCTTTGCCGCTCTACCACATCTTTGCGCTGACCCTGGGCCTCCTGACCGTGCGTTGGGGCGCGCACATGACCCTGATTCCGAATCCACGGGACATCCCCAAGTTTGTCGAAACGCTCAAGAAGCGTCCCTTCCACCTCTTGCCGGCGGTGAACACCTTGTTCAATGCCCTGCTGCAAAACCCGCAGTTCCGGCAACTGGATTTCTCCAGTTTGGCCGTCAGTCAGGCGGGGGGCATGGCGGCGTCTGAAGGGACAGCGCGACAGTGGAAACAGGTGACAGGTTGCACCATGGTGGAGGGCTGGGGCATGAGCGAAACCTGTGCCATCGGCACCAACAACCCTGTGACCAGTGATCGCTTCAGCGGCACCATTGGACTGCCCTTGCCCGGCATCGACATTGCCATCAAGGACGACGACGGCCATGATGTGCCGCTCGGAGGGTCCGGGGAAATCTGCATCCGTGGCGCCAACGTCATGCCCGGCTATTACAACCAGCCCGAGGAGACCGCTCGCGCCTTCACGCCGGACGGCTTCATGCGCACAGGGGACATTGGCGTGATGGACGAACACGGCTACACGCGCATCATCGACCGAAAGAAGGACATGATCCTGGTCTCGGGCTTCAACGTCTTCCCCAACGAGCTCGAAGACGTCATCTCCACCTGCCCGGGCGTCTTGGAGTGCGCGGTCGTCGGCGTGCCGGACGAACACCAGGGCGAAGCGGTCAAAGTGTTTGTGGTGCGCAGCGACGCATCGCTGCGGGAAGAGGATGTGGCCCGCTTCTGCCACGACAACCTCACCGGCTACAAGCGTCCCAAGTACATCGAATTCCGCGATGACCTGCCCAAGACCAACGTGGGCAAGATCCTGCGACGCGCCTTGCGGGCAACGGTCGCATCATGATCGACGGTCCTCCCCGGCTGGAGCTCGCATGCTGAACGACCGCCTGGCATCCGCAGGCGTCACGTTTCTGGAGCGAGGCTGGCTCTCCGCCAACAATGTGATCATCCGCGGCGATGGACGCAATGCCGTTGTCGATACGGGCTACGCCAGCCATGCCGAGCAGACCGTTGCCCTGATCCGGCAAGCACTGGGTGCCGAGCCCCTCCTCGCGATCATCAATACGCACCTGCACAGCGACCATTGTGGTGGTAACGCAGCGTTGCAAGACGCGTATCCGCTCGTCGAAACCCATATTCCGCCCGGACAAGCCGATGCGGTACGCAATTGGGACCCTCACGCGCTCAGCTACACCCCGACCGGTCAGGTATGCCCCCGCTTCAAGATCCAGGGACTGCTGTCACCCGGGGAATCCGTCCAACTTGGCAGCCACGCCTGGGAAGTTCATGCAGCCAAAGGGCACGACCCCCATGCCGTGGTCCTCTTCGAACCGAAATCGGGCATCTTGATATCAGGCGATGCCCTGTGGGAGAACGGGTTTGGTGTCGTGTTTCCCGAGCTTGAGGGTATCGAAGCCTTCCACGAGGTCGGCGAAACCCTCGACGTGATCGAACAGCTGGCTCCATCGATCATCATTCCTGGACATGGTCAGGTGTTTGACGATCTGGCCTTGGCGCTGAAGCGTGCCAGGAGCCGCTTGGAGCAATTCCTCAGGGCGCCGGAAAAACACCACCGGTATGCGATCAAGGTGCTCATCAAATACCGGTTGTTGGAATGGCAACAGATCCCTTTCGATGGGCTGCTCACCTGGGCAGAAGCCACACCGTATTTGCAAAACAGCATGCCGGGCGGATTGGAGAACTCAAGCTCAGATAAGCGCAGCGCTTGGCTACAGCAAATCCTCGGTGAGCTGGAGACCTCGGGGGCTCTGACGCTGCGCGATGGCATGGTCACGAACCGTTGAGACCACACCCCAGAAGGCTCAGAAAAGCCAAAACCCCCACTCCAGGTTATGGAGGGGGGGTTTGTGGGGTTGTAAGAGCCTGACGATGACCTACTTTCACACGGGCATCCGCACTATCATCGGCGCAAAGTCGTTTCACGGTCCTGTTCGGGATGGGAAGGAGTGGGGCCAACTTGCTATGGTCGTCAGGCATAACGGGTTGCCGGCCTGGCAAGCCAGGGCGGCGAATTCACAGAGTCGACTCAGCGTATTTTGATTGCAGCCAACGTCATGACGTCTGGGTCATGAGGGCATAAAGACATTTGCACGTTCAGTGCTTACATCAAAGTTATAGGGTCAAGCCGCACGGGCAATTAGTATCGGTTAGCTTAACGCATTGCTGCGCTTCCACACCCGACCTATCAACGTCGTGGTCTTCAACGACCCTTCAGGGGGCTCAAGGCCCCGGCAGATCTCATCTTGGAACGAGTTTCCCGCTTAGATGCTTTCAGCGGTTATCTCTTCCGCACTTAGCTACCCGGCAATGCCACTGGCGTGACAACCGGTACACCAGAGGTGCGTCCACTCCGGTCCTCTCGTACTAGGAGCAGGCTTCCTCAAATCTGCAGCGCCCACGGAAGATAGGGACCAAACTGTCTCACGACGTTTTAAACCCAGCTCACGTACCTCTTTAAATGGCGAACAGCCATACCCTTGGGACCGGCTACAGCCCCAGGATGAGATGAGCCGACATCGAGGTGCCAAACACCGCCGTCGATATGAACTCTTGGGCGGTATCAGCCTGTTATCCCCAGAGTACCTTTTATCCGTTGAGCGATGGCCCTTCCATACAGAACCACCGGATCACTATGTCCTGCTTTCGCATCTGCTCGACTTGTCAGTCTCGCAGTTAAGCACGCTTATGCCATTGCACTATTAGCACGATGTCCGACCGTACCTAGCGTACCTTCGAACTCCTCCGTTACGCTTTGGGAGGAGACCGCCCCAGTCAAACTGCCTACCATGCACTGTCCCCGATCCAGATAATGGACCTAGGTTAGAACCTCAAACACACCAGGGTGGTATTTCAACGTTGGCTCCACCGGAACTAGCGTCCCGGCTTCAAAGCCTCCCACCTATCCTACACAGATCTGTTCAAAGTCCAATACAAAGCTACAGTAAAGGTTCATGGGGTCTTTCCGTCTTTCCGCGGGGAGATTGCATCATCACAAACATTTCAACTTCGCTGAGTCTCAGGAGGAGACAGTGTGGCCATCGTTACGCCATTCGTGCAGGTCGGAACTTACCCGACAAGGAATTTCGCTACCTTAGGACCGTTATAGTTACGGCCGCCGTTTACTGGGACTTCGATCAAGAGCTTGCACCCCATCAATTAATCTTCCAGCACCGGGCAGGCGTCACACCCTATACGTCCACTTTCGTGTTTGCAGAGTGCTGTGTTTTTAATAAACAGTCGCAGCCACCTATTTTTTGCAACCCATTCATGCTCAGATGTTCTCATCACACTACTAGGGCACACCTTCTTCCGAAGTTACGGTGTCAATTTGCCGAGTTCCTTCTCCTGAGTTCTCTCAAGCGCCTTAGAATACTCATCTCGCGCACCAGTGTCGGTTTGCGGTACGGTCAATTGCAAGCTGAAGCTTAGTGGCTTTTCCTGGGACCTCGTTCAGTTACTTCGCGAGCAAGCTCGCTCGATCGACAGCCTCGGTATATGACACGCGGATTTGCCTACGTATCGCCTACATCTGTCTAAACCGGCACTTCCAACCGCCGGATAACCTATTAAGATCCGTCCCCACATCGCACTTGCAATCGGTACAGGAATATTGACCTGTTTCCCATCAGCTACGCATCTCTGCCTCGCCTTAGGGGCCGACTCACCCTACGCCGATGAACGTTGCGTAGGAAACCTTGCGCTTACGGCGAGCGGGCTTTTCACCCGCTTTAACGCTACTCATGTCAGCATTCGCACTTCTGATACCTCCAGCAGCCTTTACAAGCCACCTTCACAGGCTTACAGAACGCTCTCCTACCACTTGCAATAAATTGCAAATCCGCAGCTTCGGTAACTGGCTTAGCCCCGTTACATCTTCCGCGCAGGACGACTCGATCAGTGAGCTATTACGCTTTCTTTAAATGATGGCTGCTTCTAAGCCAACATCCTGACTGTTTTAGCCTTCCCACTTCGTTTCCCACTTAGCCAATTTTAGGGACCTTAGCTGGCGGTCTGGGTTGTTTCCCTCTTGAGTCCGGACGTTAGCACCCGGTGCTCTGTCTCCCAAGCTGTACTCATCGGTATTCGGAGTTTGCCTTGGTTTGGTAAGTCGCCATGACCCCCTAGCCAAAACAGTGCTCTACCCCCGACGGTAATACTTGAGGCACTACCTAAATAGTTTTCGGAGAGAACCAGCTATTTCCAGGTTTGTTTAGCCTTTCACCCCTATCCACAGCTCATCCGCTAGTTTTGCAACACTAGTCGGTTCGGACCTCCAGTACCTGTTACGGCACCTTCATCCTGGCCATGGATAGATCACCTGGTTTCGGGTCTACACCCAGCGACTGAATCGCCCTATTCGGACTCGGTTTCCCTACGCCTTCCCTACTCGGTTAAGCTTGCCACTGAATGTAAGTCGCTGACCCATTATACAAAAGGTACGCCGTCACCCTTTCGGGCTCCGACTTTTTGTAAGCATGCGGTTTCAGGATCTATTTCACTCCCCTCCCGGGGTTCTTTTCGCCTTTCCCTCACGGTACTTGTTCACTATCGGTCGATGATGAGTATTTAGCCTTGGAGGATGGTCCCCCCATATTCAGACAGGATTTCACGTGTCCCGCCCTACTTTTCGTCAGCTCAGTACCACACAGGTCTTTTC
>NZ_JACBGE010000022.1 GCF_021401345.1 Hydrogenophaga sp. NFH-34
CGATTTTCGATAGCGTAACTGTACAGTGAAGCGACAATGTTTGCAACACTGTTTTACGACTTCTGGCTGGCGTGACATACATCAGCCCATTGTTGGCGCCCACCCGCTTTTACGAATACCCTGCAAAATCCGCTGTCAGGGCCTCCGTAAGCCGAAAGACTGGAGACACCTCAGCAGCGGCATCGAATCCCAGGCAGTACCCTTTCGGATTGGTCGAGAGGTAGTTTCTGAGCTCTCGATCTGGGATGCGCCCATGATGCTTGCCATACGGAAGCACATGCAGAGGGTCGTCAATGACCGGGGCAAAGTCGGCTCGCATGCCGCCGGAGTAGACAAGCGTCACGCACCGATCCCACCGCTCAATGCCAAGTCCATGACGCTCGGCATAGCGCTTCAACACGACGTACAAATGCTCTAGCAGCAGCGCCGCACCGCCGGGCCCGCCATATCGGACGAGAGCAGCCTTGGATAGTCGTACCACCAGGTCAATGTCGAAGCCCTCGCGGTTCGCATCCATAGGCCGGACGATGGTTCCCATTTGACGGGAACCCTGCGCGTGTACTTGTTCCACCAATCCATTGAATTCAGCGCAATCGATGAGGTACTCACCCGTCGCGTTATACGCTCGCTCAAGCTCCTGGAGTTCCGTGGCTGTGGGCTCGATGGTCCTCCCAATGGCTTCCGCAAGGTATGTGAAGCGAGCCGACGCCGACGCGGTGACTTTGCGAATAGTTCGGGGAAAGTGGTCGAGTCGGTTCATATGAAAGGTGGGCTACAAGCCTGTCGTTCTAAATCTCGTTAGTTACCCAGGTAGCGCTCGTAGACTCGCCCTGTGCGGGCCGAAATCAACCCCGCAATCAACATCAGAATCGCCACGGCATAGCCGAGAGCGCTCTCTGGCATCCAGGCGCTGAGGTAATCGGGCAGCACTTCAGACAGTGCGACCTCGACTTGCGCTCCGCCAGCCAGCCCTTTCACAGTCGAGACCCCTGTAGCTGCCACTCGCCCTACGAGGCCCGCCAAGAGCAGGAACCCACCAGCACGCACCAATGCATCCCCTAGCGCGACGAGACGCCTTGGCTGGGTGAGGAAGTAATCGTTCAGCCGTTCCAGCATGTTTGGCCTACTTCTTTTCGCGCCGGACGCCCTTGAAAGGCGTCTTGTCGGACTTCACATCCATGAAACGCCCCGTCTGCGTGTCTCGCTTGACGTAGTGCCCAGAGGGCATGACGGTCTGGCTGCGCTCGCGCACAGCGCCGATACGGTGCCCATCGCCGGGCGGGTTGTTTTTAGCCATTGCGACCTCATGTTTCTGATGCATGCAGTATACGTGATCAAAATGATCATGCAACAGTTTTACTTTGTAGTCACCAGATCGCGCCATCGACTATGATCAGTAGATGGCAGAAAATCTTGACCGGCGAACGCAGTTCCTCGCAGAGCTAACCAAGACTCAGCGAGAACGGCTGGCGCACATCGACTTCAAGCTTTATTTCCTGGGCGAACTACGAAGGGCCGACGTTGTCGACCGCTTCGGAACCGGCCCCGCTGGGGCTACACGAGACATCGCGCTCTATCGGGAAATCGCACCTGAGAATCTCGAACTTGACAGCTCGGATAAGGTCTACAGACCAACGCTCGACTTCAAACCGCTGTTCGAACACAACGCTCGCCGAATCCTCACAGCCCTGACACAAGGGTTTGGCGAAGGCTTGGGAGAACCTGTTGGCGATGAGGTGCAGCCCATGCTGAGATGCGAGATGCCGAACGCACTTAGCCTCCCGAAGATGTCCGTGCTGGCCCCTATCACGCGCGCTATTAACCGAGGCAAAGCTGTGCGCCTCGGCTACACATCGATCGAGAGCGGTCACACAGAACGTGAGTTGGTCCCATTGGCGCTGATAGACATCGGGATTCGCTGGCACGTCCGGGCCTTCGACCGTAGACACAAGCAATTCCGCGACTTCGTCTTCACGCGAATGGACGAGCCTGTCGTACTAGAAGGCAGCCCAGTTCAGCGTGAAGAAACGGCCGAGTTCGATGTGCAGTGGAGCCGCATCATTGAACTGGAGTTGGTGCCCCACCCTGAGCACCCCCGTCCGGAAATCGTGAAGATGGATTACGAGTTCCCGGAGGAAGGCGTGCTTCGAGTCCGCGTCAGAGCGGCCAATGCAGGCTACATGCTTCGACGCTGGTCTGTGGACTGTTCTTCGGACCACCATCTGCGCGGTCTTGAGTACGCCCTATGGCTGCGCGACCCGCTCGCGCTCTACGGTGCAAGTAACGCGCAGCTGGCTCCCGGGTATCAAGACCCACGCCAAAACCGAGAAATCAAGGCGCTCTGAACGGCTAGACACAGTTCCGATCCGTCGAACTACTACTGAAGGCGGAGGGATGGCGACGGGAGCAACGCAGAGCTTTCTAGCTGGCAGGGGGCAGGTCACTGAAGCACCGCCGTAGGTGGATGGTCACCTGGTTGCCCGAAGGAGAAACGATTTATGCAGGAACCCGGCCCCGGCGAGGTGGTCGGGTTGTAAGCCCTTTCAGATGTCCCCAGCCCACTATGCATGGTGTCAGCGCTGGTACCAGGCCCAACGCCCCAAAAGCAACAGGCGGAACACGGAAGGGGATAGACCTCACCTTTGCCAGTTCCTGCGTTGCTTTTGAAATGCAACGTAGAAGCCAGAGACCTATTTACAACAGGTTGTCGTTTGAATTCTGCAAATTTAAGAGGAATTTACAAAAGCAACAGGCATCCTGTACTACAGAATTTAGGTGATCAAGGTGGTACCCAGACCCCAGCATCGCAAGCCCGCCAGCAGCAGGCAAACCCGCATGGAGCAAGGCCTGCGCTTCCGGGCGCTGTATGCCTCGCTGGGCTTCAACGCCCACGAGGTCGCGCAACTTTTGCAGGTCAGCACCCGATCTGTACATAACTGGGTGTCCGGCGCGGTCCCGGTGCCCTACATGGCCATGAAGCTGCTGCGGCTGATGCTGCGCTACGAACTGCCAGGCAAGGACTGGGACGGCTGGCACCTGTCGGCGGGCAAGCTGTACACGCCTGAAGGCCTGGCGCTGAACCCGCATGACTTCACCTGGTGGGGTCTGCTGGTGCGCCGCGCTGCGATGTTCTCGGTCTGCTATCGCGATCTGAACCACCTGCGGGTGGCCGGGCGGACAGCGGCGGCGGCCGCGGCCATGCGCCTTGGCGCTGGCCAGCGGACGGCGGCGAAGTCCGAGCCGTCCAGCGAAGCTGGGCGGCCGGCGCAGCCGGCCGGCCCTAATTTATTCATAGGACACTTTGGAACACAGCAGAGCGAGAACCCAGCAAACATGCGGCTTCCGGCGGGTTCGTGGTACCTGCCCGGAAGTGTTGATTTTTCACACTACGAAAGGCGGGATCCCATGGGGAAGATCAAGACGGGTAGTCAGCGTGATGGCCGGGCGCTGCCTCGGGCATTCCTGTCGCAGCTCGATGCGGCTGGCCGATCAGCGTACACGCGTGACGCGGACAAGGGGTCCGGCCTTCTGGGGGCGTTGATGGCCAAAGGGGGGCATCAGGCGCCCGATCTGGCCGCAAGGGAGGCTGCCAACAAGGCGGAACTGAAGCGCCGCACTGAGGCTTCCCTGGAGCCGCCAAAGGGCCGCCCTGGCCGTCCCAAGGCGTCGAAAACCGCCATCAAGGCCGCGGCCGTCAAGGCGTGGTCAGAGGTCACGGGGGGGCCGGGGTGTTGTCCTGGTGAACGGCAAGGAAGTGGGCCGTGCGGGTGATTGACCTGGACGCCCTCGCCTGCTTCGGGCTGGCGGCTTACCTGTTGGGGAGGGCGCTGCTCGAAGTCCTCTGGTAGGCGTCCATAAAGCGAAACGCCCGGGGGAAGGGCCTCCGGGCGTCTCTGACCAATCTCAAACTGAACAGGAGTTCGAAATGGCTGATGTCGATGTTATCTGTGCCGCTGGCAACGTGCTGGAAGAAAAGTGTCTTGCCTTGACGTCGTTTGTTGAGGTGTGCGATCAGCTCGATGAGTATTCGCGTCATCGGTGGCTGTTCGTGGTGGGCGGGCTTGCCCATGCGCTCAATGAGGCAGTGCAGGCCTACCTGGTGGCAGTCAATCAGCATGCCCTCCCCCATTTGCGGGATCTGGCTGCTCTAACCAAGCCAAGCGGGGGTATGGGGGCCGTGGCCCCCATGGCGACCAAGGTGCCGGCCAGTGAATTGATCACTTCGCGGAAGTAACTCAGGTACAGCCAATCAAGGCAGTTCGCGCCTTGATTGGCAATTAATTGGCCTTTGGGTGAAATTATTTCGCTATGATTAATTCAATGCAACGATATACATTGTGGAATATCAAAGTGATACCGAAAAGCTAGGGACACAGCCCGACCAGCAGCCTGGCAACCGGCCAGGAACAAGCTTCCGGGCGCTCTGCGCCTCGTTGGGCTTCAAGGTCCAAGATTCACAGGACCATAAAAAAACCCGGCCGCGATGACTCGCGAGCCGGGTTCAGTCGATCTTTGGAGGGATCAGTCTTCGACGAAGGCTTCTTCGCGCTTCTTCTTGACCGACGGCAGCAGCACGATGGTCAGCAGGATGGCCGCAACCACCAGCAGGCCGGCCGAGATCGGGCGCGTGACGAAGACGGACCAGTCACCGCGGGAAATCAGCAGCGCACGGCGGAGGTATTCCTCCATCATGGGCCCCAGGATCAGTCCGAGCAGCAAGGGCGCCGGTTCACAACCCAGCTTGATGAAGCCGTAGCCGATGAGGCCGAACAGCGCCACGACCCAGATGTCGAAGCTGTTGTTGTTGGTGGAGTACACGCCGATGGCGCAGAACAGCACGATGGCCGGGAAGAGCCACTTGTAGGGCACGGTCAGCAGCTTGATCCAGATCCCGATCAGGGGCAGGTTCAGGATGATCAGCATGGCGTTACCAATCCACATCGAGGCGATCAGGCCCCAGAACAGTTCCGGGTTGCTGGTCATGACCTGCGGGCCCGGCTGGATGTTGTGGATCGTCATCGCACCCACCATCAGCGCCATCACGGCGTTGGGCGGAATGCCCAGCGTCAGCAGCGGGATGAAGGAGGTTTGCGCACCGGCGTTGTTGGCCGCCTCGGGCGCGGCCACGCCGCGGATGTTGCCTTGGCCAAAGGGCACTTCACCGGGCTTGAGCTTGGTCTTTTTCTCGATGGTGTAGGCCGCAAAAGCGGACAGCAAGGCACCACCGCCGGGCAGGATGCCAAGTGCGGAACCCAGCGCTGTGCCACGCAGCACGGCGGGGAACATGCGCTTGAGGTCGGTGGCGGTGGGCATGATGCCCTTGACCTTGTCGGTGAAGACCTCGCGGTTTTCGTCCGATTGCGAGAGGTTGCTGATGATTTCGCCGTAGCCGAAGATCCCCATGGCGATGGCGACGAAGCTGATGCCATCGGTCAGTTCGGGGATGTCGAAGCTGTAACGCGCGACGCCGGAGTTCACGTCGGTACCGACCAGACCCAGCAACAGGCCCAGCACGATCATGGCCAGCGCCTTGAGCAGCGAGCCGGAGGCCAGCACGACGGCACCGATCAGGCCCACGATCATGAGCGAGAAGTATTCGGCCGGGCCAAACTCCAGCGCCAGTTCGGTCAGCGGTGCGGCAAAAGCCGCCAGAATCAGCGTGCCGACGCAACCGGCAAAGAACGAGCCCATACCGGCAGCTGCCAGAGCGGGCCCCGCCCTGCCCTTGCGCGCCATCTGGTAGCCGTCGATCACGGTCACGACCGAAGACGACTCACCGGGCAGGTTGACCAGGATGGCGGTGGTCGAGCCACCGTACTGCGCGCCGTAATAGATACCGGCCAGCATGATCAGCGCTGCCACGGGCGGCAGGCCATAGGTGATGGGCAGCAGCATGGCGATGGTCGCCAGCGGGCCCAGACCGGGCAGCACCCCCACCAGCGTGCCGAAGAGGCAGCCGATGAGTGCATACATCAGGTTCTGGAAAGTGAAGGCGACGCCGAAGCCGAGCGCCAGGTTGTTAAGCAGATCCATGGTGGCGTTCTCCGGCTCAGTTCGTCAGGAATGCAGGCCAGACCGGGAACTGCAGATTCAACAGGTACACGAAGCCGACGTAGCTGCCGGCGGCCAGGATGGCGGCCAGGATCATCGACTCTTTGAAGCTGAAACCCTCGCGGGCCATGCTGGAGATGATGACCAGGGCAAACAGCGCCACGATCAGGCCGAAAGCCGGCAGGCCGATGGAGGGCAGGCCCACCAGCAGCGCACCGAACACCAGGTTGGCGCCCAGGATGCACACCAGCGGTCGCCAGGCAAAAGCACCGATCTTGTCGCCGCCCGGAGGGCCGGAGCGCAAAGAGCCCAGCACCACCAGCGCGCCCAGCGCCACGAGCAGAAGGCCGAGCATGAATGGGAAGTAGCCCGGGCCCATGCGGGCGGCCTGACCAATCTCATAGTCCACGGCGCCCCAGGCGAAACCGCCCCCGACGATCATGAACATGAGGCCTGAAAAAAAATCCTTCTGACTGGCCACGGCCACGGCAAATCTCCTCTTGGAATAATGAACGGCGGGATTGTCCCCGCCAGAATCCCTGCCTTACATGTGGGTTACACCTACACCCCTGTTTTTTGAGGCCACACCGGCGTCGGCTTTCACCAGCGTCCGGAGGGCTGGCGCGCGCGCAGCGCCTGCGTGATGCGTTCGATGGCGTCCGGGCGCGACGCCCGCTGGGCGAAATCGAGTGCGGTCAGGCCCTTTTCGTTGCGCAGCGAGGGGTCGGCCCCCTCCTCCAGCAACAAGTCCACCACGGACGAATGACCGTAAAAAGCCGCCATCATCAGCGGCGTGGTCCGGTTGGGGGACTCCGCGTCGATGTAGGCGTGGTGCTCCAGCAGCAGGGCCACCACCTCGCGGGCACCGGCCTCTTTGTAGGTGGCGGCGTAGTGCAGCGGCGTCCAGCCGGGCTTGTTCACCTCGGCCTTGCGCCCGATCATCTGGCGCACCACGGGCAGATTGCCCTTGAGCGCTGCCAGCATCAGGGCGTTTTCGCCCTGGACATTGCGGATCTCCAGATCGACGGCATCGAGGCCGAGCAGGAAGCTGGTGACCTTGGCTGCGCCCTCGCGCAGGGCGATCATCAGCGCGCTGTTGCCCTGGGGGTCGCGGGTGTTGACGTCCAGCCCGCGCAGGACCAGCGTGACCATGGCGGGCTCGTCGTCGCGTTTGGCCGCAGAAAAGAACTGCTCGAACGACCCCGACTGTGCCCAGGCAGTCGAAGAAAAAAAGAAAGCAATAACAAAGAACTTTTTGATGAAGTTCATGTGATTTCTGAGTTCAGGTCGGCGATGCAGGCGCATTCACACGGTCAAACAGGCGGTCGAAATTGTGGCTGGTGGCTTCGGCGACGGCCTCGACCGGGAGGCTTTTGATCTCTGCGAGCAACTGGGCCACATAGGGCACCAGCGCCGGGGTATTGGTCTTGCCGCGAAACGGCACCGGCGCCAGGTAGGGGCTGTCGGTCTCGATCAGGGTCTGCTCCAGCGGCACAAAGCGCGCCACTTCGCGCAGGTCGGCGGCATTGCGGAAGGTCAGGATGCCCGAAAACGAGATCATGAATCCCAGGTCCAGCGCCGCGCGCGCCACCTCGGCCGTTTCGGTGAAGCAGTGGAACACCCCGCGCGCCAGCGGCTGCGTCCCGCCGGCGGTGGCGGCACCGGTCCAGCCGCCCTCCTCGCGCAGGATGGCCAGCGTGTCGTCCGACGCGCTGCGGGTGTGGATGACCAGCGGCAGGTCGGTGCGGCGCGCCGCCCGGATGTGGACGCGAAAGCGCTCACGCTGCCAGGCCATGTCGTCCACGCTGCGGCCGTTGAGGCGGTAGTAATCCAGCCCGGTTTCCCCGATGCCGATCACGCGCGGGCGTGCTGCCAGCGTCAGCAGGGTGTCGAGTGACGGTTCCTGCACGCCTTCGTTGTCGGGGTGCACGCCCACCGTGGCCCAGAGGTTGTCGTGCGTGCGGGCCAGGTGGTGCACCGCCTCGAACTCTTCCAGCGTGGTGCAGATGCACAGCGCGCGGTCGACGCGGGCTTCGCGCATAGCGGCCAGGACCGCGGGCATCTGTGCTTGCAGTTCGGGAAACGTGAGGTGGCAGTGGGAGTCGGTGAACATGGCAATCACGGGCCTGCCAGGCAGGCGTGCTGCCGGACGAACGGCGTCAGATGGTCTGGGTCGGTTTCTCCGAGGCCAGGTGCGACCCCAGGATTTCTTCGATCTTGAGCTTGAGCTGGCGCGACTTTTCGTCCGCCGGGAAGCGGATACCCACGCCTTGCGTGCGTCCACCCTGGGCCTTGGCGGGCGTGACCCATGCCACCTTGCCGGCCACGGGATAGCGCTGCGGGTCGTCCGGGAGGCTCAGGAGCACATAGACGTCATCGCCAAGCCGGTAGTCGCGCGACGAGGGGATGAAGATGCCCCCGTCGGTGAACAGGGGAATGTAGGCCGCATAGAGCGCGGCCTTCTCCTTGATGGAGAGTTGGATCACGCTGGGCCGCGGCGTATTGGGTGCGCTGGGCATGGTGCTCATGAATCGCGAGTGTAGCGGCAATCCGACACTCGCCGTCGCGCGCCCCGCCCCTTTTCGCGGCAATTTGCCCGCGGGTGTGGGATTTCACGCACCGCGTCGCGCGAAGACTTGCCGGGTGCGCGCCGCCCAGGCTTCCTGGGTCAGGCCGGCGTTGAACGGATGCTCCACCGTCCGGGCGGCGGCCCCCAGTTCCTTGGCCCAGGTCGCGAGCACGATCAGGCGCGGCGCTGGCGGCAACGACTCGGCGGCAAAAAAGCGCGGCCGGGCGCCGCCGGCCACGGCCATCAGGTCGTGACACAGCTTGTGCAGCGTGTTGAGCTGTTCGCTGGCCGGCCAGTCGGCCAGCGGCGTCCAGTCGCCCTGGGCCAATGCCTTGGGCAGCTTCTGCCATTGGGCGGCGGTGAGGCCGGCGCGGGCCAGTGCCCAGGCGTCTTCGGGCCGGCCGCCGGCGGCCTGCAGCCAGGTGGTGGCCGTTGCCGCGTCGGTTTTGAGCCCTTCGCGAATCGCCTGTTCGTGCAGCCAGGCCAGCGCTTCGGCCTCCGAGGGCCAGGCCAGGGCATGGGTCTGGCAGCGGCTGCGGATGGTGGGCAGCAGTTGGTGGGCCGCTTCGGTGGCCAGCACGAAGCGCACCTCGCCTGTGGGCTCTTCCAGCGTCTTGAGCAGGGTGTTGGCCGACTCCACGTTCATGCGCTCGGCCGGATAGACCAGCACCACCTTGGTGGCCCCGCGCGAACGGGTCAGTTGGGTGAAGGCCACCGCAGCCCGGGCCGCTTCCACGCGGATCAGCTTGCTGGGCTTGCGTTTCTTGTCGTCGATGTCTTTCTGTGCGCCTTCGTCCAGCGGCCAGTCCAGCGCCAGACTCAGTGTCTCGGGCAACAGCGCGCACAGGTCGGCATGGGTACGCACCGCCACGGCATGGCAGCTCGCGCACTGCCCGCAGGCGCCTTGGGGGCCAGGCTGCTCGCACAGCCACGCGCTGGCCAGCGCCAGTGCCAGCGGGTACTGGCCCAGCCCGGACGGCCCGGCCAGCAGCAGCGCGTGCCCGCGCTGGGCCAGCAGTGCCGTCAGCTGGCGTTGCAGCCAGGGCGCGAGCGGCGCGGACTCGCTCACGCGCCGGCCTCCGGGGCGATCCAGCCGCGGGCTGCGCAGGTGCTGCGCACCGCCTGCCAGACGGCCGGCACGGGCTGGTCGGCCGCGATGCGGGCAAACCGGGCGGGTTCGGCGGCAGCGCGATCGGCATAGCCCTGGGCGACGCGGGCGAAGAATTCGGCAGGTTGCGATTCGAAGCGGTCCGGCACGCGGGCGCCGGCCAGGCGTTCGGCGGCCACGGCGGGCGGCAGGTCGAACCAGATCGTCAGGTGCGGCTGGCGCAGCCCATTCGGCGCGGTCGGGGAGCCCTGCACCCAGGTTTCGAGCTGGCGCAGCACGCCCAGGTCGAAACCGCGGCCACCGCCCTGGTAGGCGAAGGTGGCGTCGGTGAAGCGGTCGCACAGCACCACGGCCCCCCGTGCGAGCGCCGGCTCGATCACGGTCACCAGGTGGTCGCGCCGCGCCGCAAACACCAGCAGCGATTCGGTCAGCGGGTCCATGGCGTCGCCCAGCACCAGGGCGCGCAGCTTCTCCGCCAGGGGTGTGCCACCGGGTTCGCGGGTCAGCACCACTTCGCGGCCGGCGGCGCGGAAGGCGTCGGCCAGACCGGCGATGTGGGTGGACTTGCCGGCACCGTCGATGCCTTCGAACGAGATGAACAGACCTTCGGAACTCATGCGGGGCAAAAAAAAGCGGAAAAAGCGCAGGCGGTGGCGGGGCCGCTCAGCGGTTGAGGATGTAGCGGCGCACCGCCGCATTGTGCTCGTCGAGCGTACTGCTGAAGTGGCTGGAGCCATCGCCACGCGCCACGAAATACAGCGCCCGCGTGTCGGCCGGCTGCACGGCCGCGAGCAGTGCGGCCCAGCCGGGCATGGCAATCGGCGTCGGCGGCAGCCCGGCGCGCGTGTAGCTGTTGTAGGGCGTGTCGGTCTGCAGGTCGATCTTGCGCAGATTGCCGTCGAAACGCTCGCCCAGGCCGTAGATCACGGTGGGGTCGGTCTGCAGCCGCATGCCGATGCGCAGCCGGTTGGAGAACACGCCGGCCACGTGGGCACGGTCCGCTGCGGCGCCGGTTTCTTTTTCGACGATGCTGGCCAGGATCAGCGCTTCTTCGGGGGTCTTAAGCGGCGAGCCCGGGGCCCGTTGCGACCAGGCCTGCGCCAGCCGGGCGTCCATCACCTGCGCGGCCTGCCGCAGCACGGCCGATGCCGGCGCACGGCGCGCCACGCGGTAGGTGTCGGGGAAGAAACGCCCTTCGGGGTGCACCCCCGGCCGGCCGATGCGCTCCATGATCTGGGCCGGGCTCAGGCCGTCGAGATCGGGCGTCAGGTCGGGGACTCCGCGCAGGGCCGCCAGCACATCGCGGAAGGTCCAGCCCTCCACCAGGGTGACGCTGCGCAGGGCCTGCTCGCCCCGCACCAGCTTCTGCAACAGACGTTCGGGCGTGATGCCGGCTTCCAGGTCGTAGCTGCCGGCCTTGAGCGCGCGGCTCTGTCCTGACAGGCGGAACCAGGCATACAGCACCGGCGCCGGCACGCCGACACCGGCATCGGCCAGGCGCTCGGCCACAGCGCGCGACGACGAACCGGCCGCGATGTCCACCGACAACGGCGCCGGCGTTTGCAGCGGCAGCGGGCGCAGCAGCCACCACTGGAAGGCCGCCCAGCCCAGCCCGGCGGCCAGCAGCACAAAGATCAGCAGGTTTCGCAGCGCACGCATGGACAGGAGGAACAGGGAAAGCGTCGGGGTCTTGGGCCGAAGCGGCACGCTCGGAATGGCCCGGCATGATAATCGGTCGCCCCTGTTGCCAACCCCATCCGTGCCGCTGCCATGACCACCGTGTCCGCCCTGTTCCCCGCTTCGTCCGCCACACCCTTGCCCCACTGGGGCGTGATCCGCGCGCAGGGCGAAGAAGCGGCCAAGTTCCTCCACGGTCAGCTGACCCAGGATTTCGCCCTGCTGGGCGACACCCAGGCGCGGCTGGCGGCCTTCTGCTCGGCCAAGGGCCGCATGCAGGCCAGCTTTGTGGCGTTCAAACACGCGGCCGACGATCTGCTGCTGGTGCTGCCGCGCGACGTGCTGCCCGCCGTGCTCAAGCGCCTGCAGATGTTCGTGCTGCGCAGCAAAGTCCGGCTCAGCGATGCCAGTGCCGAATTCGGCGTCTGGGGCCTGACCGCCCCGACCGACGCTGCCCCCTGGGGTGCCGCGCCCTGGGCGCTCAGTGCCACCGACGGTGGCCACGTGGTGAGCCTCTACCCCGCGCAGGGCCAGGCCCGGGCGCTGCGGGTGGCCCCGGCCGATGCCCCGGCGCCGGCCGCCGAGGCCCTGCCGCTGGACACCTGGCAATGGCTGGAGGTGATGGCAGGCATCGCCCCCGTGACGACACCCATCGTGGAAGCGTTCGTGCCCCAGATGCTCAACTACGAATCCGTCGACGGCGTGAACTTCAAAAAGGGCTGCTATCCCGGCCAGGAGGTCGTGGCGCGCAGCCAGTTCCGTGGCACGCTCAAGCGCCGCGCCTACCTGCTGCAGGCCGAGGCCCCCCTGACCGTGGGACAGGACGTGTTCCAGTCCGCCGACGCCGAGCAGCCCTGTGGCACCGTGGCCGCTACCGCCCCGAACCCGGCCGGCGGCTGGAACGCCATCGCCTCGCTGCGCACCGACGTCGCGGCCGCTGGCGACCTGCATGCGGGCGCGGCCGATGGCCAGGCTCTGAGCCTGTTGCCGCTGCCCTACCCGCTGCGCGACGACATCTGAGGGCCCTGCTGCGCCCATGTGCCTGATCGCCTTCGCCATCGGTGCCCACCCGGCCTGCCCGCTGCTGATCGCGGGCAACCGCGACGAATTCTTCGAGCGCCCCACCGCGCCGCTGCACCGCTGGACACCGCCCGGCAGCCCGGTGGCGGTGTGGGCCGGCCGCGATCTGCGCGATGGCGGCACCTGGCTCGGTTTTGGCGAAAACGGCCGCGTGGCCATGCTCACCAACGTGCGCAGCGCCCAGCCAGGCAGCGGAGCGCGCAGCCGGGGCGAACTGCCGCTGCGCTGGCTGGCAAGCCACGACGGCGTCGAGTCCCTGGCTGACGGCATCGACCCGGCAGCCTACGGCGGCTTCAACCTCGTGGTCGGCGATTTCCCTGCCGGCCGCTGGGCTTGGCTGTCCAACCGCGACCCGGCCGATCCGCACACCGAAGGCGCCGCCACCCAGTTGCAGTGGCGGACGCTCTCACCCGGCATCTATGGGGTGTCCAACGCCGCGCTCGACACCCCCTGGCCCAAGACGGAACGGCTCAAGGCGGCCATGCGGCAGGCCCTGGACCAATGGGACAACCCGCCATCCGGTGACATGGCCGGCCAGCACCTCGCGCAGGCCCTGGCCGAAAACGCCGCCGTGCCCGACGCGCACCTGCCCCCGACCGGGGTGCCCCAGGACTGGGAGCGCGCCCTGTCCAGCCCGTTCGTGGACATGGCCGAGCGGGGTTACGGCACGCGCAGCAGCCTGCTGGCGCGGGTGACGGTCTCGCCCGGGACGGCCCAGCCTCTGCTGACCATGACCGAATGGCGCCACGAGCGACCGACGGCCGGGGCGCACCGATGGAGCGCAGCCCCGCCCGCCATCACACAGGTGACGTGGTGAACCGGCCCGCCGGCCGGCGCTGACCGGGGAGCCTGCCGCGGATTCAGAGCCGCTTGGCCATGGCCTGGTGCTCGATACCGGCCTCTTCAAAAGGCGCCCCTTCGCGCAGATATCCCAGGCGGTCGTAGAACGGTACCGCGGTGCGCTGGGCGTGCAGCACGATGCGGCGGTCGCCACGGGCCCGCGCGGCCGCTTCCAGCGCCTGCATGACGGCGCGGCCGACCTGGCCACCGCGCAGCACCCGGTCCACCGCCACGCGCCCCACCTGGGCGTCGCCCTGCGCATCGGCCGGCAGCAGACGGCCGGTGCCCACGGGCATGCCCAGGCGGTTGCGCACCAGCACGTGCACCGCGCCGGCATCGGCCGCGTCGGACTCCAGCTCTTTGGGGATCTGCTGCTCTTCCACGAACACCGCGTGCCGCACGGCGCGGGCGCCTTCGCCCAGGGAGGCCCAGTCGCCCGCCCGGGTTTGCAGCATGCTTTCACCCGCTTCGTACCCCTGCACGATGTCGCGCAGCGCCTGCGGCACCGGGCGCGAGGTCTGGGTGGCCGGGTCGGCGAACACATAGACGATTTCGCCACTGATGAGGTGCTGCTCGTCGCGGAAGATGGCACCCGTGAAGGTCATTGACGAGCTGCCGATGCGGCTGCATTGCATGGCCACGTCCAGCCGGTCGTCCACCCGCGCCGAAGCGTGGTATTCCACGGTGGCCTTGACCACGTACAGATCGCCGTCAAGCCGGTGCATGGACGCCTCGTAGGGCAAGGCCAGCGCGCGCCAGTAGTCGGCAATGGCGGTGTCGAAATACATCAGGTAGTGGCCGTTGAACACGATCTTCTGCATGTCCACTTCGGCCCAGCGCACGCGCAGGCGGTGGAAAAAGCGGAAGTCGGTTCGCTGCATCTGGGGCATTCGTGTCTCCAGGAAAAGTTGTTGTGATCGCGACGCCAAGCGCGCCAGCGTTGGGGTAGATTCTGCCCGTCGCCCCCGCTGGCCGCTGTCGCCTGCGGCGACGGCCCGCCCCTGGCCACGGCCGCCTCCATCCCCCCTCACCCATGCGCCGGAACCGCCTGTTTCTCACGCCCATCACCCGCCTTCGCCCGCTCTGCCTGAGCGCCCTGCTGGCCGTTGGCACCCTGCTGAGCCCGGTCGCTCGCGCCGACGTGCAGGACACGCTGCGCTTCACGCCGTACCGGGTCGAGGTACAGGCCGGCGAGACGCTGGCACAAGCGCTGAACCGCGCCACGCCGGTGCGGCGCTGGTGGGGCAAGCGGTTCCACGGACTGGCGACCTGGAGCCTGCGCTGGGCCTTCCGCTGGCAGGTGCTGGAAGACGGCCGCTGTGGCGTGGCCGAGGTGCTGACCACGCTGGACACCGACATCACCCTGCCCGAACTGCTGACCGACGACCCGATCCTGCGCGCCCGCTTCGACACCTATCTGGCCGCCTTGCGCGAGCACGAACTGGGACACCACGAGATCGCGCGCCAGGCCGCGCAACGGGTGGACCAGGGCCTGCGCGAACTGCCGCCGCAAAACGACTGCCGGCAACTGGAGGTGCGGGGCAATCACTGGGGGCAGGCCCAGCTCGACCGGGCACGCGAGCAGGAGCAGGCCTACGACCGCGACACCCGCTACGGCCGCACCCAGGGCGCCTGGCTGGGCGCGGACTGAGCGCTGGCGCTCACCGGCCCCAGGCCTGGCGCAGCGCGCGGGCCGCGTCGTTGTGGGCCTTGAGCGCTTCGGGAATGGCGCGGCCGAACTGGATGAAGCCGTGCACCACGCCGGCGTAGATCTCCAGATCCACGGGCACCCCGGCCAGCCGCAGGCGGTCGGCGTAAAGCAGGCCTTCGTCGACCAGCGGATCGCATTCGGCCAGGCCCACCCAGGCCGGCGCCACACCGTCCAGGTCGCGCTCGTGCCCGCTGGCGTCGACCCCGTCGAGGGGGGCAAAACGCCAGTCGTCGCGGTCGGCCGGACCGCGCAGGTAGTGGCCGAAGAAGTACTGGATGTGCGGCTCTTCCAGGATGAAGCCGTGCGCAAAACGCTGGTGGCTGGGCGTGTCCTGGTGGCCACAGGTGCCAGGGTAGAACAGCAGTTGCAGCGACAGCGGCCAGCCCGCATCGCGGGCGGCGATGGCGGTGACGGCCGAAAGCGTGCCGCCGGCGCTGTCGCCGCCGACAGCGATGCGCGCCGCGTCCAGACCCAAGGCCGCCGCGTGCTCGCGCAGCCAGGCCAGGGCGTCCCAGGCGTCATTCACCGCGGTCGGGAACACCGACTCGGGCGCCAGCCGGTAGTCGAGCGCGATCACGGCGCCGCGGGACAGGTGCGCCAGGTGCCGGCACAGCGGTTCGTGCGTGGCGATGTTGCCCACGGTGAACCCGCCCCCGTGCAGGTACAGCAGCACGGGCAGGGGTTCGCCCTCGCCCGCCGCCACCGGGGCAAACAGGCGGGCGGGCAAGACGTGGCCGTCGCGGGCGGGGATGCGCAGGTCCTCCACGCGCGGCAGCTTGTGGTTCGGGATGTCGACGACGCCCGCACCCGCCGCGTAGGCGCGCTTGGCCTGTTCCGGCGTCAGGGCGTGCAAAGGGGGATGCCCGGCGCGGGCGACGCGGTCGATGAAGCCCCGCATGGCGTGGGTCAGCAGGCTGCGGGGATGGGTCGGGTGCGAAGACATGGGCGGCATTCTGCCGCGCCGGGCGGTTCGCTGCCGTGCAAGGGTTGACCCTTGCGCGACCGCAGCCGCCCGCAGCCTCCCCGTATAGTGGAACGCGCTGCATCCGCCAGAACCAGAACCCGGAGACCCCCGTGCCCCAGATCCTGTACGTCACCAACATCCTGATCGAAGACGGCGCCCTGGCGCAATTGCCGGCCGAATGCGCGCGCATCGGCATCCGCAAACCGCTGATCGTGACCGACGCGGGCGTCAAGGCTGCCGGCCTGCTGGCCCAGGCACTGGCCGCCTTGCCCGATCTGCCGGCGGCCGTGTTCGACCAGACCCCCAGCAACCCGACCGAAGCGGCCGTGCGCGCCGCCGTCGCGGTGTACCGGGAACAGGGGTGCGATGGCCTGATCGCTCTGGGCGGCGGCAGCTCCATCGACTGCGCCAAGGGCGTGGCGATCGCCGCCACGCACGAAGGCCCGCTCAAGACCTACGCCACCATCGAAGGCGGTTCGCCCCGGATCACGGCCGCCGTGCCGCCACTGATCGCCATTCCCACCACGGCCGGCACCGGCAGCGAAGTGGCGCGCGGCGCCATCGTGATCGTGGACGACGGCCGCAAGCTCGGCTTCCATTCCTGGCACCTGGTGCCAAAAACCGCCCTGCTCGATCCGGCGCTCACGCTGGGCCTGCCGCCGCTGCTGACCGCCGCCACGGGCATGGACGCCATCGCCCACTGCATGGAAACCTTCATGGCCGCGCCCTTCAACCCGCCCGCCGACGGCATCGCGCTGGACGGCCTGCAGCGCGGCTGGGCCCACATCGAACGCGCGACCACCAACGGCCAGGACCGCGAAGCGCGGCTGAACATGATGAGCGCCAGCATGCAGGGCGCGATGGCGTTCCAGAAAGGGCTGGGCTGCGTGCATTCGCTCAGCCACAGCCTGGGCGGCGTGAACCCGCGCCTGCACCACGGCACGCTCAACGCCCTCTTCCTGCCGACCGTGATCGCCTTCAACGCCGGCGCCGAGAACGTGCGCCGTGAACGCCGCCTGCAGCGCATGGCCCAGGCCATGGATCTGCCCAGCGACCGCGACGACGAACTCACGGCGGCCCTGCTGGGCGCATCGATCAAGGCGCTCAACGAGCGCCTGGGCCTGCCCCCAGGCCTGGCGGCGCTGGGCGTGACACCGGCCGTTTTTGATCAGGTGATTGAAGGCGCCCTGGCCGACCACTGCCACAAGACCAATCCGCGCCTGGCCAGCGCGGCCGACTACCGGGCCATGCTCGAAGCGGCGATGTGACACCCAGGCAGGCGGTCAATGCTGGCGGCCGGTGAAGGCCGGGAGATCCCGGCCAAGCAGCCCAGCCGGCCGTTCGCGTGCCCGACCTCAGTTCAGGCGCGTGAGCGTCTCTTCCAGGAACGCGGTCGGGTAGCCCTGGGCATCGTCGGGCGAGTCGGGGTCGCCAATACGCAACTGCCCGTTCTGCAGCGACAGCAGCACCTTGCCTTCGCCCTGCGACGAGCTGCCATTGAACCGGTCGGTCGACAGGCCGTTGAGTGTGCTGGTGCCGACGTGTGTCATCTGCAGGTTCGACAGCACCTTCTTGTCGCGCACGCTCGGGCCGGAGCAGGCGTTGCCGACGTAGGCATAGGCCACCACGTCGCCCGTGAAGCTGTTGGCGCCGGTCTTGTTGAAGTCGGCCCGCAACTGGGCCGAGGCCCCGCTGTCGGCCACGCAGCGGCTGATCCAGGAGCCGATGTAGGGTGCCACCGGATCGCTGGAGCCATCACCGGGCACCGGGTCGTCGCTGCCACCGCAGGCGCTCAGTGCGGTGGCACCGGCCAGCATCAGGGAAGCCAGCGTCAGCCGGCGGGTCGTGATCGTGGTCGTCATGGGTTCTCTCCGGGAAATGCGGAAGCCCTAGGCTAGCGCTTTCCCGCGGCCTGTTCGTTTCCGACCGTCCGGCGCAACGGCAAACAAATGTGAGGAATGCAGCCGGACGCAACGCCCGCCGGCCTCAGACCCCACCCCGGACCATGGCCATGACCTTGCCGGCGTCGAGCCCGCGGGCCGTCTGCTCGATCTGCGGCAGGTAGCGGTTCTGCAACTGTTTGGCCGGCCCCAGCAGGTCCTGGAAGGTCTGTTGCAGCAAGGCCGTGCTCATGACCCGTCCGCCGGCGTAGTACCGCTTGGCCACCTGGCCCAGCGCATAGGTGGTGGCAAAGGAAAACGCCACGCCCGTGGCCGCGCGGCCCAAGCCGCCCACGGTGCGCCCCAGGGCCTTGCCCAGCAGGCCGCCGATGAGCTTGCGGCCGAACTGTTCGATGTACTGCGAGGTGATGCCGACCCCGGCGGCCGCGATGAATTCCTTGATGTGACCTTGGTCCAGTTCCACGCCATGCGCCTTGCCCACGGCATAGACCATCTTGACCTGCAGCGGAATGATGGCCATCGAGGCCCAGGACTGCGGCAACAGCTCCAGCGCCCCGGTCAGCAAGGCGTGGTTGAGGATGGACTGGTCCAGCGCGGCGTCGCGGGCCGGGTCTGCAGGGTTGGCGGTTTCGCTGCCCACCCCGTTGTCGGTGACGAGGGTGGCCGCAGGCACCAGCGCCACCACCTCGGCCGGCACAGCCTGGGCCGGCGCGCTGCGCTCGGCGGCTTCGGCCAGGGCATCGGCGCTCTGCGCTGCGGCAGCCGCCTGCTCGCTCAGACCCAGACGCTGGCGCAGCGTGGCAAGAAACGCCGTTTCGGCCGGGCTCTGGCGCCCGTCGGCATCGCACACGCAAACGGCCATTTCGTACGCCAGCTGGCGCTGGCCTTCGTCGCCAAGGTCGGCCACTGCGTCGTCCATGCCAGTGCGCCGCAACAGAACGTCCTGATACAGGCCCGCCAGGCTGGCGCCCCCTTCGTGGCCCAGGTTCTCGGCCATGCGCCGGATGGCCTCGCGTTCGCTGTCGGCCTTGTGCGCATCGGCAAACGCGGCCAGCAGGGCCAAGGTCAGAAGGGCTTGCTGTTCTTTCGGGGTCATGGTGTCAAACGCTCCAGGAAGGTAGGCCCCGGGTGGACCGCGGCCGGGGCCGGGAGTTCCACGGCCCCGGCCAAAACCCGGCGCGGACCCGGGGCCCGGCAAGCAGGGATAATTCCGCCCATGCGGCTTCTCATCGACTTTTTCCCCATCGGCCTGTTCGTGGCCGCGTACAAGCTGTACGACATCTACGTGGCCACGGCGGTGCTGATGGCCGCCACGGTCGTGCAGACCGGCCTGATCTACGCCGTCGACCGCAAGCTCCAGACCCTGCACAAGGTGACGCTGGTGCTGGTGATCGTGTTCGGCGTGCTGACCCTGGCCCTGCACGATGAACGCTTCATCAAGTGGAAACCCACGGTGCTCTACGCCAGCATGGCCATCGTGCTGGCCGCCGCGCTGTGGATCTGGAAGAAGAACTTCCTGCAGATCCTGCTGGGCAGCCAACTGCGCCTGCCCGACGCCGTCTGGGCCCGGCTGACGCTGATCTGGGTCGCCTACTTCCTGTTCATGGCCGGCATCAACGCCTGGGTGGCGGCGTTCTACAGCACCGAGGCCTGGGTGAATTTCAAGCTCTGGGGTTATGCCTTCCCGGTGATCTTCATCGTCGGCCAGGGCCTGTACATCGCGCCCCACCTCAAGGATCGGGACGGCGAGCCGGGGTCTTCCTCATGAGCACGCCCGCCGTGCATCCGGTGGTGCCGACCACCGACGCCATCGAAGCCACCCTGCGCGCGGCCCTGGCGCCCACGGAGCTGGAAGTGATCGACGAGAGCGCTGCCCACGCCGGCCACGCGGGCGCCAACGGTCTGGGTTATGGCACCCATTTCCGGGTGCGCATCGGCGGGCCCGCCTTCGACGGCCACTCGCGCGTGGCCCAGCACCGCCTTGTGTATGATGCGCTGCGTTCTTTCACCGAGGCCGGGCTGCACGCCTTGGCCATCGAAATCCGGCCGCACACCCGCTCCTGAGACCCACCACGGTTCCGCGCACTCTTCCGACCTGAGCCTGCAACTTGCGCCCGCGTCCGGCATCCAACCCGTTTTCCATTCCCCTTCGAGGATCTTCATGAAAGCAACCCTGTCGGCCCTGACCGCGGCCGCCCTGATCTGCGTCGCTCCCTGGGCCGCTGCGCAGAACGTCGCCATCGTCAATGGCAAACCCGTTCCGTCCGCGCGTGTCGACGCCCTGGTCCAGCAGATCGAGGCCTCGGGCCAGCCGGTGACCGACGAACTGCGCGAGCGCGTCAAGGAAGAAGCCATCCTGCGCGAAATCTTCATGCAGGAAGCGCAGAAACGGGGCGTTGCCGCCACGGCGGAATACAAAACCCAGATGGAACTGGCGCGCCAGACCATCCTGATCCGCACGCTGTTCGCCGACTGGCAGAAGAAGAACCCGGTCACCGACGCCGACATCCAGGCCGAATACGACAAGTTCGCCGCCGCCAACAGCGGCAAGGAATACCGTGCCCGCCACATCCTGGTGGAAAAGGAAGACGAGGCCAAGGCCCTGATCGCGGCCATCAAGGGTGGCGCCAAGTTCGAAGACCTGGCCAAGCAGAAATCCAAGGACCCGGGCTCCGGCGCCAACGGCGGCGATCTCGACTGGGCCAACGCCGCCAGCTACGTGACCGAATTCTCGGAAGCCATGGTCAAGCTCGACAAGGGCCAGATGACCGAGGCCCCGGTCAAGAGCCAGTTCGGCTGGCACGTGATCCGCGTGGACGACGTCCGCCAGGCCCAACTGCCCAAGCTGGAAGAGGTCAAGGCCGAGATCGCCCAGCAGCTGAGCCAGCAAAAGATGGCCGAATTCCAGCGCAACCTGCGCGAAAAGGCCAAGGTGCAATAAGCGCTTCCCGCATCCGCACCGACGCGCCCTCCGGGCGCGTTTTTTTTGCGCTGTGCGACCAGTGGCTCGCCATGTCACGGGGCAGGTGGCTCCATCGGCCCCTGCAAAGCCTCCTAAAGTGGACCCAACTGCCCCAAAACCGGAGGAGATGTCCCATGGATGGCAATGCCAGCACCGAAAGCCCAGGCCCGGCAGCGCCCGACCGGCGCCCCGGGCGCCGCGGCCTGGACTGGAACCGGGCCACCCGCTTCATGGCCGCCGAACGCGAGGACTACGTCCAGCGCAACCCCGCGTCGGCGGTGCTGGCCCGCCAGGCGGCCGAACACCTGCTGTTCGGGGTGCCGCTGCACTGGATGAACGACTGGGGCACGCCCTTTGCCCTGCACGTGGAGCACGCAACCGGCGTCGACGTGGTCGATGTGGACAGCCATACGCTGGTGGACTTCTGCCTGGGTGACACGGGCGCCATGTTCGGCCATGCGCCCCCGCCCGTGGCCGCGGCCGTACAGCACCAGGCCGCCCGCGGGTACACCACCATGCTGGCCACGCAGGACGCGGCCGAAGTCGGCCGGCTGCTGGCCGGCCGTTTCGGCCTGCCCTACTGGCAGTTCGCGCTCAGCGCGACCGACGCCAACCGCTACATCGTGCGCTGGATCCGTGCGGCCACGGGTCGCAAGAAGATCCTGGTGTTCAACGGCTGTTACCACGGCACCATCGAAGACGTGTTCGTCGACCTGGTCGAAGGCCAGCCGGTGCAGCGCGACAGCCTGCTGGGCCAGGTGCACAACCTGCTGGAACACACGGTGGTCGTCGAATTCAACGACCTGCCGGCGCTGGAAGCCGCTCTGGCCAACGGCGACGTGGCCTGCGTGCTGGCCGAACCGGTCATGACCAACATCGGCATGGTGCTGCCCGAACCGGGCTTCTGGCGCGCCGCCCAAGCGCTCATCCACCGCCATGGCAGCTTGCTGGTGATGGACGAAACCCACTGCATCAGCACCGGCCCGGGCGGTCACGCCCGGGCGCACGGCATCGATGCCGACGCCGTGGTGATGGGCAAACCGGTGGCCGGCGGCCTGCCCAGTGCCGTGTACGGCATGAGTGCGGCGCTGGCCGACCGCGCGGTCCAGGCCAAGCGCCAGGCGCCGCCCGGGCACAGCGGCATCGGCACCACGCTCACCGGCAACATGCTGGCCATGGCCGCCATGCGCGCGGCGCTGTCCGAAGTGATGACCGAAGCCGCCTACGCCCACATGCTGGCGCTGGCCGAGCGCCTGGCCGACGGCATCCGTGCCGTGATCGCCCGCCACCAGTTGCCCTGGTGCGTGACCCAGGTGGGCGCGCGCGTGGAGTTCCAGTTCTGCGCCGAGCCACCGAAGAACGGCACCGAGGCCGACCGCGTGATGGACCCCGAACTGGAACACCTGATCCACCTGGGCCTGCTCAACCGGGGCGTGCTGATCACGCCCTTCCACAACATGATGCTGGTCAGCCCGGTGACCACGCCCGAGCATGTGGCGCAGTTGCTGGGGTCGCTCGACGAGGTGCTGGCGGCCATCGTGGCGCGCGCCTGATCTTCCCTACCCGCAGCCGCCCTCGCCTCTCGGCACGAATGGGCCACGGGCCCGCCAGGGTTGTTTCAGCGGAACAGCCAGACCGCGCCGCCCACCAGGCCAATGAGCACCGGCTGGTGCACCAGGTAGTAACTCAGGCTCCAGCGGCCCCAGGTGGCCAGGGCGCGGCGCGGCCCGGTGGCCGGCGCATCGGCTGCGCCCAGCCACTGCGGCCGGTGCCGCAACGCCCAGTGTCCGGCCGCCAGGCCCCACCACATGGCGCCGAGCCACGGCAGCAACGGCACGTAGTCCTGGGTCACCGGCAGGCGGCTGACGAAGCCCAGCGCGTTCCAGCCCGGCTGGTTCAGCCAGGTCAGCGTCGGCCACGCGGTGATCACGGCCGGTGCGGCGAATTTGGCCGCGATGGCCAGCGCGCCCAGCGGCCAGAGCCAGCCGCCCCAGCCCGCGGTCAGGCGCGCCACGATCAGCATGGCGGCCATGCCGTGCAGGATGCCGAAGTAGATGAAGCTGTCAGGGAACATCAGCGCCGAGCCCGCCGTCACCAGCAGCGCCCCCGCCGTCACCTGGGCCCAGCGGCGCCAGAACCGCGGCCAGCCCAGGCCGGCGTGGTGCGCCACCGCCTGCGACAGCCCGGCGGTGAACACGAATAGGCCGACGATGGCGGTCCGCTGCACGTACCAGAACGGATCGCGCGAAAAGCTGGCGTCGATCAGGCCGAAGTGGTCGAGGTCGTAACAGAAGTGGTAGACCGTCATCCACAACATCGCCAGCGACCGCAGGATGTCGATGCGGTCAAGGCGCCCGGCTCCCCGCGCCGCGGTCATGCCCGGGAAGCCTGGTGGTGCACCGTCAGCAGCAACTGCGCCAACTCCCGCGGCGCGCTGACCATCGGGTCGTGCCCCGTGGCCAGTTCATACACCTTCCAGCCCGGTTCGCTGCGCACGCGCCGACGCGCCGCATCGATGGTGGGCAGCGGCGGGTGGGTGCAATCGATGAAGCTGTGCGGTATGGCCCAGACCCGGGCCGGGTCGAAGTCCAGCGGCTCCTGGTAGAGGCGGAACGGCTGCGGTGTCTGGCGGCGATTGACCCAGTCGCGGTCGGCACCGCTGAGGCCAAACACGCTGGCGTCGGGTGGTGGAAAGCTCAGCCCGCCGCTGGCCTGGGCCTCGGCCACGCGTCTGGCCACGGTTTCGGGGCTGTGCGGCGTGCTCCAACTGCTGCCCGGCGTGGGAATGCCGGCGTCCAGATAGACCAGGTGCCGCAACAGGCCGGGGTGCGAGCGCTGCAGGCGATCGGCCACGCAGGTGATCAGGTTGCCGGCGTAGCTGTGCCCCACCAGCACCACGCGCTGCAGCTCTTCGGTCGTGATCAGGCCGATCACGTCCTGGATGTGGGTGTCGATGCCCACGTCGGGGCCGAGCAGGTGGGCGCGCTCGCCCACGCCAGTGAGCGTGACCGCGTGCGTCTCCACGCCGGCGCCACGCAGCAGCGGCAGCACACGCTTCCAGCACCAGGCTCCGTGCCAGGAGCCATGAACCAGGACGATGGCGGTGGCCGAAAGGGTTGGGGATGCAGACATGGGCGATCTCCGGGACAATATCGGGTTCGACGTTCGCCCCCGATTCTGCCCGCTCGCCATGCTGCCCCACCACCTTGAACTGCTCGCCCCTGCCCGCGATGCCGACATCGGCATCGAGGCCGTGAACCATGGGGCCGACGCGGTCTACATCGGGGGGCCGTCTTTCGGCGCCCGCACCAGCGCCGACAACAGCGTGGCCGACATCGCGCGCCTCGCCGCCTACGCCCACCGCTTCAACAGCCGCATCTTCGTCACGCTCAACACCATCCTGCGCGACGACGAACTGGAACCAGCGCGCAAGCTCGCCTGGCAGCTCTATGACGCGGGCGTGGACGCGCTGATCGTCCAGGACATGGGTCTGCTGGAAATCGACTTGCCGCCGATCCAGTTGCACGCCAGCACGCAGACCGACATCCGCACGCCCGAAAAAGCCCGTTTCCTGCAGGACGCTGGCCTGAGCCAGATCGTGCTGGCGCGCGAGCTGACGCTGCAGCAGATCGCCGCCATCGACGCCGCGCTGGGCCCGAAGGACGCGCCCGGCCGCGCCATCCTCGAATTCTTCGTGCACGGCGCGCTGTGCGTGGCCTACAGCGGCCAGTGCTTCATCAGCCACGCCCACACCGGACGCAGCGCCAATCGCGGCGACTGTTCACAGGCCTGCCGCCTGCCCTACGAGGTCAAGGACAGCCAGGGCCGCATCGTGGCGCACGACAAGCACGTGCTCTCGATGAAGGACAACAACCAGAGCAACAACCTGCGCGAGATCATCGACGCCGGCGTGCGCAGCTTCAAGATCGAAGGCCGCTACAAAGACATGGCCTACGTCAAGAACATCACCGCGCATTACCGCGTGTTGCTGGACGAGATCCTGGAGGAGCGACCCGAACTCGCCCGCGCCAGCAGCGGCGAATGCACCTTCCACTTCCAGCCCGATCCGGACCAGAACTTCAATCGCGAGTTCACCGACTACTTCGTGCAGGGGCGCAAAGACGACATCGGCGCCTTCGACACGCCCAAGAACCCGGGTCGCCCCATCGGTTACGTGACCGCCACCGGCCCCAACTTTGTCGAACTCCAGGTGAACGACGCCGACACCGTGCTCCACAACGGTGACGGCCTGTGCTACCTGGACCTGCAGAAAGAGCTGGTCGGCCTGCAGATCAACCGCGCCGAAGCGGTGAACAGGAAAGGCCTGTGGCGCGTGTTCCCGAAGGACCCGATGGAAGGCTTCAAAGACCTGCGCAAGGGCGTGCAGGTCAACCGCAACCGCGACATGGACTGGGTGCGCGGGCTGGAGCGGAAATCCGCCGAGCGCAACATTGGCGCCTGGCTGCGGCTGGACGAAACCGCTGAAGGCCTGACCCTGACGGTCACCGACGAAGACGGCCACAGCGGCAGCGCTCGCCTGCCCGGCACCCCGCAGGACGCCAGGGACCCGAGCCAGGCCGAGGCCAAGCTGCGCGAAAACCTCTCCCGCCTGGGCGACACGCTGTTCCAGCCACTGGACGTGGTGCTGAACCTGGGCGGCCCGCGTTTCGTGCCCGCATCGCAGCTCAACGCTCTGCGCCGCGAGGCGGTGGAACGGCTGGAGACCGCCCGTGCCGCAGCCTGGCACCGCCTGCCACGCGCCAAACCGGTGGAGCCGCCCGTCAACTACCCGGAAGACACCCTCAC
Source organism: Hydrogenophaga sp. NFH-34 (assembly GCF_021401345.1). Classification (GTDB taxonomy): domain Bacteria; phylum Pseudomonadota; class Gammaproteobacteria; order Burkholderiales; family Burkholderiaceae_C; genus Hydrogenophaga; species Hydrogenophaga electricum. The sequence continues at coordinate 25,670 of NZ_JACBGE010000022.1, forward strand.
CTACCTGGCCAACGTGTTCAACCACAAGGCACGCGACTTCTACGCGAAGCACGGTGTCAAGGTCATCGCCGCCGCCTACGAAAGCCACGAGGAAGAAGGCGAAGTCAGCCTGATGATCACCAAGCACTGCGTGCGCTTCAGCCTCAGCCTCTGCCCCAAACAGGCCAAGGGCGTGACCGGCGTGCAGGGCACGGTGCGCGCCGAGCCCATGCAACTGATCAATGGCAAGGAAAAGCTGACTCTGCGCTTCGACTGCAAACCCTGCGAGATGCACGTGGTTGGCAAGATCAAGCGCAGCGTGATGAACGCCGTGCCGGCGAGCCCGGTCACCTTCTACCGGACCCGGCCGACCACCAACGCCTGATCCGGCGCGGGCCTCGCTGCGGACCTCAGCCGGCCTTGGCCGGCGGCGGCCCGGGCTGACGCTCGACGCGCTCCAGCGCCGAGTCCAGACAGGCCCATGCGGGAGCGCTCGAACTCCAGATGTTGGCGCTCGGACGAACCGAGGACGGATCGTCCAGCGTTCCGACCCGCACCACCGTCGCCCCGACACGGCCCGTCGAATCGGCGAACAACTGCGTGCCGCACTGCGGACAGAAGCGCCGGATGACCTGGTTGCCGCTGTCGGCCGTGCGGGTGTATTCGCCGAGGTTGCCGCTGATCTCCATGGCAGCCGTCGGCACGATCAGGTTGACGGTGCCGTTCGAGGCAATCCGCTGACAGTCCTTGCACCAGCAGACGCGCGAGGCGATGGGCTCGGCCGTCAGCCGGAAACGAACCTGGCCGCACAAGCAGCCTCCCGTACGTTCGGTCATCTCTGGTCTCCTGAAAAGGGTCGCCCATTATGGCCAGCTGTGGCAGGAGCGGGCGTCATCACTCAGTCATCGTCGTGCGCGCGCGAGAAACTCTTCTTGGCCGACTTGACGTACTTGCCGAAGGCCTTGTCCTTCTGCCGCCGCCCGGCGGACGACAGCTCGTAGAAGGCATTCTCCTCGCGCAGCTTGAGGTAGTTGGCGAGGTGGCCGGGCTCGATCTCGCCAGCCTGGACCGCGGCGCGCACCGCGCAGCCCGGCTCGCCGCTGTGGCTGCAATCCGCATAGCGGCAGTCGGCGGCGCGACGCGTGATGTCCGAGAAGCTGCCACCGGCCTCCACGTCGGCATCGATCAGGCCGAACGCCCGCATGCCCGGGTTGTCGATCACCAACGCACCGTTGTCCAGCGCCACGAGTTCGCGCCGCACCGTGGTGTGCCGCCCCTCCCCGGTGTGGCTCACCACCGCCGTGAGCTGCGCGCTGCGCCCCAACAAGGCATTGATCAAGGTGCTCTTGCCCACCCCCGATGAGCCCACGAAACAGTAGGTCTGGCCCGACAGCAGGCTAGCACGGAACGCCTCCACCCCATCCTGCGAGAGCTGGCTCAGGGTCATGACCGGCGCATCGACGCCCATGGCATGAATCTGCGCCAGCTGCGCGGCCAGTTCCTCCGGTGTGACCAGGTCGGTCTTGGTCAGCAGCACCCAGGGCTGGGCTCCGCCGTCGCGCACCATGACCAGGTAGCGTTCGAGCCGGTTCGGGTTGAAATCGAAATGGCAGGACTGCACGATGACCACGGTGTCCACGTTGGCCGCGATCAGCTGCACCTCGCCCATGCCTCCGACGCCACGCCGGCGCAGCACCGTGCGCCGCTCCAGCACCGCCTGGATCAGGCCCTCACCGTCATCGCGGCCACCGCGCGCCACCAGCACCCAATCGCCCACACAGGGCCACTGCGCCGGGTCTGGCTGATGGAACACGAAGCTGCCCGACAAGCGGGCCGAGAAGGGAGCGCTGCCGTCCGTCAGCACCAAGCGGTCGCGATCCACAGCCACCACGCGGGCTGGCGCCAGGGCACTGGCGTCGGGCCAGCGCGCCCATTGCGCCGCCAGCGCCGCGCTCCAGCCCAGCTTTTGCCACTCCGTGTTCATCACAGCTCCTCCCTCGCTTCCAGCAGCAACTGGCGAATGGTCACCCCTTTCACCACCGCCTGAGCGCGAATGCGGATGCCCTGCCCGGCTTCGAGCCGAAGCCGCTGGTGATAGTCCAGCCCATCGGTCTGACCGGGGTTGTGCGCCGGGATCCGCCGGCTCCACTGGCGCCGGCTGTCGACCTCGACCGACAGCTCCAGCCAGACGTCCTCGCCCACGGCAGCCGGCACGTCCACCAGCAGGCTGGCGTCCACGTCAAACACGCGGACCCGGTGATTGAGGCCGGGAATGTCGAGCACCGCCACCGGGTCGCGGGTGTCGGTGCGCCAGTGTTCCGGGGCGCTGTGGGCGGTGGACAGGGCAGACGGCGGGGATTTCATCGGGGCCCGACTGTAGCCCACCACCCGACCCCCGCGCACAGTGAGGGCCCAAAACCCGTGCAGGACCGGGGCGCAGGCAACGCCCCGGTCCTGATCCTGGTGACTGGGCTCAGGCGACCGGCTTCTGCTGCGGTCGGGAAGCGGCCCCCGCCGGGTGGTGGGTGTGGCTGCGGCTGATGACGACCTGGATCGCCACGATCACCACGATGTAGACCGCTTGCGCGAGCAGGGTTTCGCGCGTCGGGTACAGGCCCAGCGCCGGGCTTTCCAGCCACGGCGCCTGCAACGAGGTCATGCGCAAATGGCCCGTGAGTTGCAGCGCGTGCAGGCTCACCCCCAGGATCTTGAAGCCCAGGGCGTAGATGACCCAGGTCAGGACCTTGAACATGCGGGCAATCGGCAGCCGGTAGCTGGTCCGGAACAGCACCACCGCGATGAGCGCCAGCAAGGCCACGGCCATCAGGATGCCGCTCAGGAAGTCCTGCGCGCTGATCTTGGGCAGGATGCCGGCGTAGAACAGGATGGTTTCAGCGCCTTCGCGGAACACCGACAGGAAGCTCAGCCCGAACAGCGACACCAGGCTGCCGGTCGTCAAGGCCCGGCCCATGTGGCGCTGGATGTAGCGGTTCCAGGCCTGCAGGCTGGATTTGCTGTGCAGCCAGGCGCCCACCATCAGCATCATCAGCACGGTGAACACACCCACCACGCCTTCGATCATTTCGCGGTTGCTGCCGGCGGTGGCCACCGGGAACAGGCGCTGCAGGGCCACGGCGCCCAGCACGCTGGCCACCAGCCCGGCCAGTACGCCGCCATAGATCCACTTCTTGCCGGCGTCCTGGCGCGCGACGTTGAGGGCACTCACCAGCGCCATGACGATCAGCAGCGCTTCCAGGCCTTCGCGCAGCAGGATCAGCATCGCGTCGATCGCGGTGTAGCGGGCTTGCGGGTCGATCTGCGCCAGCTCGTCGATCAGCGCCTGCAGTTGCTGCTGTTGCGCTGGCTGGGCGGCGTGGGCCAGCACCACCGGCACCTGGCTTTCGACGCGGCGGTACAGATCGGGCGCGCGGGTGCTGACCTCACCCTCGATGACCGGCCAGATCTCGATGAAGCGTGTCAGCTTGTCCTGCCCTTCCGGCAGGCGCCCCGCCTCGAAGTCGCTCAGCCCCTCGCGCAGCAGTCGCACGCCGTCCGCCAGCGTGAACCTCTCCTTGGACACCGCCATGGCCTGGCCGCTGTGGTAGCTGTCGATGGCCTGCTGCAACTGGCCCGCCTGATGCCCCACCTTCTCCAGGTTGAGCGGCTCGGTTTCGATCGCCACCCGCATCAGCGCCAGGGCCGTCTCGATCGCGCCGTAATGCCCCATGCTGGTGTTGCGCACCACCCGTTCCGAGCCGAGCCAGACACCGTTGAAGCGCTGGTAGGCCGCCCGCAGCGTGGGCGCGTCGCCGGCCGCTGCGCCAGCGATCGATTGCGCCAGTTGCTGCAGCGCGGGCGTGATCCTGCGCTTGAACTCTGCCCGCTTGGCCGTGTAGTCGACCGGGTTCTGCTCCTGCTCGAAGGCCAGCAGCGCGCTGGAAAGGGCCGCCAACTGGGGCGGCGCGGGTTGGGCGATCGCCTCTTCAAGCCGCTGGCTCAGCACCTGGCCCTTTTCGGAATTCCGGGCGTCAAGGCGGTTGAAATCCTCGCGCAGGCGCAGCAGCTCGGCAGAGGCGGTGGGCGCATCGCCCTTCTTGGCCGCGCCCATCGCGTCCGAGAGCGTGACGAACAGGTGGTTCACCGGCAAGCGCGACGCGGTGTCCTGTGCCTGGGCCAGCGGCGCCGCCATCAGCATCGCCAGCGCCAGCCAGGCCGCGGCCAGGAGCCGCAGCACACAACTTCCTGAAAAACCGGGTTTCAAGACCTTACGCACGGGGCGACTCCAGCAAGGCCTGACCAAGGTATTCCCCCTCCCGGACACCGCCGAAGCAGGCAAACAGCCCGCTGCCGATGTGGGTGATGTACTCGTTCATGCGGTCGATGCGGCCGAGCGCCGACTGCACGCCGACGAACTGGCCGGGCGACTTCTGGAACGAGACGAAAAGCAGCCCGGCGTCGAACTGGCCCGTCACCGGATCGATGCCGCTCGCGTAGGAAAACGAGCGCCGCAGCAACTGGATGCCCGACCGCTTGGACAGGCCCATGTGCGAATTCTCGGGAATGACGTATTGGCCCTTGGCGTCGCGCGCCTGAACGTCGGGAGCGTCGAACTCGGCCTGCGCGCCCAGGGGAGCACCACTGGGGCGCACGCGCCCGAAGGTGTCTTCCTGCCCTTTGAGGCTGGTGCGGTCCCAGGTTTCCAGGTGCATCTGGATCTTGCGTGCCACCAGGTAGCTGCCGCCCTGAAGCCAGTTCGGCGTGTCGACCCAGATGAATTCGTCGGCCTTTTTCAGCGTTTCCTGGTTGGCCGTGCCGTCGCGGAAGCCGAACAGGTTGCGCGGCGTGTCTTCGCCCCGTTCGAAGGCGTTGAAGCCGGCCTGGCTCCACTTCATGGTCACCGACGAACGCGCCTGGCGCACCAGTTGCCGCACGGCGTGGAAGGCGACCTGCGGATCGTTCGCGCAGCTCTGGATGCAGATGTCACCACCGGACAGCACGGGCCGGATCTGGTCGCGCGGGAACGCCGGCAGGTCTACGAAATCGGCGGGCAACTGGTCCTGCAGACCCAGCTTTTTCAGGAACGACGGCGACACGCCGAAGGTCAGCGTGAGCTGGTAGGCGCCCAGGCTGTCCGCTTCGCCGGTGTCCACCGGCGGCACATGGGGGTTGTCGCCATAGGCCGCGATGTTGTCGCCCCGCGTCAGACGGCGCGCATAGTCCGTCCAGCGCTTGAACACGTCGCGCATTTCCTGAACGTCGCTGGTGTGCAGATCCAGCACCAGAAAGTAGATGTGGCGCTGGGCCGGCGTGACGATGCCCGCCTGGTGCTCGCCGTCAAAAGCGTATGGCGCCGCGGCGGCGGTTTCCGCGGCCGACGGACCGGGCCCGGTGGCGGCCGGGCTGGGTGCCGCTGGCGGGCTCTGATCGGAGCATGCGGCCATCAGGCCGCCAGCGACCGCGAGGCCGACCGAACCCGCTCCGAGCCGGTTCAGGAAATGCCGCCGCGCCGGCACGGGAAAAGATTGATCTTCGGAATTCATGGGGACTTTCTGGCCGAACGCCTGCCGAGAGAGCAGATCACCGGCGTTTTCAATGCAAAAAGGTGGTGATGCACCAGACACCACCACCTCGGACGGACATGCCGGATGGCCGGCTTACTTCAGGATGACGCCCATTTGCGCCAGGGGCTCGCCCAGCTTGTTGACAGCCTCGGCCAGGGCCTTGGTGTCGTCCTTGGTCAGCGCGGTGTAGGACTTGTAGCCCTCGCCTACCTTGTGCTGCGCCAAGAGTTCATTGACGGCCTGGAACTTGGCCGTCAGTTCGGCCACCAGTTCGGGCTGTTTGGCCTGCAGCTTCGGCGTGAACAGTTCAAAGATCTTCTCGGCGCCCTCGATGTTGGCCTTGAAGTCGTACAGGTCGGTGTGCGAGAAGATTTCTTCCTCGCCCGTGATCTTGCTGGTCGATACCTCGTTGAGCAGGTCCACGGCCCCTTGCACCATCAGTTCGCCCGTGACATCGGCGGTCGGGATCTTGGCGCGCAGTTCCTTGATGTCGTTGATGAGCTGGTCGGCCAGCGCTTCGGTTCCCTTGGTGGTGTTCTTGGTCCAGAGGCTCTTTTCGATCGGGTGGAAGCCGGTCCACTTCTCGTCCTTTTCCAGATCGGCCTCGCGGTTGTCGATGCGCGGATCCAGATCACCGAAGCTTTCGGCGATGGGTTCGGAACGTTCATAGGCCATGCGCGTGGGCGCATACAGGCGCTTCGCCTCATCGACCTTGCCGGCCTTGAGCGCGTCCACGAACTTCTGCGTGTCGGCGAGCAGCGTATCGATCTGCCCTTCCACCCAGGTCTTGTAGGCGGTGGTTTCAGCCGACAGATCGACGGCCGCCGGGGCTGCAGCCGGTGCTTCCACCGCAGCAGGTGCGGGGGCGGCAGGCGCTTCGGGAGCCTGCTTGCTGCAGGCGGCGATGGACAGGGCAATGGCAGAAAGCAGAAGAGCGGAAAGCGGAGTGCGGTTCATGTGGCCACCTGATGGCGTTGTCGAGACCCGCAAATCTTAACTCATATTGATAATAATTCGCGTTTAAGAAATGAATCGGTTTGATCTGGCTCAAAGCAGAAACAGAAAATGCGCCGCCGTGCGGCGCGCACCGATCAGATGTAGGCGTTCACGGGCGGGGCATGGCGCATGTGCAGGCTCATGCCCAGCGCGGCCATGTGGTTGGCGTTGCGCCCGAGAATGGTCTCGGACAGGGGCAGAAACTCCGCTTCTTCAAACCGGGCATGGGCCTGGTACTCGGCCACGAGGCGCTGCAAGTCGCCGACATCCAGCTCGCTGCCCTGCCCTTTGGCGACCTGTTTGAGCCCTCTTTCGAGGCTTTTCCACAGCCGTTCGATGGCCCGGTGTTCATCGGTCAGGCGGCGCGTCATGCTGCGGACACGCTCGACCTCTTCGCCGGGCTGGGCGCTGGCGAGCACCGCCGGGAAAAGCTCGCGCTCCTCCTCCAGGTGGTGCTCGAAGATGGCTTCGCGGAAGAATTCCAGCGACTGTTCGGCAATCTGCCGCGCGCGGGCGGCAGGCGCCAGCAAGGCCGGCAACTCGTCCAGAGCCGTCAGGCGCCGGAGAATGCCCTCGTGGCAATTCGAAAAATTGTCCAGAGGCGTGGCGGACGCAACCGGAGCGGCAGCAGCAGCGTTCATGGGAATCCTCGCAAAGGCAGTTGATTTGTCGCCAGTCTAGGCAGCCTGTCGGGCACGGGCTTGATGCATGTCAAGCGCCCACGAAGACCACCGATCCCTGCCTTTTTTCGCCCTCTTCAAGCGCTTTCCCACTCGGCGCAACCGCGTGGCGGCCCGGCACCCGACGCCTGCGCTTCGTGGATTCAGTGCGCTGGCGCCCCACGCAGGCGCTGGAAGGTCTGGACGGCAAACACCACCGCAGCGCCAGCGATCAGGCCGGCCACACCACCGGTCAGGCTGCCGAGCAAGGTGCCCACCCAGCCCAGGCCGTGGGTGAAGGCCTCGACCGCATGCCCCAGCGCGGGCACGCCGTGCAGCAGGATGCCGCCGCCGACCAGGAACATGGCGGCGGTGCCCAGCACCGACAGCGCCTTCATCAGCCACGGAGCAAATGCCAGCAGGCCGCGGCCCAGTGCTCGCTGCCATGCGGCGCGCTGGCGGCTGAAGAACAGGCCGACGTCGTCCAGCTTCACGATGGCGCCGACCAGCCCATAGACGCCAGCGGTCATGAGAAGCGAAATGCCCACCAGCACGGCCACCCGCTCAAGGAAACCGGCGCTGGCCACCGCGCCGAGCGTGATGACGATGATTTCGGCCGACAGAATGAAGTCCGTGCGGATGGCGCCCTGGATCTTGGCCTTTTCGAATGCCACCAGATCCACCGACTCGTCGCCCAAGGCCTGCACGCGTTCGGCCTGCCGTGCCGCCTCGTCTTCGGGCGCATGGAAAAAGCGATGCAGCAGCTTTTCGGCGCCCTCGAAGCACAGGAACAGCCCCCCGAGCATGAGCAGGGGCGTGATCAACCACGGAATGAAAGCACTGATGGCCAGCGCCGCCGGCACCAGAATGGCCTTGTTCAGCAGCGAGCCCTTGGCCACTGCCCAGACCACGGGCAGTTCGCGATCGGCTTTGACGCCCGTGACTTGCTGGGCATTGAGCGCGAGGTCATCCCCGAGCACGCCAGCTGTCTTTTTGGCGGCCATCTGGGTCATGGTGGCCACGTCGTCGGCCATGGCGGCGCTCTTGCGGGCCGCGACCTTGGTCATGAGGGCCACGTCGTCGAGCACGGTGGCGATGTCGTCGAGCAGTACGAGCAGGCTGGTGGCCATGGATCAGCAAGGAAGCGTGGTGATGGACCTGACTCTAGCAGCCCGCCTGCGCACAGGCCGTCAGGCAGATGGCCAGACCGTGGGAAACAGCGCATCCGCCATGGGGGCGCGGTCGGCCAGGCGCTGCGCCAGCCCCGGAAACGGCGGCGAAGTGCGCCAGCGGCGGGGCGCATGGACCGCGTCGTCGCCGAGGTAGCGGGCTGAAAACACGCGGCGCCGTACGCCGGGCCCCGTGCCGCTGCTGGCGTGCAGGCTGAGCATGTGGAAGGCCACACAGTCACCGGGCTCCAGGGCCCAGGCCCGCTGCGGGTAGCGGTCTGGCTCGGTATCGACCGGGGGCAGTTCGGCCAGCGAACCTTCGGGAAACCACTTGGCCTGCTGGTCGCGAAAGGTCCGCGGCATGTACCAGGTGCCAGCGTGCGAGCCAGCGACAAAGCGCAGCGTGCTGGCCAGCGGAACGGGATCGACGGGGATCCAGAAACTCACGTTCTGCCGGCCGTCGACGTTGTAATACGGCTGGTCCTGGTGCCAGGGGGTGGGCTGGCGCGTGCCGGCTTCCTTGACCAGCAGGTGGTCGTGGTACAGCCGCACGGTCCGGCTTTGCATGAGCTGGGCGGCGATGTGCGGCAGCGCCGAGGCGGTGAGGATGCGCCGGTAGGCCGGGTTGTCCTGCCAGGTGCAGAAGTCTTCGACGAAGCGGCCCGGGTCGTCGGGCTCGCTGGCCACCAGGGCGAGTGGACTCAGGTGCGCCAGGTTGTGCTCGATGCCCGCTTCCAGGGTGCGCAGATCGTCGGCATCGAACACACCGCGCAGCACGACCGCGCCGTCACGGGCATAGTCCGCCACCGTGGCCACATCCAGCGGGAATCGCCGAGGGGCTGTCATCGCGAGCGCCCTGGGTTCTGGCGCCGACGCCAGTAGGTGAAGGCCTCTTCGTGCAGCTCGATGTCGAGGTCGGCCACACGCGCCTGCAGGCGCTCCTGCACATCGGCCACCGCCTGGTTGTAGATCACCGGCGCGATCTCTTCGAGAAAGAAGCCCAGCAGGCCGCCGGCCGCGATGTTGCCGATGCGCTCTTCCATGTTTTCATCGAAATAGCGCTGGATCGAGGCAATGGCCTCGGCCCGCGAGTCCTTGGGAATGTCGATGCTCATGGCGGTGTGGGCGGCGTTCGGTGCGTCAACCCACCCAGCGGCGCGCGTTGCGCCAGATGCGCATCCACGGGCTGGGGTCCGACGGGTTGCCGCTGGTCCAGCTCATCTGGAGGTTGCGGAACACGCGCTCGGGGTGCGGCATCATGGCCGTGAAGCGGCCGTCGGCGGTGGTCACTGCCGTCAGGCCACCCGGGCTGCCGTTCGGGTTGAACGGGTATTGCTCGGTGGCAGCGCCACCGTTGTCCACGAAACGCATGACGGCGAGGGCTTGCGCCGGGTTGCCCCGGTGCTTGAAGTTGGCAAACCCTTCGCCGTGCGCCACCGCGATGGGCAGGCGGCTGCCGGCCATGCCTTGCAGGAACAGGCTGGGCGATTCCAGCACCTCCACCATCGACAGGCGCGCCTCGAAACGTTCACTCTGGTTGGTCGTGAAGCGCGGCCAGGCTTCGGCGCCGGGGATGATGTCGGCCAGTTCGGCGAACATCTGGCAGCCGTTGCACACGCCCAGACCAAAGGTGTCGGCGCGGCCGAAGAAGCCCTGGAACTGCTCGGACAGCACCGGGTTGAAGGTGATGCTGCGCGCCCAGCCGATGCCCGCGCCCAGCGTGTCGCCATAGCTGAAGCCGCCGCAGGCCACCACGCCCTTGAAGTCGGCCAGCTTGGCACGGCCCGACTGCAGGTCGGTCATGTGCACGTCGTAGGCCTCGAAGCCGGCCTGCGTGAAAGCGTAGGCCATTTCCACGTGCGAGTTCACGCCCTGCTCGCGCAGGATCGCCACCTTGGGACGGCTCAGGTTCAGGAACGGTGCCGCCACGTTGTCCAGCGGGTCGAAGCTCAGTGCCACGTGCAGGCCCGGGTCGGCGGGCTGGCCGGCGACCGCGTGTTCGCTGTCGGCACAGGCCGGGTTGTCGCGCTGCTGGTTGATCTTCCAGCTCACGCTGTCCCAGACCTGCTGCAGGTCGAACAGGCTGGCACTGAACACGGCCTTGGTGTCGCGCCAGACCTGCAGCTCGCCCTTGCCCACCTCGATGGACGAGGACGCCGGGCGGGTCTTGCCGACAAAGTGGCTGTACTTGGACAGGCCGTGCTCGCGCAGCGTCTGCATGACCGCGTTGCGGTCTTCGGTCTTGACCTGCAGCAGCACGCCCAGCTCTTCGCTGAACAGGGCCTTGAGCGTCAGCTCTTCGCGGCGGGCGCTGACCTGGCCGGCCCAGTTCTTGGCGTCGCCGCTGTCCATGCGGCTGTCGGAAATCCCGTCGCCTTCGGTGACCAGCATGTCCACGTTCAGCGACACGCCCACGTGGCCCGCGAAGGCCATTTCGGCGGCGGCGGCCAGCAGGCCACCGTCGGACCGGTCGTGGTAGGCCAGGATCTGGCCCTGGGCTCGCAGCGCATTCACCGCGTTCACGAGGTTGATCAGGTCCTGCGGGCTGTCCAGATCGGGCACTTCGTCGCCCGGCTGGCCCAGGGTCAGGCCCAGCACGCTGCCACCCAGGCGGTTGCGGCCCTTGCCGAGGTCGATCAGCACCAGGGTGGTGTCTTCAAGGTCACGGTTGAGCTGCGGTGTGAGCGTGCCGCGCACGTCGGCCAGCGTCGCGAAGGCGGTGACGATCAGGCTCACCGGGGAGGTGACCTTCTTCTTCTCGCCGTCGGCGGACCACTGCGTGCGCATGGACAGGCTGTCCTTGCCCACCGGCACCGACACGTCCAGCGCCGGGCACAGCTCCATGCCGATGGCCTTGACGGTGGCGTACAGGTCGGCGTCTTCACCCGGTTCGCCGCAGGCCGCCATCCAGTTGGCCGACAGCTTGACGCGCGGTAGTTCGATGGGTGCGGCCAGCAGGTTGGTGATGGCTTCCGCCACCGCCATGCGGCCGGAAGCCGCGGCGTTGATCGATGCCAGCGGCGTGCGCTCGCCCATGGACATGGCTTCGCCGGCAAAACCGGCGTAGTCGGCCAGGGTCACGGCGCAGTCGGCCACCGGCACCTGCCAGGGGCCGACCATCTGGTCGCGGTGCGACAGGCCGCCCACGGTGCGGTCGCCGATGGTGACCAGGAAGCGCTTGGACGCCACGGTCGGGTGGCTCAGCACGTCGATGACCGCCTTCTCCAGCGACACGCCGGTGAGGTCCATGGGCTGGAATTCCCGCTGGACTGTTTTCACGTCGCGGTGCATCTTGGGCGGCTTGCCCAGCAGCACGTCCATGGGCATGTCGACCGGGCTTTCGTTGCCTTCATCCACCAGCGACAGGTGGCGCTCTTCGGTGGCCACACCGACCACCGAGAACGGGCAGCGCTCGCGCTCACAGAAGGCCTTGAACTGCTCCAGGGACTCCGGCGCAATGGCCAGCACGTAGCGTTCCTGGCTCTCGTTGCACCAGATTTCCTTGGGCGCCAGGCCACTCTCTTCCAGCGGCACGGCGCGCAGGTCGAAGCGCGCGCCACGGCCGGCGTCGTTCACCAGTTCGGGGAAGGCGTTGGACAGACCGCCCGCGCCGACATCGTGGATGAACAGCACCGGGTTCTTCTCACCCTGCGCCCAGCAGTGGTTGATGACCTCTTGGGCGCGACGCTCGATCTCGGGGTTGCCGCGCTGCACGGAGTCGAAGTCCAGCGAGGCGGCGTTGGTTCCGGTGGCCATGGAGCTGGCGGCGCCGCCGCCCATGCCGATCTTCATGCCCGGGCCGCCCAGCTGAATGAGCAGCGTGCCGGCGGGAAAATGAATCTTCTTGGTCTGGCCGGCGTCGATCTGGCCCAGGCCGCCCGCGATCATGATGGGCTTGTGGTAGCCGCGGGTCACGCCGCCGACGTCTTGCTCGTATTCGCGGAAGTAGCCCAGCAGGTTCGGACGGCCGAACTCGTTGTTGAACGCGGCGCCGCCCAGCGGGCCCTCGGTCATGATCTGCAGCGGGCTGGCGATGTGCTCGGGTTTGCCACCCGGCTGGTCGCTCAGGCCGCCCCAGAGCTTGGAGACGGTGAAGCCGGTCAGGCCGGCCTTGGGCTTGGAGCCGCGACCGGTGGCACCCTCGTCGCGGATCTCACCGCCCGCGCCCGTGGAGGCGCCGGGGAACGGGGAAATCGCGGTCGGGTGGTTGTGCGTTTCCACCTTCATCAGGATGTGGTGGGTCGCGGCTTCGGCTGCGTAGGCCGGCGAAGCGCTGCCGCCGGCCTTGGCGACAAAGCGCTCCAGTTGGTGGCCTTCCATGATGGACGCGTTGTCCGAGTACGCCACGACGGTGTGCTGCGGGCTGGTCTGGTGCGTGTGGCGGATCATGCCGAACAGGCTCTTGTCCTGCGCCACGCCGTCGATGGTGAACTGCGCGTTGAAGATCTTGTGGCGGCAGTGTTCGCTGTTGGCCTGCGCGAACATCATCAGCTCGACATCGGTCGGGTTGCGCTTCAGACCGTGGAAGGCGTTGACCAGGTAATCGATCTCGTCGTCGGCCAGGGCCAGGCCCCAGTCGGTGTTGGCCTTTTCCAGCGCCTTCCTGCCCATTTCAGGGCCGCCGCTCAGCACATCGACGTGCTCCATGGGCGCGGGGTGCAGTTCGGTGAACAGGGCCTCGGCCTGGTTGCGATCGGTCGTCACGGCCTCGGTCATGCGGTCGTGCAGCGCGTCGGCCACGGCGCGCAGCTGTTCGTCGCTCAGGCTGGCCTTGCCCAGCAGGCCGTTTTTCAAACCGATGCGGAACTCGACCAGGCGCTCGACGCGGTGCAGCGCCAGTCCGCAGTTGCGGGCGATGTCGGTGGCTTTGGAGGCCCAGGGCGAGACGGTGCCCAGGCGGGGCATCACCACCAGGGCCGGGGCAGCGGCCTTCTCGGCGGCCAGGTGCAGGTCGGAGGCGGGTTCGCCGTAGGTGAGCAGTTCGCCCAGGCGCTGTTCGGTGGCCGCATCCGGCGCCGCATCGAAGGCCGCCAGGTGCACGAAACGGGCCGACAGCCCGTTGATCTTGTCGGAAACGCCTTGCAGGCGGGGCAGGAGTTGCTGGAGCTTGAAGTCGCTGACGGCATTGCCGCCGTCGAAGAAGCGAAGATGCAGGGTCACGGTGGGTGGCCTTGGGGGTGGCGGGCGCGGGGCGGCCCGGGGGATGGGAATCCCACGATTTTACCCGCGACACCCGCGCTGGCTTGGCCGGCAAGGGCCCACGCCCGGGGGGCGGATGGGATAATTCCGCCCCATGAGCATCACTTACAAAGACGAGGCCGGTATCGCCGGCATGCGCGAGGCCTGCCGCCTGGCGTCCGAAGTGCTGGATTACCTCTCGCCGCTGATCCAGCCGGGCATGACCACGCTCGAAATCGACCGCCTCTCGGCCGACTACATGAAGAAGCAGGGCACGCGCTCGGCCACCGTGGGCTACCAGCCGCCCGGCTACCCGCCCTACCCCGGCCATGTGTGCACCTCCATCAACCACGTGGTGTGCCACGGCATCCCCAACGACCGGCCGCTCAAGAAAGGCGACATCCTGAACGTGGACGTCACCGTCATCACCCAGGACGGCTGGTACGGCGACAACAGCCGCATGTTCCTGATCGGCGGTGAAGCAGCGGCTTCGGTGCAGGCCCGGCGGCTGAACCAGGTCACGTTCGAAGCCATGTGGAAGGGCATCGTGATGGTCAGGCCGGGCATCCGCCTGGGCGACATCGGCCACGCCATCCAGACCTACGCCGAAGGCAACGGCTTCAGCGTGGTGCGCGAGTTCTGCGGCCACGGCATCGGCCAGAAGTTCCACGAAGAGCCGCAGGTGCTGCACTATGGCCGCCCCGGCACGCTGGAAGAACTGCGCCCGGGCATGACCTTCACCATCGAGCCCATGATCAACGCCGGCAAGCGCGACATCAAGGAACTGGGCGACGGCTGGACCATCGTCACACGCGACCGCTCGCTCTCGGCGCAGTGGGAACACACGGTGCTGGTCACCCCCACCGGCTACGACGTGTTGACCCTGTCGGCCGGCAGCCCGCCGCTGCCGGCGTTCGTGACCACCACGGCCTGCTGACCCCCTTTCTCCCGGAGACCACGCCATGGGCGACCCCAAAGGCGAGATCGGCGCCCTGCGCCTCCAGTACCGCAGCGACAAGGCCGCCCTGCTCGCCCACCTGGGCCTGCAGGGCACATCGACCCGCGGCGTGCACAAGGCGCTCAAGCAACTGGCGCGGCTGACCGACGACACGCTGCGCAAGCTGTGGGAATCCGCCGGGTTCGCGCCCGGCTTTGCGCTCATTGCCGTGGGTGGCTTCGGCCGTGGCGAGCTGTTCCCGAATTCCGACGTGGACGTGCTGGTGCTGCTGCCCGATGACGCCCACCCGGACGACGACGCCACCCTCAAGGCACGGCTGGAAGGCTTCATCGGCGCCTGCTGGGACATCGGGCTGGAGATCGGCTCCAGCGTGCGCTCGGTCGCCGAATGTGTGCAGGAAGCCGCTGGTGACGTGACCGTGCAGACCTCGCTGCTGGAATGCCGGCTCATCACCGGCGCGCGGGCGCAGTTCACCCGCCTGGTGCGCGAACTCGGCGCCACCATGGACCCCAAGGCCTTCTTCGTGGCCAAGACGCTGGAGATGCGCCAGCGCCACCAGAAGTTCGAGAACACGCCCTACGCGCTGGAGCCCAACTGCAAGGAATCGCCCGGCGGCCTGCGCGACCTGCAGATGATTCTCTGGGTGGCCAAGGCCGCCGGCCTGGGCCACAGCTGGGACGAACTGGCCCGCACCGGGCTGGCCACCCCGCTCGAAGTGCGGCAGATCAAGGCCAACGAGGCCCTGCTCAGCCTGATCCGCGCCCGCCTGCACCTGCTGGCCAACCGCCGCGAGGACCGCCTGGTGTTCGACCTGCAGACCGCCGTGGCCGAATCGTTCGGCTACAAGGCGCAGGTGCCGGCGGTCATCACCCCGGGCGGCCAGGGCCATACACCGCCGACCGCGCGCACCGCCCGCCGTGCCAGCGAGCAGCTCATGAAGCGCTACTACTGGGCGGCCAAGGCGGTGACGCAGCTCAACCAGATCCTGCTGCTGAACATCGAGGAGCGGCTCAACGAGGACACCGGCCCGGTGCGCATGCGCCCGATCAACGAGCGCTTCTACGACAAGGCCAACATGCTGGAGGTGGCCAGCGACCACCTCTACATCCAGCAGCCGCACGCCATCCTGGAAACCTTCCTGCTCTACCAGACCACGGTGGGCATCAAGGGCCTGTCGGCACGCACGCTGCGGGCGCTGTACAACGCGCGCCCGATCATGAACGCGAAGTTCCGCAGCGACCCGGTGAACCGCGCCACCTTCCTGCGCATCCTGCAGGAGCCCGAAGGCATCACCCACGCCATGCGGCTGATGAACCAGACCTCGGTGCTCGGGCGCTACCTCTGGGTGTTCCGCCACACGGTGGGGCAGATGCAGCACGACCTGTTCCACGTCTACACCGTGGACCAGCACATCCTGATGGTGCTGCGCAACGTGCGGCGCTTCTTCATCGCCGAGCACTCGCACGAATACCCGTTCTGCTCGCAACTGGCCGCCGGCCTGGACAAGCCCTGGATCCTCTACGTGGCCGCGCTGTTCCACGACATCGCCAAAGGCCGGGGCGGCGACCACTCCGACCTGGGCGCGCGCGACGTGCGCACCTTCTGCCGCCAGCATGGCATCGACAGGGAAGACGCCCGGCTGATCGCCTTCTTGGTGAATGAACACCTGACCATGAGCCGGATCGCCCAGAAGGAAGACCTGAGCGATCCCGACGTCATCGCCGCCTTCGCCCAGCGCGTGGGCAACGAGCGCTACCTCACAGCCCTGTACCTGCTGACGGTGGCCGACATCCGCGGCACCAGCCCCAAGGTGTGGAACGCCTGGAAAGGCAAGCTGCTCGAAGACCTGTACCGCTACACCCTGCGCGCGCTGGGTGGTCGCGCCCCCGATGCCGACGCCCTGGTGGAAGCGCGCAAGCGGGCGGCGTTGTCGGTGCTGGCGCTGCACGCCCTGCCGCACGAGGCGCACAAAAAGCTCTGGGACACGCTGGACCTGAGCTACTTCATGCGCCACCAGGCCGACGAGATCGCCTGGCACACGCGCGTGCTGACCAAGGCCCTGGCCCAGGCGCTGCCCCAGTGCAAACCCAACGCGCAAGGCGAGGTGCCGGCCGGCTGCAGCATCGTGCGCGCACGCCTCTCGCCCGAAGGGGAAGGCCTGCAGGTGCTGGTGTACGCACCCGACCAGCACGACCTGTTCGCCCGCATCTGCGGTTATTTCGACAACGCGGGCTTTTCGATCCTGGACGCGCGCGTGCACACCACCCGCGACGGGCGCGCGCTGGACACCTTCCAGGTGATCACGCCCACGCTGTCGGAGCACTACCGCGAGCTGATCGCCATGGTCGAGAACGACCTGGCGCTGACCATCGACGAACGCGGCCCGCTGCCCTCGCCGAGCAAGGGCCGGCTCTCGCGGCGGGTGCGCAGCTTCCCGGTCACCCCGCGGGTGGACCTGCGGCCCGACGACAAGGCGCAGCGCTGGCTGCTCGCGGTCACCGCCAGCGACCGTGCCGGTCTGCTCTACGGCATCTCGCTGGTGCTGGCGCGGCACGGCATCAGCGTGCAGCTGGCCAAGATTTCCACCCTGGGCGAACGGGTGGAAGACACCTTCCTCATCAGCGGCCCCGAACTGCAGGTCAACCGCCGGCAGATCGAGATCGAAACCGAGCTGCTGGACACGCTCGAAGGCTGAGCGCCTGCGGGGCGGCCGGCGGCCGCCCCGTTTGTCTCTGCCTGTTTCAGTGAGGCGCCGGCACGGCAGACGGATCGCGTTCGTGCGCGCGCTCGTCGACCACACGGCGTCCGAACAGACGGGCGGCGAACTTGCCGAGATCGTCCATCATCGTGAACACCGCCGGCACCACCAGCAGACTCAGCAGGGTCGAGGTGATCAGGCCACCGATGACGGCAATCGCCATCGGTGAGCGGAAGCTCGCATCGGCGGCGCCCGAGCCCAGCGCCACGGGCAGCATGCCCGCGATCATGGCGATGCTGGTCATGATGATGGGGCGCGCGCGCTTGTGGCAGGCGTCGAGGATGGCCTCCAGCCGGGGCAGTCCGCGCTGGCGCCGGGCCTCGATGGCGTACTCCACCAGCAGGATCGAGTTTTTCGAGGCCACGCCCATGAGCATCACCAGCCCGATGAGCGAGGGCATGGAAAAGCTCTTGTTGGTCACCAGCAGCGCCACGAAGGCCCCACCGAAAGACATCAACAGCGCCGGCAGGATCGTCACCGGCATCAGGAACGCCTTGAACAGCAGCACCAGCACGATGTAGATGCACAGCACGCCGGTCAGCATGGCCAGGCCGAAGCTGGCAAACAGCTCGCCCTGCACCTCGGCGTCGCCGATTTCCAGCACCGATACCCCGGCCGGCAGGTTGCGCATGCTGGGCAGCTTTTCGACCGCGGCCTTCATGTCGCCCAGCGGAATGCCGGCCAGTTCGACCTCGAAGTTGATGTTGCGGGCGCGGTCGTAGCGGCTGATCACGGCCGGGCCGCCGCCGAAACTCAGCGTGGCCACCTGCTCCAGCATCACCGGTCCGCGCGCGCCCGGCACCGGCAGACGGCCCAGTTGCGCCAGGTCGTGCCGCGCCGCCGGGTCGAGCTTGACCACGATCGGGATCTGCCGCTGTGGCAGGTTGAGCTTGGGCAGCGCCGCGTCGTAGTCGCCCACGGTGGCCACTCGCAAGGTGTCGGCGATGGCGGCGCTGGTCACGCCCAGATCGGCCGCCCGCGCGAGGTCGGGCGTGACGTAGATTTCGGTGCGCACCAGCGCCGCCGTGGACTGCACGCTGCCCACACCGGGGATGGTGCGCAGATCGCGCTCGATGGCGCGCGCCGCGCCCTGCAGCGCGGTGGCATCGTCGCCGGTGATCGCCAGGATGTACTTTTCGCCCGAACCGCCCAGCCCGACCTTGCTGCGGATGCCGGGAATGTCGGCCATCGTGGTGCGGATCTGGTTTTCGATCACCTGCTTGCGCGGGCGCTGGCCGCGCGGATCGAGCTGGATCGTCAACGCCGCCTTGCGCGGCTCGGCCGTGCCCTGGGGTGCGAACGGGTCGGCACCGGCCGAGCCCGAGCCGATGGTGGTGTAAAACGACTTCACGTGGTCGATGCCCATCACCGCCAGCCGCGCGCGCTCGGCGGTGGCCACGGTCTGCGACAGGGTTGCTCCCGGCGGCAGTTCCAGGTAGACCTGGGTCTGCGAGTTGTCGTCGGGCGGCACGAAGCCCTGCGGCAACAGCGGGATCAGCATGACCGAACCGAGGAAGAAGGCCACCGCGCCGAACAGCGTCAGCCAGCGGTGCCGGATGCACGCGGCGGCCCAGCGCTGGTAGGTGTTGAGCCAGGCCGGTTCGTCCTGGTTGGTCATCCAGGCCCAGACGCGGCCGAGGAAGGTGTTGCGGCGGGCCCAGCCCGGCGCTTCCTTGGCCGTGACCATGGGCTTGAGGATGTAGGCCGCCATCATGGGCGTGAGCATGCGCGCGACCACCAGCGAGGCGAACACCGCCAGCGCCGCCGTCCAGCCGAACTGTTTGAAGAACTTGCCCGGGATGCCGGCCATGAAGGCCGTGGGCAGGAACACCGCGATCAGCGTGAAGGTGGTGGCGATCACGGCCAGGCCGATTTCGTCGGCCGCTTCCATCGCGGCCTGGTAGGGCGACTTGCCCATGCGCATGTGGCGCACGATGTTCTCGACCTCGACGATGGCGTCATCCACCAGGATGCCGATCACCAGCGACATGGCCAGCAGCGACACCACGTTGATGGTGAAGCCCATGTAGTGCATGCCGATGAAGGCCGGAATGGCCGACAGCGGCAGCGCCACGGCCGAGACGATGGTGGCGCGGAAATCGCGTAGGAACAGCCACACCACCAGCACGGCCAGGATGGCGCCTTCGTACAGCAGCGTCATGGAGGCGTCGAACTCTTCCTGCACCGGGGTCACGAAGTCGAACGACTGGGTGATCTTCAGGTCGGGCCGGCGTGCCTGCAGTTCGGCCAGCTTCTCGCGCACGCCCTGCCCCACCTCCACCTCACCGGCGCCCTTGCTCCGCACGACCTCGAAACCGACCACCGGCCGGCCATCGAGGAACGCGGCCGCCGTGGGTTCGGCGATGGTGTCCTGGACCGACGCCACCTGATCGAGGCGGATGCGGCGGCCGTCCGGCAAGGCCAGTTCCATGCGCGCCAGATCGTCGGCAGAACCCAGCGCCGAAAGCGTGCGCATGGGTTGCTGGCTGCTGCCGATGTCGGCCCGCCCGCCCGCGCTTTCGATCTGCACCCGCGTCATCTGGCGCGAAATGTCGGAGGCGGTCACGCCCAGCGATTGCAGCTTGAGCGGGTCCAGCAGCACCTGCACCTCGCGGTCGACACCGCCGACGCGGTTGACCGCGCCGACGCCGCGCACCGACAGCAGCAGTTTGGCGATGTCGTTGTCGACGAACCAGGACACGGCCTCGTCGTCCATGCGGTCGGACGAGACGGTGTAGGCCAGCACCGGCGTGCCGGCCAGGTTGACCTTCTGCACCACGGGCTCGTTCATGTCGGAGGGCAGATCGCCGCGCACCTGGCTGACTGCGGAGCGCACGTCGTCCAGCGCTTCCTGCGTGTCCTTTTCGATGCGGAATTCCGCCGTGATGGAGACCACGCCATCCTGCACCTGGGTGTAGATGTGCTTGAGCCCCTGCAGCGTGGCGATGCTGTTCTCCAGCTTGCGCGCCACGTCGTTTTCCAGCTGGTTGGGGGCGGCACCCGGCAGGCTGGCGATGACGGTGATGTTGGGCAGATCGATGTCGGGGAAGTTCTGCACCTTCATGGCATTGAAGGAGAACAGCCCCGCCAGCGTCAGCATGACGAACAGCATCGCCGCCGGAATCGGGTTGCGGATGGACCAGGCCGAGACGTTCATGCGGACAGGCCCTCCAGCAGTCCCGCCGGGCGGTTCGGGGTGTGGGTCGGGCGTTTCATGGGCTCACCTTCACGAGATCGCCGTCGTTGAGGAAGCCGGCGCCCTGCACCGCCACCGCGTCTTGTGGCTTCAGGCCTTCGAGCACCTCGACCCGGTCGCCGGTGCGGCGGCCGGTGCCGATCTTGCGGGCCTCGGCCTTGTGCTCGGCGCCGATCACGAACACGTAGCTGTGTCCATCGCGCACCACCACCGCAGGGGCTGGCACCGTCAGCGCCTGCGTGCGGCCCAGCGCGAAACTGCCTCGGGCGAAAGTGCCGGCACGCAAGCCCGCCTGGCGTGGCAGATCGACATAGACCAGCACGTTGCGGGTCTGAGGATCGGCCGTCGGGGCGACGGCCCGCACGGTTCCGGTGACCGGTTCGACGCCGTTGACCATCACCTGGGCTTTCTGGCCGGCCTGCACGCGCACCACTTCATCGGCGGTGACCTCGGCCCGCCACTCCAGGCGCCCCTGGCGCACCAGGCGGAAGAGTTCCTGGCCCGATCCCACCACCGCCCCCACCGTCGCCGGGCGGGCCGAGATGACGCCATCGTCGGGCGCCAGCACCCGCGTGTTGGCCAGGCGCACCTCGGTCGCCGCATAGGCCGCCTTGGCCGCGTCCCACTGGGCCTGCGCGACCTTTTCCTGCATCAGGTACTGCGCGATCTGCGACGACGACAGCGCGCCGCTGTCCTGGATGGAGCGGGCCCGGTCGGCATCGGCCTTGGCGGTTTCGCGGGCGGCTTCGGCCTGGGCCAGCGCCGCCTTGGCCTGCAGGCTTTCGGCCTGGGTCGTCTCGCCGGCCAGCACGGCCAGCACCTGCCCCTTGCGCACCACATCGCCCACGTTGGCGTTCACCGTCGCCAGGCGCAGGCCGGAGAGTTCGGTCCCCACGCTGGCTTCCTGCCAGGCCGCGATGCTGCCGTTGGCTTCCAGCCGCTGTTCCAGCGCTTGCGTTTCGGGCTGGGCCACGGTCACGGTCAGCGCCGGATTGGGGGCACCGGTGGCCGTCGGGGTGGTTTCGGCAGCCGGCTTTTCGGCCGGGCCCGCACCAGGGCGCAGCACCACGAACAGGCCACCGAGCACCAGCACACCCAGCAGAATGAGCAGCCAGAGCTTGCTTTTGCCGGCCAGGAAAAAACGGGGAGAGGCGTTCATGCGGGTGCTTTCCATTCAGACTGGGCCTGCGGGTCGAAACCGCCTCCCAATGCCACATACAAAGTGATCCAGGCGCCCAGGCGCTCCTGCAGCAGGGCCACGGCGGCGCTGTCGGCCGCCAGCTTCAGGCGGCGGGCGTCTTCGAGTTCGGTCAGATTGGCCAGGCCCACGCGGTAGCGGGCTTCGGTGGCCTCGAACGAGCGGGTATAGCCTTCGACCGCGGTCTGGGTGGCCGACACGCGCTCGGCCAGCGACGAGAGGGTCACCAGCGAACGTTCCACCTCGGCCACGGCCTGGCGCAAGGTGGCGGCATAGGCCTGGGCCGCGGCTTCGTAGTGGGCCTGGGCCGCCTCGGCACGGCCTTGCAGGCCCTGGCGCCCCAGCAGCGGCAGGCTCAGGGTGAACGGCCCCACCGACCAGGAGTTGACGGAGATGTCCAGATCGCCGCCCCGGAAGCGGTTGCGCAGCACGTTGCCCTGCAGACTGAGCGAGGGCCACAGCGCCGCCTGCGAAACCGACACCGCCTCGCTCGCTGCCACCAGTGCCTGCTGGGCCTGGTAGACGTCGGGCCGCTGACGGATCACCTCGGCCGGCACGGCGTTCACCGCCAGCATCGCCTGCAAGCGGTCGTGCCCCGGCAACGCCGGCGCCGCCGCCACCTGATCGCGCAGCGTGGGCTCGGCCAGCCCGGTCAGGGCCACCAGCGCCTTGAGCTGCCCCTCGCAGGCAGCGCGCTGCTGCTGGTACCGGTTGCTGCCTTCGGCGTGGCTCGCGCGGGCCAGCGCAGCCACCGCCGGGGCGGTCAGCCCTGCTTTTTCGGTCACGGCACTGCTGCGGGCGGTGCGCTCGCGGGAATCGCGGTCGTCGGCGGTCACGGCCAGTTGTGCCAGGCACAGGCGGTAGCCGTAGTAGGCCTGCGCCGTTTCGGCGGCCACCAGCACGCGCGCAGCGTGCCAGCCGGCCCGGGCGCCGGCCTCGTCGGCCTGCGCACCCCGCACGGCCGCCGATTGCCCACCCCAGAGATCCATTTCCCAGGAAGCCTGGAGACCGGCACTGACCGTGGTGCCCAGCGGCAGGGTCGTGTCGGGTGCGCGCACCGCCGTCGCGACCGCGGCCACCTGCGGGCCTCCGGCGGCTTGCGCGCCCGCGAGGCTGGCGCGGGCGGCGAACACCTGGGCCCGAGCCGACCCCACGGAGGGGCTGAGCGCCTGCGCGCGGGCCATCCAGTCGGCCAGCGTGGGGTCGCCGAACTGGCCCCACCAGTCGGTGAGCGCCGCCGTGCTGCCCTGATGGGCCAACGGGGGCGCGTACCAGGTGGCCGGCAACACCGGCGCTGCCGGGTCGGGCGGCCGCACAGCCGCACAACCGCCCAGCAAGGCGGCACCGGCCATCGCCATCAACATGCGCTTCATCGGATCAAAGCCCCTCTCCAATCGTTTTTCGGGGAGCGACTCTAGCCGATCTCTCCCGCTCAATATGTCGTTTCGTTTCAATGGCGCAGCGCTGTGTAACAGCGCCGCGCCGCCCGGCCCAGTGGTGGCGTGCTCAGTCATCCTCGGCGGCATCAAGGCCAGGAAACAGCACCTCGGTGAACCCGAAGCGCGAGAAATCGCGCACCCGCATGGGGTACAGCACCCCTTGCAGGTGGTCGCATTCGTGCTGCACCACCCGGGCGTGAAAGCCCTCGGCCTCGCGCTCGATGGGGCTGCCATCCGGCGCCTGGCCGCTGTAGCGGATGCGCCGCCAGCGCGGCACCACGGCACGCAGGCCGGGCACCGACAGACAACCTTCCCAACCCTCTTCCTCCTCGTCCCCCAGCGGGGTGATCACGGGATTGACCAGCACCGTGCGCGGCACGACGGGCGCATCGGGGTAGCGCGGGTTGGGTGCGCCGGAACCAAAGATCACCACCTGCAGATCCACCCCGATCTGCGGGGCGGCCAGGCCGGCCCCATAGGCAGCGGCCATGGTCTGCTCCATGTCGTCCACCAGCCGGTGCAACTCCGGCGTATCGAAGGCGGTGACGGGCCGGGCAACGCGCAGCAGGCGCGGGTCGCCCATCTTTAGGATGGCGTGAACGGTCATGGCTGGTGAGAACGTTTTCGGGACGCGCCCGGTCCGGAACAACCCGGATGGCGGTGCATTGTCAAGCAAGTAGAGTGGGTGCCATACCCACCCCAGTTACAAATCCCGGGAGACCGTTCATGCCTCACGCCCACCGTCCTGCTCTCGCCCGTTCTCAGGCATCGCGGTTCTGGCCCGCGCTGTGCCGCTCGGTCGCTCTCACGGGTGGGCTGCTCGCAGGCTGCGGTGCCGCACAGGCCCAGGGGGCCGGCATTTTCAAGGACGCAGACCTCGCACTGGGTGAAAAGCTCATCGCCGAACACCAGTGCGTCCAGTGCCACGTCAGCAAGGTCGGGGGCGACGGCAGCGCCATGTACAAGCCCCAGGGCCGCTTCAACACCGCAGGCCTGCTGCGCGGCATGGTCGAGATGTGCAACACCCAGATGAACCTGGGGCTGTTTCCTGAAGAGGTCACCGCGGTGGCCGCGGTGCTCAACCGCGACCACTACAAGTTCAAATAAGGTCTTGGGCCCCACACGCCGCCGCTGACGCGGGTCGCTGCCCCGCGAGGGGGCCCGAATTCGGCCTGGGGCAGCGCTCGGCGCTGAATTCAGCCGTTCAGCAAGGCCAGCATCCCGGCCTCGTCGATCACGGCCACACCCAGCTCGCGCGCCTTGTCGAGTTTGCTGCCGGCCTCTTCGCCCGCCACCACGTAGTCGGTCTTCTTGCTCACCGAGCCGGCCACTTTGGCCCCGGCGGCTTCGAGCAGGTCTTTGGCTTCGTCGCGTTTGAGCGTGGGAAAGGTGCCGGTGAGCACGAAGGTCTTGCCCGCCAGCGGCAGCGCGGCGCGCGGCGCGGGCTCACTTTCGGGCCAGTGCACGCCCACGGCGCGCAACTGTTCGACCACCTCGCGGTTGTGAGGCTGCTGGAAGAAGGTGTGCAGGCTTTGCGCCACCACCGGGCCCACGTCGGGCACCTCCAGCAGCTGCGCTTCGTCCGCGGCCATGATGGCGTCGAGCTGGCCGAAGTGGCGCGCCAGGTCCTTGGCGGTGCTTTCGCCCACGTGCCGGATGCCCAGGGCGAAGAGAAAGCGTGCCAGCGTGGTCTGCTTGCTCTTTTCCAGCGCGCTCACGAGGTTCTGTGCGCTCTTGTCCGCCATGCGCTCAAGAGCCGCCAGCTTGGCCACGCCCAGGGTGTAGAGCTCGGGCAGTGTGCGGATCAGGCCGCCGTCGACCAGCTGATCGACCAGCTTGTCCCCGAGGCCTTCGACGTCCATGGCGCGGCGGCTGGCAAAGTGCAGCAGGGCCTGCTTGCGCTGGGCGGCGCAGAACAGGCCGCCCGAGCAGCGGTGGTTGATTTCACCCTTTTCGCGCACGACGGCGCTGCCGCAGACCGGGCAGGCCCTGGGCATGCGGAAGTTGGGCACATAGGGGTAACGCCCCGCACGCTCCGCCGCAGAACCAGGCCACTGCCCCACCTCCGGCGTGTCGCCGCCCTGGGCCGCTTCTGCGGCGGCATCGGCCCACGGCCCCGGCGCCACGCGGGCCACCACCTCGGGAATCACGTCCCCCGCACGGCGGACGATCACCGTGTCGCCCACGCGCACGCCCTTGCGCCGCATTTCAAACAGGTTGTGCAGCGTGGCGTTGCTGACGGTGGTGCCACCGACGAACACCGGTTCGAGCTTGGCCACGGGCGTGAGCTTGCCGGTGCGCCCGACCTGGATGTCGATGCCGTTCAGGCGCGTCATCTGCTCCTGCGCCGGGTACTTGTGCGCCACCGCCCAGCGCGGCTCGCGCGTCTTGAAGCCCAGTTCGCGCTGCAGCGCCAGGCTGTTGACCTTGTAGACGACACCGTCGATGTCGAAGGGCAAGGTGTCGCGCCGGGTTTCGATGCGCTGGTGAAACGCCACCAGGCCGGCCGCGCCCTGGGCCACGCAGCGGTCTTCGCACACCGGCAGACCGAAGGCGGCCAGGGCGTCGAGCAGGCGGCTGTGGGTGGCCGGCAGCGTCCAGCCGCGCACCTCGCCCAGGCCGTAGGCGAAGAAGGACAGCGGGCGCTGCGCGGTCACCGCCGGGTCGAGCTGGCGCACTGCGCCGGCGGCGGTGTTGCGCGGGTTGATGTAGGTCTTTTCGCCCTTCTCGCGCTGGCGATCGTTCAGGCGCTCGAAATGATCGCGGCGCATGTAGACCTCGCCGCGGACCTCCAACACGTCGGGAAAAGCGCCATGGGTTTCGCCGTCGGGCCGCCCCCAGGCGACACGCGCCCCCTCGGGCGGCAGCGCCCCCCGCGAAGCGGGCAGCGTGGCGGCCAACATCAGCGGGATCTGTCCGATGGTGCGGATGTTTTGCGTCACGTCCTCGCCGGTCTCGCCGTCGCCGCGTGTGGCGGCCTGCACCAGCACGCCCTGCTCGTAGCGCAGGTTGATGGCCAGGCCGTCGAACTTGAGTTCGGCCGCGTATTCAATGGCCGGCGCCTCGGGTGGCAGGCCCAGTTCGCGGCGCACGCGGGCGTCGAAGGCTTCTGCGCCGGCCGCCGTGGTGTCGGTCTCGGTCTGGATCGAGAGCATGGGCACGGCGTGGCGCACCGGCGCCAGGCCGTCGAGCACCTTGCCGATCACGCGCTGGGTCGGGCTGTCGGGCGTGCGCAGTTCGGGGTGTTCGGCCTCAATGGCCTGCAGCGCCTGGAACAGGCGGTCGTATTCGGCGTCGGGAATCTCCGGCGCGTCGAGCACGTAGTAGCGGTGGGCGTGGTGGTGCAGTTGCGCACGCAGCACGGCGGCGCGTTCGGCCGGTGTGGGCTCGGCCGAAAACAGGTCTTCTTGCATGAGGATCAGGAGAACAGGCGCCGGGCCTGGGGCGAACCGGCCGAAAGGTCGCGCCCGTCGAGCGCTTCGTACAGGTTGTCGAGGTCGGCCCCGATGGCGTCGAGCGCTTCGCTCGACAGCGCCCGGCCGGCGTCGTCGGTGACCACGCCGTCCATGGCTTCGGCCAGGGCTGCGGCGGCCTGGCGCAGGCGCACGAAGGGCTGTTCGCTGCACGGCACGTGCGTCACTTCCAGCGACAGCGCCACCTCGCGCAAGGCGCTTTGTTCGGGGTCGTCGGCCATGGCGGCCTGGGTGTCGTAGCTCAGGCTCAGCAGCGGGGCCTGCCCCGGCTGGCTCACCGGCAGCACCATGCGACCGGGCAAGGCACCCGCGACGAAGCCGACCCGCGCGGCCTGCTGGGCCACATACCCCGGGCTCCAGGCGATGCGGCGCGCGCGCAGGGTGAAGCCCAGTTGCGCGTCGTGCCCGCTGGCGAACACGTCCAGCTCGCGCGCGCGGGCCACCTCGGCCAGCATGTCGGGGAAATCGGGCGCGGCCCCCACGGTGTCGGCAAAGGCCTGGGCCTTCATGACGAATTCGGAGAACTCGATCTCGTTGAGCGGCCCCATGCGGTTGGCCAGTTGCACGCCCGCCTGCAGGGCTTTGTAGCGCTGTCCGGGGCGCGGGCTTTCCCACTCGCCGGTGCTGTCGTTCAGGCCTTCGACGGCGAAGGGCTTGCTGCCCACCCGGCGGGTGGCTGGCAGCGCGGCGATGACCGCCTCGCCCGACACCAGACCGTCGAGCGCCAGGGGTGCGATCACGTCGATCAGGGCGTCCAGCCCGGGCCGCTTTTCCAGCGTGGGCACCATGGTGTTCAGGGTGATCGGCACCACCGGCGGGGTGCGCGGGGCGTCACTGGCCTCGGCCGGCACCACCGTCACCGGGGCACCCCCGTCCAGCGAAGGTTCGATCCGCTCGGTCGGTTCGCCCGCGAGCTCAGCGCCGAAGGTGGGTTCGATACGGGCTTCCGGATCGAGTACGGGCCGTGGCATGGCCGCCTCGGCGCGGCGCAAGGACTCGGGCAGCGGTGCCCCGTCGTCGGCCTGGGGCAGCGTGTCTGCGGGTGCCGGATCCGGCTCGGGTTCGCGCGCGGTGCGCGGGGTGTTGCGGCGGGTGACCCAGGCGTTGTAGGCGACCACGCCCGCCAGCACGAGGCCGCCGACGATGGCCAGACTGATCTGCAAGTTGCTCATGGTGTCAGTGGGTGCAATCGGGGATTCAGGCGGTTTCCAGCATGCCGGCGGCGGACTCCATGTCCACGGCAACGATGCGCGAGACGCCCTGCTCCTGCATGGTCACGCCGATCAGTTGTTCGGCCATTTCCATGGCGATCTTGTTGTGGCTGATGAACAGGAACTGCGTGCCTTTGCGGCTCATGCTGCTCACGAGGCGGGCATAACGCTCGGTGTTGGCGTCGTCCAGCGGCGCGTCCACCTCGTCCAGCAGGCAGAACGGCGCCGGGTTGAGCTGGAAGATGGCAAACACCAGCGCGATGGCGGTCAGCGCCTTCTCGCCACCCGAAAGCAGGTGGATGGTCTGGTTCTTCTTGCCCGGCGGTTGCGCCATGACCTGCACCCCGGCGTCGAGGATTTCTTCGCCCGTCATGACCAGCTTGGCGTTGCCGCCGCCAAACAGCTCGGGGAACATGCGGCCGAAGTGCTCGTTGACCGTGTTGAAGGTGTTGCCCAGCAGCTCGCGGGTTTCGCCGTCGATCTTCTTGATCGCGTCTTCCAGCGTGGTGATGGCCTCCAGCAGGTCGGCCGACTGCGCGTCGAGGAAGGTCTTGCGCTCGCGGGCCGCGGTCAGTTCGTCCAGCGCGGCCAGGTTGACCGCCCCGAGAGCCTGGATCTCGCGGTGCAGGCGGTCGATATCGCCCTGCATACCGGCGATCCGCACATTGCCTTCGGTGATGCTCTGCGCCAGCGCGGCCAGGTCGGCCTGCGCCTCGGCCAGTTGCTGGCTGTATTGCTCCACCCCCAGGCGCGCGGCCTGTTCCTTGAGCTGGAAGTCGGTGATGCGCTGGCGCAGCGGGTCCAGTTCGCGCTCCAGCTTGAGGCGGTGCTCGTCGCTGGCGCGCAGTTTGGCCGTGAGGTCGTCGTACTGGCTGCGCAGCGCCGCCAGGGCCTGCTCGCGCTCCAGCTTCATGTCCAGCGCGCTCTGCAGCCCGGCCTGGGCAGAGGCATCGGTCAGGCGCGTGAGTTCATCGGCCGCGCGCTGCTGCTCGTCGGCCAGGGCCTTTTCCTGGCCGTCGGCAGTGTCCAGCGAGCGCCGCAACTCGGCCTGGCGCGCCTGCAGGCTGCGCATGGCGAACGTGGCCTCCTGCCCCTGGCGCTCCAGCGCCCGCTGCTGCTCGCGGGCCATGTGGAGCTTGCGTTCGGCCTCGATCACGTGATCGTCGAGCTGGGCATGGCGCTCCTGGCTGTCGGCCAGCTGCATGTCCAGTTCTTCGAAGCGGGCTTCGGCCGTGACGCGGCGTTCCTGAAGTTCGTCGAGCTGACCGTCCACTTCGGCCAGGTCGGCGCCGATCTGCTCGCTGCGCGCGCGGGTCTGTTCGGCCTGCTGGGTCAGGCGCAGCAGCTCCACCTGCAGTTCGTGGGCGCGGCCGCGGGCCTCGCCCGAGTCGCGCCGGGCCGCCACCAGGCGCTGCGAGGCATCGCTGTAGGCAGCTTCGGCGCGCACCAGGGCCGTGCGCGACTGCTCGGCGATCAGCACCTGCGCCTTGAGCTGTTTGTCCAGGTTCTCGATTTCCTGCGCCCGCGCCAGCAGACCCGCCTGTTCGCTGTCGGGCGCGTAGAAGCTCACGCTGTGGGCCGAGACGGCGTGGCCACTGGGCACGTAGACGGTCTGCCCGGGCTGCAGTTGGGCACGCAGTGCCAGCGCCTCTTCGAGCGTGGGCGCGGTCAGGCAGCCGTGCAGCCAGTCGGCCAGCAGCGCCTGGAGCCCGGTATCGTGCAGGCGCAGCCAGTCGGCGAGCGGCTTGGCACCGCCCACCGCCACCGGCGCGGTGGCCGCCCCGGCGGGCACCGGGCTGTAAAAAGCCAGCTTGGCCGGCGGTGCGCCCGTGCCCTGGTGGCCGAGAAAACCGCGCACCATGTCCAGCCGCGAGACTTCGAGCGCCGACAGCCGTTCTCGCAGCGCGGCTTCGAGCGCGTTTTCCCAGCCGGATTCGATGTGCAGGCGGCTCCACAGGCCCTGCAGGCTGTCCAGCCCGTGCTGGGCCAGCCAGGGCTGGAGCTTGCCGTCGGTGCGCACTTTCTCCTGCAGCGCCTTGAGCGCTTCGAGCCGGGCCGACAAGTCGGCCTGCCGGGCCGATTCGCTGTTGACGGCCTGCTGCGCGGCGCGGCGCTGCTCGTCGAGCTGGGGCACACTGTCCTGCAGCTCGTGCAGCACGGCTTCGGCCAGCTCGGCGGCTTCGTTGGCGGCGTCGAACTGGCCCTGCATGTCCTGCAGGCGGGCCTCATCGGGCGCAGCCAGCGCGTTGCGGTCGGCCAGCAGGCGCTCGCGCCGCTGGTTGAGCTGGCGGCTCTGTTCTTCGATGGAGCGCTGCTCGGCCGCCAGCACCTGGATCTGCTGCTGCACCTGCGCCACGCTGGCGCGCTGCTCATTGGCGCGGTTCTGGGCCTGGCGCAACGCGTCTTCCAGCGCGGGCAGCGTGCCGGTCTGTTCTTCGCCCTGCGCCGCCAGGATGGTGGTCTTTTCTTCCGCGTCGATCAGGGCTTCGGCCAGTTGCTCCAGTTCCACGGCCGCGTCTTCGCGCCGTGTGGCCCAGCCGGTGATCTGCTCCTTGAGCTGCGCCAGCCGCTGTTCGACGCGCTGGCGGCCTTCGACCACGAAACGGATCTCGGCTTCAAGCTTGCCGACTTCGGCGCTGGCCTCGTACAGCTTGCCCTGGGCCTGGTTGACCTGGTCGCCGGCCTCGTAGTGCGCCTGCCGGATGGTTTCGAGTTCGGACTCGACACGCCGCAGGTCGGCCGTGCGCGATTCGAGGTCGTTGACGGCCTGGGCCGCATCGGTCTTGATGCGCGCCTGGTCGGCCTCGGCCTCGGCACGCTTGAGGAACCACAGCTGGTGCTGCTTGAGCGTGGCGGAGGCGGTCAGCTCGTTGTAGCGCGCGGCCACCTCGGCCTGTTTCTCCAGCTTGTCGAGGTTGGCGCCCAGTTCGCGCAGGATGTCTTCCACCCGCGTCAGGTTCTCGCGCGTGTCGGCCAGCCGGTTGCCGGTTTCGCGCCGGCGCTCCTTGTATTTGGAGACGCCGGCGGCTTCTTCGAGGAACAGGCGCAGTTCCTCGGGCTTGGATTCGATGATCCGGCTGATCGTGCCCTGACCGATGATGGCGTAAGCGCGCGGGCCCAGACCGGTGCCCAGGAACACGTCCTGCACGTCGCGGCGGCGCACCGGCTGGTTGTTGATGTAGTAGCTGCTGGTGCCGTCGCGCGTGAGCACACGGCGCACGGCGATTTCGGTGAACTGGCCCCATTGGCCGCCGGCACGGTGGTCGCTGTTGTCGAACACCAGTTCGACGCTGGAGCGGCTGGCCGGTTTGCGGTTGTTCGTGCCGTTGAAGATCACGTCCTGCATGGACTCGCCACGCAGCTCCGACGCCTTGGACTCGCCCAGCACCCAGCGCACGGCGTCCATGATGTTGGACTTGCCGCAGCCGTTGGGGCCGACCACCCCGACCAGTTGCCCGGGCAACAGGAAGTTGGTGGGTTCGGCAAAGGACTTGAAGCCCGAGAGCTTGATCGATGACAGTCGCACGAGGAACCCTGAATCGCCACGCCGGGCAGAACACCCTTGATTTCGTTGAATCTTTCGCCGCCGTGGCCGCCCGAACCGGCCGCCACGGCGAGACTGGATGTTAACTGAGCGACCCGCCCGGCTCAGCGGCGGTACAGGCTTTCGAGCGCATCGCGGAAATGTGTCGCCAGGTTGTTGCGTTTGAGTTTCAGCGTCGGCGTGAGCAGGGTGTTTTCAGGCGTCCACGGCGCCAGCACCGGCCAGACGGCACGCGGCTGGGCGTAGTGCGGAAAGTCGCGCGTGGCGGCGCGCAGCCGTTGCAGCAGCGCCTCGCGCACCGCTGGCTGCGCCAGCGTCGTTTCGTCGGCCGTCCAGCCCGAGCGAGCGGCCAGCGCCCGCCAGGCATCCGGCTCCAGCACCACGAAGGCAGCGATGAACGGGCGCCCCTCGCCCGTCACCCAGGCCTGGGCGAACAGGCTGTCGGCCAGGATCGCCAGCTCCAGATCGGCCGGCGAAACCTTTTCCCCGGTGGAGGTGACGATGATTTCCTTGAGACGCCCCTGGATGCGCAGCCGCCCGTCCTCGAACACGCCCTGGTCGCCGGTGGCGTACCAGCCATCGGCCGACAGCACCCTGGCCGTGTCTTCGGGCCGCTTCAAGTAGCCGCGCATCACGCTGGGGCCGCGAATCTGGATCTCGGCGTTCTCGCCGAGGCGGATTTCCATGCCCTGGAGCGGACGGCCCACGGTCTGTGGGTCGTTGTCGTGTTCGCCGTTGGCCGCCGCCACCGGTGAGGTTTCGGTCAGGCCATAGCCCTGCACCACCTGCAGGCCCAGCCCCAGAAAACACCGCGCCATGGCCGCCGAAAGCGGCGCGCCCCCGCTGATGGCCAGCCGGATGCGGCCCCCGAACTGCGCCAGCAGCGGACGGGCCACCAGGCGCTCCAGCAACGGCCAGACGAGCGCGTCGCGCCAGGCGCCGACGGCCGCGTCCTGCGCCGTCAACGGCAGCCCCTGGCGCCGGCGGAAGCGCCGCCAGCCCACCGACTGGGCGGTCTCGAACAGGAAACCGCGCAGCGCCGAGCCGGCCAGCGCCTGCTGGATGCGCCCGTAAACCCGTTCGTAGATGCGAGGCACCGAAATCAGCACCGTGGGCTGCTGGCTGCGCAGGTCTTCCGCCAGCAGCGCCACCGAGCGGGCATAGGCCACGCAGGCACCGGCCGCCATCGGCAGGTAATAGCCGGCGGTGCGCTCCAGCGTGTGCGAGAGCGGCAGAAACGACAGGAAACGGTCTGACGGCCCGGCGGGCACGCGGTCGAGTGTGGCCTGCACATTGGCCACCACGTTGCGGTGCGTCAGCATCACGCCCTTGGGTTTGCCGGTGGTGCCCGAGGTGTAGACCACCGCAGCCAGGTCGTCGGCGGCCGGCGCGTGCACCGAAGTGGCCGGCGCCGCAGCGGCGCCGGCCTGCAGCCAGTCGGCCAGGGCCACCACCCGCGCGTCCGCAGCGGGCAGATCGCCCGGCTGGCCCTGGCGCAGCACCACGCGGCCCAGCGCCGGCATGTCGACGCCCGTGCCCTGGATCGCCTTCCACTGCGCCGGCTGGTTGACGATCAGGCAGGCCGCCTCGCAGTCCGCCAGGATATAGGCGATGCTGCCCGGGTTGTCCAGGTCGTGCAGCGGCACCGGCACACAGCCCAGCGCCAGCACGGCCTGGTCCATGCACACCGCGTCCAGCCCGTTGGGCAGCAGAATGGCGACGCGCGCGCCGGCCGGCAGGGCCTGGACGGCCAGCGCCGCCTGCCACCGGGCGATGCGCTGGCCGGCCTCGGCCCAGGTGGTGGACACCCATTGGTCGGACCGGGGGTCGAACTCGCGGTAGGCCTCGCCATCGGGCGTTTCGGCCACGCGCCAGGCCAGCAATTGCGGCAGGGTCTGCACCTGCGGCAGGGAAGAAGATGGGTTCATGACCAGCGGGGCCGGGGCGCGCGGGTTGAAAACCTGGGCGGGCCACCGACTGAAAACAAAGGACGCACAACGTGCCGGGGCCACAACGCCCCCCGGCGCGCGCTTCGATGCTTGTCTCCTGCGGCCGGCTCGGAGCCCGGCCAGCGTCTTGGCCGGCTATTGTGCCCGGACGGGTGCTGTCACCTCGCCGGGACGGGTTGGCCATCCCGGATAATCGGCCGCCATGAATCCCCTGCTCTCCCGCCTGCAGCCCTACCCTTTTGAACGGCTACGCCGGCTGTTCGCCGACGTCACGCCCAGCCCGGCGCACCGCGCCATCAGCCTGGGCATCGGCGAACCCAAACACGCCACCCCGCAGATGCTCAAGGACGCGCTCGCCGCATCGCTGGACACCGGGCTGACCGGCTACCCGGCCACGGCGGGCGAGCCGGGCCTGCGTGAAGCCTGCGCCGGCTGGCTGCAGCGCCGGTACGGCGTGAGCGTCCATCCGGGCACCCAGGTCCTGCCTGTGAACGGTTCGCGCGAGGCGCTGTTCGCGTTCGCGCAGACGGTGCTCGACCCGTCCAAGCCCGGCGCCACCCTGGCCTTTCCGAACCCCTTCTATCAAATCTACGAAGGGGCGGCGTTGCTCGGCGGCGCCGAGCCCTACTACGTGCCCAGCGTGCCGGCGCGCAATTTTGCGGCGGACTGGGCCAGCGTGCCGGAAGCGGTCTGGCAGCGCACGCAGATGATCTATGTGTGCTCACCGGGCAACCCCACCGGCGCCGTGATGCCCTTGTCCGAGTGGGAAACGCTGTTTGCGCTGAGCGACCGGTACGGCTTCGTCATCGCCTCCGACGAGTGCTACAGCGAGATCTACTTCCGCGATGAGCCGCCGCTGGGCGGCCTGGAAGCTGCGGTTCGCCTCGGACGCCACGATTTCCGCAACCTGGTGATGTTCACCAGCCTGTCCAAACGCAGCAATGTGCCGGGCCTGCGCAGCGGCTTCGTGGCCGGCGACGCGGCGCTGATCAAGGCCTTCCTGCTCTACCGCACCTACCACGGCGGCGCCATGAGCCCGGCCGTGCAGGCCGCCAGCG
The DNA here is from genome assembly GCF_021401345.1 of Hydrogenophaga sp. NFH-34. GTDB lineage: Bacteria > Pseudomonadota > Gammaproteobacteria > Burkholderiales > Burkholderiaceae_C > Hydrogenophaga > Hydrogenophaga electricum. The sequence continues at coordinate 59,996 of NZ_JACBGE010000022.1, forward strand.
TCGCCGCCTGGGGCGACGAGGCGCACGTGATCGACAACCGGCGACAGTACCGCGAGAAGTTCGCCGCCGTCACCCCGCTGCTCGCCGAGGTGCTCGACGTGGCGCTGCCCGACGCGGCCTTCTACCTGTGGGCCGGCGTGCCGGCCGGTTTCGCGGGCCGCCTTCCGGGGCTCAGCGCCGACGAGGTCTTCGCCCGCGAGCTGCTGGCTCAATACAATGTGACGGTTCTGCCCGGCAGCTATCTGGCGCGCGAAGCCGGCGGCACCAACCCGGGCGCGGGCCGGGTGCGCATGGCCCTGGTGGCCGAGCCGGCCGAATGCTTGGAAGCGGCGCACCGCATCGTCGACTTCTGCCGCGCCCACGCCTGAGGCGCCACCGCTCCCCTTTTTCTTTGACCCCCTGACTTTCCGACTCTTCGAGCCAAGCGACATGACGCAACAACTGCAAACCCTGATCGACAACGCCTGGGACAACCGTGCCGAACTCAACCCCGCCTCCGCCCCCAAGGAGGTGCTGGACGCGGTCGAACACGTGATCGCCGAACTCGATACCGGCCGCCTGCGCGTGGCCACCCGCGAAGGCGTCGGCCAGTGGACGGTGCACCAGTGGATCAAGAAGGCGGTGCTGCTGTCGTTCCGGCTGAAGGACAACGCCGTCGTCAAGGCCGGTGGCCTGTCCTTCTTCGACAAGGTCGACACCAAATTCTCCGACCTGTCCGAAGCCGAGCTCAAGACCGCCGGCGTGCGCGTGGTGCCGCCCGCCGTGGCGCGCCGCGGCAGCTTCGTCGCCAAGGGCGCGATCCTGATGCCCAGCTACGTGAACATCGGCGCCTACGTGGACGAGGGCACCATGGTCGACACCTGGGCCACCGTGGGTTCCTGCGCGCAGGTCGGCAAGAACGTGCACCTCTCGGGCGGCGTGGGCCTGGGCGGCGTGCTCGAACCCCTGCAGGCCAACCCGACCATCATCGAAGACAACTGCTTCATCGGCGCCCGCTCCGAAGTGGTCGAAGGCGTGATCGTCGAAGAATACTCCGTGCTGGGCATGGGCGTGTACATCGGCCAGAGCACCCCCATCTTCAACCGCGACACCGGCGAGATCAGCTACGGTCGCGTGCCCTCGGGCTCGGTGGTCATCAGCGGCAACCTGCCCAAGAAGACCAAGTCGGGCCAGGACTACAGCACCTACGCCGCCATCATCGTGAAGACGGTGGACGCGCAGACCCGTTCCAAGACGAGCCTGAACGACCTGCTGCGCGACTGAGCGCCGCACGCCCCTGGATCGGTTTGAACGGCCCCCTTGAATCCCTCTGACGGAAGGAACCGGTATGAGCGGTAGCGGAACGATGGAGCGCATCCTGCGCCTGATGGCCGAAAAGAAGGCCTCGGACGTGTACCTGTCGGCCCACGCGCCGGCCATGATCAAGATCAACGGCCAGACGATCCCGATCAACAGCCAGGTGCTGCCGCCCGAAGCCCCGCGCAACCTGCTGTCCGAGATCCTGCCGCCGACCCGCCTGGAAGAGCTGCAGGAAACGGGGGAACTCAACCTGGGTGTGCCGATCGAGGGCATCGGCAACTTCCGCGTCAGCGCCATGCGCCAGCGCGGTACCTACGCGGTGGTGATCCGGTATGTGCCGGAAGACGTGCCGGCGCTGGACTCGCTGAACGTGGCGCCGATCCTGTCCGATCTGGTGCTCGAAAAACGCGGCCTGATCATCATGGTCGGCGCCACCGGGGCCGGCAAGACCACCACGCTGGCGGCCATGGTGGACCACCGCAACACCCAGAACACCGGCCACATCCTGACGATCGAAGACCCGATCGAATACGTCTTCCGCAACAAGAAGTCGGTGATCAACCAGCGCGAGATCGGCTCCGACACCGCCTCGCTGCAAGTCGGCCTGAAGAATGCGCTGCGGCAGGCGCCCGACGTGATCCTGATCGGCGAAATCCGCGATCGCGAAACCATGTCGGCCGCCATCGCCTACGCGCACTCCGGCCACCTGTGCCTGGCCACGCTGCACGCCAACAACAGCTACCAGGCGCTCAACCGGATCCTGAGCTTCTACCCGGTGGAAGTGCGTCCCACCATGCTGGGCGACCTGGCCGCCGCCTTGCGCGCCATCGTCTCGCAGCGCCTGTTGCGCACCCACACCGGTGGCCGTGTGCCGGCCATGGAGGTGATGCTCAACACCGCGCTCATCGCCGACCTGATCCAGAAGGCCGACTTCTCCGGCGTGCGCGAGGCGATGGAAAAGTCGCTGGCCGAGGGCTCGCAGAGCTTTGAGCAGGATCTGGCGCGCCTCGTGGTCGACGGGCTGGTCTCGCGCAACGAGGCGCTGGCCCACGCCGACTCGCCCAACAACCTGCTGTGGCGCCTGCAGAACGACTTCAACGCCAGCAAGACCGCCCAGCAGGCCTTGCCGGTCGAAGACGACCCCAACGAGGCGCCCACCTTCACCGAGTTCACGCTCGACGTCAAATTCTGATGACCGCTACCCTGCGCCTGACCGAAGCCCTGATCTCGCGTCCCTCTGTCACCCCGCGGGACGAGGGCTGCCAGGCCCTGATTGCCGAACGGCTGCAGGCACTGGGCTTTGCCTGCGAAACCCTGGAAAGCGGCCCGGCCGACTTCCGCGTCACCAATCTCTGGGCCCGCCGTGGCAGTGGCCAGCACCCCACGCTGGTGTTCGCCGGTCACACCGATGTCGTCCCCACCGGCCCGCTGGACCTGTGGACAAGCGACCCCTTCGTGCCCGCGCACCGCGACGGCCGGCTCTACGGGCGCGGCGCCAGCGACATGAAGACCTCGCTGGCGGCCATGGTCGTGGCCTGCGAACAGTTCCTGGCCGCGCAGCCCGACGCGCCGATCGACATCGCCTTCCTGCTCACCAGTGACGAAGAAGGCCCGGCCGTGGACGGCACCGTGAAAGTCTGCGAATGGCTGCAGGCGCGCGGCGAGCGGCTGGACTGGTGCATCGTCGGCGAACCCACTTCGGTCGAGCGCACCGGCGACATGATCAAGAACGGCCGCCGCGGCACCATGAGCGGCAAGCTCACGGTCAAGGGCGTCCAGGGCCACATCGCCTACCCGCACCTGGCGAAGAACCCGATTCACCTGCTCGCGCCCGCGCTGGCCGAACTGGCCGCCACCACCTGGGACCAAGGCAACGCCTTCTTCCCGCCCACGAGCTGGCAGGTCAGCAACATCCACGGCGGGACCGGCGCCAGCAACGTGATTCCCGGCGCCGTGGTGCTGGACTTCAACTTCCGTTTCTGCACCGAGTCCACGCCCGAAGGCCTGCAGCAGCGCGTGGCCGGGCTGCTGGCGCAGCACGGCCTGCAAGCCGGCACCGACTACGACCTGGCCTGGACGGTGGGTGGCCTGCCCTTTCTCACCACGCCTGGCACGCTGGTCGACGCCGTGCGCAATGCCATTCGGCAAGAGACCGGCATCGAAACCGAGCTCTCCACCACCGGCGGCACCAGCGACGGCCGCTTCATCGCCCGCGTCTGCCCGCAGGTGATCGAACTCGGCCCGCCCAACGCCACCATCCACAAGGTGGACGAACACGTGGCGCTGGCCGACATCGAACCGCTCACCGCCATCTACCGCCGCACGCTGGAAAACCTGGCTGCCCCAGCCACTGGCCGCTGACACCCGGCCCCACCCACATGACCCTGCAGGACCTGCTGGCGGGCGCCACCGCCCGCCTCGACGCCGCCGCCCTGGCCTATGGCCACGGCACCACCAACGCCCACGATGAAGCCGCCTGGCTCGTGCTGTGGCAGCTCGGCCTGCCGCTGGACAGCGACCTCGGCACCCTGGCCACCCGCCCCGTGACCGAAGCCGAGGCGCAGGCGGCCAATGCCTTGATTCAACGCCGCATCGCCACCCGCCAGCCCGCGGCCTACCTCACCCGCGAAGCCTGGCTGCAGGGCGTGCCGTTCTACGTGGACGAGCGCAGCATCGTGCCGCGCAGCTTCATCGCCGAACTGATCGCCGACGGCGGCTTCGACGCCTGGCTCTCCGAAGACACGCGGCAGGTGCTCGACCTGTGCACCGGCAACGGCAGCCTGGCCGTGCTGGCCGCCATGGCCTGGCCCGACATCCAGGTCACCGGCGCCGACCTTTCCGCCGACGCACTGGCCGTGGCCCGCATCAATGTGGACAAACACGGTCTGCAGGAACGCATCACCCTGGTCGAGTCCGACGGCCTGGCCGCCTGCCCCGGTCCGTGGGACCTGATCCTCTGCAACCCGCCCTACGTCAATGCCGGCAGCATGGCCGCGCTGCCCCCCGAGTACCGGGCGGAGCCCGAACTGGCCCTGGCCGGCGGCGCCGATGGCATGGACTTCGTCCGCCGCCTGCTGCGCGACGCGCCGGCCCGCATGACGGAGAACGCCGTGCTGGTGCTGGAAATCGGCAACGAGCGCGAACACTTCGAAGCCGCCTTCCCGCACCTGCTGCCCGACTGGCTGGAGACCAGCGCCGGCAGCGACCAGGTGCTGCTGCTCACCCGCGACATGCTGGCGCTGCCGGAGGACGCGGCATGATCAGTCTGCGCAACATCACCCTACGCCGCGGCACCCGGGTGCTGCTCGACGGCGCGTCCTGCACCCTCAACCCGGGCGAAAAAATCGGTCTGGTGGGACGCAACGGTGCCGGCAAATCCAGCCTGTTCCGCCTGCTCGACGGCACGCTGCACGAGGACAAGGGCGATTTTTCCATTCCTCCGCAATGGCGCATGGCGCAGGTCGCGCAGGACATGCCCGAAACCGACATGCCGGCGACGCAGTTCGTCATCGAAGGCGACGTGACCCTGCTGGCCGCCCAGCAGGAGGTGACGGCGGCCGAGGCCAGCGATGACGGCGAACGCATGGCGCACGCCTACATGGCGCTGCACGACGCCGGCGCCCACGATGCGCCGTCGCGCGCGCAGGCGCTGATCCTGGGCCTGGGCTTCCGCACCGACGAACTCGATCGGCCGGTCAACAGCTTCTCGGGCGGCTGGCGCATGCGCCTGCAACTGGCCCGTGCGCTGATGTGTCCGAGCGAGCTGCTGCTGCTCGACGAACCGACCAACCACCTGGACCTGGACGCCCTGGTCTGGCTGGAAGACTGGCTCAAGCGTTATCAGGGCACGCTGCTGGTGATCAGCCACGACCGCGAATTCCTGGATGCCGTGACCAACGTTACCGTGCACATCGAACGCGCCCAGTTGCACCGCTACGGCGGCAACTACAGCCGCTTCGAAGACATGCGCGCCGAGCAGATGGCCCTGCAGGCCTCGGCCTACGCGCGCCAGCAGGAGAAGATGGCGCACCTGCAGAAGTTCATCGACCGCTTCAAGGCCAAGGCCAGCAAGGCCAAGCAGGCGCAAAGCCGGGTCAAGGCGCTCGAACGCATGGAAAAGATCGGGCCGGTGCTGGCCGAGGCCGAATTCACCTTTGAATTCGCCGAACCGCTCAACCTGCCCAACCCCATGCTGGCCCTGCACGAGGTCAGCTTCGGCTACCCGCCGCTGCAGGAAACGGGTGACCCGACGGTGATCGTGCGCGGCGTCAGCAAGTCGGTGCTGGCCGGACAGCGCATCGGCATCCTGGGCGCCAACGGCCAGGGCAAGTCCACGGTGGTCAAGACCATCGCGCGCGACCTGACGGCGATCAGCGGCGAGATCACCGAAGGCAAGGGCCTGAACATCGGCTATTTCGCGCAGCAGGAACTCGACGTGCTGCGCCCCGCCGATACGCCGCTGGAGCACATGATCCGCCTGGTCAAGGACTGCACTGCGCAGGGCCGTCTGGCCGGCCAGGCCACGCGCGAACAGGACTTGCGCAACTTCCTGGGCACCTTCAACTTCACCGGCGACCAGGTCAAGCAGGCCGTGGGCACCATGAGCGGCGGCGAAAAGGCGCGCCTGGTGCTGTGCATGATCGTCTGGCAACGCCCCAATCTGCTGCTGCTCGACGAACCGACCAACCACCTGGATCTGGCCACGCGCGAAGCGCTGTCGGTGGCGCTCAACGAGTTCGAAGGCACGGTGATGCTGGTCAGCCACGACCGGGCCCTGCTGCGCGCCGTGTGCGACGAGTTCTGGCTGGTTTCGCGCGGCGGCATCGCGCCGTTCGACGGCGACCTCGACGATTACCAGCGCTACCTGCTCGACGTGGCCCGGCAGGCGCGCGAGGCCCAGCGCGCGGCGGGCAAATCGGCGGCGGCCGCCGCGGCGACCGAGGGTGCTGCGGCTGCAGAACCGCCTGCGCCGGTGGCCGCAGCGCCCCACCCCGATGATCCGGCGCCCCCCGCCAGCGCCCCGGCGCCGCGCAGCGGCGAACAGCGCCGGCTGGACGCCCAACGCCGCCAGCAAGTGACCGAGCGGCTGCGCCCGCTGCGCAAGGAACTGGAGCAGGTGGAAAAGCGCATGGCCGGCCTGGAAGCGGAAAAAACCGGGCTGGAAACCGCGCTCAGCGGCAACCTGCCGCCGGCCGAGATCGCCGAAGCCGGCCGGCGGCTGAAGGCCGTGGGCGACGCGCTGGAGACGGCCGAAGCCCGCTGGCTGGAGCTGAGCGAAGCCATCGAGGCGGCGTCGGCCGAAGCCACGGGCTGACTACGCGCCCCGCTGCAAACCAGGCTCGCGGCGCCCGCGCACCACACGCGTGTGACGCGCTGCGCGCCCGGCGCCACGACCTGCGTGCGGCTCACCCCGCTGTCACGCAGGGGCGGCACTTCGGCGCTACAGTGGCCCCAGCACAGCGCCCGGCCAACGGCGGCGCTGCCCTGGTTCATCGTCCCCTGAAAGGTCTTTCACCATGATGTCGATCATCGGCACCCTCCTCATCGGTCTCATCGCCGGCTTCGTCGCGCGCGCCATCAAACCCGGCAACGACAGCATGGGCTGGATCATGACCGCCCTGCTCGGGGTCGCCGGGTCCTTCGTGGCCAGCTACCTGGGTGCGGCCCTGGGTCTGTACGCCCCGGGCCAGGCGGCGGGGTTCATCGCTTCGGTGATCGGCGCGATCCTGCTGCTGGTGGTCTACGGCCTGATCAAGAAGAAGTGACCCGGTCCCCCCGGGCTCGGTGGTGGCGGGCATGAGCACCGCCGTTCTGTTCTGTCTGGCCATCGCCGTGACGAGCGGTGATGCACTGTCCGTGCGCTGCGGTGAAGCCGCCGCCGCGCAGACGCTGACGGTGCGCGTGGCCGGCATTGAGGCACCGAACCCGACACACCCCCGCAGCGGGACCGCCCGGCTCGCACTGCGCCAACTGTGCGAGCGCCAGGCGATCACCCTGCGGCCGCGTACGCCGCCGCGCGCGGGCGGCAGAGTCACCGCCGATGTCGAATGCCAGGGCCAGCGCGCCGCCGACGCCCAGGTGCGCGCGGGCCTGGCCTGGGCGCTCTCCCTGGGCGAAGGTGGCACGGCCGCCCTGCTGCAGGCCCAGCAGGAAGCCCGCATCGCGCGCCGGGGAGTCTGGGCCGATGGCGATGCCGACGCCCGCACACCCCTGCCCCGACGTCCCTGAACGGGGAAATCGGCAGCCCGCTCAGGGCTTGGGCAACAAGACCTTGAAATCGGTATCGAGCTGGGCCAGCGCGCCTTGAATGCGCTGCTGGCGCTGCGCGATCCACGCCGATTGCGCCTGGATCTGCTGCTGGGCCAGCGACAGCATCCGCACCATCTCGGCCGGCTGCGGCCCACCTGCGGTGGCGCGCGCCCGCACGATGGCCACCGGATCCAGCGCGGCCTTGAATTCCGCCTCGCTCATCGGCAGCTCGGGGTTGCCACCGTCTTTGCTCAGGGTCCGCGCGTAAATCTCGCGCGCCGTCGCGTAAGGGAAGTTGGAGGGCCGCAGGTTGTTCTGGCGCGCGTGGTCGACCAGATCGGAGGCGAAGTGATGCCCCATGCGGAACGGCACCTGGTATTGGCGCATCAGCAGATCGGCCAGTTCCTGTGACGCGGTCCAGTCGCTGTCGAGCTCTTCCAGTGCCCGCTCCGGGCTGACCACCAGCGCACCCAGGATGCGCTGCCAGCCCTTGAGCATCGCCACCGTGCTGCGCACCAGGGCGCTGTTGTCCTGGACCTCCTTGGGGTCGGCCATGCCCGGGGTGATGTTGTGGGCGCGGATCACCGGCCCCAGGGCCACCGCGATCACGCCGGAAGCCTGGCGCCGCGTGCTGTTGAGCAGGCCGGGGTTGCGCTTTTGTGGCATGGCGCTGGACACGTAGGTGTTGCCGTCGCCCTCGGCCAGCAGCATCCAGGGGCGCGGCGCGGCGTACTGCACCATCACGTCTTCGATGAAGTGCCCGGCGTGCAGAGCCATGGCGGTCACCACCGCCCCCACTTCCACGGGGTGTTCCATGGACGAAATCTGCGACGCGTCGTAGGCGTTGTCGACCGTGCCGGCAAAGCCCAGGTAGTCGGCCATGCGGCGGCGGTTGAGCGGCCAGCTCGACCCGTTGAGCACCGTCGTGCCCATGGCCGAGCGGTCGATGCGGGCATAGGCCTCGCGCAAGCGCTGCGCGTCGCGCTCCAGACCGGCCGCATGGCCCAGCAGGTTGTGCCCCAGGCTGTTGGGCTGGGCGGCCACGCCGTTGGTGTAGTTGGGCACGATGGTCGCCTGGTGCTTGTCGGCCAGTTTCACCAGCGCTTCGGTGGTGCGGTTCAACTCCGTGGCCAGCACCAGCAGTTCGTCGCGCAGAATCGCGGCGCGGTAGGTGGCGTGCATGTCCTGGCTGGAGCGCCCGGCGTGCAGCCAGGTGACTTCCGGGCCGGCCGCCTTGATCAGCAACGGCTCGAAAGAAATCACGGTGCGCGGCCGGGCGCCGCCGGGCTGGCCGCCATCGGCCAGCACCTTGTCGATACCGGCGGCGAGGCGCGGCGCGAGCTGCCGATCAAGCAGGCCTTCGTCGGTATTGATGACCGCCGTGGCCTTGTTGATCGCTCCCAGCCAGAAAAATTCGTCGCGCGCCGGGGCTGCGGGCGTCTGTGCCAACGCCCAGCCTGCCTGCGCCAGCAGCGCCGCCAGCAAACCGTACCGCCACCGGCTTGTGGGGGCGCAGGACCGTCGAATCGTGTTTGCCATACCGTGTCTCCTTGTGTCGTGGAATGAGGCGTGCGACGATACGGCTGGCCAAAGGAGACGTCAAATATATGGAACCATGAAAGTCCATATCATATGAATATGGATATTCGCCACCTGCGCTACTTTCTCGCCGTGGCCGATGCCGGCTCCCTCACGCGCGCGGCCGAGGTTCTGGGCATTCAGCAGCCGCCGCTGAGCCAGCAGATCATGGCCCTGGAACACGAAGTGGGCGTACCGCTGCTGCGCCGCCACCCCAAGGGCGTGGCCCTCACGCCCGCCGGCCAGGTGCTGCGCACCGAAGCACAGCGCCTGGTGGCCGGCATGGGAGCCCTGCAGGAGCGCATGGCGCGCATCGCCGCGGGGCACGAAGGCGTGCTCGACGTGGCCTTCACCAGCTCGGCTGCGGCCCACGCTTTCACCCCACGCCTGCTGCGCGAATGTCGGCAGCGCTTCGCGGGCATCGAGCTGCGCCTGAGCGAACACAACGCCGAGGACATTCTGGATGCCCTGGTCGCCGGCCGCCTGCACGCCGGCCTGCTGCGGGTACCGGTGAACCACCCGCCCGGCATCGACATGCTCACCTTGCTGACCGAGCCGGCCATGCTCGCACTGCCCTGGGGCCATCCGCTGGTGCCCGACGGCCGGCCACGCCCCCTGGCACCGCAAGCCCTGCGCGACGACGGCTTCATCCTGGTCCGGCGCCCAGGGGCGCCGGGCCTCTACGCCAACTGGCTGCGGCTGTGCGAGCAGGCCGGTTTCCAGCCGCGCATCGTCGCCGAGGTCGACCGCATGATGACCAACCTGAACCTCGTCGCTGCCGGTGCCGGCGTGTCGGTGGTGCCCGCGTCCATGAGCGGTGCCCACCCGGAGGCCATCGTCTACTGCCCCATTGCCGGCGGGCAGGCGCTGTCGGCGCCGCTGACCCTGGCCTGGCGCCGCAGCGACGCCGAAGGCCCGTTGGCGCACCTGATCGCGATGGCACGCGAGCTGGCACAACCGTGACCCATGCCGCCGCACCGAACCGCCGCCGCTGGCTGATCGAGGCCGGCGTGAGCGCCCTGGTCGCTCTGCCGGCGGCCCAGGCGGTAACCCCATGGCCGCAGCGCCCAGTGCAACTCGTGGTGGCCTACCCGCCGGGCGGGGTGAGCGACGAGGTGGCCCGCCTGTTGGCCGAGCGCCTGGCCGGGCGGCTGGGGGTGGCGGTCGTCGTGCGCCACCGGCCTGGAGCCAGCGGCACCCTGGCCTTCGAACACCTGAGTCGGGCACCTGCCGACGGGCACACCCTGCTCTGGTCGGCCATCACCCCGTTGACGGTGTTGCCGCTCATGATGCGCCTGGGCTTCGATCCGACACGCGACGTGGTGCCGGTGATGGCCGTGATGGCCACGCCCCTGCTGCTGCTGGCCACACCGGCACTGGCCGCCCACGACCTGCCCTCGGCCTTGCAGCAGGCCCGGCAGATACCCGGTGGGTTGCGCTGGGCCAGCTCCGGCCGCGGCACCACAGGTCATCTGGTGCTGGCCCATACCCGCCAAGCCAGCGGAGCGCCGATCGTGCACATCCCGTACAAGGGCGGGGGCCAGCAGATCAACGACGCACTGGGTGGGCAGTTTCACCTGCTCTCCAGCAACCTCGCTCCGCAGCAACTCGCGCACGTGCGCCAAGGCCGGCTGCGCGCCTTGGCCCTGGGTGCACCGGAACGCTCGTCCACCCTGCCCGGGGTGCCGACCCTGGCCGAACTGGGCTTGCCCCAGGCAAATCTGTGGTCCACCTTCGGTCTTTTTGCACCAGCGGGCACGCCTGCCGATCGGCTGAATGCGCTCAACCGTGCCGCGCAGGCGGTGCTGGGTGAACCCACTGTGCAGAGCCGCCTGCGCGCGATCGACAACCGTCCCCTGGGCGGCTCGGCACAGGCGTTGGCGCTGCGCATTCAGCAGGAGCGGGTGGCCGCTGAGGCCCTGTGGGGCCTGGGCGGCCTGCACGAGACGGGCTGAGCAAAGGCATCGCCGTCGATGCCTCCGAAGATGGCCCGCGATTGCGCTATAATCGTGGGCTTCGCAGCACCTGAAAGATTTTTCTGTTCAGTCTGCATGGGGGACGTTAGCTCAGTTGGTAGAGCAGCGGACTTTTAATCCGTTGGTCGTGGGTTCGAATCCCTCACGTCCTACCAGAATCCCCAAAAAGGTCCACCGCCACACGGCTGTGGACCTTTTTTCTTGGGCCGTTCAGCCCCGCCCTTCGGCCAGGTGATTGAGCACCCAGCCCGCTGCGCACAGACCGAAGGTGGCGGTCACGCTCACCGCCGAGCCATAGCCATGGCAATTGAGCGCCGCACCCGGTGCGGCCGCGCCATCGACCAGACAGGCCGCGTCTGGTGGTGCCACGTTTTCGCGACTGAACACACAGGTCACGCCCATGCGCCCTTCGCGGGAGGCGCCGTGCGATCGCCGCAGCTGGTAGCGCAGCTTGGCCAGCAAAGGATCGTGCGTGGTGCCGGCCAGATCGCCCACCTCCACCGCCTGCGGCAATCGCTTGCCACCGGCCGCGCCCACCGTGACCAAGGGCCTGGACTCACGCAGGGCCCAGGCGGCCATCGCGGTCTTGGCGCGCACCTGGTCGCAGGCATCGATGAGGGCGTCGGGTGGCGGCAGCCCGGCGATCAGCGCGGGCCAGTTGTCCGAGGTCACAAAATCGTCGACCACATCGACCACAGCATCCGGGTGGTAGAGCGCGATGCGTTCGCGCATGGCCTCGGCCTTGGCCTGGCCCAGCGTGGCTTCGCTGGCGTGGATCTGGCGGTTGATGTTCGACTCGGCGACGTGGTCCAGGTCGATCAGCGTGAGCCGCCGCACGCCGCTGCGCGCCAGCGCTTCGACCGCCCAGGAGCCGACACCACCGATGCCGACCACCGCCACGTGCGCGTCAAACAGGCGCTGCGCCCCGGCTGCGCCATAAAGACGGCGCAGGCCGCCGAAGCGGCGCTCGAATTCAGGTGCCATCGCGTAAACCGCCCACCGGCGCGGCTCAGCCGCGCTCCAGCAACCACATCTGCAGGCGGAAGCCGCCCAGGGCACCAAGCACGATACCGGCCACAGCGATCATGCTGGTCAGACTCAGTGTCGACAAGCCCGACAGGCCCTGCCCCACCGTGCAGCCCATGGCGGTCACACCGCCCACGCCCATGCACAGCGCGCCCACGATGTGCAAGGCGGTGTCCTGGGTGTCCCGAAAACCTTCCCAGCGGAAGCTGCGCTCCCACAGGGCCTGGACGAAGGCACCCACCACCACACCGGCCACCGACACCACGCTGATGGTGAGCAGCTTGGAGGTGTCGCTGAAGTGGATGAGCCAGTCCAGCGCATAGGCCATGGGGGCGGTGAAGGTCAGCGCTTCCATGCGACCGGAATTGGTGGCCACGTAGACCGGGTCCAGGGTTTCCGGGTGCTCGGGCACAAAACCCAGGTGGCCGCTGATCCACCACATGGCCACGATCACCAGCCCGATGCCGGCGCCGGCCAGCCAGTGGTTGAACGAGGCGCGAAATTCCGGGTTCGCCAGCGCCCACAGCACCAGACCGCCACCGACGACCAGTCCCATGAGCAGGCCCAGCGTGCTGGCGTCGCCGCCAGCCCATGCCGACAGCGCAGCCGGCACGGCACTGCCTCCCGGCAGGTCGAAGGCCACCTGATCCACGGTGCGAACGCGCACCACCGCCAGGATGCCGCGCATGGTGGCAAACGCCGCAAACCCCATCACGAAGAACACCACCAGCGCCTTGAGGCTGCCGGTGCCGATGCGCACCAGGGTTTTGCTGCCGCAGCCCGAAGCCAGCACCATGCCGAAGCCGAACAGCGCACCGCCCACCAGGGCCGAGAGCCAGATGATGCGCCCCGGGGCGTAGATCGTCTGGTTCGGGTCGATCCAGCCCAGCCAGGCCATCAGTTGGAAGCCGATCATGGCCACGCCGACCGCCATGCCCCACATGCGCATGCGGACCCAGGAGCCCATGTTCACGACGTCGCTGATCGCGCCCATGGTGCAGAAATGGGTGCGCTGCGTGATGAAGCCAAAAACGGCAGAGGCCGCAAAAGCGGCCCAGAGCACGTGGGATTTGAGTTGTTGAAAGTCGGCCGGTTCCATGGGCCGCGATTGTAGAAGCGCGCGCCGGACTTTGGCGTCCGGCGCGGCAGAGTCCTCAGCGCACGACAGGGCGCGGCACAGGCGGGATCAGCGCAGGCGGGACAGGCGGTCGCGCGCCACGGCGGCGGCTTCGGACTGCGGGTAGCCCTTGATCAGGTCTTCCAGGGTCTTGCGGGCAGAGCGTGCGTCCTTGAGCTCGACCTGGCTGTTGGCGATGGCCAGCAGGGCCTCGGGGGCACGCGGGTGGTCGCGGTAGGTGTTCACCAGCCGGCGGTGCGTGCCCAGGGATTCGCGGTAGGCGCGGTTCGCGTACTGGGCGTTGCCCAGCCAGTACAGCACGGACGGCGTGTAGCCGCTGTCCGGATACCGGCGCAGGAAGGTCTCGAACCCGGCGGCGGCGCCGGCGAAGTCGGAGCGGCGCACCACGTCCATGACAGCGTCGTACTCACGCTTTTCGGCGGGCTGCACATCGAAGGTCAGACCGTCGACCGTCACCGGTACCGGCTCGAACTGGCGCAGGCGTTCGTCCACCGTGGCCTGGGCCGCCTGCTGGCCACGCTGGAGATCGGCCACCTGGCGCGACAAGCTGTCGTTCTGCGCCTTCAACTGGGCCAGCTCGGCGCGCAACTGCTCGATCTGGTTCATCAGCTCGTTGAGAGGCCGACGATCGCGCACCTCGTCACCGAGGCGCAACAGGGCCGCGTCGGTCGCAGCCTTGTTGGCATCGAACTTCTGGCGCAGTTCGATGATGGCCTTGCGCGCTTCGTTGTCGTCAAACAGGGCCTGGGCCGGCAGCGGCGCCAGCAGCGTGGCTGCCAGGCCGCCACCGAGCAGCAGTTCGCGGAGAGAGAAGGAACGCAACGGCATCAGGTTCAGCGATAGAGGATTTCAACGCGGCGGTTTTTGGCGTACGCGCTTTCGTCGCTGCCCATCTCGGCCGGCTTTTCCTCGCCGAAGCTCACGGCTTCCATCTGGGCATCGGGGACACCCTGGGCCGCGAGCGCACGGCGCACGGCCTCGGCACGCTTCTGACCCAGCGCCAGGTTGTATTCGCGCCCGCCGCGCTCGTCGGTATGGCCTTCGAGGCTGACGCGGCGGCTGGGGTTGGCCTTGAGGTAGCGCACGTTGCTATCGATCACGGTGCGGCCATCGGCGCGCACGTCGAAGCTGTCGTAATCGAAGTACACCACGCGGGCCAGGCCGACGGGCTGCTGGCCGATACCGGCCGCGCCGTCCTGCGTCATGTCCACGCCCTGCACGGTGCGCGGGTCGACACCGTTCTGCCCGGTCTGGGCACCACCGGCATTGCGGTCTTCCACCGGCACGTCATCGAGCTTGACACTGGAGCCGCAGGCGGCCAGCGTGAGGCACAGCAGCAAGCCGCCGATGCGTTGGGACCAGGGAGAAATGCGGCGCCGGGTTGGGAACATGGTGGACCTTTCAGAGGAATCAGTGAGCAGACGGAGACGGTGGATAAATCGGATCAGGCCGCGAACGGGCCCCAGTCGGGTTCGCGGATGTCGCCCTGGCTGCTGGCCAGGCGGGTCTTGACGCGGCCGTCGACGGTGGTGGTCATGAGCGCATCGCGACCACCTTCGCGGGTGGCGTAGACGATCAGGCGGCTGTTGGGTGCGAAGCTCGGGCTTTCGTCGGCGCTGGTCTCGGTCAGTGCCGAGACCGATCCCGACGACAGATCCATCACGTGCAGGCGGAACGCCCCGCCGATGCGCGAGATGAAGGCCAGCAACCGGCCGTCCGGGCTGGGCGAGGGCGAAATGTTGTAGGTGCCCGAGGTGGTGATGCGCTGCGCGCCGCCGCCCTGTGCATCCATGCGGTAGATCTGCGGGCTGCCCGCCCGGTCGCTGACAAAGTAGATGCTGCGACCGTCGGCACTGAACACCGGCTCGGTGTCGATGCTGCCCGAATTGGTGAGCCGGCGCGGCGAGGAGCCGCCGGACGCCATGGCGTAAATCTGCGAATTGCCCGACAGCGACAGCGTGGCCACCAACTGGCGGCCGTCAGGCGACCACGAAGGAGCGCTGTTGGAGCCGCGGAAGTTGGCGAGCATGCGCCGCTGGCGCGAGAAGATGTCGTGCGAATAGATGACCGGTTTGCGCGACTCGAACGACACGTAGGCCACCTGCGAGCCGCCCGGCGCCCAGCTCGGCGAGATGATGGGCTCGCTGCTGGTGAACGCGGCCGCGGAGCCTTCGCCATCGGCGTCGGCGATCATCAGGCGGTGCTGGCTGCCCTGCTTGGTGACGTAGGCGATGCGCGTGGAGAACACGCCCTTGTCGCCCGTCAGCCGCTCGTACAGGTAGTCGGCAATCTTGTGGGCCACGTTGCGCATACGGTTCTGCGGCTCCGTGAACTGCATGGCACCCAGTTCCTGACCCTTGACCGTGTCCCAGGCGCGGAAGCGCACGTCGAAACGGCCGTCGGCGAGGCGGCTGACGCTGCCTGTCAGCAAGGCATCGGCCGTCTTCTGCCGCCAGGCGTTGAAATCGGGCCGCGACATTTCGTCGTGCGCCACGGGCAGCGGCGCCACAAAACGGAACAGCCCGCTGCGTTCCAGATCGGCCCGCACGATGGCGGCGATGTCATCGGAGAGGATCCCGTTGTCGCGGAACGTGACGGCGGAAAAAGGAATCTGGGAAGCGCCTGCGCCAGAAACTTCGACCCGGAACTGGGCCAGCGCAGGCGGTGCGGAGAGCGCAAGCGCCGGCAGCGTGACGGCACAGCCCAGCAGGGCGCGGCGCGAAGGGGACAGAGGGGCAATGGGAGCGAAAGAATCCTGCATGGGCAGCGGTGTTCGAGAAGATCGTTGGGGACCGGAAAAATCGCGCTGACGCATGCCGTCGGATAATACCGGAAGCCCGGCGTCACGCCGTGACAATATGTGCGCTGCAGCATGCACAAACACCGCCTCTCCGCTGCAGAAACCGGTCCGGTTTCCCGGACCGCACACCCGCCGACATGACCGACAAGACTGCGCCCTCCCCCACGATTTTGCAGCGCCTCCGGCGATTCTGGCCTTACTTCCGCTCGGCCAAGGCAGGCATTGCACTGGCCTTGGCCGGCACCGTGCTCGGCGCCATCACGGAGCCGATGATTCCCGCCCTGCTGAAGACGCTGCTGGACCGTGGATTCAACGATGGAGCCATCGCACTGTGGATGGTTCCCGCCGCGCTCATCAGTTTGTTTGCCGTGCGGGGCCTGGCCGGTTTCATCGCCCAGTACGCGCTGTCCTACACCGCCAGCCTGGGCCTGCTCAACCTGCGCGAGGCGATGTTCTCGCGCATGAGCCGTGCCGACGCGAGCCTGTTCGCGCGCCAGAGCGCGAGCCGCCTGTCCAA
This sequence comes from Hydrogenophaga sp. NFH-34, assembly GCF_021401345.1. Classification (GTDB taxonomy): domain Bacteria; phylum Pseudomonadota; class Gammaproteobacteria; order Burkholderiales; family Burkholderiaceae_C; genus Hydrogenophaga; species Hydrogenophaga electricum. The sequence continues at coordinate 76,579 of NZ_JACBGE010000022.1, forward strand.
CACGCTGGTCTACGAGGTGCAGTCGGGCACGACCACGCTGGTCAACGCCCTGCTCACCTTCTCCAAAGACAGCCTGACGCTGGTCGCTCTCATGGGCTACCTGCTCTACCTGAACTGGCGGCTCACCCTGATCGTGGTGCTGCTGTTCCCGGCGCTGATCTTCGTCATGCGTGTGTTCTCGCGGCGCCTGTACCGCCTCACGCGCACCAGCCAGGAAGCCACCGACGAACTGGCCTACGTGGTCGAAGAAAACGTGATGGCGCACCGGGTCGTGCGCCTGCACGAGGCGCAGGCACCTCAGCAGCAGCGCTTCGGGCACCTGAGCCAGGCCCTGCGGCGCCTGGCGCTCAAAAGCACCGTCGCGCAGGCGGCCATGACGCCGCTCACCCAGGTGCTGGCGGCCGTCGCTTTGTCCGCGGTGATTTCGGTGGCGCTCTGGCAAAGCCATGCCAACGGGGTCACCGTCGGCAACTTCGTGGCCTTCGTCACCGCCATGCTGATGCTGGTGGCGCCGGTGCGGCACCTGGCCGAAATCGCCGGTCCCATCACCCGCGGCCTGGCCGCCCTGGAACGCGGGCTGGAACTGATCGAACAGACCCCCGAACAGGCCGGCGGCGCGTACTGCCCCGACAAGGCCGTGCGGGGCGAACTCACGCTGGACGGTGTCTGGGTGCGCTACCCCGGCAAGGGCGACGGCGATGACGGGCGCTTGGCGTTGCGAGGGCTGAACCTGCACGTTGCGCCCGGCCAGGTGGTGGCGCTGGTCGGCCCGTCCGGCTCCGGCAAATCCACCCTGGCCAATCTGCTGCCGCGCTTCATCGCCCCGGAAAGCGGCGACATCCGCCTGGACGGGGTGCCGTTGCCCGACTGGCAGCTCGACTGCCTGCGGCGCCAGTTCGCCATGGTCAGCCAGGACGTGGTGATGTTCAACGACACGCTGGCCGCCAACGTCTCACTGGGGGCCAGTGAAGATACGCGCGACGAGGCCCGCATCCGGCAGGCCCTGGCCTCGGCCAACCTGCTCGATCTGGTCGAGCAACTGCCGCAGGGCATCCACACCAACGTGGGCCACAACGCGACCGAACTTTCCGGCGGCCAGCGCCAGCGCCTGGCCATCGCCCGCGCGATCTACAAGAACGCGCCGATCCTTATCCTCGACGAGGCCACCTCGGCGCTCGACAACGAGTCCGAACGGCTGGTGCAGGATGCCCTGACACGCCTGATGAAGGGCCGCACCACGCTCGTGATCGCCCACCGCCTGAGCACCATCGAGCACGCCGACCGTGTCGTGGTGCTGGCGGAAGGCCGGGTCATCGAACAAGGCACCCACGCCGAACTCCTGCAACAGCAAGGCCTGTACGCGCGCCTGCACGCGCAGGACTTCACGGCGGCCGGAACCGGGCATCCCTGAGCACCGGAGGCTGAGTGCCCGCTCACGCGGGCATGACAGTGACCAAAAAAAGGGCTCCCGAAGGAGCCCTGGTGCGACGGACGCGCGGGGATCAGAAGCTGTACTGCAGACCCAGACCGAAGTAGTCGATGTTGCCCCAGCGCGGGTTGGTGCTGCTGCCCTGGCGGCGGATGTGGTCGTAGTCGAAGCGCACGCCCAGGTTCTCGCTGAGCGAGTAGGTCAGGCCAGCACCCAGCAGGGCGCGGGTCTTGGACTCGTCGCCGCCAGTGAACAGGTCGTGCGTCACACGGGCGGCGCCCAGTTTGCCGAACAGGCGCAGCTTTTCGGTCACGTTGGTGCCCAGGGTCAGGCGGGCGCCCAGCGCCTTGACGCCGATGTCATAGCCGGTGCCGTTGAAGGCGGTGTATTCGTGCTTCTTGCCACCCTGGTAGAACAGTTCGGCACCCAGCAGGTCGTTGAACTGCAGGCCCACGCCCAGTTGGCCGCCGGTCTGGCGATCGCTGTCGCCCACGTTCGACAGGCCCGCCGGTGCGCCGTAGTTGACGCTGTCGTTGACCACGCCCAGGGTGCCGAACACGTAGGGGGTGATGCCCTTCTTGGCCACAGGGGCCGGGGTGGGAGCCGGCGCCACCACGGGGGCCGGCGCAGGAGCGGGGGCGGCCACCACCGGGGCCGGGGCCGGCGCGGGGGCGGGCGCCACGGCCACCGGAGCCGGCGGCGGCACGGGCACGGCGCGCGGGAAGGCGCCGGAGAAGCGGTTGTCGCACTGGGCCATGCTGGCGCGCACGGTCTTGCCGGTGGCGTCGGCATAGAGGTTCACCGCGCTGTCGGGCGAAAACGGCACGTACTTGCCCTGCAGGGCCTTGGAAACGCCGTTGCGGCCGTTCTTGCGACCGACGCCCAGGTCGCAAGCGCCCAGTTGGTAGGCCGGGCCGAGGTCGGACAGCTTGCCTTTGCTCACACGTTTTTCGCCCTTTTGCAGCTTGGTCGGCATCTGGGTGACGGGTTGGTAGAAGCGCGCGGTGCCAGCGATCACGGCGGCGTCGCATTCGGCGGCCGTGGCGTAACCGGTGTTGCCTTCCTTGTCCACGGTCGGGGCGGCGAAGGCGGTAGTGGCCAGAAGGCTGCCGGTCAGCAGCGCCAGGGGGGTGAGCTTGATGTGATGCATTTCGATGTAATGAAGCAAGGGTTTCAAAAAAGGAACTGGGCAAAAAGCATTGTGTTCCCGCCCCCATCGATCTGCTGCATCGCAGCAGGAAAATGCCCAATGCGACACGCCGATGTCGGCAATGTGCATCACCTGAGCTGGCACCGAAGGCGCTTTTCGTAACGGGCCGTAATCGGCGTAACGCCGCCTGTCCGGAGGCCCCGGTCGGGCGCCCAATGAGCCGTCGATAGCGCTTACAGCAGCACGATGTCGTACTGTTCCTGCGTCATCGCGGCCTCGCTTTGCAGCGAGATGGGTTTACCGATGAAATCCGAAAGACCGGCCAGGTGCTGGCTCTCTTCGTCCAGAAACAGCTCCACCACCTGTGGCGACGCCAGCACGCGGAATTCGCGCGGATTGAATGCCCGGGCCTCGCGCAGGATTTCGCGCAGGATGTCGTAGCACAGGCTGCGCGCGGTCTTGACCGTGCCGCGCCCGCCGCAGGCGGCACACGGTTCGCTGAGCATCTGGGCCAGCGACTCGCGCGTGCGCTTGCGCGTCATCTCCACCAGCCCCAACTGCGAGAAGCCGCCCACCATGGTCTTGACCCGGTCGCGCGCGAGCTGCTTGCGGAACTCGACCAGCACGGCCTCGCGATGCTCGTCGCGCACCATGTCGATGAAGTCGACGATGACGATGCCACCCAGGTTGCGCAGCCGCAGCTGGCGCGCGATCGCCTGCGCGGCTTCCAGGTTGGTGCGGAACACGGTGTCGTCGAAGTTGCGAGCCCCGACGAAGCCCCCGGTGTTCACGTCCACCGTGGTCAGCGCCTCGGTCTGGTCGATCACCAGATAGCCGCCCGACTTGAGATCGACCCGGCGGCTGAGCGCGCGCACGATCTCCTCGTCGATGCCGAACAGGTCGAAGATCGGCCGCTCGCCGCTGTAGTGCCGCAGGCGCGGCAGCGTGTCGGGCATGAACTCGCTGGCGAAACGCTGCAGCACGCCGAACTGTTCGCGCGAATCGATGCGGATCGCCTGCGTCTGCGCACCGACCAGGTCGCGCAGCACGCGCTGCATGAGGCTCAGGTCTTCGTACAACAGCGTGGCCGGTGGCTGCTGGGTGGCGGCCTCGCGGATGCGCTTCCAGGTCTTGCGCAGGTAGGCGATGTCGTCACGCAGTTCGTCGTCCGACGCGTCCTCGGCGTTGGTGCGCAAGATGAAGCCACCCGCCGGGCTGCCATCGGGCAGCGCGGTCAGCGCCTGCAGACGCTGGCGCAAAGCATCGCGCTGGGCAGTCGGGATTTTCTGGGACACGCCGATGTGGTTGTCCTGCGGCAGAAACACCAGCAGGCGCCCGGCGATGCTGATTTGCGCCGTCAGCCGCGCGCCCTTGGTGCCGATCGGATCCTTGAGCACCTGCACCATCAGGGCCTGCCCCTCGAACACCTGGCGCTCGATAGGCAACACCGGGTCGGGGTGCAGCACCCGCTGGCCGGTGCGGGCCGCTGCGCCCGGTGCCGCCTCTGTGGCGGGCTTGTCACGGGGACCGGCGTGTTTGGCCGCGATGTTGGGCATGAGGTCGGCCACGTGAAGGAACGCTGCGCGGTCGAGCCCGATGTCGATGAACGCGGACTGCATGCCGGGCAGCACCCTGGAGACCTTGCCCAGGTAGATGTTGCCGACCAGGCCACGCTCCAGCGTGCGCTCCAGGTGCACCTCCTGCACCGCGCCCTGCTCCACCACGGCCACGCGCGTCTCCTGCGGAGACCAGTTGATGAGGATGTCCTGCGTCATGGCCTTGTCTCGGTTCGGTTGTTCTGGGGGACTGCGGCGGCGATCAGGTCCCGACGAAGCGCACGCCGGCCTGCCGCAAGAGCCCGGCCGTTTCGTGGGCGGGCAGGCCCATGATGCCCGAATGGCTGCCGCTGATGTGGGCGATCCACATCGCCGCCAACCCCTGGATGGCGTAGGCACCGGCCTTGCCCATGGGCTCGCCGGTGGCCACGTAGGCGCGGATCTGTGCCGGCGTCATCGGCGCAAAGCGCACCCAGGACGTCGACAAGGCCTGCCAGGCGCGGGCCGGGCGCCCGCGCACCGCTGGCAGGCCGACGGCCACGGCGGTCATGACGCGGTGGCGCTGCCCCGACAGCGCGGCCAGCATGCGCCGGGCATCGGCCTCGTCGGCCGGTTTGCCCAGGATGCGACGGCCCAGCGCCACGGTGGTGTCGGCGCACAGCACCGGTGCCGCAGGCAGCCCCCGCCGCTGCAGACGCGCCAGAGAGGCCTGCAGCTTCAGCGCCGTCACGCGCTGCACATAGACAGCCGGCGCCTCACCGGGCCGCACGGCTTCCAGCGCTTCGGCGTCCTCATCGGCGTCGGGCAGCAGCAACTCGCAGGGCACGCCCCACTGCTCCAGCAACTGGCGGCGACGGGGACTCTGGGAAGCCAGGTAGAGGGTCATGGGAAAGAAGCCGCCCTCATTCGCGGTGATAGGGATGGTTGGCGTTGATCGACCAGCCGCGGTAGAGCTGCTCGATCAGCAGCACGCGCACCATGGCGTGCGGCAGGGTCAGGTCCGACAGACGGATGCGCTGGTGGGCCGCTTCGCGGAAGGCCGGCTCCAGCCCGTCGGGGCCGCCGATCACCAGGGCCACATCGTCGCCGCCCAGTTGCCACTGGCGCAACTGCTGGGCCAGGGCCTTGGTGGTCAGCGCCGTACCGCGCTCGTCCAGCACCACCAGGCGGCACCCCTTGGGCAGCACGGCCTGGATGCGCTCGCGCTCGGCGGCCATGAGCACCTCGACGGACTTGGTGCCACGCGGCTCGGTCTTGACCGTGCGCAGTTCGACCCGCAACTCGGGCGGGAAACGTTTGGCGTAATCGTCGTAGGCGGTCTGGGCCCAGTCGGGCACCCGCTGCCCGACCGCGACGATCACCAGCTTCATGCCTTCTTCTTGGCGGCGGGTTTGGCCGTCGCTTTGGCGGCCGGCTTCGCACTGGCCGACTTGGCCTTGGCAGGCTTGTTGACCACCAGCTTGGGCAATGCCGCAGCGGGCTTGCGCGGCGCTCCAGTCTTCTTGGCCGGTGCCGCAGACTTGGCCGCCGGCTTGCGGGTGGCCGGGGTCTTGGCGGCGGGCTTGGCGGTCGCCGCAGGTTTGGCGGATTTGGCCGCCGGCTTGGCCGCTGTGGACTTGGCGACCGCCCGGGCGGACTTGGGTGCCACCGCCTTGGCCGCCGGCTCCGCAGCTTTACCGGCCTTCTTGGCTGCCGCCTTGAGGGCCGCTGCCTCCACCAGCTTGGCCGGCGTGGGCTTGTCGGTGCCGTGCTTGAGCCGCACCGGCTTGGTCCCCCAGATTTCTTCCAGGCGGTAATACTGGCGGATCACCGGCTGCATCACGTGCGCCACAGCCTGACCGCAGTCGATGATGATCCATTCACCGTTTTCCTCGCCCTCGATGCGCGGCTTGTCGAAACCGGCCTCGCGCACGGCGTCGCGCACGCTGGCGGCCAGCGCCTTGGTCTGGCGGTTGGAGGTGCCGCTGGCAATGATCACGCGCTCGAACAACGGCGACAGCTCGGCTGTGTTGAACACCACGATGTCCTGCCCTTTGACGTCCTCCAGACCATCGACGATGGCGCGCTGGAGCTTCTGGATGTCTTTTTTGGCGGTGGATTCGTTGGTCATGAAGGGTTCTGGTAGAGGTGGTGTTGGGAAATATAGCGGGCGACCGGCTCGGGCACCAGCACTTCAAGCTGGGCCTCGGGCAGGCTGGGGCCGCCGACGCGCGCCCTGACTGCCGAGGCGCTGATGTTTTTCAGTGGCATGGCCAGGCGCCGGAACGGCAGCTCGACGGCCGACAAGTCCATCTCGCGATCCTGTTCGAGCGGCGCGTCGGCACCGATGTTGGTGGCGCGGTTGGCCACCGCCAGCGTGGCGAGATCCTGCACTTCCTGCCAGCGAACCCAGGATTTGAACGCCAGCAGCTGATCGGCGCCCAGCACCAGGAACAGCTCGGCCGCCGGGTATTCGGCGTGCAGTTCACGCAGGGTGTCTGCCGTATAGCTGGGGCCCTCGCGGCGAATTTCACGGGTGTCGATCCGGGTGTTGGGCAAATCGCCGAACGCCAGCAGGCACATGTTGAGGCGGTGCTCGGCTGGGGACAGCACGCGCGCCTTGTGCCAGGCGTGGCCCGTGGGCAGCACATGCAGCACGTCCAGCCCGAGCTGGGTCAGGGCCACTTCGGCCAGAGCGCGGTGGGCCCAGTGCGGCGGATCGAACGCCCCGCCGAACATGCCCACCCGCAACGGGCGCCCCTGCGGTGATGGCACCGGACGCTGAGATTCGGTCGGGCTCATCAGATCCAGTCCTTGCGCACGAGGAATTGCCGGTACAGCGCATCTTCGGGCGAGCCCGGGCGCGTCTGGCGGTGGTAGGACCAGCTCACCAGCGGTGGCATGGACAACAGGATGGATTCGGTGCGGCCGCCCGACTGCAGGCCGAAATGCGTGCCGCGGTCCCACACCAGGTTGAATTCGACGTAGCGGCCGCGGCGGTAGAGCTGGAAGCTGCGCTCGCGCTCGCCGTAGGGCGTGTTCTTGCGGCGATCGACGATGGGCAGGTAGGCGTCGAGGAAGGCGTCGCCTACCGAGGTCATCATGGCGAAGCTGCCCTCGAAGCCCAGTTCCGAAAAATCGTCGAAGAACACCCCGCCGACACCGCGCTGCTCGTCGCGGTGCTTGAGGTAGAAATACTCGTCGCACCAGCGCTTGAAGCGCGGGTACTTGTCGACACCGAACGGATCCAGCGCATGGCGGCAGGTGGTGTGGAAATGCACCACATCCTCTTCGAAGCCGTAATAGGGCGTGAGGTCCATGCCGCCACCGAACCAGCACACCGGCTGTCCGCCGGGAGGCGTCGCCGCGATCATACGGACGTTCATGTGTACGGTGGGCACGTAGGGGTTGCGCGGGTGGAACACCAGCGACACCCCCATGGCCTCGAACGGCGCGCCGGCCAGCTCCGGACGGTGCTGGGTCGCCGATGGCGGCAGTGCAGGGCCGCTGACCTGCGAAAAGCCGCAGCCGGCGCGCTCGAAAACAGCGCCGTCTTCCAGGATCTGCGTGATGCCCTGCCCCTGCAGGCGCTCGCCCGGCGGCTTGCGCCAGGCGTCGGTGATGAAGCTGCCGCCATCGACCAGGCCGATGGTGGAGGTGATGCGGTCCTGCAGCCCGGTCAGGTAGTCGCGGACGCGCTGGGTCGGATGGTTCATCGGCTTGGGCTGGCGCTCACAGCGCCCGGTAGCCGATGTCTCGGCGGAACTGGCAGCCATCGAAGTGGATGCCCTCGATGGCGGCGTAGGCCTTTTCGCGGGCAGCGGCCACGCTGTCGGCCAGGGCCGTCACGCACAGCACGCGGCCACCGTACACCTGCACCGCCCCACCCTCACCCGCCGTGCCGGCGTGGAAGACCATGCAGTCGGCGCTGTCGGCCGGCAGCCCGGTGATGGCATCGCCCTTGCGCGGGCTCATGGGGTAGCCGGCCGCGGCCAGCACCACCCCCAGCGCCACGCGCGGGTCCCAGTCCAGCGTCACCCGGTCCAGTTCGGCCCGGGTGGCCGACAGCAGCACCTGCGCCAGGTTGGAGCGCAGGCGCATCATGATCGGCTGCGTCTCGGGATCGCCCATGCGGCAGTTGAATTCCAGTGTCTTGACGCGCCCGTCGGGCGTGATCATCAGCCCGGCGTAGAGAAAACCGGTGTAGGGAATGCCATCGGCAGCCATGCCGCGCAGCGTGGGCAGGATCACTTCGTCCATGGCGCGCTGGTGAACGGCTGGCGTGACCACCGGTGCGGGCGAATAGGCGCCCATGCCGCCGGTGTTGGGGCCCTGGTCGGCATCGAGCAGGCGCTTGTGGTCCTGGCTGGTGGCCAGCGCGAGCGCGTTGACACCGTCGCACAGCACGATGAAGCTGGCCTCCTCGCCTTCGAGGAATTCCTCGATCACCACGCGCGCGCCGCCTTCGTTGTGCGCCACGCCCAGCGTGTTGTCGAGCAGCATGAAGTCGATCGCTTCGTGGGCCTCGGCCAGGCTCATCGCGACCACCACGCCCTTGCCGGCGGCCAGGCCATCGGCCTTGATCACGATGGGCGCGCCCTTGGCATCCACATAGGCGTGGGCCTGAACCGGGTCGGTGAAGGCCTGGTACTCGGCCGTCGGGATGCCATGGCGCTGCATGAACGCCTTGCTGAAGGCCTTGGAGCTTTCCAACTGGGCGGCCTTCTGCGTCGGGCCGAAGATGGCCATGCCGTGGGCGCGGAACTCGTCCACCACACCCGCCGCCAGCGGAGCCTCGGGGCCGACCACGGTCAGGCCGATGCCGTTGGCCTGGGCCCATTCGCGCAGCGCCACCTTGTCGGTGATCGCCACGTTGGTCAGTTGGGCATCGCGCGCGGTACCGGCATTGCCGGGCGCCACGAACACCTGGCCGACGCCCTCGGACTGCTTGAGCTTCCACGCCAGCGCGTGCTCGCGGCCACCGCCGCCGATCACCAGAACTTTCAAACCATTCTCCAAAAATCAGGCCACGATGCCACGCGGAATGCGGGCCTGCTGTCCAGGCTGCCGCAGAACCGGCTTTGCCGGGCTGCCAGCAGCGCCCCCCTCTGAGGGGCGCGCGCAACGCGGCGGGGGTGGGTCAAATGCTGGCGTTGTGGAAGACCTCTTGCACATCGTCCAGGTCTTCGATCACGTCGAGCAGCTTCTGCATGCGCGCGGCGTCTTCGCCGGTCAGCTCGATGGTGTTTTCGGGCCGCATGGTCACCTCGGCCACTTCCGGCTTGAGGCCGGCGGCTTCCAGCGCGTCCTTCACCGCTTCGAAGTCGGCGCTGGCGGTCAGCACCTCGATGGCACCGTCGTCGTCGGTGATCACGTCTTCGGCTCCGGCTTCCAGCGCCACTTCCATCACCTGCTCTTCGCTCGTGCCCGGCGCGAAGATGATCTGCCCGCAGTGCTTGAACTGGAAGGCCACCGACCCTTCGGTGCCGAGGTTGCCACCGAACTTGCTGAACGCGTGACGCACTTCGGCCACGGTCCGCACCTTGTTGTCGGTCATGGTGTCGACGATGATGGCCGCGCCACCGATGCCGTAGCCTTCGTAGCGGATTTCTTCCAACGCCTGGCCTTCGAGGTTGCCCGAAGCCTTGTCGACGTTGTATTTGATGCGGTCGGCCGGCATGTTGGCCGCCTTGGCCTTGTCGATGGCCAGCCGCAGGCGCGGGTTCATGGCGGGATCGCCGCCGCCACTGCGGGCCGCGACCGTGATCTCACGGATCACGCGCGTCCAGATCTTGCCCCGCTTTTCGTCCTGCCGGCCCTTGCGGTGTTGAATATTGGCCCATTTGCTGTGTCCAGCCATGGTTGCGTCCTTTGGGTACTGCCCGAATTTGGTCTAATAAAAAGCGGATTTTACTTTTCCCCCCCGGGCGCACCGCCGCCCCACCTCCGGACCGAAGGAAAGCGACATGGCCGAACCGCTGCTGATTGCCCAGAATGCCAATGCCCAGTGCCATCTGCTGCCGGGTCTGGCCAACCGCCACGGGCTGATCACCGGGGCCACAGGCACCGGCAAGACGGTGACGCTGCAAAAGCTCGCCGAAGGCTTTTCGCGCATCGGCGTGCCGGTGTTCATGGCCGACGTCAAGGGCGACCTCACGGGCATCAGCCAAAGTGGCAAGCTGCCCGACAAGGTCGCCCGAATCCTGGCCGACCGGGGTCTTCCCGCGCCCGAACCGGTGGCCTGCCCGACCACGCTGTGGGACGTTTACGGCGAACAGGGCCACCCGGTGCGCGCCACCATCTCCGACATGGGGCCGCTGCTGCTGGCGCGCATGCTGAGCCTGAACGATACCCAGACCGGGGTGCTGAACCTGGTGTTCAAGATCGCCGACGACAACGGCCTGCTGCTGCTGGACATGAAAGACCTGCGCGCCATGCTGCAGCACGTGGGTGACAACGCCAAGCAGTTCACCACCGAATACGGCAACATCAGCGCCGCCAGCATCGGCGCGATCCAGCGCGGCCTGCTCCAGATCGAACAGCAGGGGGGCGACAAGTTCTTCGGCGAGCCGATGCTGAACATCAGCGATTTCATGCAGACCGAGCAGGGCCTGGGCGTGATCAATGTGCTGGCCGCCGACAAGCTGCTCAACGCACCGCGCCTGTACGCCACCTTCCTGCTGTGGATGCTCTCGGAGCTGTTCGAAACCCTGCCCGAGATCGGCGACCCCGACAAACCCAAGCTGGTGTTCTTCTTCGACGAAGCGCACCTGCTGTTCAACGACGCGCCCAAGGTGCTGGTCGAGCGCATCGAGCTGGTCGTGCGCCTGGTGCGTTCCAAGGGCGTGGGCGTGTACTTCGTGACCCAGAACCCGCTGGACATCCCCGACAGCGTGCTGGGCCAGCTGGGCAACCGGGTGCAACACGCCCTGCGCGCGTTCACCCCGCGAGACCAGAAGGCGGTGAAGGCCACCGCCGAGACCATGCGCCCCAAGGCCGGACTGGACATCGAAGCCGCCATCACCGAGCTCGCCGTGGGCGAAGCCCTGGTCAGTTTTCTCGATGCCAAGGGCCGCCCGAGCGAGACCGAACGCGTGTTCGTGCTGCCGCCGGGCAGCCAGATCGGCCCGATCACGCCCGAACAGCGCCAGGCGCTGATGCGCAATTCGCTGGTGGCGGGCGTGTACGAGCAGGTGATCGACCGCGAGAGCGCTTACGAAATGTTCCGCCAGCACGCGGGGGCGGCCGAACCGGCGGGCTCCCCCGGCAAGGACGCGTCCACCGAGCCCAAAGCTCCCCGCATTCCGGGCGGCGCCCCCAAGTCCGCCGAGGCCGACAGCGGCGGAATCGGTACCATGATCAACGAAGCACTTTTTGGCCGCACCGGCCCGCGCGGGGGCCAGTACGACGGCCTCGTGCAGACTATGGCCAAGACCGCGGCCCGCACCGTGGCCAGCAACATCGGGCGCCAGCTCGTGCGCGGCGTGCTCGGCGGCCTGCTCGGCGGCAAACGCTGACAGGGGTTCCATGGCGCAGCCGCCCCCCATGCACGCTGTGATCAAACGCAAACAAATCAAAGGGTTGCCTAGCATTTCTCGCTTGACGCATGAGGCCACGGGCCTTACCCTTGCGCCCCAATGAAACGCTGGCCCGCCCTCCTTCTGCTGACCGCCGCCCTCGGTGCGCACGCCGCGCCGCAGGAAGGCGCTTATCAGGACATGGACCAGTTGCTCAGCGACCGCGGCCTGATCACCCGCCTGGGTGACCAGTTCCAGCAGGCGCGCGATGCAATGGGCGAGCGGGCGTCCCGGTTGGTGGTGGACGCCATGGGCTTTCTCGGCGTGCCCTACCGCTACGGTGGCAACACCGCCGAAACCGGGTTTGACTGCAGCGGCTTCGTGCGCGCCGTGTTCGAGCAGTCGGTGGGCAAGGTGCTGCCCCGGCGTGCCGACGAACAGGCTGCCGCCACCGAAGTGATCGACCGCAACGAACTCAAACCCGGCGATCTGGTGTTCTTCAACACCATGCGCCGCGCCTTCAGCCACGTGGGCATTTACGTGGGTGACGGCAAATTCATCCACTCCCCGCGTTCCGGCTCTCATGTGCGGGTGGAAGACATGCGACAAACCTACTGGCAGACCCGCTTCAACGGGGCGCGCCGCGTCCCCATGCCGCCCGAAAACACCTCGGCTTCCCGCTGATCCGCTCCATCGTCAGCCTGCAGGGCCGTTGCAACCCTGCCACAACGTCCACCGTTGGTCATTTCTGCTCAAACAGAAATGATTATCAATTTTCCAGTGTTTGTTTGGCCCTACCGGATGCGACCTGGTCTTGGGCGATGCCCACAGACTGACCAGAAAATCGTTGTCCAACAAATAGTTGACTTCTTCAAGGGTGCGCCCTCTGGAAAACACAACGGCGCTGAAAAGAATCATTCTCAAAACAAAATCTGCACTGCACACCCCAGGCGCCGTGTGCGCCCTCGGGTAGCCGGAAATCGGTCTGGAAAACCGGCGTCATCGACAGCCCCTTGCCAGCCCGCGGCATGGATTTTTGGGCCCACATTCGATAGGCTCCGGGCTTCGTTGGTTGGTTGTGTGAAGCAAAGTGGACATGAAAATCACCCGCATGAGCGGCGTACTGGAAGCCGGTGCCATGGAAGACGAGAGCATCCGGGCCTGGGCCGACCTTTTCAAAGTGACCGCGCTTCCGATCCGGGAAGTGGTCGCCCAGGTGGTGCGCGAAGGCGCCGAAGTGCTCACGGAAGAGTTCTACGAACGCATGATGCAGAACCCGCGCTCGGCGGGATTCCTGGATCAGGAGCGGGTCCAGAAACGCCTGAAAGCGTCTCTTCGCCGCTGGATGACGGAGCTGTTCGCGACCCTGGACGACACCGCCATCGGCGCCGCGATCCAGCGCCAGATCGAGGTCGGCATCGTGCATGCGCGCATCCGCCTGCCCATCGATCTGATCCCGGCCGGCATCCGCGTGCTCAAGCGCGGCATCCGCCGGCGCATCGACTTTGCGCCCCTCAATGGGGACGAACGCCTTGCGGCGATGATCTACGTTTCCGACTTGCTGCACCTGGCTGACGGGCTGATGAACCATGCCTACCTGCAGGATGCGCAGGAAGTCGCTCGCAACGACGAAGCCTTCCGCCAGATCTCGCAAAAGCACAGCTCGTTGGAAGAGCGCTCACGCCAGCGCGCCGCCCTGGCCGAATGGACCGAGACGCTGCTGCTGTCTACCTGGGCCAGCACGGGGACCCCGGCCCTGCCCCGGCTGCGCGATTCGGAGTTCGGTATCTGGGTCCACCACAAAGGCTCCATCATGTTCGAGGGTGCCGACGACCTGCGCGATGTGGTCGACAGCATCGAACGCATGGACGGTGTCTTTCTGCCCCGGCTGCAAGCCGCGCTGGCGCGGCGCGAGCCCGCGGAAGCGGTGGTGGGCACGATCAAGAGCCAGATCGACCTGATCCGCTACAAGCTCAACGACCTGTTCGACCACCATCTCGGGCAGGACGACGGGCTCGATCTGGAAACCCGTCTGCCCGACTGCCGCTACCTGCCGGCCGTGCTGTCGCGCGAAATGCGCACGCACCAGGCCAGCAGCCGCCCGCTCTGCCTGGCGCTGATCGAGGTGGACTTCCCCACGCTGCAGAAAACGGCCATGAGCGGGGCACGCAGCCGCCTGTTGCAGACGGCGGCCACCACGCTGTCGGCGCACATACGGACCATCGACCACCTGTTCCGCTACGACGATCAGCGCTTCCTGCTCATCGCCATCGAATGCCCGCGCAGCAGAACGGCCGAAATGGTGGCCGGTTTGACCGAGAGCCTGCGGCATGCGGTGCACGCGGGCAACGTGCAGGGCAGTTGGACGCCGGTGCCGATGCTGGTCTCGGCCGGGGTGGCCGAGTTCGATCGCCATCCCGATTACCAGTACTTCATCCAGCGGGTCGAAACCGCACTGGCCGAAGCCAGCGGACGCCACCACCGCTCCCGGGTGGCTTTCGCCTGAACCCGCGCCCGGGCCTCAATCCGCCAGGGTCACCGCGTCCGCTGCGTGGTGCTCTCGGAAGAACCGGTAACCGCCTTCGGCCAGCCGCAGCCCCGCTTGCGGTTGGGCCAGCAGGTGCAGGCAGGCCTGGGCAAAAGCGGCGTCCGTATCGGCCAGCAGCCAGTGTTCGCCCGACCGCGCCAGCAGGCCTTCGGCCCCCATCGGGGTGGACACCACCGGTCGCTGGTGGCTGAAGGCTTCCAGAATCTTGATGCGCGTGCCGCCCCCCGCGCGCAGCGGCACCACCACCACGTCGCAGGCCGCGTACAGCGGCGTGAGGTCGTCGACAAAGCCGTGCACGACCACGTCCGGCCCCAGATCGCCGAAGGCCGGCCCCTTGCCAACGACGTGAAACGTCACTGGGCGGGTGGTCGCTGCCCGGATCAGTGGCCAGATGTGCGCGCAAAAATGCTCGACCGCATCGCGGTTGGGCAGATACCCCAGGGTGCCCACAAAGAGCAGTCGGGCATCGGCGGTTGAGGCTCTGGACGCACAGGGTTGGCGCCCCTCCACGGTATTGGGCAGCACGGCCACGGCCGACGCCGGCAGATGCCGGCGCACGTGCGCGGCCTCCAGGGCCGACGATGCCCACACCCGGTCAAACTGGGGCAGGCAGGCAGCCTCCATCGTTGCATAGGCTTGCGCCTCGTCGCGCAACCGCGCCGCTTCGGTGGCCTGCCCCCGCAAGGTGTGCAGATCGGCCAGCCGCCCCAGGGTGGTGGATTCCATTTCGTCCAGATCGAGCCACCGGGTCGCCTGCGGACACACCGGCCACAAAGCCTCCAGATGCGGCCACAGATAAAAACGGAACACAAGAATCAGAGAGGGCGTCAGGGCAGCGCCGGCCGCCGCCACCCGTTGCTGCCAGGCGGGATGGCATGAGCGCCAGCCCTGCGGCCAGGCGGGGCGATCCCCCTCGCTGCGCCACTGCGTCAAGGCATCGGTGTCGGCGGCCGGCCCGGGATCGGGCACCGCCTGCCACGACCGGCACCAGGCAGCCACGGCCGGCTCGGGCGCATCGACGGGTGCCCCGTACATCGGCACCACCAGCAGATGGACCGGCCCCGCCCGCTGGGCGAGCAGACGCAGCGTGGCGGCCGCGCGCATGGCCAGCCCATTGCCGCGCGTGGATGGCCAGACCGGGCTGACGAACAACGGCACGGATGGGGACTTCATGAAGGGCGTGGTCAGCAGATGGGCACAGGACAGATTCTCCGTGACACCCCCGGCACCAGGCCCTCAAGGGGTTTTCGGCCGTGTCTGCGGGCCCCGGTATCAGGCACCGGTCGCCGGAACCGCTGGACCCGCATCGGCCTGCCCGAGCAGCAGCGCCTGGTCGCGGGCCATGATGCCCACGATGAAATCGATGGCAGCACGGATCCTCGGCACATTCTGCAGATCCTGGTGAACAACCAGCCACCAGTCGCGTGTCGGGTTCACCGACTCGGGCATGACCCGCACCAGGTGGCGCTGATGGGTCAGGAAATGCGGCAACATCGCCAGCCCGGCGCCACTTTCCACGGCCGCCAGTTGGGCCATCAGGCTGGTGCTGGTCAACCGGCATTGCCCCGGGGTGACCGTACCCGGCAGCCAGCGCACCGGTGATACGGCCACCAGTTCGTCCACGTAGGTAACGAACCGGTGCCCTGCGAGCGCCGGCACATCCGCAGGAACACCATGGGCATCGAGATAGGCGCCCGCCCCATACAGACCCACGCCGAACTGGGCGAGGCGGCGCACCACCAGGCGGCCCGCGCGAGGACGGACCATGTTGATCGACAGGTCGGCCTCCCGCTCCGCCAGGTTCACTATGTGGGGCGCCGTCACGAGCTGCACGGACAAGCGCGGATGCAGGGACAGAAAGGGTGCCAGGCGCGGCGCCAGGTAGGTGCTGCCAAAACCCTCCATGGTCGAGATCCGGACCACGCCCTCAAGCTCCCGCGCCCCATCGGTCGCGCTGCGGCTCAGCTCGCTCCCCAGAACCGCCATGCGCGCAGCGACCGCGCGCACCCGTTCACCCTCAGCGGTCAGACGAAAAGTCCGACCACTGCGCACCAGCAACGCGCTGCCCAGGTTTTTTTCCAGCGCGGCCACACGCCGGCGCACGGTGGTGACGTCCATGTCGAGCTGCGCGGCGGCCTTCGCACTGCCCTGCTCGGCCACCAGCAGGAAGACCCGGAGATCGCTCCAGTCCGGTGACAGCGACGCCGAAGTGGGAACCTGGGGGGATTTCATTCGCGCAAATTTGCCCGCTTCGAATGCATTGATGCGTATTGTGATGCAACACCGCCCCTGAATACACTGCCTTCGTCGACCCGGACCGCGACCGCCGCAGCCGGCAGCGGTGCCGGCAAACCCCTCTTCCGCTGCCTCACTCACACAGGTTCCTGCCATGCCCCAGACCCTTCGCGCCGCTGTCGTACAGGCCGGCTCCCTCATGTTCGACACGCCCGGCACGCTGCGCAAGGCCGTCGCGCTGGCCGAAGACGCCGCCGCGCGGCAAGCCCGGCTGATCGTGTTTCCCGAAGCCTTCATTGGCGGCTATCCCAAAGGCCTGGATTTCGGCTCCGTCATCGGCGGCCGCACCCCAGCGGGCCGCGAAGACTACCGGCGGTATGCCGACAGCGCGATCGCGGTGCCGGGCCCGGAAACCGAGGTGCTGGCCGCCACGGCCCAGCGCCTGGGCGTGCACATCGTGATCGGCGTGATCGAAAAAGACGGCGCCACCCTGTATTGCACCGCCCTCTTTTTCGACCCCACCGGCCACCTGCTCGGCAAGCACCGCAAGCTCATGCCGACCGCGGGCGAGCGCCTGATCTGGGGGTATGGCGATGGTTCGACCCTGCCGGTGTTCGATACCGACATCGGCCGGCTGGGTGCCGTCATCTGCTGGGAAAACTACATGCCGGCAATGCGCATGGCGATGTACGCCAAGGGCATCCAGCTGTACTGCGCACCGACCGCCGACAACCGCCCCTCCTGGGCGCCTTCGATGCAGCACATCGCGGTCGAAGGCCGCTGCTTCGTGCTGTCGGCCTGTCAGTACCTGGTTCGCGCCGATTGTCCGGCAGACTATGCGGCCGTCCAGGGCAACGACCCGGCGACCGTGCTGATGACCGGCGGCAGCTGCATCGTCAACCCGTTCGGCGAATTCCTGGCGGGTCCGGTGTTTGACCGCAACGACATCCTGATCGCCGATATCGATCTGGCCGAGATCACCCGCGGCAAGTACGACTTCGATGCCACCGGCCACTACGCCCGGCCAGACATCTTCAGGCTCACCGTGAACGAAAGCCACACGCCGGCGGTCGAGTTCCGCCCCCACGATGTGACGCCACCCACGCCCTCTCTGGCCACCAGCACTCTGACACCGGACACGCCATGACCCGCCTCGAAGACGCCACCGAACCCGAAATGGACCTGACGCCCAGCGCGCTGAGCCCGCGCAAAAACGTGGTGCGCCGCTTCTACAAAGACCTGTGGGACCGGGCCGACATCCGCCTGATTCCCGAACTCTTCCACGAGGGCTTCACCTTTCGCGGCTCGCTCGGCCCGGTGCTGCGCGGTGGCGTGGAGTTCGGTGACTACGTGCTGTGGCTGAACGACACCCTGGCGGACTACACCTCCGACATCCTGGAACTGGTCGAAGAAGGCGATCGGGTGAGCGGCAAACTGCGTTTCCACGGCCGGCACCGCAAGACCTTCTTCGGTTGCGAGCCGTCCGGGGAAAGGGTGTGGTGGTACGGTGCCCCCATCTTCCGCTTTGAAGGCGACAAGATCCGCGACCTGTGGGTGCTGGGTGATGTCTACGGACTGGTGCGCCGCATGGAAAACACCCAGACCGGGATCGAGTTCCGCGTCGACTGAGTAACCGTCTTGGAAGTCAAGCGCTGTGAAGCGATTTGTCCCAAGGTTTGCCAGTTCGGACCATGGCATTGAGCGTGGTCAGCAGCTTGCGCATGCAAGCGACCAAGGCGACCT
>NZ_JACBGE010000023.1 GCF_021401345.1 Hydrogenophaga sp. NFH-34
CGAATCGCAGATTTGAAAGTGAACAGGAAAGTCAATGAAATCAACGATCTACCAACACCACCTCCGCGCCAGTGCTAGCTTTTCGTACCGTCACTTATTGCACTGAAAACGAGGAGACCCCGCGGCCACCTGGCGATGAGTGGCTTTATCGGGCTGGCGCTGCAGCAAATCCTGCCGGTCGGCTGGGCCTTTGGCGGGCTGTTGCTGCTGCGCGCCTGCTCGGGCCTGTTCTACGCGGCGGTGCCGGCCACCGGAGCCGCCCTGATCGCCGACCACGTGCCCCCGGGCGCGCGCACCCGCGCCCTGGCCGGCCTGGGCGCTGCCAGCGCGCTGGGGCTGATCGCCGGGCCGGGACTGACCGCGGGGCTGGCCGGCGCCGGGTTGCTGTTGCCGGTGGCCCTGCCGGCGGCGCTGCCGTTCCTGGCCTGGCTGGTGATGGCGTGGTGGCTGCCGCGCGATGCCGCTGCACCCGCCGCCGTGGTGGCGCCCCCCGCCTGGCGCGATGCCCGCCTGCGGCGCCCCGTCGCTGTCGCCTTCTGCGCCATGCTGTGCGTCAGCATCGCGCAGGTTTCGGTCGGTTTCTTCGCGCTGGACCGCCTGCACCTGGACCCCGCCGCCGCCGGGCGGACGGCCGGCATCGCCCTCACCGGGGTGGGCCTGGCGCTCGTGCTGGCGCAACTGGTGCTGCGTGCCCTGGTGTGGCCGGCCGCGCGCTGGATCGGGCTGGGCGCTGCGGTGTCGGCGGTCGGGTTCGGCTCGGTCGCTTTCGCCCAGGGGCCGCTGGCGCTCTGGCTGGGCTATTTCGTGGCCGCCTTCGGCATGGGCTGGGTCTTTCCCTCGGTGGCGGGTCTGGCGGCCGATGCCGTGCAGGCCGGCGAGCAGGGGGCCGCTGCGGGCGCCGTGGCCGCCGCGCATGGCTGGGGCATGATCCTGGGCCCGCTGCTGGGCACCGCGGTGTACGGGCTGGACATCCGGGCACCCTATGCGCTCATGGCGCTTGTCCTGGCCGGTGTCGCGCTGGGGCTGCGCCGGGCGCTCCGCTGAGCGCGGCGCGCGCGCCCGGCGGGTCAGCCGCCCTGCCGGATCGCCGCCACCGTGCGGTTCATGGCGTGGCGCACCACGTGGCTGTAGAGCCAGCGTTTCGGGCCCGACAGATTGCTGCCGTGGCGGGTGTAGAAATCGTCGGGGGCGTCGAAGCGCCCGAAGTCCTGGCGGATGCCTTCGCGCTGGATGTAGGTATCGGTTCCCCGCCAGTCCACGCCCGGGGCCTGCAGGTCGGGCGTGGCCGCGCCGTAGCCGCAGAACGCGCCCTGGTGCGTGCGAAAGCGCCGTTGCAGGGCGCCCAGGTAGGCGCTGTCGAGGATGAAGCCTTCGAGGTTCACCCACCGGCCCGCGTGCCAGACCTCCACCCAGCTGTGGATGATCTCCGGCGGCGCGAACCGGTAGGCCAGGCCGGTGATGGCGCCTTTTTGCAGCGCCTTGTCGATGGTGAAGCCGTGGAAGCGGCAGGGCAGACCCAGCGCCCGCAGCAGGGCCATCAGCAGCGTGCCCTTGGTGTTGCACTGGCCGATGCCGTCGGCCAGCACCGCCGAGGCCGGCAGCTCGTCCGACGCGTTGTAGCCGAAGGCCACTTCGTCGCGCACGAAGCCGTAGGCGGCGCCGATGCGTTCGTAGGCCGACAGCGTGCGCCAGCCGCGTTCGTTCACCAGGCGCTCGATGGCTGGGTGGTTGAAGTCCAGCAGCGGTGTGGTCGCCAGGTGCGCCGGGCCGGGGTCGGTGGTGGCCGTCATCCGGTGGCCTTTCCGGGGGCGCCGCGCAGCAGCCGCAGCCCGTTGAACACCACCAGCAGGCTGGCGCCCATGTCGGCGAACACCGCCATCCACATCGAGGCGTTGTCGGCCAGCGCCAGCACCAGGAACACCGCCTTGATGCCCAGCGCCAGCGTGATGTTCTGCCACAGCACCGTGTGCGTGCGGCGCGACAGGCGCACCGTCTCGGGCACGCGGCGCAGGTCGTCGTTCATGATCACCACCGACGCCGCTTCCACCGCGGTGTGCGTGCCGGCCTGGCCCATGGCGAAGCCGATGGACGCGGCGGCCAGCGCGGGCGCGTCGTTGATGCCGTCGCCCACCATGCCCACCGGGCCCTGGGCCGACAGCGTGCGGATGGCCTCCAGCTTGTCCTGCGGCAGCAGGTTGGCGCGCACGGCGGTGATGCCGGCCTGCGCCGCAATGGCCTGCGCGGTGGCGGCGTTGTCGCCGGTCAGCATCACCGGCGTGATGCCCAGCGCCTGCAGCTCGCCAATGGCGGCCTGCGAGCTGGGCTTGATGGTGTCGGCCACCGCGAACAGCGCCAGCACGCCGTTGTCGTCGGCCAGCAGGGTGACGGTGCGGCCTTGTTCCTCCTGCGCCCGCATGCGCGCCTCCAGCGCGGGCGAGCACTGTTGGCGTTCCTCGATCCAGCGGTGGTTGCCCAGCGCGTAGCCGCGCCCGGCGATGCGTGCCCGCACGCCCCGGCCCACTTCGGCGGCGAAGTCGTCCACGGCGCCCGTTTCCTGACGGGTCTGTTCCACCAGCCCCTGCGCGATCGCCATCGACACCGGGTGGTCGGAGCGCGCGGCGATGGCGTGCGCGATGTCCCGCACCGCCGCCGCATCGGCGCCCTCCACCAGCACCTCGTGCGCCACCAGCCGGGGCTTGCCCTCGGTGACGGTGCCGGTCTTGTCCAGCGCGAGTTGCGTCAGGCGGCGCGCTTCTTCCAGGTAGACGCCGCCCTTGATGAGGATGCCGCGCCGTGCCGCCGCCGCCAGCCCGCTGACCACGGTCACCGGGGTGGAAATCACCAGCGCACAGGGGCAGGCGATCACCAGCAGCACCAGCGCCTTGTAGACCGCCGTGCCCCAGGCCCAGCCGGCCAGCAGCGGCCCGCCGATGGCGACCGCCACCGCGATGGCGAACACGGCCGGTGTGTAGATGTTGGCGAACTGGTCCACGATGCGCTGCGTGGGCGCGCGCTTGCCCTGCGCGGCCTCCACCGCGTGGATGATGCGCGCCAGCACGGTGTCGCTGGCCGGCGCCGTCACGGCGAATTCAAACGAGCCGTTCTGGTTGATGGTGCCCGCGAACACAGCGTCGCCCGGGCCTTTTTCCACCGGCACGCTCTCGCCCGTGACCGGGGCCTGGTCCACCGCGCTCTGGCCGGCGGTGATGCGGCCGTCCAGCGGCAGGCGCTCGCCCGGCTTCACGCGCAGCGTGGCGCCCAGCGCGATGCCGGCCACCGGCTGGCGTTGCCAGCTGCCGTCGGGCTGGCGCACCTCGGCTTCGGCCGGGGCCAGATCGAGCAGGCCCTTGATGGCGTTGCGCGCGCGCTCCACGGCCCGCGCTTCGATAACCTCCGCCAGCGAATACAGCGCCATCACCATCGCGGCCTCGGGCCACTGGCCGATGGCGAAGGCGCCGGTCACGGCCACCGTCATCAGCGCGTTGATGTTGAGCTGCCCGCGCCGCAGTGCCAACAGGCCCTTTTTGAACACCGCCGTGCCGGCCAGCGCGATGGCCAGCGCCGCCACCGCCATGCCGGCCAGTTGCCAGCCCAGGGTGTCGGGCGTGAAGAAGTGCAGCAGCTCGGCCGCCACGGCCGCCACCAGCGCCGCGCCCAGGCGCCCCATCTCGCGCCGCTGCTGGCGGGCGATGTCGGCCACGCTCACGGGCTGGGCCAGCGCTTCGGTGGCAAACCCTTTGGCCTCGATCTTCTGCACCACCTCGGGCCAGACGGCTTCGGGCGCGTCCACCAGCAGGGTGCGGGCGGCCAGGTCGAAGCGCAGGCCCTGCACGGCCGCCACGCTGTCGAGCGCAGCACGGATCTGGCTCTCTTCGGCCGCGCAGTCCATGGCCGGAATGCGCAGGCGCAGGCCAGCCGCACCGTAGGGGAAAGCGGCAGCGGCGGGCGCCGCGCCGTGGGGGTGGCCGCCATGGTCGTGGCCTGCGTGATCGTGGTCCGCATGGTCGTGGTCGGCCGGGCCGTGTGCGTGCCCCGGTCCGGCGGACGTGGCCGGGGTGTCGGTGAGCGCCAGCGGGCTGGCGCAGGCGTCGCTGCCGCAACCGCAGGCGGTGTCGGCGGCAGGGGGCGCGTCGGAACGGATCGGGAAGGTTTTCATGGTGCAGCCTCGCTTCAGGGGTATTGAAAACCCTGAAGTGACTACAAGGTCAAGCCCGCCCTGGAGCCCGCCCGCAGCGGTCAGCGCGGGACGGCGTGAGGGCGGCCGCGCAGCCGTCCCCACCAGGGCCGCAGCCAGCCCCCGGCGCTGACCATGAAGATGCCCAGCAGCACCAGGGCGCTGCCCGCGAGGAAGCTCGCTTCCAGCGGTTCGCCCAGCAGCCAGATGCCCAGCAGCACGCCGAACACCGGTGTCAGAAAGGAAAACACCCCCAGCCGCGAGGCCAGGTAGTGCCGCAGCAGCCAGAACCACACCAGAAAGCTGGCGAACGACACCACCACGGCCTGGAAGGCAAAGTGGCCCAGCGTGTGCGCGTTCAGGGCGAAGTGGGACTGCCCGGTCAGCCAGGCGGCCGGCACCAGCAGCGCAAAGGCGCACAGCAGCTGGTAGAGCAGGGTTTCCGCCGCCGGCGCGGTCGACAGGGTGGTGCAGCGGATGGTGACCGTGGTGGCGCCCCACGACGCGCCGGCCAGCAGGGCCAGCAGATCGCCCAGCAGCACCGGGCCGCCCAGCGCCTGGGCGCCCGGTCCGCGCGAGAGGAAGGCGATGGCGATGCCCGCGAACGCGACCGAGATGCCGGTCCATTGCAGCGCGTCCAGCCGCTCCGAGGGCAGGCGCCACTGCAGGCCCAGGGCGGCGAACAGCGGTGCCGTGTAGAGGAACACCACCACGTGCGAGGCGTGCGTCAGCTGCAGCGCTGCGGCCACCAGCAGGTATTCGAGCGCGAACAGCGCCCCCACCACCAGGCCGGGGCCCCAGTGCGCACGCTGCAGCACGACGCGTTCGCCGCGCAGGCGCATCCAGCCCACCAGCAGCAGCGCCGCCACCGCCGAGCGCAGGCCCACCATCAGCATGGGGCTGGCCTGGCCGGCGACGGCCTTGAGCGAGATCTGCTGCAGGCTCCACAGCAGGCACAGCGAGAGCATGAGCAGGCTGGCGCGGGCGTCCAGCGGTTGGCGGGTGTCCATGAACAAAAACAGGCGATCGGCGAAAGGAGCGCCATTGTCCGCGTGGCGAGTTGGCAGCAGCCATCGATTTCCCGACAATCGATGGCGGCTTTCCGCCGTTGTGTCCTTCTGCCGCCCCACCGCCGCCCCAGACGCCATGCCGACCCCCCGCCGCGCGCCGCTGGCGCCCAGCCTGCACCAGCCGCCCTACCGCGACGCCCTGCCCGCGGCCATGGTGTTCCGCACCGCGCAGATGCCGGCGCGCGCCGTCTACCCGCAGCACCGCCATGCGTGGGGGGAGTTCGTCTATTCGTTCAGCGGCGTGATCGAGGTGGCGCTGGCCGACCGGCATTTCATGGCGCCGCCGCAGTTCGGCATCTGGCTGCCGCCGGGGGTGGAACACCGGGGTTCCAACCGGCAGGCGGCGGTGCACAGCTCGCTGTACGTCAGCCCCGAACTCTGCGGCCCGTTGCCGGCCGAGGCGGGCGTCATCGCCGTCAGCCCGCTCATGCGCGCCCTGCTCGACCACCTGCGCAGCGGTGCGGCGGCCGGCCCGGTGCTGGCGCTCAGCGCGGAGCAGCAGCGCCTGCTGCAGGTGCTGGTCGACCAGATCGGCCACGCGCGCCGCGTGGGCAGCTACCTGCCGCAGTCGGGTGACGTGGCGCTGGGGGCGCTGCTGCAATGGCTGCAGGAACACCCGGCCGACAGCCGCTCCCTGGCCGAACTGGCTGGCCAGTTCCACAGCACCGAACGCACGCTCAGCCGCCGCTGCCAGCGCGATCTGGGCATGTCGTTCGCCGAATGGCGCCAGCGCCTGCGCGTCATCAAGGCCCTGCCCCGGCTCGACGCCGGTGAGAAGGTCGAAAGCATCGCCTTCGACCTGGGCTATGCCGGCGCCTCGGCCTTCACCGCCATGTTCCGCCGCATGACCGGCCTCAGCCCCGACGAGCACCGCCGCGCCGGCCGTGCCGCCGGGCACGGCACGCTGCGTGCTTGATCCCGCGCATGACCCCACCCGCCCCGCCCCCCATGCGCCATTCCTGGCTCGACGACATGCACGCCCTCGTGGCCGGCTCCCTGTTCGTGGCGCTGGGCATGACCATGTTCGGCCACGCCGGCCTGCTCACCGGCGGCGTGGCGGGCGTGGCCTTCCTGGCCAGCTACGCCACGGGCGGGAACTTCGGCCTGTTCTTCTTTCTGTTCAGCCTGCCGTTCTTCGTGCTCTCGTGGTTCCGGCTCGGGGCCGAATTCACCTTCAAGAGTTTTGGCGCGGTGGCGCTGGTGTCGGCCTGCACCGCCGTGGCGCCCAAAGTGGTGCGTTTCGAGTTCATCAACCCCTGGGTGGCGTCGGTCGTGGGCGGTTTTCTGATCGGCTTCGGCCTGCTGGCCCTGCTGCGCCACCACGCCAGCGTGGGCGGCGTCAACATCCTGGCGCAATGGCTGCAGCAGGCCCGGGGCCTGAGCGCCGGCAAGGTGCAAATGTCGGTGGACATCGTCGTCGTGCTCGCCGCCCTGGTGGTGGTGCCGCCCGTGCGCGTGGCGCAGTCCGTGGTGGGTGCGGTGGCCATCGGTGCCATCCTCGCGCTCAACCACCGGCCGGGGCGTTATCTCGGCGTGTAGGGCCGGCGCGGAGCGCCGCCTGCGCCGGGGCCTGTCGCCTGGCAGGTCGGTGCCCGCCGTGTCCCGGCGTCCTTTTGTGCCATGCTGAGCGGCATGAACTTCGCCACCGCCCCCGATGCCGCCGTCGCCGTGCGCTGGATCGCCGCGTTCGAAGCGCTCAAGGGCACCGTGGTGCTGCTGGCGGCGTCCGGGGTGCTGACGTTCGTGCACCACGACCTGCACGCGCTGGCGGCCCGCCTGATGGCGCACGCCCACCTCAACCCTGCCGCGCACTACCCGGGCGTGTGGCTGGCCGCCATCGACCAGCTGCAGAACACCCGCGTGCTCTGGCTGGCCCTGGGCGCCCTGGCCTATGCCAGCCTGCGTTTTGCCGAGGCCTGGGGCCTGTTTTTCCGCAAAACCTGGGCCGAACTGCTGGCCGCCGGCAGCGGTGCCGTGTACGTGCCCTTCGAAGTGGCCGAACTCGTGCGGCACCCTGGTGCGCTGAGCGCCGCGCTGCTGCTCGCCAATCTGGCGGTGGTGGCGATCATGCTGCGGGCGCTGTGGCGCCGGCGCGCGGCTGGCGCGCTCTGAGCGGCCGGGTGTGACCCGGGCGGCGCCCTCACCCATTTGGGCGATGGACGGGATAGGGGGTTGCCGGTAACTTGGGCGCACCTGCTCCGCCTATTCACCCTTCCCACTGACCCCCGCTTGTCCGATGTTTCTTCCCGATACCCTCTACATCCAGGTCTTCGCCCACCGCTTCGTCGCCAGCAACATCGACTCGGGCGTCGTGCGTGAAGTTCCGCGCGATCCGCAGTCGGTGTCGCCGCGCATGCTGATCGGGGCCTTCGCGGTGGCGGCGGGGGAGCTGTCGGCGCTGGTGAAGACCGTTCGCCGCGGGCTGTGGGCGCCCGTGATGCTGAGGCACCCGATGGAGCGCATCGAAGGCGGTCTGACCGAGGTCGAGCACCGGGTGTTTCTGGAACTGGGCCGGGGTGCCGGGGCTGCGCGCGTCGGGGTGCACACCGGTGCCGTGCTGGCCGGCGACGCGGTGCGCGAGGCGATCCGCGCCTACCCACATTGAGGTGCCAAAGGCCGATTCACCCAGGCTGAGGCGGTCGGCCCCGGGGCCGCTCAGGCAAGCCTGATCGCGCCCTCGTTCAGGTAACGCTTGAACTCCGTCAACGGCATGGCGGCGACACCGTGCGTGTCGCCATCGAGCCAGCTCAGGGTGGCTTCGGTGTGGGTGGTTTCGATGTCCACCGGGCCGCACGGGATGGGGATCATGGGGCCGTCGCCGGGGCGGAATTCCACGGTGCCAACGATGTTTCCGGTCTGTGTCATGAAGGTCTCCTTGCTGTTGAAGACCATTCTGTGGCCAGTGTGGCCGCGGGACCATCAGACACCAAGCAACCGGGCGGTCAGCGGTGTCCTACGCCGGGGGTGGGCCCGGTGCAGGCGGCGCAAAGCTCAGCCGCGCGCCTTCTTCGCGATGCGGTCCCAGTCTCTCAGGGTCTGTTGCAGGCGGTTCCTGGCGTCGGTGTGGCTCTCGCGGAAGGTGGTGGTCAGGCGCTGGCGCAAAGGATCGTCGGGCGGTGGCGCGCCCAGCGCCTTGAGCCGGTCGATGACCAGCATCACGCTCTGGAAGTTGCCGGCCTGCAGCGCCAGCGTCAGGGGGGTCTGCCCGTCGGGCGCCGCATCGGACACGTCGGCGCCGTGTTCGATCATGTGCTTCACCAGGCTGGCCTTGCCGGCCGCGCAGGCCCAGTGCAGCGGCACCAGGCCGCCCTCAAGCCGCGCGTTGAAATCGGCGCCGGGCGCGAGCTGTTCCGCGGCCAGAGGCCAGCCGGAGGCTTTGATCATTTGCTGGAATTGCCAGGAAGACATGGGCGGAGCGTGTGAAGAGGGAGGGTGCCGAGCGTACGCCATGGCGTCGCTCCGGTGGGCTCCACCGGTTTCAAGCGGGGCACGGGAGGTGCCAGCCTGAACGGATGGCCCTGCATAATGAAGGGTTTTTATCATGCAACTCATAATGTTGCATGAAACAAAACAGCCAGTTGTCCGACGTGTTGCATGTGCTGCTGCACATGGCCGAGAGCGAAACGCCGCTGACGTCCGAAACCCTGGCCCTGGCCATGCAGACCCACCCGGTGGTGCTGCGCCGGCTCATGGGCGGGTTGCGCGAGGCGGGTTTTGTCGGGTCGGCCAGGGGGCATGGCGGTGGCTGGGTGCTGACCTGTTCGCTGGACCAGGTGACCCTGCGCGACGTCCACGAAGCGCTGGGCGCACCGGCGCTGGTGTCGCTGGGCTTCCGCGAAGACCGGCCCGAATGCCTGGTGGCGCAGGCGGTCAATGACGCGCTGAGCGGCGCGGTGCAGGCGGCCGAGGCCGCCCTGCTGCAACGTCTGGACGGGGTGACGCTGGCCACGCTGTCGCGCGATTTCCATCAACGCCTGTTGGTTCGCGGGGCGCACCCCCGCCGGCCCGAGGAGCACTTGCATGATCTCCATTGAATTCGCCGTCATCGGCGGCAGCTACGCCGGCATGTCGGCCGCCTTGCAACTGGCGCGGGCGCGCCGCCCGGTGCTGGTGGTGGACGCCGGCCAGCGCCGCAACCGCTTCGTCGACGAGGCCGGCGCCACGGCGCACGGCTTTCTGGGGCAGGACGGCCGCGCACCCGCTGCCATCGCGGCCGAAGCGCGCCAGCAACTGCTGGCCTACCCGAACGTGCGGTGGATCGACGGCCTGGCCGAAGACGCGCACCGCCGGCCTGATGGGCGCTTCGGCTTCCGCGTGGGCGGCACCGGGGTCAGCGCCGCGCGCCTGGTGCTCGCCACCGGCTTGCGCGACGAAATGCCGCCCGTGCCCGGACTGGCCGAGCGCTGGGGCCGCAGCGTCTTCCATTGCCCGTACTGCCACGGCTACGAGCTGGAAGAGGGCGCGATCGGCGTCATCGCCACCTCGCCCATGGCCGTGCATCAGGCCGCCATGCTGCCCGACTGGGGCCCGACCACGCTGTTTCTCAACGAGGCCTTCACCCCGTCGCCCGACGAGCTGGCCCTG
Organism: Hydrogenophaga sp. NFH-34; assembly: GCF_021401345.1. Taxonomy (GTDB): domain Bacteria; phylum Pseudomonadota; class Gammaproteobacteria; order Burkholderiales; family Burkholderiaceae_C; genus Hydrogenophaga; species Hydrogenophaga electricum. The sequence goes on from NZ_JACBGE010000023.1 coordinate 9,829, forward strand.
CTGGCCCGGCGCGGCACGCAGATCGAGCGCACCCCCGTGGCGCGCATCGACGGTGTGGCCGACGTGGTGCTGGCCGACGGCCGCCGCTGCGCCATGGCCGGTCTGTTCGCCCAGGCGCGGGTGCACATGGCCAGTCCGGTGGCCGAACAGCTCGGTTGCGCCTTTGAACAAGGGCCCATGGGCCCGTTCATCCAGGTGGACCGCATGGGCCAGACCAGCGTGCCCCACGTGTTTGCCTGCGGCGACGCCGCCCGCGCGGCCGGCAACGTGGCGCTGGCCGTGGGCGATGGGGCGATGACCGGCGCGGCGGCACACCGCTCGGTCATGTTCTGAGACCGCGCCGCCAAAAAAAGAAGGGCGCCCGAAGGCGCCCTGCTGCGCAGGCCGGTGGCGGTGCACCGGCCGGGCGTCTGCCGGTCAGTACGGGCGGCGATCGCCGCCGGAACGGCCGCCACCCGAGCGGGATTCCATCGGGCGGGCCAGGTTGACGGTGATGCTGCGGCCCTGGACGGACATGCCGTTGAGCGCATCGATGGCGGCCTGCGCTTCGGCGGCGGTGGCCATCTCGACAAAGCCGAAGCCCTTGGAGCGGCCGCTGTCGCGGTCGATCACGACCTTGGCGGACTGGACGGTGCCGTAGCCCGAGAAATTGTGGGTCAGCGCGCTGTCGTCGACGGTATAGGGAAGGTTGCCGACATAGAGTTTTTGGGTCATGAATGCTTTCTGAAAAAGTCGAGGCGCTGCCGTACCAGATGGTCACCCATCCGGAGCAGGGCCAGGGGGGTGTGGCCGATCAGCGGTAGCGGCGTTGCGGCGCCGGGGCGCCACCCGAGCGTGGCTCGAGGTGTCGGAAGGTGATGCGACCCTTGTTCAGGTCGTAGGGCGAGAGCTCCAGCGAAACGCGGTCACCGGCCAGCACCCGGATGTGGTTCTTGCGCATTTTTCCGCCGGAATAGGCGATCAGCGTGTGCCCGTTTTCCAGCGTGACGCGGTAGCGGGAGTCGGGCAGCACTTCGTCGACCTTGCCCTGCATTTCAATCAACTCTTCTTTGGCCATGGGATGTGTCCTTGCTGTATTCGAATGGCGTTCGGGCGCTTTCGCAATGCCGGGCCCGCAAAGGCCCTGGGCGGCCGCACCGTGGAGCACGCCGGGGTTTGCCGTGGTGCACAGCCGCAGGTCACCGGACCGCAGACACGGTGGGACGCTGGGGGCTGGTGGCCCGGCAGGTTGTGGCCCGGTGGGTACGGGGCCGGTGAGGCTCGCCGAGAGAGGCTGCGGATCGCCGGCCAGGCCGGATGCCGTTTGCCGGCAGGGGATGCGGCTTGAGGAAAGCCGCGAACCGTGTCAGAGCAGGCGCGCTGCAACGGCGAGCAAGCCACAGCGCAAGCCCTCCATTGTACAGGGCTGGCATCAATCCTGCATAGCTCCCGGTACAGAGAGGCTTCGTGCACCAAATCGGTCACACGCAGCCTTGAAGACCGCTAGGGTTCCGGGCGCTGTCTGCTGGGGTGTGAAGCCAGTGCAGCGCTGTCTGGTCCGAGAGCGGTCGGCCGCGGATCGTCGTGGCTCCACGGAGGGACAAAAGCCCGGGAGATGCTTGCTGGCACACGAATCACTTGCAGTGATGTGCGCACGAGCCTCTCTGGGTTGTGTCCCTCTTGAACAGGAGCCCGCATGTCTTCGAGCCATGTCATCACCGTACCGGTGTCCGACGCTGCGATTCCCGTCGTGCTGCCGGCCGGGCCGGTGTCCCCCGCCCTTGCGGCCCCCCCTTCCCCGCCTCCCCGGCGCCGCCCGCGCTGGCTGACGGTGCGCGCCCCCATCAGCCAGCGTGCCTACTGGGTGCTGGCCGCCGTCGGCCTGCTGACGCCGCTGCTGGTGTGGGCCGCTTTCGCCGCCTTCGGCGGCATGGACCCGACCTTCCTGCCTTCACCGGCCGCCGTGGTCGCCAAGGCCTGGCTGTGGGCCACCGAATCGGGCCTGCTGGAAGACGCGGGCATCAGCATCTACCGCGTGGTCACCGGCTTCCTGATCTCGGCCGTGATCGCGCTGCCGCTGGGGCTGCTGATCGGCACCTTCCGCGCGGTGCAGGCGCTGCTGGAGCCGCTGACCGACTTCATCCGCTACATGCCGGCGGTGGCCTTCATCCCGCTGGTGATGCTGTGGATCGGTATCGACGAGGGCTCCAAGATCGCCATCATCTTCATCGGCACCTTCTTCCAGATGGTGCTGATGGTGGCCGAAGACGTGCGGCGCGTGCCGGCCGCGCAGGTCGAGGCGGCGCAGACCATGGGCGCCAACCGCCGCGAACTGATCGAAAAAGTCATCCTGCCCAGCGCCAAGCCCGCGCTGGTGGACACCTTGCGCATCACCATGGGCTGGGCCTGGACCTACCTGGTGGTGGCCGAACTCGTGGCCGCCAACTCGGGCCTGGGCTTCGCCATCCTGCGCGCACAGCGCTTCCTGCAGACCGACACCATCTTCGCCGGGATCATCGTCATCGGGCTCATCGGCCTGCTGACCGACCAGCTGTTCCGCCTTGCGCACCGCAAGGCCTTCCCCTGGCTGTATCTGAAAGGCTGATGGACATGAACACGCCCACCCCCACGCCCAAGATCCAGATCCGCGACCTGTTCAAGCGCTTCGACGGCGCGGCGCTGAACGCCCTCGAACACATCAGCCTCGACATCGCGCCCAACGAGTTCGTCACCTTCGTCGGCGCCTCGGGCTGCGGCAAGAGCACGCTGCTGCGCACCATCGGTGGTCTGGAGACCCACACCAGCGGCGAACTGCTGGTGGACGGGCAGCCGGTCGACGGGCCCGACATCCACCGCGCCATGGTGTTCCAGCACTACAGCCTGTACCCGTGGATGACGGTGGGCGAAAACATCCGCTTCTGCCGCCAGCTGGCGGCGCACACGCGCAACCGCACGTCCAGCGACGTGGAGGCCGCCTCGGGCCGGGCCGACGCGCTGCTGCGCCTGATGGGCCTGCAGGCGTCGGAACACGCCTGGCCCAACCAGCTTTCGGGTGGCATGCAGCAGCGCGTGGCGATTGCGCGTGCGCTCATGGGCCGGCCCGGCATCCTGCTGATGGACGAGCCTTTCGGCGCGCTCGACGCGCAGACGCGCGAGGTGATGCACGACCTGATCCGCCACGTGCACAAGCTCGAAAAAGCCACCGTCGTCTTCGTCACGCACGACGTGGAAGAGGCCATCTACCTCGGGGGCCGCGTGGTGCTGATGGCGCCGCGCCCCGGCCGCATCGACACCGTCTACGACGTGCCCTTCGGCGAGCAGCGCGACCAGGACCTGAAGCACGCGCCCGAATTCCTCGCGCTCAAGCGCGAAATCCTCGGCCGCATCCGCGAGACCGCGGGCATGAAGACCGACCTCGAACAACTGCAGCGCCTCTCGGGCGCGCTGGCCACCGACAGCGCCGCCGCCTGAGCCCGTTTTCCGGAGAACCCCATGAACGCCCCCCACGCGACCCCCTGGACCGAGCCCGACGTGCCGGTCGCCCCCAACCCGCCCGCCACCGCACCCGTGGACGTGCCCACCTTCTGGCCGCGGTTCCCGGCCGCCGCGCTGCAGGGCGTGGACACCGGCGCCATCGTGTGGAGCGAGGTCGTGCCCGGTGGCGGCCACTGGAGCTGGCGCATGCCGCGCGGCACCGCCATCCGCTTCGTGGCGCTGGAAGACGGCCCCAACCTCAGCCTGGTGCTGTATTCGGCGCTGGAGAAACTGGAGCGCTACAACATGCCCGACAGCCTCAAGGCGCAGCACACCGCGCACTACACGCGCGGCCACGTGCTCATGAGCGACATGGGCCGCGCCATGGCCAGCTTCACCGCCGACAGCACCGGCTGGCACGACCCGCTGGGCGCCCTGCTCGACCACGAGCGCATGACCGCCCGGTACGGCGACAAGCCCTACGCCGCCGCGCGCAACGGCATGCACCGATCGGGCAAGGACGGCCTGCTGATCGAGATCGGCAAATACGGCCTGGGCAAGCGCGACCTGATCGCGCCGGTCAACCTGTTCAGCAAGGTGCAGGTGGACGCGCAGGGCCGCTTCGTGTTCGAGCCCGGGCACGCCCCGGCCGGCAGCTTCGTGGAACTGCGCTTCGACATGGACGCGATCCTCGCCGTCTCGGCCGCGCCGCACGCGCTCGACCCGAACCCCGCGTACGCGCCGAAAAAGGTGGGCCTGGTCGCCTGGCGCTGCGGCCCGGCGCCGGCCGACGACGCGTGCCGCGCCTTCCGCCCCGAGAACGCGCGGGCGCTGCACAACACCGACATGCTGTATGCGTGACACCCCCCTGCGCCGCTTCGCGTCGTCCCCCCTCTCTGGTGCCTTCGGCTCGGAGGGGGGACCGCACCAGCCGCCCGGCCAAGCCGGTTCTGCGGTGCGTCTGGAACAGGCACCGCTGCGCGCAGACATGAGTTGAACGATCAGGAAATTTGCACCATGAACGCCATCACCGCCACCGACGTCCGCCTCCAGGAAAGCGCGCTGAATCCGGCCGACGCCGTGATCGACCAGTTCCATCCTGCGGGCGAACCCATTCTGTTCCCGCTCGACAAAGGCCAGGTCCTGCGCATCGTCGATCTGGAAGGCAACCAGGCCGCCGACGTGCTGTTCTACAACCGCGACGACCCGGCCGAGCACTACAGCGCCACCGACACCATGCTGCACCAGGGCGGCATCTACCTGACCACCGGCTCGGTCATCCGCAGCAACGACGCACGGCCCATGCTCACCATCGTCGCCGACACCTGCGGCCGGCACGACACGCTGGGCGGCGCCTGCGCGGCCGAAAGCAATACCGTGCGCTACGCGCTGCAGAAGAAGTTCATGCACAGCTGCCGCGACAACTACCTGATCGCGCTGCAACACGCCGACATTGGCCTGGGCAAGCGCGACCTGGTGCCCAACATCAACTTCTTCATGAACGTGCCGGTCACCGAAGGCGGCGACCTCAAGTTCGCCGACGGCGTGTCCGGCCCCGGCAAGTACGTGGAGATGCGCGCCGAGATGAACCTCTGGGTGCTCATCAGCAACTGCCCGCAGCTCAACAACCCCTGCAACGCCTACAACCCCACGCCCACGCGGCTGCTGGTCTGGAACCCGACATGAACCCCCCCGTTCCGTCATTCCCGCCCGTTCCGTCATTCCCGCCCGTTCCGTCATTCCCGCGAACGCGGGAATCCACGAACGAGGAAGCACCCCGCCTGTCGTGGATTCCCGCGTTCGCGGGAATGACGAGGAAGGTGTGACCCACGTCGGCAACAGCACCACGTCAGCAACAGCATCACCTCATCCAACCACATCCTCTTCTCCCGACGACGGGACGACCCGTCCGATTTCCTTGTTTGGGCAGGACGGCCTGCCACCGGAGACACCATGTTCCGCAAGGTCCTGATCGCCAACCGCGGCGCCATCGCCTGCCGCATCATCCGCACCCTCAAAGCCCTGGGCGTGCAGAGCGTGGCCGTGTATTCCGAAGCCGACGCGCAGGCGCGCCACGTGCGCGAGGCCGACGAAGCGTATTTGCTCGGCCCCGCGCCCGCCGCCGAGAGCTACCTCAAGGCCGAGCGCATCCTGCAGATCGCCCAGGACTGCGGCGCCGAAGCCATCCACCCTGGCTACGGTTTCCTGTCCGAGAATCCCGGCTTCGCCCAGGCCTGCGAAGACGCAGGCATCGCCTTCATCGGCCCCACGCCCGCGCAGATGCGCGCCTTCGGCCTGAAGCACACGGCGCGCGATCTGGCCGAACAACGCGGCGTGCCGCTGTTGCCCGGCACCGGCCTGCTGGCCGACGCGGCACAGGCCCGCGCCGAAGCCCTGCGCATCGGCTACCCGGTCATGCTCAAGAGCACGGCGGGCGGCGGCGGTATCGGCATGCGCCTGGTGTGGAGCGAAGACGAACTCAGCGACGCCTTCGCCTCGGTGCAGCGCCTGGCCAGCGCCAACTTCAAGGACGCCGGCCTGTTCCTCGAAAAGTACGTCGAGCAGGCGCGCCACATCGAGGTGCAGGTCTTCGGCGACGGCGCCGGCACGGTGCTCGCGCTGGGCGAGCGCGACTGCTCGGTGCAGCGCCGCAACCAGAAGGTGATCGAAGAGACGCCCGCGCCGGGCCTCACCGACGTGCAGCGCAGCGAGCTGCACGCCACCGCGGTGCGGCTCGCGCAGGCGGTGAACTACCGCTCGGCCGGCACGGTGGAGTTCGTCTACGACGCCGCCACCGGGGCCTTCTATTTCCTGGAGGTCAACACGCGCTTGCAGGTGGAGCATGGCGTGACCGAGCAGGTCACCGGTGTCGACCTGGTCGAATGGATGGTGCGCCTCGCGGCCCACGACCTGCCGCCGCTGGCCACGCTCGCGCCCACGCCGCAGGGCGCTTCCATCCAGGTGCGGCTGTACGCCGAAGACCCGGCCAAGAACTTCCAGCCCAGCGCCGGTCTGCTGACCGAGGTGGTGTTTCCATCGGATGCACGGGTCGACGGCTGGGTCGAGCGCGGCACCGAGGTGCCCGCCTGGTACGACCCCATGCTGGCCAAGCTCATCGTCACCGCGCCCGACCGCGAGCAGGCGCTGGCGAAGCTGGACGCGGCGCTGGCCGCCACGCGCCTGGCCGGCATCGAGACCAACCTGGGCTACCTGCGCCAGGTGGTGCGCGACCCGGTGTTCCGCACAGGCCGGCAGGTCACGCGTTTTCTCAACAGCTTCCACTTCCGCCCCGCCACCGTCGAGGTGGTCGAGCCCGGCGTGCAGACCAGCGTGCAGGACTGGCCCGGCCGCCTGGGCCACTGGGACGTGGGCGTGCCGCCCAGCGGCCCCATGGACGCGTACGCGCACCGCATGGCCAACCGGCTGGTGGGCAACGACGCCGACGCGGCCGCGCTGGAGATCACGCTGTCGGGCCCCACGCTGCGCTTCAACGCCGACGCGGTGATCGCCGTGACCGGCGCGCCCGCTCCCGTCATGCTGGACGGCGCGCCGCTGCCGATGTGGCAAAGCCACCGCGTGGCCGCCGGCAGCGTGCTCGCCATCGGCCGTGCCGAGGCTGGCGCGCGCCTGTGCCTGGCCGTGGGCGGCGGCTTCGACGTGCCGCTCTACCTGGGCAGCCGCAGCACCTTCACTCTCGGCCAGTTCGGCGGCCACGCCGGCCGCCACCTGCGCACCGGCGACGTGCTGCACCTGGCCGCGCCCGGCGCCGGCACGGCGGACGTGAGCGCATCCGGCGACACCGTGCCCGCCTTCGGCCACCACTGGGACGTGGGTGTGCTCTACGGCCCGCACGGCGCGCCCGACTTCTTCACGCCCGACGACGTGGCCACCTTCATCGCCACCGACTGGGAGGTGCACTACAACTCCAGCCGCACCGGCGTGCGCCTGATCGGCCCCAAGCCGCAGTGGGCGCGCAGCGACGGCGGCGAGGCGGGCCTGCACCCGTCCAACATCCACGACAACGCCTACGCCATCGGCGCCATCGACTTCACCGGCGACATGCCGGTCATCCTCGGCCCCGACGGCCCCAGCCTCGGCGGCTTCGTCTGCCCGGCCGTGGTGGTGGACGCCGAACTCTGGAAGCTCGGCCAGCTGCGCCCCGGCGACACGGTGCGCTTCCACCGCCTCTCGCTCGATCAGGCGCTGGACCGCAGCGCCACCGTCGAAGCCGCGCTGGCCACGCTCAAACAGGCCCTGCCCGCCGCGCCGGCCGACGACGCCACCGCCCACCCCACGCCGGTGGTGCACGAGGACCCCGCACGCGAAGACGAGGCCGTGCCCGCCATGGTGGTGCGCCAGGCCGGCGACCGTTACCTGCTGGTCGAGTTCGGCCCGCTGGTGCTGGACATCGAACTGCGCCTGCGCGTGCACGTGCTCATGCAGGCGCTGCAAGCGCGCATCGAGGCCGGCACCCTGCCCGGCATCGTCGACATGACGCCCGGCATCCGTTCGCTGCAACTGCACTTCGACCCTTCGAAGGTCTCGCGCGCCGAGCTGCTCAAGGTGCTGGTCGAGGCCGAGGCCGCGCTGCCCGCGGTCGACGACATGGTCGTGCCCAGCCGCGTGGTGCATCTGCCGCTGAGCTGGGACGATCCTCAGACGAAGCTCGCCATTCAGAAGTACATGCAGTCGGTGCGGCCCGACGCGCCCTGGTGCCCGAGCAACATCGAGTTCATCCGCCGCATCAACGGGCTGGACAGCATCGACGACGTGTTCAAGGTCGTGTTCGAAGCGAGCTACCTCGTGCTCGGCCTGGGCGACGTCTACCTGGGCGCGCCGGTGGCCACGCCGGTGGACCCGCGCCACCGCCTGGTGACCACCAAGTACAACCCCGCGCGCACCTGGACGCCCGAGAACGCCGTGGGCATCGGCGGCGCCTACCTCTGCGTCTACGGCATGGAAGGCCCCGGCGGTTACCAGTTCGTCGGCCGCACGCTGCAGATGTGGAACCGCTGGCGCCACGGTGAGCCGGGCTCGGTGTTCGAGCAGCCCTGGCTGCTGCGCTTCTTCGACCAGATCCGTTTCGTGCCGGTGGCGCAGGACGAGCTGCTGCGCATCCGCGCCGCCTTCCCGCACGGCGGCTACGCGCTGCAGATCGAAGAGACCACCTTCAGCCTGCGCGGCTACCGCCGCTTCCTGGCCGAGAACGCGCCCAGCATCGGCGCCTTCAAGGCGCAGCAGCAGGCCGCCTTCGACGCCGAGCGCGAACGCTGGGCCGCGAGCGGACAACTCACCTACGCGGGCGACGCCGACGTGGCCGCGGCCGACGCCAGCGTCGAGCTGGACCTGCCGCCCGGCGGCCGGCCGCTGGCCAGCAGCGTGCCCGGCAGCGTGTGGAAGGTGCTGGTCAGCGAAGGCCAGCGCGTTGCGGCCGGCGACGTGCTGCTCGTCGTCGAGTCCATGAAGATGGAATTCAGCGTGCTCGCGCCGCAGGACGCCACCGTGCACCGCCTCATGTGCCGCGAAGGCGCGCCCGTGGCCGCCGGCCAGGACGTGCTGGTGCTGGTCACCGAAGACTGAACGCGAACCGAACAGAAACCCCGGAGCACACCATGCCCCTGAACCTTGAAGACCTGTCCTTCGACCTCGCCAGCCTGCGCGCCGCCTACGCCGCCGGCACCCCCGTGCGCGCCGTCATCGCCGAAGCCATGCGCCGCTGCGCCAGCGACGCGCACCACGCCTTCATCCACCGCCTGACCGACGCGGAGATCGAGCCCTACGTCGCCCACCTCGACGGCGTGGACCCGGCCAGCCTGCCGCTCTACGGCGTGCCGTTTGCGATCAAGGACAACATCGACCTCGCGCACATCCCCACCACCGCCGGCTGCCCCGAATACGCCTACACCCCCACGCAGAGCGCCTTCCTCGTGCAGCAGCTCATCGCGGCCGGCGCCGTGCCGCTGGGCAAGGCCAACCTCGACCAGTTCGCCACCGGCCTCAACGGCACGCGCTCGCCCTACGGCGCGTGCCGCAACGCCTTCAACCCAGAGTTCGTCTCCGGCGGCTCCAGCAGCGGCTCCGCCGTGAGCGTGGCCAAGGGCTGGGTCAGCTTCTCGCTGGGCACCGACACCGCCGGCTCGGGCCGCGTGCCCGCCAGCTTCAACAACCTCATCGGCCTCAAGCCCAGCCTCGGCCTGCTCTCCGCCACCGGCGTGGTACCGGCCTGCCGGTCGGTGGACACCGTGTCCATCTTCGCGCTCACCGCGGCGGACGCGCAGGCCGTGCTCGCGGTGGCCGCCGTGCCCGACGCAGCCGACGCCTTCAGCCGCGCGGCCAAACCCTTTGGCGTGGACTTCTCGGCCGGCCCGTTCCGCTTCGGCGTGCCGCGCCCGCAGGACCTCGCTTTCTTTGGCAACGACGCGGCCATCGGGCTCTTCGCGCAGAGCATCGAACGCCTGCACGCCCTCGGCGGCACCGCCGTCGAGGTGGACCTCACGCCCTTCCTCGAAGCCGCGCGCCTGCTCTACGAAGGCCCCTGGGTCGCCGAGCGCTACGTCGCCATCCAGGACTTCATCGAAGCCCAGCCCGAGGCCGTGTTCCCGCCCGTGCGCAGCATCATCCAGGGCGGCAAAGCCAAGACCGCCGCTGACGCGTTCGCGGCCAGCTACAAGCTCAAGGCCCTCAAGCGCGTCTGCGACGCCGTGTGGCAAGACGTGGACTGCCTGCTCACGCCCACGGCCGGCACCATCTACCGCATCGCCGACATGCAGGCCGACCCGATCCGCCTCAACAGCAACCTGGGCTACTACACCAACTTCATGAACCTGCTGGACTACGCCGCCGTCGCGGTGCCCGCGGGCTTGCAGGCCAGCGGCGACGCGCAAGGCCTGCCCTGGGGCGTGACCCTGGCCGCGCCCGCGTTCAAGGACGTGCCGCTGCTGCGCCTGGCCGACCGCTTCCACCGCGCGCAGGCGCTGTCACTCGGCGCCACCCCCGCCACGCTGGCCGACACCCCCGCCATCAGCGCCACCGACCTGCCCAAAGGCAGCAACACCGCCGGCACCGTCAAGGTCGCCGTCTGCGGCGCCCACCTCAGCGGCCTGCCGCTCAACTGGCAACTCACCCAGCGCGGCGCGCGCCTGCTCGGCGCGGTGCAGTCCGCGCCCGAATACAAGTTCTACGCATTGGCCGGCGGCCCGGTCCAGCGGCCCGGCATGGTGCGCGTCAAAGAAGGCGGCGCCGCGATTGAGATGGAAGTGTGGGAACTGCCCGCCGAAAACTTCGGCAGCTTCGTCGACGGCATCCCCGCCCCGCTGGGGATTGGCAAGGTCAAGCTGGCAGATGGGTCTTGGGTGAGCGGGTTTGTGTGTGAGGCGGTTGGGGTCGAGGGAGGGACCGAGATCACTGCGCTGGGGAGCTGGCGGGCTTGGTTGACGAAGCAGGGCTGAAGTTCGTTGCTCGCCATTTGCTCGATTGACCGAGATGCAGCGATTGATTTCAGCGATGCGTGCACACTCGCTGGGCGTTCATCTACAGAATGCAGTCATTCACAGTGGGCAGCGGTCCTGATCAAGGCACAGGCGCTCAAGGTGTAGGACCACGGGATGATGATCGACGGGATCGATGTCACCGCTCGTTCAACAACCCACAACATATAGAACAACCGACACCGGCAGTTATGGAGGGTGTTCGTTTAGACGGATGAAGCAATCGACCGCTGCGAGAGTGAGGACCCTCTTGAATCGCTTGCCGACGCGCATCGGGTCGAGTCTGGTTCTGCTCTGGGCTTCTGAGGGAGGACAAACGATTGACGATCGATATGTTTGTTACACTGCCGATGGAGCCTCAGGAAGAATTTTTTGGCCTGTATCGGGCTGAGTGAAATCAACGTTGGGTGGATTGCTCCCGGCGTATCTTCCAGTATTCATCGCTGTCAATCTGCGATGCCTAATGAGTTCCTGGGGCTCCACCTACAAGATGCGAAAAATTGAAGCACTGAAATCTGTCAAGTCTATCAACGGCCTTGCAGATCTTCTTGGTTTTAAAGCTAGCGCGCTTGGCTATATTCTGTTCAAGCTTCCAGATGCACAGAAATACAATTCCTTTACCATCCCCAAGCGAAGTGGCGGCAGGAGGTCGATCTCGGCCCCTGTGCCTCGCTTGATGCTTTTGCAGAAGAAGATTTCTACTCTTCTCAATGATTGTCTAGCGGAGATAGAGGGGAAACTATCTTCGCCCGCTCACGGATTCAAACTAGGACGATCAATTTTTACCAATGCCGCTCATCATCGCGGGCGGCGTTACGTGCTTAATCTGGACCTCAAGGATTTTTTTCCATCAATCCATTTTGGAAGAATTGCCGGTTATTTTGAGAAGAGCAGGGACTTCGGATTGGATCCGAAGATTGCAAGAATTTTGGCAAACGTTCTTTGTCATAAATCATCACTGCCGCAGGGTTCGCCTAGCTCTCCTGTAGTCTCTAATCTGCTTGCGCGGATGCTTGACATCCACCTTGCGAAGTTGGCGAAGCGAAATAGACTCACATACACACGGTATGCCGATGATTTGACCTTCTCGACAAACTTGAACGTTTTTCCGGAGGCTGTGGCAAAGCGGGTCTCAGAACACGTATGGCAGCTTGGTCCTGAGTTGATTTCGACAATTGGAAGTTGTGGCTTCAGCATCAACGATCTAAAGACTCGAATGCTATACAGGTCGTCGAGGCAAGAGGTCACTGGACTTGTTGTAAACGATAAGGTAAGCGTTCCAGTTGAGTACCGGCGCTGGGCGCGTGCAGCCGTCGCACGATTGGTGAAAACAGGGGCTTATTTCAAGCCTACGCCAAAGGGATTCATTGGACCACAGCCTGCCACTCCAGATGCTGGATCGCTCGATCACCTAGAGGGATGCCTCTCACATATCTATAACGCGCACAGGTTCCAGCGTAGTCAGGCGGCATTGGGCAGAGCATTGCACCACGCTCCCGATGAATTGAATTCGGATGAACACGTGTATCGGCGCTTCCTCTTTTACACGAAGTTTTATGTTCCTGAAAAACCAGTCATCGTGTGTGAAGGCGAAACAGACTCGATTTACATTGCGGCTGCTATTTCTGCAATGGGTGGTTACTATCCTGATTTGATAGATGCGAAGCTAAAGCCGGGTGAGCAAAATAGATTTAATGTGCGATTTTTTAAGCACAGCTCCATAGCGGGGCGACTCTTGGAGCTGAACGGTGGAACTGACGCGCTAAAGAATTTCTGTCGCATTTACGTTGATCAGACAAAAAAATTTAAAGGTGGACTCCTTTCCCAGCCGACCATAGTGATTGTCGATAACGACAAGGCCGGACGTGATGTCGTTAACTACGCGAAGGGCATCGCCAAGAATCAAGGACTTCCTGCTATCAAAGGCCTCAATTACGTATTCACTCGTCCAAATCTTTATGTGGTTTCGATTCAATCACCTGCGAACGCACCGGATTGTGTTATCGAGGATCTATTTCCTGCCCATCTTTTAAATACCAAGTTGGGTGGTAAAGTCTTGACGCTTAGTAATCAGAAAGTCGGCGACAATGAGTATGGAAAAATGTATTTTGCTAAGCATGTTGTTCCACATGCTGACCCAAAAGACTTCTCGGGATTCTCCCAATTGCTAGACACGTTGGTGGAGGTAATTGCGGATTTTTCGAGCAGAGTCCAAGTGCAGCCTGCGACAAAAAAAGCATGACTGAGAAGTGAAGGATTTTGTCTCAATCCTATTTAGGTTGAATGTTTGCTGGCGCCATGAATTCAGCCAATCCGACCTTCTCATTTCGAATGCGAGTCCTCTGATCTTGGGGCCTCTCACGTACCGCCATACCGCGGTCTGCCCTACGTCCTCCGCAAAAGCATGCAGGAAGGTCAGCATCTAAAGATGCCGACCAATCGGAGAATTTCTGGGAGCGGAATGGCTGGTACTTAGGGGTGGAGCCGTTAAAGGGCCGGCTCCACAGGCAGCACTCGCTGAGTTGAGTCGAACTTTTCGCCACAGCCACCAGCCTCACCCACCACCCCGCGCCAAGCTCCTCCCCACCCGCTCACTCGCCCGGCGCAGCCGCTCCTTCAGCACCGGCGGCTCCAGCACATCAAACTCCACGTCCAGCGCCATGAGCCAATAAACCAGCGAGTCCAGCTGGCCCGTGCCGCAGAGCATGAGGCAGTGCGTGTCGTCCATCGCCTCCAGCGTGGCGGCGGATGGCGGAATGGTTTTCGCCATCACCTCGCGCGGCTGGTGCAGCACCACGCGCGCCTGCTCGCCCTGCTGGTGCACGCCGGCCATGGCCCCGGTGACGTAGGCGCGCAGGTCGCCCGCGGGCGGCGGGCGCGGCGCGAAGTGCGTGCCGGTGCGGGGCGTGCCCTGCACGCGGTCGATGCGGAAGGTGCGCCAGTCGTCGCGCGCCGGGTCCCAGGCCACCAGGTACCAGTGGTGGCCGGTGTGCACCAGCCCGTGCGGCTGCACCTGGCGCATGGTGGCCTGGCCGCGCAGGTCGCGGTAGCTGAACCCCACCTGCAACTGGTCGCGGCAGGCCGTGGCGAGCGTGGCCAGCACGCTGGCGTCGATGGTCGGCCCCATGCGCTGCACCGGCACGATGGCCGAGCGCAGCGCACCCGTGCGGCGGCGCAGGCGGGTGGGCATCACCTGTTCCAGCTTCACCAGCGCGCGCAGCGAGCTTTCTTCCACACCGCTCACGGTGCCGGCCGCGGCGATCTGCAGGGCAATGGCCACGGCCAGCGCCTCTTCGTCGTCCAGCAGCAGCGGCGGCAGCGACTGCCCCGCCCGGAACGCATAGCCGCCCGCCACGCCGCTGCTGGCGTGAATGGGGTAGCCGAGCTGGCGCAGCCGGTCGATGTCGCGCCGCAGCGTGCGCGGGTGCACGGCCAGCCGCTCGGCCAGCTCGGGGCCGGCCCAGTGGCTGCGGGTCTGCAGCAGCGACAGCACCCGCAGCAGGCGCGAGGACGATGAAAGCATGGGGGCACTCTAGCTTTTATTGCGGGCCAAAGCTGTCCGCAATGGGCGCGACATTGCGGTCACGGGTTCGGCGCGGTGCCGGGCCCGCCAACCACCATCTTCAAGGAGCCCACCATGTCCAAGATCGTTCTCTACTGGCACCCCATGTCCAGCGCCACCCCGGTCGCCTGCGCCCTCGCCGAACTCGGCGTGCCGCACGAGCGGATCAAGGTCGACATCACCACCGGCGAGCAGCGCCGGCCCGACTACCTGGCCCTGAACCCCAACGGCAAGGTGCCCACCCTGACCGTGGACGGCGCGCCGATGTTCGAGGCGCTGGCCATCGAGCTGTGGTTGGGCCACACCTATGGCGTGAAGAGCGGCCTGTGGCCGGCCGGTGGCACGCCCGAACACCTTCAGGCCATGGCCTGGAGCACCTGGGCCTACGTGACCTACGGCGCGCAGGTGTTCCGACTGCAAGCCGCGAAAGACATGGGCACGCCCGACGACGCCCACGGCACCGCGGCGCACAAGGCGCTGGACGAACTGCTCACCGTGCTCGACGGTCGCCTGAGCCAGCACCCCTGGCTGCTCGGCGACGCCTACTCGCTGGTCGACCTGATCGTGGTGTCGGTGATCGGCTACAGCGTCTACCTCGGTGCGCCGGTGGACCAGCACCCCATCACGAACGCCTGGCTCCAGAAGGTGCAGGCGCGTCCGGCGATGCAGATCGAAGCCTGACCCAACACCCGCTCAAGGCTTCACTTCGACTACCGCTTCGAACCCGCCGAAGATCATGCGCTTGCCGTCGAAGGGCATGGGCGGGTTGTCGGGGTTGGTCGGGTCCATGCGCGGGTCTTCCAGCATCTTTTTCATGCCGGCGTCGCCCCAGGCCTCGCTCGGGAGTCGCTGGACTGTAGGCAGCCCGACATCTTTGCGATGGGGTGCTCAATGGATGTCTCACAATGGGTCAGGCTCCGCGCTGCGCGTGCAGGAACGGCGATAGAAGGAATATCTAAAAGGTGACTTTGTCCCCACCGTCTGAAGAAGTCTTTTCACGCTTGCGACCAAGGTTGATGGCCATCGGCTATCGAATGCTTGGCTCCGTCCAGGAGACCGAGGACTTGGTGCAGGATGTCTGGCTGCGTTGGCACGATGAACTCAAGGATCCACATGCCGCCGTGCTCATTCCAGAGGCTTGGCTGGTCACGGTCACCACGCGCATGGCCATCGATCGACTGCGCTCTGCCAAGCTGCGACGTGAAGCCTACCCGGGCCTCTGGCTTCCCGAGCCCCTGGTCGAGAATGGACCAGCCTCGCCGGAGCAGATCCGCGAACTCGCCGATGACGTTTCCATCGCCTTCCTCGTGCTGCTCGATTGCCTGACCCCGGAGGCGCGGGCTGCGTTCTTGCTCCGGGAGGTCTTTGAAGTCGACTACGAGCAGGTCGCAGCGGCCATTGGCAAGAGCGAGGCGTCTGCCCGCCAGATCGTGCACCGCGCCAAGCAACGTTTGAAGAAAGTGCGCGGCGCAGATCGGCAGCACGCGCGAACCCCGCCGCAGGAGCAGTACGCGATTCTGCGTCGCCTGATCCAGACCATCACGGAGGGTGACTTCCAGGGGATCCAGGCGCTGCTGGCCGAGGAGGTCGCCCTGATGGGCGACTTTGGCGGGGTCGGCCCAAGCTTGCGCTCACCTTTGAGCGGGGCCCGGCGCATTGCCCAGCTTTACTACGCGCACCACCGGCGACATGGCGACAACATGCGACTCGAACTGGCCTGGTTGAACGGCGAGTGGGCGCTCTTGCGTTACCTGCAAGGGGAACTGGAGTCCGTCCAAGCCTTTGAGTTCGACGCTGGCCGCATCTCGCAGGTGCGGATACAGCGCAATCCTGCGAAGCTGGCGGGTGTCAAACGCCAGAGCTACTTGCTGCCCCGGCCGAATCCGCACTGATGCCGCCGGTTCCGGTGTGTGGCCGCGACAACGTGCGCGGCCTGGCGGCGTTCGCGGCTTTTTTTCCAACTGGTGTCACAGCGCCTTCGGGTCAAACGTCTTGTGAGCGGGAGGTCGGTTTTGGCCTCCGCCCATCATTCACATCGAAGGAAATGGATTCATGAATCGCGCTGTTTGGTTCCAAGTCTCTCCTGAGGGTGCCAAGGCTGTCGGCACGCTGCACCACTTTGTCACCAAGAGCACCGGCCTTCCGAGCTTGCTGACGCACCTGGTCTTCCTGCGCGTGTCGCAGATCAACGGCTGCGCGCACTGCATCGACATCCACACGCGGGACCTGCTTGCCGAAGGCATGTCGGTGGAGAAGGTGGTGCTCGTTCCCGCCTGGCACGAGGCAGAATACCTCTTCTCTGAGCAGGAGCGCGCCGCGCTGGCGTGGTCCGAGGAGGTGACGCGCGTGAGCGAGACCCACGCCTCCGATGACGCCTATGCGGCCGCGTTGGCCGTGTTTGGTGAGAAGGATCTGGTGGATCTGACGCTCACGATTGCCGCCATGAACGCCATCAATCGCATGGGCGTGAGTTTCCGTATGAAGCCGCGGGCCAAAGCGTGAACCTGTCGGGCCGCCAATGCTTGCCTGTGTCCTTTCTAAGGCGGGACTCCGCCCGACCCGCTCACTCGCCCGGCGCAGCCGCTCCTTCAGCACGGGCGGCTCCAGCACATCAAACTCCACGTCCAGCGCCATGAGCCAGTAGACCAGCGAGTCCAGCTGGCCGGTGCCGCAGAGCATGAGGCAGTGCGCGGTAGCTGAAGCCCACCTGAAGCTGGTCGCGGCAGGCCGTGGCCAGGGTGGCCAGCACGCTGGCGTCGATGGTGGGCCCCATGCGCTGCACCAGCGCGCGCAGCGAGCGTTCTTCCACACCGCTCACGGTGCCGGCCGCGGTAATCTGCAGGCCGCGAAAAACATGGGCACGCCCGACGACGCGCACGGCACCGCGGCGCACCAGGCCCTGGACGAACTGCTCACCGTGCTCGACGCCTGACCGAACTTTCGGTCGGCCAGGGGGTCGATCAAGGTGCCGCTCCTACAATCCGGCCTTTCACACCCCAGCGAGGTACCCGTCCCATGCGCCACTGATGCCGCCGTCGACCTGACGGCAAATCTCCACTGCCCCCAAACGCGGGGGAGCTCTTTGCATCTTTGGACTGTGTATGGCGACCACCCATTACCTCGCTTTGGAGGATGTGTCCTGCGTCCTCCCGGACGGCACCCTGCTGTTCGCCCACCTCACCGAAACCTTCGATGACCAGCGCCGCGCCGGCCTGGTCGGTCGCAACGGCAGCGGCAAGACCGTGCTGGCGCGGATGCTCGCGGGGCTGCAGCCACCTTCCGGCGGGCGCTGCGTGCGTGCGGGTTCGGTGCACTACCTGGCCCAGCAGATCAGCACGCCCGCGCCCGGCGCCACCGTGGCCGATCTGGCGGGCGTGCAGGCGCTGCTGGCTGCCTTGCAACGCATCGAGGCGGGCAGCACCGAACCGGCGGATTTCGACACCGTGGGCGAGCGCTGGCACATCCGCCAGCAACTGCAACACGCGCTTGAACAACACGGTCTGGCGCACCTGCGGGCCGACACCCCGGCCAGCCGCCTCAGCGGCGGCGAAGCCATGCGCGTGGCGTTGATCGGTGCGCTGCTCTCCGAGGCCGACTTCCTGATCCTGGACGAACCCAGCAACCACCTCGACCAACCCAGCCGCCACGCGCTGATCGAACAGCTTGCGCACTGGCCCCGGGGGCTGCTGGTCATCAGCCACGACCGCCAGTTGCTCGACACGCTGGACCGCATCGTCGAACTGTCGCCGCTGGGCCTGCGCAGTTATGGCGGCAACCACGCTTTCTATGCGCAGGCCAAGGCGCACGAACAGCAGAACGCCGTGGCCGAACTCGACCGCGCGATGCTAGACCGCCGGCGCGAAGAACAGGCCCTGCGCGCGCAGCGCGAACGGCAGGAAAAGCGCCAGGCCCGCGGCGCGCGCGCCGGCCAGCAGGCCAACCAGGCGAAGATCCTGCTCGACCGCCAGAAAGAGCGCAGCGACCATGCCACCGGCAAGCTGCTGCGGCAGCAGGCGGCCACGCGGCAGGCCCTGGCGCAGCGCGTGCGCGAAGCGGCCGAGCAGGTGGCCGACGAGGCCGCCATCCACCTGCACGCGCCGCCCACCGCCGGTGTCGCGCAACGCCTGGTGGCCGAGCTGGACGGCGTTGAACTGCCCTTCGTGCCCGAGGCCCTGCGCCGCATCAGCCTGCAGGTGCGCGGCCGCCAGCGCATCGGCCTGACCGGCCCCAACGGCAGCGGCAAATCCACCCTGCTCAAAGTCCTGGCCGGGCAGATCCAACCGCTGGCGGGCCGCTGCCAGGTGATCACAGGCACGGTCTACCTCGACCAGAGCCTGGGCCATCTCGACCCGGGCCGCCCGGTGCTGGAACAACTGCAGCAAGCCCAACGCACCCTGGACGAAAGCGCGCTGCGCATGCGCCTGGCGCAACTCGGCCTGGACGCGCAGAAGGTGGCGCTGCCCAGCCGCCTGCTCAGCGGCGGCGAACGCCTGAAAGCCGCCCTGGCCTGCGCGCTCTATGCCGACCCACCACCGCCCCTGCTGCTGCTCGACGAACCCAGCAACCACCTGGACCTGCCTTCGCTGCGCGCGCTGGAAACCCTGCTGACGAGCTACCAGGGTGCCCTGCTGGTAGCGTCACACGATCCGGTGTTTCTGGAGGCGCTGGGATTGACGGATCGGTTGGAGGCGACGGGGAAGGGGTGGCGGTTGGGTGCGGTGGGTTGAAGGGGATGGGCTTCTGTGGGTGTCGGTGCTGCAGCGGTTGCTGTCGGTTGGTCCAACTCATTGACGGACGGGTCTTGGCCAGGAGCGGACCTTGACGAACGGGCGCTTCCCGACAGTCGCTGCTTCCCCGCGAAGTTCTGGACTGCATCCGACCTTGTCAAAGCTCGCGTGAGACAATTTGCTCACATCACTTATCGGTGATGTTCCAACCCTCGCCTTCTCGTGACCACACCTGCGCTCTTTACCTTCGGCTACGAAGGTCTGACCATCGACGGGTTCATCGCCCGCCTGAAGGACTCGCGCGTGAACCTGATCGTGGACGTGCGCGAGCTGCCACTCTCACGCAAAAAGGGTTTCTCGAAAAGTGCGTTCCGAGAGCATCTGGCTGCGGCAGGCATCGGCTATGAGCATCGGCCTGCCCTGGGTTGCCCCAAGCCCGTGCGCGACCAATACCGCGAAGACGGCGACTGGGCTGACTACACCCGTGGTTTTCTGGCCCATCTGGGTACCGTGAAAACCGAGGTGCGGAATCTGGCCGCGACAGCCCGCGACCACCGGGCCTGCCTGGTCTGTTTCGAGGCGGATTTTTCTGCCTGCCACCGCACCTACGTAGCCCGCGCCGTGCGGGCTGCTGGCGGCCCAGCGGTGCACCATCTGACGGCTAAAACAGTGTTTGCTGACGCGCCAGAGTCTCTGGCAGCTTAGGCGGGTACAGCACGCTCACGATCAACCACTGCCCCGGAAAGCGGTGGATGGTCCCCATGAGGAACATGACATCCAGCTCGCTGAACTGGGTGACGAACTTGTGGCGCATCGCCTCCTGCCAGTCCGGTCGGCGGTGCACGTTCCAGTAAAGCGCCCCCGCTTCCCAGTCCACCAGCTTGTGCCTGAACGCCTTCACCCCCTCCGGGGTCTGGCATTCGTAGCGGTAGTGGAAGTCGTAGGGGAGCTTCTTGAGCGTCTTGAGGGTGCGCTGATCCTCCACCGCGTCGAACAAGCTGCCCTGTTGCTGCTCCTGCAGCAGCTTGGCCAGTTCATCTTCCGTCCAGTCGGGAGAGTCCACTGCCTTGATGTCCAGGCCCAGCAAGCGGCTCGGCCTCAACAACCCCAGGGTCGTTCCATTCGCCTGGCGTGATGCCTCCAGCGCTTCGTACGAATCGAACACAGGAACGCCCTTGATGACCTCGCGGCGGGTCATCCAGTTGTCGCGCGTGGGAAGCGGATCGCCCTCCACCTCGATCGTGTCCACCGAGATACGGTGGCTTTCGGGCCGGGCATCGTCCTGCGCGCGGCGCACCCGGGCGGAGATCCACTGCCACTTCTTGAACTGCTGGTCATCCTCCACCAGCCGGAACGGCACGGGAAACAACCGGATCAAGCACCCATCGTCGGTCATCCCGGCGACGCAGGAGGTTTCGACATACCGAGCGCTGGGCGACGGGTAGGTCTTGCACAGAATCAGGATGCGTTGGTGGTCTGATGCCACGTGAGTTTCTCCCTGAAAAGACTGCTCCAACGCAGCCGATTGACCAGCACATCAAACCACAACCATGCTCTCCGATCCAGCGTCGGCAGCGGAAATATCATGGCATCCCCCTGGCAGGAAAACAGCACGGCAGAGCTTCCAGAAAAGCGCCCCTATTGGACATAAAACTGGGAGTTCTGTAACCCCGATTCACCTCGGCACGCCCAGTGTTCATGCGGGCCCTGAGGATTCTTCAGGGTCGACTACTTCTTCGAATAATTCGAGATCCTGACATTCCCGTCGTTAATCCTCCAGCAATTTCCGCCGCCATCGGGGTCAGACCGTCTACCCTCTAGTCATGGTTCCAGAAGGGACAAAAGGCCCGCTTTCTTGGCGGCTTGCAGTTGCAGAACTGCCGCAACTAGGCGGTAATCTTCATCACTCATCCGCAGCAGTTTCTCATTGTCTCGATCGAACCAATCTGGGGGCAGACCGAACCCCTTCGCATAGCGGACGGCATCGGCTTTTGATTCTTTACTTGCCTTTGTAGCGTGGCTTGCGAAACGCCCCCTTTAAGGCTTCAAGTTGCCCCCGTTCAGTTCCAACCAGGGAACGGGCCAAGAACAGATTGTGGGCACGCGTCGGTGTCTGCATTGGGCTACTTCCTTAAGTTGATACGAGCCATTACCTCTTCCATACTTTCTATTTCCGATAAGCCTCCCCGCTTTAAATCTGCAGTGATTTTGTCTAACTTGGTCTGCATCCTTCGCTTATCGGTCACGGCGGCGTCGCCCCCTCGGGGCCGAAAAGATTAAAAATGATTGCGCGCACTTGGTATCGAGGCGGAGGAGTTTATCCCGAAGCTTTTCCTTCGGCCAGCCTTTGGTGCCGAAAAAATAATCTAATTACTTTTCGCTCCTGCCTAGACTGCGTCAGAAACAATAGTCCAACGGACGTTAAATGCAACGAACTTCGCGGAGGTGCGGAGTGGAATTCTTACCACCATGTCCGCGGGCTTTAGTGCCTTGCAGCACCAGCGCAGCCGGGTACTCTGTCGGACAATCCCCGGAAAGGCTGCTTTTTGGGCAATGCCATTTCTTGAGACAGACTCAGCGAGTGGCGACTTCTTTGTGGAAGTGGTCGGTCGACAGAAAAAGCGCCCAGGGCTTCGTTGGGTCGAAACCAGGCCTCGATCACCGGTAGAACGATGGAGCACTTTCAGCCTCAACCGCTCCCCACAACCTCCCCCACCAACCACGCCTGAAACTCCCCCATCGCCGCGCTGGGGCTGCGCGATTTCAGCCAGGTGAGCCAGTACCGGCCGTGGGCGATCTGCACGTCAAAGGGTTGCACCAGCCGGCCCTGTTGCAGTTCGGCGGTGAACATGCTGGGCGGCAGTAGCGCGATGCCGAAGCCTTGCACGGCGGCCGAGGCCATGGCCAGTGAGGTGTCGAACACGGGCCCACGCAGCACGGGCGGCGCCAGCCCGGCGGCCGCGAACCATTGGGGCCATTCGTCGGCGCGGTAGGAGCGCAGCAGGGTTTCGCCGGCCAGGTCCTGGGGGTTGCGCAGCCGCTGCGCGATCTGGGGGGCGCACACGGGCGTCAGCGGCGCTTGCTGTAGGGGCTCGGCCTGCGTGCCGTGCCACGAACCGTCGCCGAACCGGATGGCGAAGTCCAGCCCTTCGCCGGCCAGGTTGACGCGGTTGTTGTGCGTCATCAGGCGCAGGTCGACAAACGGGTGGTCGCGCAGGAAGGCCGGCAGCCGCGGCATCAGCCAGCCGACGGCGTAGGTGCCCACGGCGGCCACGGTGAGCGGCTCGCGCAGGCGGCCTTTTTCAAACTGGCTGAGGATCGCGCCCATGCGCGCGAAGGATTCGCTGAGCATGGGCAGCAGGGCCAGGCCTTCGTCGGTCAGCGCCAGGCCGCGCGGCAGGCGCCGGAACAGGGGCGAGCCCAGGCGCTGCTCCAGGTTCTTGACCTGGGCGCTGATCGCCGATTGGGTCACGTGCAGTTCGGTGGCGGCGAGGGTGAAGCTGAGGTGGCGGGCCGAGGCTTCAAAGGCGCGCAAGGCGTTCAAGGGCAGGTTCATGCCCCAGATTTTCTGGGGTTTGGCGCCAAAAATCACCGTTTGTCTGGAGCGGCGGACCGGCCTAGCATCTCCCAATTCTTTCTCTATTTCACAGATCCAATCCCATGAAGCGCCGAGATTTCCACCGGGTGTCGCTGCTGTCCGCCAGCTTGCTGTTGCCCCAGTTTTCCCGGGCTGCGGCGGCCGAGGCCGGCAGCCCAGACCCGGCCAAGGCCCTGCCCTGGCCGGCGATCGAGGCGCAGAGCCAGGGCCGCCTGGGCGTGGCGGTGCTGGACACGCAGACGGGCGTGCTCACGGGGCACCGCCTGGATGAACGCTTCCCGATGTGCAGCGCCTTCAAATGGCTGGCGGCGGCACAGGTGCTGCAGCGGGTGGACCAGGGCGCCGAGCGGCTGGACCGGCGTATCCGCTTCGGGCGCGATGCCTTGCTGCCCTGGTCGCCGGTGACCGAGCAGCACGCCGATGGCGCGGGCATGCGCTTGGGCGACTTGTGCCTGGCCAGCGTGGCACAGAGCGACAACGCGGCCGCCAACCTGATCCTGCAGACGCTCGGCGGCCCCGAAGGGCTGACCGCGTTTGCGCGGCAGGCCGGCGACGCCGTCACGCGGCTGGACCGCTGGGAGCCGGCGCTGAACGAAGCCACGCCGGGCGACCCGCGCGACACCAGCAGTCCGCGCGCCATGGCGGCGCTGCTGAACCGCTTTGCCCTGGGCAACGCGCTGTCGGCCGGCAGCCGGCAACAACTGGTGCAGTGGCTGCAGGCCACCCAGACCAATGCCCGGCGCCTGGCGGCCGGCCTGCCCCCGGGCTGGCGCGTGGGCAGCAAAACGGGCACCGGCGCGCACGGCACCACCAACGACGTGGGTGTCTATGGGCCCGAGGGGCGCGCGCCCCTGGTGGTGGCCGTGTTCCTGACCGAATCGAAGGCCAGCCTGGCGGTGCGCGAAGCCGCCATCGCGCAGGTGGCGGCAGCGGTTTTCAAGGGCTGGGCGCTCTGATGCCGGGGCGGGTCAGCCTGGCGGCGCCAGCAGCGGCAGCAGGACCCGCTGCCCCAGCGGCGTGATGGCCACATCCCTGCCTGTCCCCCGCCGCACCCAGCCCTGCGCCACCAGGTGCAGGTACAGCTGGTCGGCCAGCTCGCCCGCCAGGTGGTCGCGCCGTTCGGACCAGTCCAGGCAGGGGTAGGCGTAGCGCCGTTGCTTGCCGGGCTCGGGCGCGTCGAACCCCAGCCGTTGCAACCACGCGCGGCCGCTGTCGGTGAGCGTGTAGCCGGGGCTCACCGGCTGCAGCCCCTGGGCCGCCATGAGGCCGTCGAACACCTGCACGCCCAGCCGCCCGGCCAGGTGCCCATAGCAGCAGCGCGCTGCGCGCAGGCGGGCGCGTTCGGGCGATGCGGCCCATTGCTGTTCATGCTCACCGCGCTCGGCCACCACGGCCAGGGCTTCCAGTGCGTGGGCCACGTCGGCGTCGGCGAGGCGGTAGTAGCGGTGGCGGCTGCGCGGTTCGCAGACCACGAAGCGCGCTTCGAGCAACTGGGCCAGGTGGCCGCTGGCGGTGGCGGGCGTCACCGATGCGGCGCGGGCCAGTTCGCTGGCGCTGGCGCATTCGCCGCTGAGCAGGTAGGCCAGCATGCGCGAACGCGCGGGGTCGGCCACCATGGCGGCCACGCGGGCAAGGCGGGGTTCGTTCGGGGTGCTGCGGGTCATGGCCTCAGCGTAGCGCAGCGCGCGAATCGTCGGGCGCCTGTGCGCGGTCGTGCAGGCCGTAGTCGCGCAGCACGGCGGCCACGCGCAGGCGGTAGTGCGCCAACACGCCGGCGCGGCCCGCCTGCTGCGTGGCGCGGTGGTGTTCGTGGTTGCGCCAGGCGCACACGGCGGCTTCGTCGCGCCAGAAGCTGAGCGACAGGTAGCGCCCCGGTCGGGCCAGGCTTTCAAAGCGCTCGACCGAGAGGAAGCCGTCCACGGCTTCCAGTTTGGGCCGCAGGCCGGCCGCGAGGTCGAGGTAAGGCGCGGCCGAACCGTCGTGCGGTTCCACCTCGAAGATGACCGCGATCACGGCGCCACCTGCCGGGCCTGGTGGACGGTGCCGGCCACGTCTTCGAGCCAGCTGCGTTCTTCGCGCAGGATGAAGCGCTGCGTCTGCGCCAGCTCGAAGTTGGCGCGGCCTTCGGGGTCGTTGCGCAGCACGGCGCGGTAGCGTTCGTAGGCGGCCAGATCGTCAAATCCGACCAGGCCCCAGGCGATGTGGTTGCTGCCTTCGTGCGGCAGGAAGTAGCCCAGCAGGTTGCCGCCGCAGCGGGGAATGATGCGGCCCCAGGCCTCGGCGTAGCGGTGGAAGGCTTCGCGCTGGAAAGGGTCGATCTGGTAACGGATGAAGCAGGTGACGGACATGGTGGCCCTACAGGGGTGGAACAGGGTGTCCACTGTGCAGCGGGCGGGCCTTCGGATGTTTCGGTGCGGGCCGAAGGGTGCGGCCCGCGTGTTGGGGATGGTGCCGGCCTTCTCGGCGGCGAGCAGGTGGCCGATGTCGTGCAGTACCGAAGCGACCGTGGATCGGATGCCCTCCACCGCTTCCGAAAACAGCTTGGCCAGGGTGGTGTCGGCGTCGATCTTGTTGCGCTGGCTGAACAGGTCGAGTTCGCGAATCGGGATCGGCTGCGCGTTGCTCGACGGCTTGAAGCCCGAGAGCTTGGCGAGCTTGAAGACGATCTCGCGCGCGCGGGCCGGTCTTGGCGTCGTTGTAGAAGAAGGATTCGGGGCGCGGGGTGGCCCGGGGTTGTCAAACGCGTGAAACATCGTCGTGATAGCCTGCGGTCAATTTGTGTAGACAACTTGTTGTCGACCGCCAGCTTAGGTTTGACCTGTGTCCTTTTCATGACAAGAGCCAGCGCCACCCTTCCCCTGCAATTGCCCGAGCCGGACCACAGCTTCTGGGCCCGCATCGCCCACGAACTGGCCGACGCCATCCGCCGCGGCGTCTACGTGCCGGGCGAGCGCCTGCCGTCCGAACATTCGCTGGCCGAGCGCTACGGCGTCAACCGCCACACCATCCGCCGCTCGCTGGCGAGCCTGGGCCAGATCGGCCTGGTGCGCAGCAGCCAGGGCAGCGGCACCTACGTGGAGGATTTCGCCGTCGATCTGGTGCTGGGCCGGCGCACCCGGCACCGGCAGAACCTCGCGCAGGCCGGCCTGCCGGGTGGCTTCGAAGTGCTCGCCGCCCGCAGTGAGCGCGCCCGCGCCGAGGTGGCCCAGGCGCTGGGCCTGCGCACCGGCAGCGCGGTGCTGCACCTGCTGGTGATCGGCGACGGCGGGGGCCAGCCGCTGCACGTCAGCGACCGCTACTTCCCGCTGCCGCGCCTGGCCGGGCTGGACGCCCACGTGCGCGAAAGCGGCTCCATCACCCAGGCCCTGGCCGCGCTGGGCGTGCCCGACTACACGCGGCGCCAGAGCCGCATTTCGGCGCGGCTGCCCGAGGCCGCCGTGGCCGCCCACCTGAAGCAGCCGGCCACCCGGCCGGCGCTGTACGTCAGCAGCGTGAACGTCGGCCCCGACGGCACGCCGATCGAATACGCCTGCACCTGGTTTGCCGGCGACCGAGTCACCCTCACCGTGGACCACGACCATGGCGCATGAACCTTTGAGGCCGCACCGGGTGGCGATCTATGCGGCGCCCGATCCCGAATCCGACGCCTGGGCGCGCGGCAGCGCCTGGCTGGGCCGCTGCGCGCTGCGGCGCTGGTCCCTGCCCCAGCCCGCCATCGACGGGTTGGACCCGGCGTCCCTGGCGGCCCTGACCGCCGACCCGCGGCGCTACGGCTGGCACGCCACGCTCAAAGCCCCGATGCGGCTGGCCGACGCGGTGGATCTGCAGGCGCTGCGCGACGCGGTGACCGCACTGTGCCAGGCGCACCGCGCGCTGCCGATGCCCGCGCTGCAGGTGTCGCGGCTGGGCCGGTTTCTGGCGCTGCGCCCGGCGCACACGCCGGCGGCGCTGAGCGCGCTGGCCGACGACTGCGTGCGCCGCCTGCAGCCACTGGCCGCCCCGCTGAGCGCGAACGAACTGGTGCGGCGCCGGCGTGCGCCGCTCACGCCCGAGGAGGACGCGCTGCTGCTGGCCTGGGGCTACCCCTGGGTGCTGCAGAAATTCCGCTTCCATTATTCGCTGACCGGACCGCTGGACGACGTGCCCGAAGCCACGATCCGGCGTGTGCAGCAGGCCGCCGAAGCGCACTTTGCGGCGCTGCCGCCGTGGCGGCTGGACCGGCTGTCGATCTTCATCGAACCGGCGCCGGGCGCCGACTTCCTGCTGCTCGAACAGCCAAGGCTGGCGCCATGAGCCGGCGCCTGGTCTACGTGATCGGTCCTTCCGGTGCCGGCAAGGACAGCGTGCTGCTCGGCCTGCGGGCCGCCTGGGACGGCATGCCGCCCGCGCACTGGGCGCGGCGCACCATCACCCGCTCGGCACAGGCCGGCGGCGAGGCGCACGAAGGGGTGAGCGAAAGCGCTTTCGAGCGCTTGCAGCGAGCGCAGGCCTTTGCCATGGCCTGGCAGGCCAACGGCCTGTCGTACGGCGTGCGGCGCACCGAACTGGCCCCGCTGTCGACCGGGCACGGCGTCTTCGTCAACGGCTCGCGCGCCTACCTGCCCACGGTGCTGCGCCATTGGCCCGACGCCAGCGTGGTCCACATCACCGCGCCGGCGGCGGTGCTGGAGCAGCGCCTGCTGGGGCGCCGCCGCGAGGACGGCGCCGCCATCGCGCAGCGGCTGGCGCGCGACGCGGCGGCCGAACTGCCGCCGGGCGCCGTGCAGATCGTCAACGACGGCGCGCTGGCGTCGGCGGTGCAGGCCCTGCGCGAGGGGCTGTGTGCCCGGTGGGCCGGCCAAGAAAAAGCCGCCAGCCGCTGACAGCGGTGGCGGCCGGCGGGCCTGAAGGCGCTCAGTTCACTTCGGTGACGAACTGGTCCAGCGGGCGCCGCACCTTCTTCAGGTTGACCAGCCAGTCGCTGTCGGCCGCGCGGTAGCCCAGCGGCAGGATGGTCACGCTGCGCAGGCCACGCTCGCGCAGCTTCAGGATGTCGTCCAGCGCGGCGGGGTCGAAGCCTTCCATCGGCGTGGCGTCCACTTCCTCGAACGCCGCAGCGATGACCGAGGCCCCGAAGCCGATGTAGGCCTGGCGCGCGGCGTGTTCGAAGTTCACCTCGGCCGGACGGCCCGGGTAGTTCTTGAGCAGCATCTGGCGGTAGTTTTCCCAGCCTTCGTTGGTGAAGCCGCGCTGTTGGTTGGTCAGGTCGAACATGTGGTTGATGCGTTCGGCCGTGTAGTTGTCCCAGGCGGCGAACACCAGCACGCAGGTGCTCTCGGTCACCTGCGCCTGGTTCCAGGCGATGGCCTGGATCTGCGCGCGCACGGCGGGGTTCTTCACCACGATCACCTCGAACGGCTGCAGGCCGCTGGACGTGGGCGCCAGGCGGGCGGCTTCGACGATGCGGTGAATCTTGTCCTGCGGCACGGTCTTGGCCGGGTCCATCTTCTTGGTGGCGTAGCGCCATTGCAGCTTGTCCAGCAGGACGGGCGGGTTCTGGGGTTGGGATAGGTCGCTCATGACGGGTTTCCGAAGGAGGGGCACCCACACCGTGCGGGCGCACGCCGGCATCTTGCCGCAGCGCAGGAAGCCGCGCTGGCGTCCGCGCGGAAGGTCCGGCCCGGAACGCCTTTGTACCGGCCGCTCAGCAGCCCGGTGGCGGATCGGGTATACGCCGCATCGCGATCGCGTCGAACGGGCAGCGCACCGCGCACCGGGCGCAGCCGGTGCACCCGGCCGCGTCGTCCAGGTGGCTCTTTTTCTGCCAGCCCGGCACCGTCTGCAGCGACAGCACGCGCGGCGGGCACACGCCCACGCACCAGCCGCAGCCGGTGCAGCGGGCCGGGTCGATGACCGGTAGGGCCTTGCGCGATTCGGGGGACGCCATGGGCCGATTGTGCGGACGCTGGCGCGGCGCGGTGTTTACCAGCGGAAACATCCGGACATGCGACCCGGGATGTTGTCCTACACGCCGAGCCAGCCCGGGCCGACAGCCAGCGCGGGGGCGCTTGCCTACAGTAAAGACACAACGTTGTTCGTACCCGTACCGGACCTCGTTGCCCTCATGGGGACCGGCCAGCGCCGTACCCCGATGTTCACGAAGTCAGCAAGGAGTCAACACATGAATTGGGACCAGATCCAGGGACAGTGGAAGCAAGTCAAGGGCAAGGTCGTCGAGCAGTGGGGCAAGCTCACCGACGACGACCTGGAGGTGGTGGCCGGTCGCCGCGACCAGCTCGCCGGCAAGCTCCAGGAGCGCTACGGCATCGCCAAGGAAGAGGCCGAAAAACAGGTGGCGGATTTCGAGCGCCGCGCCACCGATCAGTGGTTCAAGCCCTGAGCGCCACACCCGGCCCGCTTGGCACCTACCTATTCTTATTCAGGAGAACACCATGAAATCGACCCCCATCCAACGCCGCATCACCACCGTGCTGGCCACCACGGCCGCCGCTTTCGCCCTCGCCGCCTGCGGGCAGGCCAGTGACGAGATGAGCGTGGGCCAGCATGTGGACCAGGCCATCGAAAACACCCAGAGCGCCGCCGCCTCGGTGAGCCAGGACATGGGCAGCGCCATCGACCAGGCGCGCCAGGCCACCAGCGACATGGCCGACACCGCGACCGCTGCGGCGGCCGACGCCACCATCACCGCGCAGGTGAGCGCGGCGCTGGCGGCCGATGACAGCCTCAAGGCCCTGCAGATCGACGTCGACACCAAGGCCGGCCACGTCACCATGACCGGCCCGGCGCCCGACGCCGCTGCGCGCGAACGCGCCACCGTGCTGGCCCGCGCGGTGGACGGTGTGGTCGCGGTCGACAACCGCCTGGTGGTCACGCAGGGCGCAGGTTGACCCCCGCGGCTCGGCGCGCCGGGGGGCGCCAAGGTGGTAATGTCGCTCCCGCGCCTCGCGGCGCAGGAGACCCCCATGCAGGACGACATTCCCACCTTGCGCCGCATCCTGGCGCGCGACCGCACCATCGCCGTGGTCGGCCTTTCGGCCGAATGGCACCGCCCCAGCTACTTCGCCGCCAAATACATGCAGGAGCGGGGTTACCGCATCGTGCCGGTGAACCCGCGCTACCCCCAGATCCTGGGCGAAACGAGCTACGCCCGGCTCGAAGACATCCCTTTTCCCGTCGACATGGTCGACGTGTTCCGCAAGGTCGAAGAAATCCCGGCCATCGCGCAAAGCGCGGTGGCCATTGGCGCCAAGACCCTGTGGCAACAGCTCGGCCTGATGAGCGAAGAGGCCGACCGCATCGCCACCGACGCAGGCCTGGATTCGGTCTGGGACCGCTGCGTGAAGATCGAACACGCGCGCCTCTTCGGCGGCCTGAACTGGGCCGGCGTGAACACCAAAGTCATCTCGGCCCAGCGGCCGCAGCAGGGCTGAGACCATGGCCGACCGCAACTTCCAGCCCGAGACGCTCGCCATCCACGCGGGCCAGATCCCCGACGCCGCCACCGGCGCGCGCGCCCTGCCGATCTACCAGACCACCAGCTTCGTGTTCGACAGCGCCGAGCACGCGGCCAGCCTGTTCAACCTGCAGACCTTCGGCAACGTCTACGCACGCCTGTCCAACCCCACGGTGGCGGCCCTCGAAGAGCGCGTGGCCGCGCTCGAAGGCGGGCGCGCCGCGGTGGCCACGGCCAGCGGCATGGCGGCCGAGGCGCTGGCACTGACCACGCTGCTGCAGGCCGGCGACCACGTGGTCGCGGCCGGCGCGCTCTATGGCGGTAGCGTCACCATGCTCGCGGTGACGCTGAAGAAATTCGGCATCGAGACGACCTTTGTCGATGCCACCGACCCGGACGCTTTCGCCGCTGCCGTGCGCCCCCATACCCGGGCCTTCTTTGCCGAAACCCTGGGCAACCCCAGCATGGTGGTGCTCGACATTACGGCCATCGCCGACGTGGCGCACGCCCACGGCCTGCCGCTGGTGGTGGACAACACCGTGCCCAGCCCGTTCCTGTGCAACCCGATCCGCTTCGGCGCCGACATCGTGGTGCACAGCGCCACCAAGTACCTGGCGGGCCACGGCACCACATTGGGCGGCGTGGTGGTCGAGAGCGGCAGCTTTCCATGGGACAACGGCAAATTCCCGGGCATGACCGAACCGTCGCCCGGTTACCACGGCGTCAAGTTCTACGAAACCTTCGGCAACTTCGGCTTCACCATGCGCTGCCGCATGGAAGGCCTGCGCGTGTTCGGCGCGGCGCTCGCCCCCACCAGCGCCTGGCAGATCCTGCAGGGCGTCGAAACCCTGCCGCTGCGCATGGAACGCCACTGTGCCAACGCGCTGGCGGTGGCGCAGTACCTGCAGGCCGACCCGCGCGTCGGCTGGGTCAGCTACCCGGGCCTGCCGGGCCACCCGCAGCACGATCTGATGAAGCGGCAGATGCGCGGCGCGTCGGGCCTGTTGGCGTTCGGTGTCAAAGGCGGGCTCGAACAGGGCGTGAAGTTCATTGAGAGCGCGCAGTTCATGAGCCACCTGGTCAACATCGGCGACACGCGCACCCTCATCAGCCACCCCGCCAGCACCACGCACCGCCAGCTCGACGCGGCCCAGCAACTGGCGGCCGGTGTGCCGCCGGACATGGTGCGCATCTCGGTCGGGCTGGAGCACATCGACGACATCCTCTGGGACATCGACCAGGCGCTGGCGCGCGCGGTGGGCGGCTGAGCCCGGCCATCGAAACAGGAACACAGCATGAGCCGCGCAACCACGTTGCTGATCATCGATCCGCAGAACGACTTCTGCGATCTGCCCGAAAGCTGGCGCGGCACCGACCCGCTGCGCCACGTCCCCATCGCCCCCGCGCTGCCGGTCCAGGGCGCCCACGCCGACATGTTGCGCCTGGCCGATCTGATCGACGAGGCCGGTGACGGCGTGGCGCGCATCGTGGTCACCTTCGATTCGCACCACCGCTGCGACATTGCCCACCCCACCTTCTGGCAGACCGGCGCGGGCGCGGCGGTGAACCCGTTCACCGCCATCACCGCGGCCCAGGTCCGTGCGGGCGCATACCGGCCCCGCGACGCCGGTGCCTTGCCGCGCGCCCTGGCCTACCTCGACGCGCTGGAAGAGGCCGGGCGCTACACCCTCATGGTCTGGCCGGTGCACTGCGAAATCGGCAGTTGGGGCCACAACGTGCACCCGGCCGTCAAGGCGGCCTACAACCGCTGGGAGGACCGGCGCCTGGGCGTGGTGGAGAAGATCGCCAAGGGCAGCCATCCCTGGACCGAGCACTACAGCGCGCTGCAGGCCGAGGTGCCCGATCCGGCCGACGAAGGCACGCAGCTCAACCGGGGGCTGATCGCCCGCCTCGACGAGGCCGACCGGATCGTCATCGCGGGCGAGGCCAGCAGCCACTGTGTCAAGGCCACCGTCGAACACCTGGCGCAGCACCTGCCCTCGCGCCGGCTCGACAAGTTGGTGCTGCTGACCGACGCGATGAGCCCGGTGAGCGGTTTCGAAGCACAGGCGCAGGCTTTCCTGGCCGACCTGCGGCACCAGGGCGCGCAGCTGGCCACCTGCGCCGAGGTCTTGCCCCTGCTGCGGGCCGAGGCCTGAGCACCGCCGACCCGGAGTCCCGATGGAACCCGTCATCACCAGCCTGCTGGACACCGACCTCTACAAGTTCACGATGTGGCAGACCATGCTGCATCGCCACCCGCAGACGCAGGCCGAATACCGCTTCGTCTGCCGCAACCGGCCGGCCTTCCCGCTGACCGAACTGCTGCCCGAGATCAACGCCGAACTGGACGCGCTGTGTGCCCTGGCATTCAGCGAGGACGAGTTGCGCTACCTGGGTGGCCTGCGCTACATCAAGAGCGACTTCGTCGACTTCCTGCGCATCTTCCGTTTCCAGCGCGGCTTCATCCAGGCCTTCGCCGAAGGCGACCAGTTGCAGATCGTCGCCCGGGGGCCGCAGGTCCACGTCATGGCCTTCGAAATTTTCGTGCTGGCCATCGTCAACGAGCTGTACTTCCGTCGCTTCGACCGTGCCGCCGCCGAGGCCGAAGGCCGCCGCCGGCTGGCGGCCAAGATCGGCGCCATCGAAGCCTTCGTGCAGCAGCCCGCACGGCGCCACCCTTTCGAGCTGTTCGACTTCGGTGTGCGCCGCCGCTTCTCGAAACCCTGGCAGCGTGACGTGGTGCAGGCCCTGAGCACGCGCCTGCCCGGCGTATTCAAGGGCACGTCCAACGTACGGCTGGCGCTCGACCTGGGCCTGGTGCCCATCGGCACCATGGCGCACGAGTACCTGCAGACTTACCAGGCGCTGGGCGTGCGCCTGCGCGATTCGCAGAAGGCCGCGCTCGAGGACTGGGTGCAGGAATACCGCGGCGACCTGGGCGTCGCGCTGACCGACGTGGTCGGCATGGACGCTTTCCTCGCCGACTTCGACCTGTACTTCGCCAAGCTGTTCGATGGCCTGCGCCACGACTCGGGCGACCCGCTGGTCTGGGCGGAAAAAGCCCTGGCCCATTATCAGAAGCTGCGCATCGATGCACACACCAAACGCCTGGTGTTTTCCGACGGGCTGACGGTGGACAAGGCCATCGCGATCTACCGCGCGCTGGGTGACCGCACCCAGCTGGGCTTCGGCATCGGGACCCACCTGTCCAACGACGTCGGGCTGCAGACGCTGCACATCGTCATGAAGCTGACCAGCGCCAACGGCCAGCCGGTGGCCAAGCTGTCCGACTCGCCCGGCAAGACGCTGTGCGATGACGCCACCTTCCTGGCCTATCTGCGCCAGGTGTTCCAGGTGCCGGCGCCGTGAGCGGGCGCGCTCAGCCGGTGGCGAACAGCCGCCGCACCTGATCGCGGATCCACACCTGCGCCGGGTCGCGTGCGGTGCTGGTGTGCCACACCAGGCGCACCTCGTATTCGGGTGCGGCCTCGCGCGGCAGTTCCCACACGCGCACCTTCTGCAGGCGGCTGAGCTTTTCCGCGTACATCAGCGGCACGATGGTCATCAGGTCGGTGTGGAGCACCAGCTCGGGCAGCGCGCCGAAATGGCGCGCGCGCAGCACGATGCGCTCCTGCAGCTTCAGGCGCCAGAGCATCTTTTCCACGCTGCCGTGGAAGGTCGCGGTGGGTGAGGGCACGACCATGGAGGCGCGCGCCATCTGCGCCAGCGTCAGGCGCTGAGCGCCGGCGCGCGCGCCACCCTCGGGCTGCCAGTCGACCGAGGTCAGGCCCACATAACGTTCGGTGAACAGCAGGTCGGCGCGCACGCCGCGGTGGCGCGGGTTCAGGATGCCGATGGCGAAGTCGATCTCGCGCGCCTCCAGGGCCGTCGGCAGGTCTTCGGCCACCACCGACACATTGGCCAGCCGCGACAGCGGCGCCTGTTCGCGCAGCGTGGCCGCCAGCGGCGGCAGGAACATCATCTCGCCCAGGTCGGACAGCGACAGGCGCCAGCGCGCCTCGGCGTGGGCCGGGTCGAAGCGCTGGCCGGCCGACAGCGCCGATTCGAGCCGGTTCAGCAACTCGGTGACTTCGGGCGCCAGCAGCTCGCAGGCGTGTGTGGGCGTCAGGCCCTGGGCGGTGCGCACGAACAGCTCGTCGCCCAGGTGGTGGCGCAGCCGCGCCAGGGCGCTGCTGGTGGCCGACTGCGACAGCGCCAGCAACTTGCCGGCTTCGGTCACCGAACGGGTGCGGTGGATGGCGACCAGCACGCGCAGCAGGTTGAGGTCGATCTGGCGGAAGTTCATGCGCCGGAATTATCCATTCCATGGATGTACTTCATCCAAACAATCGGTTGGACAGATGTGCGTACCGGCCCCTACAGTGCCCTCACAACCACAGTTCCCCACAACAACGGAGACAACAGTCGTGGAACGATCCTTCCACCGCGAGATCGAGGCACTCCAGCTCGGCGACGGCCAGGTGTTTCATGGCGAGGGCATCCTCGCCGTGACCAAGGCGCTGCTGCAGTCGGGCGTGACCTACGTCGGCGGCTACCAGGGCTCGCCCATCACCCACTTGCTGGACGTGATGGTGCAGGCCCGCGATTACCTGGACGAACTCGGCGTGCACGTCGAGGCCTGCACCAACGAAAGTTCGGCGGCGGCCATGCTGGCTGCGTCCATCATGTACCCCGTGCGCGGCGCGGTCACCTGGAAGTCGGTGGTCGGCACCAACGTCGCGTCCGACGCGCTGTCCAACCTGGCTTCGCCCGGGGTCATGGGCGGTGCGCTCATCGTGGTGGGTGAAGACTACGGCGAAGGCGCCAGCGTGATCCAGGAGCGCACGCACGCCTTCGCGATGAAGTCGGCCCTGTGGCTGATGGACCCGCGGCCCGACCTGCCGACCATCGTGCGCATGGTGGAGAAGTCGTTCGAGCTGTCCGAGGCGTCGAACACCCCGGTGATGCTGGAGTTGCGCATCCGCGCCTGCCACGTGCGCGGGAGCTTCCCCACCCGCGACAACGTGGCGCCGGCCATCTCCACGCGCCAGCTGCAGGCGCAACCCGCGGCCTTCAGCTACGACCGGCTGTCGCACCCGCCGGCCACCTTCCGGCACGAAAAGCTCAAGTACGACGTGCGCATGCCCGCGGCGCGGCGCTTCATCGTCGAAGCCGGCCTCAACGAAGAACTGCCCGGCCGCCACGCGGACGTGGGCATCATCGTCCAGGGCGGCCTGACCAACACCCTGCTGCGGGCGCTGCAACTGGCCGGCCTCACCGACGAGGCGGGCGACCCCGCGGTGCCGGTGCTGGTGCTCAACGTGGTCTACCCGCTGGTGCCCGAACAGGTGGCGACCTTCTGCGAAGGCAAGCGCGCGGTGCTGGTGGTTGAAGAGGGCCAGCCCGATTTCATCGAGCAGGAAATCAGCACGCACCTGCGCCGCGCCGGTGTGCATGCCACGCAACTGCACGGCAAGGACTGGTTGCCCATGGGCGGCGAGTACACGGCCGAGGTGCTGCTGGGCGCGCTCGAACGCCTGGCCGGCGCCTACCTGCCGCCGGCCAGCGCCAGCGCTGCTGCCGGTCACCTGGCCCGCCTGGGTGAACTGCGTGGCGAGGCCGCCGCCCTGCTGGCCGAACCCGTGCCCGCGCGGCCACCGAACTTCTGCACCGGCTGCCCCGAACGCCCGGTGTTCGCCGCGCTCAAGCTGGTCGAGCGCGACACCGGCAAGCTGCACATCGCCACCGACATCGGCTGCCACTCCTTCGCCACCTTCGAACCCTTCTCGTTCGGCAACTCCATCCTTGGCTACGGCATGAGCATGGCGTCGAGCGCGGCGGTCAAGAACTTCACCGCCCAGCGGCCCGTGGCCATCATGGGCGACGGCGGCTTCTGGCACAACGGCCTGCTCTCGGGCGTGAGTTCGGCGCTGCTGAACCAGGGCGACGGCGTGCTGGTGATCATGAAGAACGGCTACACCTCGGCCACCGGCACGCAGGACACCATCTCCACGCCGGCCCAGCAGGCCAAACAGCTGGCCGAAGGCGGCAGCGCCACCGCCAGCGAAACCACCATCGAGGACACGCTCAAGGGCATGGGCGTGAAGTGGATCCGCACCGTGCACAACTACCGCGTCTCGCGCGTGCGCGACACGCTGCGCGAGGCCATCCGCTCGCCCTTCCCCGGCCTCAAGGTGGTGGTGGCCGAAGGCGAATGCCAGCTCGAACGCCAGCGGCGCCTGCGGCCGATCCGCGCGCGCCGCCTCAAGGAAGGCCTGCGCACGCTGCGCACCCGCTACGGCATCGACGAAGACACCTGCACGGGCGACCACTCCTGCATCCGCCTCTCGGGCTGCCCGACGCTGACCGTGAAGCCCTCGTCGGACCCGCTGCGCCGCGAGCCCGTGGCCCACGTCACCAACGGCTGCGTCGGCTGCGGCCTGTGCGGCGAGGTGGCCGACGCGGCGGTGCTCTGCCCGTCGTTCCACAAGATCGAGATCGTCACCCACCCCAGCTTCTGGGACCGCCTGACCGACCGCATCAACCGGCGGATCATCGGCTGGCTGCAACCCGCATGAGGAACCGCTTTCCATGACCGCTTCCGTGCAAGAACCCTGCTGCATCCTGGTGGCCGCCCTGGGCGGCGAAGGCGGGGGCGTGCTGGCCGACTGGATCGTCGAATGCGCCGTGCGCAGCGGCCTGCCGGTGCAGGCCACTTCGGTGCCCGGCGTGGCCCAGCGCACCGGCGCCACCAGCTACTACATCGAGCTGCTGCGCGCCCCGGTGCCGGCCGGCGCGCCGGCGCCGGTGTTCGCCCTGTCGCCGGTGCCCGGCCAGGTCGACGTGCTGGTGGCCAGCGAACTGCTGGAGGCCGCGCGCATGGTCGAACGCGGTTTCGTGAACGCGCGCACCACGCTCGTGGCCTCGACCCACCGCGTCTACACCACGCTGGAAAAAATGCACATGGCCGACGGCCGGCAGGACACCGACCGCCTTTCGCTCGCTGCGCGCACGCTGGCCGGCCGCGCCTGCCTGATGGACATGGACGCCCTCACCCGGCAGCACGGCACCGTGGTGTCGGCCGTGATGTTCGGCGCCATGGCCGGCACCGGCGTGCTGCCCTGGCCGCGCGACCTGTGCGAGGCCGTGATCCGCGATTCGGGCCGTGGCGTCGAAGCCAGCCTGGCCGGTTTCGGGGCGGCCTTCGACGCGGTGGCGACGCCGGCCGAAGAGCGGCCGCCCGTGGCCGCCGTGTCGGCCGGCACGCTGCCCGACTGGCCCGAGGCGCTGCGCGACGCCTGGGCACCGCGTGCCGCCGCCTGGCCGCCGGCCGTGCAGGCGCTGGCCGTGCACGGCGCGCGGCGCTGCCAGGACTACCAGCACACGGCGCACGCCCAGGCTTTTCTGGCCCAGGTCGAACGCCTGGTGGCCGCCGCACCGGCCGCGGCCGGTGCGGCGCTCGAAGAGGCGGTGCGCCAGCTCGCGCTGTGGATGTGCTACGAAGACGTGGTGCGCGTGGCCGACCTCAAGAGCCGCGCTTCGCGCTTCGAGCGGGTGCGCCGCGAGGCCGAGGCCCGGCCCGGCGAGATCGTGCGCATCACCGAACACTTCAAACCCGGCCCGGAAGAAATCGCCTCGGTGCTGCCGCAGCGCCTGGGGCAGGCGCTGATGCGCACCGCCGAACGCCGGGGCTGGCTGGGCAGCGCGCACGTGGGGCTGCACATCCGCACCACCAGCGTCTGGGGTTTTCTGATGCTGCGCACGCTGGCCGGCCTGCGCGCCTGGCGCCCGCGTTCGCTGCGCTTCGCCGAAGAGCAGGCCGCCTGGCAGGCCTGGCTCGATGCCCTGTGCCAGCTGATGCCGCGCGCGCCGCGCCTGGCGGCCGAAGTGGCCGGCCTGCCGCAGGTGCTCAAGGGTTATGGCGACACGCAGCGGCGCGGCCGCGAGAACCACCAGCGCCTCTGGCAGACGCATGTGGCGCCCGCGCTGCAGGCCACCGCCCTGGACGACGCTGCGCTGGCCCAGGCGCTGTCGCAGGCGCTCAAGGCCACGCTGGCCGATCCCGAAGGGCGGCTCAACGCCGCGCACCGTCCGCGTGCCGAGCAGCCCGTGTTCTGGATGCCGAAGGCGTCCGCTGCCCGCCCGGGGCCGCCCTGATCCGGCGGGTCCGATCCCTGTTTTCCCGGTTCCCCATCACAACCATTTTTCCACCCACAGGAGACACACCATGAACCGATTCCAACGCCCGGCCTGGCGCACCGCCGCTGCCCTGGCCCTGTCGCTGTGCGCGCTCGGCGCGCAGGCGCAGGACAAGAGCGTCGAACTCAAGTTCGCGCACTGGCTGCCTGCCAGCCATCCGCTGGCCAAGCTCGGCTTCGAGCCCTGGGCCAAGTCGGTGGAAGAGGCCTCCAAGGGCTCGATCAAGGTCATGCTGTTCCCGGCCCAGCAACTGGGCAAGGCGGCCGACCACTACGACATGGCGCGCGACGGCATCGCCCAGATGACCTGGGTCAACCCCGGTTACCAGGCCGGCCGCTTCCCGCTGATCGCGGCCGGTGAACTGCCCTTCCTGCTGGGCAAGCCCGGTCCCAGTTCGGCCGCGCTGGACCAGTGGTACCGCAGCTACGCCGGCAACGAAATGAAGGACGTGAAGCTCTGCTTCGCGCACGTGCACGTCGGCACCTTCCACTCCAAGACCCCGATCTCCGAGCCCGGCCAGCTCAAGGGCATGAAGATCCGTTCGGCCAACGGCACCGTGGCCCAGACCATGAGCCTGCTGGGCGCCACCAACGTGCAGGTCTCGGCGCCCGAGTCGCGCGACGCGATCCAGAAGGGCCTGGCCGACGCCATCACCTTCCCGTGGAATTCCATCATCTCCTTCGGCATCGACAAGGCGGTGAAGTACCACACCGACATGCGCTTCTACGCCTCGGCCTTCGTGTGGGTCATGAACAAGCCCTGGTACGACGGTCTGGCCGCCGGCCAGAAGAAGGTGATCGACGACCACTGCAACAACACCTGGGCGAGCAAGGTCGGTGCCTCCTGGGGGGATGAAGAGGACAGCGGCCGCACGACGCTGGAAGCGCGCGCCGGCCACACGCTGGTCAAGGTCACGCCCGAGCAGCTGGGCGCCTGGAAGAAGGCGGTCGAGCCGGTCTACACCAAGTGGGTGGAAGCCGCGAACGCCACCGGCGTCAACGGCACGGCGGCACTCGACAGCCTGCGCAAGGAACTGGCGGCCCGCGGCGCCCAGTAAGCCCACCCAGGCTTTCCAGGCATGTTGATCAAACGCCTGATGGCGGCCACCGAGACGGTGGCCGCCCTGTTCCTGCTGTTCATTGCCCTGCTCACGGCGGGCAATGTGCTGGTGCGCTATGCCTTCAACTGGCAGATCCCCGACTGGTTCGACGGCACGCAGATGCTGCTGGGCATCGCGCTGTTCTGGGGCATCGCCCTGACCACCTACCAGGGCACCCACATCGCGGTGGACGTGCTCTGGGAAATGGCCGGCCCGCGCGGCCGGCGCGGCATCGACCTGCTGGCCGCCACGATCACGCTGGCTTTCCTGGTGCCCCTGGCCTGGATGGTCTGGGTCAAGGTTGGCGGCACCGGCAGCCAGGGCACCATGGACCTGCGCCTGCCGCTGCAGGGGTTTTACAGCGCGGCGGCCGCCGGTGCCACGGTGGCGGCGGTGCTGGCACTGCTGCGGCTGGTGCGCCTGATCCGCGGCGATACCGACAACGATGAGGGGCGCCCTGGCGGCGCCGGAGAGACTCCCGATGGACCGTGACCTGGTCGCCCTGCTGGGGTTTGTGGGCATGTTTGGCCTGATGGCGCTGCGTGTGCCCATCGGTGTGGCCATGGGCATCGTCGGCGTGGCGGGTTTCGCCGCGCTCTCGGGCCTGGGCCCGGGCCTGAACCTGCTGGCCAACGTGCCGCTGTCGGTGCTCACCGACTACAACCTGATCGTCATCCCCATGTTCGTGCTGATGGGCTCGTTCGCGTCGCATTCGGGCATGAGCGCCGAGCTGTTCGCGGCCGGCCGGGCCTGGCTGCACCACCGCCGCGGCGGCCTGGCGCTGGCTTCGGTGGCGGCCTGTGGCGGCTTCTCGGCCATCAACGGTTCGTCGGTGGCCACGGCCGCGACCATGACCCAGGTGGCCCTGCCCGAGATGCGCCGCGCCGGCTACGACGCAGGCCTGTCGACCGGGCTCATCGCCGCTGGCGGCACGCTGGGCATCATGATCCCGCCCTCGGTGATCCTGGTGCTCTACGGCATCATGACCGAGACCGACATCACCCAGCTCTTCGCGGCGGGCGTGGTGCCCGGCCTGATGGCGATCGCCTTCTACTCGGTGGTGGTGGCGCTCATCGCGCGGCTGCGGCCCGAGGCCATGCCCCGGGGCGAGCGCCACAGCTGGCCGGAGCGCCTGGCTTCGCTGCGGCCGCTGTGGGCGGTGATCGTGCTGTTCCTGTTCGTGCTCGGCGGCATCTACGGCGGCCTGTTCACGGTGCAGGAAGCCGCCGGGGTCGGTGCCACCGGCACGCTGCTGATCGGCATGCTGCGCGGGCGGCTGCGCTGGCCGCAGATCAAGGCATCGCTCATCAGCGCGCTGCGCGTGTCCTCGGCCATCATGACCATCGTCATGGGCGCCTACCTGTTCGGCTACTTCCTGACCATCACCCAGTTCACGCAGAACGCGGTGGATTTCCTGGTCAACCTGCCGGTCGGTCCCTACGGCGTGCTGGCGCTGGTGATGGTGGGCTACTTCGTGCTCGGCGCCGTCATGGACGAGCTGGCCATGCTGCTGCTGACCGTGCCCATCGTGCTGCCGGCCATGGTGCACCTGGGGTTCGACCCGGTGTGGTTCGGCGTGATCGTGGTCATGGCCGTGACCTTCGGCATGATCTGCCCGCCCGTGGGCATGAACGTGTTCGTCATCAACTCGATCGCGCGCGACGTGCCGCTGTGGACCATCTACCGCGGCACCATGCCCTTCATCGCCGCCGACGTGGTGCGCCTGTTCCTGCTCTGCGCCTTTCCCTCGCTGTCGCTGTGGCTGCCCTCGCTGATCGCCTGAGGCGGCGGGCAGCGGGCCTCAGGGCGGCAGGCGCCGCGCCAGGGCCTGCAGCAGCACGAAGGCCAGCAGCCCCAGCGCGGCGGTGAGCCACAGCGCCTGGCTGCCCCAGCGGGCCATGGCCAGGCCGAACAGCATCGGGGCCACGGCCTGCGACAGCCGGGCCGGCGCCATCAGCCAGCCCTGGCGCGCGCCATAGCCGGCGGCCCCGAACACCGCCAGCGGCAAGGTGCCCTTGGCGATGGTCAGGATGCCGTTGCCCATGCCGTGCAGGCCCGCGAACAGCCAGCCACCCCAGGGCCCGGCCAGCATGAGCAGCCCCACGCCGATCGGGTGCGCCACCGCCGCCAGCCGCGCCGAAAGCAGCGGGTGCGCGCGGCGCAGCAGACCGAATTCCAGCAACCGCCCCGCCACCTGCGCCGGCCCCACCAGCATGGCCACGCCCAGGGCTGCGGCGCTGCCCAGACCCAGCCCGGCGAGCAGGCCCGGCAGGTGGGCCGCCATGGCCGTGCTGGTGAACCAGGTGATGGCGAACACCACCGACAGCACCACCGCCCACCCGGTGCGGGCGGCCGGTGCCGCAGCCGTGGCGGGGGCGGCGTGGCCGGCCGGCAGCGGGGCCGGTGCGGGCGCGGT
This sequence comes from Hydrogenophaga sp. NFH-34, assembly GCF_021401345.1. GTDB lineage: Bacteria > Pseudomonadota > Gammaproteobacteria > Burkholderiales > Burkholderiaceae_C > Hydrogenophaga > Hydrogenophaga electricum. The sequence continues at coordinate 51,826 of NZ_JACBGE010000023.1, forward strand.
TTCCACCGGCTGGCGCGGCAGGCGGCCGTGCAGCGGCAGGCCCACCAGCAGGTGCAGGGCGGCCCAGACGCCGCAGGCGCCTCGCCAGCCCAGGGTCTCGGTCCACCACGCGGTCAGGGGCCAGCCCACGGTGCTGGCAAAGCCGGCGATCAGCGTGATACCGGTGATGGCGTTGCGCGCGCTCACCGGGTACAGGCGCACCAGGGCGGCGAAGGCCGCGTCGTACAGGCCGCTGCCCATGCCGACACCGATCAGTGCCCACGCGGCCGCCATCTGCCAGCCGTTCTGCGCCAGCCCGAGGGCGGCCAGCCCGGCGGCGAACAGGCCGCTGGTGATCCGCAGCACCACCCGGCCTCCGTGGAGGTCGATGGCCCGCCCGGCCGCCGGACCGACCAGGGCCGACACCACCAGCGCCAGCGTGAAGGCGGTGAAGACCTGGTGCACCGGCAGCCCCAGTTCCGCCGCCATCGGGGCCGCCAGCAGGGCCGGCAGGTAGTACGACGAGGCCCAGGCCAGGGTCTGCGTGCTGCCCAGCAGGGCCACCACCCGGGCCTGGGCGGAAACGGGGCGGGCGGGCAGCATGGGGCCTGGGCGGCCGGTCAGCGGGCCGTGCCCGCAGCGGCCCAGTTGGCCAGCACGCGCGCGAAGACGGCGCGGCTGTCGTGGATGACCTTGGTGCGCCAGTCGGGCGACGAGGGGTAGAACATCTCGCGGTAGTCGCGTCGGATGGCGGCCTCGTCGGCCGGGCTGGCGTAGCCGTGGAACACGCCCTGGTTTTCGAGCAGGGTCACATGCAGCGACTTGATGGCGCCCAGCGTGGTCTGGCTGTCCATGGTGCCGTACTCGAACACCGCCGGCAGGTGCAGGCCGCCCTGGCGCAGGCGGCCCAGCCAGCTCGCGAAGTCGCCGGTCACGGTGTAGAAGTCGCTGCCCGAACCCCAGTCGATGGGCAGGCCGCTGAACGCGGTCTCCAGGCCCTGGCGCACGCGCGGGTCCTGCGGCGGGTCGAAGAACAGGTGCAGCGTGCCCCGCGCGCCGTAGCCGGTGTGCAGGTCGATCGCCATCGACAGCGGGTAGGCGTTGAGCAGCGGCGCGATCACCGGGCCGAGCGCGCGGTACTGCGGCTCCAGCGCCTGGCCGCCGAAGTAAATGCCCTCGGGCTTCTGGTACTGGCCTTGCAACACCGCCTGGCGCAGCGGGCGCATGCCGTGCTGCGCCAGCATGGCCACCGCGCGCAGCAGGAAGAAGCGGTTGGCGGGGGCGCCCACTGCGGCCGGTTCGGTCGGGTTGATCAGCGGGTCCACCACCGGGTAACCGGCGTTGACGCTGCGGTAGAGCGCGTCGTCGGTGCTGGCGTTGCGGTTGAGGTCGACGTTGTTTTCGGTGAAGCGCCGGTAGCGCGCGAAGCCATAGGGGTTGAGCGCGTGCAGCAGCAGCACGCCGGTGTCGGCCAGCGGGCCACCCAGGGCCGTGGGGGTGAGGAATTCGTCCATGAACAGGCGCTGCACCGCGCTGCCGGTGGGGCCTTCCACGCCGTGCACGCCCGAGGTGACCAGCAGCAGCCGCTGCTTCGAGCCGCTTTGCGCCGGGATGTAGAGCCCGTCGACGAACAGGCCGGGCACGCCGCTGGCGCTGGGCACCGGGATCGCGAAGCGCTCCACGCCGGCGTAGCGCGCCGCCAGCGCGTCGCCGCGCGCGAGGAAGTCGGCGCGCGCGGCGGCGTAGTCGTCGAGGTACCAGGCCAGCGCCGCGGGGTCGGCGGGCTGGGGCGTGTCGCGGGGGGCGTAGGTGGCCAGGCGCCAGGCGCTCCAGCCGGCGGCGCCGAGCGCCAGCACGGCCAGGCCGGCCACGGCGCGCCACAGCAGTTTCAGGGTCATGGTCGGGTCTCCTCGGTGCGCGGATGCGCGGTGTGCTCCGCTGCGCATCATCGCCGAATCCCGCGTCCGGCCTGTGACGCCTGAACCGCCGATGAACCGGTGGTTCAGGCCCGGTACAAGGGCGCTTTTCCAGAATGGCTCCCGTCGATGCCATGGGGCTGCGGGCCCGCATCGGCACCCCGCCATTCCCTCGCATCCCTTTGAGAAAGGAACACGCCATGTCCCGAAACCTTGCCACCTCCCTTGGCGCCGCCGTCCTGGCCGCGGCCGCGCTGCTCGCCGCCGGCACCGCCGCCGCCCAGTACACCGGTCCCGGCGCGCGGGCCACGCTGACCTCGGTGCAGGCCGTGCTCGACAAACCGGTCGACGATCAGCCGGTGCGGCTGCAGGGCCGGCTGGTGCGCCAGCTGTCCAGCGACAAATTCCTGTTCTCCGACGGCCAGGCCGACATCCGCGTCGAGATCAAGCCGCGCCTGCTGGCCGCGCAGCCGGTGAGCGAGACCACCCGCGTGGAAATCGCCGGTGAGGTCGACCGGCACCGCCGCCAGGGCGCCGAAATCGAGGTCGACGCGCTGCGCGTGCTCAACTGAGCGGCGCGGCTTCGGGGCGGACCGCCTGGCGCATCAGTGCGATGAAGCGCTGCGCCCCCAGCCCCAGCGGCCGGTCGTTGTGCCAGACCACGTCCACCCACAGCCGCAGTTGCCCGGTGATGTTGCCGAAGCGCACTTCCACCAGCTGCCCGGCGCGCACCAGCGGCTCCACCAGCCGCCGCGGCAGGTAGGCCCAGCCCAGGCCGGCCTGCACCAGGCTCAGGGTGCTGAGGTGGCTGTCGGTGCGCCAGATCTGGCGCGCCACGCGCAGGCGCGGGTCGCTGCCGCGGCCGTCGCGCCCGGCCACCACGATCTGGCGCACACCCACCAGGTCTTCCAGCCGCAGCGCGTCGGCGTGCGACACCACCACCGGGTGGTCGGGCGACATCACCGCCACCAGGATCTCCTGCCCCACTTCCTGGAACGATTCGCGGTCGTCGGTGCCGGGGCGCTCGAACACCAGCGCCAGTTGCGCTTCGCCGGCATAGAGCAGGCGCAGCGCGTCGGCCTGGGGCGCCGACAGCACCTCCACGTCAAGCGACGGAAATTCCTGCGCCAGCACCGCCAGCGGCTGGCTCCAGGGCGCCGACAGCAGCTCGGGCGCGATCGCCAGCGTCAGGCGCCGCTCCAGCCCCTGGTGCAGTTGCGCCGCGTGCGCCTGCAACTGCCACAGCTGCCGCGCGAGCTGGCGCGCCTGGGGCTCCAGCGCCCGGGCCACGTCGGTCGGTCGGGGTTCGCGCGTGCTGCGGTCGAACAGGGTCAGGTCGAGCTCGGCTTCCAGCTGCGCGATGGTCATGCTCACCGCCGAGGGCACGCGCCCGAGCTGGCGCGCGGCCGCTGAAAACGAGCCGTGGTCGAGCACGGCCAGAAACACGCGCACGTTGTCGCTGGTGAATGCCATGGCGGCAACATATCAGAAAAACTGAAACTATCTGACTTTTACGTTCAGTCAGGCCGGCCTAATATCCGCCCCCATGCAAGGTCTTCAACGAAAAATCGTCTATATCACCCTCTACGAACTGATCGCCATCGCCTCGTCCAGCGTCGGGCTGGCGCTGCTGTCGGGCCAGGGTGCGGGCCACGCCAGTGTGGCGGCGGTGGCGGCTTCGGCCATTGCCGTGGTGTGGAACTTCGTCTTCAACACCCTGTTCGAGCGCTGGGAAGCCCGGCAGGCCACGCGCGGGCGGGGGTTCTGGCGCCGGGTGGCGCACGCGGTGGGTTTTGAAGGTGGGCTGGTGCTCACGCTGGTGCCGCTGTTTGCCTGGTGGTTCGGCATCACGCTGTGGCAGGCCTTTTTGCTGGAAGCCTGGCTGATCGTCTTTTTCCTGATTTACACCTTCGTCTTCAACCTGGCGTTCGACAAGGTGTTTGGCCTGCCGCTGTCGGCGCAGCCGGCGCCGCAGGCAGGCTGACCCGGGCCGCCGCCGCACTTTCCGCGGTTTTCAGCTGCCGCCCCAGGTGCGCGCCAGCGCCTGCGCCGCGGCCTGCAGGCGGGGCAGGCGGTCGATGGCCTGCGCCAGCGTCATGCGCGCGGCCGGCGCCTGCAGCGCCACCGCGCAGCGCGGCATGCCGCCGGGCTGGCTGGCGGGCACCGGCACCGCCACGCACACCAGGCCTTCCACGAACTCCTCGGCGTCGACCGCGTAGCCGTCCTTGCGGATGCGGCGGAACTCCGCGTCCAGCGCTTCCTGGCTGGTCAGCGTGGTGGCGGTGTGGCGCGCCAGCGGCAGCCCGTCGAGCAGGGCCTTGCGCTGGGCGGCCGGCAGGTGCGCCAGCAGCAGCTTGCCGCTGGCCGAGCAGTGGATGGGCACGCGCGTGCCGGGCCGCAGGTTGAACTGCAGCGGAAACGCCGATTCGATGCGGTCCAGGTACACCACCTCGGCGCCCGAGAGCGCGGTCAGGTTGCAGCTTTCGCCCACGTCGGCCACCAGCTGGCGCAGCACCGCGTGCCGCACGCCCTGCTGCGTGCTGCCGGCCAGCGCCGCTTCCGACAGGCGCAGCAGGCGCGGCGCCACCGCGTAGCGGCGGCCATCGGGCTCGCGCGCCAGCAGTTCGCCGGCTTCGAGCTGGGCCAGCAGGCGGTGCACCGTGGGCTTGGGCCAGCCGCTGGCGGCCACCGCCTCGGCCAGGGTCAGCGGGCGGCCTTCGCGCACCAGCACGTCCAGCAGGTCGAACAGGCGCAGGCCGGGGGAAGCGGGGGTGGTTGCACTCATGAATCTCTGAATCCGAGACGAAATCGCAAAAATTTCCGGAACATTCTGCCGCCCTTCTACAGTGCAGGACAAGCGCTTTTGTTCCAGACCCCCGCATGTCCACCCCCGCCCTGCCGTTTCGCCAAGCCGTCATCACCGGTGCCTGTGGAGGCCTGGGGCAGGCGCTCGCGCAGGAACTGCTGGCCGCCGGGGCGCAGGTGGCGCTGGTGGGCCTGAACCGCGCGGCGCTCGACGCGCTGGCCGCGCAGGCTCCCGGCCGCGCCGCCGTCTACACGCCCGACGTGGCCGACAGCGCCGCCATGCAGGCCATGGCCGCCGACTGGATGGCGCGCGCCGGCCTGCCCGACCTGGTGGTGGCCAACGCCGGCGTGGCCGGGGGCTTCGACACCGCCGAGGCTGGCGATCTGGCCGTCATGCGCCGCATGCTGGAGATCAACCTGCTCGGCCCGGCCACCACCTTCCAGCCTTTTGTGCGGGCCTTGCGCGCCCAGCCCGGCGCGCGCTGCGCGCTGGTGGGCGTGGCCAGCATCGCCGGCTGGCGCGGCATGCCGGGCAACGGCGCCTACTGCGCCAGCAAGGGCGGCCTGATCCGCTACCTGGAAAGTCTGCGCGCCGAATACCGCGGCACGCCGCTGAGCGTGCACACCGTCAGCCCGGGCTACCTGCGCACGCCGCTGACCGCCGGCAACCGGTTCGCGATGCCCGGCCTGATGGAGGCCGACCAGGCGGCGCGCGCGCTGCTGCAGGGCGTGGCGCGCGGGCGCGAACACATCGTGCTGCCGCGCCGCATCGGCTGGCTTTCGCGCCTGCTGTCGGCCCTGCCCGCGCGCTGGCACGACCAGCTGCTGCGCGGCCAGCCGCGCAAGCCCCGGCCGGGTGAGGCGGGCAGCACGCCCATTCCCGGGCTGGTGCGCCCGCCGGACCGCTGAAGCGCCGGGTCCCTTTCCCGCAACCTGCCCCTACACAACAACGATGCGAGACAACGATCCCCAGGCGGCCACCACCGCCAGCCCCACCTTCGCGGCGGGCGTGCCCACCGAACAGATGATCGCCCTCATCGGCGCCGGCCCGTCGGGTCTGGCCGGTGCGCGCTGTCTGCAAAAGCTCGGCATCCCGTTTCAGGGCTTCGAGGCCTGGAGCGACGTGGGTGGCCTGTGGAACATCGCCAACCCGCGTTCCACGGTGTACGAATCGGCCCACCTGATCTCCAGCAAGCGCACCACGGAGTTCAGCGAATTCCCCATGCCCGAAGGCACGGCCGACTACCCCAGCCACCGCGAGCTGTGCCGCTACTTCAGCGACTTCGCCGACCACTTCGACCTGCGCCGGCACTACCGCTTCAGCACCCGCGTGCTGCGCGTCGAACCTGTCGACGACACGCCGGCAACCCCCTGGCGCGTGACGGTGCAGCACGCCGACGGCAGCGAACACAGCGCGGTCTACCAAGGGGTGGTCATCGCCAACGGCACGCTGGCCGAACCCAACATGCCGCGCTTTGACGGGCAGTTTGCCGGCGAGCTGCTGCACACCTCGGCCTACAAGCGCGCCGAACAGTTCAAGGGCAAGCGCGTGCTGATCGTCGGCGCCGGCAATTCGGGCTGCGACATCGCGGTCGACGCGGTGCACTACGCCGCCAGCGTCGACATCTCGGTGCGCCGCGGCTACTACTTCGTGCCCAAGTACATCTTCGGCAAACCGGCCGACACGCTGGGCGGCAAGAAGCCGCTGCCGGCCTGGCTCAAGCAGCGCATCGACAGCAAGGTGCTGCAGTGGTTCACCGGCGACCCGGTGCGCCTGGGCTTCCCCAAGCCCGACTACAGGATGTACGAATCGCACCCGGTGGTGAATTCGCTCATCCTCTACCACCTGGGCCATGGCGATGTGCGCGTGCGGCCCGACATCGCGCGCTTCGACGGCCACACCGTGCACTTCAAGGACGGCAGCCAGGGCGAGTACGACATGGTCATGGCCGCCACCGGCTACCTGCTGCACTACCCCTTCATCGACCGCGCCCACCTCAACTGGCAGGGCATGGCGCCGCGGCTGCACCTGAACATCTTTTCGCCCAAATACCAGCGCCTGGCCGTGCTCGGCATGATCGAAGCCAGCGGCATCGGCTGGCAGGGCCGGTACGAACAGGCCGAGCTGGTGGCGCGCTACTTCCACGCGCTGGACGCGGGCACACCCGCCGCGGCGCGTTTCGGCGCCGCCATCCAGGGCCCGCCGCCCGACCTGAGCGGTGGCTACAAGTACCTCAAGCTCGAACGCATGGCGTACTACGTGCACAAGGACAGCTACCGCCATGCCGTGCGCCAGGCCGCGGCGGCGTTGGCCTGAGGCCCACCGGAGACGCCCATGATGCTGCCCGTTGACGAAATCCGGCTCAACTTCAACCCCGCCTCGCTGGCGCTGCTCAACGCGGTGTTGGGCTTCCTGATGTTCGGCATCGCGCTGGACACGCGGGTCGACGACTTCCGGCGCGTGCTGCGCATGCCGCTGGCCATCAGCGTCGGCGTGGCGGCGCAGTTCATCGTGCTGCCCGCCGTCACCTATGTGCTCACGCGCCTGCTGGGTGTGGGCCCGAGCGTGGCGCTGGGCATGATCCTGGTGGCCTGCTGCCCGCCGGGCAACGTGTCCAACATCCTCACCCACCGCGCCAAAGGCAACGTGGCGCTGTCGGTGTCGATGACCGCCATCTCCAACGCCATCGCCATCGTGGTCATGCCGCTGAATTTCGCTTTCTGGGGCAGCCTGCACCCCGAGGCCTCCGGGCTGCTCAAGACCATCGCGCTCGACCCGCTGGAAATGGTGGGCCACATCGTCGCCATCATCGGCCTGCCCTTCGTGCTCGGCCTGTGGTGCGCGCACCGCTTCCCGGCCTTCACCCAGCGCGTCAAGCGCGGCGTGAGCATCCTCAGCTTCGTCGCGCTGATCGGCTTCATCCTCGGCGCCATCGCCGGCAACTGGCGCTTCTTTCTCGACTACGTGGGCCTGGTGCTGCTGGCCGTGGCGCTGCACGACGCGCTGGCCTTCGGCACCGGCTACCTGTGTGCGCGCGTCACCGGCCTGCAGGACTACGACCGCCGCGCCGTCAGCATCGAGGTCGGCATCCGCAACGCCGGGCTGGGCCTGGTGCTGATCTTCAGCTTCTTCGGTGGTCTGGGCGGCATGGCCGTGGTGGCCGGCGTCTGGGGCTTCTGGGACATCATCGCCGGCCTCGCGCTGGCCGGATGGTGGGGCCGCCGCCCACCGGCTGGGGCCCCGGCCGCGACGGGGGTGCAGGCATGATTCCCATGAACGACCACGCTCTGAACACCCCGCGCGCGCGCCGCATCCTCATCACCGGCGGCGACGGTTTTCTGGGCCGGGGCCTGGTGGCCGCGCTGGCACAGCGGCCCGACACCGACGCCATCGTCGCGCTCGACGTGCGCGAAGTGCCGGCCGAGCGCCGCCAGCCCGGCGTGGCCTACCGCGTGCAGGACGTGCGCGATCCCGCGCTGGCTGACACGCTGCGCGAACACGCCATCGACACCGTGGTGCACCTGGCCTCCATCGTCACGCCCGGGCGCGACTCCAGCCGCGCCTTCGAGTACGACGTCGACGTCAACGGCACCCGCAACGTGCTCACCGCCTGCGTGGCGCAGGGCGTGCAGCACGTGGTGGTGTCCTCCAGCGGCGCGGCCTACGGCTACCACGCCGACAACCCCGACTGGCTCACCGAGGCACACCCGCTGCGCGGCAATGAAAGCTTCGCCTACGCCCACCACAAACGCCTGGTCGAAGAGATGCTCGCGCTGTGGCGCGCGGACCACCCGCAACTGGCGCAGACCGTGCTGCGCATCGGCACCATCCTGGGTGAGCGGGTCGACAACCAGATCACCGCGCTGTTTGAAAAGCCCCGCCTGCTCGCCGTGCGCGGCAGCGACAGCCCCTTCGTCTTCATCTGGGACCAAGACGTGGCCGGCGCCGTGCTGCACGCGCTCAACGGCGCACCCCCTGGCTGCTACAACCTCGCCGGCGACGGCGCGCTCAGCATCCACCAGATCGCCGCGCGCCTGGGCAAACGCACGCGCAACCTGCCCGCCGGCCTGCTGACGGCCGCGCTGGCCGTGGGCTCGCGCCTGGGCCTCACCCGCTACGACCCCGAACAGCTCGACTTTCTGCGCTACCGACCGGTGCTGCTCAACACCGCGCTCAAGCGCGAATTCGGCTACACCCCGCGCAAAACCAGCGCGCAGGCGCTGGACGGTTTCATCCTGGCGCGCGCGCAGCAAGGCCGGCCGGTGCATGTGGGCGCACTGCCCGGCCCGCAGGCCCCGCATCAGGTCAAGGCATGAGCGGGCACAGCCCCCTCTCGCGCGGCGACCTGCTGCGCGCCCTGGGCGTCATCGTCATCTGGGGGCTCAACTTCGTCGTCATGAAGATCGGCCTGCAGTCGCTCAGCCCCATGATGCTCGGCGCGCTGCGCTTCATGGCCGCGTCGCTGCCCTTCGTGCTGTTCGTGGGCCGCCCCGCGCTGCCCTGGCGCTACGTCGTGGCCTACGGCCTGGCCCAGGGCGTGGGCCAGTTCGGCCTGCTGTTCCTGGGGCTGCGCCTGGGCATGACAGCGGGCATGGCCTCGGTCGTCATGCAGACCCAGGCCTTCTTCACGCTCATCATGGCTGCGGCCCTGCTGGGCGAACGCGCGATGCCCCGCCAGTGGCTGGGGCTGTCAATCGCTTTCCTCGGCCTGCTCATGATCGCGGGCGCCCACGGCGAAGGCGCCCTGCAGATGACCCTGGCCGGCTTCGTGCTCACCCTGGGCGCCGCCTTCATGTGGGCCGTGTCCAACCTGGTGGCGCGCCAGGCCGCGCGCGCCGGCGCCTACCAGCCCTTCCCCTTCATCGTCTGGAGCAGCCTGGTGCCCATCGTGCCCTTCCTGCTGCTGTCGGCCGCGGTCGATGGCCCCGCCAGCATGGCCGCGCAGATCGTCGGCTTCGACGGCCGCGCCCTGTTCGCCGTGCTTTACCTGGCGCTGCTTGCCACCCTGCTCGCCTACAGCCTGTGGACGAAGCTGCTGCAACGCCACCCGGCCGGCCGCGTCACGCCGTTTTCGCTGCTGGTCCCGGTGGTTGGCCTGGTCGCCGCCATGACCCTGCTGGGCGAAGTGCCCACGCCGCTGCAATGGGCCGGCACCGCCACCGTGCTCGCCGGCATGGTGGTCAACCAGAGCGGCGGCTGGCGCCCGCGACGGCGGCACCATGCCGCCTGAGCCTTTTATCGGCGCCATTCCCACCCCCCTCAGCCGTCATTCCCGCCTCTTTCCCCCGTCATTCCCGCGAAGGCGGGAATCCACCCCTCCCCACCCCATGACCACCACCCGCCACCTGCGCATCACCGGCCACGTGCAAGGCGTGGGCTACCGCTGGAACATGGCGCAGCAGGCCCGGGCGCTAGGCCTCACCGGCTGGGTGCGCAACCGCCGCGACGGCAGTGTCGAAGCCCTGGCCACCGGCCCGGTCGATGCGGTGCAGGCACTCATCGACTGGGCGCAGCGCGGTCCGGCGATGGCGCGGGTGGAAGGCGTAGCGGTGGCCGAGGTGGAGAGCGGGGAAGTGCTGGGCGGGTTTGAGCAGCGGGAGACGGCGTAGAGCAGCTTCCCCGCATAAGATGGCCTCCAAACCCTAGGGAGCCCGACATGATTGTTTTCCTGATCGACGCCGACAACCTCAGTTCGCCCGCCTGGGTGAACGAAGCCATCACCGCCATCGAAGCCACCGAAGGCCCCATCGCTGTCCGGCGAGCCTACGGCAGCGCGGAGAACCTCAAGGGCCTGGCCGAACCGTTGCGAGACTGGGCGATCCGGCCGTTCCTCAATGTCTACCTCACCAAGAACACCACCGACATGGCGCTCGCCGTGGACGCCATGGAACTGGCCTGTCAGACGCCGGCTCCGCACACCGTCGTGGTCGGTTCGGGCGACGCGGACTTCGTGCCCTTGGTTGTGCGCCTGCGTGAACGGGGCATCAAGGTCCTGTGCGTGTCCGAGTACCGCAAGATGGCGCCCGAAGCACTGAAGGCCTATGACGGTGTGATCTACGTGGGCCGAACCGCTGCCGCCCGCACGGCCGCGACTCCCAAGGCGCCGCCTCCAGCCAGGAAGGCCGCAGCTCCAGCACCTGCTACCAAGAAGGCGCCTGCCAAGAAGGCACCCGCCACCAAGAAAGTGGCCGAGAAACTGACGCCGGCCGTCAACGCCACACCCGCTGACCGGGTCACCAAGGACATGGTGCTGGAGGCCATCCCCAAGCTCAAGACCGGTGAGTGGATTCCGATATCGGATGCGGCCAAGGCGTTGCACGACAAGAAGCTGCTGAGCAAGAGCGCCTCCAGCGCACGCCTCTTCAAACGTTTTCCGCAGAGTTTTGAACTGAAGCCGGAGAAGCAGCCCAATCAGGTGCGGTTGACCGGCGCCGCCGACTGAGTTCAGCCCTTGCACAAGGGCGTCTCGCGTTGCTACGCGAAGCTCGCTCGGTAGGTCACAGGGTCCAGCGCGCAGTGCTGATCGAGTGCTCCATTGAGGGCAAACAGACGTGGGGTCTGTCGAAACTCGAACAGACGGCAAAGGACGAAGTGCTCTTGGGCCTCTTTTGAAAAGTCCAGTTCGTTGCGGGTCACAAAGAAGGGCGTCTCTTTGCCAAAGGCAGTCGTCTTCACCTCGATGAAGCGCTCCCTTCCACTGGCGTCGAACGACAGCACGTCGTAGCCAAGACCGTCTCCTTTGGTTTGTGAAACATGCTCGACGCGATCTGCCAGCGTGGGCATGCCGAGCTGATTCAATCGCCAGTGCTCGAAACGAACCACAAACTCTTCTCCGGCAATACCGAGGGTCGTGTTGCGAGCCTCTCTAGCGATGTAGTCGCGTTTGACGGGCGAGTAGTCTCTGTACGGAGCGGCCTCAGATGCGATGTTCCGGCGCGCTGGTGCACCCGCGACCACCTTGGAGAAATCGACAAGTTCCGGGCTGACGGCGGGCTGTTCCACTGCTGCCAGCGCCAATGAATCGAGTGCAGCCTGTCGATTGATCTGCGCTTCGACGACTTCGCGTAACAAGCTCTGGTAGTTGGAACGAGGTTGGTATCCGCGAATGTTGGGAAAACCGAGATCAATCATCACTGCACTGATGTTGCCGTGCTTGAACTCAATGGCGCTATCTGAACGCCCGTTGAGCTTTTGTTGGAGTGCCCGACGATGTGCGGCCTTGCTGAATGACTGCCCCGCCAGCTCAAGGCTGAGCATCTTCAAGTAGTCGGCGACGATGGCTTCAACTTCCAGATGGGTCCAGTCGACGTGGCTCATTGTTTGACGATGCTTGTGGGGCGGGATGCAGTGATGATGGACGGCAACTTTTCAGGAAAGTCAGTCGGTGGAAAAAACTTCATGGCTTGTGAACGCGGTTAGTTCAAAAGCGCCGTCAAAGGCACCGCCTCCACCTCCGACGCCAGCGCATATCGGTGCAGCCCGGGATACACCACATACAGCGCATCCAGCTTCAGGTCTTCCAGCGCGATGCGCATGCTGGGCGTCAGCTTGGGCGCATCGCTGCGCTTGAACTCCACGCCGATGCGACGGTTGTCCTTGAACAGCAACAGGTCCAGCTCAGCCCCTTGGTGGGTGGCCCAGAAGTAAGCTTGATCGGGCTGGGCGATGCGAAGCACCTGTTCCAGCGCGAAGCCCTCCCAGCTGGCACCGCATAAGGGGTGCGCCAGTAGCTGCGGCAACGTCCGGATGCCCAGCAGCGCATGCAGCAGGCCGGTGTCTCGGAAATAGATCTTCGGTGCCTTCACCTGCCGCTTGGCCAGGTTCTCATGCCAGGGCTGCAGCTGACGAACCATGAAGGTCTGGGTCAGGTAGTCCAGATAGCGGCGCACGGTCTGCTCGCTGATGCCCAGTGAGCGGGCCGGTTCTGCGGCGTTCCAGGTCTGGCCGTGGTAATGCGCCAGCATCTGCCAGAAGCGCGTCATCAGCGGCGCAGGGGCGTTCATGCCCAGCAGCGGCAGGTCGCCACTCACATGGCGCTGGATGGCGGCGTGGCGCCACTGGGTGCTGACGGCGTCGTCCGGGGCCAGGTAGGCGGCCGGGAAGCCGCCGCGCAGCCAGAGTTGCTGCAGGGCTTCCGGGTCGGTGCCAGTCTCACTGATGTCGAAGCCGCCAACCTCCAGCGTGACCGCGCGGCCGAGCAGCGATTCGCTCTTGTGCATCACGCGCGGCGCGGCGCTGCCCAACAACAGGTACTGGCCGTTCAGGTGCATGCGATCGGGCCGGTCCATCAGCACGCGCAGCGTTTCGGGCAAGGCGGGCAGGTGCTGGATCTCGTCGATCACGACCAGTCCGTTCAGGCCGGCGAGCGTGCTCATCGGGTCGGCCAGACGCTGGCGCGAGAGCGGGTCTTCGAGGTCGAAGTACTGGGGGCTGGCGACGTCGATGAACTGCCGCGCCAGCGTGGTCTTGCCGACCTGCCGCGGGCCGACCAGCTCGACCGCGCGGAAGGAGTTCAGCAGCCCGGTGAGCTGGGAAGTGAGTTGGCGGCGCTCGATGAACATGCCGCCACGATATCAAACACCATGAAATTCGGTGATACCATGGCGGAATTTCATGGTCTTCAAACGTCGATGTTGCCCGCCCGCAACGCGTTGGTCTCGATAAAGTCCCGCCGCGGCTCCACCTCGTCCCCCATCAGCATCGTGAACACGCGGTCCGCCTCGATCGCGTCGTCGATCTGCACGCGCAGCAGGCGGCGCACGGCCGGGTCCATGGTGGTTTCCCACAGCTGCTCGGGGTTCATTTCGCCCAGGCCCTTGTAGCGCTGGCGGGCGGTGGTGCGTTCGGCTTCGCCGATCAGCCATTGCATGGCCTGGCGAAAGTCGCTCACCTTTTCTTCCTTCTGCTTGTCGCCTTCGCCGCGCTGCACCTTGGCGCCTTCGCCCAGCAGGCCGCGGAAGGTGTCGGCTGCGGTGGCCAGGGCGGCGTAGTCGGCGCCGTGCACGAAGTCCTGCGTAAGGATGCTGCTCTTGATGTTGCCGTGGTGGCGGCGGCTGATGCGCAGGATGGGTTTGTCGCTGCGCGCGTCGAATTCGCCGGCCACTTCGGGCGGTACGCCGGTGGTGCTCAGTTCGGCCAGTTTGGCCTGCATGGCGGCAGCGCTGGCTTCGGCTTCTTCCACCGTGTCGAGCTTGACGACCACACCATCGGCAATCGCGCGCAGGGCCTCGGCATCCATGAAGTTGGAGAGGCGGTCGATCACGCGCTCGGCGGCCTGGTGCTTGCGCGCCAGTTCAGCCAGCGTGTCGCCGTCGAGCGTGGTGCTGGTGGCGCCCCCGGTCTGCACCTTGGCGCCGTTCAGGGCGATGCGCAGCAGGAACTGGTCCAGCGCGGGCGCGTCCTTCAGGTACAGCTCTTCCTTGCCGTTCTTGACCTTGTACAGCGGCGGTTGCGCGATGTAGATGTGGCCGCGCTCGACCAGCTCGGGCATCTGGCGGTAGAAGAAGGTCAGCAGCAGGGTGCGGATGTGCGCGCCGTCGACGTCGGCGTCGGTCATGATGATGATGCGGTGGTAGCGCAGCTTGGCGACGTCGAAGTCGTCCTTGCCTTCACCGCTACCGTGGCCGCCTTCGCCACCGCCGGCCTTGCCGATGCCGGTGCCCAGCGCGGTGATGAGGGTGAGGATCTCGTTGGACGACAGCAGTTTCTCGTAGCGTGCTTTTTCCACGTTCAGGATCTTGCCGCGCAGCGGCAGGATCGCCTGGAACTTGCGGTCGCGGCCCTGCTTGGCGGAGCCCCCGGCGGAGTCGCCCTCCACGATGTAGATCTCGCACAGCGCCGGGTCTTTTTCCTGGCAGTCGGCCAGTTTGCCGGGCAGGCCCATGCCGTCGAGCACGCCCTTGCGGCGCGTCATTTCGCGCGCCTTGCGCGCGGCTTCGCGGGCGCGGGCGGCCTCCACGATCTTGCCGCAGATGATCTTGGCGTCGTTCGGCTTTTCCTGCAGGTAGTCGGTCAGCAGGCGGGCCACCACGTCTTCCACCGGGCCGCGCACTTCGGAGCTGACCAGCTTGTCCTTGGTCTGGCTGGAGAACTTGGGCTCGGGCACCTTGACCGACAGCACGCAGCACAGGCCTTCGCGCATGTCGTCGCCGCTCACTTCGACCTTGGCCTTCTTGGCGAAGTCGTTTTCTTCGATGTACTTGTTGATGACGCGGGTCATCGCCGCGCGCAGGCCGGTCAGGTGGGTGCCGCCGTCGCGCTGCGGGATGTTGTTGGTGAAGCAGAGCACCTGCTCGTTGTAGCCGCTGTTCCACTGCATGGCGACCTCGACACCGATGTTGGTGCCCTGGTCGCTGGTGCGGTCGCCCAGCGCGTGGAAGCAGTTGGGGTGCAGCACCTGCTTGCCCTTGTTGATGAACTCCACGAAGCCCTTGACGCCACCGGCGCCGGAGAAGTCGTCTTCCTTGCCGCTGCGCTCGTCCTTGAGGCGGATGCGCACGCCGTTGTTCAGGAACGAGAGTTCGCGCAGGCGTTTGGCCAGGATCTCGTAGTGGAAGTCGTTGTTCTCTTTGAAGATCTCGGTGTCGGGCAGGAAGTGCACCTCGGTACCGCGCTTCTCGGTCTGGCCCACCACCTTCATCGGCGAGACTTCGACACCGTCCTTCATCTCGACGATGCGGTTCTGCACAAAGCCGCGCGCGAACTCGATCTGGTGCACCTGGCCTTCGCGGCGCACCGTCAGGCGCAGCCACACGGACAGCGCGTTCACACACGACACGCCCACGCCGTGCAGGCCACCCGAGACCTTGTAGCTGTTCTGGTTGAACTTGCCGCCCGCGTGCAATTCGGTCAGCGCGATTTCGGCGGCCGAGCGCTTGGGCTCGTGCTTGTCGTCCATCTTCACGCCGGTGGGGATGCCGCGGCCGTTGTCGGTCACGCTGATCGAGTTGTCGGTGTGGATGGTGACGACGATGTCGTCGCAGTGGCCGGCCAGCGCCTCGTCGATGGAGTTGTCCACGACTTCGAACACCAGGTGGTGCAGGCCGGTGCCGTCGGAGGTGTCGCCGATGTACATGCCCGGGCGCTTGCGCACCGCTTCCAGGCCTTCCAGGATCTGGATCGCGCCTTCGCCATAACCCTCGCTCGCGCCGGCCTGGTGGGCGTCGATCTTGGGCTGGAAATTGGAGCTGTCGGCGCCCGCTTCACCGGTGTGGACGGTGTCTTTTCCGGAATCGGCGGGCTTGTTGGCTTCGGACATGGTGAATTTCTCTGACTTCTAGAAACACCAAACCCGCTGGTCAGCGGGTTGGCATGCAAGGTGACTGCGGTGGTGAACGCGTCAAATGCGCATTGGCATCACGACGTACTTGAACGCGTTGTCGTCGGGGTTGGTCACCAGCGCGGAGCTGTTGCCGTCCTGCAGTTCGATGCGGACCATTTCCTGGCCCATGTTCTGCAGCGCGTCGATCAGGTAGGTGACGTTGAAGCCGATTTCGATGGCGTCGCCGCCGTAGTCGATGTCGAGTTCGTCGACCGCTTCTTCCTGCTCGGCGTTGCTCGACGCCACGCGCAGCGTGCCCGGCTCGACATTCAGGCGCACGCCCTTGAACTTTTCGCTCGTCATGATGGCGGTGCGCTGCAGGCTGGCCAGCAGCGGCTGACGGCCCAGCGTGACGATGTTCTTGTGGTTCTTGGGAATGACGCGGTTGTAGTCCGGGAACTTGCCCTCGACCAGCTTGGTGACGAACTCCATGCCGTCGAAGCTGAACTTGGCCTGGTTGGCCGCGAACTGCAGTTCGATGGCGCCGTCCTTGTCGGACAGCAGGCGCTGCAGTTCCAGCACCGTCTTGCGCGGCAGGATCACTTCCTGCTTGGGCACTTCCACTTCCAGTTCGGCGCTGGCGAAGGCCAGGCGGTGGCCGTCGGTGGCCACCAGGCTGAGCTTCTTGCCTTCGGCCACGAACAGGATGCCGTTGAGGTAGTAGCGGATGTCGTGCACCGCCATCGCGAACGAGACCTGGCTCAGCAGGCTCTTGAGCGCCTTCTGCGGCACGCTGAAGGCGGGGCCGAAGCTGGCCGACTCCTGCACCAGCGGGAAATCCTCGGCCGGCAGGCTCTGCAGCGTGAAGCGGCTCTTGCCGCCCTTGAGCACCAGCTTGCCGCCGGTGTTTTCCAGGCTCACGGTCTGGTCGGCGGGCATGGTGCGCAGGATGTCGATCAGCTTGCGCGCGCCCAGCGTGGTGGCGAAGCTGCCGTCGTCACCGCCGAGTTCGGCGGTGGTGCGGATCTGGATTTCCAGGTCGCTGGTGGTCAGCTGCAAGGTCGGGCCGGTCTTGCGCAGCAGCACGTTGGCCAGGATCGGCAGGGTGTGGCGGCGTTCGACGATGCCCGCCACGGACTGCAGGGCGGCCAAAACCTTGTCCTGGGTCGACTTGAAAACGATCATGTTGCTCTTTCGCTCTGGGACCAATACCGAATCACGCTATTTTCACCATTTTGCATGGCCGTTCCCGGAGGGCGCCGCCGCGCCGTTCCGGGGCCGGGAAATCAGCCCTTGAGCGTCTGCTCCAGCACATGCAACTGCTGGTTCAGTTCGCTGACCTTCTGCCGTTCCGCCGCGATCTTGCGCACCGCGTGCAGCACGGTGGTGTGGTCGCGGCCGCCGAACAGTTCGCCGATCTCGGGCAGGCTTTTCTGGGTGAGTTCCTTGGCGAGGAACATGGCAATCTGGCGCGGGCGGGCAATGCTGGCCGGCCGCTTCTTGGAATACATGTCGGCGACCTTGATCTTGTAGTAATCGGCCACCGTCTTCTGGATGTTCTCGACGCTGATCTGCCGGTTCTGGATCGACAGCAGGTCCTTGAGCGCGTCGCGGGCGAGCTGGATCGACACGTCCTTCTGGTTGAAGCGCGAGTAGGCCAGGATCTTGCGCAGCGCGCCTTCGAGCTCGCGCACGTTGGAGCGCACATTCTTGGCCACGAAGAACGCGACTTCCTCAGGCATTTCGGCGCCCTCGGCGGCGGCCTTGTTGATCAGGATGGCCACGCGCATTTCCAGCTCGGGCGGCTCGATGGCCACCGCCAGCCCCGAATCGAAGCGCGACACGAGGCGTTCGTGGATGTCGGTCAGACCCTTGGGGTAGGTGTCCGAGGTCATCACGATGTGGCTCTTCTTGGCCAGCAGCGCTTCGAAGGCGTTGAAAAATTCCTCCTGCGTGCGCTCCTTGCCGGCGATGAACTGCACGTCATCGATCAGCAGCAGATCCAGCGAGTGGTAGCGCTGCTTGAACTCGTCGAAAGTCTTGCGCTGGTACGACTTGACCACATCCGTCACGAACTGCTCGGCGTGGATGTACAGAACCTTGGCCTGCGGCTTGTCGGCCAGCATCTGGTTGCCGATGGCGTGGACCAGGTGGGTCTTGCCCAGGCCCACGCCGCCGTAGATGAACAGCGGGTTGTACAGCTGGCCCGGCGAGCCGGCCACGTGCATCGCGGCCGCGCGGGCCATGCGGTTGGCCGAGCCTTCCACCAGCGTGGTGAAGGTCAGCTGTGGGTTCAGGCGCGAGCGGTTGGGCGCCGGCACTGCGGCTTCCACCGGTGTCGCCACGTCGGGCAGTTCGGACAGCACCTGGTCTTGCATCGTGCGCGGAGCAGGGCTTGTACGGACGGGGGCTTCACGCGGAGCGAGTGCCAACTCCAAAACAACGGGGCGGCCCTGTACGGCCTCCAGCAAGGCCGTGATGCGGGCTGCGTACTGGGCGCGGACCCAGTCCATTTTGAAGCGGTTGGCGACTTGCAGCGTCAGCTTGCCGCCGTCGTCCGACACCTGCGCGGCGAGTGGGCGGATCCAGGTGTTGAACTGCTGCTGCGGGATTTCCTGTGCCAGAAGGTCGACACAGGCTTGCCACAGCGAAGGGGCTTCGCTGTCGGTGGTCATGGGGGAGAGGCCCTCGATCATGCAAACGGGAGAAAAACGCGCTCTTGTGGACAAATGGCTCGGGGCGGGTCCGGGATTGTACGTTGCCAAGGGGACTTATCCACACCGTGCGGCCGATGTGGAGAACCCCTCCGTGCCCGGGTCGGAAACCCCGTTGAGCGGGGGTGACTTGCCGGAACACCCCATTTCTGGCGATAATTGCGGGTTTTCCTCTAACTTGAGACGCCCTGGCACTGCCCGGGCCTGCACTGCCATGGCAATGAAACGTACTTACCAGCCGTCGAAGACCAAGCGCGCCCGCACCCACGGGTTCCTGGTGCGCATGAAGACCCGCGGTGGCCGCGCGGTCATCAACGCTCGCCGCGCCAAGGGCCGCAAGCGCCTGGCCGTCTGAGGTCAGGACCGAGGCCAGAAAGGTGCCGGACCCGCATGACTGCTGGGCCGGTGCTCTGCACGCGGGTGCTTCGGCCGGTGGACTGATGCAGCGCATTCGGTCGAAGCCGCAGTTCCAGGCCACACTGGCAGGCCCTCCGGTGGCCAAAACGCTCCACTTTGCCTTGCACCGCGCGGCCCTCGACGGCCAGCGGGATGGTCGGCTGCTGTTTCCGGCAGCCGACACCTGGTTGGGGGTGATGCTGCCCAAGCGCTGGGCGCGCCGCGCGGTGACGCGCAACGCCATCCGCCGCCAGATCTACGAAGTGGCTCGACACACTGCCGGCCTGCCGCAGGCCGCGCTGGTGGTGCGTCTGCGCGCCACGTTCAGCCGCGACCAGTTCGTCAGCGCCTCGTCGGATCTGCTCAAGCGTGCGGTGCGCGCCGAGTTGCAGCAACTGCTGGGTCGTGTCGCGCGCCCGGCCGTTCCTGCGCCGACCGCGCCCGAGGTGCCCCATGCTGGCTGATTGGCCCCGCCGCGCGCTGGTTGGGCTGGTCAAGGCCTATCGCTTGCTTCTGAGCCCCTGGATCGGCAATGATTGCCGGTTCGAACCCACCTGTTCGGTGTACGCCATCGGCGCTCTGGAGCGCCATGGGGCCCTGGCGGGTACCTACCTGATGCTGCGACGCATCGGCCGCTGCCATCCCTGGTGCGATGGCGGCCACGATCCGGTGCCGGAGCGTCCGCCCCGCCTGTTCAGCCGCCTGGTGGCGGCTTCTCCTGAAGAAAAGAAGATCCCGTCATGAACGACATCCGCCGTTCCATCCTCTGGGTGGTCTTTGGTTTCTCGATGGTCCTGATCTGGGACAAGTGGCAGATCCACAACGGGCGGCAGCCGACCTTCTTCCCTTCGGCGTCCGTGTCGGCGCCCAAGGATGCGGGGGCCGCACCGGCCGCTGCCGCCGCCGATGCCAGCCTGCCGGCGGCCAGCGGTGCTGCCGGCGTGGGCACGTCGGCCCAGGCGCCAGCCGACGCGCCGGCGCCGGTGACGGTCAGCCACGAGGTCAGCACCGATGTGTTCAAGCTCACCTTCAACAGCGAAGGTGGCTCGCTCGTCGGCGCCACCCTGCTCAAGCACGCCAGCGGCCAACTGGGCACCGCGCCCTTCCAGTTGCTGACCCAGGACGCCAACCACACGTATGTGGCGCAGAGTGGCCTGATCGGTGGCGCGTTCCCCAACCACAAGACGCCGATGACCCTGGTGCCGGGGCCGACCACGCTGGTCGATGGCCAGGACACGCTGACCGTGAAGTTCGAGTCGGCCGAGGTGGGGGGCGTCAAGCTGGTCAAGACCTACACCCTGCGGCGCGGCAGCTACGAAATCGGCGTGAGCCACGAGGTGATCAACGCCGGCGCCGCAGCGGTCACGCCGCAGCTGTACGTGCAGCTCGTTCGCGACGGGCGCAAGGCCGAAAGCGAAACCCCCTTCTATTCCACCTTCACCGGGCCGGCGGTCTACACCGAGACCCAGAAGTACCAGAAGGTCGAGTTCAAGAAGATCGATGACAACAAGGCCGATTTCGAAAAGAGCGCCACCAGTGGCTACGTCGCCATGGTGCAGCATTACTTCGCCTCAGCCTGGCTGCTGGGCAATGGAGTGGCGCGCGAAAACTTCGTGCGCAAGGTGGACAACAGCCTTTACGCGGTCGGCGCCATCACCACGCTGGCGGCGGTCGAACCGGGTCAGAGCCTGAAGCTGGACGCCGGGCTGTTCGTCGGCCCCCAGGAAGAAAAGGTGCTGGAGAAGATCGCGCCCGGCCTCGAACTGGTCAAGGACTACGGCTGGCTGACCATCCTGGCCAAGCCGCTGTACTGGCTGCTGGAGAAGATCCACGGTTTCGTGGGCAACTGGGGCTGGTCCATCGTGCTGCTGGTGGTGCTGATCAAGGCCGCCTTCTACTGGCTCAATGCCAGCGCCTACCGCTCCATGGCCAAGATGAAGGCGATCAACCCCCGCATCATGGAAATGCGTGAGCGCCTGAAGAACAACCCGCAGGCCATGCAGCAGGAAATGATGAAGATGTACCGGGAGGAAAAGGTCAACCCGCTGGGTGGCTGCTTCCCGATCCTGATCCAGATCCCCGTGTTCATTGCCCTGTACTGGGTGCTGCTGTCGTCGGTGGAAATGCGCAACGCGCCCTGGATCGGCTGGATCACCGACCTCTCGACCAAGGACCCGTTCTTCGTGCTGCCGGTGGTGATGGCCATCACCACCCTGGTGCAGACCGCGCTGAATCCGCTGCCGCCGGACCCGATGCAAGCCAAGCTGATGTGGCTGATGCCGCTGGTGTTCTCGGTGATGTTCTTCTTCTTCCCGGCCGGCCTGGTGCTGTACTGGATCACGAACAACATCCTGACCATCACACAGCAGGCCTACATCAACAACAAGCTGGGCGTGCCGCTGAAGATCACCAACCCGTTCGAGCTGTTCAAGAAGTAACCCCCTGCGCCGCTGTCGCGGCCTCCCCCCAGGGGGACGATGCTGGCGGCCCGGCAAAGCCGGTTCCGCGGCATCCTGGACAGGGACACTTCGCTCGGCTGGGCCTGCTTTGGCAGGCCCTTGCTGTTTCTGAAACCCTCTGCCGCAGAATCCGACCATGCTTGCCGCCTCGCGCGATCCCATCGTTGCCATCGCCACCGCACCCGGGCGTGGGGCGGTGGGTATCGTGCGGGTGTCGGGCCAGGGGCTGATGGCTTTTGTGCGGGCGCTGATCGGGCGCGCACCCCGGGCGCGCGAAGCGACCTACCTGCCGTTCCCCGATGCGGCGGGCCAGCCCATCGACCATGGCCTGGCCCTCTGGTTTCCCGGGCCGCACTCCTACACCGGCGAAGACGTGCTGGAACTGCAGGGCCACGGCGGGCCGGTGGTGCTGCAACTGCTGCTGGCGCGTTGCCTGCAGGTGGCACAGAGCCTTGACGCCGATGGCCAGCCGCTGCTGCGCGGCCTGCGCCCGGCGCGGGCGGGCGAGTTCACCGAACGCGCTTTTCTCAACGACAAGCTCGATCTGGCCCAGGCCGAGGCCGTGGCCGACCTCATCGACGCCAGCACCGAAGCGGCGGCCCGCAGCGCGAGCCGTTCGCTGGCGGGGGTGTTTTCCGAACGCATCCACACGCTGCGCGACGCGCTCATCCACCTGCGCATGCTGGTGGAGGCGACGCTGGATTTTCCCGAAGAGGAAATCGATTTTCTGCAAAAGGCCGACGCGGCGGGCCAGCTCGGACGGCTGCGTACACAGCTGGCGGCGGTGCTGAACGAGGCGCGCCAGGGCGCGCTGTTGCGCGACGGGCTTCAGGTGGTGATTGCCGGGCAACCCAACGCAGGCAAGAGCTCGCTGCTCAATGCGCTGGCGGGTGCCGAGCTGGCCATCGTCACGCCCATCGCGGGCACCACCCGCGACGTGGTGCAGCAGACCATCCAGATCGAAGGCGTGCCCCTGCACGTGATCGATACCGCCGGCCTGCGCGACAGTCCAGAGGTGGACGAGGTCGAGCGTATCGGCATCGCGCGCGCCTGGGACCAGATCGGCCGGGCCGACGCGGTGCTGTTCCTGCACGATCTCAGCCGCTGCGACCAGCCGGCCTACCAGGCTGCCGACGTCGGCATCGCGGCCGGGCTGCCCGCAAACGTGACGGTGCTGCACGTCTGGAACAAACTCGACCAGTGCGCGCCCGGTGCCCGGCCGCTGCTGGCGCAGGCAGGTGCCGATGGCGGGCTGGCGCTGTCGGCGAAGCAGGGCGAAGGCCTGGAAGCCTTGCGCCAGCGCCTGCTGCAACTGGCTGGGTGGCAGCACGCGGGCGATGGCCTGTTCATGGCGCGCGAGCGCCACCTGCAGGCACTGCATCGGGTGCGCGCCCACCTCGACGCGGCCAGTGACTGGCTGGCGGCGCAGGCCGAACACCTCGATCTGCTGGCCGAAGAGCTGCGCCTGGCCCAGCAGGCGCTGGGCGAGATCACCGGCGAGTTCAGCGCGGACGACCTGCTGGGTGAGATTTTTTCGCGCTTCTGCATCGGCAAGTGACCGTGCCCGCATGCCGTGCTGCGGTGTGCCGCCGGGAGCGCAGGTGTAAGCGGCGGTAAGGACCTCTTGCACCGGTGGGTCTGTCGGCCTTACCGTGTGGCGCATGAACACCCTGTTGCGCCCCGCAGCGCGCGCCGACATCCTGGCACTGGCTCAGGCCGTGCGCAGCAGCGGCGCGCTCGATGCCTTGCCCCTGAACCTGTCCGAGGTGCAGTGGCTGACTTTGGGCGACTACGTGCAGTCCATGGGCCTGGAGGGCGGGCAGGTGCTGATCGAGCAGGGCGTCAAGGAGCGCACGGTGTATTTCGTCGAAAGTGGCAGCCTCACCGTGCACTACGAAGACCACCGCGAGCGCGTGCGCATGGCCATTGTGGGCGCAGGTTCGGTGCTGGGGGAGGGGGCGTTTTTCAGCCATCTGCCCCGCTCGGCCACGGTGAATGCCAGTGTCCCCTGTCGGCTCTGGTGCCTGACGCCGCTGCGCTTTCGCGAACTGGGCACACGCCACCCGGAGATCGCGCTGGATCTGTCCATGGCCATGTCGGCCGTGCTTGCGCGGCGCCTGTACAACCGCCCCAAACGCGTCGCGGTGACCTGAGGTCGAATTGTCGGGTCGAGCGGTTCAATGGGGCGCGGCATCTGCCGATATAAGACGAAAAACCTCGTTGGCGCACCCATCATGTTTCTGCTGAACTGGCTCCAAGCCAAAAAACCCGCCGCCGCTGCTCGCAAAGGCGGCCGTCTGCGGGGACGCAAAGGCGTCAATGACACCACGCTGCCCTTGGTCTCTCCCCGCCGGGGCCGCCGCATCCTGCGCCGTGAGCAGCTGTTTTCGGTGGTGCGCGAGTCCATGATCCGGGGGGGCGTGCTGTCTTCGAGCTATGAATTCAAGGTGCTCACGCTGGACGCGAACGGTGACGGTTTCATCGTGCTGGTCGACCTCGCCCTGCCGGCCGAGGCCATGCCCGACGAGTACCTGCTGGAGATCGAGCGCTGGATCACGCTGAGCGCCGAATCCCGCCACGGCATGGGCGTCCGCGGGGTCTACTGGCGCCGCAAGCCGGCACACGACCAGCAGGGCATGGCTTTGCGTGCGGCGGTGGTGGCGCAGGCTCGACGCGAGGTCATCGCCCACCACGAAACGGCGATTCCGCTGCCGCAACTCGAACACCCGGCGGGCCGTGTGCAGCCGGTGGGCAGCGACGAGGTGACGGCGTTCCGCCAGGCGCTGCAGAGTGCAGGCCCGGTCCTGCGCACCAAGGGCGCTGGCGAGTCCGATCTGCCCCCGCACCCGCCCGAATCGCACAGCGACTTCACGGCGCTGAGCGAAACCCAGTACGGCAAGCTCTAGGGGGCCGGTCGCCGCCGGCTCTGTGCCCGTTCTCAGTGGCCGGCGAAATCCACCAGGGTGAACAGCGGCAGGCCCGACGCCAGCAGCTTCTGCGAACCGCCGAGTTCGGGCAGGTCGACGATGGCGGCGCCTTCCATGACGTGGGCGCCCAGCTTTTCCAGCAGCCGCCGGCCGGCCATCATGGTGCCGCCGGTGGCGATCAGGTCGTCGATCAGCACCACGCGGTCACCCGGTTGCACGGCATCGGTGTGCAGCTCCACGGTGGCGCTGCCGTATTCCAGTTCGTAGGTTTCTTCGACCGTGGTGAACGGCAGCTTGCCCTTCTTGCGGATGGGCACGAAGCCCACGCCGAGTTCGTAGGCAAGCACGGAGCCGATGATGAAACCGCGGGCATCCAGGCCGGCCACCACGCTGGGGCGGAATTCGGGCGCCATGTAGCGGTGCACAAAGGCGTCGATCAGCACGCGAAAAACCTGGGGGTTCTGCAGCAGGGGGGTGATGTCGCGGAACTGCACGCCCGGCGCGGGCCAGTCGGGCACGGTGCGGATGTGGGCGCGGAGGAAGGCGGTGGTGTCCATGGGCGGATTATCCGCTGAGGGCACCGTCCGGGGCTGTGGGCGGCAGCGGGGCGATGCTCACCCGGCCAGCAGCTTGTCTTCGGCCAGCGCCAGTGCCGGTGCCCGGCCGCTGAGCACGAGGGTGTCGCCGCTTTCCAGCACCGCGTCGGCGTGTGCGCCCACGGTGCGGCCATTGGCCCGGCGCAGACCGGCCACGCGCACGCCCAGGGCTTCCAGGGCCAGCCCGGCCAGGGGTTTGCCGGCATGGCGGCTGGCCATGGGCAGCGTGATCGAGGCCAGGCGCTCCTGGTCGGCGTCGTCCGGCGTGTCGTCGTCGGCGCCATGGAAGTAGCCACGCAGCAGGTTGTAGCGGGCATCGCGCTGGTCCTGCACCACCCGGATCACGCGCCGCATCGGCACGCCGACCAGCGCCAGCGCATGGCTGGCCAGCATGAGACTGGCTTCGATGGCTTCGGGCACCACTTCGGCGGCACCGGCTTCGGTGAGGCGAGCATGGTCCCGGTCGTCGACCGTGCGCACCACCACCGGCACCTGGGGCGCGTGCTCCTGGGTGTGGTGCAGCACCTTGAGCGCGCTGGGCGTGTCGAGGTAGGTGATGGCGACCGCGCTGGCGCGGTGCAGGCCGGCAGCCATCAGCGCTTGCAGCCGGGCGGCATCGCCGAACACGACCGAATGGCCTGCCGCGGCCGCCTGACGCACGCGGTCGGGGTCGAGGTCCAGTGCCATGTAGGGAATGCGTTCGGCCTCCAGCAGCCGGGCCAGGTTCTGGCCGCAGCGCCCGTAGCCGCAGATGATCACGTGTTGGTCGGCATTGATCGCCTGCCGGGCGATGCGGGTCATCTGCACCGACTGCATGAGCCAGTCGCTGCCGGCCAGGCGGGTCACCACGGCGTTGGCGTACAGGATGACAAATGGCGTGGTCAGCATCGACAGCACCATCGAGGCCAGGATGGGGTTGAACAGCGCTGGCGGCACCAACTGGTGGCGGCCCGCCAGCGACAGCAGCACGAGGCCGAATTCGCCGGCCTGGCACAGGTACAGACCGGTGCGCAGCGCGACGCCCGCCGGCGCACCAAAGGCCCGGGTGAGGCCGGCGATCACCGCCACCTTGAAGCCCATCGAGAGCGCCAGCAGCACCAGCACCAGGGGCCAGCGTTCGAGCACCAGGCGCCAGTCGAGCATCATGCCGATGGTGATGAAGAACAGGCCCAGCAGCACGTCGTGGAAGGGGCGGATGTCGGTCTCCACCTGGTGCTTGTATTCGGTCTCGGAAATCAGCATGCCCGCCACGAACGCACCCAGCGCCAGCGACAGGCCCGCGTGCTCGGTCAGCCACGCCAGGCCCAGCGTGATCAGCAGCAGGTTGAGCATGAACAGCTCGTCGCTCTTGCGCCGGGCCACGAGCGTGAGCCACCAGCGCATCACACGCTGGCCACCGGTGAGCAGCACGGTCAGCAGCACCGTGGCCTTGAGCAGGGCCAGGCCAAGGGCGCGCAGCAGGTCGTCCGGGTCGGAGCCCAGGGCGGGAATCAGCACCAGCAGGGGCACCACCGCTAGGTCTTGGAACAGCAGGATGCCCATCACCCGCTTGCCGTGTTCGGTGTCGAGTTCCAGCCGCTCGGCCATGAGCTTGACCACGATGGCGGTGCTGCTCATGGCCATGATGCCGCCCAGCGCCAGCGCCATCTGCCACGACAGCTTCCACCAGTGCGGCAGCAGCAGACCCAGGGTCAGCGAGCCGGCGGTGGTGATCAGCACGGTGAACACCACCTGCGACAGGCCCAGGCCGAACACCAGGCGCTTCATGGCTCGGAGCTTGGGCAGCGAAAACTCCAGCCCGATGACAAACATCAGGAACACCACGCCGAACTCCGCCAGATGCCGGATGCCGGCCGACTGCTGGGCCAGCGCCAGCGCATGGGGGCCGATCAGCACCCCCACGGTCAGGTAGCCGAGCATGGGCGGGAGCTTGAGCGAACGGCAGGCCACCACGCCCAGCACCGCGGCCAGCAGGTACAGAAGCGTGAGGTCCAGCGAATTCATGCCGCCGATTATGGGGCGCCAGGGTTCCCCGCCGGCGCGCGCCGGACGGGATAATCCCGGCATGCATTCACCCATTTCTTTCGATCCGGCGCGGGCGCTGGAGATGGCCCGCGAGACCCTGGTCATGGAGGCCGAGGCCGTGCAGGCGCTGGCCGGCCGGCTCGACGACCGCTTCGTGCAGGCGGTGGGCCTGCTCATGGCCTGCACCGGCCGGGCGGTGGTCACGGGCATGGGCAAAAGCGGGCATGTCGGGCGCAAGATCGCGGCCACGCTGGCGTCCACCGGCACGCCGGCCATGTTTGTGCACCCGGCCGAAGCCAGCCATGGCGACCTGGGCATGATCACCGCGGCCGACGTGGTGCTCGCCATCAGCAACAGCGGCGACAGCGATGAACTCACCGCCATCCTGCCGCTGATCAAACGCATGGGCGTGCCATTGATCGCTTTCACCGGGCGCACCGCCTCGACGCTGGGGCGGCACGCGGACGTCGTGCTCGACACCTCCGTGGCCCGGGAAGCCTGCCCGCACAACCTGGCGCCGACCACGAGCACCACCGCCCAGCTCGCCCTGGGCGACGCGCTGGCCGTGGCGCTGCTCGACGCACGGGGCTTTCGTGCCGAGGACTTTGCGCGCTCGCACCCCGGCGGCGCGTTGGGCCGCAAGCTGCTCACCCTGGTCAGCGACATCATGCGCATTGGCGAACATCTGCCCCAGGTGTTGCCCGACACGCCGCTGATGGCCCTCATGCGCGAGATCAGTGTCAAAGGTCTGGGCATGAGTGCCGTTGTCGACGCCGATGGCCGCGTGCAGGGCATCTTCACCGACGGCGATCTGCGCCGTCTGATCGAAAAGACCGGCCACAGCACCGACCTGCGCGCGTTGACGGCGCGGGACGTGATGCGTCCGGACCCCCGCACTGTGCGGGCCGATGCGCTGGCGGTGGAGGCGGCCGACCTCATGGAGGCGCACCGCATCACCAGCGTGCTGGTGGTGGACGGCGCCGGCCGGCTGATCGGCGCCCTCAACAGCAACGACCTCATGCGGGCCAAGGTGATCTGAGGCGGCGACGGCCGCCGCACTCGCGTTAGCATTGCCGGATGTCTGTGCCCTTGCCGTCCTTGCGTCCCACGCTGAACTTTTCGCCTGAACTGCTGTTGCGTGCGCAGCCGGTGAGGGTGGTGTTCTTCGACGTGGACGGCGTGCTCACCGACGGCGGCCTCTATTTCAGCGAAGCGGGCGAAACCCTCAAACGCTTCCACACCCTCGACGGCCACGGCATCAAATTGCTGCAGCGCGCCGGGATCACGCCAGCCGTGGTCAGCGGGCGCGACTCGCCCGCGCTGCGCGCGCGGCTGACCGCCCTGGGTGTGACCCACACCCGCTTCGGCACTGAAGACAAACGCCCGGCGGCCGAGGCCATCCTGGCCGAGCTGGGGCTGGACTGGTCGCAGGCGGCGGCCATGGGGGACGACTGGCCCGACCTGCCGGTGCTGCGCCGGGCCGCTCTGGCCTGCTGCCCGCCCACCGCCCATGCCGAGGTGCAGGCCGTGGCCCAGATCGTGACCCGCAGCCTGCCGGGGGCCGGCGCGGCGCGCGAACTGTGCGACCTGCTGCTGGTGGCCCAGGGCGTGTACGCCCGCGAACTGGAAAGCGCCTCGCAATGAGCACCACGAACCTGCCCCTGCCCTCGCACGACGGCGCTCCTCTGCTGCGCCGCCTGCCGTTTCTTGTCTGGGACAAGCTCTCGCTCTACATTCCGGCGCTGCTGATGCTGTTGCTGGCGCTGGCCTCGTTCCTGCTGCTGCAGGCCACGCCCGAGCCTGTAGCGCCACCGGCCCCGCGCGCGATCAGCAGCGAGCCCGACAACTTCATGCAGGGGTTTTCGGTCCGCAACTTCAACGCCGACGGCTCGCTGCGTTCCGAAGTGTTCGGTACCGAGGCCCGACACCATCCCGACACCGGCAACACCGTGATCGACCAGGCCCGCATCCGCGCCTTCAACGACCGGCGTCAGTTGACGACCGCCACCGCCCAGCAGATCACCGCCAACGCGGCCGGTGACGTCTTCATCCTCGAAAAGGACGCCGTGGTGGTGCGCCAGGCGGGTCGGGCCGACGACGGTTCGGTGATCCCGCGCATGGAGTTTCATGGCGACTACCTGCGCGTGACCCTCAAGCCCGATCACCTCTCGTCGGACCGCCCTGTGCTGCTCATCCGGGGGCAGGATCAACTGGTTTCGCAGCGCCTGGACTTCGACGGTGACCAGCGCGTGGCCGACATGGAAGGGGCCGTGCGTGTCCAGTTCGCTCCCCGTCCCTGACGCCCTGCCACCGCTGGTGTTCATCACCGGCGCGTCCAGCGGCATCGGCCAAGCCCTGGCGGCGCGCTACGCCCGTGCGGGCTGGCGGCTGGCGCTGGTCGCGCGCCGGGCCGACGACATGGCCGCCTGGGCGGCCCGACAAGGCCTGGACGCCACCCGCTGCCGGGTCTACCCAGCGGACGTGGCCGACACCGCCAGCATCGTCGCGGCCGGCCGGGCCTGTCTGGCGGACCAGGGCGTGCCCGAGGTGGTGATCGCCAATGCCGGCATCAGCGTCGGCATGGACACGGCGATCGCTGAAGACCTGGTGGTGATGGAACGCACCCTGGCGGTCAACAACCTGGGCATGGCGGCCACGTTTCATCCTTTTGTCGCTCCCATGCGCGAACGGGGCCGTGGCCGCCTCGTCGGCATTGCCAGCGTGGCCGCGATCCGGGGACTGCCCGGGCACGGAGCCTATTGCGCGAGCAAGGCGGCGGTGGTGGCCTATTGCGAAAGCCTGCGCGGGGAGCTGCGAGGGACCGGTGTGGCGGTGGTGACGCTGCTGCCGGGGTATGTGGACACGCCGCTGACCCGCGAAAACCGCTATCCCATGCCGTTTCTGATGACGGCCGAGGCCTTCGCCGAACGCGCCATGACCGCGATTGCGGCGGGCGCCAGCTACCGCGTCATTCCCTGGCAGATGGGGGTGGTGGCCAAGCTGCTGAGGGGCTTGCCCAATGCGGTGTTCGACCGCCTGCTGGCCGGCCGGCCCCGCAAACACCGGGCCGGACAGGACCAGACCACCCCGGGCTGAGCCGCCAGCGCCAGCAACCGCGCCCCAACAAAAAAGCCCCCGGGCATGCCTGGGGGCTTCGCGAGGCGATCCGGCGCGGTGCGCCGGATCAGACTCTGGGGGGGTGGGGGCTCAGTAGCCGCCGCGACCGCCACCGCCATCACGGCGGCCACCGCCACCGTAGGGGCTGCGGAAGCCACCATCCTGGCCGCCGCCGCCGAAACCGCCTTCACGACGGCCGCCGCCGAAACCACCGCCACCGGTACGGGGCGGGCGCGGCTCCATCGGACGGGCTTCGTTGACCACCAGGCTGCGGCCGCCCAGCGACTGGCCATTCATGCCTTCGATCGCCGACTGTGCTTCTGCATCGCTGCCCATTTCGACGAAACCAAAACCCTTGGAGCGGCCGGTATCGCGCTCCATCATGACCTTGGCGCTGTTGACATTGCCAAAGTCCGAAAAGGCTTTGTGCAGATCTTCGTCGCGTACGGTGTAAGGCAGGTTGCCGACGTACAGTTTGTTGCCCATCTATGGGACTCCTAAGAACACTGAAAGAAATAGCGATGGAGCCCCGTCAGCACATAAACCTGTAGCACGCGAAACCGCCCGATCACTTAACTGGGCGCCGCCTCTTGGCGCACGCCTAGATCATTATGGGCCCAAGATTGTTCGAACAGGAACAATTTTTTCAAGGTCCGTCAAGGCCCGGCCTCCTGTTCGACGTGTTATCACAACAATTCCGGGCCCATTGCCCAGCTTTGGTGCAGGTGCGCATGGCGTGCAAGCCTTATATACTGTGTTTTCAGCGCCGATTTGTTCCGGATTGCGGGCGCTATAGAAATGCCGCTAAAGGGGGGATGCCCGGTCTGCCTCTTGGTGGAGCCGGGTTTTTGTTTTTCTGGGCCCCGCACGACGGGGATGCGCCACGTGATCGTCACACCCCAAACCTTTCGGTTCGACCAGCCCTTGCCGCTGCGCAGTGGCGCGGTGCTGCCGGCCTACGAGCTGGTGGTGGAAACCTACGGCACGCTCAATGCCGACAAGTCCAACGCCGTGCTGATCTGCCACGCCCTCAACGCCAGCCACCACGTTGCGGGGTTTCACGCCGACGCCCAGGGCCAGCCCCTGCCGCGCAGCGAAGGCTGGTGGCACAACATGATCGGGCCGGGCAAGGCGGTGGATACCGACCGGTGGTTCGTCATCGGCGTCAACAACATCGGCTCGTGTTTTGGCTCGACCGGGCCGACCCACACCAATCCGGCCACCGGGCAGCCCTGGGGCGCCGACTTTCCCGTGGTGACGGTGGAGGACTGGGTCGACGCGCAGGCGCGGCTGCTGGATGCCCTGGGCATCCACACCCTGGCGGCGGTGATGGGGGGGAGCCTGGGGGGCATGCAGACCCTGAGCTGGACGCTGCAGTACCCCGAGCGGGTGCGGCACGCGGTGGTGGTGGCCAGCGCTCCCAACCTCACCGCCGAGAACATTGCCTTCAACGAGGTTGCCCGCCGTGCCATTGTGACCGACCCGGACTTTCACGGGGGGCACTATCTGCGGCATGGCACCCTGCCGCGCCGAGGCCTGCGCATCGCCCGCATGATCGGCCACATCACCTACCTGAGCGACGACGTGATGAACGAGAAATTCGGCCGTTCGCTCAAGCCGGCGGATCTGGCCGATGCCCTGGCCGGCGGGGAGCCACCCGCCACAGGACCGTGGGGCTATCGCTATTCGACGCAGGATGTCGAGTTCCAGATCGAGAGTTACCTGCGCTACCAGGGCGACAAGTTCAGCGAGTATTTCGACGCCAACACCTATCTGCTGATCACGCGGGCGCTGGACTATTTCGATCCGGCGCGCGCCTACGACGGCCAGCTCAGCGCGGCGCTGGCGCGCGCGACGGCCAAATTCCTGCTGGTGAGCTTCACCACCGACTGGCGGTTTTCGCCGGCGCGCTCGCGCGAGATGGTCAAGGCGCTGCTGGACAACCGCCGGGAGGTCAGCTACGCCGAAATCGACGCGCCTCACGGGCACGACGCCTTTTTGCTCGACGACCCTCGCTACCACGCGGCCGTGCGGGCCTACTTCGAGCACACCGTGGGTGCCCCGAGCCGGAGGGCGGCATGAGCGAACACCAGATGATCGAATCGATTGCCCGCCTGGTGCCGCCCGGCTCGCGCGTGCTGGACCTGGGCTGCGGCGACGGTGCCCTCATGGCCCACCTCCGCGACACCCGGCAGTGCACGGGCTATGGCGTCGAAATCGACGACACCAAGGTACAGGCCTGTCTGCGCCGCGGTGTCAGCGTGCTGCAGCTCAACCTGGAAGCCGGGCTGACCATGTTCGGGGACGACGCTTTCGACGTGGTGCTGCAGATCGACACCCTGCAGCATCTGCGCAACGCCGAAACCATGTTGCGGGAGACCGCGCGCGTGGGCCGGATCGGTATCGTGGCGTTCCCGAACTTTGCCCACTGGCCGAACCGGGTGGCGGTGTTGCAGGGACGCATGCCGGTGACCAAGCGGCTGCCGTTCCAGTGGTACGACACCCCCAATATCCGTGTCGGGACCTACGCCGATTTCGAGGTGCTGGCGCGCAGTTGCGGTCTGAGCGTCGAAGACAGTTTCGGGCTGCATGAGGGGCGGGAAGTGCGCAGCCTGCCCAACCTGCTGGCCAGCACGGCCGTGTTCAAGCTGAAAAACTGACCACCCATTCGCCCGCGGGTCGGCTAGAATCGCCGCCTACCCGTCATTGGGGAGTAGCCGACCTGACGAGCCCGCTACGGGCCGCAGGAGCTTGCGTCAACACACTTGGTCCCCACGGCCATGGCGCAGGCAGCTCCAAGCCTGGCAAGACCTTTGACCACAACGCCTCCGGTTGGGCCGGGAGCGCGTTGTGGTCTTTGTGTTTTCTGGCCCTGGAGTCCCCACCTTGGAAGCTTTTCTCGTTTCCACCGGCATTGTCGCCTTGGGCGAAATGGGCGATAAGACCCAGTTGCTGGCCATGCTGCTCGCGGCCCGTTTCCGCAAACCCCTTCCCATCATGCTCGGCATCTTCGTGGCCACCCTGGCCAACCATGCCATGGCCGGCGCTGTCGGCCAATGGGTGGCCGAGGCCATCGGTCCGCAATGGATGCGCTGGATCATCGGCGGCTCGTTCCTGGCCATGGCGATCTGGATGCTGATTCCCGACAAGATCGATGAAGACGATGCCGATGCCAAGTCCCTGCGACTGGGCGTGTTCGGCACCACCGTGCTGGCCTTTTTCCTGGCCGAAATGGGCGACAAGACCCAGATCGCCACCGTGGCGCTGGCGGCGCGTTACACCGACTTCTTCGCGGTGGTGGCCGGGACCACCCTGGGCATGATGCTGGCCAACGTGCCGGCGATCTACCTGGGCGATCGCATTGCGCGTGGGGTCTCGATGAAGCTGGTGCACAGCATTTCGGCCGGCATTTTTGCCGTGCTGGGGGTGTTGACCCTGCTGGGCATCGACCGCTTCTTCTGAGGCTGCGGGCAGGCGGCCTGTTTACGCGCCGCCCTGCTCGCGCACCGCATCGGCGGCGAAGTCGCCGGCCGGTGCCTGACCGGCCGCCAGCAGGCCGGGATAGACGGCCACAAAGTCGGCCACGATGGCGTCCCGTGGCAGATCGTCGAAGGCGCCGCGCTGGTTCACATATTCCATGTGCTGCTGGCCGGCACGGTCGAACGGGTGGTAGAGCGAATCGTTCACGCCGTCGAACTCCAGCGGCAGCAGGCCGAACTTTTCGCACAGCGACAGATTGAACGCCGGTGTCGCCTTGCGCCAGGCGCCGTCGATCCACAGCTCGGTGTAGCCATGCCAGATGAACACATCGGTCTGCATGGTCTGGCGCAGCTTTTCGGTCGACAGGTGGTTGCGCACGTCGGCAAAACCCAGCCGGGCCGGCAGGCCGGCAGCCCGGGCCACCGCCGCCAGCGCCACCGCCTTGGGCACGCACCAGCCATGGCCCTGGGTCAGCGCGGTGCTGGCCCTCAGGCCTTCGGGGCTGAGGTCGATGCGGTACGGGTCGTAGCGCAGGCCGTCGCGCACGGCCCGGTACAGGGCGATCGCCCGCTCTCTGTCGGTGCTCCCCTGTGCATGGGTACGGGAAAACGCGATGACGGCGGGGTGATCGCTGTCGATGGCGGCGGTGGGGCCGAGGCAGCGGGCGGCTTCGGGGGGCAAAAGCGTCGGGCTCATGGCACCACCTTATCAGCAGGCGCCGGGCCGCAAAAGACGCCTGGGCGACGGTGAACTCTTAAGAGGTCACTTAAGCCTTTCAGTCAGGGGCTTGATCTGGCGCAAATCAGTGAATTTTCGACAGACGGTGATGTAGTCGGGGCTTTACTCCCGGTAGTTTTGGTCGATAGCCGGTGCGACGGGGGCCACATTCGTCGCGATGAGACACCCGAGCGCGCCACGGGGGCGCTTGACACCCCGGTTCTTCTGCACAGGTGGAGACGTGTGCCGATCCGTCGACAAGAGAGAGACCCCATGAACTTCATTTCTAACCTTCGCATTGGCTCCCGGCTGGGCGGTGCGTTCGCGTTGGTGCTGGCCCTGGTGCTGGCCTTTGGCCTGTTTGCCTTATCGAGCATGAACGGCCTCAACCGGATTTCGTTCGATATCGAAACCAACTGGTTGCCCAGTGCGTCGATCACCTCGGCAATCAATACGCAGACCTCGGACTTCCGCATCCTGGAGCTGCGTCACGTGCTGGCGCAGGACGCGGGCAGCATGAGCCATCTGGAAAAATTGATGGAGACGCTGAAGGGCGAGATCGAAACCCAGCGAGCGGCCTACGCCAAACTCATTGCTTCGCCGGAGGAAAAGACGCTGTACGAGGGCTTTTCGGCGGAATGGGGCCGCTACGAGGCCGAACACCAGAAGCTGCTGGCCCTTTCGCGCGAGAACCGCACTGAAGAGGCCATGGCGCTGCTCAATGGGGAGTCGCAGAAGCTGTTCGACTCGGCGTCGGCCACGCTGCTGAAGCTGGTCGACCTCAATGCCACCGGCGCTTCGAACGCCAGCCACCAGGGCAATGTGCTGTTCAGCGAATCGCGCAACTTGATCATCGGCATGCTGGTGGCGGTGATCGCCCTGGGCAGTCTGTTTGCCTGGCTGATCGCCCGCTCCATCGTGCGGCCGCTCAACGACGCGGTGCGGGTGGCGGACCACATCGCCGCAGGCGACCTGACCCAGACCATCGATGCCGGTGGCCGCCAGGACGAGACCGGGCAGTTGCTGACGGCGATGCAGAAGATGCAGAAGGCGCTGTCCGAGCTGGTCGGCAGCGTGCGGCAGAACGCTGAAGGCGTGGCCACGGCCAGCGCGCAGATTGCGCAGGGCAACCAGGATCTGTCCAGCCGCACCGAGCAGCAGGCTTCTGCGCTGGAGGAGACCTCGGCATCGATGGAGGAAATGGGCTCGACGGCCCAGCAGAACGCCGACAACGCGCGTGCGGCCAGTCAGTTGGCGGCCAGTGCCAGCAGCGTGGCCGTGCAGGGTGGTGAGGTGGTCAGCCAGGTGGTGACCACCATGCGCGAGATCCAGCACAGCAGCCAGAAGATCAGCGACATCATCGGCACCATCGACGGCATTGCCTTCCAGACCAACATCCTGGCGCTGAACGCGGCGGTGGAAGCGGCGCGAGCGGGCGAGCAGGGCCGGGGCTTTGCGGTGGTGGCTGGTGAGGTGCGCACGCTGGCCCAGCGCAGCGCCGAAGCGGCCAAGGAAATCAAGCAGCTCATCAGCGCCAGCGTCGAGCGCGTGGAACAGGGCACGACCCTGGTGGACCGGGCCGGCTCGACCATGCAGGAGGTGGTGCAGTCGATTCAGCGCGTGACCGACATCGTGGGCGAGATCAGCAGCGCCAGCCAGGAGCAGAACGCCGGCGTCAACCAAGTGGCCGAAGCGGTCAGCAGCATGGACCAGACCACGCAGCAGAACGCGGCGCTGGTGGAAGAAAGCGCTTCTGCCGCCGCCAGCCTGCGCCAGCAGGCCGACCAGCTGGTGCAGGCCGTCAGCGTGTTCCGCACCGACGCCGCCGCCGCGGTCACGACCTGGGCGCCTTCGGCGCCCTCCGCAGCGGCGCACCGTCCGCCAGCGACCCCGCTGTCCAGGCCGCAACAGCGGCCCAAGCCTGTGGCGTCGGCACCCAAGCGGCCGGCCCTCGCCGCTCCCGAGCTCAAGCGGCCGGTATCGGCGTCGGTGGCCAAAGCGTCTTCCGACGAAGGCGAGTGGGAAAACTTCTGATCCGGGGCGCACCATGGACATGCTCAAAGAAGGCCAGCAGTTGGCGAGCCAGGAAGGGGTGAGGACGGCGGCGCTGGGCCAGAAGGCCAACGCGGAGTACCTGACCTTTCGTCTGGGAGGTGAGGAGTACGGCATCGACATCCTGCGGGTGCAGGAAATCCGTTCGTACGAAGAACCTACGCGGATCGCGAACGCGCCGGGGTTCATCAAGGGGGTGGTGAACCTGCGCGGAGTGATCGTGCCGGTGGTGGACCTGCGCATCAAGCTGGGCTGCCCGACGGTGGAATACAACGGGTTCACGGTGGTGATCGTGCTGAACGTGCACGGCCGGGTGGTGGGCGCGGTGGTGGATTCGGTCTCGGACGTTCTGCAGCTGGGGGCGGACTTGATCAAGCCGGCGCCGGAGATGCACACGGCGGTGGACACGAGCTTCATCACGGGGATTGCGAGCGTGGGCGAGCGCATGCTGATCCTGATGGACATCGAAGGGCTGATGGGCAGCGCCGACATGGGCCTGATCGACGCCACCCGCCGCATGGCCTGAAACAGGCTGGCGGCATGCGCTTCGCGGGCGCGGTCAGGCGGTGTGCCGTTCGTCGGTCATGGTGGCCGACGGGGCGCTGAATGAATGCTTAGGTACCCAAAAGTACCCGCGCGCCCGGGTTTGTCCCCGTTTTGAGCACCTTATTCCGACTTCAGCCGGCGGCCCGGGGGCCGATAGTTCATGAACCTTGTCTGTTTATTGGGGGACGATGCTCATGGACATGCTCAAAGAAGGCCAGCAGTTGGCGAGCCAGGAAGGGGTGAGGACGGCGGCGCTGGGCCAGAAGGCCAACGCGGAGTACCTGACCTTTCGTCTGGGAGGTGAGGAGTACGGCATCGACATCCTGCGGGTGCAGGAAATCCGTTCGTACGAAGAACCTACGCGGATCGCGAACGCGCCGGGGTTCATCAAGGGGGTGGTGAACCTGCGCGGAGTGATCGTGCCGGTGGTGGACCTGCGCATCAAGCTGGGCTGCCCGACGGTGGAATACAACGGGTTCACGGTGGTGATCGTGCTGAACGTGCACGGCCGGGTGGTGGGCGCGGTGGTGGATTCGGTCTCGGACGTTCTGCAGCTGGGGGCGGACCTGATCAAGCCGGCGCCGGAGATGCACACGGCGGTGGACACGAGCTTCATCACGGGGATTGCGAGCGTGGGCGAGCGCATGCTGATCCTGATGGACATCGAAGGGCTGATGGGCAGTGCCGACATGGGCCTGATCGACGCCACCCGCCAGATGGCCTGATGCGCTGACCGGAGCCGCCACGATGAAGACCTCTTCGCCCGACAAACAATCCCTGGCCCGGCGCGTGGCCCTGCTGGCAGTGGCCTTGCTGGCCGGGGTGCTGGTGGTGCTCAGTGCCGGCATGGCTGTGGTGGCCGAAGAGCGCTCGCGCGATCGCCTGGTCGAGGTGGTGGGCGACAAGGCCGCCTCGGTGGCCGAGGCGGTGGACGCCTTCGATGCGACGGCGCGCCTCATGACCGAACGGGCCTACCAGCCCTTTCGCAAGAAGTTTGCAGAGCATTTTGAACTGGACGCCGACAGCGGGCACCTCAAGAGCTGGGGCATGCTGCTCAACGGTGATTTCGGCGAGGTCGACACCTTCGCACAGGCCAACGGTGGCGTGGCCACCGTGTTCATGCGCAAGGGCGATGATTTCGAGCGCATCACCACGTCGCTGAAAAAAGAGGACGGCGAGCGCGCCGTCGGCACGCTGCTGGCGCGCGACCACCCGGCCTATGCGCTGATGCTCGAAGGCAAGACCTTCACCGGCCGCGCCGTGCTGTTCGGCAAGCCCTACATGACGCATTACGAGCCGGTGCGCAACGAGGCGGGTCAGGTGGTGGGCATCCTGTTCATCGGCTACGACATCACCGATTTCCAGACGTCGCTGGAAAAGCTGGTGACCAATGCCCGCTTCCATGAGTCTGGCGCCACCGTGGTCATCGACCCGCGCCGCAGCGATGAAGAGGCTGTGTTTGTCATGCATCCCACAGCGGCCGGCCACAAGGTGCTGGAAGCCATGCCCGGCGCTGCGCCCATGCTGGCCACGCTGCGCGGATCGGCCAACGTGTTCATTCGCGATGCGGTGCCACTGGTGGCGGCCGGGATGGCCGATCCCTGGCTGGTCAAGCGCACGGCCCAGGCCGGGGGCTGGTGGGTGGTGGCCGAGGTGTCGGACCGCGAGGCCATGGCCTCGTACTGGTCGACGATCCAGGCCTTCTGGGCGCTGCTGGCCCTGACGACGGTGATTCTCGGCGTCGGTCTGTATCTGCTGGTGCAGCGCAACGTCAGCCGCCCGCTGTCCGAGCTGACCGGGGCGGTCACCAGCGTCGCGCAAGGCGATCTCACGCAGGTGTTCCGCTCCGACCGGCGCGACGAAATCGGCCGCCTGGTGACCGAGGTGGAAGGCATGCGGTCGCGCTTCGCCGGGATGATGCAGCAACTGCGTTCGGCGACGGAGAGCATCGGGACGGCGTCGACGCAGATTGCGAGCGGGAACCAGGACCTGAGTTCGCGCACGGAGCAGACGGCGAGCAACCTGCAGCAGACGGCAGCGTCGATGGAAGAGCTCAACAGCACGGTGCGCCAGAGCGCCGAAGCGGCGCGGCAGGCCAACCAACTGGCGGCCAGCGCGGCCGAGACGGCAGCGCGCGGAGGCCAGGTGGTGTCGCAGGTGGTCTCGACGATGGAAGCGATCAACCACAGCAGCAAGAAGATCAGCGACATCATCGGCGTGATCGACGGCATTGCGTTCCAGACCAACATCCTGGCGCTGAACGCGGCGGTGGAAGCGGCGCGAGCGGGCGAGCAGGGCCGGGGCTTTGCGGTGGTGGCTGGTGAGGTGCGCAACCTGGCGCAGCGCAGTGCCGAAGCGGCCAAGGAAATCAAGGGCCTGATCGGCGCCAGCGTGGACAAGGTGGACGCGGGCAGCCGGCTGGTGGGCGAAGCGGGGCAGACGATGGGAGAGATCGTGGCCTCGGTGCAGCGGGTGAGCGACATCATCGGCGAGATCACGGCGGCGGCGGGCGAGCAGAGCCAGGGGATCGGCCAGATCAACGTGGCGGTGAACCAGCTGGACCAGATGACGCAGCAGAACGCGGCGTTGGTGGAAGAGAGTGCGGCGGCGGCGGAGAGCCTGCGGGAGCAGGCGCAGCGGTTGGCGCAGGTGGTGCAGGTGTTCCGCGTCGACGCCTCCGCCAGTCAGGCCGCGGTCGTGCACGGAGCCACGGCCGCAGAGGAGTCATGAACATGGGCAATTGGAAAATCGGATGGCGTTTGGGGGGCGGGTTCGGGATCGTGCTGGCCCTGCTGGCCGGCTTGACCGCGGTGGCCCTGTATTCGCTGTCGCTGGCCGGACAAGAGCAGCAGCGCATGGTCGAGATGGAGCGCCGGGCGATGCTGGCCGATGAGTGGCTGCAGAACACGAACCTGAACATCAACCGGGTGATGGCCCTGGCCAAGTCGGGCAACCATGCAGAGGTGGATGCGTACTTCAAACCGCTGATTGCGCAGACCTCGGAGCGCATCAATGCCCTGCAAAGCGACCTGGAGAAGTCCATCGAGTCGGCGCAGGGCAAGGCGCTGCTGGAGGGCATCACGGCGCGGCGCAAGGAGTACATCGACGTTCGCAAGGCCTACTTCAGCACGCTGGCTTCGGGCGATGTCGACAAGGCCGGTGCGATGCTGCAAAACGACCTGGTGCCGGCGGTCGAGCGCTACATGGGGGCCATGGAAGCTTTGCGCAAGCTGCAGCATGGCCTGGTTGACCAGGCCGTGACCGACAGCCGCGAGGGGCTGAAGACCGAGTCCTGGACCTTGCTGGGCATCGCCCTGGTGGCGGTGGCGCTGGGCATCGTGATCGCCTGGTGGATCACCCGCTCGGTGACCACGCCCTTGCGCGAAGCCGTGGGCGTCGCGGAAACCGTGGCCCGGGGTGACCTGACGCATTCGGTGCAGACCCGACGGCTCGACGAGCTGGGCGATCTGTTGCGGTCGCTGGGCAGCATGCGCGAATCCCTGTTCAAGACGGTGGTGCAGGTGCGTTCGGCGACGGAGAGCATCGGGACGGCGTCGACGCAGATTGCGAGCGGGAACCAGGACCTGAGTTCGCGCACGGAGCAGACGGCGAGCAACCTGCAACAGACGGCAGCGTCGATGGAAGAGCTCAACAGCACGGTGCGCCAGAGCGCCGAAGCGGCGCGGCAGGCCAACCAACTGGCGGCCAGCGCGGCCGAGACGGCAGCGCGCGGGGGCCAGGTGGTGTCGCAGGTGGTCTCGACGATGGAAGCGATCAACCACAGCAGCAAGAAGATCAGCGACATCATCGGCGTGATCGACGGCATTGCGTTCCAGACCAACATCCTGGCGCTGAACGCGGCGGTGGAAGCGGCGCGAGCGGGCGAGCAGGGCCGGGGCTTTGCGGTGGTGGCCGGTGAGGTGCGCAACCTGGCGCAGCGCAGTGCCGAGG
>NZ_JACBGE010000024.1 GCF_021401345.1 Hydrogenophaga sp. NFH-34
GGTCGCCTTGGTCGCTTGCATGCGCAAGCTGCTGACCACGCTCAATGCCATGGTCCGAACTGGCAAACCTTGGGACAAATCGCTTCACAGCGCTTGACTTCCAAGACGGTTACTCAGTCGGCCGAGTCCGGCGCTGTCGGCGGGGCCTCTGGTGCCGGTTGTGCAGCCGTGGCCGCATCGGCCCAGGCCCTGAGCAGCAGGGCCACGTCGTCCAGGCCCTGTTTCTTCAGGGCGGAAAACAGGCGCGCTTCGCCGCCACCGGATTGCAGGCGCGCGATCGACAGGGCCTTGGCGGCTTCGGCGCGGTTGAGCTTGTCCGCTTTGGTCAGCAGCACCAGGAATTTCAGGCCCTCGGCCACCCGGGGGCGGATCACGTCCAGCAGGGCTTCGTCCAGCTCGGTCAACCCCAGCCGCGGGTCGCACAGCAGCACCACGCCACACAGGTTGGGTCGGCTGACCAGGTAGTTGGCCATCACGCGCTGCCAGCGCAGTTTGGCTGCCTGAGGCACTGCGGCATAACCGTAGCCGGGCAGGTCGGCCAGCACGGCATCGGTCTGCCCTTGCTTGCCGAGCGCGAACAGGTTGATGCTCTGGGTCCGCCCCGGGGTTTTGGAGGCGAAGGCCAGGCGTTTTTGCTGGGTCAGTGTGTTGATGCAGGTCGATTTGCCCGCGTTGGAGCGGCCGACGAAAGCGATCTCGGGCACCTCCAGCGCAGGCAGGTGCTCCAGTTGTGGTGCCGTGGTGAGGAAGCGCGCCGTGTGCAGCCACCCGTGGGCGGCCTTGATATCGGCGGAAGAAGAGGGGATGGTGATCGATGGGGACATTGGGGTACCGGTCACCCATTGTAAAATCAGTTGGTTTGCCCGATTCCTCAACCGAATTCGTCGCCCGACCGACGCCCGCCCCCGAAATGAAAATTTCCGCTTCGCTCCTTTGCGCCGCTGCCGTGGCAGCCCTGTCGTTCAGCGCCCAGGCACAGGGTACGGCCAAGCCCGATCTGGCCAAGGGTTCGGCCCAGTACGGCCAGGTCTGTGTGGCCTGCCATGCGGCCGATGGCAATTCGACCACACCGGAAAATCCCAAGCTGGCTGCCCAGCATCCGGAATACCTGGTCAAGCAATTGCACGAGTTCAAGTCCGGCAAGCGCGACAACGCGATCATGAAGGGCTTCGCTTCGGCGCTGTCCGACGATGACATGCGCAACATCGGTTTCTGGCTGGCGGGCCAGCAGCCCAAGACGGGTGCAGCCACCGACAAGGATCTCGTCCGCCTGGGCGAGCGCATTTACCGCGGGGGCATTGCCGATCGGCAGGTGCCGGCCTGCGCTGGCTGCCACGGTCCCTCCGGTTCGGGCATCCCGGCGCAGTACCCGCGGCTGTCGGGTCAGCATGCGGTCTACACCGAGGCCCAGCTCAAGGCATTCCGCGATGGCGTGCGCAAGAACAATCCCCAGATGACCGGCGTGGCCGCCAAGATGAATGATCGCGAGATCAAGGCCGTGTCCGACTACATCGCCGGTCTGCGCTGATTCCGTTGTCGCACGGGAGCCGGTGTGGTGCCCGCAGGGCCTGCCCGGTTGACCTTGATCAAAAGGGGCGGGTTTTCCATAGGACCATTGAACCGTCGCTTGTTCTGCGCATCCAATGGGGCGCGTTCCGGTCATCCGGGCGCGCCCTTTTTTCTGTCTGGCCTTTTTCATGACCGTTTCCACCCAAGGCTTGCGGCCCCGACGTCTGTCACCCCTGCTGCGCGACGTCACTGAACTGCTGTCCTCCATGCGGTTCGCGATCAGCTTGCTGACCGTGATCTGTATTGCCTCGGTGATCGGCACCGTGGTCAAACAGCACGAGCCCCTGAACAACTACGTCAACCAGTTCGGCCCGTTCTGGGCCGATGTGTTCGGGCGGGCCCATTTGTTCACGGTCTACAGCGCCTGGTGGTTCCTGCTGATCCTGGCTTTTCTCGTGGTAAGCACCAGCCTGTGCATCGCTCGCCACACGCCCAAGATCTTTGCCGACTTCAAGACCTACAAAGAGAACATTCGCGAACAGAGCCTGAAGGCCTTTCCGCACCGTGCGGAGGGCGCTTTGGGCGAAACGCCTGAGGCAGCAGCGAACCGCATTGGGCAGACCTTGCTGGGCGCGGGCTGGAAGGTCCGGCTGCAGTCGCGGGAACTGCCCGGTGGGCAGGGCTGGATGGTGGCGGCCAAAGCGGGGGCAGCCAACAAGATCGGCTATCTCGCGGCACACAGTGCCATCGTGCTGATCTGTATCGGTGGCTTGCTCGATGGCGATCTGGTGGTGCGCGCGCAGACCTGGTTCAACGGCAAAGAGCCGTTTCTGAGCGGTGGGCTGATCGCCGATGTGCCGGCCAAGCACCGGTTGTCGCCGGCCAACCCCACATTCCGTGGCAACCTGCTGGTGACCGAAGGCACCGCTTCGGGCACCGCGGTGTTGCCGCAGGCGCAGGGGGTGCTGCTGCAGGACCTGCCGTTTTCCGTCGAGTTGAAGAAGTTCATCGTCGAGTACTACGACACCGGTATGCCCAAGCTGTTTGCCAGCGACATCGTGATCCACGACCACGAGACGGGCGAGAAACTGCCTGCGCGGGTCGAGGTGAACCACCCGGCCCAGTACAAAGGCATCAGCATCTACCAGTCGAGTTTTGACGATGGTGGTTCGCTCGTCACGCTGCAGGCGGTGCCTGTCAACGGGGCGGTCCAGCCGCTGGAGGTGTCTGGCACCATCGGCGGCTCGACCGCGATCTCCAACGGCGACCGCCAGCTGTCGCTCGAATACACGGGCCTGCGGGTCATCAACGTCGAGAACTTCAGCAACGATGCCGCGCAGTCCGGGGTCGATGTGCGCAAGGTGGACCTCCGCACATCGATCGAGAGCCGTCTCGGCGCCGGGAACAAGACG
The DNA here is from genome assembly GCF_021401345.1 of Hydrogenophaga sp. NFH-34. Lineage (GTDB taxonomy): Bacteria > Pseudomonadota > Gammaproteobacteria > Burkholderiales > Burkholderiaceae_C > Hydrogenophaga > Hydrogenophaga electricum. The sequence goes on from NZ_JACBGE010000024.1 coordinate 2,922, forward strand.
GCGACCGAGCGCGTGCTGCGTAATGTCGGCCCCAGCATCACCTACAAGCTGCGTGATTCGGCCGGGCAGGCCATCGAATTCCACAACTACATGCTGCCGGTCCAGATCGATGGGGACCGCATGTTCCTGATGGGCATGCGTGAAACCCCGGCCGATCCCTTCCGGTACCTGCGCATACCCGCCGACGAGAACGACAGTCTGGACGGGTTTACCCGATTGCGTGCCGCGCTGGACGATCCGTCCCTGCGGACCGAGGCAATCCGGCGCTATGCCGTGGCCGCCGTCGAAGGCGGTCGGCCCGAACTGGCCGAGGCGCTGCGGGCATCGGCTACTCGGGCCATGGACCTCTTTGCCGGTGCCGAGGTGCCTCCGCGCCCCCCGCAGATGCCTCCGGGGCTGCCGGACGTGCGCGGGGGGCTCCAGGCCATTTCGGCTTTTCTGGAGGCCAACGTGCCGGAAGCCGAGCGGGAGCGGGCCAGCGATGTGCTCGTGCGCATTCTCAACGGCACACTCTATGAGCTGATGCAGCTGTCGCGGGAAAAGGCCGGCCTGCCCCCGCTGGACCGCGGCGAGCAGACGCAGCGTTTCATGACCCTGTCTGTCATGAGCCTGAGTGACAGCTTCTTCTACCCGATGCCCATGGCGTTCCAGCTCAAGGATTTCACCCATGTGCAGGCCAGCGTGTTCCAGGTGGCGAGGGCGCCCGGGCAGAACATCGTCTATCTGGGCTGTGTCTTGCTGATCCTCGGGATTTTTGCCATGCTCTACGTGCGTGACCGGCGCCTGTGGGTCTGGCTCACGCCGGCCGGCGCAGGCGCGGATGCCCGCATGGCCCTGTCGACCAATCGCAAGACCATGGACGCGGACCGTGAGTTCGATGTCCTCAAGCGCCAGTTGTTGAAAGAAGCCCCATGAACACCGCCACCCGGACCATCGACCTCAAACGCGGCAAAGACCTTTCCGCCGGGCTGGAGCCTGGCTATTTCGCTCGTCGCGACCCCTGGGACTGGCTCTTCGCCCTGTTGGTGGTGGCGGGGGGGCTGTGGGCGTTTGCGCACTACCACGCGTCCATGGACATCTACGAAAAGTGGATTCTGGCCGGCACGGTGCCTTCGCTGATCTGGCTGGGCTGGTTCTGGCGCCCTTTGCGGGTGCTGATGGTGGTGGTGGCCGCGCTGTCGCTGCTGGCCATCTGGCTCTACCATGGCCCGGAAGGGCAGGCCGATCTGGCGCGGGGTGATCACGTCTTCCTGCTCAAATATTTCCTCTCCAGCCAGTCGGCCATTCTGTGGATGAGCATGCTGTTCTTCATGAGCACGGCGTTCTACTGGGGCGGCATGTTCATGCGCGACGGTCGGGGCGCCGCCTTTGAAGGATTGGGGTCCCGTCTGACCTGGGTGGCCGTGACGCTGGCGCTGGTGGGCACCATGGTGCGCTGGTTCGAAAGCCACCAGATCGGTCCGGATATCGGACACATTCCGGTCAGCAACCTCTACGAAGTCTTTGTGCTGTTCTGCTGGATGACGGCCGCTTTCTACCTGTACTACGAAGACCAGTACCGAACCCGCAGCATGGGCGCGTTTGCGCTGCTCGTGGTCAGTGCGGCGGTGGGCTTCCTGCTGTGGTACACGGTCGTGCGCGAAGCGCATGAAATCCAGCCACTGGTGCCCGCACTCAAGAGCTGGTGGATGAAGCTGCATGTGCCCGCCAACTTCATCGGCTATGGCACTTTTGCCATTGCCGCGATGCTGGGTTTTGCCTACCTGATCAAGCAAAGCGCCACGGAGACGCGCTGGTGGAAGTTGGCGCCGCTGTGGGTGCTGGGCGTGGTGCTGTGCTTCGAGCCCCTCGTGTTCCGCCAGGGAGCGACCGACAAGGGCGGCAGCTACTGGTTTGTCTACTTCGGGGTCTCCGCCCTCATCGTCGGCGGCATCCTGGCTGGCCGCCGCCGCATCGCTTCGCGTCTGCCGAGTTTCGAGGTACTCGATGACGTGATGTACAAGGCCATTGCCGTGGGCTTTGCCTTCTTCACGATTGCCACCGTGTTGGGAGCGCTCTGGGCGGCCGAGGCCTGGGGCGGCTACTGGAGCTGGGACCCCAAGGAGACGTGGGCGCTGATCGTCTGGCTCAACTATGCCGCCTGGTTGCACATGCGGCTCATGAAGGGCTTGCGTGGCACTGTAGCGGCCTGGTGGGCGCTGGTCGGGTTGGCCATCACCACCTTCGCATTCATCGGCGTCAACATGTTCCTCTCCGGTCTGCACAGTTACGGGGCACTGTGACAGCGGGGGACCCGTTTTGCAGAAACTTGTAAGAATCTGCGGATTCGAACGACGACTGGAAAAGTCAGGAGTCCGCCATGATCATCCGTTCTGCCGATACCGGGTTCGAGCACCCCGTTCCCAGTGAGATCACGCCGCCAAGCGCCTACCTTGGGCGTCGTGAGTGGTTGCAACGGCTCGCCCTGGGGGCGGGCGGGGTGGCGCTTGCCACCTGGGCGGCGCGCGATGCGCTGGCGCAGGGGGCCGCTTCGCCGACCGGTTTGCCGCGGCTTGCTGCTCGACCATCTGCGGTGGCGGGTGCGCAGACCGTCGAGCGCGTGACTTCGTACGACCATGCCAGCAGCTACAACAACTTCTACGAGTTCGGCACCGACAAGTCGGACCCGGTGCAATATGCGGGGTCGATGAAGACGCGGCCCTGGACGGTGGCGGTCGAGGGCTTGGTGAACAAGCCGCAGGTACTGGGGATCGATGACCTGCTCAAGTTGGCACCGCTTGAAGAACGTGTCTATCGCCTGCGCTGTGTCGAAGGCTGGTCGATGGTGATCCCCTGGGTGGGCTATTCGCTGGCCGAGTTGATCCGCAAGGTCGAGCCGCAGGGGAGCGCCAAGTTCGTGGAGTTCACGACCCTGGCCGATCCTGGCACGATGCGTGGCGTGCGCGGGCGGGTGCTGGACTGGCCCTACATCGAAGGCCTTCGCATGGATGAGGCCCTGCATCCGCTGACCTTGCTGGCCGTGGGCATGTACGGCCAGGTCCTGCCCAACCAGAATGGCGCCCCGGTGAGACTGGTGGTGCCGTGGAAGTATGGCTTCAAGAGTGCCAAGAGCCTGGTGAAAATCCGCTTTCTCGAGCGCCAGCCAGTGAACTCCTGGGGACGTTCGGCGCCGCAGGAGTACGGCTTCTACTCCAATGTGAACCCGGACGTGCCGCATCCGCGTTGGAGCCAGGCCACGGAACGCCGGATTGGGGAGGAAGGCGGTCTGTTCGCCAAGCGGCGCAAAACTGAGCGCTTCAACGGCTATGAAGTCCAGGTGGGGGCGCTGTACGCCGGCATGGACCTCAAGACCTTTTACTGATGCGCTGGCTCGGCCATCCGGTGTTCAAGCCGGTGCTGTTCCTGTGGCTGCTGGCGCCGGCGGGCTACCTGTTCTGGGCTGCGTTGGCTGATCAGTTGGGAGCCAACCCGGCAGAAGCGCTTATCCGCTCTTTGGGGGACTGGGCTTTGCGCATGCTGGTGGCGGTGCTGGCGGTGACACCCTTGCGAGAGATCACCGGGTGGGCGGTGCTGGCGCGTTTTCGCCGGATGCTGGGGCTGTTCGTGTTCTTTTACGCCAGCCTGCACTGGGTGTCTTACGCGTGGTTCGACATGGGCTGGGAATGGTCCGACATCGTGTCCGACATCTACCGGCGGCCTTTCATTCTGGTGGGGACTCTGGCCTGGTTGCTGCTGCTGGCGCTGGCGGCAACGTCTTTCAACCGCGTGATCCGCTATCTGGGGGCCTTGCGTTGGCGAGCCCTCCACCGAGGGGTGTACGCCGTTGCAGTTCTGGCCATCCTGCATTTCTACTGGATGCGTGCAGGCAAAAGCGATTTCGCCGAAGTGGCGGTCTACGCTGTTTTGCTGGGCACGCTGCTGGCATGGCGCCTGTTGCGAAGGCGCCGCCGCTTAGCCCACTGAGACGGGACTACTGCCCTTGCTGGGTGGTTTCTTCGATCACGTCGGCCGAAACCGGCGCCGCCGGCTTGACGGGCTGCCCTTGGGGCGCAGGCAGGTAGAGTGGGCCTTTTTGCCCACAGCCAGCCAGCAGCAACCCGGTGCAGAACAGGGCGGCCACAGTTGCCGAGCGCGTGAGGCTGTCCGGGGATCCTAGAATTTGGCGACGCTTCATGATGCAAGGATTGTAATGACCGACTCCGAATATCTCGACCACGCCGAAGCGCTTTTGCGCCGTGTGGAGCTCGCCTGCGACAGGCTGAACGACGCCACCGACGCCGATATCGACAATCAGCGTGTAGGGGGCATGATCACCCTCGTGTTCGCTGATCGCAGCCAGATCGTGATCAACCTGCAGAAGCCGCTGCACGAGGTGTGGATGGCGGCCAAAGCGGGCGGGTTCCATTACCGCTTTGACGGAACGGCCTGGGTCGATACCAAAGGGCAGGGCGAGTTTTTCGCCGATCTGGACCGGCATGCTTCGGCGCAAGCCGGCCAGGCCCTCAGGTTCTGAGCCTGCTGCGCTTCGAGAAGATCAGTTCCTGAAAAGGTCAATGATGCTTCGGCGCTCTTCGGCGTTCTGTCCCTGACTGCCAGAAGGGAAGGCGTTCTGGCCTTCTGTGGTGCCTTCCATTGAGGGCGTGCCCGGCCAGGGTTGTTCGTTCAGCCCAATGCCGTGCACACCGCGGCCGGGACCAAATTCCTCAAAGTACCACTCGCCCCCCACATTGATCACCCCCGGTGGCGGGCTGTACTCCGCCACGGGGACACCCTTGAGCGCTTCGCTCATGAAGCTGATCCATATCGGCAGGCTCAGGCCGCCACCGGTCTCCCGGCTGCCCAGGTTGCGAGGCGTGTCGTAGCCCACCCAGGCCGCGGCGACGAGTGTGGGTTGGTACCCCACGAACCAGGCATCCACCGAGTCGTTGGTGGTGCCCGTTTTGCCATAGAGGTCGGGGCGTTTGAGCGTGGCCTGCGCCCGCGCAGCCGTGCCCGAGCGGGTGATCTCCTGCAGCAGGCTGCTCGTCACGAAAGCGTTGCGGGCGTCGATGGCCCGCTGTCCCTCCTGGGGGGGGCGATCTGCCGTTTCGTAGATCACCTTGCCCCGGGCTTCGGTCACCCGCGTGATGATTGACGGGTTCACGCGATAGCCGCCATTGGCAAAAACGGCATACCCGGAGGCCATCTGCAAGGGTGTCACGGCACCAGCACCCAGTGCCATGGTGAGGTAGGGAGGGTGCCGGCTGGCATCAAAGCCAAAACGGGTGACCCATTGCTGGGCACTTTGTGTACCGATGAGCTGCAGGATCCGGATCGAGGCCATGTTCTTCGATCGGGCCAGCGCACGTCGCACGGACATCGGTCCCTCGAACTGCCCGTCATAGTTCTTGGGTTCCCAGGCCTTGCCACCGGTTTCGGTCGCACTGAAGAACAGGGGCGCATCGTTGACGATCGTCGCTGGCGTGACCCCTTTTTCCAGGGCGGCCGAATAAATGAAGGGCTTGAAGCTGGAGCCGGGCTGGCGCCAGGCTTGGGTGACGTGGTTGAACTTGTTCTTCTGGAAGTCGAAGCCACCCACCAGCGCCCGTATCGCCCCTGTTTGGGGGTCCATCGCCACGAAAGCCGATTCAACTTCAGGTTGCTGAGTGATGCGCCAGGCTTTCGGACCTGTCTGTATGACGCGAATGACTGCGCCAGGGCGGATGCGGATCTTCGGGGGCGCTTTGTCGGAAAGCCCTGAAGTGGCCGGCCTTAATCCGTCGCCAGTGATCTCGAAGGGTTCGCCGTCGTGGCGTACTGCCACAACCCGCCGTGAGTCGGCCGAAAGGACCACGGCCGACCACAGATCACCGTTGTCCGGATGCTCATTGAGGATGTCGTCGATGGCATCGTCGCGGGCTGCTGCATCCTGAGGCAGATCGATGAAGGCCTCGGGGCCGCGGTAGGCCTGGCGACGTTCATAGTCCATGACGCCCTGTCGGAGCGCTTTGTAGGCGGCTTGCTGGTCTACCGAGCGGATGCTGGTGGTGACCACCAGGCCTCGGGTGTAGACCTCATCTCCGTACTGAGACAGCATGGACTGCCGAACCATTTCCGCCACATATTCGGCTGCGACCTTGCCTTCCTTGGTCGCGGAGCGCAGCTTGAGCGGCTCTTCCCGTGCAGCCTCGGCCTGCTGGCGGGTGATGAAGCCGTTTTCAAGCATGCGATCAATGATGTAGAGCTGTCGCGTGCGGGCTCGCTTGGGGTTGGAGATTGGGTTGAAGGCAGACGGCGCCTTGGGCAGGCCGGCGAGCATGGCCGCCTCCGCGACCGTGACGTTTTTCAGGTCCTTGCCAAAATAAGTCTGCGCCGCAGAGGCGAAGCCATACGCACGCTGACCGAGAAAGATCTGGTTCATGTAGATCTCAAGAATTTGCTCCTTGGTCAGCTGGTGTTCGAGCTTGAACGTCAGAAGGATCTCGTAGATCTTTCGGGTGTAGCTTTTCTCTGCAGACAGGTAGACGTTGCGGGCCACCTGCATGGTGATGGTGGAGCCGCCTTGGCTTTTGGCCTGGCCCAGATTGGCCAGTGCCGCGCGGACCATGCCGCGGTAGTCGACCCCGCTGTGTTCGAAGAAACGGGCGTCTTCAATGGACAGCACCGCTTGCTGCATGACCAGCGGAATCTCCTTGATGGGCAGCAGATTTCGCCGCTCTTCGCCAAATTCGCCGATAAGATCGCCGTCGGCTGTGAGGACGCGCAGAGGCAACTTGGGCCGGTAGTCGGCCAAGTCGGCGACTTCGGGCAGATTGGGATAGGCAATGGCCAGCGCGACGCCCACAGCAAGCACAATGCTGAGAGCGCCGGCCGCAGCCAACCCCAGCGCCCATGCTGCAGCAAGTCCCAGCCAGGCTGTCCAGCGGCGACGGGAGTGGGGGACAGTGGCGGGTTTGGAGGACGAAGAGGAGGGGTCTTGAGGCATGGGTCGGTCTCTGTTGTCGCATTATAAAAATCTGCGACGTGGCGGAGGTCACACTGGTGGATGCGAAGCCTGTCTCAGTGTGCAGGTTTCCCGTATGCTTTTGACAACGTTTCGATTTGTAGAGTTGTCGATAAATCTTTGCTGCTCAAAGGGCTTGCTGCTAGCATTGAAGTGAAACCTTAAGTCTGGCGTGCTGCCAGCCTGTATTTTTTTGGGGGCCGCCTTGATATCACTGGGGTCTATTTTCAGCCGGGAGCCTGCGTCGCTGCTCGGCATCGATGTCAGTTCATCCAGTGTCAAGCTTGTGGAGCTGGGTCGTACTCGGGCCGGCGACTTCGTTCTGGAACGCTGTGCCATTGAGCCTCTTGAGCGAGGCTGGATCTCCGACGGCAACATCGAAAAGTTTGATGAAGTTGCCGATGCCATCCGACGGGTGGTGCGCAAGAGTGGCAGCAAGACCAAGCAGGTGGCGATGGCCTTGCCTGCATCGGCGGTGATCACCAAAAAGATCATCTTGCCGGGTGGTCTGTCTGAAAAAGAACTGGAAGCGCAAGTTGAGTCCGAAGCGAATCAGTACATTCCGTTCTCGTTGGACGAGGTGAGCCTGGATTTTTGCGTCATGGGCCCCAGCACCACATCCATTGGGGATGTGGAAGTGCTGATCGCGGCTTCGCGCAAAGAGAAGGTGTCTGATCGTCAGGGGTTGGCCGAGGCCGCGGGTCTCAAGCCTGTGATCATGGACGTTGAGTCCTATGCGTCCCGCATGGCTGCCAGTCGTGTCATCGAGTCGCTGCCCAATCAGGGGGTGGACTCCCTGGTGGCGCTGTTTGAGGTCGGTTCGGTGACCACGGGTATGCAGGTTATCCGCAACGAAGAAGTGGTGTACGAGCGTGACCAGGCCTTTGGGGGGGCGCAGCTGACCCAACTGATCGTGCGCCAGTATGGCTTTTCTGCCGATGAGGCTGAAGCCAAAAAACGCTCTGGCGAGTTGCCGGAAGACTACGCGACGGCGGTTCTCAATCCGTTTCTGGAGAACATGGCTCAGGAGATCGGTCGGGCGCTGCAGTTCTTCTTCACGAGTACCCCGTATAACCGGGTGGATCACATTCTTCTGGCAGGAGGTAGCGCTTCCTTGCCGGGCTTGAAGGAGGCCGTGACGCACCAGACCTCCTTTGCCTGTATGGTGGTCAACCCGTTCGAGGGAATGGATATCGCTTCCGGGGTGCATGCTCGCAAAATTGCGCGTGAAGCGCCTTCGTACCTGACATCGACCGGCCTTGCGCTGCGAAGGTTCCACCAATGATTCTCATCAACCTATTGCCGCACCGGGAAGCGGCCAGGAAGAAGCGCAAGGAGCAGTTCTTCACGCAACTGGGCTTGTCTGCTTTGTTGGGGGGGCTGATTTGCGGTGCTGTCTACACTTGGTATCAGGGGCAAATCGCCGCCCAGGAAGACCGCAACAATTTCCTGCGGGCCGAGATCAAGAAGCTCGAAGCAGAAATCAAGGACGTCGCAACTCTGGAGGCTCAGATAGCGTCTTTGCGGGCCAGACAGACCGCTGTTGAGGACTTGCAGGCTGACCGGAACCTGCCTGTGCACCTGTTGGAGGAGTTGGTGCGTCAGTTGCCTGATGGGGTTTACCTCAGCTCCATGAAGCAGGAGAACCTCAATGTGCTGCTGTCGGGCTCTGCGCAGTCGCAGGAACGGGTGTCTGAACTGTTGAGGAACCTGGGCAATGCCAGCCAGTGGCTTGCGCGCCCGGAGCTGGTGGAGATTGTGGCGGCAAATGTCGGGCCGAAGGGGGATCCGCGCCGCGTTTCGAACTTCACGATCCGGGTGACACTGGTGAGGCCCTCGTCCAATGTCAACAAGACTGGGGTCTCCGCCGCCCCTGCTGCCAAGGGCTGAAGGGAACGTCATCTTGGCAAAGAACCTGAAATTCAATCCGGACATGGGCGCTGTCGTGCGCAATCTGCGGACGCAGTTCGTGGGATTGGACCCTAATGACCCCTCTCAATGGCCGGCACTGCCCAAGTACCTGCTTTATGTGCTGGTCTGCGTCCTCGTGATCGTGGGCATCTGGTTCGCACTGATCAAATCGGTGGACGAAACGCTGGAGCAGGAACGGTCAACCGAGTTGAGCTTGCGTGCTGACTACAAGAAGAAAGTGGCGCAAGCTGTCAGCCTTGAAGAACTGAAGAAGCAGCTGGAGCAGGTGCAGCAGTATGTGACCCAACTGGAAAAGCAACTGCCGAGCAAATCGGAAATGGATGCATTGCTGTCTGATATCAATCAGGCAGGGCTGGGAAGAAGCCTGCAGTTTGAGCTGTTTAAGCCGGGTCAAGTCTCTGTCAAACAGTACTATGCCGAATTGCCGATTACCGTGCGTGTGACGGGCCGGTATCACGACATCGGGATGTTTGCCGCCGACATTGCCAATCTTTCGCGGATTGTGACACTGAATAATCTGACCTTGTCGCCGGTGAAAGATCGAGATGGCTTGCTGACCATGACCTGTATTGCTAAAACCTTCCGTTACTTGGATGAGGCTGAGGTGGCGGCTTCCGAGCAGGCGAACAAGCCGAAGTCCAACGCCAAAGGTGGTAAAAAATGAGCAGGGTGTGCCAATTCACTTTGCTGAGCATGGCCTGTGTTGCCACGATGGTGTTGTCTGGGTGCTCTTCGTCGGATCAGCCCGATCTTCGGGCTTGGATGGTGGCTGAACGGAGTTCCGTCAGGCCTAAATTGCAACCGATCTCCGAGCCCACACGCTTTCAGCCGCAGAACTACACGGTCGCAGATACGTTGGATCCCTTTGCAAACGAAAAGCTCGAGGCTGTTCTGCGAGGTGCTCAGGCTGGTGGTGAAGCTCGGTCGGCGTTGCTGGAGGCCGAGTTGAATCGGCGCAAAGAACCTTTGGAGGACTATCCCTTGGATGCCATGAAAATGGTTGGGAGTCTGACCCGACAAGGGCAGCCAGTGGCTCTTCTCAAGGTCAACAACCTGCTGTATCAGGTTAAGACTGGCAATTACATCGGCCAAAACTACGGTCGTGTCCAGAAGATCTCTGAGTCGGAAATTGTGCTGAGGGAAGTGGTGCAGGACCCTGGAGGGGAGTGGGTCGAGCGGCCTGCGACGTTGCTATTGCAAGAGGAATCATCTAAATGAAAACGACCTATCCCTTGGACACTCTGCAATCTGCCAAAAGCAGCCGATTTCTGATGAGTTTGGTGGCGGGGATGGCATTGGCCGCTGCCAGTGTCTGTGCGCATGCGCAGAATGCCATCAAAGCCGTGACAGGGACGTCTCAAGGCGGCTCAGAGGTGGTTCGCATTGAATTGGCAGAGGCCTTTTCGGGCGCGCCCTCGGGTTTTGTCATCCAGTCGCCGGCGCGCGTGGCCTTGGATCTGCCGGGCGTTATCAATGGACTGGGGCGGAGTGCGATCGATATCAATCAGGGCAATGTCCGGTCTGCCAACGTGGTGCAAGCGGGAGATCGAACACGGGTCGTGATCAACCTCAAGCAACCGGCCAACTATGTGACAAAAAGCGACGGCAAGTTTTTGCTGGTGGTGCTCGACAGTCCACAAGCCGCTGGTCAAGTGCCTTCACCGGTGACCTCTTTTGCTGCATCGACACCTGTGGCAGCGAATACAGCCTCTGCGATTCGCGACATTGATTTCCGTCGGGGTACCGATGGGGCGGGGCGTGTGGTGGTGGAGCTTGGCAGCAGTCAAGTCGGGGTTGACATTCGTCAGCAGGGTCAGAATCTGGTGGTGGAGTTCCTCCAGAGCAATCTCGCCGAGGGTCTGCGTCGCCGTTTGGACGTGACCGATTTCGGCACCCCTGTGCAATCGATCGTCAGCAGCCAGGCCGGAGACCGTGTCCGTATGGTGGTGACGCCACGTGGCAACTGGGAGCATTCGGCGTATCAGAGCGACAACCAGTTCGTGCTGGAGGTTCGGGAGCAGAAGGTTGACCCGACCAAGTTGACGCAGGGCCCGGGCTACAACGGCGAAAAACTCTCACTGAATTTCCAGAGCATCGAGATTCGTTCGCTGCTGCAGGTAATTGCTGATTTCACCAATTTCAATGTGGTGACCTCGGATTCGGTTTCGGGTTCGCTGACCCTGCGCCTCAAGGATGTTCCTTGGGATCAGGCACTTGATATCATCTTGCAGGCCAAGGGACTCGACAAGCGCAAGACGGGAAATGTCTTGTGGATCGCACCGAAAGATGAAATTGCTGCACGTGAAAAGCAGGATCTGGAGGCACGTGCTGCTCTGGAGAACCTGGAAATTTTGCGCACGCAAGGCTTTCAGCTGAACTATGCGAAGGCAGGCGACATTGCGACGCAGCTGACCTCGGCTGGTACGGGTGGTGGATCCTCTCGCATTCTGTCTGCCAGGGGCAGCGTGATTGCCGAGCCGCGTACCAATCAGCTGTTTGTTACCGATGTGCCTGCCAAACTGGAGCAGATTCAGCAGTTCATCACCAAATTGGATGTGCCCGTTCGGCAGGTGCTCATTGAGGCCCGCATTGTGGAGGCGGATGACCGGTTCAGTCAGTCGATCGGCGTTCGGCTTGGAGGGGCGGATCTGCGGGGCGTGCGAGGGGGTGAGGCGGGCTATCCTGTTGCCGGTGTCAATCGCGTTGCCTTGGGAGGGAGCTACGACGCTGTAGCCACCACTACTGGACAATCGTCTGCCGCGTTGACAAACAACAATACCAGTTTTATCAATCTGCCTTCGACGGGGGCCAACGGTTTCAGCGCTGCCAGTTTTGCGGTGTCGTTGTTCAGTTCGGCTGCCAATCGCTTTTTGAACCTGGAGCTCTCGGCATTGGAGGCTGATGGACGCGGTAAGGTGGTGTCGAGTCCGCGCGTTGTGACAGCGGATCAGGTGACTGCTCTGATCGAACAAGGGACGGAGTTCCCCTACCAGTCGGCAACTTCCAGTGGTGCGACGGCGGTTTCCTTCCGGAAAGCGAATTTGAAACTGGAAGTCACACCCCAAATCACTCCGGAAGGCGGCATCATTCTGGATGTTGACGTGAACAAGGATTCGCGTGGAGAAACGACCACTGCTGGCATTGCTATCAATACCAAACACGTGAAAACGCAGGTTCTGGTCGAGAACGGCGGAACAGTCGTGATTGGTGGTATCTTCGAACAGACCGAGACCAACGATATCACCAAGGTGCCCCTGCTTGGTGATGTGCCAGTTGTTGGAAATCTGTTCAAGAATCGCAGCAAAACCACCAACAAATCGGAGTTGCTGGTATTTATCACGCCGCGGACTATTTCGGATCGTGGTGTTTCGCGCTAAATTTGAATTCTCAGAGAATTGAGATATGAAAAAAGTTTTTTTAATCAGTTCCTTGGCTCTGTTGGGTCTGCTTTCTGCCTGTGGTGGCGGTGGTGAAAATGCGGGCGATGCCTCGGAGTTTTCGGTGACGCCCAGTGAGTGGACTTGGACGTATTCGAATGAATCCTGCTCGTCATCGGTGCAGGAGTCGATTGTGGTGATAATTAATGGTGGTCAAGCGCCATTTAAAATTGTGAGCTCCATCCCCAGTCGTTTGCAGGTGGATCGTTCAGAGGCTTCTGGGAAAGATCCATCTTTCCGCGTTACCCATTTGGGTGGTTGCGTGGATACAGCGACGATCAGCGTCGTCGATTACCACTCGAAGCTGGTGACGATGGAATTTACTGCAGAGTACGAAGAGCCTTCGCAGTAATCAAAATTGTTTTTTGCGAAACGGCTTCGCCTTCAGGGAGTGTCGCGCTTTTTGGTTGATATTATTTGACGGGTTGGCATTCTTGGCTTTCGAGAAGCGTTTTGTTGCTTTGGTAGGCTTGCCGGGCTCTGGGAAATCAACGATAGGCCGCCATCTTGCTCGTCGTCTGGGCGTCCCTTTTCAAGACTCCGATCACGTGATCGAGCAGCGGATAGGCTGCTCGATCCGTACGTTTTTTGAGCGGGAGGGGGAGGAGCGCTTCCGGGATTTGGAACAACAGGTTCTGGCAGAGCTCACGACCGGCAGCGGCCGCGGTGTGCTGTCTACCGGTGGTGGATCGGTACTCCGTGAAGCCAATCGGGTGCAACTCAAGCAGCATTGCCAGGTCATCTATCTGCGCGCTTTGCCCGAGGATGTGTATCGTCGGTTGCGCCACGACAGAAATCGACCGCTGCTGCAGGTGGATGACCCGCTGCAACGGTTGAAGGATCTTTTTGCGGCCAGGGATCCGCTCTACCGGGATGCGGCCCATTACGTGGTCGACACGGGAAGGCCTTCCGTGGCGACTCTGGTCAACATGATCATGATGCAGCTGGATCTGGGTAGCAGCCCAGGGCCGTCCGCTGCGGGCGAAGCACCTTCGCCGGTGGCATCCTGAGGTCCGGCATGGCGGGATACACTCCCGGGCCATGACTGATCCCTCTCTCCCGCCCACGGCAGAGCCTGTGGTCCGCATCGATCTTGGTGCCCGCAGCTACGACATCCGCATCGGCCAGGGGCTGCTGGCATCGGCCGGCAGTTACGACGCGCTGCCCAGGGCCGCATCGGCGCTGATTGTTACCAACACCACGGTCGCTCCGCTGTACGCAGAGGCACTTCGACGGGCGATTTCGCCGCTCTATACCCAGGTGCTGACGGTAACGCTGCCCGATGGCGAGGCCCACAAGACGTGGGAGACACTGAACCTCATTTTTGATGCGTTGCTGGCGCATGGTTGCGACCGCAAGACCGTGCTCTACGCGCTGGGCGGTGGCGTGGTGGGCGACATGACGGGGTTTGCCGCCGCGAGCTATATGCGTGGCGTGCCTTTCGTGCAGGTGCCGACCACCTTGCTGGCGCAAGTGGATTCGTCGGTGGGCGGCAAGACGGCGATCAACCATCCGCTGGGAAAGAACATGATCGGCGCTTTTTACCAGCCCGAGCGTGTGATTTGTGATCTGGACGTGCTCGCGACCCTGCCCCCGCGGGAGCTGTCGGCAGGAATGGCCGAGGTCATCAAGTACGGGCCCATTGCCGACATGGTGTTTCTGGACTGGATCGAGCAGCATCTCCCTGCGCTCATGGCTCGCGAGCCCGTGGCCCTTGCGCACGCGGTTCGCCGCAGTTGCGAAATCAAGGCCGATGTGGTGGGGCAGGATGAGCGCGAATCGGGCTTGCGCGCTATCCTCAATTTCGGTCACACCTTCGGCCACGCGATCGAGGCGGGCCTGGGCTATGGTGAGTGGCTGCATGGCGAAGCGGTCGGGTGCGGCATGGTGATGGCCGCCCGGCTTTCGCAGGCGGTCGGTTTGGTGGACGCGGCCTTTGTGGATCGCCTGATCGGCATCATTGCCCGAGCGGGTCTGCCCACGGTGGCGCCGGTGCTCGACCCGGTCGACAATGCCGGCCGCTACCTGGCCTTGATGCGTCTGGACAAGAAGGCCGAAGCGGGCGCCATCCGCTTTGTGCTGATCGACGGTCCGGGGCGGGCGGTGATGCGCGCCGTCCCCGACGAACTGGTGGTGCAGGTCATCAAGGCCAGCACCGCCCCGGCGACACCCGCATGAGCCCGCTGGCGCGCTGGGCCTGTGACCCCGCTGCCAGCCGCGGCCGACGATTTCCCGAGCCGGAAGCACCGACGCGCACCGCTTTCCAGCGCGATCGCGACCGGGTCATCCATTCCACGGCCTTTCGCCGGCTGGTTTACAAGACCCAGGTGTTCCTCAATCACGAAGGGGACCTGTTCCGCACGCGGCTGACGCATTCGCTCGAAGTGGCCCAGCTCGGGCGCAGCATTGCGCGCTCGCTCGGCCTCAACGAGGATCTGGTGGAGGCGATCGCGCTGGCGCACGACCTCGGCCACACCCCATTCGGTCATGCCGGCCAGGACGCGCTCAATGCCTGTCTGCGCGCGCACGCGCCGGCCGGCGCGGACGAGGCGGCCTGGACCTTCGAACACAACCTGCAGAGCCTGCGGGTGGTCGACCGGCTGGAGGAGCGCTACCCTGCCTTCGACGGGCTGAACCTGTGTTTTGAAACGCGTGAAGGCATCCTCAAGCATTGCTCGCGGGCGAATGCGCGGCACCTGGAGGCGCAGGAGCCGAACGGCGTGGCGCACCGGTTTCTGCACGGCGGCTCGCCGTCGCTCGAAGCGCAACTGTGCAATCTAGCCGACGAGATCGCCTACAACGCGCACGACATCGACGACGGGGTGCGTTCGGGGCTGCTGTCGCTCGACCAACTGGCCGATGTGCCGCTGTTCGAGCGCTACCGGCACAAGGCCCTGGCCACACACCCGGATCTGGGCGGGAGGCGGCTGCTGTTCGAGTCGATCCGTCTCATGCTCAGCGAGCAGGTCTACGACGTCATCGACACCAGCCGTGCCCGCTTCGATGCGGCTGGCGTGGACAGCGTGGCCGCGGTGCGCGCGGCATCGCCGCTGGTGGCGTTTTCCGACGTGATGCGCGCCGAGTCGCAGGTGCTCAAGCGCTTTCTGTTCCGCAACCTGTACCGCCATCCTCAGGTGACGGCCACCACCGAACGCGCGCGCAGCGTGATCACCGAGCTGTTCGACTGTTACCTCCAGGCGCCCGAAGAAATGTCGGACGCGCAGACCCGCTCGCAGGGGAATGCCCGCTCAGTGGCCGATTTCATCGCCGGCATGACCGACCGCTTTGCCATTCGCGAGCACCAGCGGCTGACCGGACGGGAGCTGTTTCCATGAAGCCGGCCGATTCACCCGCGGCCCGTGCTTCGCTGGTGGTGCTGCTCGGGGTCTGTGCGGCGCTGCACGTGGGCAAGCTGCCGGTGGCCATTCCGGCCCTGCAGCAGTCGCTCGGTCTGACGCTGGTACAGGGGGGCTTTCTGCTGTCTCTGCTGCAACTGGCGGGCATGACGCTTGGTTTGCTGATCGGTCTGCTGGCCGACCGCATGGGGCCGCGGCGGGTGATGCTGGCCGGTCTGCTGTTGTTGGGGCTGGGCAGTGCGGCGGGGGCGTTGTCGGGCACGGTGGCGGCGCTGCTGGCCACGCGGGTGCTCGAAGGCGTGGGCTTTCTGCTCACGGTGCTGCCGGCGCCGGGTCTGATCCGGCGTCAGGTGGTCGACAACCCGGCCGCGCTGGCGCGGGCGCTGGGCTGGTGGGGGGCCTACATGCCCGTGGGCATGGCCCTGGCGCTGCTGGCGGGGGCGCCGGCGGTGGTCCTCTGGGGCTGGCCGGCTGTCTGGGCGGTGCTGGCTTTGCTGGCCTGGCTCGGGGCCTGGGCCTTGTGGCGCTGGATCGGGCCGGATGCGGCGCCGGCGGCGGGCGCGGGCAGCACCGACACGCTCGGGCAGTGTCTGCGGCGAACGCTGCGTGCGCCGGGGCCGTGGTTGCTGGCCGTGGGGTTCCTCATGTATTCCGGCCAGTGGCTGGCGGTCGTCGGCTTCCTGCCGACGATCTACCACGCGGCCGGTTTTGGCGCCACGGCGGTGGGGCTGCTCAGTGCCCTCGCCGCTGGTGTCAACATGGTGGGCAACGTGAGCGCCGGGCGCCTGCTGGCCCGGGGTGTGCCGCCCGGCTGGCTGATGGCCGGCGGATACGTGGCGATGGCGCTCGGCGCCTTGCTGACCTTCACCATGACCGGGTGGCCGCTGTTGCAGTACGCCAGCGTGCTGCTGTTCTCTGCCCTGGGCGGCTGGGTGCCGGGCACGCTGTTCGGTCTGGTCGTGCGCCTCACGCCAGGTGAGGACACCGTGTCCACCACGGTCGGCTGGATGCAGCAGTTGTCAGCGATGGGGCAGTTCCTGGGGCCGCCGTTGGTGGCCTGGGCCGCCACGCAATGGGGTGGGTGGCAGTGGACCTGGGTGATCACCGGCACCTGTTCGCTGGTGGGCATCGGCCTGGCCTGGCAGGTGCAACGCCAGTTGCGCCGGGCGCGCTGAAGACGCGCCCCAGCCCTCAGGCATTGGGTGGTCGGCGTGATGCCCGCCAGGCATCGACCGACCAGCGCTCCATGCCGACCAGGGCCAGCGTGGCCAGCAGCACGCCCCAGGTGATGTGCTGTTGCAGCGCGGCCGGGGCGATATCGGCCAGGCTCAGTACCGCCACCACGTTCACCACCGAAAGGCCCAGCGCGGCGAACCGGCCTGCCAGTCCGAGCACCAGCAGCACGGGCAGGCCGATTTCTCCCGCGGTACCCAGCAGCGCGGCGAGCGCAGGCGGCAGCAGCGGGACGTGGTACTCCTCGGTGAACAGCAGCAAGGTCGTGTCCCAGTCGCGGAGTTTGGTGAGCCCGGACAGAAAGAACACCTGGGCCACGTACAGCCGCGCCGCCAGTGCGGCCCACGGGCGCAGGCTATCCAGGAGGCTGGCGATGGCTTGCCAGGCGTGGTGAAGAGGGGTTGAACGCGTTGGAGAGGTCATGGGGATACCGCTGGCTGAAGGTGGGGTAAGGGGTGGACGCCGATGACCCAGCCGGCTGCGATGGCGCTTTGCAGCCAGGTGCCCAGATCGAAGACAGGACCGGGTGCCGGTGCGCTGGCAGCATCCAGCGCGTCCAGCACGCTGCCGCCGGCGAGCGTGCTGCCCAGCATCGCGACGGTGCCCGGCGAAGTGGCCGCCTGTCGGGGTTGGAAGCCCTGGCGCCAGACCAGCACCGTTTCTCCCGCGCCGGCGCGCAGGCGTTCGCCGGCTTCGGCCAAGGTGGGCATGCCGTCCAGATGCGCGCCCAGGATGCTGGCCACCGGGTACCGGCTGCCCAGGAGCTGGGTGCCGGGAGCCAGCCGCAGGGCGAGCAGGGAAGGGTCTTCGGTGACCAGGCGGGTGATGCTGGCCAGATCGGTGGGCTGGTCCGGCGCGCTGGCGGCTTCGTGCAGGGCCCATTCGGCGCGGGCGACGTCGGCCAGATAGGGCAGCGCGGCCAAAGCGGGGTTCTGAGCAATCCACGCGGGCAAGGCCTGTCCCCAATGGGCAAGGTCGCCCCGGGTCGGTGGATGCGCGTGCCAGAGGGCCCGGGCCATGGCGTGAAGTGTCGCTTCGCCCACCAGCTGGCCGACCACCGGGTAGGCGGCCTGGAGGGTCCTTTCGGCCAGGGCATGGCCGTTGGCGCGATAGGCTTGCAGGCCGCGTTCGCTCTGGGGATGCGCGACCCCCAGAGCCAGCAAGGCCGCGGCGCTGACCACCGCTTCATCGCTGCCGGGGTGGGCCATCAGCGCCCGCACCAGTTGTTGCTGCCGGGCTGCGAGGGTTGGGCGTGCGGTGTTCATGCGGTGACCGCCGGCGTGAGAGGCGCTGCAGACTGCGGGGTCAGGGATTCGCAGGCCCTGAGGCGCGCCAGGCGGGCCTCGTCCAGCAGCACCGCCAGGTCGGGCACCCCGGTGTCCCACTCGATCAGGGTGGGGGCGTTGGCAAAGCGCCGCTGGGCATGGGCGTACAGGGCCCAGACCGGTTCGCTCACGCGGCTGCCGTGGTCGTCGATGACGATGTCCCCCAGATCGGCGTGCCCTGCCAGGTGCAGCTCGGCCACGTGCGCGGGGTGAATCTGGTCGATCCAACGCTGCGCGGCGGCGACCGGGTCGGCATTCTCGCCCCGGTATTGGGCGTTGCGGGCGTTCACGAAGACGTTGTTCACGTCGACGAGCAACTGGCAGCCGCTGCGGGTGGCCAACTGGTTGAGAAACGTGGGTTCATCCATCTCGGCATCGCGCCACTGAAAGCAGGCCGAGAGGTTTTCGATGGCCAGCGGGCGCTGCAGGGCATCCTGTGCCTGCTGCACGTTGTCGATCAGCACCCGCAAGGCCGCGTGCGTGAAAGGCAGGGGCAGCAAATCGGCGGCGTGCACCGTCTGGCCGCCGAGGAGGGCACGGGCAAACGCCGCGTGGTCGCTGACCCGCACGGGTTCGATCTGGCACACCAGCTGTTTCAATTGGGCCAGGTGCCAGGGGTCCAGCCCCTGGGCAGCGCCCAGCGAAAGCCCCACGCCGTGCAGACTGATGTCACAGTGCGCCCGGCCCGCTTCCAGCACAGCGCGCGAGGCGCCGCCCGGGGCAAAAAAGTTCTCGCTGTGGACTTCCAGGAAGTCCAGAGGCGGACGCTCCTGCAGAACCTGCTGGTAGTGGGCATGGCGCCAGCCGATGCCCACCGGTGGCGGCGCGGGGAAGTCGGCTGGCAGGCGCATGGCCGGGCTCAGGACTTCTTGGGCATGGCCATCTTGGCGTCGTCGGCCGTCATGCCGCCCATCTGCTGGCAGGTGCCGGCAGCCACGTATTTCCAGTCGCCCTTGTCGTTGTCCATCTTGGCCTGCCCGGCGCAGGAATGGGTGCCGGCAAGATTGGCACAGTCGTTCTGGCCGGCTTTGGCCACGCCGTAGCACTTTTCCTTGGCCGTGTTCTGGGCCAGGGCGGCCGTGGACAGGACCGACAGCGAGGCGAGGGAAACGGCGGCAGCGGCGATGAGTTGGCGTTGGTTCATGATGGCTCCTGAAAGGTGGGGGAGGGGGTGATCAACCGGGTGGCAAACACCGACCGGTTGGGCATCTGTCGCCGCCTGGACGGGTTTCTTACACCCGGGCTGAAAGAAATGCGTGCCGATGCCGACCATTGCCCATCAGCCCTACACTGCCTCCGGGACCTGTTTTCATGACCGCGCTTTCCCTCAATGACTTTCAGCAGCAGTTGCTGGCCCAGCGCAGCTACCTGCTGCGTTATGCCCGGCTGCAACTGCGCAACGATGCCTGGGCCGAGGACGCCGTGTCCGAAACCCTGCTCGCCGCGCTGGACCGGCCGCAAGCGTTCGGCCAGCGCGCCCAGCTCAAGACCTGGCTCGTGGCCATCCTCAAACACAAGATCGTGGATGCCCTGCGGCAACGCCGTCGCGAAGTGGTGTGGGCCGACGGTTCGCCCGATGGCGAGGCAGACCCCATGGCAGACATGCCCTTTGCGGCCGACGGGCACTACTCCCAGGCGCCGGCCGATTGGGGCAATCCGGAGCAAGACCTGCGCAGCCGACAGTTCATGGCGATCCTGGAGGCCTGCACCGAGAAACTGCCTCCCGTGCAGGGCCGGCTGTTCCTGATGCGCGAATGGCTGGAGCTGTCGAGCGACGAGATCTGTCAGGAGCTGTCGCTGACACCATCCAATCTGTACGTGCAACTGCATCGCGCACGCTTGCGGCTGCGCGAATGCCTGGAACTGAACTGGTTTGCCGGAGGTGCCGCCGCATGAAGCACAGCTATCCTCTGCGACGCACCTGCCAGGAAGCCACGGCGCTGATGGTGGCCCGCGAAGACCGTGATCTGCCCTGGGCCGAACGGCTGGCTTTGCGGCTGCACCTGGCGGTGTGCCACGCTTGCCCCCGCTTCGAGCGCCAGATGCTCACCATGCGCAACGCCATGCGGCAGTGGCGCCACTACAGCGATCACGACGGTGACGAGCGCTGAGGCGCCGGCCCGTGGCCGTGCTGGCGGTGCTCAGCCCAGCAACGCCTGGGCGAACTCGCGTGCGTCGAAGGTTTCCAGGTCTTCGAGTTTTTCGCCCACGCCGATGAAGTAGACCGGCACCGGGCGCTCCCGGGCGATGGCGCAGATCACGCCGCCCTTGGCGGTGCCGTCCAGCTTGGTGATGACCAGGCCGGTCAGTTGCAGCGTTTCGTCGAAAGCCTTGACCTGGGCCAGGGCGTTCTGGCCGGTGTTGCCGTCGATGACCAGCAGCACCTCGTGCGGGGCCGTGGCGTCGGCTTTCTGCACCACGCGCCGGATCTTGCGCAGCTCTTCCATCAGGTGCAACTGCGTGGGCAGGCGGCCGGCTGTGTCGACCAGCACCACGTCCTTGCCGCGGGCCTTGCCGGCACTCACGGCGTCGAAGCTCACCGCGGCCGGATCGCCGCCTTGCTGGGTGACGATTTCCACCGTGTTGCGATCGGCCCAGACCGCCAGCTGCTCGCGCGCGGCCGCCCGGAAAGTGTCGGCCGCAGCGAGCAGCACCGAAGCGCCTTCCTGCGCCAGGTGCCGGGTCAGCTTGCCAATGGACGTGGTCTTGCCGGCGCCATTCACCCCGGCGACCATGATCACCGTGGGTTTGTGTTCACCGATGACCAGCGGCTTCTGCAGCGGCGCCAGCAGATTGGCAATCGCCTCGGCCAACAGCCCCTTGACGGCGGCCGGATCGGTGGTCTTGCTGTCCTTCACGCGCTTCTTCAGGTCGTCCAGCAGGTACTGCGTGGCCTGGACGCCGGTGTCGGCCATGAGGAGCGCGGTTTCGAGTTCCTCGTAGAGCGCATCGTCGATCTGCGTGCCGGTGAACACCGTGGCGATGCTGGTGCCGGTCTTGCGCAGGCCATTCTTGAGGCGGTCGAGCCAGCTCTTGCGCTCCGGGACGGGCGCTGCGGGTGCCGGGGGCGTGGCGACCGCTGCGGGAGGGGACGTCTCCGCCACAACGTCGGGCACGGCCGGCGGGGGCGCGATGGGCGGCGCAGGCAGCTCCGGCGCGGCGGGCGTGGGCTGAGGAACGGGGGCGGATGTCTTTTTGCGGAAGAACGAGAACATTTTTCGAACTCTAGTATCTTCCCCATTCTATGAAACGTGCTTTTCAAGGCGCCCGAGACGGCGTACCGGCCCTGGGGCCGACAGGGTGGCTGCGGGGGCCTGCGGTCGCGCTGATGGGGGTAATGGCGTTCTGCCTGGCGGTGCTGGCGCCCGCACAGGCGGCCGAAAACCCGCCCGCGGTGCAGCGCTACACGCTGTCCAATGGCATGACACTGATCGTGCGGCCCGATCACCGGGCGCCGACCGTGGTGCACATGCTCTGGGTCCGCGTGGGGTCCATGGACGAGGTCGACGGCGCCAGCGGCATTGCCCATGTGCTGGAGCACATGATGTTCAAAGGCACGCCCGATCTGGCGCCCGGCGAGTTCTCTCGCCGTGTCGCGGCCCTGGGCGGCCGCGAAAACGCCTTCACCACCTCGGACGCCACGGCCTACCACCAGCAGGTGGCGCGGGAGCATCTGGAGGCGGTGATGCGGCTGGAGGCCGACCGTTTCGAGCGCAACCGCTGGGACGACGACGCCTTCCGCAAGGAGATCGAGGTCATCAAGGAAGAGCGCCGGCAGCGGGTGGAAGAGTCGCCCCGCGCCCGCATGTTCGAAGCCCTCAACGCCACCATGTACCTGACCAGCCCGTACCGGCGCCCGGTGATCGGCTGGATGGGCGACCTGGTGTCGCTGACGCCGCAGGAAGTGCGGGAATTCCGCCAGCGCTGGTACGTGCCGGGCAACGCTGCGGTGGTGATCGCTGGCGACGTGGAGCCCGAGCGCGTGCGCGCCCTCGCCGAAGCCCTCTACGGGCGCATTCCGGCGCGCGAGGTGCCGGCGCGCAAACCGCGCGACGAAGTGGCCCAGCAGGGGCCGCGCCAGCTGACCTACCGGGCACGGGCCGAGCAGGCGCTGGTCGCGCTGGGCTGGCAGACGCCCCAGTGGGCCGGGCCGGCGGCGCAGGACGCCGGCAGCCAGGACGCGCTCGCGCTGACGGTGCTGTCGGCCGTGCTCGACGGGCACGGCGGCTCGCGGCTGGAGCGTTCGCTGGTGCAGGGCGAGGGCCAGCCGGGCGGTGCGCGCCTGGCCGACAGCGTGGGCGCTTCCTACGGCCTGCTGGGCCGGGGCCCGCAGCGGTTCATGCTGACGGCGGTGCCCGCAGCGGGCGTGGCGCCCGAGCGGGTGGCCGACGCCCTGAAGGCCGAGGTGGCCCGCATTGCCACCGAGGGGGTGCGGGCAGACGAACTGCAGCGCGTCAAGACGCAGTGGATGGCCTCGGAGGTCTACAAGCTCGACGCCCTGTTCAACCAGGCGCGCGAGCTCGGCCAGTACTGGGTGCAGGGCTGGGATGCGGACGCCGGCGACCGGCTCATGGCGGCCCTGATGAACGTGAGCGCCGAGCAGGTGCAGTCGGTCGCCCGGCGCCTGTTCAGCGACCAGCGCCTGACCACCGGGGTGCTGGTGCCCGAAGGGGCGGCTCAGCCGCCGGCCGCCGCGGCCTTGCCCGATGCCCCGAAACCGTCCCGAACCGGGACCGCTGGCTGATGCCGGTGGCCGGAGTCCCTGCCATGTGTTTGTTGTGGGTGCCTTTGATGAAATCTGCCTTGAAGCAGCGTGGCGCGGTCTGGCTCGCCATGGGGTTGGTTCTCGGTGGGATGGCGAGCGCTGCGCGCGCTGCCATTCCTATCCAGCACTGGGTGCACGCCAGCGGCGCGCGGGTCTACCTGGTCGAGAGCCCGGCGATTCCCATGCTCGACGTGCAGATCGATGTCGATGGCGGCAGCCGGCGCGACCCGCCCGAGCAGGCCGGCCTGGCCCGGGCGACCGCCGGCATGCTGTCGGCCGGGGTGCTGGCTGGCGATGGTCAGCCGGCGCTCGACGAAAACCGGCTGGCCGAGGCCTGGGCCGACCTGGGGGCTTCGTTCGGCGCCAGCGCGGGTGGTGACCGCTTCAGCGTGTCGCTGCGCAGCCTCACCCAGCCCGCGTTGCTGGAGCGCGCCGTGGCGCTGGCGGCCCGGCAACTGGCGGCGCCGGCCTGGCCCGATGCGGTCTGGCAGCGCGAGCGCGAGCGCCTGGTGGCTGGCCTGCGCGAAGCCGAAACGCGGCCCGGCACCCTGGCGGGGCGCCGCTTCGCCCAGGCGGTTTATGGTGACCATCCGTATGGGCGCGACACCACGGCGGCCACGCTGGCCGCCATCGATGTTGGCGCCCAGCGCAGCTTCTACCGCCGCCACCTGGCCGCCTGCCGCGCGCAGGTGGTGCTGGTCGGGGCGGTGGACCGTGCGGGTGCCGACCGCATCGTCGGCCCGCTGATGGCCGCCCTGCAAGGCCATGGCTGCGAAGCGTTGCCCCCCGTGCCCGAGGTGGCGCCGCTGGCTGCGGCCCAGGACATCCGTCTGCCGTTTGATGCCGCGCAGGCCCAGGTCCTGATCGGCCAGCCCGGCATGCGCCGCGACGACCCCGACTTTTTCCCGCTCTTCGTGGGCAACTACATCCTGGGCGGTGGCGGGTTCGTCTCGCGCCTGACCACCGAAGTGCGTGAAAAACGCGGTCTGAGTTACAGCGTCTACAGCTACTTCATGCCGGGCCAGCACGCGGGCGCCTTCCAGGTCGGGTTGACGACGCGGCCCGACCAGGCCGACCAGGCCATCGCCGTGGTGCGCGACGAGCTGGCGCGGTTCGTGGCCGAGGGACCGACCGCCGCCGAACTGCGTGCGGCGCAGGCCTATCTGGTCAACGGTTTTGCGTTGCGCATCGACAGCAACCGCAAGCTGCTGGACAACGTGGCCAATATCGCCTGGCACGGGTTGCCGCTGGACTATCTGGACACCTGGACGCAGCAGATCGAGCGGGTGGGGCTGGACGACATCCGCCGGGCCTTCCGGCGCGTGCTGCAGCCCGACCGCATGGTGACGGTGGTGGTCGGGGCCCAGCCCTGACCCAGTGAGCGCCTGGCGGCTCCGGACTCGGGCTGCCGTGCCTTAAGCTCGCGGCATGCGAAAAAACGTCCCGCCCCATTCCGCCGCCAGCGCTCCCCAGGAGGTGCGCATCATCGGTGGCCAGTGGAAGCGCACCCGCCTGCCTGTGGCGCAGAGTCCCGGTCTGCGGCCCACCCCCTCGCGTGTGCGCGAAACCCTGTTCAACTGGCTGGGCCAGCGGCTTGATGGGTGGCGGTGCCTGGATGCCTTCGCCGGCAGTGGCGCGCTCGGGCTGGAGGCCGCCTCGCGCGGCGCGGCCGAGGTGGTGCTGGTGGAGCACGACGCCGCACTGTGTCGCAGTCTGGGCACCACACTGGCCAAGCTCAAGGCCACGGGGGTGCGTGTCGAGCGGGGCGACGGGGTGGCGGCCCTGGCGCAGCGCCAGGGGCAGGGGCTCGATCTGGTGTTTCTCGATCCGCCTTTTGCCGAAGGCGGTAACGAGGCGCTGTTCGACGAAGCCCTGCGCGCGGCACGCCGCGCCATCGGCGAGAACGGTCTGATCTATCTGGAGGCGCCACGGGCCTGGAGCGGCGACGAGCTGGCGCAGCGTGGCCTGCAGCTGCATCGCCACGGGCGGGCCGGGCAGGTGGCGTTTCACCTGCTGCGGGTGCTGGCGGCCGAATGAGGCCGACGGGCCCCTGAAACCGCAACAGCGTCCGGGACTCCGCCCACCCCGCATAATCGCCCCATGACTTCCGCAACCCTTCAGCCGGCGGGCCCTGGCGCGCGCATTGCCGTCTACAGCGGCACCTTCGATCCCCTCACCCTGGGCCATGAAGACGTGGTGCGCCGGGCAGCCGGCCTGTTCGACGAACTGATCCTGGCGGTGGCCATCGCCCACCACAAGAAGACGCGGTTCTCGCTGGCCGAACGCATGGCCCTGGCCAGCGAAGCCCTGGCCGGCCTGCCGGTGCGGGTGCTGCCGTTTGAAGGGCTGATCATGGACTTCTGCCGCGAACATGGCGCCTGCGCCGTGGTGCGCGGAATCCGCAACCTCACCGACTTCGATTACGAAGCCCAGATGGCGGCCATGAACCGCAAGCTGTATCCGGCGGTGGAAACGGTGTTCCTTCTGCCGCAGGCCGAGTTGCAGTGCATTTCCAGCACGCTGGTGCGCGAGATTGCCGCCCTGGGGGGCGACGTGGCCCAGATGGTCAGCCCGGCGGTGGCGCAGCGGCTGAAACCCCAGGCCCTGCAGGCCTGAGCGCGGGGGCGACCATGGCTTTGATGATCACCGACGAGTGCATCAACTGCGATGTCTGCGAGCCCGAGTGCCCGAATCAGGCGATTTCGATGGGCCCGGACTTCTACCAGATCGATCCGAACCGTTGCACCGAATGCGTGGGGCACTTCGACGAGCCCCAGTGTGTGCAGGTCTGTCCGGTCGAGTGCATTCCGGTCGATCCGCAGCGCGAGGAAAGCCGCGAGACACTCTGGCAAAAATACCGGCGTCTGCAAGGCGATCCGGCTCAGTCCGTGGCGGGCGAGGAGCGCTCAGCACCAGGAGCGGGTGCGGCCGCGCCGTCGGCCGGCTGAACAGCGGGTACGGGTCGCTGTGGCCGGGGTGGTTTGGGCCGCGGGGGCTTGCTGGTGTGGATCAGTGCGGTGGCCTTGTCCATCTCGCCGGCGATCAGGTGCGGCAGCGCCTTGAGGCTTCGGTCCATGGCCTGGGCGATGGCGATGCGGTCATCGGGCGAAGGCTTCTTGAGCACCCAGTTGGCCACTTCGTTCTTGTTGCCGGGGTGGCCGATGCCGATGCGCAGCCGCCAGTAGTCGGGGCTGCCCAGCTGGGCGTGGATGTCCCGCAGCCCGTTGTGGCCGGCGTGGCCGCCCCCCTTCTTGAGCTTGACCTCGCCGGGCGCGACATCGAGTTCGTCGTGGACGACCAGGACCTCTTCCGGAGCGATTTTGAAAAAGCGGGCGACCGAGGCCACCGACTGGCCCGAGCGGTTCATGTAGGTCTGGGGCTCGACCAGCCAGACGCTCTGGCCGGCGGCGTTGGCGCGCGCCACCAGGCCGAAATGCCCGCGCTCCATCTGCAGGTGGGCGCCGAGCAGGCGGGCGGCCTCGTCCACCCACCAGAAGCCGGCATTGTGGCGCGTGTGTTCGTAGTCGGGGCCCGGATTGCCCAGACCGGCAATGAGTCGGATCATGGAGGGGAATTATCCAAAACAAAGGCCCGCACGAAGCGGGCCTTTTGATGCCTGGCGGCGGAGCGGGGGGCGAGAATTACTTCTTGCCTTTCTTGCCCTTCTTGTCGTCGGCAGCAGCGGCGACGGGGGCGGCCACCACTTCTTCCACCGGCTCGACGACGGTGGCGATGGTGATGTCCTTGCGGCCGTGGGTGACGAGCTTCACGTCCTTGGGCAGCTTCAGGTCACCCGTGTGGATGGTGGCGCCCTTTTCGGCGGTGCTCAGGTCGACTTCGATGAATTCCGGCAGTTTGGTGGCCAGGCATTCGATTTCGAGTTCGGTGACGATGTGGTTCACCAGGCACTTGTCGTTCTTGACGGCCGGCGAGTTCTCGGCACCCACGAAGTGCAGCGGCACCTTCTTGCGCAGGCGGGTCTTTTCGTCCACGCGCTGGAAGTCCACGTGCAGGACCTGGGGCTTGAAGGGGTGGTACTGCACATCGCGCAGCAGCACCTTTTCAACCTTGCCGCCCAGTTCCATCTCGAGGATGGAGGCGTGGAAGGCTTCCTTCTTCAGGGCATGCCACAGCGCGTTGTGATCGAGTTCGATCGTGGCGGGGGTGGTGTTGCCACCGAAGACGATACCGGGCGCACGGCCGGTGTTGCGCAGACGGCGGCTCGCACCCGTACCCTGCTTGGCGCGCTCAAAAGCGACGAATTGCATGACTGACTCCTTGTGAGGGGCTCCGCGACCAGAACGCCTCGGTTTGACAATGGCTGCCCGCGTCTTGTCGGCAGGGCAACCGGCTTTTTGCTGCTGTCAGAACAGGTTGTCCTGATCGGCGAACAAACTCATGACCGACTCGCCCGAAGCGATGCGCGCGATGGTTTCGGCCATCAGCGGCGCCACGGAGAGCTGGCGAACCTTGCCGCAGGCCTGGGCGGCTTGCGACAGGGGAATGGTGTTGGTCACGACGACTTCGTCCAGGGCCGAGCCCTTGGCGATGCGGTCGATGGCAGGACCCGAGAAAATGGCATGGGTGCAATAGGCGTACACATGCTTGGCACCCCGTTCCTTGAGCACCTCGGCGGCTTTGACCAGCGTGCCGGCCGTGTCGATCATGTCGTCCATGATCACGCAGTTGCGGCCTTCGATATCGCCGATGACATGCATCACTTCCGACACATTCGGCTTGGGCCGACGCTTGTCGATGATGGCCATGTCGCAATTGAGCTGTTTGGCGAGGGCACGCGCACGCACCACACCGCCGACGTCGGGCGACACCACCAGCAGGTCTTCGTAGTTCTTCTGGCGCAGGTCGCCCAGCAACACCGGCGAGGCGTAGATGTTGTCGACCGGAATGTCGAAGAAGCCCTGGATCTGGTCGGCGTGCAGGTCCATGGTCAGCACGCGGTCCACGCCCACGGTCTGCAGCATGTTGGCCACCACCTTGGCCGAGATCGGCACGCGGCTGGAGCGCGGACGGCGGTCTTGGCGGGCGTAGCCGTAGTAGGGGATGACGGCGGAAATGCGCTCGGCCGAGGCACGCTTGAGGGCGTCGACCATGATGAGCAGTTCCATCAGGTTGTCATTGGTCGGCGCGCAGGTCGACTGGATGACGAACACGTGACGGGCACGCACGTTCTGCGTGATCTCGACGGTGACTTCACCGTCGGAGAACCGGCCGACGTTTGCCGAACCGAGCTGGGTGTTCAGATGCTGGGCGATTTCGGAAGCAAGCACCGGATTGGCGTTGCCGGTGAAGATCATGAAGTCCGGCGGCTGAACGTGCGAGGTGTTACCAGCTTGCATGGGAATTCCAGCTGTATCAACGAAAAAAGAGGCCGCTCAACGTGTTGTCTCGCGGCCTTCTTGCGGATGATGGCAGATCAAAAGGTTTGGCAGGGGAGGAAGGACTCGAACCCTCGCATGCCGGAATCAAAATCCGGTGCCTTAACCAACTTGGCGACTCCCCTACGCAGGTGGCTCGATGGCACAAACCGTCAAGTCACCGAAAACTGTCGCTGGGTGCCCATTTACCGTTCGGCTGGTGGGCGGTCGATATTCTAATCGCTGCACCAGTCGATCAATGGATGGACATCCATGTTGCTGCATTCGTGGATGACCCAGTTGCCAGGCCCGGGCAGCAGATGCTGTGCCGGAGGCAAAAGGGCAAACACCGCAGTGCCCGAGCCGGTCATTCGACCCTGCAAGCCCTGACTTTGGAGCCAGTCTATGCAGTCACCCACTTCAGGGCAAAGCACTTGCGCCACAGGCTGAAGATCGTTGCCACTGGCTTCGGCGATGCGCCGAAAATCAATGACCGGATGCTCAGACTTATCGTTTGCAGCAAAGCCTTGGATTATAGCAGTCTTTGTGTCGCGCTTCAAATCCGGCGAAGAAAAAATTGTCGGCGTGGAGGCGCCTGACGGCGGCTTGACCACCGCGAACCGGGCTGCCGGCACAGACACCGGTGTGAGGTGCTCTCCCACGCCTTCGACCCAGGCGTTGCGGCCGCCGAGAAAAAACGGCACATCGGCACCCAGCCGCTCGCCGATGCGGCGCAGCGCCGTGCGGTTCAGTCCCAGGCCCCAGAGTCGGTTGAGGGCCAGCAGGCAGGTGGCGGCATCGGATGAACCGCCACCCAGGCCGGCTTCTGCGGGCAGGTGCTTGGTCACTCGGATGTGCGCTCCCAAGGGGCAGCCCGTGGCTTCGCGCAGTGCGCGGGCCGCGCGCAGGCACAGATCGTCAGGTGGCAGGGAGGGGCCCACGTCCTCCCGGCTGAGCTGGCCATCCGGGCGCAGGGTGAAATCGAGTCGGTCGCACCAGTCGATCAGCATGAACACCGACTGCAACAGGTGGTAGCCGTCGTCGCGTCGGCCGGTGACGTGCAGGAACAGATTGAGCTTGCCCGGAGCCGGGACATCCCGCAACTGGCTCAGGGCGTTGTCCGGTGTTGAAGGGGCGGTCATGGCGTGAAGACGATGCGCAGTTCGGCCGTCGGCAGCGGATTCAGGCGCTGCGCGGTGATGCGGCCTTCGGGTTGCCGTGAGAGGTCGACCCGCCAGCCGTTGACCGGAACGTCGTGGCCGGCGAGCCAGGCAAACAGGGCAGAAACCGGCAGCGCTGCACCACCCAGCTCGGTCGTCAGCGCGTCGAGCGTGGCGCGCTGGATGCGCTCCTGCCCCCGCTGGAGCTCGGCGCCTGCGGGTGACCAGCGCAGGGTCGCGAGGTTGTTGCCCAGGGGCGAATTGAGCCAGAGCTCGCCGGTTTCTGGTGTGCCGCGCAAGTCAAAGCCGGCCGACACGGATTCGGGCGGGTCGCTCTGCACTTGCAGGGACAGCCGGCCGCTCCAGGCGTTGCCCTGGCCGGAAGTCACGGGGGGAGGGGTGGCACAGGCAGACAGCAGCAGGGCCAGGCCGGTGGCGAGCAGCCATCGCCACCCGGCCATCCTCTGTGGGGCCGGGCGGAGGGCTTGTCTTCTCATGGGCGTACCTGAAAGCGGCGAAGGGTTTCGAGAAGGGTCTCGTTGTCGCTGGCCAGCAGCAGGCCTTCGCGCCAGATGGCGGTGGCCTGGTCGCGCTGCCCACTGCTCCAGAGCACCTCGCCCAGGTGGGCGGCGATTTCTGCATCGGGGCGCTTGCGGTAGGCCGCCTGCAGGATGCCCAGGGCACGCGCGGTGTTGCCCAGGCGGAATTCGACCCAGCCCAGGCTGTCCTGGATGTAGGCATCGTCAGGGGCCAGCGAGACCGCTTTTTCGATCAGTTGTTTGGCTTCCGGCAGCCGCTGGTTGCGGTCGGCCAGTGAGTAGCCCAGCGCGTTGTAGGCGTGGTGGTGATCGGGTTGCCGGTCGATGAGTTGCCTCAGCAGGCGTTCCATTTCGTCGGGTTGCCCCATGCGCTCGGCCATCATGGCCTGGTCGTACAGCAATTCCTCGTCTTCCGGGGTGCGGGCAACCGCCTCACCATAGACCTCGTAGGCTTCTTTCCAGGCCTTGAATTCACGCAGCAGCTGTGCTTCGGCCACCAGTTTGGTCCGGGCGTCGTCCGGGCTGCGTTCCGGCTGGGTGCGCAACAAAGCGCGGGCTTCGGGCAACTGGCCCTGGCGCGCAAGCAACGAGGCGCGTCGCATTTGCACCGCCATGATGTCTTCGGCGTTGTCGATGCGGTCGAGCCATTGGGTGGCTCCGGCAAAGTCCTTCTGCTTTTCCGCGATCTGGGCCAGCAGCAGGTAGGCCTGGGTCTGCCCCCGGCGGGCGCGTTCGTCCTGGGTGGCGCTGGTCAGGTCGAGGTATTTCTGCAGCGCCTCGCGGGCTTGTGGTGTCTGGTCGTCCTGTGCGTGCAGGGTGCCCAGCAACAGCCAGGCTTCCGCCAGGGTCGGGATTCGGCGGGTGAGGTCCTGCAGCAAAGTCCGCGCGTCACCGTTGCGCCGGAGGTCGGACAAGACGCGCGCATAGGTCAGGCTGACCGAGACATCGTCCGGTGGGGCCTGGCGCAGGTGATCAAGCACCAGCGCCTCGGCGTCGGGTTGTCCTTTTTCCATCAGCTCCAGCGCCAGCAGGGCCGGGAAGGGCGAGGCCGGCTCGATGCCGTGGGCCTGGCGCGCGGCCACCAGCGCCTGCGGCAACTGGTTGGCGGCAATTTCCATGCGCCCCACCGTGGTCCAGGCGGCCGTGGCCTGCGGGCCTCTGGCGCGCAACAGGCCGGACAGGGCTTCACGCACCACGGCCACGGCGCGGGGTTTGTCACTCACCCGCACGAAAGCCTGGGGGATGGCGTGAATCTTTTCCAGTCGCTGGGCTTCGGGTGTGCGCTCGATGATGAACCGGAGCGGGGTGGCGGCCTCATCCACGCGGTTGAGCGCCAGCACGATCTGCAGCACGAAGTGCTGTGCTTCCACGCTGTCGGGCATGTCCTGCGACCAGGCGCGGGCCGCACCCAGGGCCGCCTCGCCCGAACGGGCTTGCAGCGCCACTTCGACCGCACGGCGGTAGAGGTTCGCATCGCGCTCCCGGCGCGCGGCGTCCAGGATGAGCGAATAGCCGGCACCCGGATCGCCCGACAAGGCGTTGATCTCGCCCAGCAGCAACTGATAGAACAGCGGGGCGGTGAGCCCGGAGTTGGCAATCGCTTCCGGTTCTTCCGCCGGGGAGGGAGGCTCGGGCGGTGCCGCCGGCTGGGCATGCGAAGGCACCAGCGCCGCCGACAAGGCCAGGGCCAGGAGCGGTTTCAGCAAGGGGTGGCGGGCCTGTGGCCGGGGGCGGGAAGCGTTCATCGGGTCATGATAATGGAAGGGTTGGACCCCTGCCTTTCAGAGGGGCGGGGCCCCGAAACGTTCCGGCTCCCGCCATTTTCTTTTCCTTGCCGGCCCGCCATGACGCGGCCTTCTGCCCATGCCCGAATTGCCCGAAGTCGAAGTCACGCGACGCAGTTTTGCCGACCGGATTGCGGGGGCCGAGGTGCTGGCGCTCCGGCTGGGCAAACCGCTGCGCTGGCCCCTGGGGTGTGCACCCGATACTTTGGTCGGCCGGCGGGTGGTGCACGTGGGACGGCGGGGCAAGTACCTGTTGTTGCAGTTGGATGACGGAGGGTGTCTGCTGCTGCATCTGGGGATGTCGGGCAGCCTGCAGTTTGCGCACAGCCTGCCAGCTTCCGGGGTACACGACCACTTCGACCTGCTCACGTCGAAGGGCCTGCTGCGCCTGCACGACCCGCGGCGTTTCGGTGCCGTGGTCTGGGTGCCTGACGAGCGGGATGCGCGGGCCGTCAAGTTGCTGGGCAGGTTGGGGGTGGAGCCGCTGGAAGCGGGGTTCGACCCGCTGGCGTTTCACCGCGCTTTGCAACAGCGGCGAGCGCCCATCAAACAGGTGCTGCTGGCGGGCGACATCGTGGTGGGCGTGGGCAACATCTACGCGTCGGAGTCGCTGTTCCTCGCGGGCATTCGCCCGACGGTGCGGGCGGATCGCATCAGCCTGCCGCGGGCCCGCAGGCTACATGCCGCGATCGTCGATGTGCTCGCGTACGCCGTGGCCCTGGGGGGCAGCACGCTGCGGGACTTCTCCAATGCCGATGGGCAAAGCGGCTATTTCCAACGCGAGGCCCATGTCTACGGGCGGGAAGGGCTGCCTTGCCGGGTTTGCGCCACGCCCGTGCGCGCCTTGCGGCAAGGGCAGCGCTCGACCTTCTTCTGCCCGGTCTGCCAGACGTTCTGAGTGACCGGCGCCGCGCCGCGCACCGTCTGTGGCGGTGCGCACCGGTGCTATATTGGGCCCAACCTTTTGCCTGCCATGAGCTTCAATCAGGATCTAGACGAACACGGTGCCTGGCGCAAACAGTTTGCGCTGCGGCTGAAGTTGCTGTCCGAATGGCTGACCGACCGCGACCTGATGGAAGCCGGGGTGCGCGAGCGCCTGGAGCAACTGCATCAGCAGGTGCGCGACGACCGCATCATGGTGGCGTTCGTGGCCGAGTTCTCGCGCGGCAAGTCCGAGCTGATCAACGCCATCTTCTTTGCCAATTACGGGCGGCGCATCATGCCCGCCAGTGCCGGCCGCACCACCATGTGCCCGACCGAGCTGGGGTACGACCCCGAGGTGCCGGTGTGCCTGCGGCTGCTGCCGATCGAGACCCGCCTGCAGCCGCAGTCGCTGCTCGACTGGCGCAACGCGCCCGACAAATGGGAGCGCGTGGAACTGGATGTCAACGACCCCCGGCAGGTGGCCAAGGCCATTCAGAAGGTTGCGGAGGTGCGGCGCGTGAGCCAGCACGAAGCCGAGTCGCTCGGTTTCTGGAACGATGAGCTGCCCGAGGACAACCCGCCCATGGGGCCGGACGGGCTGGTGGAGGTGCCGAAGTGGCGCCATGCCCTCATCAACCTGCCGCATCCGCTGCTGCGCCAGGGGCTGGTGATCCTGGACACGCCCGGGCTCAACGCCATCGGGGCGGAGCCCGAGCTCACCGTCAGTTTGCTGCCGCAAGCCCATGCGATCGTGTTCATCCTGGCGGCCGACACCGGCGTCACCAAGTCGGACCTGACGATCTGGCGGCAATACCTGGCGCCGCAGGATGGTGAGATCGACGCGCGGCTGGTGGTGCTCAACAAGATCGACACCATGTGGGACGCGCTGAGCTCGCCCGAACAGGTGGACCTGCAGATCGCGGCCCAGCGCACCGATTCGGCGGAAACCCTGGGCTTGCAGCCGTCACAGGTGCTCGCGGTTTCGGCCCAGAAGGGCCTGCTGGCCAAGATCAGTCGCGACGCCTCGCTGCTCGAAGCCAGCAAGCTGATGGACCTGGAGACGGCGCTGGGACAGGGCATGCTGGAGCAGCGTCGGCGCATCCTGCGCGCTTCCGTGTCGCGCGGCATCCAGTTGCTGCGTCAGGAGACGGGTCAACTGGTACACACGCGTGCCCGCGATCTGGTCGAACAGATCCAGGAACTGGAGGGCCTGCGCGGCAAGAACGTGGGGGTGATCCGGCAGATGCGTCTGCGCATCGAGCAGGAGCAGGCCGACTTCGATGCCAGCGGTGCCAAGATCCAGGCGGTGCGCTCGGTGCACCTGCGCCTGCTCAAGGATCTGTTTTCGCTGCTGGGCTACACCCACCTGCGCAACGAGGTGTCGGCACTGGCGCGTGCGCTCAAGCAGCCCGGCATCAAGCTCGGGGTGCGTCGGGCTTACAACCACACCTTCGAGCGCCTGGGCAGTGACCTTCAGCGCGCCGACAAGGTGGCGGGCGAAATCCAGTCCATGCTCGAAGGGAGCTTTCGCAGCCTCAACGCCGAGTACGGCTTTTCGCTGCAACCGCCGTCGCCACCGCAACTGCAGCAGTACGCGCGCGATCTCGAGGCCATCGAGCGCAGCCACCTGCAATACCTCAGCCTGGGCAATGCCCTGCGCCTGGCGCAGCCGGAATTTGCCGAGCGCCTGGCGCGGGCGCTGATCAGCCGCTTGCGGGTGGTCTACGAAACCGCGGTCAACGAGATCGAGCTCTGGAACAAGTCCGCAGCGGCCCAGCTCGACGCGCAATTGCGCGAGCGCCGCCGCAACTTCACCCGACGCATTGAAGCGGTGTCCCGCATCCAGCAGGCGGCGGGCGGTCTGGACGACCGGATCCGCGAATTGCAGGGGCAACAGGCCGATCTGCATGTGGCCGATGCCCATCTGGCCGAACTGACCGAGCACCTGCTGACCCAGCCCCAGGAACCCGTGCGGGACACCGCGACCGCATGAGGGCCGGGGTGGATGCACCGCAGGTCGTGGACGACGACCTGCCTTCGGGGTTTTCGCAGCGACTGATCGACTGGCAACGCCAGCATGGCCGGCACGGGTTGCCCTGGCAGGGCAGCCGCGATCCCTACCGCGTGTGGTTGTCCGAAATCATGTTGCAGCAGACCCAGGTGACTACCGTGTTGGGTTATTACCCGCGGTTTCTGGCGCGCTTTCCGGACGTGCGCGCGCTGGCCGACGCACCGGCCGACGATGTCATGGCGCTGTGGAGTGGTTTGGGCTATTACAGCCGGGCGCGCAACCTGCACCGCTGTGCGCAGGAGGTGGTGGCCCGGCACGGCGGCGTGTTTCCGCGCCATTCAACCGAACTGGCGACGCTGCCGGGCATCGGTGCCTCCACCGCAGCCGCCATCGCGGCCTTCTGTTTTGGCGAACGCATCTCGATTCTGGACGGGAATGTCCGGCGCGTGCTGACCCGGTTGCTGGCATTCGATGCCGACCTGTCTGCCTCGGCCCACCAGAAACGTTTGTGGGCGTTGGCCCAGGCGATGCTGCCACCCGCGCCCACGGGCGACGACATGGCGGCCTATACCCAGGGGCTGATGGACCTGGGGGCCAGCCTGTGCCACCGCACCCGCCCGCAATGCGAAACCTGCCCGGTGCAGCCGCTGTGCCGCGGTCATGCGCAGGGGCAACCCACCCGGTATCCGGTGGTGACGCGCAAGACCCTGCGCCGCCATGAAAGCTGGTGGCTGGCGGTGCTGTGGCGCCAACGCCCGCCGGCGGAGGGCACGGAGGGGCGACAGGTCTGGCTGGAACCGCGACCTGGCCGGGGCATCTGGGCCGGGCTGTACTGCACACCGGTGCATGCTGATGAGGCCTCGGTGCAGGCCGCACTGCCGGCCGTGCGCTCTTGGGAGGCCCTGGAGCCGGTGGCCCACAGCCTGACGCACCGTGAGCTTCGCCTGCATCCCCTGTGGGCCGAGTGGCCGGGTGACGCCGCGCCTTCCGGCTCGGGGCGGTGGGTGGCGTGGGCCGATCTGGCGTCGGTCGGCGTGCCCGCACCGGTGCGCAGCCTGCTGGCTTCGCTGGCGCCGGGCGGCTGATCAGGGGGCTGTTGGCGCCGGGCGGTCCGGAGGGACGGGCCAGGCGTCGGTCTCGCGGTGGCGCAGCCGCGTGGTCCAGTCGGCCGCGAAGTGCGCGGCGAGCCGTTCGACCAGGTAAACCGAGCGGTGCTGACCGCCTGTGCAGCCGATGGCCACGGTGACGTAGCCCCGGTGATCCCGCAGCAAATGCGGCAGCCAGGTGGTCAGGAAGGCTTGGATGTGGGCCTCCATCTGCTGCACGTCGGGTTGTGAGGCGAGGTACTGGGCCACAGGCGCATCGCGGCCGGTCAGCGGGCGCAATTGCGGGTCGTAGTGCGGGTTGGGCAGCATGCGCACGTCGAACACGAAGTCGGCATCCATGGGGATACCGCGCTTGAACGCGAACGACTCGAACATCAGGGTCAGGGGGGAGGCGCCGACGTCGAGCAGGTCCTTGATGTGGCTGCGCAGCTGTGCCGCGCGGATCAGGCTGGTGTCAAGGACCAGGGCCTGCTCGCGCAACTGGGCCAGCAACTCGCGTTCGTGTTCGATGGCCTCGATCAGTGCGCGCCGCTGGTCGTCGCTGCGCGGCTGCGACAGCGGATGCAGGCGGCGTGTTTCGGAAAAGCGCCGCACCAGGGTGTCGGTGGTGGCGTCCAGGAACACCGTGCGCAGATGCACGGGCCGTCCGCGCCGCTGGCTGAGCTGGGCCAGGCGCCGCGGCAGCTCGGGCAGGGCGGCGGCGCTGCGCACGTCCATGGCGATGGCCACGCGGCGGGCGCGGTGGCTCTGTTCCAGGTCGATGAACGCGTCGAGCAGTTCCGGCGGCAGGTTGTCCACGCAGTAGTAGCCCAGGTCTTCCAGGGCCGTGAGCGCGACGGATTTGCCCGAGCCGGACATGCCGGTGATGAGCACCAGTTCGATGGGGGAGGGCGTTGGGGTGGACATGGTTCAGGCTCCGAGCAGTTCGCGTGCATGGGCCAGCGAGGCCGCCGACTGCGCGTGGCCGCCGAGCATGCGGGCCAGTTCGTGCACGCGCGTTTCGCCCACGATCGGCGCCACGGTACTGGCGGTCTGCTGTGCCGCGGTGGTCTTGCTGACCAGCAGGTGGTGGTCGGCACAGGCCGCCACCTGCGCCAGGTGGGTCACGGCCAGCACCTGCCGGTCCTGGCCGAGCTGGCGCAGCATCTGCCCCACGGTGTGGGCCACGGCGCCGCCGATGCCCGAATCCACTTCGTCAAAGATGAGGGTGGGGGCCTGCCCTAACTGGCTGGTGACCACCGAGATGGCCAGTGCGATGCGCGAGAGCTCACCGCCGGAGGCCACCTTGCCGACCGGCCGGGCGGTGACGCCGGCATGGCCGGCCACCAGGAAGTCCACCTGTTCCCCGCCATGGGACTGGGGTTCCGGCAGCTTCTGCAGGGCGACTTCGAAGCGGCCACCGGCCATGCCGAGCGACTGCATGGCCTGCGTGACGGCCGCAGACAGGCGCGGGGCAGCGGCCTGGCGGTCGCGAGAGAGCGCGCCCATCTTTTTGTCGAAGGCTTGCCAGGCTTTGCGTTCGGCACTGCGCAGCGCGTCGAGGTCGAGGGCTTGGCCCAGCCGCGCCAACTCCTCGCGCCATTGCGCGTGCAGCGCCGGCAGCTCTTCGGGTGGCCGGCGGAACCGCCGTGCCAGCGACAGCCAGAGCGAGAGGCGCTGGTCCAGCTTGGCCAGCCCGGCGGGATCGAGATCGCCGTCGCCGGCATAGTGACGCAGCGTGTGCACGGTGTCTTCCACCTGTGCCAGCGCCGATTCCAGGGCGTCGACCGGTCCCTGGAAGGCGGGTTCGATGCGCGTCTGGGCCGACAGCGCGGCCAGGGCTTTGTGCAGCAGGCCAGCCGCGTGCCCGGGGGCTTCGCCCAGCCAGTCGACCGCCTGGCTGGCCGCGTCCTGCAGGGCCTGCGCGTGGGTGAGCCGGCTGTGGCGGGCATTGAGTTCGTCCCATTCGCCGGACTGGGGCGCGAGCTTGTCGAGTTCCGCGATCTGCCAGGCCAGGCGTTCGCTTTCCTGTTGCAACTGGGCTTCGCGCGCCTGTGCGTCATCGAGCAGACGCAGGCGCTCGCGCCACTGGGTCCAAGCCTGGCCGGCCGCGCTGCTGTCGATACCGCCATAGGCATCGAGCAGCCGGCGTACCGCGTCGGGCCGGGTCAGGCTCTGCCAGGCGTGCTGGCCATGGATATCGACCAACTCGTCGGCCAGGGCCTTGAGCTGGGTGACGGTGGCAGCGCTGCCGTTGATCCACGCACGGCTGCGGCCGTCGCTGTCGATCGTCCGGCGTAGCAGCAGGGTGTCGTCTGCCGAAAAACCCTGCTCATCGAGCCAGGGCACCACCGAGGCCGGGCGGTCGAATTCGGCCGCCACTTCGCAGCGGGCCGCGCCTTCGCGGACCAGGCCGGCGTCGGCGCGGGCGCCCAGGGCCAACTGCAAGGCATCGATGAGGATGGACTTGCCGGCGCCGGTTTCGCCGGTGAGCACGCCGAAGCCGGTGTGCAGATCCAGGTCGAGGGCGGGGACGATGACGAAGTCGCGCAGGGCGATGCGGCGCAGGCTCATGGCAGGGCGTCGAACAGAGGTGAACGGCGGTTGGGCGGTGGGCCGCCCTTGCCGCCATTGTGGCCCGGAATTCAGGCGCCTTCGTTCCAGTGGAGTTTCATGCGCAGCGTGTCGAAATAGCTCCAGCCGACCGGGTGCAGCAGGCGCAGCGCATGTGGCGAGCGGCGCACCACGATGCGGTCGCCGTGCAGCAGGCTGGTGAGGGTCTGCATGTCGAAGTTGGCGCTGGCGTCCTTGCCCGAGACGATTTCTACCGCGATCTCGCTGTCCGAGGGCAGCACCACGGGCCGGTTGGACAGCGTGTGTGGGGCGATCGGCACCATCACCCAGCCACCGATGGTCGGGTGCA
This sequence comes from Hydrogenophaga sp. NFH-34, assembly GCF_021401345.1. Lineage (GTDB taxonomy): Bacteria > Pseudomonadota > Gammaproteobacteria > Burkholderiales > Burkholderiaceae_C > Hydrogenophaga > Hydrogenophaga electricum. The sequence goes on from NZ_JACBGE010000024.1 coordinate 41,753, forward strand.
GGAGCGGGCCGCCCGCCGACAGCGCGTAGGCGGTGGAGCCGGTGGGCGATGCGATGATGAGGCCGTCGGCCCGCTGGTTGGCCACAAAGTGGCCGTCGACTTCCACGCGCAGCTCGATCATGCTCGCCACACCACCGCGGTTGACGACCACGTCGTTGAGCGCCGTGGCCTCGAACACGCAGCGGCCATCGCGCCAGACGCTGGCCGCCATCAGCGCACGGTGGTCTTCCTCGTAATGGCCGTGCAGGATGGGTTGCAGGCGCTCGCGGTAGCCGTTGAGCGGGATGTCGGTGATGAAGCCCAGGCGCCCCTGGTTGATGCCCACCAGCGGCACACCGAAGCGGGCCAGGCGCCGTCCGATGCCCAGCATGGTGCCGTCGCCGCCGACCACCAGGGCCAGATCGCAGTGTTGGCCGATGCTGGCCACGTCCAGTGCGGTGTACTGGGTCAGGCCGGTGTTCTGGGCGGTTTCGAGTTCGAGCGAGACGTCGCACCCCTCGTCGTGCAGAAAATGGGCCACCTCGTCCACCACATGGCGCGAGCCGGGGGCCTGGTATTTGCCCACGATGGCCACGTGTGCAAAGCGTGGCGCGGCGGGGACGGGTTTCGCGGGATCGGTCATGGACAAATTACAACATGCCGCACCCGCGGTGGCGCTGGCCGGAAACCCTTGTCGCACCGGATGCCGCAACGGGGTGCCCGCTCCTTAGAATGGCGACCATGCTGGATGACCGCGCCAAGTTGCTGCTCAAGGCCCTTGTCGAGCGCTATATCGCCGACGGGCAGCCCGTGGGTTCGAGAACGCTCTCGAAGGCCACCGGGCTGGACCTGTCGCCCGCAACCATCCGCAACGTGATGAGCGACCTGGAAGAGCTGGGTCTCATCGCCAGTCCGCACACCTCGGCGGGCCGGGTCCCGACCGCGCGTGGCTACCGGCTGTTCGTGGATGCCATGCTCACGGTCAATCGCGACGAGTTGCCGCGGGTGGCCGAACTGGGTACCAGCAGCATCGAACAAGGGCAGCCCCAGCGGGTGATCAGCCACGCGGCGCAGATGCTGTCGAGCTTGTCGCACTTTGTCGGCGTGGTGATGACCCCGCGCCGGGCCACCGTGTTCCGGCACATCGAATTCCTGAACCTGTCCGAGCGGCGCGTGCTGGTGATCCTCGTGGCCCCCGACGGCGATGTGCAGAACCGGATCATCCACACCCCGACCCAGTTCACCCAGTCGCAGTTGCAGGAAGCGGCGAACTATTTCAATGCGCACTATTCGGGTCTGGGCATGGACGCGGTGCGCGAGCGGCTGAAGTCCGAGCTGGATGCGCTGCGCGGCGAAATTGCCACGCTGATGAAGGCCGCCGTCGATCTGGGCACCGAAGCCGGCGCCCAGCGCGAAGAGGTGGTGGTGGCGGGCGAGCGCAATCTGCTGTCGGTGTCCGAATTCTCCAGCGACATGGGCAACCTGCGGCGCATGTTCGACCTGTTCGAGCAAAAGACGCAACTGGCGCGATTGCTGGACGTGTCGGCCCAGGCCGATGGCGTGCGCATCTACATCGGCGGTGAAAGCCAGGTCGTGCCGTACGAAGACCTGTCGGTGGTCACGGCCCCCTACGAAGTGGACGGCCAGGTGCTGGGCACGCTGGGCGTGATCGGCCCGCAGCGCATGCCCTACGACCGCATGATCCAGATCGTCGACGTCACCGCCAAGCTGGTCGGCAACGCACTGAGCCAGGGGCGCTGAAGCATTTGGTCTGGCAGTGCTGCAAGGCGCTGCCGCAGCCCTCTTACAATCGCGGCCTTCGGAGGGGGCGTTAGCTCAGTTGGTCAGAGCAGGGGACTCATAATCCCTTGGTCGTTGGTTCAAGTCCAACACGCCCTACCAGACCGGTTTTTTTAAAACCGAGGCATTTCGGAAAAAGGCGCCAAAAAGTCGTGCTACAATGCAAGGCTTCAGCGGCTGTAGCTCAGTTGGATAGAGTACTTGGCTACGAACCAAGGGGTCGTGGGTTCGAATCCTGCCAGCCGCACCAGAATTTATATTCGGCATCAACGGGTTAGTCTCAAAAGGACTGACCCGTTTTGCTTTGTGCCGCACCACTTCTCGCGGCATGTGCGCGATGCCCTGCGCGACGGCTTCTCTACCCGGGCCGTGTCTCACGCGAAGTGCGATGGTGTCCCGCGGCTCTCTGCTGGGGGGCAGCGATGGCGTCTTCGTTTTTTGGCTGGACTACCTCCTGCGCACCATGGCCCTGCATGAGAAGACACCTGCGTCGGACGCGCTGAATGCCGCCGTCTCGACCGAACCCGGCAACACCGATGCCGCCGCTCCCCGCAAAAGGCTGCTGGAAGACTGGCTGGTCGTCGGCACCATGATGGCGCTGGCGCTGATCACCTTTGCGAACGTGTTGGTGCGTTACTTCACCAGCGCGTCTTTCGCCTGGACGGAAGAGATCTCCGTCTTTCTCATGATCGTGCTGGCGCTGGTCGGGGGCTCGGCGGCGGTGCTGCGGGAGACGCACATCCGCATCGAGTTCTTCGCCAACGGTGGCAGCGCGCAGCGGCAGCGCCGCCTGGCGCAACTGGGGGCGCTCATGGTGGCGCTGCTGTTCATCGCCATCGTGGTGCTGAGTGTGCCGGTGGTCTGGGACCATTACCAGTACGAGGAAACCTCGCCTGGTATCGGGGTGCCCCAGTGGTGGTATTCCATCTGGCTGCCGGTATTCAGCGCCCTGATCGCGGGTCGGGCCATGCAGGTGTTCGTGCGCAAGCTGCGCCAGGAGGATGCTGCATGACCGCCACCCTGCTGTTTGTGCTTTTCATCGGCGCCATGCTGATCGGCGTGCCGATCGGTGCGGCGCTCGGACTCGCGGGTACCGTGGCGATCGGTATCGCCAATGCCGACATTCCCTGGTTCGGGCTGATGGCGGTGCCGCAGAACTTCTATGCCGGGCTGGGCAAATACCCGCTGCTGGCCATTCCCATGTTCGTGCTCGTGGGGTCCATCTTCGACCGGTCGGGTGTGGCGCTGCGTCTGGTGAACCTGGCCGTGTCCATCGTGGGGCGGGGGCCGGGCATGCTGCCGCTGGTGGCCATTGCGGTCGCCATGTTCCTGGGCGGCATTTCGGGCTCCGGCCCCGCCACGGCCGCTGCCGTGGGCGGCGTGATGATCGCGGCGATGGCACGCGCCGGTTACCCGGCGCCGTATTCGGCGGCTGTGGTCGGCGCGGCGGCGGCCACCGACATCCTGATCCCGCCTTCGGTGGCGTTCATCGTGTATTCGGTGCTGGTACCCGGCGCATCGGTGCCGGCGCTGTTCGCGGCCGGCATGATCCCGGGCGTGCTGGCGGGGCTGGCGCTCATCGTGCCCGCGGTCTGGCTGGCGCGCCGGCATCGCATGGGTGCCGAGGAAGCCCATCTGCCTCGGCCACCGTTCTGGAAGAGCCTGCGCGAGGCAGCCTGGGGCCTGGTGGCGCCGGTGCTGATTCTGGGGGGCATGCGGGCAGGCTGGTTCACGCCCACCGAAGCGGCGGTGGTTGCGGTGTTCTACGGCCTGTTCGTCGGCATGGTCGTGCACCGAACGATCCGCGTGCGCGATCTGTTCGACATCCTGCGGGAATCGGGGGAACTGTCGGCGGTGATCCTGCTGGTCGTCTCGCTGGCCGGCATCTTCGCGTTTTCGCTGTCCACGCTGGGGGTGATCGATCCGGTCACGACCGCGATCGTCCATTCGGGGTTGAGCGAATGGGCGGTGCTGCTGCTCATCGTGCTGCTGCTCGTGCTGGCGGGCATGGTGCTCGATGGCATTTCCATCTTCCTGATCTTCGTGCCGTTGCTGATGCCGCTGATGAACCACTACCAGTGGGATCCGGTGTGGTTCGGTGTGCTGCTCACGCTCAACGTGGCCATCGGTCAGTTCACCCCGCCGATGGCGGTGAACCTGATGGTGTCCAGCCGCATTGCCGGCGTGCCCATGGAGGCCACCTCCCGCTGGGTGGGCTGGCTGCTGGTGGCCATGGGGCTGTGCATGCTGCTGGTTATGATCTGGCCGCCCCTGGCCACTTGGCTGCCTCAATACCTGGGCTATTGATGCCCGGCGGTTCCTGAGGCGTTTTCATCCGTTCCCGAGGAGACCTTTCATGAAGAAGCGCACCCTGCTGACCCTTTCCCTGGCTGCCGCTGCCACCCTGAGCGCACCGGCCATGGCCCAGAACGCCTACCGCTCCGAATACCGCATGTCGCTCGTGCTGGGGCCGGCCTTCCCCTGGGGCAAGGGCGGCGAGATCTGGGCCAACAAAGTGCGCGAAAAGACGCAGGGCCGCATCAACATCAAGCTGTACCCGGGCGTTTCGCTCATCCAGGGTGACCAGACGCGCGAGTTCAGCGCGCTGCGCCAGGGCGTGATCGACATGGCCATCGGCTCGACCATCAACTGGTCGCCGCAGGTCAAGCAGCTCAACCTGTTCTCGCTGCCCTTCCTGATGCCCAACTACGCCTCGGTCGACGCGCTGACGCAGGGCGAAGTCGGCAAGCGCCTGTTCACGACGCTGGAGAAGGCCGGCGTGGTGCCGCTGGCCTGGGGCGAAAACGGCTACCGCGAAATCTCCAATTCCAAGAAGGCCATCAAGAGCCCGGCCGATCTCAAGGGCATGAAGATTCGCGTGGTCGGCTCCCCGCTGTTTATCGACACCTTCACCGCCCTCGGTGCCAACCCGACCCAGATGAGCTGGGCCGATGCGCAGCCGGCCATGGCCAGCGGCGCCGTCGATGGGCAGGAAAACCCGCTGTCGGTCTACATGGCGGCCAAGCTCTACAACGTGGCGCAAAAGCACATCACGCTGTGGGGCTACATGAACGACCCGCTGGTCTTTGTCGTCAACAAGGATGTGTGGAACAGCTGGACGCCGGCCGACCGCGAAATCGTCAAGCAGGCGGCGATCGAGGCTGGCAAGGAGCAGATCGCGATTGCGCGCAAGGGCGTGGTCGAGGCCGACAAACCCCTGCTCAAGGAAATCGCCTCGCACGGCGTGACCGTGATCGAACTGAGCGCTGCTGAACGCGCCGAATTCGTCAAGGCCACGCGACCGGTGGTCGACAAGTGGAAGGGCCAGATCGGCGCCGATCTGGTGAACCTGGCGGAAAAGACCGTCGCTGCTCACGCCAAGTGAGCATCCGAGCCGTTCTGCTGCGCAACGAAGCACCGTGAGCAAGGCCTTCACCAAAGAGACGGACGGCGATGACGACGAGGATCTCCCGGCGGTTGCGCCGCTGCCGGGAGGCAAGAACTACATCACCCGCGCCGGCTACGACCGGCTGCGGGCCGAGCTGTTCCAGCTCATGGACGAAGAGCGCCCCCGGATCGTCGAGATCGTGCACTGGGCGGCCAGCAATGGCGACCGTTCGGAGAATGGCGACTATCTCTACGGCAAAAAGCGGCTGCGCGAGATCGACCGCCGTATCCGTTTCCTGACCAAACGGCTGGAAATCGCCGAGGTGGTGGACCCGTCGCTCCACCATGGCGGGGAGCAGGTGTTTTTCGGTGCCACCGTCACCTACGCCGATGCCGAGGGCGACGAAACCACGGTCACCATCCTCGGCGTGGACGAGGCCGACAGTGCGCGCGGCCAGATCAGCTGGATCTCGCCCGTGGCGCGGGCCTTGCTCAAAACGCGTGTTGGCGACACGGTGAAGCTGGCGCTGCCCGGCGGCGTACAGGCGCTCGAAGTGCTCGCGGTGGCGTACCCGGCGCCTTGAGCCGGCGCGCGCTACGCCACGCGATCCCATCAGGGATCGCGAATCAATCCTTGACCGGTTTGAAGCGCTGAGCCCGGATGACCGACGGCGTGCGGCGCAGGCTGCGCAGCACGTCCGCCAGATGCTGGCGATCGCGCACGCTGAGCGTGAAGCGGATGTCGGTGGTGGTCTGGGCCGGGTCTTCGCCCATGTCCACGTGGTTGATGTCGGCCTCCGCGTGCGCAATGGCCGCGGCCACGCGGGCGAGTACGCCCTTGCCATTGTTCACCGTCACAACGACCGAGCTGTCAAAGGGGCGCACCGTCTCGTCGGCCCATTCCACAGGCAGGAAACGCTCGCTGTCGCGCGCCAGCAGCCGCTTGCCGTGGGGGCAGTCCTCCACGTGCACCACCAGGCCTTCGCCGCGCCCCAGATAGCCGACGATGCGGTCACCCGGAATCGGCCGGCAGCAAGGCGCGTACTGCACCGAAGCGCCTTCGCTGCCGTCCAGGCTGACGATGCCCTGCGTGCTGCCCTCGCCGGGGCCGCCGGCATAGCGTTCGGTGCTGATGAGCAGCGCGTCGGGCTTGAGGCCGGTTTCGGTCAGCAGCACGGCCAGTTTTTTGCCCACCATGTTGGCGATGCGTTTGCCCATGCCGACGTCGGACAGCAGTTCCGCGCGCGACTTGTTGCCGGTGAAGCGCAGCAGCTTGTCCCACACGACCTTGTATTCGCCATCTTCCTGCGGCAGGCGGGCAATGCCCTCGCTGCGCAAGGCCTGGCCGAGCATGCGTTCGCCCAGTTCCACCGCCTTTTCCTGCGCGCCGGTCTTGAGGTGGTGGCGGATCTTCGAACGCGCACGCCCCGTGCGGGCGAACGACAGCCAGGACGGGCTGGGCTCGGCGCTGGCGTTGGTGATCACCTCCACCACGTCGCCGTTGTTGAGTTCGGTGCGCAGGGGGCGCTGCTCGCCGTTGACCATGGCGCCCACGGCGGTGTTGCCGACCCCGCTGTGGATGGCATAGGCGAAGTCGACCACGGTGGCGCCGCGCGGCAGCGACAGGATCTTGCTCTTGGGCGTGAACACGTAGACCGCATCGGGAAAGAGGTCGATCTTGATGTGGTCCCAGAATTCCCCGGCGTCGCGGGTTTCCTGCTGGATGTCGAGCAGCGACTGCAGCCACTGCGTGCCCAGGCGCTGCGAGGTGTCGCTGCCCGGCTCGTTGGCCTTGTAGAGCCAGTGGGCGGCCACGCCCGATTCGGCCACCACGTCCATGGCGTGCGTGCGCAGCTGGAATTCGATGTTGGTGCCCACCGGCCCGATCAGCGTGGTGTGCAGCGACTGGTAGCCGTTGACCTTGGGAATGGCCACGTAGTCGCGGAACTTGCCCGGCACGGGTTTGTAGAGCTGGTGCAGCACGCCCAGGCCGGTGTAGCAGTCGGTGAGTTCGGGCACGACGATGCGGAAGCCGTAGATGTCGGTCACCTGCGAGAACGACAGGTGCTTGCTGTCCATCTTGCGGTAGACCGAATACAGCGTTTTTTCGCGGCCCATGATGCGCACGTTCAGGCCATGCTGGCGGAACGCGCTGTCGACTTCGCCCTGGACCCGGGCGATCAGGTCCTTGCGGCGGGTGCGCGACTTGGCCAGCGCCTTGGCGAGGATGTCGTAGCGCCAGGGATGCAGGAAGCGGAACGACAGGTCCTGCAACTCGCGGTAGGTGAAGTTCAGGCCCAGGCGGTGCGCGATGGGCGCGTAGATCTCCAGCGTCTCGCTGCTGATGCGCTTCCATTTGCTGCGGGGCATGTCGCCCATGGTGCGCATGTTGTGCGTGCGGTCGGCCAGCTTGATGAGGATGACCCGCACGTCCTTGGCCATGGCCAGCAGCATCTTGCGGAAGCTCTCGGCCTGGTTCTGCTCGCGGGAGTCGAACTCCAGCTTTTCCAGCTTGGTGAGGCCGTCCACCAGGTCGGCCACGGCCGCGCCGAAGCGTTCGGCCAACTGGACCTTGGTGACGCCGCAGTCCTCGATCACGTCGTGCATCAGCGCTGCCATCAGCGCCTGGGCATCGAGCTTCCATTCGGCGCATTGCGCCGCGACCGCGATAGGGTGGGTGATGTAGGGGTCACCGTTTTTGCGCATCTGGCCCAGATGGGCCTGATCGGCCAGGCGGTAGGCCTGACGGATCAGTTCGATGTCGCTGGCGGGCAGGTAGTCGAGTTTGCCGAGCAGGGCCGCAAAACTGGCTGCGGCCGCGCTGGCCGACGCGGCCGCAGGGTCGCCTGAGGCCGAAGGGCTGGAAACCGGTTCCACGAAACTGCTCATCCCCCTACTTTAGCCGCTCGCGCACGATGTTGCAGTCGCGAAACAGGGAGGCCCCGCTCTCAACGCGCAGGCGTGAGCACGGTGGGGCGCGCTTCGGGCAGCTTTTCCGGGTAGTCGCGGCTGCAATGCAGGCCCCGGCTCTCGTGCCGCTGCTGGGCCGAGCGCACGATCAGCTCGGCCACCTGCACCAGGTTGCGCAGCTCCAGCAAGTCGCGGGTGACGTGGAATTGCGCGTAGAACTCCTGGATTTCGCGCTGCAGCAGCGCGATGCGGTGCGCGGCGCGTTCCAGGCGCTTGTTGGTGCGCACGATGCCCACGTAGTCCCACATGAAGCGGCGCAGCTCGTCCCAGTTGTGCGAAATCACCACCTGTTCGTCGGCATCGGTCACGCGGCTTTCGTCCCACAGCGGCAGGCTGGCTGCTTCGGGCGACTGGGCGGCGAGGATTTCGTTCACGGCGGCCTGGGCGAACACCATGCATTCCACCAGCGAATTGCTGGCCAGGCGGTTGGCGCCGTGCAGACCGGTGCAACTGGCCTCGCCCACGGCATAGAGCCCGTCCACGCTGGTGCGCGCGGCCAGATCGGTGACCACGCCGCCGCAGGTGTAGTGCGCCGCGGGCACCACCGGAATGGGTTCGCGCGTGATGTCGATGCCCAGTTCGGCGCAGCGCGCCAGGATGTTGGGGAAATGCTCGCGCAGGAACTCGGGGCTCTGGTGCGAGATGTCCAGGTGCACGCAGTCGAGGCCGTGCTTCTTCATCTCGTGGTCGATGGCGCGGGCCACGATGTCGCGCGGGGCGAGTTCGGCGCGCGGATCGTGGTCGGGCATGAAGCGGTGGCCGCCCAGGTGTGGCGGCAGCTTGAGTTGACCGCCTTCGCCGCGCACGGCTTCGGAGATGAGGAAGTTCTTGACGTGCGGGTGGTACAGGCAGGTGGGGTGGAACTGGATGAATTCCATGTTCCCCACCTGGCAACCAGCGCGCCAGGCGGCGGCGATGCCGTCGCCGGTGGCGGTGTCGGGGTTGGTGGTGTAGAGGTAGACCTTGCCGGCGCCGCCCGTGGCCAGTAGGGTGTGGCCCGCGCTGAAGGTTTCCACCACGTCGCGGTCCACGTCCAGCACGTAGGCACCCAGGCAGCGGTCGGGCACATCGGTGCTGGCGCCCGCCAGCTTGCGGCGGGTGATCAGGTCCACCAGCATGTGGTTCTCGAAGAAGGTGATGCCCGGCGTGGCGCGCGCCCGTTCGCTCAGCGTGGCCTGCACGGCGGCGCCGGTGGCATCGGTGGCGTGCACGATGCGGCGGTGGCTGTGTCCGCCTTCGCGGGTCAGGTGCAGCTCGCCCGCCGCGCTGCCGTCCAGGGTGGAGAAAGGCACGCCCAGTTCGCGCAGCCAGGCGATGGCGGCGGGCGAGTTTTCCACGGTGAAGCGGGTGGCCGCCTCGTCGCACAGGCCGGCGCCGGCGATGAGCGTGTCCTGCACATGCGATTCGAAGCTGTCTTCGGCCGACAGCACCGCGGCAATGCCGCCCTGCGCCCAGCTGCTGGAGCCATCGGAAATGCCGCGTTTGGTGACCACGGCCACGCGGTGCGTGGGGGCCAGCCGCAGCGCGGCGGTCAGGCCGGCCAGTCCGCTGCCGATGATGAGGACGTCGAAGTGGTGGGTGGTGCTCATGGGAGGGAAGGGCCGGCCGTTCGGCCTGGGCTGGCGCGGAGGCGCCCGTTGCAAGAAAAGATCAGGCCGGACTGTAGGCCAGCCGCACGTAGACAGGCGCAAAAGCCTCCGCCTGTGTGAGCTCGATCAGCGTTTCCTTGGCCAGTTCGAGCATGGCGATGAAGGTCACGACCAGCACCGGCACGCCCTGGCTCACGTCGAACAGGTCGCCGAATTCGACAAACTTGCGGCCCTGCAGCTTGCGCAGCACGATGCTCATGTGTTCGCGCACCGACAGTTCTTCGCGGCTGATCTTGTGGTGCTGCACGAGCTTGGCGCGCTTGAGGATGTCGCGCCAGGCGCTCTGCAGGTCGAGCACGTGCACGTCAGGGAAGCGCGGTTGCAGCGACTGTTCCACGTACACCTGGGCCCGCAGGAAGTCGCGGCCATATTGGGGCAGGTCGGCCAGGCGCTGCGCGGCCAGTTTCATCTGCTCGTATTCGAGCAGGCGGCGCACCAGTTCGGCACGCGGGTCTTCGGCTTCTTCGCCCTCGGCCGTCTTTTTGGGCGGCAGCAGCATGCGCGACTTGATCTCGATGAGCATGGCGGCCATGAGCAGGTACTCGGCCGCCAGTTCCAGGTTGTGCGAGCGGATTTCCTCGACGTAGCTCAGGTACTGGCGGGTGACGGCCGCCATCGGGATGTCGAGGATGTTGAAGTTCTGCTTGCGGATCAGGTAGAGCAGCAGGTCCAGCGGGCCCTCGAAGGCCTCCAGGAACACGCGCAGCGCATCGGGCGGGATGTAGAGGTCGCGCGGCAGGTCGAACAGCGGTTCGCCATACAGCCGCGCCACGGCCACGTGGTCGACCACGCCGGGCAACACCGCATCCAGCCCTTCGGGGGCTTCGTCGAGGACCACGGGTTCCTGGCTCATGCCGGAGCGGCGACGGCGCAGGCGGGATCAGCGCTGGTCGGGCTCGGTCTGGTAGACGTAGGGCTTCTGCGGCACGCTGGCGGCATCGGCCTGGCGCTGGAATTCGCGGTCGATCTGCTGGTCCCACAGCAGGGCGCGGCCCTGCCGCTGCTCGGCGTCGAGCTGCGGGCGGCTGGCCTTGAGCTGCTCGATGAACTGGGTGGCGTCGGAGGTGTAGTGCGGGCGACCGAAGAGGGACATGACGATTCCGGAATCGGACTGGTTGGGGAAAACGCCAATTTTACCGGTCCCGGACCACGGCTTCAGCGGGGCCTGTGGGGGCTCACTGGCAGGTGTCCAGCCGCTGGGCAAAGCCCGAGCGTTCGATCAGGGAGCGGGGTTGTTCGTTCAGGCCCACCATGCCCAGGCGGCCACCGCGCTTTTCCAGGGCCTTGTGGACCTGTTCGAGCGCGTCTAGGCCCGTGGTGTCCAGCGATATGAGCTGGGAGGCGTCGAGCATCACCCGGAGGCCGGGCTCGGCCCGCTCGACCTCGGCGACGATGGGGTCGAGCTTGGCCGCCGCGCCGAAGAACAGCGAGCCATAGAGCCGGTAGGTGAGCTGGTGCTCGGTGCGCGCCACGGGATCGACCCGGAAGATCGCGCTCTGGCGCCGCACGAACAGCAGGCAGGCCAGCACCAGGCCGAGTTCCACGGCCACCGTCAGGTCGAAAATGATGGTCACTAGGAAAGTGGACACCATCATCAGCCGGTAGTGGTTGGTGAAGTGTTTCAGGCGCCTGAATTCGCGCCATTCGCCCATGTTCCAGGCCACGAACAGCAGAACCCCGGCCAGCACGGCGAGCGGAATGTGCTGCGCCAGCGGCGCGGCGATCAGCACCACGGCCGCCAGCGTGGCCGCATGCACGATGCCGGCCACTGCCGATGTGGCGCCCGAGCGGATGTTGGTCACGGTGCGGGCGATGGTGCCGGTGGCCGGCATGCCGCCAAAGAACGGCACCACCACGTTGGCCACGCCTTGCGCCATCAGCTCCTGGTTGGGGTCGTGCTTGGGTGTGTCGCTGAGCTGGTCGGCCACACGGGCACACAGCAGCGATTCGATGGCACCCAGCAGCGCGATGGTGAGCGTGGGCGTGACCAGCAGGCGCGCGGTTTCCCACGAAAAGTCGGGCAGTTCGAAGGCCGGAACGCCTTGGGGAATACCGCCGAAGCGGGTGCCGATGGTTTCTACCGGCATCGACAGGGCCCACGAAGCCAGCGACAGCGTGATCAGCGCCACCACCGGCGCGGGCAGGCGCGAGGTGGCCTTGAGTGCGCTGACGGTGTCGTATTGCGCCAGCTGACGGCGGAACTGGGAGTCCACCGCCCACAGGCGGGGCCAGATGAACAGGCCCAGGATGCACAGCGTGCCCAGACCGAAGGCGTAGGGGTTGAAGCTGTCCAGATGGTGCGCGAGCGCACCGATCTGGCTGAAGAAATCGCCGGGCATCTTGGCAATGTCCAGGCCCAGCCAGTCGCGCACCTGCGACAGCGCGATCAGCACCGCGATGCCGTTGGTGAAGCCGATGACCACACTCACCGGTACGTAGCGCACCAGGGTGCCCAGACGGAACAGACCCAGCAGGAACAGCAGCACCCCCGCGCTGGCGGTGGCGATCAGCAGGTTGGCCACGCCGTAGCGCTCGACGATGCCGTAGACGATGACGATGAAGGCGCCCGCAGGGCCGCCAATCTGCACCGAAGTGCCTCCCAGGGCCGAGATCAGGAAGCCCGCGATGATGGCTGTCCACAGGCCGGCTTCGGGCTTGAGGCCGCTGGCGATGGCGAAGGCCATGGCCAGCGGCAAGGCCACGATGCCCACGGTGGCGCCGGCGCCCATGTCCTTGCCCAGGCGTTCCCGGTTGTAGCCACGCAGATCGGCGAGCAGCCGGGGTCGGAAACTGGCCAGGGGAGGGAGGTTCAGCGACATCACCAAATGTTACTGCCAGGGGGCCGTGGCGCCACACGGACTTGCCCGGGTGCGCAGCACCGGGCACGGATCCTGAGGGGCGGGTGTCGGCAGTGGCACCTTCAGGGGATTACACTGATCCGAGCACCCGGCGAGAAGCCGGGCAGGAGCAAGCATGACATCAAGGTGGCGTCGATACCGTCGGAGCCTGCGGCGGGCGTTGTGGGTGCCCATCCTCGGGGCGTCTTTCTGGCTGGGGGCGTGCGACCCGCAGGCCATCAGCGAACTGGAAGAAGGCGTTTCGACCGAAGCCGACGTGCGCCAGCGCTTCGGCCCGCCCGAGGCGGTGTGGGACGGGCCGGACGGCTCGCAGATCTACGAATACAACCGCCAGCCCGCCGGCTACCAGAACTACCAGATCACCATCGGTCCGGACGGCAAGATGAGTGCGTTGCGCCAGGTGCTCAACGCCCGCACGTTCGACCAGATCCAGCCCGGCATGCCGATGGAGACCGTGCGCAAGCTCTTGGGCAAACCGATGAAGATCACCGAATACGCGCTCAAACGCGAAACCCATTACGACTGGCGCTGGCGGGACGGGCCGAACGAAAGCGATTCGAAGGTCTTCACCGTGGTGTTCAACCCGGACCTGCGCGTGGTTTCCACGATGTCGGTGCGCGACCCGGACCTGGAGCGCAACCGCTGACCGGGGGGCTGTTTCAGGCCGCGCGCAGGCGCTGCCAGTCGTCGAGCGCCGGGCGCAGCACCAGCAGCAGCAGGGCCAGGGCCAGCGGCACGGTGCTCACGTAACCCACAAACTTGAAGCCGAAGGCACCGGCGATGCCGCCGAGCAGAAAGCTGGCGATGAGCTGGGCGTGCACCCGCAGCCGCCGGCGATCGGCACGCACCGGCTCGGCCCCCGGCAGGCGGTTCATGTAGAACAGGCGCCCGAGTTCGATGCCCAGGTCTGTGACCAGACCGGTGACGTGCGTGGTGCGGATGCGGGCTTTGGAAATCTTGGTGATCACCGCGTTCTGCAAGCCCATGATGAAACACAGCAGCACCACGGTGACCGGCAGGATCAGCGTGTGCCACAGGCTCAGGGCCGCGCCGAACAGGCCGAACACCAGCAGCAGCGCGGCTTCCACGATCAGCGGCAGGCCATAGGCGCTGCGCAGCCGGCGCCGCATGCCCCAGTTGACCAGCCAGACCGTGCACATGGTGCCCAGCAGAAAGGCCAGCAGCGAAGCCAGGCCCGCGCCGACCAGCACGAACTGGCCGAGCACCAGGTTGTCGGCCAGTGACGAGACGATGCCCGTCATGTGCGAGGTGTATTGCCCCACGGCCAGAAACCCGCCGGCGTTGGCCGCGCCGCCCACGAAGGCCAGCACGGTGCCGAGCTTCAGGTCCGTCTGCGGCGTGCGCTGCAGGCTGGTGAAACCGTGGATCGGCGCAAACATCGGGGCGTGGCTTTCAGCGCACGCGCATGCCCGGCGTGGCGCCCGGCCAGGGGTTGAGCACGTGGATGCCCGGGTGGGTCTTTTCGTCGCCGTGGCTGGCGGCGAGCACCATGCCTTCGCTGACGCCGAATTTCATCTTGCGCGGCGCGAGGTTGGCCACCATCACGGTGAGCTTGCCCACCAGGTCTTCGGGCTGGTACATGCTGGCAATGCCGCTGAAGACGTTGCGCGTGCGGCCTTCGCCCACATCCAGCGTCAGGCGCAGCAGCTTGGTCGAGCCTTCGACCGCCTCGCATTGCACGATCTGGGCGATGCGCAAGTCGATCTTGGCGAAGTCGTCGATGGTGATGGTGTCGGCAATGGCCTCACCGCCCGGCAGCGGCTTTTCCACCACCGGCGGTGCCGGCGGCTCGAACAGCGCGTCGAGTTGTTCAGGGGTCACGCGCTGCATCAGGTGCTGGTAGGTGCCGATGGTGTGGCCGGCCGGCAGAAGCGCCTGCGCGTCCGCCCATTGCAGCGACGTTGTGTTGAGGAAGGTCTCAACCTGCTGCGCCAGCGCCGGCAGCACGGGCTTGAGGTAGAGCGCCAGCAGGCGGAACGCCTGGATGCAGGTGGTGCACACGTCCTGCAGGCGGGCTTCGGCGCCTTCCTGCTTGGCCAGTTCCCAGGGTTTGTATTCGTTGACGTATTCGTTCACGCGGTCGGCCAGCAGCATGATCTCGCGCACGGCGCGCGCGGTGTCGCGCTTGTCGAAGGCGTCGGCGATGGGCGCGGCCTGTTGCTGCAGCGTGGCCAGCAGCGCCTGGCCCTCGGACCCCGGCATGCCGAGCTGGCCGGCGAAGCGCTTGCTGATGAAACCGGCGGCGCGGCTGGCGATGTTGATGAACTTGCCGATCAGGTCGGCGTTCACGCGCGCCATGAAGTCTTCGGGGTTGAAGTCGATGTCTTCGTTCTTGCCATTGAGCTTGGCCGCGATGTAGTAGCGCAGCCATTCGGCGTTCATGCCCAGGCGCAGGTACTTGAGCGGATCGAGGCCGGTGCCACGGCTCTTGCTCATCTTCTCGCCGTTGTTGACGGTCAGGAAGCCGTGCACGCAGATTTTGTCGGGTGTCTTGCGGCCGCTGAACTTGAGCATGGCGGGCCAGAACAGCGTGTGGAACGTGACGATGTCCTTGCCGATGAAGTGGAACTGCTCCAGCGCCGGGTCGGCCATGTAGGCCTCGTAGCTCTCGCCGCGTTTTTCCAGCAGGTTCTTGAGCGAGGCGAGGTAGCCGATGGGGGCGTCCAGCCAGACGTAGAAATACTTGCCCGGCGCGTCGGGGATCTCGATGCCGAAGTAGGGCGCGTCGCGGCTGATGTCCCAGTCGCCCAGGCCCTCGCTGGTGCTGCCATCGGGGTTGGTGCGGACGGTGAACCACTCCTTGACCTTGTTGGCCACTTCGGGTTGCACATGCACACCGTCCTGCGTCCAGCCCTGCAGGAATTCCACGCAGCGCGGGTCAGAGAGCTTGAAGAAGAAGTGTTCGGAGTTCTTCAGCACCGGCTTGGCACCCGAGAGGGCCGAGTAGGGCTCGATCAGGTCGGTGGGCGCGTAGACCGTGCCGCAGACCTCGCAGTTGTCGCCGTACTGGTCCTTGGCGTGGCACTTGGGGCATTCGCCCTTGATGTAGCGGTCGGGCAGGAACATGCCCTTTTCGGGGTCGAAGAACTGCTCGATGGTGCGGGTTTCGATCAGGCCGGCGGCGCGCAGGTCGCGGTAGATGGCCTGCGCCAGCTCGGTGTTTTCGGGGCTGTGCGTGGAGTGCCAGTTGTCGTGGCTGATGTGGAAACCGTCCAGGTAAGGCTTGCGCCCGGCGGCGATGTCGGCGACGAACTGCTCGGGCGTCTTGCCGGCTTTTTCGGCGGCGATCATGATCGGCGCGCCGTGCGCATCGTCGGCGCCCACAAAGTCCACCCGGTGGCCCATCATGCGCTGGAAGCGCACCCAGGTGTCGGCCTGGATGTATTCCATGATGTGGCCGATGTGGAAATGGCCGTTGGCGTAGGGCAGGGCGGTGGTGACGAACAGGCGTCGCTGGCTCATGGCAGATGGCGCGGTTGAGGCGTTTTTCGGGGGAACCCTTGATTTTAGGCGGGGCTTGGCATCGGCGTTAGACTGCGGGCCGCCCGCCCCTGGCTGGCCTCAACCACTACAAGGAGTTTTCCCCCATGGCTGTCGACAACCAGGCCCTGCTGGGCGCCCTGCAGGGCGTGATCGATCCGAACACCGGCAAGGATTTTGTGTCCACGCGGGCGCTGAAGAACCTGCAGGTCGACGGGGGTGACGTGTCGTTCGACGTGGAGCTGGGTTACCCGGCCAAGAGCCAGATGCCGGCGCTGCGCCGG
This sequence comes from Hydrogenophaga sp. NFH-34, assembly GCF_021401345.1. Lineage (GTDB taxonomy): Bacteria > Pseudomonadota > Gammaproteobacteria > Burkholderiales > Burkholderiaceae_C > Hydrogenophaga > Hydrogenophaga electricum. The sequence goes on from NZ_JACBGE010000024.1 coordinate 58,181, forward strand.
GCGCTGGTGGAGGCCGCGCGCACGGTGCCGGGGGTGGCCAATGTCTCCGTGCAGCTGCAGGTGCATGTGGTGGCCCATGCGGTGCAGCGCGGCGTGCCGCTGCTGCCCGGCATCAAGAACATCATTGCCGTGGCCTCGGGCAAGGGCGGGGTGGGCAAGAGCACCACCGCCGTGAACCTGGCGCTGGCGCTGGCTTCGGAAGGCGCGCGCGTGGGCATTCTGGATGCCGACATCTACGGCCCCAGCCTGCCGCAGATGATGGGTATCTCCGGCCGGCCGCAGAGCGTGGACGACAAAAGCATGGAGCCGCTGGAAAACCACGGCGTGCAGGTGATGTCGATCGGCTTCCTGGTCGACCCCGACCAGGCCATGATCTGGCGTGGTCCCATGGCCACCCAGGCGCTTGACCAGTTGCTGCGCCAGACCAACTGGCGCGAGCTGGACTACCTCATCGTCGACATGCCGCCCGGCACCGGCGACATCCAGCTCACGCTGGCCCAGCGCGTGCCGGTGACCGGCGCGGTGATCGTGACCACGCCGCAGGATATCGCCCTGCTCGATGCGCGCAAAGGCATCAAGATGTTCGAAAAGGTGGGCGTGCCCATTCTGGGCATCGTGGAGAACATGGCGGTGTACTGCTGCCCCAACTGCGGCCACACCGAACACATCTTCGGCGCTGACGGCGGCAAGAAGATGGCGGCCGAACTGGCCATGGACTACCTGGGTGCGTTGCCGCTGAACATGGGTATCCGTGTGCAGGCCGACAGCGGCGAGCCCACCGTGGTCGCCGAGCCCGAGGGCGAGATTGCCGGTATCTACCGCACCGTGGCACGCCAGGTGGCGATCAAGATCGCCACCAAGGCCAAGGACTACTCCAGCAAATTCCCCAACATCACCATCTCCAAAGGCACCTGACGCACACGGCGCATACCGGCCGGGCGTCAGTAGCGCAACTGGCCCTGGCCGTCGATGATGGCCAGTTCCACGTAGTCGGAGCCGTTGTGTGACTGGGGCGAGTAGCGCGCCTTGAAACGCCCGAACGCGATCTCGCCCGCGTTCTCCAGCGTGCGCGTGAAGGAGGCGGTGCTCAGGTCACGGCCGGTGCGCCGCAACCCTTCGACCAGCAGCCGGGCATGCACGAAGCCCTCGAACTGCGATGCCGAAGGCGCCGCATCGGGCGACTTGGTCCGGAGCAGGCTCAGGTACTCGGACACCACCGGCACGGTGGTGTTGCGCAGCGAGGGCATGATCTGCGCGAGGATGATGCCGCGCGCCTTGTCCCCGAGCTCCCGCTTGATCACGTCAAGGCTGGCGACCGAAAAGCCGTAGAAGACCGGCCGGGACGGGGTGGCGAGCACCGCCTTGACGTAGTTGGGGAAGGTCTGGCCGGCGGTGCCCAGAATCACGGCCTGGGGGTTGGCCTGGGCCGTGGCTGCAGCGGCGGCGGCAAAGTCCGGCGCGGCCGGATTCACCTTCACCTCGGCCACCAGCGGCAGGTTCTGCGAGGCCGAGGCCTTGCGCACCTCGGCCAGCAGGGCCTGGCCGAACGCGTCGTCCTGGTAGAAAACGGCGAGGCGGTTCACGCCGATCTGTTTGATCTGCGAGACCATCTTTTCGGCCTCGTTGGCGTAGCTGGCGCGCACGTGGAAGAGGTACGGGTGGACGCGCTCGCGCATGGACGAAGCGCCGGTCACCGGGCCGAACAGGATGGTCTGGGACGCTTGCAGCATCGGCAGCACCGCCGCGGTGTGGGCCGTGCCCGAGCTGTTGAACAGCATGAACACCTTCTGCTCTTCGATCAGCTGGCGGGTGTTGTTCACGGCGCGCTGCACATCGAAGCCATCGTCCAGGCTGGTGAAGCGGATCTGGCGGCCGTGGATGCCGCCTGCGGCGTTCACGGCATCGAACAGCAGACGCGCGCCCTCACCATATTGCAGGGTTTGCGGGCCAAGAGGGCCCGTCAGCACCTGCGAGGAACCGAGCCGGATTTCGGTGGGGGTGACACCCTCGTTACCGGCATGCGCGGCAGCGGCGAGCAAGGCCATGCACGCCGCGATCCATCTGCGAACCATCTTGTCTCCTTCGTGCCGGCTGGAAGTCGTTGGTCATCTCGTTATGTTCTAAAACGAAATGCCTTCCCCGGGACCGGGGGTTTCCCCTGTGTCGGGGGCGGAAAGGAGACAGGCGGTTGCTGGCAGGGGGTCAGTGGTTCACGAACAGCCGCTGGTTCTCCAGCTCGCGCAGCTTGAAGCGCTGGATCTTGCCGGTGGCGGTCTTGGGCAGTTCGGCCACGAATTCGACGAAGCGCGGGTATTTGTAGGGGGCGAGCTTGTCTTTCACGAAGGCCTGCAGCTCGGCTTCGGTGGCTTGCTGGCCGGGCTTGAGCACCACGTAGGCCTTGGTCTTGGTCAGGCCTTCGTCGTCGTTTTTGCCGATCACGGCGGCTTCGAGCACGGCGGGGTGCTGCACCAGCGTGGCCTCGACTTCGAAAGGGCTGACGTAGATGCCGCTGACTTTGAGCATGTCGTCGTTGCGGCCAGCGTAGGTGTAGTACCCGTCGGGGTCGCGCACGTACTTGTCGCCGCTTTTGGTCCAGGCGCCCTGGAAGGTGTCGCGCGACTTGGCGCGGTTGTTCCAGTACAGCAGCGCCGCGCTCGGGCCCTGGATATAGAGGTCGCCGATCTGGTTGTGGCCGTCGATCACGCGGCCGTCTTCGTCGCGCAGTTCCACGGCATAGCCGGGCACGGGTTTGCCGGTGGTGCCGTAGCGCACGTCGCCCGGGCGGTTCGAGAGGAACACGTGCAGCATCTCGGTGGAGCCGATGCCGTCGATGATTTCGCAGCCGAAGTGGGCCGTCCAGCGCTCGCCGATGTCACGCGGCAGCGCCTCACCGGCGGACGAGCACAGGCGCAGCGCCACTTGGTCGCGGGGCGGCAGTTCGGGGCTGGCGAGCATGCCGCCGTAGCCGGTGGGGGCACCGTAGAACACGGTGGGCCGCTGTTCCACGAAGCGCTTGAAGCAGGCCTGCGGCGTGGCGCGTTCGGCCATCAGCACCACGCTGGCGCCGGCGCTCAGGGGGAAGGTGAGTGCGTTGCCCAGGCCATAGGCGAAGAAGAGCTTGGCGGCGGAGAAGACGATGTCGTTTTCCTGCAGCGCCAGCACGCCCTTGCCGTACAGCTCGGCGGTCCACCACAGGTTGGCCTGGGTGTGCACGGTGCCCTTGGGGGCGCCGGTGGAGCCGCTGGAATAGAGCCAGAAGGCGGGCTCGTCGCCGTGCGTGTCGGCGCCGTCGCCCGGGGGTGTGGCCGCCACGAGCGCGGCCCAGTCGTGCGCACCGGCCGGCAGGGCGCCCGTGCCGCGCGAGACGATCAGCGTCTTCGCTTCGTGCCCGCCGTCGGCCAGTGCGGTCTGCAGCGTGGGCAGCAGTGCGCCCGAGACGATGGCTGCCTGCGAGCGGCTGTCGGCCAGCATGTAGGCGTAGTCCTTGGCGGTCAGCAGGGTGTTCACGCACACCGGCACCACGCCCGCGTGCAACGCCCCCAGGAAGCTCACGACCCAGTCGCTGCTGTCGTGCATCAGCAGCAGCACGCGGTCTTCACGGCGCAGGCCCAGGGCGACCAGCGCGGCCGAAAAGCGCCGCACCTGGTCGGCCAGTTGACCGTAGCTGAGCGTGCCCGCGTCATCGATCAGCGCCACCTTGCCGACACGGCCGGCGTTGAGTTGCATCAGGTGGCGGGCGAAGTTGAAGCGGGCGGGTGGGGCGGCGGTTTCGAGGGGCATGTCTGTCTCCTGTTTTCTGATGAAACGCGGGGGCACTCAGGCGCTTTTCGGCAAACAGTGCCCCAGTCCAGGATGCGGTGGAACAGGCTTTGCCGGGCCACGTGCATCGCCCCCTCAGGGGGTGACGCCGAAGGCGGCGCGGGGGGCACACAACACATCCAGTGCGGCGCTGCTGGCCTGCACCGCGCTGCGGCGGTGGTAGAAGCCCAGCGCACGCAGGCCGCCAAGCTCTTCGCCGCCGCCCGCACGGCCGGGGCCGCCGTGCAGGCTCATGGGCATGACGTTGCCGTGGCCGGTCTGGCTGGCGGCCACGTCGGGGCTGATGGCGTGCACACGCCCGTGGCTGTCGGCCAGCTCGGCGGCGGCGCGGGCGATGAAGGCCGGGTCTTCGCTGTAGACCGAGGCCACCAGCGAGCCCTCGCCGCGGCGAATGAGCTCATAGGCCTGGGCCTCGCTGTCGTAGGGCATGAGGGTGGCCACGGGGCCGAACACCTCCACCTCGTGCAGCACCTTCGCGCCCACCGGGTCCTGGGTGCCCAGCAGCGTGGGCGCCACGCAGGCGGCCACGGCGGGGTCGGCGTCGACCAGCGCCACGGCGCTGCCGTCCACCAGCACCTCGGCCTCGGTCTTCAGGTGCTGAATGCCGGCGATCACGCTGTCGTACTGCTCGCGGCTGACCAGCGCACCCATGCGCACGCCTTCGTGGCGCGGGTTGCCCACGGTGGTCTTGGCCAGCTTGGCGCCGATGGCCTGGGCGACGGCGCCGTACAGCGCGCGCGGCACGAAGATGCGGCGGATGGCGGTGCACTTCTGGCCGCTCTTGACCGTCATCTCGCGCACCACCTCGCTCACCAGGAGGTTGAAGGCTTCCCCGCCTTCGCTGGCGGCCGGGTCGAGCAGGGCGCTGTTGAGGCTGTCGGCCTCGATGTTGCAGCGCACCGAGCGCTGGGCCACCGCCGGGTGGCTGCGGATGATGCGCGCCGTTTCGGCCGAACCGGTGAAGCTGACCACGTCAAACGGCTGGAGCTGGTCCATCAGCCCGGCCGAGGAGCCGCAGACCACCGACAGCGCACCCGCCGGCAGCACGCCGGCCTTGACCACGTCTTCCACCATGCGCTGGGTCAGCCAGGCGGTGGCGGTGGCGGGCTTGACGATCACCGGCACGCCCGAGAGCAGGGCGGGTGCGGCCTTTTCCCACAGACCCCAGCTCGGGAAGTTGAAGGCGTTGATGAACAGGGCCACGCCGCGCGTGGGCTGGAGCACGTGCTGGGTCTGGAACACCGGGTCCTTGCCCATGCGGATGCGCTCGCCATCGAGCAGCACGCTGGCTTCACCCAGGGCCTCGCCCTGTTTGGCGTAATAGCCCAGGGTGAAGATGCCGCCGTCGATGTCGACCGCCGAATCCTTGGTGACGGTCCCGGCATTGCGGGTGGCGATGTCGTAGTAGGCGTCGCGGTTGGCCTGCAGCACCTTGACGATGGCGCCCAGCAGGGCGGCGCGCTGGCCATAGTTCAGGGCGCGCAGCGCGGCGCCGCCCTGTTCGCGGGCGAAAGTGAAGCCTTCGGCCAGGTCCAGGCCGGTGTTGTCGACGCGCACCAGCGCCTCGCCGGTCACCGGATCGAGCAGGGTCTGGCCACGGCCGGTGCCGGTTTGCCAGCGGCCGGCGAAGAAGTTGGGGAGCAGGGGGAGATCGGTGTGGGCGGTCATGGCAGCGGGTTCCGGGATGCAGCGGTTTGCGTAAATGCCGTGGCCGTGGCCACGGAATGACGTTATAAATGCACTATCTTGCGTCTTGAGGAGTATGCATTAAAGTGCATGTCCCGAGGCATTTTGACGACTGGGGTTTACCCTCGACCGCTTCGCCAACAGACGAAAGGCGCCCGCGCCATGACCGCCAGCGACACCCTCATCGCCCCGCCAGCCCCTGCCGCCGACGACGCCGAGCGCCATCCCTTCCTGGTGGCGCTGGGCGAGCGCGTGCGCAATCTGCGCTCGCGCAAGGGCATGACGCGCAAGGCGGTGGCGGTAGCGGCCGATGTGTCCGAGCGCCACCTGGCCAACCTCGAATACGGCACCGGCAACGCTTCCATCCTGGTGCTGTTGCAGGTGGCGCAGGCCTTGCAATGCTCGCTGGCCGAGCTGATCGGCGACGTCACCACCAGCTCGCCCGAATGGCTGCTGATCCGCGAGTTGCTGCAGGGGCGCAGCGAGGGCGATCTGCGGCGTGCGCGGGTGCAACTGGCCGAGTTGCTGGGCGCCAGCGGCGGTGTGGACGCGCAGGGCCGCCAGGCGCGTGTGGCCCTGATCGGCCTGCGCGGGGCGGGCAAATCCACCCTCGGGCAGCGGCTGGCGCAGGACCTGGGATTTCCGTTCATCGAACTCAGCCGCGAGATCGAGCAGTTTGCCGGCTGCAGCATCAGCGAGATCCACAACCTCTATGGCGCCAACGCCTACCGGCGCTACGAACGGCGCGCGCTGGAGGAGGCGATCCAGATCTATCCCGAGGTGGTGATCGCCACGCCCGGCGGGCTGGTGGCGGATTCGGCCAACTTCAACCTGCTGCTGCAGCACTGCACCACGGTGTGGCTGAAGGCCGATCCGGCCGATCACATGGGGCGGGTGGCGGCGCAGGGCGACATGCGCCCCATGGCGGCCAGCCGCGAGGCGATGGAAGACCTCAAGCGCATCCTGGAAGGGCGTGCCGCCTTCTATTCCAAGGCCGATCTGGCCTTCGACACCAGTGCGCTGCCACTGGAAGACAGCTTCGTGAAACTGCGGCGGGAAGTGCGGCAACTGCTCCGGCTGCCGGTCTGAGCGGACCTGGTCTCCGGGTTTCTCCGGGGGTTTGAGAACTAAACTGCATTTGACGGCGCACCGGAATATGCACTATTATTCATGTCATGCCGCGCGGATGTGCGGCCCGACCGTCCTGAACTGCCCGCCGACCCGAACCCGAGGAGACTTCCATGACCGCCACCGCCGCCCCCAGCGTCGACTACCAGACCCATCCCTCGCGCTACCAGCATGTGCAACTGAGCTTTGACGGCCCGGTGGCCACGCTCTCGCTGGCCATCAACGAAGACGCGGGTCTGCGCCCGGGCTACAAGCTCAAGCTCAACAGCTACGACCTGGGCGTCGACATCGAGCTGCACGACGCGCTGCAGCGCATCCGCTTCGAGCACCCGGAAGTGAAGTCCGTGGTGGTCACCAGCCTGAAGGACCGGGTGTTCTGCTCGGGCGCCAACATCTTCATGCTGGGCCTGTCCAGCCACGGCTGGAAGGTGAACTTCTGCAAGTTCACCAACGAAACCCGCAACGGCATCGAAGACAGCAGCCAGCACAGCGGCCTGAAGTTCGTGGCCGCGCTCAACGGCGCCTGCGCCGGCGGTGGTTACGAGCTGGCCCTGGCTTGCGATGAGATCGTGCTGGTCGATGACCGTTCCAGCGCCGTGAGCCTGCCCGAAGTACCGCTGCTGGGCGTGCTGCCCGGCACCGGCGGCCTGACCCGCGTGACCGACAAGCGCCATGTGCGCCACGACCTGGCCGACATCTTCTGCACCAGCGTGGAAGGCGTGCGCGGCCAGAAGGCCGTGGACTGGCGCCTGGTCGACGCCATCGCCAAGCCTGCGGTGTTCCAGCAGGCCGTGCGCGAGCGTGCCGACAAGCTGGCTGCCGGCAGCCATCGCGGCGCGGCTGGCGCACGGGGCGTGGAGCTGACGCCACTGAACCGCACGATCGCGGCCGACAGCCTCACCTACCAAAACGTGTCGGTCGCCATCGACCGCGCCAAACGCACCGCCACCTTCACCGTGAAGGCCCCGCAAGGTGCGCAGCCGACCGACATTGCCGGTATCGAAGCGCTGGGCGCGAACTGGTACGCCCTGCAAATGGTGCGCGAGCTGGACGACGCCATCCTGCACATGCGCACCAACGAGCTGGACATCGGCACCTGGCTGCTCAAAACCGAAGGCGATGCCGCCGCCGTGCTGGCCAACGACGCGCTCATGCTCGCGAACAAGGACCACTGGTTCGTCAACGAAACCATCGGCCACCTGCGCCGCACCTTCGCCCGCCTGGACGTGTCCTCGCGCAGCCTGTTCGCGCTGCTGGAGCCGGGGTCTTGCTTTGCCGGCACGCTGGCCGAGCTGGCTTTCTGCGCCGACCGCGCCTACATGCTGGTGCTGCCCGACGAGCCGGAAAAGCAGCCCGCACTGACCCTGGGCGAGATGAACTTCGGCTACCTGCCCATGGTCAACGGCCAGAGCCGCCTGCAGCGCCGCTTCTACGAAGAGGTGGGCCCGATGGAAGCCGCGCGCGGCGCCATCGGCCAGGCGCTGGACGGCGACGCGGCGCTGAAGCTGGGCCTGGTCACCGCGGCCCCCGACGACATCGACTGGGCCGACGAAATCCGCCTGGCGCTGGAAGAGCGCGCGGCCATGTCGCCCGACGCGCTGACCGGTCTGGAAGCCAATCTGCGCTTCGCCCAGAAGGAAAACATGTTCACCCGCATCTTCGGTCGCCTGACCGCCTGGCAGAACTGGATCTTCCAGCGCCCCAACGCCGTCGGCGAGAAGGGCGCGCTCAAGGTCTATGGCAAGGGCGAAAAGGCCGCCTTTGACTGGAATCGCGTGTAACCCCCCTGCGCCGCTGCGCGGCTTCCCCCCTTTCTGGCGCGCCTTTGGCGCTTGAAGGGGGGACGGCGCGAGCGGCCCGGCAAAGCCGGTTCCGCCGCACCCCTGGCTTCAAGCATCTTCACTCCAACGTTCATTCCCCCACCAGGAGACTGTCATGTCCAGCATCGATTACAGCGAGAAGATTCCGAACAACGTCAATCTCAGCGAAGACCGCACGCTGCAACGCGCGCTGGAACACTGGCAGCCCAATTACCTGCAGTGGTGGCAGGACATGGGCCCGGACGGTTCGCAGAACTTCGATGTGTACCTGCGTACCGCCGTCAGCGTCGACCCGCAGGGCTGGGCACAGTTCGACCACGTCAAGATGCCCGACTACCGCTGGGGCATCTTCCTGAACCCGGCCGAGCAGGAGCGCAAGATCCACTTCGGTGACCACATGGGCGAAGCCGCCTGGCAGGACGTGCCTGGCGAACACCGCGCCAACCTGCGCCGCATCATCGTCACGCAAGGTGACACCGAGCCGGCCTCGGTCGAGCAGCAGCGCCATCTGGGCCTGACCTGCCCGAGCCAGTACGACCTGCGCAACCTGTTCCAAGTGAACGTGGAAGAAGGCCGCCATCTCTGGGCCATGGTCTACCTGCTGCACAAGTACTTCGGCAAGGACGGCCGCGAAGAAGCCGAAGCCCTGCTCGAACGCAACAGCGGCAACGCCGACAACCCGCGCATCCTGCAGGCCTTCAACGAGAAGACGCCCGACTGGCTGAGCTTCTTCATGTTCACCTACTTCACCGACCGCGACGGCAAGTTCCAGCTCTGCGCCCTGGCCGAATCCGCATTCGACCCGCTGGCCCGCACGACCAAGTTCATGCTGACCGAAGAGGCGCACCACATGTTCGTGGGCGAATCGGGCGTGGGCCGCGTCATCACCCGCACCTGCGAAATGATGAACCAGCTCAAGACCGATGACGTGGGCAAGCTGCGCGCGGCCGGCGTGATCGACCTGCCGACCATCCAGCGCTACATCAACTTCCATTTCTCGGTGACCATCGACCTGTTCGGTGCCGACCAGTCGTCCAACGCCGCCACCTTCTACAGTTCGGGTCTCAAGGGCCGTTACGAAGAGGGCAAGCGCACCGACGACCACGTGCTCAAGGGCAATTCCTACAAGATCCTGGCGGTCGAGAACGGCGGCCTGGTCGAGAAGGAAGTGCCGATGCTCAACGCGCTCAACGAAGTGCTGCGCGACGACTACATCAAGGACTCGGTGGGCGGTGTGGACCGCTGGAACCGCCTGATCGAAAAGGCCGGTATCGACTTCCGCCTGAAGGTGCCGCACAAGGCCTTCCACCGCAACATCGGCTCGCTGGCCGGCGTCAAGGTCAGCCCGGACGGCCGCGTGGTGAGCGACCACGAATGGAACCAGCGCGTGGAAGAGTGGCTGCCTTCGGACACCGACCGCGCCTACGTGGGTTCGCTCATGGGCCGTGTGGTCGAGCCGGGCAAGTTCGCCAACTGGATCGCGCCGCCGGTCATGGGCATCAACCGCCAGCCGGTGAATTTCGAGTACGTGAGATTCGGATAACCCCCCTGCGCCGCTGCGCGGCTTCCCCCCTTTCTGGCGCGCCTTTGGCGCTTGAAGGGGGGACGATGCGAGTGGCCCGGCGAAGCCGGTTCCACCGCATCTCTGGACCAGGCACGCGCGCCGGAGCGATGTGTGGTTTGGTTTGCTTCTTCGCCTCGCGAGCCTGTGAGCGTGAGCCCGGGTGGCTGGCGCAGTGAGGTAAAGGAGGAGCCGGCCGCAGGCCGGCGGGGGACACGAACGGAGTCAGCCACCCGGGCTCACGCGGTGTCTCCACGAAGTCAACACACGCCACACACAATAGAGCTCCACGAGACAACAGTACCGGAGACAGAAGATGAACGCCCCCATGGAAGCCGCCGTCATCAAGCAGCACCTGATCGACCCCGAGATCTGCATCCGCTGCAACACCTGCGAATCGATCTGCCCGGTCGGCGCCATCACCCACGACTCGCGCAACTACGTCGTCGACGTCAGCAAGTGCAACTGGTGCAACGACTGCATCTCGCCGTGCCCGACCGGCTCCATCGACAACTACCGCCGCGTCGTGCGCGGCAACGCCTACACCGTGGAAGAACAGCTCGGCTGGGACGAACTGCCCGTCGAGCTCTCGTCGGGAGAGCTGGCCGCCCAGTCGGCCGAGGCTGGCCTCGGTGAGGCAGAAGCCGAACCCCAGGAGACGGCCGCCCCCGCTGCCGATCCGGCTGGCCAGGCCACGTTCAACTCCGCCCAGTACGGCGCCACGATCCCGCCCTGGAGCGCGGCCCACGCCTACACCAACCTCTACGGCCCCAAGGCCGCCGAAAAAACCGTCACCGCCACCGTCACCGGCAACCTGCGTGTCACCGAGGTCGGCAAGGACTACGACACCCACCACGTCGTGCTCGATTTCGGCAGCATGCCCTTCCCGGTGCTTGAAGGCCAGAGCATCGGCATCGTGCCGCCCGGCGTCGACGCCCATGGAAAGCCGCACCATGCGCGCCAGTACAGCATCGCCAGCCCGCGCAATGGCGAACGCCCGGGCCACAACAACCTGTCCCTGACCATCAAGCGCGTGCTCGAAGACCATTCGGGCCAGCCGGTGCGCGGCGTCGCCAGCAACTACATGTGCGACCTGAAGGTGGGCGACCAGGTGCAGGTCATCGGCCCCTTCGGCGCCAGCTTCCTGATGCCCAACCACCCGAAGTCCAGCATCGTCATGATCTGCACCGGCACCGGTTCGGCGCCCATGCGCGCGATGACCGAATGGCGCCGCCGTCTGCGCGCCAGCGGCAAGTTCGAAGGCGGCAAACTGATGCTGTTCTTCGGCGCCCGCACACCGGCCGAGTTGCCGTACTTCGGCCCGCTGCAGAACCTGCCCAAGGACTTCATCGACACCAACTTCGCCTTCTCGCGCGAAGCCGGCAAGTCCAAGCGCTACGTGCAGGACGCCATGCGCGAACGCGCCGCCGACCTGGCCGCGTTGCTGCAGGACCCGAACGCCTGCTTCTACGTGTGCGGCCTCAAGGCCATGGAAGAGGGCGTGGTGCTGGCCCTGCGCGACATCGCCACCGGTGCCGGGCTCGACTGGGATGTGGTCGGCAGCGCACTCAAGCGTGAAGGACGTCTGCATCTCGAAACCTATTGATGGCCCCGGGACATACAGGGGTGCGGCGACAGGCGTAGCATGAAGGCCTGTTTCGCTGCACCTGTCCCATGCCCCTCCGTATCGGAATCACCGCCCGCCTGCTGCACGATCCGCCCCCCGGCCTGGGGCTGCCCCAGAAACGGTTGCAGTTCCTCGAAAGCTCCATGGCGCACTGGATCATGGGGCACGGGGCCATCGCCCTGATGGTGCCCTTCATCGACGAAGCCGCCCCGGTCTCGCCCCGCCGTGTCCCCCTGGCCGCGATCGTCGATCTGCTGGACGGCTTGGTGCTGCAGGGGGGGGCGGACATCAGCCCAGGCACCTACGGCGCCACCGCCGGCCACCCCGACTGGGCCGGCGACCCGATCCGCGACCGTTACGAACTCGCCCTGCTGCGCGGTTTCATCGAAGCGGGCAAACCCGTGCTCGGCATCTGCCGCGGCGCCCAGCTCATCAACGTGTACCACGGGGGCACCCTGGTGCAGGACATTCCCTCGATGTGGCCGAACGCCACGGTGCATCAGGACACCGAGCACTACGACCGGCTGCTGCACGAGGTGGCCTTCGAGCCCGGTTCGTTGCTCGACGGGCTCTACGGCTCGCAGGCTTCGCGCCACATCACCAGCATCCACCACCAGTGCGTCGACCGCCTGGGTGACGGGCTGGCGATCGAGGCGCGCAGCCCGGTTGACGGTGTGGTCGAGGCCATCCGTCGCCAGGGGCCGGGTTTCGTGCTTGGCGTGCAGTGGCACCCGGAGTTCCACCTCACGCCGTCCGAGCAGCGCCAGGGCCTGCTCGACAGCGGCCCCATGATGCAGGCGTTCCTCGACGCCGCGCGCCAGCGCGCCGACCGCCACCGGCCACCCGCATAAACTCGGGGCCCCGTCGTCTGGCCGCTGGCCAGCGTTTCCACCGCCCCCGACCGATTGCCATGAGCCGCGAAGTCCACATCATCGACCACCCCCTGGTGCAGCACAAACTGACGCTGATGCGCCGCCAGGACACCAGCACCAAGAGTTTTCGCGAACTGGTGCACGAGCTGTCTGCCCTGCTGGCCTACGAGCTCACCCGTGACATGCCCATGCAGACGCTCGAGATCGAGACGCCGCTGGAAACCATGAGTTCCCGCGTGATCGACGGCAAGAAGATCGTGCTGGCCTCCATCCTGCGCGCCGGCAACGGCTTCCTCGACGGCATGCTGCAGATCATTCCCGGTGCGCGCGTCGGCCACATCGGCCTGTACCGCGATCCGGCCACGCTGCAGGCGGTGGAGTACTACTTCAAGATGCCCAGCGGCATGGAGGAGCGCGACGTGATCGTGCTCGACCCCATGCTCGCCACCGGCAACTCGGCCGTTGCCGCGGTCGACCGGCTCAAGCAGACGAACCCGCGTTCGATCCGTTTCGTCTGCCTGGTCACCTGCCCGCAGGGCCTGAAGACCTTCCACGATGCCCACCCCGACGTGCCGGTCTACACCCCGGCTGTGGACCGGGGCCTGAACGAACACGGCTACATCGTGCCGGGCCTGGGCGACGCCGGCGACCGCATCTTCGGCACGAAATAAGGGCCACCCCTGCGCCGCGCCGGTGGTGCGCCCCCCTCAACGGGGCGACGCGGGTGGCCTGGCGGAGCCAGTTCCACTGCATCCTGGTCCGGAGCCGCGCACGGGTAAAGATGCCTTATGCCTTGCCTGCTGCGCGGGTGGCGGGCTTGGGTTAAGGTTCGGGCATGGCTGCACTTCCCATTGCTTTCTGGTCCCTCGGCTGGCGTTCGCTCTGGCGCGACTGGCGTTCGGGGGAGTTGCGGCTGTTGCTGCTGGCCGTCACGCTGGCCGTGGCCGCGCTCACGGCTGTGGGGTTTTTTGCCGACCGGCTCCAGGGTGGCCTGCATCGCGATGCCCGCGCGCTGATCGGCGGCGACGCGGTGATCAGCAGCGACAACCGGCCGCCTCCGGCGTTTGCCGAAGAAGCCGGGCGGCTCGGCCTGCAGGCGGTGCAGACCCTGGTGTTCCCCACCATGGGCCGCGCGCGCGACGAGGACGGGGGCGCGGCACGCCTGGTGGCCTTGAAAGTGGTGGCGCCCGGTTACCCACTGCGCGGCACCTTGCGCGTGGCCCCGGCGCCTGGTCAGCCCGATGCCGCCACGGCGGAGATTCCCGCACCCGGTACCGCCTGGGTGGACGAAGCGCTGCTCAATGCGCTGGACCTGCGGGTGGGGCAAGCGCTGTTGCTGGGCGACGGCAGTGTGCGCATCGACCGCGTGCTCACCCAGGAGCCTGATCGCGGCGCCGGGTTCATGAACTTCGCGCCGCGCGTGATGATCAACACCGCCGACCTGCCCGCCACCGGTCTGGTGCAGCCGGCCAGCCGCATCACCTGGCGTTTGGCGGTGGCCGGGCCCGACAGCGCGGTCAAGACCTTCTCCGACTGGGCCCAGGCCGAAATCGACCGCAGTCACGTGCGCGGCACGCGCCTCGAATCGCTCGAAGGCGGCCGACCCGAAATGCAGCAGACGCTGGCGCGGGCCGAAAAATTCCTCAATCTCGTGGCCCTGCTGGCCGCGCTGCTGTCGGCCGTGGCCGTGGCCATTGCGGCGCGCGGCTTTGCCCAGAAGCACCTGGACGACTGCGCCATGCTGCGCGTGCTCGGCCTGCCCCAGGGCACCATGGCGCGGGCCTACGCGCTTGAATTTTTGCTGATCGGCCTGGGCGCGAGCGTGCTGGGCGTGGCGCTGGGCTACGCGGTGCACCACGCTTTCGTGGTGCTGCTGGCGGGCCTGGTCGATGCCGCTTTGCCCGCGGCCAGTGTCTGGCCCGCGCTGCTGGGGGTGGGCATGGGGATCACGCTCATGGCCGCCTTCGGGCTGCCGCCCGTGCTGCAACTGGCGCAGGTGCCGCCGCTGCGCGTGATCCGGCGTGACGTCGGCCAGCTCAAGCCCGCCACCCTGGCCGTGCTGGGCCTGGGCGTGGCCGGTTTCGCCGTGCTGCTGCTGGCCGCGAGCCGCGACCTGGTGCTCGGCGGCATTGCCGTCGGCGGTTTTGCGGCGGCCGTGGCGGTGTTCGCGCTGGCGAGCTGGGGGGCGGTCAAGCTGCTGCGGGCCAGCGTCAACGAAAGCACCGCGCCGCGCGCGCTGGTGCTGGCCACGCGCCAGTTCTCGGCGCGGCCCGGTTACGCGGTGGTGCAGATCAGCGCCCTCGCTGTGGGCCTGCTGGCGCTGGTGCTGCTGGTGCTGCTGCGCACCGACCTGATCGCGAGCTGGCGCAACGCCACGCCGCCCGATGCGCCGAACCGTTTTGTCATCAACGTCCAGCCCGACCAGGCCGAGGCCTTCCAGCAGGCGCTGCACCAGGCCGGCGTGGAGCGCTACGACTGGCACCCGATGATCCGCGGTCGGCTGGTCGGCATCAACGGGCAGACCGTGCAGCCAGACCAGTTTGCGACCGACCGCGCCCAGCGGCTGGTGGAGCGCGAGTTCAACCTCTCGCACATGGCGCAACTGCCCGACCACAACCCCGTGGTGCAGGGCCGCTGGACACCGGACGAGGCCGACGGCCTGAGCGTGGAAGAGGGCCTGGCCGAGGAACTGGGGCTCAAGCTCGGTGACACGCTCACCTTCGACATCGCCGGCATGCCGGTGGAACGGCGCATCACCAGCCTGCGCAAGGTGGACTGGGGTTCGCTGCGGGTCAATTTCTTCGTGATCTTCCCGGTGGCCGACATGGCCGACGTGCCGGTCACCTACATCAGCGCCTTCCGCGCCCCTGAAGGCAACCCGCAGTTCGACAACACGCTGGTGCGCGCCTTCCCGAACATCACCAACGTGGACATGAGCCAGACCATTGCCCAGGTGCAGCGCGTGCTCGGGCAGGTGATCCGGGCGGTGGAATTCCTCTTCGGCTTTGCCCTTGCAGCCGGTCTCGTGGTGCTGCTGGCCACCATCACCGCCACCCGTGGGGAGCGCGAGCGCGAGTTTGCCGTGCTGCGCGCGGTGGGCGCTTCGTCGGGCCTGCTGCGGCAGGTGCAGCGCATCGAGCTGGCGGGCGTCGGCCTGCTGGCGGGCTTCATCGCGTCGCTGGTGGCGGTGGCCGTGGGCTGGGCGCTGGCACGTTATGCTTTCCAGTTCGCCTGGCAGCCCCCGCTGCTGGTGCCGCTGGCAGGCAGCCTGGCCGGTGGTGTGCTGGCCCTGGCCGCCGGCTGGTGGGGCCTGCGCAGCGTGCTGCGCACCCCGGTGGTGGAAACCCTGCGCCGCGCTGCCACCTGATCGCCCTCCGACCATGACTTCTGCACCCGACACTTCCGACCCGACGGCCTCTTCCGCCCGGCCTGCCACCCCCTTCGAATGGATCGGCGGCGAGCCGGCGGTGCAGCGGCTGGTCGACCGCTTCTACGACCTGATGGACATCGAGCCCGGCTACCGCGAACTGCGCGCCGCGCACGGCAGCACGCTGAACGATGCGCGCCAGAAGCTGTTCTGGTTTCTCTGCGGCTGGCTGGGCGGTCCCTCGCACTACGAAGACCGCTTCGGCCATCCGCGCCTGCGCATGCGGCACATGCCGTTCCAGATCGGCATCCTCGAGCGTGACCAGTGGCTGGCCTGCATGGACCAGGCCATGGGCGAAACCGGGGTGCCCGACGAACTGCGCGCGCGCCTGCGCGAGAGCTTCTTCAAAACCGCCGACTGGATGCGCAACACGCCATAATCGGCGCCCTCCCGCTTCCGAACCGCGCTGCGCGCCGGTGGTCCCATGCCCTTGCTGTTCCCGGCCATTCTGGCCATGGCCACCGTCGTGGTGGCGTCCAACATCCTGGTCCAGCACCTCTTCGGTGCCTGGCTGACCTGGGGCGCGTTCACCTATCCGCTGGCCTTCCTGGTGACCGACCTGGTCAACCTCAAGGCCGGAGCGCGTGCCGCGCGGCAGGTCGTGCTGGCAGGGTTTGTGGTGGGCGTGGCCTGCTCGTTCGTGGGCAGCCAGATCGCGGGCGAGTTCGGTCCGCTGGTCACGCTGCGCGTGGCCATCGCCTCTGGCCTGGCTTTTCTGACGGCCCAGTGGCTGGACGTGGCGGTGTTCGACCGGCTGCGCCAGGGCTCGTGGTGGCGCGCGCCGCTGGTCTCCAGCCTGGTGGGGTCGGCCGTGGACACGGTGCTGTTTTTCAGCGTGGCGTTTGCCGCACCGCTGGCCTGGGTGGACCCGGTCACCGACGTCGCCTGGGCCAACGAGGTGCTGCCGCTGCTGGGCCTGGGGCCCCAGGTGCCGCTGTGGGTGTCGCTGGCCCTGGCCGACTGGCTGGTCAAGCTGGCGCTGGCCTTGCTGGCGCTGGTGCCGTTCCGCTGGATCGCGGCGCAGTGGCTGGGGTGGCGCTGGCGTCAGGCCGGCCGCTGACCCTCGCTGCGCAGCGCACGCACCGGGCGCAGCAGCACCACCAGCGCCCCGGCGCCGCCATCGATGGGGCGGGCCTGCACAAATGCCAGAACCTCGTTCTTCTGCACCAGCCAGCGCTGCACCCGTCCCTTGAGCACCGGCTGGCGCCCCGGCGAGCCCAGGCCCTTGCCGTGCACCACGCGCACACAGCGCAGGCCGACCTGGTGTGCTTCGCGCAGAAAGCGTCCCAGCGCCTCGCGCGCTTCGTCGGTGCGCAGGCCGTGCAGGTCGATCTGGCGCTGGATGCTCCAGTGGCCGCCGCGCAGTTTGGCGGTCACGTCGGGCCCGATGCCCGGGCGCCGGAAGCTCAGTTGCTCATCGGTGTGCAGCAGGGTCTCGACGTCGAATTCGTCCGACAACGCCTCGCGCATCACCGATTGTTCGTCGCGCTGGCGCTGTGCGGGGACCGGGTCCAGCGGCGGGCGGTGTGGATGCGCTCGCTCCGGTTGGGCCAGCGGCCTGACAGGGCCGACTGCGGTCGCAAAAAGGCAGCGTTCGCGCTGTGCGGCCAGTTGCCGCTGCCGCTCGGCGTGCACACGGGCGGCCTCGGCCTCGCTGCGGCGGCGGATTTCGCGCTGCAACGTTTTCAGCTCGGCCAGGCTGTGCACTTTCATGAAGGCATTGTCGCGCAGGCCTGTGGCGGCGGATGCCGGTCTCCCTAAAGGGCACAAGGTGTGGTGGGGTGGCGTCTGCCACCTCACCCATCCAGCAGGATCCTGCCAACCGATGGCTGCGCTCACAGGTGGCCGAGCTGTTCCTGGAGTGAGCAGGCTGCTGGACGGGCGCGGTGTCAGACCAGCCCCATCTCCGCCATCGACGCCGCCTGCTCGCGCGTGACGATGAAGTGGTCCAGCACACGCACGTCCACCAGCGCCAGCGCCGCCTTGAGCGACTGCGTCAGCGCC
Organism: Hydrogenophaga sp. NFH-34; assembly: GCF_021401345.1. GTDB lineage: Bacteria > Pseudomonadota > Gammaproteobacteria > Burkholderiales > Burkholderiaceae_C > Hydrogenophaga > Hydrogenophaga electricum. Next base: position 76,125 of record NZ_JACBGE010000024.1, read on the forward strand.
TCGTCGGCGCGCGAGGGGCGGGCTTCGCCGCTGGGGTGGTTGTGCGCCAGCACCACGGCGGCGGCATGGTGGTGCAGCGCGCGCAGCACCACCTCGCGCGGGTAGACGCTGGTCTGCGTGAGCGTGCCGCGGAACAGCTCTTCCATGGCGATCAGGCGGTTCTGGCTGTCGAGGAACAGCACGGCAAACACTTCGTGGGCCCGCGCGCCCAGCTGCAGTTGCAGGTAGTGGCGGGCGGCGGCCGGGCTGTCGAACAGCGGGCTCTGCCGCATTTCCTGCACCAGGGCACGGCGCGCCAGTTCCAGCACCGCCACGACCTCGGCGCGTTTGGCGGGGCCCAGGCCCTTGATGGCGCGCAGGGCCTCGGCATCGGTGTGCAGCAGGCCGCCCACGCCGCCAAAGCGGTCCAGCAGTTCCTGCGCCAGTTGCAGCACGTGTTTGCCGGCCATGCCGGTGCGCAGCAGCAGCGCCAGCAGCTCGGCATCACTGAGCGCCGCCGGACCGCGGGCGAGCAGTTTTTCGCGCGGGCGCGCGTCGGCGGGCAGGCTCTTGAGCCCGCGTTCGGCCAGGTCATTCATCTTTTTCCTCCCTGCAATCCCCTGCTTTTTACAATACGCAGTTTCCCGGGCCGCTGCCCGGGCCTCCGTTTTCGATGTCCGCCACCATGCCCCAAGTCCAAGAAGGCTCTTTCCTGACCCTGCACTACCGGATGACCGGCCCGCAGGGCCAGACCATCATCGACACCTTCGAGCAGGGGCAACCGGCCACGCTCAGCCTCGGCGCGGGGGAACTGTCGCCGGCCATCGAACAGCGCCTGCTGGGCCTGGAGGAAGGCACGCACACGGTGATCGAACTGGCTGCGGGCGAGGCCTTTGGCGAACGCCAGCCCGAGATGCAGCAATGGGTGGCGCGCAAGCTGCTCAACCAGCTGGGCGATCCGCACGAGCAGTACGCGGTGGGCGATGTGGTGCAGTTCCCCACGCCCGGCGGGCTGGGCACCTACGCCGGCGCGGTGCGCGAGGTGCGTGCCGATGGCGCGGTGCTGTTCGACTTCAACCACCCGCTGGCCGGCCAGCCGGTGCGTTTTGAACTGCAACTGATCGGTGTGCTGTGATGAACGAGATTCTTCTGGCCGAACCCCGGGGCTTCTGTGCCGGCGTGGACCGCGCCATCGAAATCGTCGAGCGTGCGCTGGCCAAGTTCGGCCGGCCCATCTACGTGCGGCACGAGATCGTGCACAACACCTATGTGGTCAACGACCTCAAGACCAAGGGCGCGATCTTCATCGAGGAGCTCGACGAAGTGCCGCCGGGTGCGACGCTGGTGTTTTCGGCCCACGGTGTCAGCCGATCCGTGCAGGAAGAGGCCGCGCGGCGCGGCTTCCAGATTTTTGACGCCACCTGCCCCCTGGTGACCAAGGTGCACGTGGAGGTGGCCAAGCTGCACCGCGAAGGCTACGAGTTCATCATGATCGGCCACAAGGGGCACCCCGAGGTGGAAGGCACCATGGGCCAGCTCGACAGCGGCATCCACCTGGTCGAGGACGAAGCCGATGTGCTGCGCGTGCAGCCGGCGCAGACCGACCTGCTGGCGGTGGTGACCCAGACCACCCTCAGCGTGGACGATGCGGCCGGCATCCTGGCCGCCGTGAAAGCGCGCTTCCCCAAGGTGCGCGAGCCCAAACAGCAGGACATCTGCTACGCCACCCAGAACCGGCAGGACGCCGTGAAGCTGCTGAGCCCGCAGGTGGACATCGTGATCGTGGTCGGCAGCCCCACCAGCTCGAACAGCAACCGCCTGCGCGAGGTGGCGCTCAAGCTCGGCACGCCGGCCTACATGGTCGACAACGCGGGCGAGCTGCAACCCGAATGGTTCGAAGGCAAGCTGCGTGTCGGCCTGACGGCCGGTGCTTCGGCGCCCGACATCCTCGTGCAGCAGGTGATCGAGCGCCTGCGCGATCTCGGCGCCATTGCCGTGCGGCGCATGGACGGCCTGACCGAAACCGTGAAATTCCCCCTGCCCAAAGGCCTGAAGATCGAAGGCGCTGCCGCGCCCGCCCACCTGCGGTAAGCCGGTCCCTACAATTTCCTCCCCATGCTAGACATCCTCCAACTCCGCAAAGACCTGGGCGCCGTCGTCGCGCGCCTGGAAAGCCGCAAACAGCCGCAGCCCTACCTCGACGTGGCCGCGTTCCAGGCGCTGGAAACCGAGCGCAAGACGCTGCAGACCCGCACCGAAGCGCTGCAGGCCCAGCGCAACAGCCTGTCCAAGCAGATCGGCATGCTCAAGGGCAAGGGGCAGCACGCCGAGGCCGATGCGGTGATGGCGCAGGTCGGCGAAATGAAGGCCGAACTCGAAGCCTCGACCGCGCGGCTGGACGTGATCCAGGCCGAGCTGCAGACCCTGCTGCTGGCCGTGCCCAACCTGCCGCACGAGAGTGTGCCGGTGGGCGCTGACGAAGCGGGCAACGTCGAGGTGCGCCGCTGGAGCCCCGACGGGAAAGGGCCGCGCAGCTTTGATTTCGAGGTTCGCGACCATGTGGACATCGGCGAAAAGCTGGGGCTGGACTTCGACACCGGCGTCAAGCTGGCAGGCTCTCGCTTCACCTTCATGCGCGGCCCGATCGCCCGCCTGCACCGGGCGCTGGCGCAGTTCATGCTGGACACGCAGACGCAGGCACACGGCTACACCGAGTGCTACACGCCCTACATCGTCAATGCCGACACCCTGCGCGGCACCGGCCAGTTGCCCAAATTTGAGGGCGATCTGTTCGCGGCCCGCAAGGGCGGGCAGGACGGCACCGACGACAACCAGGCGCTGTACCTGATTCCCACCAGCGAGGTGACGCTGACCAACGTGGTGCGCGACACCGTGCTGGCCGAGGCCGATTTGCCGATCAAGCTGACGGCGCACACCCCGTGTTTCCGTTCCGAAGCCGGCAGCGCCGGGCGCGACACGCGCGGCATGATCCGCCAGCACCAGTTCGACAAGGTCGAGATGGTGCAGATCGTGCATCCTGAAAAGAGCTACGAGGCCCTGGAGGCCATGACCGGCCACGCCGAAGCCGTGCTGCAGAAGCTCGGCCTGCCGTACCGCGTGATGGCGCTGTGCACGGGCGACATGGGCTTCGGTTCGGCCAAGACCTACGACCTCGAAGTCTGGGTGCCGGCGCAGGGGACCTACCGTGAGATCAGCTCGGTCTCCAATTGCGAGGCCTTCCAGGCGCGCCGCCTGCAGGCGCGCTTCAAGAACGCCCAGGGCAAGAATGAGTTGGTGCACACCCTCAACGGCTCGGGCTTGGCCGTGGGCCGTGCCCTGGTGGCGGTGCTGGAAAATTACCAGAACGCCGACGGCAGCGTGACGGTGCCCGAGGTGCTGCGGCCTTACCTGGGCGGGTTGGAGCGGCTGAGCGCCGACTGAGGCACGCCGCTGGCGCCCCCAAAAGTTGCCCCGGACCGGGGTGGGGCGCCTGAACCGCCTGGCGGGTGGACCGAGGGACCGGCACCGCGATGGAACTCACCGGTCTTTCATTTGCCCGCCACCAGACAAACACCAAGAAAAAACCGCCGGTCTTGCGACGCGGCGGTTTTCCTTTTTTTGCTGGCAGCGCACCGTTTCAAACGGCGGACCCGAGAGGGGTCCGGGCTGGTGGTCTGCCGGGGCAGGCCGGTGGCCGGTTTTTAGGCGGCTGCGGCCAGGGCCTTGACCTTGGCGGAGAGGCGGCTCTTGTCGCGAGCGGCCTTGTTCTTGTGGAAGATGCCCTTGTCGGCGATGGTGTCGACGACGCCTTGCATCTTGGCAAACAGTTCGGTGGCCTTGGCCTTGTCGCCGGTCAGAACAGCCTTTTCGACGTTCTTGACGGCGGTGCGGTACTTCGAACGCAGCGAGCTGTTGGCGGCGTTCAGTTTGACGTCCTGGCGGGCGCGCTTGCGGCCGGACGCCAGACGGGGGTTCTTTTTCTTCGGCTTGGTTGCCATGGGAGTAATCCTTTACGTGTTTGGGATGATGCCAGCAAAGCCGAACATTCTACCACGCGGCCGAGTGCTGTCGTGGCCGCCATCTGGTACCGGGTTGTTACAGGGGCCAGAGGGGAGCGGGGGCTGGCTTACACTGCCGCGGTGTCGCTGTTCAAGTCCGCCTCCCTCGTTTCCCTGCTCACGCTGGCGTCCCGCATCACCGGTCTGGTGCGCGAACTGCTGGTGGCATCCACCTTCGGCGCGAGCGCGCTGACCGACGCCTTCAACGTCGCGTTCCGCATTCCCAACCTGCTGCGCCGCCTGTTTGCCGAAGGCGCTTTCAGTCAGGCCTTCGTGCCGGTGCTGGCGGGCGTGCGCGAGACCGAAGGCGACGAGGCCACGCGGCGCATGGTCGACCAGATCGCCACCGTGCTCGTGTGGGCCCTGCTGCTGACCTGTGTGCTCGGGGTGGCCGCCGCGCCGGTGCTGGTCTGGGCCATGGCCAGCGGCCTGCAGCAGAACCCGCAGGGCTACGAGGCGGCGGTGGTCATGACGCGCTGGATGTTTCCCTACATCGCCTTCATGTCGCTGGTCGCGCTGTCGGCGGGTATTCTCAACACTTGGAAAAAATTTGCGGTGCCTGCGGCCACGCCGGTGCTGCTCAATGTGGCCATGATCGGTGCCGCCTGGCTGGGCGCACCGTGGTTCCGTTCCCTGGGCATCGAGCCGATCTACGCCATGGCGGTCGGCGTGATGCTGGGTGGAGCCCTGCAACTGGGGGTACAGATTCCCGCGCTGCGCCGGCTGGGCATGCTGCCGCACGTGAGCCTGCGCTGGTCGCACCTGAGGGCCGCCTGGAACCACCCGGGCACGCGCCGCGTGACCACGCTGATGCTGCCGGCCCTGCTGGGCGTGAGCGTGGCGCAGATCTCGCTGCTCATCAACACCCAGATCGCGTCGCACCTCACCACGGGCAGCGTGAGCTGGCTGACCTATGCCGACCGGCTGATGGAATTCCCCACCGCCATGCTGGGCGTGGCGCTGGGCGTGGTGCTGCTGCCGCAACTGGCGGCGGCCAGGGCGGCCGATGATGGCGACCGCTACAGCGGCCTGCTCGACTGGGGGCTGCGGCTGGTGCTGCTGCTGGCCGTGCCTTGTGCCGTGGCCTTGCTGACGTTTGCGCAGCCGCTGGTGACCGTGCTCTACCACTACGGCGCGTTCTCCGATGGCGACGTGCGCCAGACCGCGCTCGCCCTCATGGGCTACGGGGCTGGCCTGCTGGGGCTGGTGGCGATCAAGGTGCTGGCGCCCGGCTTCTACGCGCGCCAGGACATCCGCACCCCGGTCAAGATCGCGGTGGTCGTGCTTGTGCTGACCCAGTTGATGAACCTGCTGTTCGTGCCCATGCTGGCCCACGCCGGGCTGGCGCTGGCCATCGGGCTGGGGGCCATGATCAATGCCTTGTGGCTGCTGATCGGTCTGGTGCGCCGGGGCGCTTACCGGCCCGCGCCGGGCTGGGGCCGGTTTGCGCTGCAGGTGCTGGCGGCCAGCGCGCTGCTGGCGGTGTTCCTGATGTGGAGCGCCTCCAGCCAGGACTGGCTGGCGCTGGGCGCGCTGCCCTGGACACGCATCGGCTGGCTGACGGTCACGCTGCTGGGCGCGGCCGGTCTGTACTTCGGCAGCCTGGTGATGGCCGGCGTGCGGCTGCGCCAGTTCCTGAGGCGTTGAGCGGGGCAGGGCGCTCGCGCGACAATGTCGGCACCATGGCACTTCCGATCGACACCGCGCCCCCCACGCCCCTGGCCTATTTCGCGAGCCTGGTGCGCGACGACGACCACGTGCCGCTGCTGGAAGCGGCGGTGTCGATCGCCCAGGACGAATACCCCGACCTGGACGTGCAGCAGGTGCTGGGAGACATGGACCAGTTGCTCGAACGCGTGCGCCGCCGCTGTGCGGGCGATGCCGGGGCCTTGCAGCGGCTGCGGGTGCTCAACCAGTTCTTTTTCCACGACCTGGGCTTTGGCGGCAACGTCAACAACTACTACGACCCCGACAACAGCCACCTGAACGTGGTGCTGCGCACCCGCCGCGGCATACCCATCACGCTGGGGGTGTTGTGGCTGGAACTGGCGGAAGGGTTGGGGCTGAAGGCGCGGGGCGTCAACTTTCCCGGGCATTTCATGGTCAAGATCAACCTGCCCGACGGGCAGGTGGTGATCGACCCCTTCACCGGCCAGTCGCTGAGCCGGGAAGATCTGTCGGAGCGGCTCGAACCCTACAAACGCCGGCAAGGCCTGGTCGACGACTACGACGTGCCGGTTGGCCTGTACCTGCAGGCGGCGCCGCCGCGCGAGATCCTGGCGCGCATGCTGCGCAACCTCAAGGAAATCCACCGTTCGCAGGCCGACTGGCTGCGCCTGATCGCGGTGCTCGACCGCCTGCTGATCCTGCTGCCCGACGCCTGGGACGAGTACCGCGACCGGGGTCTGGCCTGGGCGGAAATGGGCGAGGCGCGCCTGGCGGTGGAAGACCTTGATCGTTACGTGACCCACACCGACAACGCCCAGGACCGCGAGGCCATGGCCCAGCGCCTGGCCGAGCTGCGCCAGGCGCTGAACTGAGTTCAGCCGGCGGCCAGACCGGGCCGGCCCGGCCGCCCCAGGCGGTGCCAGGTGCGGCGCAATTGCGCGTCGGAGCTGAAACCGGCAAACCGCGCTGCCTGCGACACGTTGTGCCCCGAGGCCAGGGCCGCTTCGGCCACCGTCAGCCGGATGCCTTGCAGATACGCCAGCGGGCTCACCCCGGCGTGCTCGGCAAACAGCCGGGCCAGGTGGCGCTCGGACGTGTGCGCCACCCGGGCCATGGCCGGAACGGTCCAGTCCTGCTGCGGCTGCTGGCTGATGGCGTCCTGCACACGGTGCACAGCGGCATGCAGGTGGTTGCGGTGGTGCAGGAACGGTGAGAGCTCCGGGTCGGCCGGGCCGCGCCGCAAGGCCACGACCAGCGCCTGGGCCACCTGGGCCGCAATCGCCGCGCCGGCATGGGTGGCCACCATGTGCAGGAAGAGGTCGATCCCGGTGGTGACGCCGGCGCTGGAGGCCACGGGCGGGTCCAGCACGAACACCCGGTTGGCCTGCACCTGGCAGGTGGGATCGGCCGCGCGCAATTCGTCCAGGTGTTCGTGGTGGGTGGTGGCCTGCCGGTTGGCCAGCAGGCCCGCGTGCGCGGCGTACAGCGCACCGGCGCACACGCACAGCAGTTCGAGCCGGCCGGCCCGGGGACGCAGGCCCCGCAGCCAGTGCAGCAGGGCGCGGGCCGGCGTGTTGTCCACATCCACGCTGTGCCCCGGGTGGCCGACGAGAACAACCCAGTCGCAGCCGGGCTCGCCGGCCAGGTCTGCGGCCAGCGATGGCAAAGGCGCGATCTGGCCGATGCGCGCGCCCACGGAGCTGGTGGTCTCCGGTTGGGGACCGATAAAGTGCAGGCCGAACAGCGCTTCGCGCCCTTGTGCCTGCAGGCTCTGGTTGGCCGCGCGCAGCACCTCGGCGGGGCCCGCCCAGTCGAGGATCAGGCTGCCTGGCAGCAGCACGAAATGGACGCGGATGGCAGGCATGGGGTGATGGAGGGTCAGGCGGCTTCGCGCTGCCAGCGGTAGTCCATCTGGCGGGCGGTGCGCTCGGCCAGGGCCTGGCCGGCAAAGCGCTCCACCAGGTGAAGGCTCATGTCGATGCCGGCGCTGATGCCGGCCGAACTGACGACGGTGCCTTCGTCCACCCAGCGGGCGTCGGGGTCGACCTGCAGGTGGGGCCAGCGCTGCCGCAGATCGGCCACATCTTCCCAGTGCGTGGTGACGCGGTGCGTGTGCACCACGCCCGCAGCCGCCAGCACGAACACCCCGGTGCAGACGCTGGCGGTAATGGGGCAGCGCGCCGCGGTCTCGCGCACCCAGGCGAGGGTGTCGGGGCAGGCCAGGGGGCCGTCGACCACACCACCGGGGACCACCAGCAGATCGCAGGGGCCGGCCGTCGCGAACGCGGCCTCGGGCAGTATCCGCAGTCCGGCACGGGCGCGCACCGGCCCGCCGTCGCGCGACACGCAGCGCACCTGCCAGCGGGCAGCGCTGGCGAGCCCGGCGGGTGCATTGGCGCCGCTTGCCAGCCGCGCGGCGACCCGGGCGGCGGTGGTGAACACCTCGTAGGGGCCGGCGAGGTCCAGGGCTTCGACCTCGTCGAAGGCCAGGATGTGGATGTTCAGCGCTGCGGTGGGCGCGGTCATGGCGTGATGGCCTCCAGGGCGTAGTCGGCGACCTGGCGCAGGGTGCAGAAGCGGCCCGCCAGCACGGTGGCGGTGCGGGCCTTGATCGCGTCGGCGCTGAGCACGCTGCCATCGGGCTGGGTCATGTCCCAGGTCAGGGTGGCTTCGGGCACGAAATCGACCTGCCAGCCCAGGTCGGACGCGTGGCGCGTGGTGGTTTCGCAGCATTGTTCCGTGCGGATGCCGCTGACGATCAGGTGGCGGATGCCATGGGTGGTCAGCCAGACGTCGAGCCCGGTGCCCACCAGGGCGCTGTGGCGGTGTTTGACGAACGTGGCCGCCGGTTCAAAATCGGCCAGGCCTTCAAGCGGCCGCACATGCCCACTGGCCTGGGCGAACGGGTTGGTCGGGGATTCCGGTCCGTCCGCATGCAGGATGCGGATCACCGGCACGCTGGCGTGCTGGCAGGCCGCGATCAGGGCGTTCTGGGCCGCCAGGTAGGCGGGCAGGTCGGCCTCGTTGAAAAAGGGGCGGTGGCGGAAGGATTCCTGGACGTCGATGACGAGCAGGGCGGCGTGGGTGGGAAGGGGCATCGGGTCTCCAGGCGGCGTGTCGGATCGACACGGTATGCCCCGCATTGTGGGCGTTTCACCGTCGCCTGTCCGTTTCAGGCCGGACCGGAAACGTGCATTTTCGGACATGAAAAAGGGCTCCCAGGGAGCCCTTCGGATGGTCGGTCCGGGCGCCGTTCAGGCGACCACCACCGACGCGCCGTCGCCCAGGGCGGCGATGGCGCCGATCTCGTAAACCGTCTCGCCCAGTTCGCGCAAGGTGGCGGCGCAGGCGGCGGCTTCTTCGGCGGCGATCACCACCACCATGCCGATGCCGTTGTTGAAGGTGCGGTTCATCTCGATGTCGTCGATACCGGCGACCTTCTGCAGCCAGGCGAACAGCTCGGTCTGCGGCCAGCTGCCCTTCTTGAGGTGGGCGGCCGTGCCTTCGGGCAGCACGCGCGGAATGTTCTCCAGCAGGCCGCCGCCGGTGATGTGGGCCAGGGCCTTCACGGGGTGCTTGGCGAGGGTGGCGAGCACGTTCTTCACGTACAGGCGGGTCGGCGCCATGATGGCCTGGCGGAACGGCTGGCCGTCCAGCGTGGCCGGCAAATCGGCGCCAGCGCGCTCGATGCACTTGCGCACCAGCGAAAAACCGTTGGAGTGCACGCCGTGCGAGGCCAGGCCCAGCACCACGTCGCCCGGCTTCACATCCCGGCCGGTCAGGATCTTGCTCTTTTCGACCGCGCCGACGCAAAAGCCCGCCAGATCGTATTCGCCGGCTGGGTACATGCCGGGCATTTCGGCGGTTTCGCCGCCGATCAGCGCGCAGCCGGACAGCTCACAGCCCTTGGCGATGCCGCCCACCACAGCGGCAGCGGTGTCCACGTCCAGCTTGCCGCAGGCGAAGTAGTCCAGGAAGAACAGCGGCTCGGCGCCCTGCACCAGCACGTCGTTCACGCTCATGCCGACGAGGTCGATGCCCACGGTGTCGTGCAGGTTCCATTCGAAGGCCAGCTTGAGCTTGGTGCCCACGCCGTCGGTGCCGCTCACCAGCACCGGCTCTTGGTAACGCTTGGGCACCTCGAACAGGGCACCGAAGCCGCCGATGCCGGCCATCACGCCTTCGCGCAGCGTCTTCTTGGCCAGGGGCTTGATGCGTTCGACCAGGGCGTCGCCAGCGTCGATATCGACACCGGCGTCTTTGTAGGAAAGGGGCGTGCTGCTGGAGGTCATGAAATGGGGGCGTCCCGGGGGCGCGGGCGGAAGTTCGGGGGGAGAGGGCTGCGGACGGCCGCCCAAGGGGGCCGACTAGAATCAGCACCGGATTTTAAGGGTTTGCCCCTTGCCCCTCCGTCGGCCGTGCCGACTCTTGCGGATCGACCCATGACCTTCACCCCTTACCAGCTGCGCCTGGCCGCCTGGGCCGCCATCGCCGTGGCGGTGTGGCTGCTGCTGACGATGCTGTCGCCGGTGCTGATGCCCTTCCTGCTGTCGGCGGTGCTGGCCTACGTGCTGCACCCCGGGGTGGAGCGTTTGCGCGCCAAAGGGGTCCCCCGCTGGCTGGGCGCCGGGCTGGCGCTCACGTTGCTGGTGATGGTGCTGCTGGCCGTGCTGCTGCTGATCGTGCCGGTGATCACCAAGCAGGTGCCGCTGTTCAAGGAGCAAGTGCCGCTGCTGCTGGACAAAGCCAGCGAAGGGGTCCAGCAACTGGGCGCCCGTTTCGGGATGGCCTTGCAGATCGACGTGTCCCTGATCCAGGGGTGGTTGCGCGGGCTGGTGGTGGCCAACGAAAGCGAGCTGATCAGCGGGCTGCTGTCGTCCTTGCGCATCGGCGGCAGCGCCGTGGCGGCGGTGTTCGGCAATCTGGTGCTGGCGCCCATCGTGGCCTATTACCTGCTGCTCGACTGGGACAACATGGTCGCGCGCGTCAAGCAGCTCATTCCGCCGCGCTGGCGCGCCAGCGTGCAGAGCTTTCTCGATGAGACGGACGAGGTGCTGGGCCAGTACCTGCGTGGCCAGTTGCTGGTCATGGGGGTGCTGGCGGTGTTCTACACCGTGGGTCTGGCGCTGACCGGGCTGGACCTGGCCTTGCCCATCGGCGTGTTCACCGGGCTGGCCGTGTTTGTGCCCTACCTGGGGTTCGGTCTGGGGCTGGTGCTGGGCCTGCTGGCCGCCCTGCTCGAATTCCAGAGCGTCTGGGGCGTGGCCGCCGTGGCCGGTGTCTACACCGTTGGTCAGGTGGTGGAGAGCTTTTTCCTGACCCCGCGCCTGGTGGGCGAGCGCATCGGTTTGCACCCCATCGCGGTGATCTTTGCCCTCATGGCCTTTGGCCATCTGTTCGGCTTCGTGGGCGTGCTGGTGGCATTGCCGGCCAGTGCCGTGCTGCTGGTGGGCATCCGCCGCGTTCAGGCGGGTTATCTGGCCAGCGATATCTATCTGCAGCCGCCTTTGCCGTCCGCGCCCCCGGCCCAGCGGCGCCCGGCACCGGAAGACAAGGCCTCATGAGCGCACCGATCGTGATGCGGCAGATGGCGCTGGACATCGGCATGGCGCCGGTGTCCACGCTGGACAATTTCGTGGCGGTGGGCAACGAGGCGGCGCTGGAGCACCTGCAGCTGTGGGCGGGCAACCCGCTGCGTTCGCCGGTACCCACCTTTCTGTGGGGCGAGGGCGGCAGCGGCAAGACCCACCTGCTGGGCGCCGTGCGCGAAGCGCTGCGAGAGCAGGGCGCCCGGGTCGGCTGGCTTGACGCCGGCACCCTGCACCCGGTTGCTTTTGACGACCACTGGGACGCGGTGCTGCTCGACGATTGCCAGCTCTATACCGCCGAGCAGCAGGCGGCGGCCTTCAACTGGTTCGTCAATGCGCAGACGCCTGCGCAGGGGCGCGCCCGCTGGGTGCTCGCCGCCGCCGACCGGCCGCCGGCCGACCTGCAGTTGCGCGAAGACCTGCGCACCCGCCTGGGCTGGGGCCACGTGTTCCAGCTGCACGCCCTGGGTGAAGCCGAGCGTCGCGCCGTGCTGCGCCGCGCCGCCGACGAGCGGGGCGTGTTCCTCGGCGACGAGGTGATGGATTTCATGCTCAACCGCTTCTCCCGCGACCTCTCCAGCCTGATGATGCTGTTGGACCAGCTCGACGCCTACGCCCTGCGCACGCAGCGCGCGGTCACCATCCCGCTGATCAAGTCGATGCTCGAAAACGAATAAGACCCTGCATGAAGCTTGCCCTGTTTGACCTGGACCACACCCTGCTGCCGCTCGATTCGGACTACGCCTGGGGCGACTTCGTCGTCACCCTGGGCTGGCGTGCGGCCGAAGCCCAGACCCACGCCAACGACTACTTCTATGAGCAGTACAAGGCCGGCACGCTGGATATCCACGAATACATCCGGTTCTCGGTGGACGCCCTGCGCGAGCACGGCGTGGCAGCCGCCGACGCGGCCCACCGGCGCTTCATGCAGGAGGTGATCGGACCGGCCATCCGGCCGGCGGCGCGCGAACTGGTGCAGCGGCACCAGGCCGCGGGCGACCAGGTCATCATCGTCACCGCCACCAACGAATTCGTCACCCGGCCGATTGCCCAGGCCTTCGGCGTTTCCGAGCTGATTGCCATCGACCTGGAGCGCGATGCCGCCGGCAACCCCACCGGAGCCATCCGGGGCACCCCGTCCTTTCGCGAGGGCAAGGTGGCGCGTGTGGAACAATGGCTGGCCGCGCGGGGCCTGGACTGGTCGCGTGTCGAACACAGCACCTTCTACAGCGACTCGATCAACGACCTGCCGCTGCTCGACAAGGTGCACGAGCCGGTGGCCACCAATCCCGATGCCCGGCTGACCGCCATCGCCGCCGAACGCGGCTGGCGCATCCTGAACCTCTTCGAATGATCAAGAAATTCATCGACAAGCTGCTGGGCAAGTCCGGCGGCAAGAAGGCCGGCAAATTCGGCCAGCGCGCCGACGTGCCGGCCAGCGTGCACGGCATCAACCCCAAGCTGGTGGACCAGCGCGCCATCGACGTGGTGCACACCCTCAAACGCGCCGGTTACGAGGCCTACATCGTCGGCGGCGCCGTGCGCGACCTGCTGCTTGGTCTGCGCCCCAAGGACTTCGACGTCGCCACCAACGCCACGCCCGAGCAGGTCAAGAGCCTGTTCCGCCGCGCCTTCATCATCGGCCGGCGCTTTCGCATCGTGCACGTGGTCTATGGCCGGGGGCGCGAGCACGAGGTCATCGAGGTCTCCACCTTCCGCGCCTACCTCGACAGCGCCGATGCCGAACAGGTCAGCGGCAACGAACGCACCAGCAAGGGCGAACTCTCGACCATGAAGCACGCCGTCGATGCCAGCGGCCGGGTGCTGCGCGACAACGTCTGGGGGCCGATCGAGCAGGACGCCGCGCGCCGCGACTTCAGCATCAACGCCATGTACTACGACCCCGAGACGCAGGTCGTGGTCGACTTCCACCACGGCATCCGCGACGCGCAGAAGAAAACCCTGCGCATGATCGGCGACGCCGCCACGCGCTACCGCGAAGACCCGGTGCGCATCATCCGCGCCGTGCGTTTTGCCGCCAAGCTCAGCCGCCTGGGTTTCAGCTTCGATGCCAAGACACAGGCGCCGCTGGCCGCCTCGCGCACGCTGCTGGCCGACGTGCCGCAGAGCCGCCTGTTCGACGAAATGCTCAAGCTGCTGCAGACCGGCCACGCGCTGGCCAGCATCGAGCAGCTCCAGGCCACCGGCCTCGGCACCGGCATCTACCCCTTGCTCGACGTGGTGGTGGAGCGCGCAGGCGACCCGTTCGTCCAGCGGGCGCTGCAGGACACCGACCGCCGCGTGGGCGAAGGCAAGCCGGTGGCGCCCAGCTTCCTGTTGGCCTGCGTGCTCTGGGCCGACGTGCGCAAGGGCTGGGAGCGCCGCCTGCAGCCCCGTGGCAACCAACGTCCGCCCACGCCGTTTGCCGCCCTGCAGGACGCGGTGGACGAGGCCTTCGATGCCCGCATCGGTGACGTCTCCGGCCGCGGCAAGCTGGGCACCGACATGCGCGAAATCTGGCTCATGCAGCCGCGCTTCGACAAGCGCGTGGGCAGCGGCCCATTCAGCCTGGTCGAGCAGCCGCGCTTCCGCGCCGGCTTCGACTTCCTGCGCCTGCGCGCGCAGACCGGTGAGGTCGAGGAGGAACTGGCCCACTGGTGGGAAACCTTCAGCACCGCGGACGAAGACCACCGCCAGGACATGATCGACGCCCAGCGCAAGTCCGGCCAGCCCAAAGGGGCGGGCAGCGGCAAGGCCCGGCGCGTGAAAAAGGGCGATGCCGACCATCCGGGCACCGGCGCCGCTGAGCAGGACGACCCGCGCTTCCGGCCGCCGGATACCGAGGCCGATGACGACGGGGCTGGTGAGCCGGGCGACGATCTGCCCGAATTGCGTACGCCCGATGGCATGCCTGCCGATGGCAGCGCACCGGCCAAGAAACGCCGTCGTCGCCGACGCAAGCCTTCGGGCAGCGGGGCCGCGCCGGCCGATGACGGTGGGGCGCCCCCGGCGGGCGAATGACCCTGGCTGGCGCCGCTCTTGCGCGCGACCCGGTGCGGGCCTGCGTGGCGCTGGGGGCCAATCTGGGTGATCCGGTGCAGGCGCTGCAGGCTGCGCTGGCGGCCTTGCAGGCCCATCCGGGCATTGCGGAGTTGCGCGTCTCGGGCTTCTACCGCACCGCGCCGGTGGACGCGACGGGCCCGGATTTTGTCAACGCGGTCGCGCTGCTGGACACGACGCTGACGGCTCCTGCGCTGCTGGACCTGCTGCAGGCCGTCGAGGCGGATGCCGGTCGGCAGCGGCCCTACCACCACGCGCCGCGCACACTGGATCTGGATTTGTTGACGTATGGCACGGCGCGCATCGTTTCGCCCCGGCTCACCGTGCCACACCCCCGTATGATGGACCGGGCTTTTGTTCTCGTCCCGCTGCACGATCTGGCCCCCGAACGGGTGCCGCCGGCGGCGCTGGCGGCGGTGCAACACCAGGTGGTGGAGCGGCTGCGCTGACGGGGCGGACCCTCCTGTCATGCCGTCCGTCTTTTCGCTCTCCCTGTTGTCGATGACCTGGCGCTCCGGGGCCTGGTGCCTGCTGGCGCTCATGGCCTGGGCGCTGCTGGCCGGCTGCACATCGACGCCGGCTCCCCGGGGCGAAGTGCAGCCCGAGCCCATGGCCTCCGGCGAGCTGGCGCAGTCGGACGTGAACCGCATGGCCACGCTGGGCATGCGCGACAACCTGGCCAGCCTGTTCCTGCTGATGGACAAGCTGTACCGGCGCAATCCCCAGGAGTGGCGCAAAGGGGGTTTTTCCAGCCGCGAAGCGGCGATGGACGCGGTGCGTCAGGCGCTCGAAGCGCGCCGGTCCTGGCCCGAT
Source organism: Hydrogenophaga sp. NFH-34 (assembly GCF_021401345.1). GTDB lineage: Bacteria > Pseudomonadota > Gammaproteobacteria > Burkholderiales > Burkholderiaceae_C > Hydrogenophaga > Hydrogenophaga electricum. Next base: position 91,291 of record NZ_JACBGE010000024.1, read on the forward strand.
CTGGCCCTGGCCGACAAGCGCGACATCGCGGCGCTGGCCGTGGCGCTCGACCCCGCGTTCGCAGGCGACCGGGTGGCGGCCTTCACCTATGGGTTGGGTGACATGCTGATCACCGCGCACGGCGGCAAGACCCGCTTCTACCTGCTCGACGGTCTGGACGCCCAGGCGCTCTACAACGCCGCCCGCAACATCGAGATTGCCGCGTGGATGCTGGCGCAGCGGCGCGACCGGGCGGGCAGGCCGCTGCTGCTGGCCGACGAGATCACGGCGCAGGCGCGCAACCTGAGTTTCGAGCGCGAGTTCGGCAAGATGATTGCGCGCGTGGACCTGCTGGCCTCGGTCACGACCGAAAAATACCGGCGCGCCGTGGTCAGCTATGTGCAGAACTTCGTGGGCGGCACGCTGTTGCAGTTCCTGCCTGTGCAGGCGGTGACGGCGCCATAGGGGGCCTTAGCAGGCTGTTGAATTTCGCTCCCATAAAACCTGGCATTCAGGAGCATCGTTGTAGATACTGACTGCTCGCTCAACAAGGAGTCCAGACGATGCGAGGTTCAGACGCGATGCAGGAGTCA
>NZ_JACBGE010000025.1 GCF_021401345.1 Hydrogenophaga sp. NFH-34
CGATTTCGGCGCCGTTGACGTAGGCCGAGCGCGGGCTGGCCAGGAACAGGGCCACGTCGGCGATGTCCTGCGGCTCGCCGATGCGGCGGCTGGCGGTGACCTGGGCGCGCCGCGCTTCAAAGCCCGGCTCTTCGTAGAACTTGGCCGACAGGGCGGTGCGGATCATGCCGGGGCAGATGGCGTTGCTGCGGATGCCCAGCGGGCCCCATTCGGTGGCCATCTGGCGCGACATGAGCAGCACGCCGGCTTTGCTGGCGCTGTAGGCGCCGCTGGCGGTCTGCGGAAAGTTCGCTGAGATGGAGGCCACGTGCACCAGCGCGCCGCGCGTGCGCTGCAGTTGCGCCTTGAAGGCCCGCGCGCACAGCAGGTAGCCCGTCAGGTTCACCGACAGCACCGTGTTCCAGTCCGCCACGCTCACGCTCTCCAGCGTCCCAGCCTTCAACAGGCCGGCGTTGTTGATCAGGGCATCGCAAGGCCCCCAGGTGTCTTGAACTTTTTGGGCGACCTCCAGCATTTGCGCTTCATCACTGATGTCACACACCCAGGCCTGCGCTTCGCCTCCCGCCGCCTGCACCTGCTCGGCCATGCGCCGGACTCCCGGGCCATCCCGATCGAGCAAAACCACACGGGCACCTACCGCCGAAAACCCTGCGGCCATGGCGGCACCGATGCCGCTGGCGGCACCCGTCACGACGCAGACACGCGCCGCCAACCCCAGCCAATCCTGTCCTTCACGCAAGGCTTGTCTCCTGTTCAACTGAGCCGGGATTGTTGGTTCCGGGGCCGGATCCGAACCCAACGTTTATGGCAAAGAACAGGACGTTTCGTGCATGGATGGCCCGTGAATCAGCAATTTCAGGGTTATCCCTAGCGGGGTTTGAGCGCCAATCAGACCGCTGTCCCCGGTGCGTGAAACGGGCCGCGCACCCGCCATCAGTCGACCCAGGCACCGTCCACGGGCCCTGTCGACCCTACCTGCTGCGTAGGGTGCTATCGACGACGGTGTGGCTCGATTCGTGGTGCAGGACAGGCCCATCCACCCGAAGATTTCTGGCGAGCCCGGCGGGATCTGTGGCCCCTGCCCCCATCACACCCGGTCTTGTTGAAAACCTGCCGGCTTCGCCGCATTCCCAGCAGCACGATGAGGCGCGTCTCGAGAGCAGCCAGGCCCTCAGCAGGGTGCGCCCTGCCCCGCTGTCATGCGTTCAGGGAAGCTGTTCGAGCGCGTGCATGTAACGCTCACTGACCATCAGCGCGGCCCAGTCGAGGGAGCGCCCCTGAGGCACCAGAGCGCGCCGACGCTCTTCGCTGGCCGGGTTCGGGACCCAGCGGCCTTCGATCTGGGCCCGCGCCAGTGCTTCGATGGCCTCATCGATGGGAGCGCCCTCGTCCACCACCGACTGGTTGCACAGCAGCACCAGGTCGCCGCCCGCGCCCAGCGCAGCGAGCGCCGCCTCGGCAAACCCGACCTCGCGCCCTTCAATCACGCGGGCCGCCGCCATGCTCAGGTCGTCGCTGAAAATCGCCCCGGTGAAGCCGAGCCGGCCACGCAGGATGTCCTGCAGCCAGCGCGCCGAGAACCCCGCCGGCCGCGCATCCACCCGCGGGTAGATCACGTGGGCCGGCATGACCGCGTCCAGGCTCGCCGACAGCCAGCCGTAGGGCGCAGCGTCTTCGGCCAGGATGGCCCGCAGGCTGCGCCGGTCCACAGGCACCGCCAGGTGGGAGTCGGCACGCACAAACCCATGGCCGGGAAAGTGCTTGCCGCAGTTGCCCATGCCACTGTTGCGCAAGCCGTGCATGAGTGCCTGGGCCAGCATGGTCACCACGCGCGGGTCGCGGGCGAAGGCCCGGTCTCCGATGACCGCGCTTTCGCCGTAGTCCAGATCGAGCACGGGTGTGAAGCTGAGGTCGACGCCACACGCCCGCAGTTCCGCACCCAGCACGTAACCGGCCGCGGTCGCTGCGTTGGCAGCGCGCAAGGCCGGCCCGCCGTCAACCTCACCCGGGCGCGGGGTTTCGTGCCAGAGGCGGCCCAGGGCCGCCATGGGCGGCAGATGCGTGAACCCGTCGCCGCGAAACCGCTGCACACGGCCCCCCTCATGGTCCACGGCGATCAGCAGATCGCGCCGCACCGCCTTGATCTGCGCGCACAGCCGGGTGAGCTGCGCACGGTCTTTCCAGTTGCGCCCGAAAAGGATGACGCCCCCCACCAGCGGATGGGCCAGGCGCTGGCGGTCGGCGTGTGTCAGGCGGTGACCCGCCACATCGATGATCAGGGGCGCGTGATGGAGCATGGATGCGGGGCCGTCAGGCCTGGTGAGCAGAAGGTTCCAGGGTTTCGACCACCACGAAGCTGGCCGCGTAGTCGGTCTCGTCGGTCACCGTGACGTGTGCGCGCCAGCCGCGCGCGGCGAACCAGTTTTGCAGCTCGCCATGCAGCACGATCACGGGTTGCCCGCTGGGCAGGTTGGCGATCTCGCAATGCCGCCAGGTCATGGGCATGCGCATGCCCAGGCCGATGGCCTTGGAGAAGGCTTCCTTGGCCGAAAAGCGCGTGGCCAGGTAACGCAGGCCGCGCTGCGGCCACCGGGCACCTCGCCGCTGCCAGACGGCGAACTCGGCGTCGCTGAGCACCTTGTGCGCGAACCGCTCGCCCTGACGCTCCATCGTGGCCTGGATTCGGCGCACGTCGCACACGTCGGTGCCGATGCCCACGATCATGGTCAGACCGCCCCGGGTCCGAATGCCTGCGCAATGCAGTCCTGGTAGCCGGCCACCGTGGTGGCATAGCCCAGCTCCAGCGCGTCGGCGATCAGTGCATGCCCGATGGAGACCTCGCTGACGCCCGGCACCGCGCGCAGAAACGCCGTGAGGTTGTCGCGGTTGAGGTCGTGACCGGCGTTCACACCGAGGCCGACCGCCAGCGCCGCCTGCGCTGCGGCAGCGTAGCGGCCCAGTTGGGTCGTGGCGTCTGGCCCACCCCAGGCGGCCGCGTAGGGTTCGGTGTACAGCTCCACCCGGTCGGCTCCCACGGCGCGGGCGGGCGCCATCTGCGCCGGCTCGGGGTCCATGAACAGGCTGACACGCACGCCCAGGGCATGGGCCTCCGCCACCACCGGCGCCAAGCGCTGCGCATCGGCCGGGAATCCCCAGCCGTGATCGCTGGTGAACTGGCCTTCGCTGTCGGGCACGAAGGTCAACTGGTGCAAGGGCAGCCCCAGCCCCTTGAGTTCACGGGCCAGGGGCATGAGGTTGTGAAAAGGGTTGCCTTCGATGTTGAACTCGCGTTGCGGCCAGGCCTGCATCAGCTCGGCCAGTTCGAACACATCGTGCCGGCGAATGTGGCGCTCGTCGGGGCGCGGGTGGATGGTGATGCCTTGCGCACCGGCCTGCAGGCACAGCGTCGCCGCCCGGGTGACCGACGGAATGCCCAGATGCCGCGTGTTGCGCACCAGGGCCACTTTGTTGAGGTTGACGGACAGGGCGGTGCGAACGGAAGCGGTCATGGCAGAGGTGAAGAAGCGTCGGGCCGAACCACCGGTCCGGCCGGATCGGACGGGCTGAGCACGCTGCTCGCGCGGCCCATGGCCTGCACATCGAGCATCAGTTGCCGCGTGCGGAACACCCGCACGCCACTATGGTAGTGCAGCAGGCTCCGCGTCTGCGTGCGCAGGGCGGTGTGCACGGGCATGCTGGCGCGCAACGTGGCCAGGAACGCGTCGCGCGCCGACATCGCGGCATCCAGGGCCAACCACTGCGCACCCGTCAATCCCTGCCCGGCCTCTTCGTCGGCCAGGGGGCTCAGGCCGGCTTCCGGCCGCAAGGTGTAGGCCTGGTCCGGGTCGAGCACCGCCAGGCTGCTGCCCTCGCGCCCCAGATCCGGCAGCAGGCCGACCGAGCGCAACAGCAGCAGCTCGAACGCCCGCAGCACCAGTTGCGTGGCATCGCTGCGCTCGGCCAGCAGTTCGACCGCGAGCGCGTAGTGGTCGAACAGGACCGGGTGCGGATCGTCGCGCGCAAGCAGCCGCATCAGCAATTCGTTGAGATAGCTGCCCGCCATCAAGGCATCGCCTGTGGGCATCACGTGCCCACCCTGCCACTGCGCCGATTTGAGCGTGCGCACTTCGGCGTCGCCCCCCCAGGACAGCGACAGCGGTTGCAGCGGCAACAACACGGGCCGGAACTGCGAAGTCGGTTTCTTCACCCCCTTGGCCACGAGGGCGAGGCGGCCATGGTGCCGGCTGAACACTTCGAGGATGAGACTGGATTCGCTCCAGTCGTAACGGTGCAGAACGAAGGCCGCCTCTTCGCTGACCCGTTTGCTCATAGGCACCCGCAGCGGGTGTGCAGACCGGCCTGCCCCGCGCCTACGGCTGTGCGCAGGAGCACGGTGTGCGGCACGTGGCAATACGCAGAGGCTCTATTCATACCCGAACGACCGCACCCGGGCATCGTCGTCGGCCCAACCCGAACGCACCTTGACCCACAGCTCCAGAAACACCTTGCAGTCCCAGAGCTTTTCGAGCTCCTGCCGCGCTTCGGTGCCAATGCGCTTGAGCTTTTCGCCCTTTTCGCCGATGACCATGCCCTTGTGCCCCTCGCGCTCGACCACGATGGTGGCCGCGACGCGGCGCATGGCGCCATCCAGTTCGAACTTGTCCACCACCACGGTGGAGGTGTAGGGCAGTTCGTCTCCGGTCAGCCGGAAGAGCTTCTCACGCACCATTTCGGCCGCCATGAAACGTTCGCTGCGATCGGTGAGTTCGTCGGGTTCGTGCATCCAGGGCTGCTGCGGCAGGTATTTGCCACAGATGTCGAAGAGCCGGCCGATGTCGCGCGGGTTCTTGGCCGACATGGGCACGAATTCGGCAAAAGCGTGCCGCTCCTGCATCGAGCGCAGCCAGGGGGCCAGTTCGCCGCGCCGGTGCACGAGATCGAACTTGTTGGCCAGCAGGATCACGGGGATGTTCTTGGGCAGCAGGTCCAGCACCTTGGCATCGGCCAGATTGAACCGCCCGGCTTCGACGACGAAAAGAATGAGATCGACATCGGTCACGGCACCCAGCACGGTCTTGTTCAGCGAGCGGTTGAGCGCGTTGCCATGGCGGGTCTGGAAACCGGGCGTGTCCACAAACACGAACTGGTCGGTCCCCTGCGTGCGGTAACCGGTGATGCGATGCCGGGTGGTCTGCGCCTTGCGCGAGGTGATGCTGATCTTCTGCCCCACCAGGGCGTTGAGCAGCGTGGACTTGCCCACGTTCGGTTTGCCCACGATGGCCACGAAGCCGCAACGCTGCGCCGACTCGGGCACCTCCTCCGGGACCGCTTCTTCGGCCATGGGGACTTCGGTGGGCCCGGCAGCGGGCAACGGCTTGCCCAGCGCACGGGCCAGCATGGCGTCGAGATCGTCGGCAGCGGCAGAAGAGGGAACGGGCTTGGGAGAGTCGTTGGCCATGAGGTTCAGGCAGGGGTTCGGGAAGGTTGGGGATTGCCTGAGGCCTGCAGCGACTGCAACATGGCCTGGGCAGCCGCCTGCTCGCCCGCGCGACGCGAAGCGCCAATGCCGCGCTCGGTACGCCCCAGATCGGGCACCGCGCACTCCACGTCAAAAGTCTGTTTGTGCGCTTCGCCCAGGGTGGCAACGACCCGGTAGAGCGGCAGCGGCATCTTGCGCGCCTGCAGCCATTCCTGCAAGGCCGTCTTGGGGTCTTTGCCGAGGGCACTGGTGTGCACACTCAGATCGATGCCCGAGTAAAGCCGACGCACCAAGGCATTGGCGGTCTCGAAACCGGCGTCCAGATAGACGGCACCGATCACCGCTTCCAGCGCATCGGCCAGGATGGAGGGGCGCTTGTGCCCCCCCGAGCGCTTCTCGCCATCGCCCAGGCGCAGACCATCCGCCAGCCCCAGCCGCGAAGCCAACTGGAACAAGGCGTCCTGTTTGACCAGGTGCGCACGCACCCGAGAGAGGTCACCCTCGGGCACGTCGGGGAGTTTTTCGAACAGCAGACCGGAAACCGCGAGGCTGAGCACGGAATCGCCCAGAAACTCCAGACGCTCGTTGTGGTCGCTCGAAAAACTGCGATGGGTCAACGCCCGCTCCAGCAGGCGTTCATTCGAAAACCGGTGATCCAGGCGTTTTTGCAGCGCCACCAATGGGGGGTTCAAGACTTTGCGCACTCCTGCCAGGCCTGTGCCTGGCGCCTACCCGTCACTGGGAACTGCCTTGGTATTTCATGAGCACATAGGCCGGCCCGGCGATGTGCACTTCCCGGCTGTAGTCGTAGGACACGACCACCTTGTCGCCCTGCTTGCCCACTTCCAGGTCCTTGCCGGTAATGGTGCGGATGTCGTCGATCGCGGCGGCGCGGTCGAAGATGTTGCGGACCTCGGCCACCGTGGCGCCGGCAGCGGCTTTCTTGACCGCTTTGTCCACGGCCAGGTACTCGAGGTAGGTCGGCACGATCTGCGCAACGATCACCCCCAGGAAAGCCAACAGCCCCCCCACAAACAGGAGCCCCAGGAAGGTCAGGCCGGTCTGGCGTTTTTTCAGCTGCATGTGATCATCCTCCAATGGCCATGGACGGCCTCATTCGAAAGAGCCGATCCGCCCCAGGTCCCCGAAGTTCATCCAGACAAAGAAGGCTTTGCCCACAATGTTGCCCTCCGGCACGAACCCCCAGAAGCGCGAATCCAGCGAGTTGTCCCGATTGTCACCCATCATGAAATAGTGACCCTGCGGCACTTTGCACACAACCCCCTCCACGCTGTAGCGGCATTGGTCCTTGTAGTCGAAATCCGACACCCCGGGGACGAACGCCGGCCGATCGTCATCGTTGAGCGTGCCGTAGCGCTTGCCTTCCAGGGTTTCCCGGAACTGCTTGGCATAACGCATGCTGTCGCTGTCGAAAAAGTCCGGCAGGGCCTCTTTGGGCACGGCTTGGCCATTCACCGTCAGTTGTTTGTTCAGGTAGGCCACCTCGTCCCCCGGCACCCCCACCACACGCTTGATGTAGTCCAGGCTCGGCTGCGGTGGGTAGCGAAAAACAATCACGTCTCCCCGCTGGGGCTGGTGGTTTTCGATGATCTTGGTGTTGATCACCGGCAGCCGCACGCCATAGTGAAACTTGTTCACCAGAATCAGGTCACCCACGCGCAAGGTGGGGATCATCGATCCCGAGGGAATCTTGAACGGCTCGACAATGAAGGAGCGCAGCACGAACACCGCCAAGATCACCGGAAACAGGCCGGCAGTCCAGTCCAGCCACCAGGGCTGTGCCAGCAAGCGGTGCCGGGCGGCCTCTTCAAACTGCAGGTCCACCTTGTCGATGCCCTGTCGTTGGAGCGCTTCGCGGCGCTGCCCGACTTCCTGCTCCGCACGCTCCACGGCACGGCGGCGTTGCGGCAGGAAATAGAAGCGCTCGGCCAGCCAGTAAACCCCTGTCACCACGGTCGCCAGCAGCAACAGCAAGGCAAAGTTGCCCTCGATGAAGCCGAAATACCAACCTGCGGCGTAAGCCAGAAACGCCGCCAGCACCAAGGCGGTCACACTGCTCATCGCGTTCTGCATCACTCCTCCACCTGCAGGATGGCCAGGAAGGCTTCCTGGGGCACTTCGACCGAGCCGATCTGTTTCATGCGTTTCTTGCCTGCTTTCTGCTTCTCAAGGAGCTTGCGCTTGCGGGTGATGTCACCCCCGTAGCATTTTGCCAGCACGTTTTTGCGCAGCGCCTTGATGGTCTCGCGCGCAATGATGTTGCCACCGATGGCGGCCTGGATGGCCACGTCGAACTGCTGGCGACTGATGATTTCCCGCATCTTGGCCGCCACGGCGCGACCGCGATACTGCGCCTGCGTGCGGTGCACGATGATGGACAGCGCATCCACTTTTTCGCCGTTAAGCAGGATGTCGACCTTCACCACATCGGAGGCCCGGTACTCCTTGAACTCGTAGTCCATCGAGGCATACCCGCGGCTGACCGACTTGAGCTTGTCGAAAAAGTCCAGCACGATCTCGCCCAGCGGCATGTCGTAGGTCAGCATGACCTGCTTGCCGTGGTAGGCCATGTTCAGTTGCACGCCCCGCTTCTGATTGGCCAGCGTCATCACCGGCCCCACGTACTCTTGCGGCATGTACAGGTGTACGGTCACGATGGGTTCGCGGATTTCTTCGATGCGACCGATGTCGGGCATCTTGGACGGGTTCTCCACCTGGATCAGCTCGCCATCGCCCTTGAGCACTTCGTAGACCACACTCGGCGCGGTGGTGATCAGGTCCTGGTCGAACTCGCGCTCCAGACGCTCCTGCACGATCTCCATGTGCAGCAGACCGAGAAAGCCGCAACGGAAGCCGAAGCCCAGCGCCTGCGACACCTCGGGCTCGTAGCGCAGCGCCGCGTCGTTGAGCTGCAGCTTCTCCAGCGCGTCGCGCAGTTGGTCGTACTCGCTGGCCTCGGACGGGTACAGGCCCGCAAACACCTGAGGCTGTACCTCTTTGAAGCCGGGCAGGGCTTCGGTGGCGAAAGCCAAGTTAGCGCCGCTGCTGGTCTTGATAGCGGTGACGGTGTCGCCCACCTTGGCCGCCTTGAGTTCCTTGATGCCCGCAATGATGTAACCCACCTCGCCGGCTTCCAGCGATTCGCGCGGTTCGTTGTGCGGGGTAAAGACGCCCAGCTTCTCAGCGTTGTAGAGCGCACTGGTCGCCATCAGCTTGATCTTGTCGCCCCGGGCCAGACGCCCGTCGACCACGCGCACCAGCATCACCACCCCGACGTAGTTGTCGAACCAGCTGTCGATGATCATGGCGCGCAAAGGAGCGTCCGGTTTGCCGCGCGGAGCCGGCACTTTCGCCACCACCATCTCCAGGATGTCTTCCACGCCCATGCCGGTTTTGGCCGAGCAAGGCACCGCATCGGTGGCGTCGATGCCGATCACCTCCTCGATTTCCTGTTTGGCGTTGTCCGGATCGGCCTGCGGCAGATCCATCTTGTTCAGCACTGGCAACACTTCCACCCCGAGGTCCAGCGCGGTGTAGCAGTTGGCCACCGTCTGAGCTTCCACCCCCTGGCTAGCATCGACCACCAGCAAGGCCCCTTCACAGGCCGAGAGCGATCGCGACACCTCATAAGAGAAGTCCACGTGACCGGGCGTATCGATGAGATTGAGGTTGTAGACCTGACCATCGCGCGCCTTGTAATGGAGCGCCGCCGTCTGGGCCTTGATGGTGATGCCCCGTTCCTTTTCGAGGTCCATCGAGTCGAGCACCTGGTCGCTCATTTCGCGCTCCGACAGGCCCCCGCACAGCGTGATGATGCGGTCGGCCAACGTGGACTTGCCATGGTCGATGTGCGCGATGATGGAGAAATTGCGGATGTGGTTCATCGGAGATGAGGACCCGGCCCTGCGGAGCAGACAAACGCTCCCGGCACCGGCGAAACGAACATAAAAAAGGGCGCGTCAGGTGGTGACGCGCCCGTAACCAACAATCAATGGCAACTGCGATAGTTGGGATTTCATTGTAGGCAAAAAGCCCCGATCCGGTATCCCACCATCGCCCGCCTCGGCCTGTTGCGACGCAGCAACGCAGCCCTTAACCACAAGTTATCCACAGATTGTATGCCTTCGCAGATCACAAGGTGTGGACGACATGAACATATCCTGTGGACTTCTCGCATGATGAATCCGTCATACCGGATCCGTGCGAAATGGCCACCGGAAACCGCGTGATTTTACCGGGTTCGGTCACGAGCATGCATTCCAGTGAGTGATCACCAACACGAACCACGCTATCTATCGAGAAAGATCGATAGAAAACATCCTGTCGCGAAACGGCCAACCCTTAAAACCCCACATCCGACCGGGAAAGTCGGGTTTGGGGCTTGATCCCACCTTTACCGCCCCAGACGGATCACGGTGTACTGCGCCCACTCGCCGCGGCGGAACAGCACGCTGACCGGCTTGGAGCGATCTACCTTGGACAGCACACCCTCAAAGTCCTTGACCGAGGGCACCTCGGTGTTCGCCAAAGCAATGATCACATCGCCTTCGCGAAGACCCGCCCGGGCTGCAGCCCCGTCAGCGCTGTCGACACGAACACCGCCCTTCAGATTCAGGTCGCGCTTGTCGGCAGTGCTCAGATCGGAAAGCGCCAAGCCCAGCGCCTGTGCTGCCCCGGGGGCCGCCGGCGGCTTGCTGCCTTCGCCGGCCGAGGCCCGCGGCTGGGGTTTTTCCGGTTCTAGCTCCGCCACCGTGATGGTCAGGTCCCGCTGTCCGCCGCGCCGGAACACCGTCATGCTGCTGCGGTTGCCGGGCTTGGTGTTACCGACCAGCCGAGGCAGGTCGATCGAGCGCTCGATGTCCTTGCCGTCAAACTTCAGGATGATGTCACCGGCCTCCACGCCAGCTTTGGCCGCTGGCGAATTGGGCTCGACACTGCGCACCAATGCGCCACGGGGTTGGCCCAGGCCGATGGACTCGGCCACTTCCTTGCTGACCTGATCGATCTGCACCCCGATGCGGCCGCGGGAAACACGGCCGGAAGAGCGCAACTGGTCAGACACCCGCACCGCCTCATCGATCGGAATGGCGAAGGAGATGCCCTGGAAGCCTCCCGAGCGCGAGTAGATCTGGCTGTTGATGCCCACCACCTCACCACGCATGTTGATCAGCGGCCCGCCCGAATTGCCCGGATTGATGGCCACATCGGTCTGGATGAACGGCAGGAAGTCACCCGTATCGCGCTGCTTGGCGCTGACGATGCCGGCAGTGACGGTGTTTTCCAGCCCGAAGGGCGAGCCGATCGCCATCACCCATTCGCCCACCCGCAACCGGCTCACGTCGCCAATACGCACCGGCGACAGTCCCGAGGCCTCGATCTTCACCACCGCCACGTCGGTGCGTTTGTCGGCCCCCACCACACGGGCTTTGAATTCGCGTTTGTCCGGCAAGGTGACGATCAGCTCATCCGCGCCGTCCACCACATGGGCATTGGTCATGATGAAGCCATCGGCACTTAGCACGAACCCCGAACCCACGCCTTTGGGCTGTGCCTCTTCGGCTCCGCCCCGATCCGAACGCGGGGTCCGGGGTGTCATACCCGGTGGCACCGGAATGCCAAAGCGGCGGAAGAACTCCAGCATCTGCTCATCGGTGCCGCTCGACGCGCTGCCAGCGCGCTCAAGCGTCCGGATATTGACCACCGAAGGCCCCACCATTTCCACCAGGTCGGTGAAATCGGGCAACCCCCGCACGCTGGGCGCCACAGCCGGCTGGGCCGATGCGGCCACGGGGGCACCCAGAGCCATCAAGGCCAGCGGAGCCGCCACGGCGACGGATTGAAAACAACGCAAAGCGAAGGAAGGTCGGATCATGGCAAACCAGTCCTCGAAAAACGGGAAGAAACCGAAAACGGTGCGATAGATGGGGACAGGACAGGGGGATACAAGCCTGCCCCGGAAGCGTGCATCAGCGCGTGCGCTCCAGGGCCAGAACGAGCCGGCGCAATGCAGTGGGCGGCACCTCACCGATGGCCGTTACCCAGTGTTCCCCCATGCGGCGCGTCAGCGAATGGGTGGCCCCCGCAGCGATCACCTGTTCCTGCGTATGCCGCTGACTGTCGAATGGCTCAATGAACAGCGAGACCGACGCCAGCCCGTCAGAAAACACCCATTGCACCGAGGCTTCCGCGGGCGCAATCTGCGTGCCTTCCCGCACATAACAATTCATCGAGGCAAAGCCTGGCACCGGCTCTTTCAAACGCCAGCCCTGGGCCTCAGGCGTGGTCTTCTTCATCACAGGGCGGTGGACTTCATAGCCGCGCGTGTCCTTCATCTGCTTGGCCAGCTTGTCCATGCGCACCGGGGCGTCCATTTGCAGCTCGGAAAAGGCCACCTGCTCCAGCACCTTGTCCTGGTCCAGCGTCTGCAACTTGACCACCAAGCCCGTCTTTTTTTCCGCCCAGATGCGGTAACCGAACCGCAACCCGTCCTTGGGCACGATATCTACCACGTCGGCCAGGTGTCCGGCCACCCGCTCGGTGTCGCGCTCGTTCACCGCATAGAACTCAGCGATCGTGTTGCTTGGCGTGCGCAACAGCTCGGGGAACAGCCCCAGCGACTCGCGCTTTTCCACCCAGGCGGTCTTGGACTCCGGGATGAACGTGATGACTTCGTTGTTGCGGCGGATGGTGGTTCGGGGCACCCCGGTCAGCGTTTCGACGCGCTCCATCTGCTGGCGGCCATCACAGACGTGCCAGATGCGCGAAGCAGACATGTCGGTACCGGCCGAAACCACCAGCGTGCCGACGTAAGCCATTTCGCGCGAAGCCTCGTGCATGCGCGTCAGCCACTCGGTGAGGCTGCGAGCCGAGGTCGCGGGCGCCTGCGCCCAGGTGGATGCCCCCACCGTGCCAGCCAGCGCGACCAGCGCCACAGACACCCAGCGGCGCAGCCGGGGGCGTTGGAAGGAAAAAACCCAGGGAAGCGAGAGGGCCTGTTGCGTCATGAAACCGATGCTCAACGTCGCGGGCTGCCGTCATGGGTGGCATTGCGCAAGAAGCCTGCCGGCATCTGCAACGCCGACAGCCCACCGTACTGCCGGTGCTCTGCCAGCAGCTCCTCCAGCCGGGGATCGCGAATGATCGCGCCTTGCCCGGTCTGCACCACCACCATCGGCGACGCCGTTTCCGGCCCGGCATTCGACACCGCCTGCAGAACCGGCGTGCTACCGCCTGCGGCAGCCAACTGCGGCCCCGAGGCCGATCCGGCAGCGCCCGGCATCGCACCCAACACACTCCAGCCCACGGCAACCACCGCCGCCACCGAAGCCACGCCAGCCAGCATCTTCCACCGGAAAACGGCCTCGTTGGCCGCGCCCCCCCGAACCTGAGGGACCGGGGTCGTCAGCAACGCCGGCCGGACCACCTCATCCACCGTCAACCGTGCTTCGATATCGGCAAAGAAAGCACGGGATGCAGGCAGACAGGCCTGTCCGCGAAGCGCCTCCCCAATCAGGTGGTACCGATCCCAGTCGGCACACGCCTGGGCCGAGCCGCTACCACCTTGCAGCCAGACATCCCACTCCTGGGGCGTCGCTTCGCCGTCCATCAATGCCGACAACACGTCATCACCCGCCTGCGCGGGCACCAACCCGCCCGCCGTGGCAGCCGGTTTCGCATCAAAGGAAGAAGCGTTCATCATGACTCTCGTTCAAAACAGGGGCGTCGGCCTTACCAGCGTTTGCCGATCTGGCGGTCCAGCATGGGCTTGATCCGGTTGGAAATCGCTTCGCGGGCCCGGAAGATGCGTGAGCGCACCGTCCCGATCGGGCAATCCAGCGCCTGGGCAATGTCCTCATAGCTCAGCCCTTCAATTTCCCGCAAGGTGATTGCCATCCGCAGCTCTTCCGGCAAGGCTTCCATGGCCTCGTTCACCGCAAGGGCAATCTCCTTGCTGGCCAGCACGGCTTCGGGCGTCTCCGTATCGGCCACGCTGACATTTAGTTCACGCTCCGGCGCGGAAGTTTCATCGTCCTCACCGGATTTGAGCTGCGACTGAAAGACCAGCGGATCCCGCTTGAGTTCCATCAGCTGCTTTTTGGCCGTGTTCACCGCGATGCGGTACAGCCAGGTGTAGAACTGCGCGTCTCCGCGAAACTGCGCCAGCGCCCGATAGGCCCGAATGAAAGTCTCCTGGGCAATGTCCTGCACCAGATCGGTGTCGCGCACCATGCGCCCGATCAGGCGTTCCACCCGGCGCTGGTACTTGATCACCAGCAGTTCGTAGGCCCGCATCTCGCCGGCCAGCGTGCGCTGCACGAGCATGGCGTCGCTGTCGGGTGAAGGGGGAGCGGCGTGCGGATCGTTTGACATCTAGGGGTTAAGTTGGCCGCGGAAATATACCCGAAGGTCACCTCTCGGCACGCACCCGGTCCTTCTCTCAACCACCAGCCACCACAGCCCGCCGCATGGCCGACCAGTGGACCGGGTCGCATTGGCGCTCCACCCAGATCCAACGCGAGCCTCGATCCAGGAAGAACAGACGCAGACACATCCGGGTCTGCAAATCGAGCACGCATTCCACGCCTGTCAGGCGCGTGCCATCAGGGTAAGCCTGACTGCGCCAGAGCCAGCCGCCCTCACCCCGTTCGTCTGGCATCACGCCCGCTTCCCAGTGCAGCCATCCCTGAGGGGATCGCCACCACCCGTGAAACGCCACCAGGCACCATCCAGCCCAGGCCAGCAGGCCACCAGCCAAGGTCCAGGCTGCCCAGCCAGGCTGTCCAGACATGGAGTGCCCCCAAAGAAGCGCCATGACCAGCGCCAGCACGGCCAGCACACCCTGACAGGTACCATAGAAAGCACTGCGCCCCACCGGAAATACCACCGACGGGGCGCTGCGCATGGGAGAACAGGGCGGTCAGACCTTGCGGAAAACCAAGGTCCCGTTGGTGCCGCCAAAGCCGAAGTTGTTCTTCACCGCCACATCGATCTTCATATCCCGTGCCGTATTGGCGCAGTAATCCAGATCACACTCGGGATCCTGGTTGAAGATGTTGATGGTGGGCGGGCTCTTCTGATGATGCAGTGCCAGCACGGTGAACACGCTTTCAATGCCCCCCGCGCCACCCAGCAGGTGACCGGTCATCGACTTGGTGGAGTTGACCACGATCTTCTTCGCGTGATCACCCAACGTGGCCTTGATGGCATTGGTTTCGTTCACATCACCCAGCGGCGTGGACGTGCCATGCGCATTGACGTACTGCACTTCGTCGGCATTGATGCCGGCGTTGCGCAACGCGGCCGTCATCGAACGGCGCGGCCCATCGATGTTGGGTGCCGTCATGTGGTACGCATCGCCACTCATGCCGAAACCCGCGATTTCCGCGTAGATGCGGGCACCGCGCGCCTTGGCATGTTCGTATTCCTCGATCACCAGCACGCCCGCACCCTCGCCCAGCACGAAACCATCGCGGTCCTTGTCCCAGGGACGGGAAGCGGTCTTGGGATCGTCATTGCGGGTGGACAGCGCCCGGGCCGAAGCGAAACCGCCCAGACCCAGCGGGGACACCGTGGCCTCAGAACCCCCCGCCACCATCACGTCGGCATCGCCCGATTCGATCATGCGCGCAGCCAGCCCGATGGCGTGCAGCCCTGTCGTGCAGGCCGTAACCACCGCGATGTTGGGGCCCTTGAACCCGAACTTGATCGATACATGGCCCGAGATCATGTTGATGATCGAGGCTGGCACGAAAAACGGTGAAATGCGGCGCGGGCCGCGGGCCGTCAGTTCGGCATGGGTGTTTTCGATCAGCGGCAGGCCGCCAATACCCGACCCGATGTTCACACCGATGCGGGTAGCCTCCTCCTCGCCCAACGCATCGCCCGTCGGCAGACCGGAGTCGGCCACCGCCTGGCAAGCAGCGGCCAGCCCCAGATGAATGAAGCGGTCCATGTGACGCGCCTCTTTCTCGGGGATGTAATCCGCGATATTGAAACCCTTGACTTCACCAGCAAACTTGCACGCGAACGGGTTCGCATCGAAGTGGGTGATGAAGTCAATGCCGGACTGACCGGCGAGAAGATTGGCCCAAGTATCTTGCACCGTGTTGCCCACGGGCGAGATGCAACCCAGGCCGGTCACGACGACACGGCGACGGCTCATGGGCGAATCAGGCCTTCTGGTGCGAAACGGCGTAGTCGATGGCGTTTTGCACGGTGGTGATCTTTTCGGCGTCTTCGTCGGGGATTTCGATGCCGAATTCGTCTTCGAGGGCCATCACCAGTTCCACGGTGTCGAGCGAGTCAGCGCCCAGATCGGCCACAAAAGCCTTTTCATTGGTGACCTGACTTTCTTCCACGCCGAGTTGTTCGGCAATGATCTTCTTGACACGTGCTTCGATATCGCTCATAGATCCCTCTAAGGGTGGTTGAGATACAAACGTCCATTTTAGCCGGGACCGCCCGGCAGGCCGAATCCGGCCCGCCGGGCGGTCCGGCATGGGCTCATGCAGGCGACACGTTCAGGCCATGAACATGCCACCGTTGACGTGCAGTTCCTGCCCCGTCACGTAGGCGGCCTGGGGGCTGGCCAGGTACGACACCGCGTGCGCGATGTCGGCCGGCTTGCCAAGGTGCCCCAGCGGAATCTGACCCAGCAGCGCTTTCTGCTGCTCTTCAGGCAGAGAGGCGGTCATGTCGGTTTCGATGAAGCCCGGCGCCACGCAATTGACGGTGATGTTGCGACTGCCCAGTTCGCGCGCCAGTGCACGGGTCATGCCCGCCACGCCGGCTTTGGCCGCCGCATAGTTCGACTGGCCCGCATTGCCCGAGGCACCGACCACGCTGGTGATGCTGATGATGCGGCCATACCGCTGCTTCATCATCGGGCGGATCACCGCCCGGCTCAGGCGAAACACGGCTTTGAGGTTCGTGTCGAGCACGGCATCCCAGTCGTCGTCCTTCAAACGCATGGCCAGCATGTCGCGCGTGATGCCCGCATTGTTGACCAGCACCTGCAGGGCGCCGTGGTCTTTCACCAAGGCATCGACCAGCGCTTCGGCCGCAGCCGCGTCATTGACATCGAGCCGCGCCCCGCGGCAGCCTGTCACGGCACCGGGCACCGCCTGCAGCGCCTGGCTGATCCGGGCAGCACCATCGTCGCTGGTGGCGGTACCCACCACAATCAGCCCCTTGGCCACCAACTCCTGGGCAATCGCGGCCCCGATGCCGCGCGACGCGCCCGTCACCAAGGCCACCTGGCCCGCAAACTTCACTTCTGTCATAGACCTGTTCTTTCGCTTGGGGGATTCAGCCCAGCAGTGCCTTGACCTCGGCCAGCGTGGCCGGATCGAACAAGGGCGCGCCGTTCAGTTCGCTGTCGATGCGCTTCGTCATGCCCGCAAGGACCTTGCCGGGCCCACATTCGATCAGCGCCGCCACACCCCGCGCCTTGATAGCCTGCACGCATTCGACCCAGCGGACCGGCCCGAAGGCCTGGCGATACAGGGCATCACGGATGCGCTCGGCATCGGTTTCGACCGCCACATCGATGTTGTTGATCACCGGAATGCGCGGCGCCGCCAGCGTGGTGACTGCCAGTTGTTCGCGCAACTTGTCGGCCGCCGGTTTCATCAGGCTGGAATGGAACGGAGCCGACACAGGCAGAAGCAACGCGCGTTTGGCGCCTTGCGCCTTGAGCAGCTCGCAGGCCTTTTCAACCGCAGCCTTGCTGCCGGCAATGACCGTCTGGGCGGGGTCGTTGAAGTTCACAGCCTCCACCACTTCGCCGCTGTCGGCAGCAAAAGCGGCTTGCGCCTCGGCACAACCCGACCGGACCTTGCCGGACTCCATACCGAGAATCGCCGCCATGGCGCCGACACCCACCGGCACAGCCTCCTGCATGGCCGCGGCGCGAAACCGCACCAGCGGTGCTGCCTGCGCCAGCGTCAGCACGCCCGAGGCCACCAGCGCAGCGTATTCGCCGAGCGAATGGCCCGCCAAAGCGACAGGATCGGCGCCACCCTCAGCCTTCCACACACGCCAGGCAGCCACCCCGGCCACCAACATCACCGGCTGGGTATTGGTGGTCAGTGCCAGAGCCTCTTTGGGGCCTTCGTGGATCAGGCGTCCCACGTCTTCACCCAGGGCCTCGGACGCCTCTTTGAGCGTCTCGGCAACCACCGGATGATCGCCCCAGGCATCGAGCATGCCCACGGACTGCGAACCCTGCCCCGGAAAAACGAATGCAAATGCGGTCATCTTCAATTCATTCCATGACTGCGGGCCTGCCTGCGAGGCCCGACGCTCAGAAATCGAGCAGCACGGCACCCCAGGTGAAGCCGCCGCCCACACCTTCAAGCAACAGCGTGTCGCCCTTGCGAACCTGGCCTGCACGAACGGCGTGATCCAGCGCCAGCGGGATGGACGCTGCCGACGTGTTGCCATGCTGGTCCACCGTCACCACCACCTTGCCCATGGGCAGCTTGAGCTTGCGGGCCGTGCTTTGCATGATGCGGATGTTGGCCTGGTGCGGAATCAACCAGTCGATGTCGGCATCGGTCTTGCCAGCCTTGGTCAGCACGGCACGCGCCGCATCTTCCAACACACCGACCGCCAGCTTGAAGACCGCCTGACCATCCATCTTGAGCAACGGATCGCCAAGCACCTGCCCACCGGACACATGGCCGGGCACGCACAGGATGCCCACGTGCTTGCCATCCGCATGCAGATCGGACGCCAGGATGCCGGGCGTGTCCGACGCCTCCACCACCACGGCACCAGCGCCATCGCCGAACAGCACGCAGGTGGTGCGGTCGTTGAAGTCCAACAGGCGCGAGAACACTTCGGCACCGATCACCAGCGCCCGGTTGGCCGAACCGACCTTGATCATGGCGTCGGCAATGCTCAGTGCGTACACAAAACCGCTGCACACGGCCTGCACATCGAACACCGGGCACCCCGCCAGTCCCAGCTTGTGCTGGATGATGGCCGCGGTCGACGGAAACACCATGTCCGGCGTCGACGTGGCCACGATGATCAGGTCGATCGACGCACCGTCCACACCGGCCGCGGCCAGCGCACGACGCGCCGCTTCGGCCCCCAAATCGCTGGAAAAGACGCCTTCACCAACAAAATGCCGGGCCCGGATACCGGTGCGCTCGACGATCCATTCGTCACTGGTATCGACACCGCGCGGAGCCAGCAGGTCCACCATGTCCTGATTGGTCAGGCGCTGGGGAGGCAGGCAACTGCCGGTACCTGTGATGCGGGCGTAACGGGTCATGCGAAGTCGGGCGTGTCAGAACATCAAAGGGTGGGAATGCCGCGCAGGTCGCTCGGCGTCACATCACCGGAGATCAAGGGTGCGGCATGGGCAATGCGGGATTGCACATCGTCGAGCAACCGATGACGGGCCGCATCATAAGCCCGAGCCAGCGCGTGCTCGAACGCAAACGCGTCAGCCGATCCATGGCTTTTGAACACCAGCCCCCGCAGCCCGAGCAGCGCCGCACCGTTGTAACGTCGATGATCCACCCGCTTCTTGAACGCAGATAACACCGGATACGCAAACAAACCACCCAATTTGGTGAAGATGCTGCGCGAGAACTCTTCGCGAATGAAGCCCCCGATCATGGCCGCCAGCCCTTCGCTGGCCTTGAGCGCCACATTGCCCACGAAACCATCGCACACCACGATGTCCGTGGTGCCCTTGAAGATGTCGTCGCCTTCGACGTTGCCGAAAAAATTCAAGTCCCCGGTGTTCGCGGCATTGCGCAGCAACACGCCCGCCTTCTTGATCACCTCGCTGCCCTTGATGACCTCCTCGCCCACGTTGAGAAGGCCGACACTCGGGTTTTCGCGCCGATCGGCAGCCGCCACGAGGGCCGATCCCATGACCGCGAACTGCAGCAGGTGTTCGGCTGTGCAGTCGACATTGGCCCCCAGATCCAGCACCGTCGTGGCACCGCCACGGGCATTGGGCAACTGGGTGGCGATCGCCGGACGGTCAATGCCCTCCAGCGTCTTGAGCACATAACGGGCAATCGCCATCAAGGCTCCGGTATTGCCCGCCGAAACCGCCGCCTGCGCCGCGCCTTCCTTGACCTGGGCGATGGCCACCCGCATGGAAGAGTCCTTCTTCTTGCGCAGCGCCACCTCCACCGTATCGTCCATGGTCACGACCTCGGTGGCCGGTACCACGCGGCAGCGCACATTGTTGACGACCTGCGACCAACCGGCCAGGGCTTGCGGCTGCCCCACCAGCAGCAACTGCACATCGGCATGGCGCCCGAGAAAGGCCGCACAGGCCGGCAGGGTGGCGGAGGGACCGATGTCGCCCCCCATGCAATCCACGGCAATCGTGATCATGAACGCTTCCGGAGAATGACCCCATCCGGGTCACCAAAACAACAAAGGCCCGCATGAAAAGCCATGCGGGCCTGTGCCTGGGGCCTGACATGCTGGCGCGCTGCCGCGCCGCCAGACCAGGCGGGTCCGTCAGGCTTCGGACTTGTTCTTGAGCACCTGGCGGCCACGGTAGAAGCCGTTCGGGCTGATGTGGTGACGCAGGTGCGTTTCACCGGTGGTCGGCTCAACGGCGATACCCGGCACGCTCAGAGCGTTGTGCGAACGGTGCATACCGCGCTTGGAGGGGGACTTTTTGTTTTGCTGGACGGCCATGATGGGCTCCTTGGGATCCTTGAGGATCGGAATTGGTCTACGGGTGCGCCGCGAACCCTACACAAAACCGTGAAACGGATGCCAGCGCAAAGCCAAGCATTATAACCGGCTGATCGCCACTCGCCAAGCCTGGGCTTTTTACCGCTTTTTCAGGTCGGCCAGTGCAGCAAACGGATTCGGTGCCTCAGCGGGCGCAGCCCCGGCGGCATCCGCTCCCAGATCGCCGGCCGACATGACAACCGGGCCCGGGCACACCTCGTGCATGGGCACCAGGGGCAACTCCATCAGCAGCTCGTCTTCCATCAGATCCAGCAGGTTCGGCCGGGGCTCCAGCGCCAGCACATCCTCGTCGCTGTCCTCATCCTCTGCCGCCGCCGTCGCCTCGTCGTCGACAAAACGGAACCAGCGATCCACCCCCAGAGGCAGGACCACCGGCTTCAGGCAACGCTGACAGGTCACCGGCACCTGCGCCTGGGCCTGCAGATGCAGCCACACTGCGCCCACGCCCGAGGGCCCCGCACGCCAATCACCCTGGACGGACCAGCTCACCGGTACCTGACGGGTGGCATCCTCTGCCGACTCGGCCACCAGCCGGTCAAAATGGGCCAGAGGTTCATCACCCGACAGCGTCCCACCCGCCTGGGCAAAGGCGGCCACATCCAGCCGTTGCGGATTCCAGTTGACGTTGGCGGCTTTTTTCATGGGCGGCAGTGTACGGGACATCCCGCCGCTCGCCCGGATGCCCACGAAGACAGCGGCACAATCGCGGCATGACTCCGAGCACCGCCCTCCCCTCCACGGGCCGCCCCCTGATCCTGGGCTCAACCTCACCTTACCGCCGCGAGCTGCTGAGCCGGCTGGCCGTGCCTTTCGACACCGCCAGCCCCCAGGTAGACGAAACCCCTCTGCCCGGGGAAAGCCCGCGTACGCTGGCACTGCGCCTGGCCGAAGCCAAGGCCCGTGAGGTCGCCCGCCGGTATCCGCAGGCAGTGGTGATTGGCAGCGACCAGGTGGCCGATCTGGCTGGACTGCCCCTGGGCAAACCCGGCACTCACGAACGCGCCGTGGCCCAGCTGCGCCAGATGAGCGGCCAGACCGTGGTCTTCCAGACCGCCGTGGCCGTGGTCTGCGAAGCGACCGGTTTCTGCCAGATCGACCTGGCCGCCGTCAACGTGGTGTTTCGCCCCCTCGGCGACGCCGAAATCGAGCGCTACCTGCACCTCGAACAGCCCTATGACTGCGCCGGCAGCGCCAAAAGCGAGGGTCTCGGCATCGCCTTGCTCGAACGCATTGACAACGACGACCCCACCGCCTTGGTGGGCCTGCCACTCATCCGCACCTGCCGCATGATCCGCGCCGCCGGCGTGGCCATTCTGTGAGCCCCTCATGACGGGCAAGCTCTATCTCGTCCCCACACCGCTGGATTTTGGCTGCACGGACGAGCACCCACCCGCCCCAGTGAGTGCCTGGCTGCCAGCGAATACCTTGGCAGTCGCAGCCGGTCTGCAGCACTGGATTGCCGAAAACGCCAAGAGCACACGCGCCTTTCTCAAACGGGTGGGGGCCGAAGCCCCACTCGCAGCGCCACTGCAGACGCTGCAGATCACCGAATTGCCTCGCGCTGCCCACAAAAAGGGCGATCACCTCCCCACCACCGCCAGCGATGCCCAGGCCCGCAGCCTGTTGCAAGCTGCGCTGGAAGGACATGACATGGGACTCGTCAGCGAGGCGGGCATGCCGGCCATCGCCGACCCCGGCAGCGCCATCGTGCGCGCCGCCCACGCCCTGGGCATTCCCGTGGTACCGCTCACTGGCCCGATCTCGCTCATGCTGGCGCTGGCGGGCAGCGGGCTGAACGGGCAACACTTCGCCTTCGTGGGCTACGTTCCCCAGGAGCCCGCCGAACGGGCCAGGCGCTTGCGCGAACTGGAAACGCAGGCCCTCAAAAGCGGGCAGACCCAGATCCTGATCGAAACGCCCTACCGCAATGCCGCGCTGCTGCAGGCGCTGCTGCAGAACCTGCAGGCAAACACGCGCCTGGCGGTGGCGTGCGGCCTCACGCTGCCGAACCAGACCATTCGGAGCGCGCTGGTCTCCGAATGGAGAAAGACCGCCTCCCCGCACGACAACCCAACCCTCAAGGCGCCGGCCATTTTCATGCTGGGCAGGTAGCGCGTCAGAACGCCCGGCCCATCAGCTCAGCGCCTTTTGCATGTGTGCCCGCACGGCACCGCTGAGTTCGGGGTCTGCCAGCGCCAGATCGATCGTGGCCTCCAGGAACCCGGTTTTGCTGCCACAGTCGTAGCGCTTGCCCTGGTAGCGGTAAGCGTAGACCTTCTCGGTCCCGATCAGGGCGGCGATGCCATCGGTCAGCTGGATCTCGCCACCCGCTCCTTGCGGCTGGCGACGGATGCTCCGGAACACCGAGGGCGAAAGGATGTAGCGACCGGCCACAGCCAGGGTCGAGGGCGCTACTTCGGGTACCGGCTTCTCCACCATGCCGAAAACTTCAGCCAGCGATTCATTGACCCCGCGGACGTCGACCACGCCATAGCGGCGCGTGTCCTCGCGCGGCACATCCTGCACCGCCAACACCGTGCCGGGCGCACTTTCGTAGGCATCCACCATTTGCTTGAGCACCGACGGGCCACCCGGCGGGCCGACCATCAGGTCATCGGCCAACAACACGGCGAAAGGCTCATTGCCCACCACCCGCTCCGCGCACAGCACCGCATGACCCAGGCCCAGCGGACGCGGCTGACGGATGAACACGCAGTCCATGTCATCGGGTTTGATGGCGTGCACCAGCTTGAGTAGTTCGGTCTTGCGACCACGCTCCAGCTCGTATTCGAGTTCGAACGCCGCATCGAAGTGATCGCCGATGGCGCGCTTGTGCCGCCCGGTGATGAAAATCATCTGCCGGATGCCGGCGGCATAGGCCTCGTCGACGGCGTACTGGATCAAGGGCTTGTCCACCACCGGCAGCATCTCTTTGGGAATCGCCTTGGTGGCCGGCAGAAAGCGCGTGCCCAAGCCCCCAACAGGAAAGACGGCTTTGGTAATCAAATGGGCTCCTGGATGAAAAAGATCGGTAAGTAAGGTCAGCCAGCGCCGACTTACTTCAACGGTGCGAAGGAATGGGCGGCAGCCGCCTCGAACAGGCCCTGCCCCATGGACACGCCAAACTGGCGCGCCAGGCGCATGCCCACGTTTTCGCGCTGGGTGTAATCGACGATGGATTCGGCCTTGACGATCTCGCGGGCCACGAAGTCCACATTGCCCAGACCATCCGCCAGGCCCTGGGCCACAGCCTGCTGGCCGCTCCAGACCAAGCCGCTGAAGGTGTCGGGCGTTTCCTTGAGGCGCGTACCCCGGCCCTTTTTCACAACCGCGATGAACTGGTTGTGAATTTCGGTCAGCATGGACTGGATGTACGCCTTCTGCGTCTCGTCCTGCGGGCTGAACGGGTCCAACATCGCCTTGTTTTGGCCGGCCGTCATGAGGCGCCGCTCGACACCGAGTTTTTCCATCAACCCCGTGAAGCCGAACCCGTCCATCAGAACCCCGATGCTGCCCACCAGGCTGGCCTTGTCGACATAGATTTCATCAGCGGCGGCAGCGATGTAATACGCCGCCGAGGCGCAGGTTTCTTCCACCACCGCATAGACCTTCTTGCCATGCAGCGTCTTGAGCCGGGTGATTTCGTCGTTGATGATGCCGGCCTGCACCGGGCTGCCACCTGGTGAATTGATCAGCAGCACCACCGCCTGGGCGCCACTGTCCTCGAAGGCGGAGTTGAGCGAGGCCACCACATTTTCAGCACTGGCCTCGGCGTTCGCCGCGATGGTGCCCTCGATCTCGATCAGTGCTGTGTGGGGCGTGCTGACGCTGCTGGTCAGCCGGTTGGCGTTCCAAATGCCCCAGGCCAGCGCGGAAAAAACACCCAGCCACAGCAGGCGCATGACCAGCCGCCAGCGGCGCGCAGCGCGCTGCTCCTTCAACTGGGCAAAGAGCAGTTTTTCGATGGTGGCCCGCTCCCAGCCAGCGGGTGTGGAGCTGGGAAGCGCAGAAGCGGCCGGGCGGTTGTCGTCTTCGAACATGAAGGAATCGGTTTCAGTACAAAACGGGCTTAAGCAGGTATTGTGACTGCCAGTGCACCACGCCGTCACGCTCGACCAGATCGATCTTGATCAGACCGCCCTTGCACGGCCCCCCTTTGCAGGCGCCAGTGGACGGTTCGTAGTGCGCGCCGTGGGTGGCACACAGCAGCCATCGCCCGGAATCATCGAAAAAGCGGTCTGGCTGCCAGTCCATCTCCATCGCCACATGCGTGCAGCGATTGAGGTAGGCATGTGCCGCCCCCTGATACCGGATCGCAAAAGCGCGGCAAGTCTGCCCGGCGTAAATCACATCAAAACCCACGGCCAAGCCACCCTCGGCCAAGTCGGCACTGCGGCAAAGCGGATAGACGGGTTCGGTAGCGGAGGCAGACATCGACGCCCTCAATCAAGCATGGGCTGACAGCCAGTCCCGGAGCTCGCTCACCGAGTGCGCCACATGCAAAGGTTGCAAGGCGTGAAAAGCGTCCGGCTCGTGCGCCCCATAGCTCACCCCCACGCAGGCGCAACCGGCGTTGCGCGCCATCTGCAGATCGTGGGTGGTATCACCCACCATGAGCGTGCGTTCGGGGTCGACCCCGAACTCGCGCATCAGTTCGTGCAGCATGAGCGGGCTGGGCTTGCCAGCGGTTTCATCCGCCGTACGGGACCCGTCAAAAACCCCCTGCAGTTCGACCGCCTGCAAAGCCTCATCCAGCCCGCGGCGGCTTTTGCCGGTGGCCACCGTCAACCAGTGATGGCGCGCCTTGAGCGCGGCCAGCATGGGCAAAACCCCGTCAAACAGGCTGATGGCGTTCTGACTCTGCCCGTAGTGGTGACGGTAGCGCTCGCCCAACAAGGGGTATTTTTCGGGAGGCACATCCGGCGCGGCATGCGCCAGGGCCTGCATCAGGCCCATGCCGATGACGTAGCTGGCCGCCTGCTGGCTGGGCATGGCACCGCCCACGTCTTTCACGGCTGCCTGAATGCACCGCACGATCACTGCCGTGGAATCAAACAGCGTGCCATCCCAGTCAAAGGCGATCAGGTCAAATTGTCGAGGGCGCATCAGTTACCCCACCTTCTGCGGCTTGGGCAGGGCCCAATCCGACATACCATTGCTTGCCAAGCCTTGCCGATACAACCCGCATGTTTCAAATCGTCACAAATCAAGCAACCGCGAACCAATAGACCATTCAATGCATTTCTGTTGGCCATAGAAAAAGCGCCCGAAGGCGCTTTGCATCGGTCAGGGCGATCAAATGCGGAAATCTTCAATGCTCTTGCCAGAAGCCAGCACCGCCTTGACCCATTCCGGCTTGCGACCCGGGCCGCCCGCCCAAAGTTCCCCGTTGGGGCCCCGGTATTTGGCGGCCGACTTGGCTTTGCCCGCCTTGCGGGTACCCCCCGCAGCACCCAGATCGGCAACCGTAATGCCGTATTCTTTCATTTTGGCCTTGATGTCCGCAATCACGGAGGCCAGTTCATCCTTGCGGGCCTGTTCGGCCTGCGCCATCAGCGCTTGGGCTTGCGCCATCAGTTCGGAATAGCTTGCCATTGACGTTCCTTAAATTGTTTAATCTTGACTTTCACCAGCACCAACGATGCTGCCTGCATTTTAATCACAAACCCGCCCACCTCTGCAGCTCCCCAGGCAATTCGGAGCACAATTCCATGCTTGCCCCGGTCACCGGATGGGCGATTCGCAATCGCCAGGCATGCAGAAACATGCGGCGCAATCCCGCCCGGGCCAATTCCCGATTGAATGCAAAATCCCCATACTTTTCATCCCCGGCGATCGGATAGCCGGCACTGGCCAGATGCACGCGGATCTGGTGGGTCCGCCCCGTCTTGATCGTCACCTCCAGCAAGCTCAACGGCCCCAGCGCGGCCACGGGCACGCCCAGCCCCTCCGCAGCCCCTCGCACCTTGACCAGCGTCACCGAACGCATGCCATCCGGATCGTCCCGCCCAGTGACGCGCACGCGGCGTTCACCATCGGCCAACAGGTATTTGATCAACGGTTGATCCAACACCTTCAGGCGAGTCGGCCAGGCGCCTTTGACCAGCGCCAGATAGGTCTTGCCGGTTTCCCGCTCGCGAAACTGATCTTGCAGCGCCTTGAGGGCACTGCGCTTCTTTGCAATCAACAACAGGCCACTGGTTTCGCGGTCCAGGCGGTGCACCAGCTCCAGAAAACGCGCCTGCGGTCGCGCGCGACGAAGTTGCTCGATCACGCCGGAACTGACCCCGCTGCCACCGTGCACGGCCACCCCAGCCGGCTTGTCGATCGCCAGGAACGCCTCATCCTCATAAAGAACCGGGAATTCGCGGGCCGGTGCTGCCAGCGCCACATCGGGCTCGGCACGCTCCGCCAGACGTACGGGCGGAATCCGCAACACGTCGCCAGCCTCCACACGGTCATCCGCCGAGACCCGCCCTTTGTTGCGACGCACCTCTCCCGATCGGATGATGCGGTAAATGTGGGTTTTGGGCACACCCTTGAGGTGCCGGATCAGGTAGTTGTCCAGCCGCTGCCCGGCCGACTCCGCGTCGACCGTCAGATGCCGGACCGCAGCGGGTGTTGAAGGCGTCATGCAGATTCCGAAAAAGCCGCGCCACGCGGCCAAGGCTGCGCACTATAATGCACCGGACCCACCGATCAATGTAAGTGGTTGATTTGCTTGAGTTTACGGCAATCATCCGGCAGCCCACCTCCCGGCAGCCCCCATCATCACATTGTCCGACGGGTCGAGATGGCCACCGCCTCCCAGGCCCCGGCGGCGCTTCCTGCCTTGCGAGACGAATCCGCAGGCCGGCGGCGCGACTGCCAGGCTGGCTGGCGACCGTGAATCGAACGAGACTCGCAAACCGAATACGGAATACCCCAATCGGTCAGCCCGGCTTCCCGCCCGGCTGACCGAGGATCCAGTGAAGACAGCCTGGCCCACGGACAGATCAAAGATGCCGATCCCCTTCAAGCCCGCCCTGTTCACCCGGCTCCACGCGCCTACGTCCTGACTTGGCGCGGCAACGCAGCGTTTGGGCCTTACAACGCCCGCGCCCTGATGCGTCGCCGCCCGCCCCGCCAGCGACTCTCCGGCAATTCCTCCTTTGTTTGCGCCCTCGCCAGGCTCCGGCCTCCGGTGCCCGGGTTTCGACCCTGGCAACTGAAGTTCAACGCGAAGGAAACGCAACATGAAGCGCATGCTGATCAATGCCACGCAGGCGGAAGAGCGCCGGCTGGCCATCGTGGACGGGCAGAAACTGCTCGACTACGAAATCGAAATCGAAGGGCGCGAACAGCGCAAGGGCAACATCTACAAGGCGGTGGTCACCCGCGTGGAGCCCTCGCTCGAAGCCTGTTTCGTCGACTACGGCGAAGACCGCCACGGCTTCCTGCCATTCAAGGAAATTTCCAAGCAGTTCTTCCAGGGCAATGTGTCGCCGTCGCAGGCACGCATCAACGACGTGATCAAGGAAGGCCAGGAGCTGCTGGTCCAGGT
Organism: Hydrogenophaga sp. NFH-34; assembly: GCF_021401345.1. Lineage (GTDB taxonomy): Bacteria > Pseudomonadota > Gammaproteobacteria > Burkholderiales > Burkholderiaceae_C > Hydrogenophaga > Hydrogenophaga electricum. Next base: position 27,783 of record NZ_JACBGE010000025.1, read on the forward strand.
CGAAAAGGAAGAGCGCGGCAACAAGGGCGCAGCCCTGACCACCTTCATCAGCCTGGCCGGCCGCTACGTGGTGCTGATGCCCAACAACCCGCGCGGCGGTGGCGTCAGCCGCCGCATCGAGGGCGAAGACCGCCAGGAACTCAAGGCCGCGCTGGACCAGCTGGAATACCCCAACGGCATGAGCATCATCGCCCGCACGGCCGGCATCGGCCGCGACGCGGCCGAACTGCAGTGGGACCTGAACTACCTGCTCAAGCTCTGGACCGCCATCGAAGGGGCTGGCAAAGCTGGCAAGGGCGCCTTCCTGATCTACCAGGAATCGAGCCTGGTGATCCGCGCCATCCGCGACTACTTCAACAGCGACATCGGTGAGATCCTGATCGACACCGACGACATCTTCGATCAGGCGCACCAGTTCATGGCGCATGTGATGCCCGAGCATGAGCACCGCGTGAAGCGCTACCGCGACGACGCGCCACTGTTCAGCCGCTTCCAGATCGAGCACCAGATCGAGACCGCCTACAGCCGCATCGTGAACCTGCCCAGCGGCGGCGCCATCGTGATCGACCAGACCGAAGCCCTGGTGGCCGTGGACGTGAACTCGGCACGCGCCATCAAGGGTGGCGACATCGAGGAAACCGCCACCCGCACCAACCTGGAAGCCGCCGACGAAGTGGCACGCCAGGCCCGCCTGCGCGACCTGGGCGGCCTGATCGTGATCGACTTCATCGACATGGAAGAGTCGAAGAACCGGCGCGAGGTCGAGAACCGCCTGCGCGACGCGCTGCGCCAGGACCGTGCCCGCGTGCAGTTCGGCTCCATCAGCAAGTTCGGCCTGCTCGAAATGAGCCGCCAGCGTCTGAAGCCCATGCTGAGCGAAGGCTCGTCCATCCCCTGCCCGCGCTGCGGCGGCTCCGGCCACATCCGCGACACCGAAAGCTCGGCACTGCAGATCCTGCGCGTGATCCAGGAGGAGTCGCTCAAGGACAGCACGGCCGCCGTGCTGGTGCAGGTGCCGGTCGAAGTGGCCAGCTTCCTGCTCAACGAGAAGCGCACCGAGATCACCAAGATCGAACTCAAGCAGCGCATCAACGTGCTGCTGGTGCCCAACAAGTCGCTGGACACGCCGAACTACAAGCTCGAACGCCTCAAGCACGACGACCCGCGCCTGGACAACCTCGACTCCAGCTACAAGCTGGCAGAAGAAGTGGACGACGTGGCCAGCTTCACGCGCCGCAGCCAGGAGCGCACCAACAAGCAGGAACCGGTGATCAAGGGCGTGCTGCCCGACGGCCCCGCTCCCGTGGCGGCGCCCAAGCCCGAAGCGGTGGCGGCTGCGCCCGTGGTCGCCCCGGTGGCACCGGCTCCCAAGCCGGCAGCACCGGCCGAACGCGGCTTCTTCGGCTGGCTCAAGAGCCTGTTCGGCGGACAACCCGCCGCAGCGCCCGCACCGGTGGCAGTGCCCGCTGCCGCCCCGGCAACCAGCAAGGACACTCGCAGCGATGGCAAGAGCCCCCGTGGCGACGGCCGAGGCCGTGGCGGCCGCAGCGAGGCCCGCGGCGACCAGCCTCGCGGCGAAGGACGTTCGGGCAACCGCCCCCCGCGGGAAGGTCGCAACAACGAAGGCCGCGGCGAAGGGCGCCTGCAGGGTGAGCAACGCCGCTCACCGGAAGGCCAGCGTGAAGAGAACCCGCGTCAGGGCCGCAATGGCCAACCCCGGCGCGAAGGCCGCCGGGATGCGGCCCCCGTGGCGGAAGCCCAGAATGCCGACATGCTGGGCGTGTCCCAGGTGTCCGCACCGGCAGGCACCGACAACGACGCGGCACAGGACAACCAGCGCCGCGATCGCCGCGGCCGCAGTGATCGCCGTCGCCAGGGCCCGGATGGCGAACCGTCGCAGCAAGCCAACATGCCCGCCGCCATCGCCGAAACGGCGCCCATGACCGCTGGCGAAACCGCACAGACACCGGTGGAAGCGGCACCCACCATGGGCGACGAAGGTGCCCAGGACGGTGCACCGCGCGAACGCCGCAGCCGTGACCGCTATGGCCGCGACCGGCGCGACCGCCGCGAGCGGGGTGCACGCGATGCGGCTGCGCCCGAGACGGTGGTCGAAACCGATGCCGTTGCCGCAGAAACCAGCGATGTCGAGCAGGCACCGCCCACGCGCAGCTACTTCAAAGCCCCGGCGGCAGTGGCCCCGGTGACGGCTGAAGCGGCCCCCGCCCCCGAGCCCCAGGCACCGACGGCACCGCTGCTGGCAGCCGATCCCATCGTGGTCACGCCGCCGGCCGTGGAGCCGGCGACGGGCCTGCCGCGCGTGCAACCCTTTGAACTCGCCCTGGAGGCGCTGCAACAGGTGGCACGCGACGGTGGGCTGGAATGGGTCAACTCCGATGCTGAGAAAGTGGCTCAGGTGCAGGCAGCCATCGCGGCAGAGCCGGCGCCCGTCCACGTTCCGCGTGAGCCGCGGCCGGTGGTGCTGGTGGACGAAGGTCCGCTGGTGCTGGTCGAAACGCGCAAAGACCTGCGTCAGGTCACACTGCCGTTCGAGACCCAGTAAACCCTGAAAGCCTCGCACCAACGCCAGCAGACCCCGGTCTGCTGGCGTTTTCTTTTGCCTGGGCCGGCTGTGTGCGCCCTGCCTTTCCGGTCTGCCGGCCGCGCTGCTCGGGTCATCCTGAGCGCCGTTGTGCTGTCCTGCGAGCGCGCCTTCGGTAAGCGGCTATTGCAATGTCATGGCGGGCTCCCTGTGCAGAAGGCAGAACGCAAGGCAGAAAGACCACCAGTGAGGGAGGCACAGACGCCGCCCCCGCAAGGGCCTCAGTCGATCTGTGCTGCCTTTTTCCAGGCTGCCTGGGCCGCGGTGTCGTCGCCCCGCTCTTCAGCGAGTTGAGCGAGCGCACACCAGGTACGGCGCAAAAGCGTGGTGTCCTGCAGACTGTGGCTGGCCTGGCCGAGCAACTGGGCCGATTTGCCCCAGAGCTGGCGCTGCTTGAACGCCTGGCCGGCCAGATACTGCAGAAACGGATTGCTCGGCCACTGGCGCTGCGCCTGCTCCAGGCGCCCCAGCCCGGCCGCGTCCAGATGGGGCAATCCGGGTTCCAACGCACGCACGAAATCGCGCCACTGGCTTTCACCCAGGGTTTCCAGGTGGGCCCAGAGCGGCTCGGTCCACGCCGAGAGCAGGCCGAAGGCCATCTCTCGGTCCGAAGCCTGCCAGTCCGGCGAATCGGCCCCGGGCTCTTCTGCGGAGAGGGCCAAACCGTTCAGGCGCGCCGCCGCTGCCAGAATCAATTCCGGCATGGCTTGCTCCCCGGTGTCCAATCGCGACCACACCGCCTGCAACTGGGACAGGTCGTGCGCGTCCCGCAGCGCGTCCATGGCCAGCCCGCGGACAACACTGCCCGCCACCTCGGGCGAGAAAGCCCGGTGCTTGGCCAGCAAACGGGCCACTTCCAGCGCTTCGAGCGTTTCGCCCGACATGCGGGCCACGCGCAGCTTCAGGCGCAAGGCCTGGATACGGCGGGCCGTGCCCTGGGGCAACTCCGCGAGCAAGTGGCGGGCGGTTTCGGGCCGCCGGTCTTCCACCGCCCAGCGCACAGCACGCAACAACGCCCCCTCGTGGGCTTCGGGGGCGCTGCGCGCCAGGGTCGGGTGCAACGCAGCCTGCAAATGGGTATCCCGGCTGCTGCGGTTCTGCAGGGCCTGCGCACTCTCGGCCGCCAGCAAGTGCGCCAGCAGTTGCAACTGCTGGCGCCGCGACCACTGGGCCGAGGGCATGCCGTTGAGCTGTTCCAGCGCCTGCAGCGCTGCCGACTGCGCCCGCACAAAGCGACCGGCCAGTTGGTGGGACAGGGCATCCAACACCGCGGCCACCGCCCCCCGCTCCACCTGCTGGTCACGCCAGCGGCGCGCCTGCGAAGGCAGATCACGCAGCACCGACAGCCCGCGCAAGGCCAGATGGATCACCACGAACGTGGCCACCAGAACGAACAGCACAAAGTTGAAAGAGACGTCGAAGCGGTAAGGAGGCCAGAACAGCGAGAACGTCGCCTGGTTGTCCCCCATCAGCAGTGCCAGCGCCACCGCCACGGCCGCCAGCCCCAGCAGCAGGAACACGCTGCGCATGGCCATTCCGCGCTGGCTGCGGCGAACCTTCATCAGCGACCCCCTGCGGCGACGGCCAAGGCCGCCAGGCTCTCGTCGGGCCGGGGCAATTCGGTCACCAGCAGCGCTTCGCGCACCTGGGCCACGTGCTTGCGGGCGCTCTCAACCGCCGGCGTGCGGCCATCAAAATACCGCCTCAGCGCCGCATCGATGGCCGCCAGGTCGGTCTGCGCGGCCCCCATGTGCCGGGCCAACAAAGCCAGGCGGGCATTGAGCAGTTTGAGCTTGAGGTTTTCCCGGAGGAAAAACGCCTGCTCGGGGGCCAGCAGCACGGCTTCGGGGTGGTCGATGCGGCTGACACGCACCAGATCACGCCCGCTGCGCAACACTTCGGTCACCACCCGGGTGCCCCAAGCCCGCAAGGTCTCCTGCCAGCCAGCGTCGGACGGCGGGCCTTCTGCGGCGGCCTGGGCCGGTACTGTGTCCGCCTTCGGCGGCGACGTGCGATCAGGCGCGACCACCGGCCCCTCAGCCGATGCTGGCGCTGCGGACTGAGGCCCGACTTCGTTGATCACCGGCCACTCGTCGACCTGACGCGCCAGCTCGTCCAGCCGCAGCGCGAGCGAGGGAATGTCGGCCACCGAGGCACTGCGAATGCGGTCAATGTCCCGTGCGATGGCCCGCTGCACCGGATTCAGGCGCGGTTGCGCTGCGCGCCCAATGCGCTGGTCGGCGGCCTGCAAGGCCGAGACCAACGGCTGCGTGCTGCCTGTCAATTGGGCTTGCTGCTGGGCCAGACGCAGCGCCGATTCGATTTCTTCGACCAGTGTGTCGTCGCGGGTCCGCGACAGCGCAAGCATGAGCTCTTCCAACTGGGTGCGCTGCAGGCTGACCTCGGACAACCGAACTTCAGCCACCGACAAGCGCGCCTGCAACTCCTGCGTCAGCGCTTCGGCCTGACCGGCCAGCGTGCGCGCCTCGACGGATTTGGAGAGACTCTCCTGGCTCTGGCGTGCCAGTTCCTGGCGCGCCGCATCGAGACGCTGCCACAGCATGGCACTGATGGCCAGCGACAACAGGGCCACCAGCAGCGCCAGCGCCAATACCCACGACGCGCCCGAACGGGAAGCCGACACAGGCACGGCAGAGGCCCCGGCCGAAGGCAGCGGCGACACGGGCGGTGGAGAAGAAGGGGGGGCGGAAGAGCTCATGGCAGGCGTGATACCGATTCTAGGGCCCGCGTCACGTCGGGCGGCGCCGGTCGCGCCTCCACCACGTGACCAAAGCCCGCCGCGCGCGCCGCTGCGGCAATGCGGGGATGGGTGGCCACGGCTCGGGCCCGGGACCAGTCGGCGCCAGGCACCAGGCGGTCCAGTTGCGCCACCCCCTGGGAACTGCTGAACAGCCACAGACTGCCGTCGGTCTGAGCCGCCTGGGCGCGCGCCTGCTGCGCCGGCGTCCAGGCCGGCGCACCGCGCTCATAGGCCACGCAGGCCTCCACCTGCGCGCCGGCCTGCTGGCACTGCCGCATCAGCCAGTCACGCCCCTGGCCGGCCCACGCACCCGGCGATGGCGCCGCCCGATCATCTCCCGCACCGCGCACCCACAGAATGCGCCAGCCTGGCCGAACCTGCGCCGCCACCACCGCCCAGAGGGCCTCCGAATCGAACTGGCCGGCGTCGGCCGCCGGCGCCTGGATACGGCCCTGCCAGCCAGCGGCCTGCAGCGATGAGGCCAGGCGTTGCGCCGTGCCCGGGCCAGGGGCCCACAACTGGGGACGAAGGTCTTCACCAGCGGCCGGCCAGATCGCTCCCGACAGGAAATGCGCCACCGCCGCGCCGCTCACAAACATCACCGCGTCGCAGTCCAGCCAATCCCGACGCCACGTCGCCAAGGCCTCCAGCGTCGCGCTGTCGCGTGGGGGGGCAATGGCCAGCAGAGGCAGGCTCTCGGCCGGCCAGCCATGCGCCAGCAAAGCCGCCAGCCACGCACCGGCTTCGTGCACCGGCCGCGTCAGCAGCACGGGAGGACGGTGGGCGGCGTCGGCCGGAGCGTTCACGCCAGGAGGTCCGCCAAGGGGCCCGTCACGCCGCTCAGGCCTGTGCGCCAGCGGCACGCAGAGCCAGCGCCACCCGCTGCCCCAGCGCCACGGCTTCGTCCAACGACCGGACCGGGGCAGCCTCTTGCACGCGCACCACCGGCAGGCGGCCTTCGGGATCGCCCCAGGCCGCCTCCAAGTGCAGCAGCCGGTCATCGGACCAGTCGGCATACGCCGCCAGCGGCACCGAACAACTGCCCCCGAGCGAACGGGACACCTCGCGTTCGGCCGCCACGCGCAGCCAGGTCGGCTCGTGGGCCAGCGGTTTGAGCAGCGCCAGCAAGTCCGCGCGGTCGGCCCGGACCTCGATGCCCAGCGCGCCCTGGCCGGCCGCCGGCAGGGATTGCGCCGGCTCGAAGATGGCGCGGATGCGCTGCGCCAGGCCCAACCGTTTGAGGCCCGCCGCGGCCAGCACGATGGCGTGGTACTGCCCTTCGTCCAGTTTGCGCAGCCGCGTATCGAGATTGCCCCGCAGCGGCTCAATGCGCACGTCCTGCCGGCCCAGCCGGTCCAGCGCTTCGCGCAGCAGCACCAGGCGGCGCAGGCTGGACGTGCCCACCACGGCCTGCGGGGGCAGGTCGGCCAGCCCGGGGCAGTGCGGCGACACCCAGGCGTCGCGCGGATCTTCGCGCTCCATCACACAGGCCAGCACGAAGCCCTCGGGCAGCTCCATCGGCACGTCCTTGAGCGAATGCACCGCCAAGTCGGCCCGCCCCTCTTCCAGCGCCGTTTCAAGCTCTTTCACGAACAGGCCCTTGCCGCCCACCTTGGAGAGGCTGCGGTCCAGGATCTGGTCGCCTCGCGTGGTCATGCCCAGCAGGTTCACGGGGTGGCCCAGCTCTTGCAAGCGGGCCTGGACATGTTCGGCCTGCCAGAGGGCCAGACGGCTTTCGCGCGTGGCGATGGTGAGCGTCAAGGCGGTCGGGGAATGTGAAACGGACACAGCGCGCAATCGAAAAAAGATCAAGCCAATCAGGCGATTTCGTACCCCGTTGGTAACGGGAAAACACCTGGGGGATGCTAGCATGACCACTGCTCAAAAAATCAGCAACACCATACCCGCGCCACCCATGAGCCCCAAGCCTTCCCGAGCCTCCGCCCCCATCGCACAGCCCGACAAGGAAAAGCCACTGACCGAAGACATCCGCCTGCTGGGACGCTTCCTCGGCGATGTGATCCGCGAGCAGGAAGGGGCGCCGATGTTCGAGCTGATCGAACTGATCCGGCAGCTCTCGGTGGCCTTCCGCCGCCACGCCGACGAATCGGCCGACAAAACCCTCAAGAAGCTGCTCAAGGGCCTGTCGGGACAACAGACGGTGAGCGTGATCCGCGCTTTCACCTACTTCAGCCACCTGGTCAACCTGGCCGAAGACCAGCACCACATCCGCCGCCGCGCGGTGCACGAACGCGCCGGCCACCTGCAGGCGGGCAGCCTGTCCATGACCCTGCAGCGGCTGGAGAAAGCCGGCATCGCCCCCGAAGCGGTGGTGCAGACCCTGGCCGACGCCCACATTTCGCCCGTGCTGACGGCCCACCCCACCGAAGTGCAGCGCAAGAGCATCCTCGACGCCGAGCGCGACATCGCCCGGCTGCTGGCAGAACGCGAACACCTGCTGCCCCGCGAACTGGCTGAAAACGAACTGCAGATCCGCGCCCGTGTCACCCAGCTGTGGCAGACCCGCCTGCTGCGCTACACCAAGCTCACCGTGGCCGACGAGATCGAAAACGCGCTGAGCTACTACCAGTCCACCTTCCTCGCTGAAATCCCGCGCCTGTACCGCGACCTCGAAGAGGGGCTGGGTGAGGCCGCTGCCGACGGTGTCGCCCCTTTCCTGCGCATGGGCCAGTGGATCGGCGGTGACCGCGACGGCAACCCCAACGTCACGGCCGAAACACTGGAACTGGCGGTGCGCAGCCAGTCGGACATGGTGCTGCGCCACCACCTGACGCAACTGCACCGACTGGGTGCGGAACTGTCGGTGTCGGCCATCCTGACCCCGGTGTCGCCCGCCATGCAGGCCCTGGCCGAGCGCTCGCCCGACCAGAGCCCGCACCGCGAGGACGAACCGTACCGCCGGGCCCTCACCGGCATGTACGCCCGGCTCGCCGCGACCCTGACCGAACTGACGGGGGGCGAAGCCGCCCGCCACGCGGTGGCCCCGCAGGACCCGTACTCCGGCCCCGACGAGCTGCTGGCCGACCTGCGCACCATCGAAACCTCGCTGCTGGCGCACCACGGCGCCCACCTGGTGCGCGGACGGCTCAAGCCCCTGATCCGCGCGGTGGAGGTGTTCGGTTTCCACCTGGCCACGGTCGACCTGCGGCAAAGCTCCGACAAACACGAAGAGGTGGTGGCCGAGCTGCTGGCCCAGGCCCGCATCGAAGCCGACTACAGCGCGCTGGACGAAGCCGCCAAGCGTGCGGTGCTGCTGCGCCAACTGGACGACGCACGCCCCCTTCGCGTGCCCGGCATCGCCTATTCGGCGCACACCCGCGGCGAGCTGGCGATCTTCGAGACCGCCCGCTGGGCGCGCGAGCGCTTCGGTCCGGCCACCATCCGCCACGCCATCATCAGCCACACTGAAACCGTCAGCGACCTGCTGGAAGTGCTGCTGCTGCAAAAGGAAGTGGGCCTGATGCACGGCCTGCTCGGCGAGTCGGCCACGACCGACCTGATCGTGGTCCCGCTGTTCGAAACCATCGAAGACCTGCGCAACGCCGCGCCCATCATGCGCGACTACTACGCCCTGCCGGGCGTGCGCGCCATGGTGCAACGCGGCGCGGCCGACGGCTACAGCGAGCAAGACATCATGCTCGGCTACTCCGACTCCAACAAAGACGGGGGCATTTTCACCAGCAACTGGGAGCTCTACCGCGCCGAGACCGAACTGGTGAAGCTGTTCGACGAGTTGAACGAGCACACCGAAAAGCCCCTCCAGCTTCGCATGTTCCATGGCCGGGGTGGCACCGTCGGCCGCGGCGGCGGTCCCAGCTACCAGGCCATCCTGGCCCAGCCGCCCGGCACGGTGCGCGGCCAGATCCGCCTGACCGAGCAGGGCGAAGTGATCGGCTCCAAGTACGCAAACCCCGAGATCGGCCGCCGCAACCTCGAAACCCTGGTGGCCGCCACGCTCGAAGCCACCTTGTTGCAACCCACGCGAAACGCGCCCAAAGCCTTTCTGGAAGCCGCCGCCGCGCTCTCGGCCGACAGCATGGCCGCCTACCGCGCCCTGGTCTACGACACGCCACGCTTCCCCGAATACTTTTTCGCCGCCACGCCCATCCGCGAAATCGCCGAACTCAACATCGGCTCGCGCCCCGCTTCGCGCAAGGCCACACAGAAGATCGAAGACCTGCGCGCCATTCCCTGGGGCTTCAGCTGGGGCCAGTGCCGCTTGACCCTGCCGGGCTGGTACGGCTTCGGCTCCGCCGTGCAGACGTTCCTGAAAGCCGGTGGCACCAAGGAACAGGCCCAGCGCAAGGAACTGCTGAAAAAGATGTTCCGCCAGTGGCCGTTCTTCTCCACCCTGCTGTCCAACATGGACATGGTCATGGCCAAGAGCGACCTGGCGCTGGCCTCGCGCTACGCGGAGCTGGTGGAGGACAAGCGGCTGCGCGCCAAGGTCTTCAGCGCCATCGAGGCCGAGTGGCACCGCACGGCCGAAGCCCTGACCCTGATCACCGGCGAAAAGAAACGCCTGGTCGACAACGAGGCGCTGCAGCGCTCGGTGCGCCACCGCTTTCCGTACATCGACCCGCTGCACCACCTGCAGGTGGAGCTGGTGCGGCGCCATCGGGCCGGGGAACTCGACCAGGAAGACCAGAAGGTGCGGCGCGGCATCCACCTGTCGATCAACGGCATCGCGGCGGGCCTGCGCAACACCGGCTGATCCCGCGCGACCCTGGGGGCAATCGGCCCGTCGCCCGGCGGCGACGGGTGGCCTCCTAAAATGGCAGCGTGGACCACCTGCTCAACGCCGACCTGCACTGCCATTCCGTCGTCTCCGACGGCACCCTCACGCCCGAAGTCCTGGCGCTGCGCGCGCGCGACAACGGCGTCGAGCTCTGGGCGCTCACCGATCACGACGAAATCGGCGGCCAGGACCGCGCCATTGCGGCAGCCCGCGCGGCCGGATTGCCGTACCTGACCGGCACCGAAATCTCGGTCACTTTTGCGGGTGAGACCGTGCACATCGTGGGCCTCGGTTTCGACCACCACGATCCCGCCCTCACCGAAGGCCTACGCCAGACACGCGGCGGCCGTGGGCTGCGCGCGCAAGAGATGAGCGAGGACCTGGCGCGTGCCGGCATCCCCGGCACCTACGAAGGCGCGCTGAAATACGTCGGCAACCCGGAGCTGATTTCGCGCACCCACTTCGCCCGCTACATGGTCGAAGCTGGCTTCTGCCGCGACACGCCCGAAGTGTTCCGCCGCTACCTGACCGAAGGCAAACCCGGCTTCGTGCCCCACCGCTGGGCCAGTCTGCGCGATGCGGTGGGCTGGATCACCGGCGCCGGCGGCATCGCCATCATTGCCCACCCGGCACGCTACGGCTTCAGCCCGAACGAGGAGTACGCCCTGTTCACCGAGTTCAAGGCCCATGGCGGCCAGGGCGTGGAGGTGGTCACCGGCGCGCACAGCGCGGCCGAGGCGCTCAAGTACGCCGGGTTCTGCGCCGAATTCGACCTGCTGGCCTCGCGGGGCAGCGACTTCCACAGCCCCGACGAAAGCCATACCGATCTCGGCCGGCTGCCCCACTTGCCGGGCCCGGTCACCCCGGTGTGGGAGCGCTTGCGCCACCGCATCCACGCATGAGCACGGCGGCCCGATCCGGGCAGGCCCTGCTGGGCATTGCCATGTTCGTGCTGGCCACGGCTTGTTTTGTCGTCCTGGACACGTCCGTCAAGCTGCTCAGCGCCGTGGTGCCCGTGCTGATGGCGGTCTGGTTCCGATATGTGTTCCAGGCCGTCGCCGTGGCCGCCCTGTTCCTGCCCTCGCGCGGCTGGCGGCTGCTGCACACCGCCCACCTGGGTTGGCAGGCCGTGCGCGGCGTGCAGCTTTTTCTGGTCAGCCTGCTGGGCTTTCTCGCGGTCAAGTACATGCCCTTGGGAGAGTTCACGGCCATCGTGATGATCACGCCCCTGATGGTCACGCTGCTGGCGGCCCTGTTTCTGCATGAACGGGTCTCGCCCCTGCGCTGGCTGCTCGTGGCCGGGGGATTTGCCGGCGCCCTGCTGGTGGTGCAACCCGGTGGTGCCTTTTTCGGCTGGGCCAGCCTGCTCCCCCTGGGGCTGGTGGTCATCTATGCGTGGTTCCAGATTCTCACCAGCCGCCTGGCACGCACCGAAGACCCGATGACGCTGCACTTCTACACCGGCTTCACCGGTGCCCTGCTGGCGTCGCTGCTGCTGCCACTGGTCTGGCAGGCCATTCCCGACATGCGCACGCTGGCCCTGCTCTGCCTGGCGGGCCTGATGGGCACCGTCGGCCACTTCCTGCTCATCCTGGCCTTTGCCCGCGCGCCAGCCGCCACACTCTCGCCCTATCTGTACGCGCAGATCGGGTTCGCCATGCTGGCAGGCTGGCTGGTTTTCGATCACGTTCCCGGTCGCCTGGAACTGGCTGGCATCGCCCTGATCGTGCTCTGTGGCGTCACCGCCAGTTGGCTGACCGCACGCGCACGCACCTGAGGCACAGGCGCACAATCGAAGCATGTCGCAGTTCTTCGAAGTCCATCCCGCCAACCCCCAGGCCCGACTGCTCAAGCAGGCGGTGCAACTGCTCGAACGCGGCGGCGTACTGGCCGTGCCGACCGACTCCAGCTATGCACTGGTGTGCCACCTCGACGACAAAGCCGCCGCCGACCGGCTCCGGCGGATCCGACAGGTGGACGACAAGCACCACCTCACGCTGCTGTGCCGCGACCTGAGCGAACTGGCCAACTACGCCAAGGTGGACAACCGCCAGTACCGACTCATCAAGGCGGCCACGCCCGGGGCCTACACCTTCATCCTGGAAGCCAGCAAGGAAGTGCCCCGCCGCGTCAGCCACCCGTCGCGCAAGACCATCGGCCTGCGCGTGCCCGACCACCCGGTGATGCACCTGCTGCTGGAGCTGCACAACGCCCCCGTGCTGGCCACCACCCTGATCGCACCAGGCGAGGCCGATCCCATGAACGACGCCGAGGCCATCCGCGAACGCTTCGAACACGAGGTGGACGGGGTGATCGGCGCGGGCGCCTGCGCCCTGACGCCGACCACGGTGCTCGATCTCACCCCCATGGCCACCGGCGGCGACCCCGAGGTCGTGCGTGCCGGACTCGGTCCGCTGGCGCCGCTCGGCCTTTGAGCCGCCCTGCGCCGGCCGCCTGCCGGCATGGGGGACAATAGCGGTTTGACCGAGCCCGCCATGGACTTCGCCCAGATCATCCAGACCGTCACCCTCTACGCCATCCCGGTGCTGTTCGCCATCACCGTGCACGAGGCTGCGCACGGCTACGCGGCGCGCCACTTCGGCGACAACACCGCCGCGATGCTGGGCCGCATCACGCTCAACCCGGTCAAGCACATCGATCCGGTGGGCACCATCGCGATGCCGCTGCTGCTGTATTTCGCCACCGCCGGCACCTTCCTGTTCGGGTATGCCAAGCCCGTCCCGGTGCGCTTCGGCAATCTGCGCAACCCCAAACGCGACATGATCTGGGTCGCCCTGGCCGGCCCCGGCGCCAACCTCGTGCAGGCCATTCTGTGGACGGTGCTGGGGTATCTGCTGGTGGCTGCGGGCGTGGAAGAGCGCTTCTTCCTGCAGATGTGCCGCGCGGGGCTGATGGTCAATCTCGTGATGTTCGCCTTCAACCTGTTTCCGCTGCCGCCCCTGGATGGGGGCCGCATTCTGGTCGGCCTGCTGCCCTGGCGCCAGGCCGAACTGGTGTCCCGCGTGGAACCCTGGGGCTTTTTCATCGTCATGGCCCTGGTCATCACCGGCGTGGTGGGCAACCTCTGGCTGCGTCCGCTGATGAGCATCACCGGCCTGTTGATTGACGCCCTGCTCACGCCGCTGCGTCTGATTCTTTTCTGACTGTTTTCATGAGCACCCTGCGCGTCCTCACCGGCATCACCACCTCGGGCACCCCGCATCTGGGCAACTACGTCGGCGCCGTGCGCCCTACCGTGCGTGCCAGCCGTCAGCCGGACACCCAGAACTTCTACTTCCTGGCCGACTACCACGCCCTGATCAAGACCAGTGGCGACCCGGCCCGCGTGCAACGCTCCACCCTGGAAATTGCCGCCACCTGGCTGGCCTGTGGCCTGGACCCGGAAAAAGTCACGTTCTACCGCCAGTCCGACATCCCCGAGATCCCGGAGCTCACCTGGCTGCTCACCTGTGTCACCGGCAAAGGCCTGCTCAACCGCGCGCACGCCTACAAGGCATCGGTCGACAAGAACACCGCCGCCGGGACAGAGCCCGACGATGGCGTGACCGCCGGCCTGTTCATGTACCCGGTGCTGATGGCCGCCGACATCCTGATGTTCAACGCCCACCAGGTGCCCGTCGGCCGCGACCAGATCCAGCACATCGAGATGGCGCGCGACATCGCCGCCAGCTTCAACCACCTCTACGGCGAGCACTTCACCCTGCCCGAAGCCGCGATCGAGGCCAACGTGGCCACCCTGCCCGGCCTCGACGGCCGCAAGATGAGCAAAAGCTACGACAACACCATCCCGCTGTTCACCCCGCGGGACACGTTGCGCAAACTCATCATGGGCATCGTGACCGACTCGCGCGCGCCCGGCGAAACCAAGAGCACCGAAGGTTCGGCCCTGTTCCAGCTCTATCAGGCCTTTGCCTCTGCGGAAGAAACAGCGGCGCTGGCCCAGGCCTACGCCGACGGCATCGCCTGGGGCGACGCCAAGCAAGTGCTTTTTGAACGGATCGACCGCGAAATCGCCCCCATGCGCGAGACCTACGACGCGCTCATCCGCGACCCTGCGCGGATCGAAAAAACGCTCCGGCAAGGCGCCGAAAAGGCCCGCGCCCTTGCCACGCCGTTCACCGCCCGCCTGCGCCATGCCGTCGGCCTGCGGCCCCTTGACACCCAAGCCGCCACGCCAACGACCACCAAGGCCGCCAAACAGGTGTTGCCCGTGTTCAAGCAATACCGGGAAAAAGACGGCCTGTTCTACTTCAAGCTGCTCGACCCCAAAGGCGAACTGCTGTTGCAGAGCACGGGCTTCGACCAACCCCGCGAAGCCGCGCAGACCATGGCCCGGCTGCAACGCGAGGGCCAGCCGGCACTGACCGAGCTGGCACCCCGAATCGCATCGTCCGCCGATCCGGCGGCGGTACAGGCCGCTCTGACCCTCTTGGCAGCGGCCATCGACGAGGCCTGAAAAAGTGGCCGGAGGTTCGCAGAACCTCCCAGGGAGTTTTCTAAAAATAAAAACAAGGACCGCATCACGGCGTACTTTTCTATCGCCAGCGCGTCGCTTTGCCGATATCCTCCCCGGTTACAAAATTCAGACTCCCGACTCACCATGAGTATTTTTGTCATTGACGACCATCCCCTGATGCGCGAAGCCGTCGTCATGCTGCTGCGCCGCCTGCGGGCATCGACTCAGGTGATCGAACTGGAGCGCCTCGCAGCGGTGAGCAAGGCCATTGCCGAACACGGCGAACCCGAACTGGTCTGCCTGGACCTGAAGCTCCCGGACACCAACGGTGTGTCCGGCGTGCGCGAAGTGCGGCAGATGCTGCCCGACACTTCGCTCATCGTGCTTTCGGCCTCCCCGGCGACCGACTACGAAGACCTGGCCCGCGAAGCCGGTGCCGACGCCTACGTCGAAAAATCGGCCGGCGCAGCCCAGATCGGCCGTGTGCTCAAGGAATTCCTGTCGGACGAACCCGAAGACGAAAACGCGCCCACCATTCCGGAAAAGCTGTCCAAGCGGCAGAAACAGTTGCTGGTCATGCTCGACCGGGGGCTGTCCAACCGGGACATTGCGGAGCAGTTGCAGATCAGCGAACACACCGTCAAGGTGCATTTGTGGCGCCTGTTCCGGCGCCTGAACGTCAAGAGCCGTTCGCAGGCGAGTCACCTGGCCCGTACGGCCGGCCTGATCGACTACTGAACCAGGCTCGCGTTCACCTCACGCCACCGGTATCACGGCCGGCTGTGTGGCACCGCCCTCTGCACGCTGCGTGAAAGCCGGCACCAGCACCCGAAACACGCTACCCCGCCCGGCCTCCGAGGTCAACGCCAGCTGGTAGCCCATCATCGTGGCCAGCTTGGAAACGATGGTCAGGCCCAGACCCAGGCTGTCTTCGGTCCCCTGGTGCTGCGATACCCGGAAGAACTCCTGGAAGATCGCCTGCTGGTGCTCCCGGGGAATGCCAACCCCCGTGTCCCACACCTCGAACATCCACACACCGCTGCGCCGGCGCAGCGCCATCAGCACGCCGCCCTGACGGGTGTGCTTGAGCGCGTTGGACAGCAGATTGCCCAGAATCCGGCGCAACACCACCGGATCGCCCCAGATCATCACCGGTGCGGCCCGCATGCGCAGCCGCAGCGACTTCGCCGCCGCCACAGGCTCGAACTGCAGGGCCAGGTCGGCAAACAGCCGCTGCACATCCACATGCTGCAGCTTCACCTTGTAATTGCCCGCATCGATGCGCGTCAGGTCGAACAGCGAATCGAACAGTTCATTGATTGCACGGGTGGACTGGAGAATGCGCGGGGAAATGTCCCGCGCCATTTCCGGCTCGGTGGCCAGCCAGTCGGCATACAGACTCAACGCGTGCACAGGCTGGCGCAGATCGTGCGCCGCCGACGCAAGAAAACGGTTTTTGGCGGTCACCGCACGCATCGATGCGCGCGTCTGCTGGGTCAGCGAGTCGATCAGCTCCTGGTTAGAGAACTGCAATTCCAGACTCGCCCGGTGCACCGCATGCAGGCGGCGCCCGCCCAGAATCAGCAGCAGCCAAAAAATCGCCAACAAGGTGCATTTGAGCGCCATGTCCTGCCAATCGACCATGCCGGGCGACAGCCAGATGGCGGAGCTGATCAGTCCCAGCACGACCGATCCCATCAGCGCGTGGGTGTAGCGCCAGAAAATGGGCAGGTAGGCACTGAAGGACATCATCGATACCATGCCGTGCCCGATCACGACGATGGCGCCGATGAACTGGGTTTCCGGCGAAGTTTGCGCATGGGTCAGACCAATCGGCAGCCCCCAGCCGATGCCCACCGCCACCCAGGTCCATCCGAAACGGCGGATAAAGGTCTCCCGCATGGGGCCTTCCACGCTGTCGTAGCGCAGCCGATACAAACCGATGAGCCGATAGCGATAGGTCAACAACGCGCCCACCACGCCGCCCCAGCCCACCAGCACAGAGGTGGCCACTTCCCCGACCATCGCCCCGATCAGCACAGGCAGGGTCAACACGGCCGCGAGGAGCGAATGTAGCGTGCTGTCCATCAACACGCCAATCAGCTGCGAATCCACCCATCGATCCCTCACTTCGGCAGAGGCGGGCTGGTGCTGATGGGTAGCAGGTTGGGTGTCGACAAGCATGGCACAAGCAAAAGATGCCGCATTGTCGCATTCTGAAAATGCCTGACCGGTCAGCGAAAAGCCTCGCCCAGACCTGATAGAATCGTGGGCTTCGACGCGGAGAGGTGGCAGAGTGGTCGAATGCACCGGATTCGAAATCCGGCGTACAGTTCATACTGTACCGAGGGTTCGAATCCCTCCTTCTCCGCCAAAACACCCCAAAAAAGCGGCCTTCGGGCCGCTTTTTTCTTGGCTGATCTGCTGCCCTCTCGGATTCCCCGAGTGGCCGTCTTCTCCCACAGACAGGCACCGCCTCAAAGCCCTTTTCTGGGGGAACTTGTGGTTTAGCACTCTTCTCCAAGGAGTGCTAACATTTGGGGCACCCAGGAGGATTTCATCCATGTCCACATCCCTCGCACCTGCCATCCCCACGACCACGTCGCTGGCCGTGGCGGGTTCTTGGTCGAACCGGTCACTGACGCTGCCGCCGCTGGGCAATCTGGATGCCTACATTTCGGCGGTCAATCGAATGCCCCTGCTCTCCCAGGAAGAGGAGCAGGACGCTGCACGCCGTCTGCGCGATCACAACGACCTGGACGCCGCTGGCAAGTTGGTGATGTCGCACCTGCGCCTGGTGGTGTCCATCGCCCGCCAGTACCTGGGCTATGGCCTGCCCCATGGCGATCTGATCCAGGAAGGCAACGTCGGTCTGATGAAGGCCGTCAAGCGCTTCGACCCCGATCAGGGCGTGCGCCTGGTGAGTTATGCCATCCACTGGATCAAAGCTGAAATCCACGAATACATCCTGAAGAACTGGCGCATGGTGAAGGTGGCCACCACCAAGGCCCAGCGCAAGCTGTTCTTCAACCTGCGCAGCAAGAAGCAGGGTTTCCGCGCCGAAGCCGCCGAGGGGGACACCCACCGCGAAGCCCTCTCCGACCATGAAATCGACGTCGTGGCGCGCGACCTGCATGTCAAGCCGGAGGAAGTGCGCGAGATGGAGACCCGCATGGCCGGGGGCGATGTGGTGCTCGATCCCGCACCGGCCGGCGATGGCGAAGAGGCCTTTGGCCCGATCGCCTATCTGGCCGACGGCACCCACGAGCCCACCGCCATGATCGAAGCGGCTCAGCGTGACAGGCTGGCCACCGAAGGCATTGCCCGGGCCATGGGCGAGCTGGACGACCGCGCTCGCCGCATCGTGAGCGAACGCTGGCTCAAGGTGAACGACGACGGCTCGGGCGGCATGACGCTGCACGAACTGGCGGCCGAATACGGCGTCAGTGCCGAGCGCATCCGCCAGATCGAGGTGGCGGCCATGAAGAAGATGCGCAAGGCGCTGGCGGCCTACGCCTGAGTCCGGCCACCCTCTCCGCAAAGAAAGGCCTGCCACCAAGCAGGCCTTTTTTGTGGACGATCGGCCTCAGGGCCTCAACTCCAGGAGATCGATGGTGGGGCGTACACCGAGACGGGCAGGCACCCCCACCAGCCCGACGCCCGGGGTCACCAACAAACGCCCGGCCGGTGTGTCGTAGAGTCCATTCCAGCGGCCGCTGGCGCTGTTGGTGTGGCGCAGCCACCAGGGTGAAAAACCAGGTATCCAGAGCTGGCCACCGTGGGTGTGCCCCGCCATGGCCAGAAAAACGGCTCCGGGCGGCAGAAGATCTTGCGTATCGGGCTGGTGAAACAGCGCCAGGCGGGGTGGCCCCTCTGCGGTCATGGCCGCTGGCGCAGGCCACAACTGGCGAATGTCCTGGCGTGGCCGGCCACCCCACAGATCGCTCAAGCCCACGAGCTCCCAGCCGCGGATCGTCACGCGCTCCCCATCGATCAGCCGTACGCCATGGGCACGCAGCGCCTCGCGCAGGGGCTCGGTCAGCGCCGGCCCTGGCGCGCCAGTGTCGTGGTTGCCCAGCACGCCATACACAGGGTGACGCAGCGCCGCCAAGGGCGCCAGCCCACCGCGCAGATCCAGCGGCGGTTCATGCACCCAGTCGCCGGCCACCAGCACAGCGTCCACGTCCAAGGCATTGAGTCGGGCAACCAGGCGGCGCAGGTCGCCTTCGCGCACGAACAGGCCCCAGTGCAGATCGGCCACCAAGGCGAGCCGCAGCGGCGATGCACCAACAGGTGCACCAGACACCATGGTGGTGCGTTCGCGCAGCCACAGCGGCTCCACCAGCGAAGCCCAGAGCCCCATCAGCACAAAACCAGCCCCCAAAGTGGGCACCAACCGGCGCCAGCCCGTGGTTTGGCAGACCCGCAAGACCAGCCACCCCAGCAGGAACGGTCCCGCGATGCGAGGCCCCCAGTACAGGCCCAGCATCACCAGATTGCGCAGATAGTGGCCCGGGGTGTGCCAGCGTCCACCGTAATCCCAGAGCGAGACGGCCAGGGTCAACACCATGGCCGCCCAGAACAGGCGGCGGCTCCAGACCAGGACCGGAGTGACCACGCGGCCGGGCGCGCTCAGGTGCGCCGCAACGCGGGGAAGAGGATCACGTCACGGATGCTGGGGCTGTCGGTCAGCAGCATCATCAGGCGATCGATACCGATGCCACAGCCACCGGCCGGCGGCATGCCGTATTCGAGCGCGCGCACATAGTCGGCATCGAAGAACATGGCCTCGTCATCGCCGGCATCTTTGTTGGCGACCTGGGCATGGAAGCGTGCGGCCTGGTCTTCGGCGTCGTTCAGCTCGGAGAAGGCGTTGCCGAACTCACGACCGGTGATGTAAAGCTCGAAGCGTTCGGTCACCTCGGGCCGGGCATCGTTGGCGCGTGCCAGCGGCGAAATCTCGGTCGGGTGGTCCATGATGAAGGTCGGGTTCCAGAGCTGCTCTTCGACCTTCTCTTCGAAATAGAGCACCTGCAGGCCGGCCACCGAGCGCGACGAGAGCTGGTGTTTGTCCTCGCTCAGGCCCAGCTTCTTGAGCTGCGCGATCAGCCAGACCGGATCGTCCACGCCGGCCTCACCTGCGTCGGTGTACTTGAGGATGGCTTCCCGGATCGTGAGGCGTTCGAACGGCGAGAACACGTCCACAGGGCGCCCCTGATAGCTCAACGGCGTATCACCGTGCACCTTCTGCACCACGTGGCGAATGAGTTGCTCGTTGAAGTCCATCAGATCGCGGTAGTTCCAGTAGGCCGCGTAGAACTCCATCATGGTGAACTCGGGGTTGTGGCGGACGCTGATCCCCTCGTTGCGGAAGTTGCGGTTGATCTCGAACACCCGCTCGAAGCCACCCACCAGCAGGCGCTTGAGATACAGCTCGGGCGCGATGCGCAGGAACATTTCCTGGTCGAGCGCATTGTGGTGCGTGACAAAGGGCTTGGCGTTGGCACCGCCAGGAATCGGGTGCAGCATGGGCGTTTCGACTTCGAGGAAGCCGTGCGACACCATGAAATCGCGGATGCTCGACAGCGCCTGGCTGCGCGTGACGAAACGGCGCCGTGCGGCCTCGTCGGTCATCAGGTCCACGTAGCGCTGGCGGTACTTGATTTCCTGGTCCTGCACGCCGTGGAATTTGTCGGGCAGCGGACGCAGGCTCTTGGTCAGCAGGCGCACGCTGTCGGCGTGCACGGTCAGCTCGCCGGTGCGGGTGCGCATCAGTTTGCCTTCGGCCGCAACGATGTCCCCCAGATCCCAGTGCTTGAAGGCATCCAGAGCGGCTTCGCCGACACTGTCCTTGTTCAGGTAGATCTGGATGCGCCCACCGCTGGCACCGAGCGAGCCGTCCTGCAAGGTGGCAAAACAGGCCTTGCCCATCACGCGTTTGAGCATCATCCGCCCGGCAATCCGGGCGCGAATCGGGCTGCTTTCCAGCGCCTCGGCGGTGGTGTCCCCGTGGAGCGCAAACAGCGTGGCGGCGTTGTCTGCCGGCTGGAAATCGTTGGGGAAGGCCACGCCCTCGCCACGCGCCTGCGCTTCACGCAGGCCCTTGAGTTTCTCCCGGCGTTCGGCGATGAGCTGGTTGTCGTCGGCAGCGGGCGTGGCAGGAGCGTGTTCGGTGGTCATGGTGATGGGCAAGAAAAAAGCGGGCTGCGCCACCAGGGCGCAACCCGCTATTGTAATTTTTCGCGAAGACGGTGCCTCGCGAAGGCCGTCTCAGTGGCCCAGATAAGCCTCGCGCACACGGGGATCGACCAGCAGATCCTTGCCCTGACCGGTCATGGTGATCTCGCCGGAGTCCATCACATAGCCACGATCCGCGATCTGCAGCGCGCGCTGGGCGTTCTGCTCGACCAGCACAATGGTCACCCCCTGCGCCGACACGTCGCGCACGACTTCGAAGATCTTGTCCACCATGATCGGCGACAGCCCCATCGAAGGTTCGTCGAGCAGCAGCACCTTGGGCTGGCTCATGAGGGCGCGGGCCATGGCCAGCATCTGCTGCTCGCCCCCCGACATCGTGCCCGCGAGCTGGTCCTTGCGCTCCTTCAGGCGCGGGAAGATACCGAACATGCGGTCGATATCCTGCTGGATACCGGCCTTGTCCGAGCGGATGTAGGCGCCCATCAGCAGGTTTTCGGTGATGGTCATGCGTGTGAAGACGCCGCGGCCCTCGGGCACCATCGCCAGCCCCTGTTTGACCAGGTCCCACGCGCCGCGCCCTTTGATGTTCTGGCCCAGGTACTCGATGCTGCCGCCTTCGATGCCCAGCGACCCGGTGATCGCTTTCATGGTGGTGGTCTTGCCGGCGCCGTTGGAGCCGATGAGGGAGATCAGCTCGCCCTCGCGCACCTCCATGTCGACGCCCTTGACGGCCTTGATGCCGCCATAGGAAACCTTCAGGCCACTGACTTTCAGGAGAGTGTTTGCCATGTTCTTGTGTCCTTGATCAGTGTCCGCCCGTACCCAGATAGGCTTCGATCACCTTCGGGTCCTTCTGCACTTCGGCCGGGGTTCCCGACGACAGCTGCTTGCCGTAGTCGAGCACCGTGACACGGTCGCACAGCCCCATCACCAGCTTCACATCGTGCTCGATGAGCAGGATGGTGCGGTTGTCGTTGCGAATGCGGTCAATCAGCTCGCGCAACTGCACTTTTTCGGTCGCATTCATGCCGGCGGCCGGCTCATCCAGCGCGATGAGCTGCGGATCGGTGGCCAACGCACGGGCAATTTCCAGGCGGCGCTGGTCACCGTAGCTGAGCGTGCGCGACTTGTACTCGGCAAACTTGGCAATGCCCACGTAGTCGAGCAGTTCCTTGGCCCGCGCGCGGATTTCAGCCTCTTCCTTCTTGAAACCGGGCGTGCGCAGCACAGCACCGATCAGGCCCGAGCGTGTGCGCACGTGCCGGCCGACCATCACGTTTTCCAGCGCGGTCATCTCGGGAAACAGCCGGATGTTCTGGAACGTGCGGGCGATACCGGCTTTGGCCACCTCGTGCACGGCGGTCGGTGTATAGGGCTTGCCGGCCAGCTCGAAGCTGCCGCTGTCGGGCGTGTACAGCCCCGTCAGCACGTTGAAGAACGTGGTCTTGCCAGCGCCGTTGGGGCCGATCAGGCCATAGACCTGGCCACGCTGGATTTCGATGCCCACACCGCTCAGGGCCTGCAAGCCCCCGAAGCGCTTGGACACATTGGCGACTTTGAGAATGGTTTCACTCATGATGCATTGCCCCTTATTTCGCCAGCGACTTGCCGTGTTCGGGCGAAGGCCACAGGCCCTTGGGACGCAAGAGCATCACCACCACCATGGCCAGCGCGATCAGCAACTGGCGCAGGATTTCCGGGCCGAGCCGGCCACCGGTCAGCTCGGTCAATGGGTGCGCCACATGGCGCAGCACTTCAGGCAGGCCAGCCAGCATTAGGGCACCCAGGATCACGCCCGGAATGTGGCCGATGCCGCCGAGCACCACCATGGCGACCACCATGACGGATTCCATCAGCGAGAACGACTCCGGCGAAACAAAGCGCTGGAACGAAGCAAACAAAACGCCCGACATACCGCCGAAAGTGGCGCCCATGCCGAAAGCCAGCAGCTTGAGGTTGCGGGTGTTCAACCCCATGGCCTTGGCGGCGATTTCGTCCTCGCGCACGGCCATCCAGGCGCGGCCGATGCGCGAATCTTGCAGGCGGTAGGACAGCACCACCGCGAGCAGCACGAAGAACAGGAACAGGTAGTAGTACAGCGTCACCGGCTGGAAGGTGTAGCTCCAGTCTCCCAGGGACAGCGTGTGCCGCTGCCCCATGTTGAAGCCGAACACCGTGAGCGGATCAATCTGACTCAGTCCCTTGGGGCCGTTGGTGATGTTGATCGGACGGTCGAGGTTGAGCAGGAAGATTCGGATGATTTCACCGAATCCCAGCGTGATGATGGCCAGGTAGTCGCCCCGGAGTTTCAGGGTGGGCGCCCCCAGAATCATGCCGACCACCCCGGCCACGACTGCCGCGATGATCATCACGAGCCAGATGCTCAGGTGCAGACCCTCGGGAAACATGGCCTTGATGGCGGGGAAGGTGTCGGCCAGGTGCGGCGACGCCAGCAGACCGTAGAGGTAGGCGCCCACCGCAAAAAAAGCGATATAGCCCAGATCCAGCAGGCCGGCATAACCGACCACGATGTTCAGGCCCAGCGCCAGCAGCACGTACAGCAGGGCGATGTCGACGATGCGGGCCCAGGAGTTGCTGCCGGTGGCCTGCAGCAGCACGGGCACCGCAAGCAGCACGATGGCTGCAATGATGAAAGTGGCCAGCTTGGCGGGTTTGATGTTGCTCATGCGTTGTCTCCCGCGGTATCAGGCGCGATCGGCCACACGCTCGCCCAGCAGGCCCGAGGGGCGCAGTGTGAGCACCAGAGCCAGCACGATGAACGCAAAGATGTCCACATACTGGCTGCCCAGGAAGCCCCCGGTCAGGGCACCGAGATAGCCCGCCCCCAGCGCCTCGATCAGCCCCAGGGCAATGCCACCGACCACCGCACCGGCGAGGTTGCCAATGCCCCCCATCACCGCCGCGACGAACGCCTTGAGCCCAGGCATGAAACCCATGGCGTGCTGCACCGTGCCGTAGTTCGACGCCCACATCACACCGGCAATCGCCGCGAGCATGGCGCCGATGATGAAGGTGGCCGAAATCACCACGTCAGGCCGGATGCCCATCAGAGCGGCCACACGCGGGTTTTCGGCGGTGGCGCGCATGGCCCGGCCCAGACTGGTCTTGTTGACCAGGTACATCAGGGCTGCCAGCGTGATGGCGGTCGTGGCCAGGATGGTGATCTGCGTCACCGAGATCACGGCCCCTCCGAGGTGGATCGGCTCGCGCGAGAGCATCGATGGATAGGGTTTGGGATTGGGCGCCCAGATGATCATGGCCAGCGTCTGCAACAGGAGCGACATGCCGATGGCCGTAATCAGCGGCGCCAACCGCGGTGAATTGCGCAGTGGCCGGTAAGCCAGTTTTTCGATCGTGAAATTCAGCGCGGCGCAGACCACCATCGCGATCATGGTGGCGACCAGAAGGATCAGCCAGCCGGGCAGACCGGCCCAAGCTTCCGCCATCCAGCCGATGAGCGTCCAGCTGGTCAACGCCCCCACCATCAGCACCTCCCCGTGCGCGAAGTTGATGAGGCCAATGATCCCGTAGACCATCGTGTAGCCCAGCGCCACCAACGCATACATACTGCCCAGAACCAGACCGTTGATGATCTGCTGCAGCAAGATATCCATGAAGTTTCTCCGTGTTTTTGACAGGCCGGGACGTTACTCGGCATGCGGTTCGCGGACCATTGTGCGGTCCGGAGCCCCGTGTACAGCCCCGCTTCAACTTAGCAAAAAACCCGCCAGGGTCGGACTGCGAACAGGCCGATTGGCGGGTTGGCGGGCGGATTTTAGCCAAGCCCCAAGGTGCCCCAGATGGGTGCAAGCCCTTATGCGACGCGGGTTTACCCGCAATTCAGGGGATCTGTGATGAGGCCATCAGCCTAACAAGCACGTCATTAGTTTTTTTGATCATTCAGACGCTTAAGCTCCCTAAGCTTATCGCCAATGCGGATTTCCAGCCCCCGATCGACCGGCCGGTAGAACGCGGTGGACGGCATTCCGTCGGGCAGGTAGCGTTCTCCGGCCGCAAAACCGCCCTCTTCATCGTGCGCATAGCGGTAGCCCTTGCCGTAGTCCAGTGCCTTCATCAGTTTCGTCGGTGCGTTGCGCAGATGCATCGGCACCGGCCGGGTGCCGTCCTTCTTGACGAAGGCCTTGGCTTCGTTGAATGCCTTGTAAACCGCGTTGGATTTGGGGGCCACCGCCAGATAGACCACGCATTCGGCCAGGGCCAATTCCCCTTCGGGGGAACCCAACCGCTCATAGACCTCGGCCGCGTCCAGCGCCAGCCGCAAGGCACGCGGATCGGCCAGGCCGATGTCTTCGGCCGCCATACGGATGAAGCGCCGCGCCATGTAGCGCGGGTCGGCGCCACCGTCGAGCATGCGCACGAACCAGTACAGGGCGGCATCGGGGTCCGAGCCGCGCACGCTTTTGTGCAGCGCGCTGATGGTGTCGTAGAACTGCTCGCCCCCCTTGTCGTAGCGGCGCATGCGTTCGCCGAGCACGCGCAGCAGCCAGGCATCCGTCACCTCGGCGAGCTTTTCACGGTCTGCCGCCACCGCCAGGGTTTCGAGCGTGTTCAGAAGGCGGCGTGCATCGCCATCGGCATAGGCGATGAGCCGGTCGCTAGCGGCCGCTTCGATGGCCGGCACCGCGTTGATCGCCTGCGCGCGGGTCAGCAACTGGCGCAGGTCGTCCTCAGCCAGGGGCTGCAGCACGTAGACCGCAGCCCGCGAGAGCAAGGCGGAATTGACTTCAAACGAAGGGTTTTCGGTCGTCGCACCGATGAAGGTGAACAGGCCGCTTTCCACGTGGGGCAAAAAGGCGTCCTGCTGGCTTTTGTTGAAGCGGTGCACCTCGTCGACAAACACGATGGTGTGCTGGGCCTGCAGACCCTCGCGTGCGCGCTGCGCCAGCTCCACCGCTTCCCGGATCTCCTTGACGCCCCCCAGCACCGCGCTGATGGTGATGAACTGGGCATCGAAGGCGTCGGCCATCAGCCGTGCGATGGTGGTTTTGCCCACGCCCGGGGGGCCCCACAGAATGCAACTGTGCGGTTGACCGGATTCGAACGCGAGCCGCAGCGCCATACCTTCGCCGAGCAGGTGGCGCTGACCGATCACTTCGCCAAGCGATCGCGGCCGCAGGCGCTCGGCCAGCGGGACATGCGGGGACACAGGGGCTCGCGCCACGGGCAACGGCGGTGTTCAGGGGCGGATCACGTCGGCCCCAGCGGGCGGGGTGAAACGAAACTTTTCGGCCTTGAGCGCGGTATTGGCCTGCCACTGGCTGAAGGTCAGCACCGATTGCTGCCCCAGGCTGTCGGCGATGTCGAGCACCGCGACCTGCCCATCGCGAAAGCCCACGCGCACGCGTTCGATCTGGCCATCGCGGGCGCGCGGTCGCGCCTCCAGCCAGTTCATGCCGTCCTGTGCCGGCAGGGACTTGAGATCGAACACCGTTGACAGGGTTTTGATGTCGGTGCCGCCGGCAATCAGCGCGGCGGGCGTGCTGCCCAGCACGTCCTGCTGCTTGCGCGCCGTGACCTGGTTCAGATCGACGTCGTGCAGCCAGAGCGTCTGCCCATCGGCGACGATGGTCTGCTCGAACGGCTTGGTGTACTCAAAGCGGAACCGCTGTGGGCGCAAAAACTCGAACCGTCCGCTGGACGTCCGGGTCCGCGCGCTTGGCTCGCCCTCGCGTTTGGGCGAAGTGACCACCTGGGTGAAGTTCGCCTGCGCGCTGCGCACGTCGCGCAGAAAGGCTTCCAGGTCCTGCAGGCCATCGGCCCGCGCGGACAAGCACAGAAAGAAAGTGGTGGCCAGTGCCAGCAAGGGTTTGATCATGGGTTTTCCGATTCACGAAGGCCCGGCAAGTTTCCCGCGCGGGCGGCTGGGCGCGCCGGTAGGCCCGCAGGAACGCCCATCAATCGCCTCGCGAGGCCACCAGAATGTCGCGCTGGCCACTGGAGGTCAGCGCGCTCACCAACCCGGCATTCTCCATGTCTTCGAGCAGGCGGGCCGCGCGGTTGTAACCAATCTTGAGCTTGCGCTGCACGTAGGAAATGCTGGCCTTGCGGTCTTGCAGCACGATGGCCACCGCCTGGTCGTACAGCGGGTCTTTTTCACCCCCCCCACCGCCTTCGCCCAGCAGGTCACCCCCTTCGCCGTCACCGCCCACGTCCAACACACCGTCGATGTAATTGGGCTCGCCCCCCTGTTCTTTCAGGTAGGCCACGACGCGATGCACCTCGTCGTCGCTGACGAAAGCGCCGTGCACGCGCGTGGGAAAACCCGTGCCCGACGGCAGGTAGAGCATGTCGCCCATGCCCAGCAGCGCTTCGGCACCCATCTGGTCGAGGATGGTGCGGCTGTCGATCTTGCTGCTGACCTGGAACGACAGGCGGGTCGGGATGTTGGCCTTGATCAGGCCGGTGATCACGTCAACACTGGGCCGTTGCGTGGCCAGGATGAGGTGAATGCCGGCCGCGCGCGCTTTCTGCGCCAGACGCGCGATCAGTTCCTCGATCTTCTTGCCCACCACCATCATCAGGTCGGCCAGTTCATCGATCACCACCACGATGTGCGGCAGCCGCTCCAGCGGTTCGGGCTGCTCGGGCGTGAGGCTGAAGGGGTTGCCGATGATCTCGCCACGCGCATGCGCCTCGTCGAGCTTGGCGTTGAAACCCGCCAGGTTGCGCACACCCATCTTGCTCATGAGCTTGTAGCGCTTCTCCATCTCGGCCACGCACCAGTTCAGGCCATTGGCCGCCTGCTTCATGTCGGTCACCACCGGGCACAGCAGGTGCGGAATGCCTTCGTAGACGCTCAGTTCCAGCATCTTGGGATCGATCAGCAGCAGGCGCACGTCCTTGGCGTCGGCCTTGTACAGCAGCGACAGGATCATGGCGTTGATGCCGACCGACTTGCCCGAGCCCGTGGTACCCGCCACCAAGCAGTGCGGCATCTTGGCCAGGTCGGCCACCACCGGCAGACCGGCGATGTCCTTGCCCAGCCCCATGGTCAGCAGGCTCTTGGCATCGTGATAGACCTGCGAACCGAGGATTTCGCTGAGCTTGATGGTCTGCCGCTTGGCGTTGGGCAACTCCAGCGCCATCAGGTTCTTGCCCGGAATCGTCTCGATCACACGGATCGAGACCAGCGACAGCGAGCGCGCCAGATCGCGGCTGAGGTTGACGATCTGCGAGCCCTTCACGCCGGTGGCTGGTTCGATTTCGTAGCGCGTGATCACCGGGCCCGGCGCGGCCGCCACCACGCGCACTTCGACCCCGAAGTCCTTGAGCTTCTTCTCGATCAGTCGGCTGGTCATTTCCAGCGTCTGGGCATCGACCCCGGGCTGGTACAGGGGAGCACCGTCCAGCAGGTCCACCTGCGGCAGCTTGCTGTCGGGCATTTCCACGAACAGGGGCTTCTGCCGTTCCTTGGCGACCCGTTCGCTCTTGGGCACCTCGACCAGCGTCGGCTCGATCACCACCGGTATCGGATGGTGTTCTTCGTTCTCCACACGCTCGACCGCCACCACCTCTTCACGGGCACGTGCCGCCTGTTCGCCGATGCGCTGGTCTTCCACGGCTTCGCGCCGCTCGCGCCGCGCTTCGAACCAGCCGTAGCACCAGGCACCCAGCCCTTCGGCCCAATGCGCCCACGAGAAGAGAAACACGCGAGGCAGGCACACCACCAACACGGCCAGCATCAGCACCGCAGAGCCGTTGAAACCCAGCACGTGGGCCGCGATGTCCCCCAGGGCCATGCCCAACACGCCCCCCGCCGGACCGGGCAGCAAGGCCTCGTACCGGTACAGGCGCTCGTATTCCAGCACCGCGCTGCTCAGCAGCAGGAGCAGCAGGCACACCCAGAACACCGGGCGCCCTTGCCACCAGCGCAACCATGCTGGCAACGGCGGCGCCGACTCGGCTGGATCGGTGGCGCCCTGCTGCCCGCGAATCCACTGGGCCAGGACAGACAGCCAGGCGCGGAGCCCGGCCAGAAACGCCCACCACACCGAAAAACCCAGCAGGTAATAACCGCCATCGGACAGCACGGCCCCCAGTTGCCCGCCCCAGTTAGCGAGCGCGTCGTGGGTTCCAGTGGTGCTCCAGGCGGGATCGGCCGGGTTGTGGCTCAGCAGCGCCAGCCCCCAGAACAGCAGGGCTGCCGCACCGAATACCAGCCCGATTTCCTGGGCAAAGCGGGCCACCCCGGTGGGCTCCTGATGCGCCCGATCACCGTTGAGGGTGTTGATGGAATAGGTCATGAAACGAACCGTCAGCTTGGACGCCCCCGCATGGGGGCTCAACTCGGTCCGAGCTTACCCCAGACAACCCGTCGATCCCGTTTCAATCCGCTCAAATCCGCGCACCGTCGCCAGCGCGTTGACAGACCGGCGGCGGCGTCAGCCCAGCGAGGTCAGGCGTTCCTTGATGACGGTGCTGCCATCCGCCCCCAGCTCGATGAAGCCCCGGTCTTCCAGATCTTTCATGACCCGGCTGACCATCTCGCGCGACGCGCCGATCATCTTGGCCACGTCCTGGCGCGACACCCGCTCCTTGATCACGAGCTGCCCGTCGCGGTCCGGCTGGGCAAATTCGAGCAGCGCACGGGCCACCCGGCCATACACGTCCATCAGGGCCAACGACTCGATCTTGCGGTCCGCGTGGCGCAGGCGCTGCACCAGCCCCTTCATGATGGCGTAGGCCATGGAGGTGTTTTCCGGCAGGCAGCGGGCAAATTCCACCCGGCCCAGGATCAGCACGTCGGTCTGCACCTCGGCCCGCACCGAGGCCGAATGCGGCTGGTTATCGATCAGGCTCATTTCGCCGATGTAATCCCCGGGGCTCATGGTCGCCAGGATCACCTCGCGTCCGCGGGTATCGGTGGTCACGACGCGCGCCCGACCAGTCAGGACGATCGCCAGGAAGTTGGACTTCTTGCCTTGCTCCACGATGACCTCGCCGCGCTTGTACCGGCGCTTGACCACGGCGTCGGCCACAGACTCCGCCTGCGCCTGCGTCAGGGTGGAGAACAGCGGAACGCGGCGGATCAGGTCGAGATTGGACAGGATGGACATGCGTGTATTCCTTCGATGGAGAAGCTGGCGAAACGCGCTTTCTTACAATGGGCCGGATCTGGTTGATGGGCCCGCTCTACCGGTCCTTCGACGGCAATGCACACACTCTAAACCAACCCGATCCCTGCCCACAGAGGGCGAAACACCATGAAGCATACAAAAGTCCTCATTCTAGGATCTGGCCCCGCGGGATACACCGCAGCCATCTACGCCGCCCGCGCCAACCTCCAGCCGCTGCTCGTGACCGGCATCGCCCAGGGCGGCCAACTGATGACCACCACCGAAGTGGACAACTGGCCCGCCGACGTGCATGGGGTGCAAGGCCCGGAGCTCATGCAGCGTTTTCTGGAGCACGCCGAACGCTTCAAGACCGACATCGCCTTCGACCACATCCATACCGTGGACCTGTCGAAACGGCCGTTCGTGCTCCAGGGCGACAGCGACACCTACAGCTGCGACGCCCTGATCATCGCCACAGGTGCTTCGGCCAAGTACCTGGGCCTGCCCTCCGAAGAGGCCTTCATGGGCAAAGGCGTGAGTGCCTGCGCCACCTGCGACGGCTTCTTCTATCGCAACCAGGAAGTCGCCGTCATCGGTGGCGGCAACACCGCGGTGGAAGAGGCGCTCTACCTGTCGAACATCGCGAGCAAGGTGACGCTCGTGCACCGGCGCGACACCTTCCGGGCCGAGGCGATCATGATCGACAAGCTGATGGACAAGGTCCGCGAAGGCCGCATCGAACTGAAACTGCACAGCGTGCTCGACGAGGTGCTGGGTGACACCAGCGGCGTGACCGGTGTGCGCCTGAAGAACGCGCAGTCCGGTGCCACCGAAGATGTGGCGGTCAAGGGCTGCTTCGTGGCCATTGGTCACAGCCCCAACACGGCGCTCTTCCAGGGGCAGCTGACGCTCAAGGACGGTTACATCGTCACGCAGTCGGGCCTCAACGGCATGGCCACCATGACCAGCGTTCCGGGCGTCTTCGCCGCCGGCGATGTGCAGGACCATGTGTACCGACAGGCCATCACCAGTGCCGGCACGGGATGCATGGCGGCCCTCGACGCACAGCGCTTTCTCGAAAGCGCCTGAGCCCCCATACGCCTGACACCGTGCTGGCGCAGCCAGCGTGCCAGGCGCACCGCAGCCACGACTGGACACCTGTGGCGGAGAACCGCCGGCGCTGCCCTGCGGGCGCAATGGCGCCATTGGTCGGGCAGCTGGCATCTGGTCTCGCGAGCATCTATAATAGTTGGCTTTGCTGCAAAGAGCTCTTTGGGCCGTGCAATGCAAATACCGGGTTACCGCCACCCTTCTGGCGAGGTGAGGCTCCCACCGCACGGGTGGCAGCCGTTTGAAAAATCGGAGTGTCCTCATGGCACGCGTCTGCGACGTCACGGGCAAGAAGCCCATGGTCGGAAACAACGTTTCCCACGCCAACAACAAAACCAAGCGCCGGTTCCTGCCGAACCTGCAATACCGCCGTTTCTGGGTCGAAAGCGAAAACCGCTGGGTGCGCCTGCGCGTGTCGAGCGCTGCCCTGCGCCTGATCGACAAGAACGGTATCGAAGCGGTGCTCGCCGACCTGCGCGCACGCGGCCAAGCTTAAGGAGTCCGGACCATGGCAACCAAAGGCGCACGCGAGAAGATCAAGCTGGAATCCACCGCTGGAACCGGTCACTTCTACACCACCACCAAGAACAAGAAGACCACGCCCGAGAAGATGCTGATCAAGAAGTTTGATCCGGTCGCTCGCAAGCACGTGGACTACAAGGAAATCAAGCTGAAGTGATTCGGCCTGTGTCCCAACAAAAAAGCCGCTGTCCCAGCGGCTTTTTTGTTGCCTGAGGGCTCAGACGTCGAGATACTGATCCAGTCCGACGGGCGAACGGACCCGTCGTGCAGCCAGAGTTTCAGCCCGGATGCGGCGATTTTTCTCCAGCATCTCCGGCGTGACATACCCCCGGCCGTGGTCGAGGTGCAGGCAGGTGGTGGAATAGCGGATCTTTCGGGGCTTGAGGCCCAGGTGGCACAAGCGATCACCGAATTCGCAGTCCTCGCCGCCATACTGCATGCGCTCATCAAAACCATTGACCGCCAACGCGAACTCCTTGTAGCAGGACGCGTTGTGCCCGTTCCAGGTGCTGCGCGCCGGACTCATCCGGTTGAGCCAGTCGCCCCAGGCCCCACGGGCGTTGACCTTGAGGGTCTTGAGCGAGCGGCGCAGGCCGTGGGCCGTGAGCCAGGCCAGGTCAAACACCTGCCCGGAGACGATCTCCTCGCGCCCGATGCGCTCACTCAGCGCCATGGGCAGCTTGACGTACCCCCCCGACAGAAAAGTGCCCCTATCGGCAAAAGCCAGGTGCGTCTCGACAAAGTCGGGCCGGGGAATGCAGTCGCCATCCGTGAAGATCAGGTACTCGCCTTCGGCCTGGACAATGGCCTTGTTGAGGATGCGGCATTTCTGGAAGCCTTCGTCCGGCTGCCAGACATGCCGCACCGGAAACGGCAGTTGCGGCCGCAATGCCTCGATGAGCTGACGGGTTTCATCGCGCGAACCATCGTCGGCCACCACCACCTCAAAACCGCGATGCCGCTGTACCGAGAACCCCCACAGCACTTTCTCGAGCCAACGCGGATGGTTGTAGGTCGTGAAGATGACCGACGTTTTCATGAAGAGGTGCCCCGGATGCCCATGCCTGGTCGCGCCAGCAGGATCATGGCGACCGACAGGCTCATCATCACACCATAGTTGTTGGTACCCGTGTTGGTATCGGTGATGCTCATCAGCACATGCAGCACACCCAACCCCAGCAGTCCGATGGCCGCGAACCGGTTCCAGCGGCGCGCCACCCAGGCGCTGGCCAGAAAGGCGGCCATGAAACTCAGCGTACTCATCAGCCCCAGCACCCCATGGTCCAGCATGCCGTTGAGGTATTCGCTGTGCACGTGGATCTGGCGTTTCATCTCTTCGGAGCCCACCTCGTCGGCCCATGCCTGGATGAAAGCGATGCGCTGGGCTCGGCCATAGCCCAGCCAGGGCTGTTCCTGGATGGCACGCACCGCGTGTTGCCAGAACTGCAAGCGCACACCCACCGACGAATTCACATAGTTGGCATCGCGATCCCCCGCGAGCGTGGCCACCGCTTCATCTACCGCCATGTCCAGGCGCTGCAGGGGCACTTCCACCACCTTGGGCAGCAGTACGGCCACCACCGAGGACAGCGCCACCACCAGCATCGCCAGCTTGATGGCCGACAGCAGCCTTTGCGACCAGGGACGGGCGCTGCAGATCCACGCTCCCCAGAACACCGAAATCACCAGCCAGGGCACCACCAGATACGCCCCTCGCGCGCCCGTGAGCAGCACCGACAGCAGGAACAGCGCCGCACTGCCAGCCATCACGCCCAGTTCGCGCCCACTCGCGCCCAGTCGCAGCAAGGCGATCTGCACAAAGGCGAACATGACCAGCCCGCCCGCCCAGTTGATCCGGTTCGAGGGCGTTTCCACCCCCCAGTAGGCATGGGCACCGCTTACGGCCAGCCCCACCACCGCCGCCGCCAGCAAGGTCCAGCGCAACGCGTCGGCATCCACCCCACGGGGTCGCACCGAGCGCACCAGCAGGTACACCGCACAGGCTGACAGCCCTACACGCATCTCGAAATGGCGCGTGCCGATCGGGTCGTCCCAATAGAGCACACCCGCCAGCTTGCAGGCCACCCCCGCCAGACAGAACCCCAGCCAGACCCGCGCCACCCGCCAAGCCCCCTCATCCCCCGGCTCGCCATGCGAACGCCAGTCGCGAAGCCAGGCCCAGCCGCCCCAGACCACCAGCATGAGCCAGAGCACGCCACCCATTTTGGTATTGGCTGGCGTGAGCGCCAGCAACACCAGCACAACCAGCCAGGCGATCAGGCTCACCGGCTGCAACCACCGCCCTTGCTGCAATTGCCCTTCCATGCCTGGCATCGACCGCGCAACCGGAAACCGCGCTCAGTGCGCGGCGGCGGCCACATGGGCATCGGGCTTGACCGCCTTGAGCAGGCGCATCATGGTGGTTTCGATCCGCGCCAGCGCCTCGGGGGAATGCCCTTCAAAGCGCAGCACCAACACCGGTGTCGTGTTCGACGCCCGGATCAGGCCGAAACCATCGGGCCAGTCCACCCGCACACCATCGATGGTTGACAGGCGTGCCGGCGCCGCCAGCGCCGGATCCGATGCCGCCAGCGTGGTCAAGCGGTCCACCACGGCGTGAGGCTCGCCCTCGGCGCAGGCCACGTTGAGTTCCGGCGTGCTGTGGCTCGTCGGCAAGGCTTGCAGCACCGCGTTGGCGTCCGGTTGGCGACTCAGGATTTCAAGCAGGCGGGCGCCCGCATAGGAGCCGTCGTCAAACCCGTACCAGCGCTCCTTGAAAAAGATGTGGCCACTCATCTCACCGCCCAGCGGGCTGTCGAGTTCCTTCATCCGGGCCTTGATCAGGGAGTGGCCGGTCTTGTAGATGTGCGGCACACCACCGGCCGCCTCGATGGCCGGCGCCAGCCGCTGGGAGCATTTCACGTCGAACAGGATGTGCCCTCCGGGCACCCGCGACAGCACATCCTGCGCAAACAGGATCATCTGGCGGTCGGGAAAGATGTTCTCACCGTCCTTGGTCACGATGCCCAAGCGGTCGCCATCGCCGTCGAAGGCCAGCCCGAGCTCCGCATCCGTCTCGCGCAAGGCGCGCTGCAGGTCCACCAGGTTCTCCGGCTTGCTCGGGTCGGGATGGTGGTTGGGAAAGTGCCCATCCACCTCGCTGAACAGCTCGGTGACCTCGCAACCCAGGGCCCGGAACAGCGCTGGCGCCGTCGCCCCCGCCACCCCATTGCCGCAGTCCACCACCAGCTTCATGGGGCGTGCCAGCTTCACGTCGCCCACGATGCGGTCGCGATAGGCGGCCTCAACGTTCACGTGACGCACACGTCCGCCGTCCGCCAGCATCCACGATTCGGCTTCGATCATCTGGCGCAAGGCCTGGATTTCGTCGCCGTAGATGGCCTTCCCGGCCATCACCATCTTGAAGCCGTTGTAATCCTTGGGGTTGTGGCTGCCCGTCACCTGGATGCCGCTGCGACACAGCGTGTTGGCCGCAAAGTACAGCATGGGCGTGGTAACCATGCCCACATCGATCACGTCGATGCCCGCCGCCACCAGCCCACGCACGAGTGCAGCGGCCAAGGCCGGGCCGCTCAGACGGCCATCCCGGCCGACGGCGACCGTAAGCTCCCCTTGGGTTCGCGCCACGCTGCCAAAGGCCCTGCCCAACGCTTCGGCCACCTGTTCGTTCAGGGTGGAGGGGACGATACCCCGGACATCGTAGGCCTTGAAGATCGAAGCAGCGACTTGCATGAACCGTTCGTGGAAAGAGCGAATCGTGCATTGTAGGTGGCTTGCCCCGGCCATCGGCACCAGAGACATGTCCGGAAATGGCGAGTCTGATCTGCCACAAACCCCTACGATGTGCCCATGCCATCCCCAGCCCCCCTCGACGCCGACGCCTGCTACCTCGCGCTTGCTGCGCGAGACGCCCGCTTCGACGGGCGCTTTTTCACCGGCGTCACCTCCACCGGCATCTACTGCCGGCCGGTCTGTCGTGTGCGCACGCCCCGGCAGGCCAACTGCCGCTTTTTCGCCCACGCGGCCCAGGCCGAAGCGGCCGGTTTTCGCCCCTGCCTGCGCTGCCGTCCCGAACTCGCCCCCGGGGATCTGGCCTGGTCCGCCACCGATGCCGGCGACATTCTTACCCGCCAGGCGCTGGGCTTGCTGGCCACGCCCGACACCTGGACCGGTGACACCCCCAGCGCGGCCGCACTCGCCCAACGTCTCGGCGTGAGCGACCGGCACCTGCGCCGCCTGTTCGAAGAACGGATGGGCGTCTCGCCCCTGCAGTACCTGCAGACCCGGCGCCTTCTGACCGCCAAGCAGTTGCTGACCGACAGCCACCTGCCTGTCACCAAGGTCGCCGAGCTCAGTGGATTTGGCAGCCTGCGCCGCTTCAACGCTGTTTTCCAGGAACGTTATGGGCTGAATCCCAGCCAGTTGCGGCGGGGGTCATCCTCGCCGGAGGGTGCACTCACCGTCAGGCTGGGCTACCGCCCCCCTTACGACATTGCCGCCCTGTTGCGCTTCTTCCACGATCGTGCGATCGACGGCGTCGAGCAGGTCCTCTGGCCCACCGAGCGCATGCCGCTGCCGGGTCTGGCCCGCACCATTGGCCTGCATGCCTCCAACCGCACCCTCAGTGGCTGGGTCGAAGCCCGCTTCGACCCCGAACGCCACCAGGTCATCGTGCGGATCGCTCCCAGCCTGGTGGACGCGCTGCCCACCCTCATTCACCGCGTGCGCGCCTGGCTGGACCTGGACGCCGATCCCATCGCGATACAGGCCGTGCTCCGCACCATGCCAGCGCCTGCCGGCGAGCACGCGGGGCTTCGCGTCCCCGGCTGCCTCGATGGTTTCGAACTCGCTGTGCGCGCGGTGCTCGGCCAGCAGATCACCGTGGCTGCGGCACGAACCCTGGCACGCCGACTCGTTCAACAGCTGGGAACCCCTTTGCCTTCCAGCGGAGAGGGGGATGGCACCCATCTCGACCGGCTCTTTCCCAGCCCGCAGCAATTGGCCGACACCGCGCCTGAGCGACTGGGCGAGCTCGGTATCGTCCGGCAGCGCCAACGCGCCCTCATCGCCCTTGCCCAGGCCGTCTGCACGCAACAACTCGACCTCCAGGGCAGCGGCGACATGGCGGCCACGCTCGACCACCTGCGACAGCTTCCCGGCATCGGCGAATGGACCGCGCAGTACATCGCCATGCGCGCACTGCGCTGGCCCGATGCTTTTTTGGCCAAGGACGTGGCGTTGCAGAAGTCGCTGGGCCTGCCCCGCACCCTCACCGAAGCCGCAGCCGAATCACTCTCCCAGGCCTGGCGCCCGTGGCGCAGCTATGCGGTCATGCGCGCCTGGCAGGCACCGAGCCCCTTGTCGCCGCCCCAGCCCTCCCCATGAAAACACCACAATCGCTTGTCAAGATCGAGGTTCCGAGTCCGCTCGGCCCCATCGTGCTCGCCGCCTCCGCCCTCGGCCTGCGGGGGCTCTGGTTCATCGACCAGCGCTACGCGCCCAATTTCACCGCTTGGCCGGACGCGCCTGAGCATCCTCTGCTGCAAGCGGCACACCGACAACTCGATGCGTATTTTTCAGGCCAGACCGACCGCTTCGACCTGCCCCTGGATCCCTCCGTGGGCACGCGCTTTCAACAAGCCGTCTGGCAGGCACTCCGCCAGATACCCACCGGACAGACATGCAGCTACCAACAGCTGGCCCAGGCCCTGGGCCGGCCCCAGGCCGCACGCGCCACCGGCGCCGCCGTGGGACACAACCCCTGGTCACTGGTCGTGCCCTGTCACCGGGTGGTGGGCAGCGACGGGCGCCTCACCGGTTACGCTGGTGGCCTGTGGCGCAAGGAAGCCTTGCTGGCCCTCGAGTCCGGGGACATCGCCAGCTTGCGCAACGCCTGTCAAAGCAGCCCCGTCTGACACACTGATCACCCACGCCTCTCCAGCCTCCGGTTTCGCCCCACCACATCACCCGCCCTGAACCGGCCCCACTCCACCATGTCGATCACTTTGTTGGGCGAGTTTGTGCTCCTCGCTGCCCTCTGGGGCGCCTCTTTCCTGTTCATGCGCCTGGGTGCGGCCGAATTTGGCGCCATTCCCACCGCCGGACTGCGTGTGGGCCTGGCCGCGCTCTTCCTGCTCCCGACATTGCTGGTCCGCGGCGTCTGGACCGACTTGCGCCGCCATGCGCGGCCCATTTTGCTGGTCGGCCTGCTCAATTCGGCCATGCCTTTTGCGCTTTTCGCCTTCGCGGTCGTCCACATTCCCACCGGCCTCACGGCCATCCTCAACGCCACGGTGCCCATGACCGGTGCCCTCGTTGCCTGGCTCTGGCTCGGCGAGCGCCCCGGCGCCAGCCGCACTCTCGGCCTCGTCATCGGTTTCGCCGGTGTCGCGTTGCTGGTGATGGGCAAATCCGGGGTCGATGCTTCCGGACTTTCCATGGATACGCCCTCCACGATGCCGCTGATCGCCATGGGCGCCGTGATGGCGGCCACGCTCTGTTATGGCATCGGCGCCAGTTGTGCGCGCAAATACCTGCAAGGTGTGCACCCACTCGCGACCGCCACCGGCAGCCAGATCGGCGCCACGCTGGGGCTTGCCCTGCCCATGGCCTGGTTCTGGCCTTCTGCGCCGGTCAGCGCTGGCGCGTGGTGGGCCATGGTGGCCGTCGGGCTGCTCTGCACAGCACTGGCCTACATCCTGTTTTTCCACCTCATCGAGCAAGCAGGCGCCAGCAAAGCCTTGACCGTGACCTTCATGATCCCGGTCTTTGCGTTGTTTTATGGGGCCGCATTTCTTCAAGAAACCATCACAGCCTGGATGCTGGGCTGCGGGATCATCATTGTTTGCGGCACCGCCCTCTCGATGGGGCTTGTTCGCTGGCAGCGAAACCACTGAGTGGCACGGAAAAACGTCGGCTTCGTGGCGAGGCGATCGGTTTCCTGCCGAACAGAAGCGCCAAAAATAAACGGGTTGCAGCTTGCGCTGCAACCCGTTTGAGTGTCTGGCGGAGTGGACGGGGCTCGAACCCGCGACCCCCGGCGTGACAGGCCGGTATTCTAACCAACTGAACTACCACTCCTGGCAGGTAGCTTTGGTGCCTTGCGACAACCCAAGCGCTACAGACTTGGCGACCCTACGGGGATTCGAACCCCGGTACTCACCGTGAAAGGGTGATGTCCTAGGCCTCTAGACGATAGGGTCAAAACCTGGACGGCTCCGAATTTTTATTCGGCGCTTCGTTTTACCGAAGCCTCGCATTCTAGCATCAAAAACAGTGTTTTCTTTGCAGTTTGTTGGTGGAGGTAAGCGGGATCGAACCGCTGACCTCTTGCATGCCATGCAAGCGCTCTCCCAGCTGAGCTATACCCCCAACAAGCATTGCTTCAAAACAGTATTTCGTTGCAACCTAGCGAGCCTCAAATTATAGAGGCTTTTTTACGCTTTCCGCAAGCGCTCCAAAATTTTTTCGCGATCGTGCAGTTCCAGCACCGCGTCGAGCGAAGGCGTTTGGGGTGTGCCCATCACCAGCACCCGCACCGGCATCGCCAGTTGGGGCATCTTCAGTGAGAACTGCGCCAGCGTCTCCTTGAGCGCGGCGGCGATCGATGCCTTGTCCCAATTGACATTGACCAGTCGCTCCGCCAAGGCAGCAATCGCCGGCCTGACCGCCTCCGTCACGTGCTGGGCCAGATCCTCGGCCTTCGGCGCCACATCGGCGTAATGGGGTGCCAGCCAGTCGGCCAGTGCCACCGTGGTGTCGCAGCGGTCCTTGTACAAGCCGCACAGGGCGCTCAGGCGGTCATCGGACGCGATCCCCCGCCGGGTCAGCTGTTCTGCGGCAAGTGTAGCCAGTTCGGTGTTGTCCATGGCCTTGAGGTGCTGGGCGTTGACCCAGCGCAGCTTGGCCTCATCAAAGCGTCCAGCGCTGCTGCCCAGATGGTCGAGGTTGAACCACTGCAGGAACTGCTCGCGGCTGAAAATCTCATCGTCGCCGTGGCTCCAGCCCAGGCGGGCCAGGTAGTTCACCATCGCGTCGGGCAAGTAGCCTTCGTCGCGGTACTGCGTCACCGGCTTGGCGCCGTTGCGCTTGCTCATCTTCTCGCCCTGCTCGTTGAGCACGGTGGGCAGGTGGGCGTAGACCGGCGGCTCCTTGCCCAGGGCACGGAAGATGTTGATCTGGCGCGGCGTGTTGTTGACGTGGTCATCGCCACGGATGACGTGGGTGATCGCCATGTCGATGTCATCCACCACCACGCAGAAGTTGTAGGTCGGCGTACCGTCGGGGCGCGCGATCACCAGGTCATCCAGTTCGTCGTTGCTGAACTCGACACGGCCCTTGACCTTGTCTTCCCAGACCACCGAGCCGCCCTGCGGGTTTTTGAAGCGCAGCACGGGTTTGATGCCTTCGGGCACCGGCGGCAGCACCTTGCCCGGTTCGGGACGCCAGGTGCCGTCGTAGCGTGGCTTTTCCTTGTTGGCCATCTGGCGTTCGCGCAGCGCGTCCAGCTCTTCCACGCTCATGT
This sequence comes from Hydrogenophaga sp. NFH-34, assembly GCF_021401345.1. Taxonomy (GTDB): domain Bacteria; phylum Pseudomonadota; class Gammaproteobacteria; order Burkholderiales; family Burkholderiaceae_C; genus Hydrogenophaga; species Hydrogenophaga electricum. The sequence goes on from NZ_JACBGE010000025.1 coordinate 67,855, forward strand.
AGCAGGGGTAAACCAGCCCCTGGGCCTGCATGTCGGCCAGCACGGCCTTGTAGCGGTCCATGCGCTGCATCTGGTAGAACGGCCCTTCGTCGTGATCCAGGCCCAGCCACTTCATGCCTTCGATGATCACGTCGACCGCCGCCTGGGTCGAACGCTCCAGGTCGGTGTCTTCGATGCGCAGGATGAAGGTGCCCTGGCTCGCCCGGGCAAAAGCCCAGGGATAGAGCGCGGAACGGATGTTGCCCAGGTGAATGAAGCCGGTGGGCGACGGCGCGAATCGGGTACGGACGGTCATAGGAGAACGGGTTACAGGCTGGACAGGCCGCGATCGAGGTCGGCCCGGATGTCGTCGAGGTGTTCCAGGCCCACGGCGACCCGGATCAGGCCCTGGCGCACACCGGCGGCCTGGCGCTGGACTTCGGTCAGGCGGCCGTGCGAGGTGCTGGCCGGATGGGCGCAAAGGGTCTTGGTGTCGCCGAGGTTGGTCGAGAGCGAAAGCACCTGCATCGCATCGAGCACGTGAAATGCGCGCTGACGGGCCTGGTCGGCATCGGAGGCCTTCACCTCGAAGGACAGCACAGCACCGCCGAGCCCCCCCATCTGCGCCAGTGCCAGCTCATGCTGTTGATGGCTGGACAGGCCAGGGTAGAACACGCGCGCCACGGCCGGATGCGCTTCCAGCCACTGGGCCAGTGCCAGCGCCTGCGTCGACTGCGCACGCATACGCAGCTCCAGCGTCTCCAGGCCCTTGAGGACAACCCAGGCGTTGAAAGGGGCGAGCGTCATGCCGCTGCTCTTGAGCACCGGCAGGAAGGTCTTGTTGACCAGGGCTTCGCTGGCACACAGCGCACCTGCCATCACGCGTCCCTGGCCGTCGAGATACTTGGTGCCCGAGTGCATGACGATGTCGGCACCGAGGCTCATCGGCCGTTGCAAAGCCGGCGTCGCAAAGCAGTTGTCGACAGCCAGCAAGGCCCCGCTGCTGTGTGCCAGATCGGCCAAGGCGCGGATGTCGCAGACGTCGGTCAGCGGGTTGGTCGGCGTCTCGGCAAACAGCAGCCGGGTGTTCGCGCGTACAGCGCCCTTCCAGGCCGACAAGTCGGTCTGCGGGACGAAGCTCGACTCGACGCCGAACTTGGCCAGGTCGCTGCCGATCAGCTTGATGGTCGAGCCGAACATGGACTGCGAGCACAGCACGTGGTCACCCGCTTTGAGCAGACCCAGACACATCATGAGGATGGCCGACATGCCCGAGGCCGTGGAGATGCAGGCCGGCGCGCCTTCGAGCGCGGCCAGGCGCTGCTCGAAACTGGTCACCGTGGGGTTGCCGTAGCGGCCGTAGGTGAAGCCGTCCTCGTCGCCGTTGAAGCGGCGGGCAGCGGCTTCGGCACTGGGCTGTACGTAACCGCTGGTGAGGTACAGCGCTTCGGAGTTTTCGCCGTACTGGCTGCGCGCCACGGCCGCGCGCACGGCCTGGGTTTCGCGGTGCAACGGGGTGGTATCGGAAGGGTTCAGATCGGAAGACATGGGTGTGCCCGGTCAGGCCACTTCGGCGTTCGGCAGGGCGAGACGCGAAGTGTCTTCGGTGTCTTCACCGGACTGGTCACGCCCCTGGTTGAGGCGGGCGATGTCTTCGGCCGTGATGTCCCCGGTGACGTAGACGCCATCGAAGCACGAAGCGTCAAAACCGGCCAGATCCGGATTGAGCGAGCCGATGGCCTGCTTCATCGCATCGACGTCCTGATAGATCAGCGCGTCGCAGCCGATCAGTTCGCGGATCTCTTCGACGGTGCGACCGTGGGCCACCAGTTCCTGCGGCGTGGGCATGTCGATACCGTAGACGTTCGGGTAGCGCACGGGCGGCGCGGCACTGGCCATGTAGACCTTGGCCGCTCCGGCGTCGCGGGCCATCTGCACGATTTCCTTGGACGTGGTGCCCCGCACGATGGAGTCGTCCACCAGCAGCACGTTGCGGCCCTTGAACTCGCTGGCGATCACATTGAGCTTTTGGCGCACCGACTTCTTGCGCACGCCCTGGCCGGGCATGATGAAGGTTCGCCCCACATAGCGGTTCTTCACGAAGCCTTCCCGGTACGGCAGACCCAGCAGTTGTGCCAGTTCCATGGCGCTGGGACGCGAGGACTCAGGGATCGGGATCACCACGTCGATGTCCTTGGGCGGCACGGTGGAGATGACCCGCTTGGCCAGTGTCTTGCCCAGGTTCAGCCGCGCCTGGTAGACCGAAATGCCGTCCAGCACGGAATCGGGCCGCGCCAGGTAGACGTATTCAAAGATGCAGGGGTGGTGGCGCACGTTGTCGGCACACGGCGCAAACTGCACCTGCCCTTCGAGGTCGACGAACACCGCCTCACCGGGCTGCACGGCGCGCTCGACATCGAAGCCGGTGCCTTCCAGGGTCACCGACTCGCTGGCCACCATCACGCCGGCCGGGCTGCGACCGATGCACAGTGGCCGGATGCCGAACGGATCGCGAAACGCCAGCAGGCCATGGCCGGCGATCAGCGCGATCACCGCGTACGAGCCTTTGACCCGCTGGTGCACGCCGCGCACGGCAGCGAACACGTCGGCCGGCTTGAGCGTGCCGCCGCGCGTGACTTTTTCGAGTTCATGCGCCAGCACGTTGAGCAACACCTCGGAGTCGCTTTCGGTGTTGATGTGGCGGTGATCGGTCTGGAACAGCTCCTGCTTGAGCGCCTTGGCGTTGGTCAGGTTGCCGTTGTGCACCAGCACGATGCCGTAAGGCGCATTCACGTAGAAAGGCTGGGCCTCTTCTTCGCTGAAAGCGTTGCCCGCCGTCGGGTAGCGCACCTGCCCCAGACCCGCGTTGCCAGGCAGTGCGCGCATGTTGCGCGTGCGAAACACGTCGCGCACCATGCCCTTGGCCTTGTGCATGTAGAACTTGCGCCCCTGCTGCGTGACGATGCCCGCCGCATCCTGGCCACGGTGCTGCAACAGCAGCAGCGCGTCATAAATCAGTTGATTGACCGGCGCCTGGCTGACCACGCCCACGATTCCACACATGTTCGAATCCTCAACGACAAAACCACAGAAACTTCATGCCAGGTAGCGCGCGAGCCCATCGGGCAACAGCGGGCGCAGCACCAGCAAGGCGGCCGAAAGCTCGGCAGCCACCATCGAATCCCGCCACCAGGTCTGCTCGCGCAGCGGTGTCATGTGCACCACCACCGCCAGCGCCAGCAGCAACACGGCCCCGCGCAGCACGCCAAAGGCCCCACCCAGCACCCGATCAACCGGCCGCAGCCCGACCGAATCGACCAGCTTCTTGACCAGCCAGGCCACCAGGCCACCGGCAAACGCCACCGCCACAAACAGCAGCACAAATCCTGCCGCCAGCCGCAGCGCCGGGGAAGCCCCGCCCATCGGTAGCCATTCGCCCACCGTTGCGGCCCAAGCCTGGGCCACGATGAACGCAGCGACCCAGCCGGCCACGGACAACACCTCGTACATCAAACCCCGCCACAGACCCAGCAGCGCGGACAAGCCCAGCACCGCGAGCAAGGCCCAATCGGTCACATTCATGCGCCTGTGCTGCTGCAGCGCCTCACAGCACCAGGATCGCCGCCGGCAGGCCCAGCGCTTTCACCCGGGCCACGGCCTTTTCGGCTTCGGCGCGCGAGGCAAAGGGGCCGAGGCGGACACGGGTGCGCCGACCGTCTGGCGTTTCGGCCACATGGGTATAGGTCTTGAGGCCTGCGCGCTCGAGCTTCAGGCGGGTTTCCTGGGCACGGGCGGCTTCGGCGAAGGCCCCCACCTGAACCACCAGACGCAGATTGGCGGCTTCGCCAGGCTTGGCGGCGCCAGCCCGGTCTTCCAGCAAGGCCTTCACGCGCTCGGCGTTATCGGCCCGCGCTGTACCGGCCGCCGGCGCCTCCGGCTTGACCGGGGTCTTGGCCGCCACCGCGGGGGCCGCCGGCTTGGCCAGAGGGGGCTCGGGCGCCACAGGCACTGCCCGGGCCTCGACCACCTCTTCCCGGTCGCCCAGGCTGTCCTGGGTGGTCAGCGGGGTGGCGGGCGGTGAAGACTCCTTGGCAACCGGCTCGGCCGGGGCCGGGCGAGGGGCCGCAGCCGTCTCCGGTTTCGCCGTCACGGGCGCGCTGTCGCGGGAGGGGATGACGATGGGCACGTCGCCCGACAAAGGGCGGGGCTGCGTGTCGAACAGCAGGGGGAAACCCACCACACCGAGCACCACCAGAATGGCTGCGCCCACCAGGCGGTGCCGTGCGCGGCGGCGCACCGCTTCAATGCTCTGGGGCTGGGCCGCAGCCGGGTGACCCTGGTGACCGGAACGGGACTTGAACATGGGTTGACCCGTGTGCCTGCGAGGCCGGTTGCCACCCCTGCGGCGGCAACGCGACAGGATCAGGCGGCCAGATGCTTCGCGGACAGGCGGGGCACGCCGTCATGCAGCACCCCACCCACGGTGTAGAAGGAACCAAAGACCACGATTCTATCAGCCGGGTCTGCGGCGGCCACGGCCGCAGCCAGAGCATCCCGGGGCGTGGCGTGGGTACCAGCGACCGTGCCCTTGCCGGCCGCCCCGGCGGCCAGTTGCGTCGCGAGTTCGTCCGCACTCAGGGCCCGTGCAATGGGCAAACCGGTCGGGTACCAGCGGTCGATCAGCGGGCCGATCCGTGCCAGCATGGCCGCCAGATCTTTGTCGGCCATGGCACCGAACACCGCGTGCGTGGTCGGGTAGAAGCCCATCGCGTCCAGGTTTTCGGCTAATGCGGCCACCGAATGCGGGTTGTGGGCCACGTCCAGCACCAGGGTGGGCGCGCCGGGCACGATCTGGAAACGTCCGGGCAGCTCCACCAGCGCGAGCCCGTTGCGCACCGCCTGCGCCGTGACGGGCAGTTGCGCGCGCAACACCTCGATCGCAGCCAGCACGCCCGCCGCGTTGACCAGTTGGTTGGCCCCGCGCAGCGCCGGGTAGGCCATGCCGCTGTAGCGCCGCCCGCCGCGCGAAGGGTGCGTGGCCCAGCCCCACTGCTGCTGGTCGCCCGCAAAATGGAAATCCTTGCCGATGCGCCAGAGATCGGCACCGATCTCCATCGCCCGGTCCAGCACGCTCTGCGGCACCGCCGGATCGCTGACGACCACCGGCCGCCCGGTGCGCATGATGCCGGCCTTTTCGTAGCCGATGGCCTCGCGATCATTGCCCAGCAGCGCCATGTGGTCGAGCGCGATGCTGGTGATGATGGCGCAGTCCGGGTCGATGATGTTGACCGCGTCGAGCCGCCCCCCGAGCCCCACCTCCAGGATCGCGACATCGATGCCGCTGCGTTGCAGCGTGCGCAGGATGGCCAGCGTGGTGAACTCGAAATAGGTCAGCGACACCTCGCCTTCGCCATCGTCGCCCGGCTGGCCGCGGCGCGCCTGCTCGACCTCGGCAAACGCCGGCACCAGGGCGTCGGCCGCCACGGGCGTGCCTTCGACGCGGCAGCGCTCCTCGAAATGCACCAGGTGCGGCGAGGTGTACACGCCCGTCCGGTAGCCCGCCTGGGTATAGATCGCCTCCAGCATGGCGCAGGTCGAGCCCTTGCCATTGGTGCCCGCCACGGTGATCACGGGCATCGGCAGCCGCAGGTCCAGACGCCGGGCCACGCGCTGCACCCGCTCCAGCCCGAGTTCGATCCCGCTGATGCCTTGCGGGTGCTGGCGTTCGCAATGTGCCAGCCAGTCGGACAGGGTGCGGGGGTGGTCAGGCAGATCAATCGCTTGCATGGCCGTGATTGTCCCACCGCCCCCGCCGGGCTGGCCGGCCCGCGGTCATTGCCCCGACAATCGCCACATGATCACTGTCTACGGCATTCCGAACTGCGACACCGTCAAGAAAGCCCGCACCTGGCTGTCGGCACAGGGCGTCGCACATCAGTTTCACGACTTCAAGAAACAGGGTGTCCCCGAGGCCGACCTGACCGGCTGGCTCGATGCCCTGGGTTGGGAAACCCTGGTCAACCGGCGCGGCACCACCTGGCGCGGCCTGGACGAGGCCGATCGCACTGCCGTGACCGACGCCACCAGCGCCAAGCGCCTGCTGCTCGCCCACCCCAGCATCATCAAGCGACCGGTGGTGGCCTGGGCCGATGGCCGGGTCACGGCGGGTTTTGACAGCGCCGCGTGGACATCCCGCCTCTGAGCGACAGAAAGGCCGCCTCGTCCGCCGCCCTAGAATTGCAGGATGGCGGTTTTGCCATACCGCTGTCCTGCCCTTTTTCACCTGCTTGCAAATGCCTACCACCCAGATCCCCGGCGTGACCGTCAACACCCAGGCCAACGTCTACTTCGACGGCAAATGTGTCAGCCACGGCCTCACCTATCCCGACGGCACGAAAAAATCGGTCGGCGTCGTCCTGCCCGCCACCCTGACCTTCGGCACCGGTGCACCGGAAATCATGGAGTGTGTGGCGGGTGGCTGCGAATACAAACTCGCCGGCACCGACACCTGGGTCCCGGTGGTTCCCGGTGACGCTTTCAAGGTGCCCGGCAACAGCAGCTTCGACATCCGCGTGGCCGAGGCCTTCCACTACATCTGCCACTACGGCTGATCCCTGCCCCACGCTGCCACACCCGCCAGATCATGAGCACCATCCTGCAAAAACTCCCGTTGGGCCAAAAAGTCGGCATCGCCTTCTCGGGCGGCCTGGACACCTCCGCCGCGCTGCTGTGGATGAAGAAAAAAGGCGCCCTGCCCTACGCCTACACCGCCAACCTCGGCCAGCCTGACGAGGCCGACTACGACGACATCCCGCGCAAGGCCATGGCCTATGGCGCCGAGAAGGCCCGTCTGGTCGACTGCCGCCTGCAACTGGCGCACGAAGGCATCGCCGCCATCCAGTGCGGCGCCTTCCACATCAGCACCGGCGGCATCACTTACTTCAACACCACGCCGCTGGGCCGCGCCGTGACCGGCACCATGCTGGTGGCAGCGATGAAGGAAGACGACGTCAACATCTGGGGCGACGGCAGCACCTTCAAGGGCAACGACATCGAGCGCTTCTACCGCTACGGCCTGCTGACCAACCCCAGCCTCAAGATCTACAAACCCTGGCTGGACCAGAGCTTCATCGATGAGCTGGGCGGCCGCAAGGAAATGAGCGAGTTCCTGATCGCCAACGGCTTCGACTACAAGATGTCGGTCGAGAAGGCCTACAGCACCGACAGCAACATGCTCGGTGCCACGCACGAAGCCAAGGACCTGGAGCACCTGAACTCGGGCATCCGCATCGTCAACCCCATCATGGGCGTGGCGTTCTGGAAGCCCGAGGTCGAAGTCAAGGCCGAAGAGATCACCATCCGCTTCGAAGAAGGCCAGCCCGTCGCCATCAACGGCCAGACCTTCGACTCGCCGGTGGACATGTTCCTCAAGGCCAACGAAATCGGCGGCCGCCACGGCCTGGGCATGAGCGACCAGATCGAGAACCGAATCATCGAAGCCAAGAGCCGCGGCATCTACGAAGCCCCGGGCATGGCGCTGCTGCACATCGCCTACGAACGCCTGGTCACCGGCATCCACAACGAGGACACCATCGAGCAGTACCGCATCAACGGCCTGCGCCTGGGTCGCCTCCTCTACCAGGGCCGCTGGTTCGACCCGCAGGCCATCATGCTGCGCGAAACCGCCCAGCGCTGGGTGGCGCGTGCCGTGACCGGTGAAGTGACGCTGGAACTGCGCCGCGGCAACGACTATTCCATCCTCAACACCGAATCGCCCAACCTGACCTACGCGCCCGAGCGCCTATCGATGGAGAAGGTGGAAGACGCGCCGTTCAGTCCGGCCGACCGCATCGGCCAGCTCACCATGCGCAACCTCGACATCGTCGACACACGCGCCAAGCTGGGCATCTACGCCCAGACCGGCCTGCTCTCGCTGGGCGACGGGGCGAGCATGCTGCGCCTGGAAGGCGAGACCAAGTCCGGCAGCTAAGCCGGTACCCCGGGCGCCGGGCGGCGCCATCGCCGCACCGCCCGGATGCCCAGCAGCAAGACGATCAGCATCACGGGCACCGCTGGCTCGAAAAAGCGCGGCAGGTTCTGCGACAGCAGCGTGTAGGCCCCGAGCATGCCCAGAGCGGGCAGCGTCAGAGCCAGCCCGTCGGGCCGGCGCCGCACCACGGCAGCCAGCCCCGTACCGAACAGGGCCAGCACCGCTGCCAGGTTCAACCCCTCGAAAAACCCCGTCTTGCCAGGGCCATCGGCCCAGCCCGGCAGGCCACCGCGCGCCGAGACACACCACATCCCGCGCCAGAGCATCAGGGGCACCAGCCGAAGGTGTGCCCAGGGGCGGGCACGGATCATCTGCCAGGCTTCGCGCTGCATGGTGGCGTCGCCGGCGTAATCGGGAAACGCCGCGCCGGCCGCCTCAAACTGGTGGCGCAACTGCATGTAGCGCGCCGAGGTCTGGCGGTAGAAGGTCACCGCCTGCTCGGGCCTGCCAGTCGCCTGGGCCTGGAAATCGCTGGCCTGGAAGTCGGACGGCCCGATGTAGAGGCGGCGCAGGGCCCCGTCGCGGCTGCGCAGGTCCTGCGGGGCGATGGCCAGCGAACTGCCCTTGACCGCGCTCTGGTAGAAGTTGGGGCCCCACAGCGTGAACGCCCGCCGGTATTCGTCGGCGTTCATCTGATTGAGCATCGCCCGCTTGTAAAGCACCCAGCCACTGCGGCCCTGCGTGAGCTGGAAGCTGCCAATCTGCACGGCATTGCGGGCCATCCAGGGCAGCACCACCAGCAAGGCCCCCAGCACCAACAGGGCCATGGACACCAGCCGCTGCCGCCAGCGCCCTGCCGCTTGCCCGAACACCGCCAGCAGTGCCAACAGCGGCACCAGATAGAGAAACACGGCCTTGATCAGGCACAACACGCCCAACACCACCCCGGCCTGCGCCCACGGCAGCCCGCCGCGCTGCTGCACGGCACGCAGCAGCGCCCAGCTCAGCCACAGCAGGCCGCAGGCGGCGGGCAGTTCGGTGTAGAGCGAATCGACGGTATCCGGGCTGTTGAGAAAACCCAGCCAGATCAGCACCACCGCGGCGAATGCCCAGGCCCGGGACCGCGTCAGGCGCCACACCAGCAACCAGGCCGCCAGCAGCGTCCCGAACACCCAGACCACGTTGACGGTCTTCACCAGGCGTGTGTGTTCACCGTGGTGCAGCGAGTCCAGGGTGAAAGGCACCCCGAAAGCACGCAGCCCGCGCAGCCAGACCGCGGTCAGCGCGGGCGGCACCGGCTCGCGGAAGTCGCTGGGCACGCTGTGGGTGAAGCGGGCCGGCCCCATGTCCTGCGAGAAGTCGCCCCGCTCGAACAGCGAATACGCGATGCTCAGGTTCTGCGTGGCGTCGCCCACGATGCTGTCGTCCTGCACCCACCGCAGGGTGGACAGGCTCAGCCCCAGGCAGAGCAGCACCCAGAGCCAGTGCGAACGGCGAAGGCGTGAAACGAAGGTCATGGTGCGAGCGATTGCACCGATCGCGCCTTAGAACAGACTGAATCCACCCCGGTTGTCGCGCTGGCCCCACAGCGGCGGCACCGCCGGGATGCCGTTCAGATGACCACCGGCTCCGGCTCCAGCCGGATACCGAAGCGTTCGTACACGCTGGTCTGGATGGCCTTGGCCAGGGTCATGACTTCGCCGCCGGTGCAGGGGTGTTCGGCATCCCCTTTGTTGACCAGCACCAGCGCCTGCTTTTCGTAGACCCCGGCGTGGCCGAGGGTCTTGCCCTTCCAGCCGCAGGCGTCGATCAGCCAGCCCGCCGCCAGCTTCACGCTGCCATCGTCCATGGGGTAGTGCACCACCTTCGGGTCGCGGGCGATGATGTCGGCGCACTGCTCGGGCGTCACGGTGGGGTTCTTGAAGAAGCTGCCGGCGTTGCCGATGACGGCCGGGTCGGGCAGCTTGGCGCGGCGGATGGCGACCACCCAGTCGAAGATCTGGCGCGCGTCGGGGGCTGCGATGCCGGTCTCGGCCATCTTGCGCTCCAGGTCCAGGTAGCCCAGCACCGGCTTCCAGGGCTTGGGCAGCCAGAAGCGCACGCGGGTGATGAGCGCACGCCCCGCCAGGCCGAAGCTCTGGTTGTCGGCCGCGATGTGTTTGAACACCGAATCGCGGTAGCCGAATCCGCACTGGGCGGCGTCCAACGTGAAGGCCTCGCCGCTGACCAGGTCGATGGCGTCCAGCGAGTGGAAGCGGTCCTGCAGCTCGACCCCGTAGGCGCCGATGTTCTGCACCGGCGCCGCCCCCACGGTGCCGGGAATCAGCGCCATGTTTTCCAGGCCCGGCCAGCCCTGATCCAGCGTCCAGGCGACAAAAGCGTGCCAGTTCTCACCGGCGCCCGCCTCGACCAGCCAGCCTTTTTCACTCTCCTCGACCAGACGCCGGCCCGCGATCTCGACCCGCAGCACCAGCGCCTTGATGTCGCCGGTGATCACCAGGTTGCTGCCGCCCCCGAGCACGAAACGCGGCGTGAGTGCCCAGTCGGGCCGGGCCATCAGGCTGCGCAGATCGGCCTCGGCACGGATGCGCGCAAAACGTTGCGCGCGCGCGGCGATGCCGAAGCTGTTGTAGGGCTGGAGGGGCACCTGTTTCTCGACTAACATGCCCGGATTGTCTCATTCACCCTCTGAAGAACCCGATCCCTCATGCCTTCTTTCGACACCAAACTCGAAGCCGATTTTGTGGAAGTGAAAAACGCCGTGGAAAACACGGCCAAGGAAATCGGTACCCGTTTCGACTTCAAGGGCACCAGCGCCGGCATCGAACTCAAGGACAAGGAAATCACCCTGTTCGGCGATGCCGACTTCCAGCTCCAGCAGGTCGAGGACATCCTGCGCAACAAGATGACCAAACGCAGCGTGGACGTGCGCTTCCTCGACGTCGGCAAGGTCGAGAAGGTGGGCGGCGACAAGGTCAAGCAGGTGGTCAAGGTCAAGAACGGCATTGCCAGCGAAGACGCCAAGAAGATCCAGCAGGCCATCAAGGCCAGCAAGATGAAAGTACAGGCCGCCATCCAGGGCGACGCGGTGCGCGTGTCCGGCGCCAAGCGCGACGACCTGCAGGCGGCCATGGCGCTGATCCGCAGCGACATGAAGGACCTGCCGCTGTCCTTCGACAACTTCCGCGATTGAGTGAACCACCCCCTGCGTCGCTGCGTGGCCGCCCTCTGCCGGGCGCCTTCGGCCAGGCGGGGCATCGCGCCGACCTGGCCCGCCGCACTTCGGCGCAGCCTGGGCTGTGCGCTGCTCGGCCTCCTGGGCGGAGCCCCTGCGGCCGCCTGGGCGCAGTCGGTCGCTCTGTCGGGCATTTCCGGCAGCCGCGCGCTGCTGGTGGTGGACGGCGCGGCGCCCAAATTCCTGGCACCAGGCCAGACGCACCAGGGCGTGAAGCTGGTGGCGATCGAGGACGGCGCCGCCATCATTGAGGTGGCCGGCCGGCGGCAGAGCCTGCAGGTCGGTCATGCGCCGGTCAGCGTCGGCGGCAGCGGCGCTGCGGACGCGGGTGGCCAGCGCATCGTGCTGACCGCCGACGCCCGCGGCCACTTTGCGCCCCAGGGCCAGATCAACGGCCGCGCGGTGCAGTTCCTGGTGGACACCGGTGCCACCGCCATCGCGCTGAGCGAGGCAGAAGCCCGGCGCATCGGCCTGGCCTACGAGCAAGGACGGCGGGTGGCGGTCAGTACCGCCAACGGCTCGGCCACAGCGCACTTGGTGCGCCTGAACCAGGTGCGCATCGGCGACGTGCGGATTTACGACGTGGAAGCCGTGGTCACGCCGCAGTCCATGCCCTATGTGCTGCTGGGCAACACCTTTCTCAACCGCTTCCAGATGCAGCGCAGCGCCGACCAGCTCACGCTGGAAAAACGCTACTGATCCGCCGCACCGGACGGCGGCATCAGGCCTGCGCGGCAGTCACCACGATCTCGATCCGGTAGGCCGGGTTGGCCAGGGCGGCCTGCACCGTGGCCCGCGGCGGCGCCGCACCCGGCACCACCCAGGTGTCCCACACCTCGTTCATGACGGTGATCTCGCGGATGTCGGTCAGGTAGATCTGCGCCCGCAGGATGCGCGACTTGTCGCTGCCCGCTTCCTGCAGGCGCTGCGCCACCTGTTCAAGCACGTCTTCCGTCTGGCCGCGGATGTCGGTGTCGCCCCGCTCGGGCACCATGCCCGCCAGGTAGACGATGCCGTTGAAAACCGCAGCCTCGCTGTAGCGGGCTGCCATGCCGATGCGTTGAATGTCCTGGCTCATGGTTTTTTCTTCGATCCGAGCCGGCTTTCGGTGCCGGCGATGAGGCGGTTGATGTTTTCGGCGTGCCGCCAGACCAGCAGCAGGCCCATGACGGCCAGCGCCAGCACCTGGGTACCGGGCGCGTCCCACGCCACGTGGCGGCCGAACAGGTAGTACGCGGGCGCAAACACCGCGGTGACGATGGAGGCCAGCGACGAATAGCGGAAGAAGAACGCCACAATCAGCCAGGTGGCCAGCGCGGCCAGCCCCAGCCAGGGATCAAACCCCAGAATCACCCCGGCGGCCGTGGCCACCCCCTTGCCGCCCTGGAAGCGGAAGAACACCGGCCAGAGATGCCCCAGGAAAGCCGCCAGCCCGACCAGCGCCACGGTGCCATCGCCCAGCCCCCAGGCCTCACCCCAGGTCTTGACGACGAACACCGGCAGCCAGCCTTTGAGGGCGTCCAGCAGCAGCGTGACCACGGCGGCGGCCTTGCTGCCCGAGCGCAGCACGTTGGTGGCCCCCGGGTTCTTGCTGCCGTAGGTGCGCGGATCGGCCAGCCCCATGGTGCGGCTGACCACCACGGCGAACGACAGCGAGCCCATCAGGTACGCCAGGACGACGGCGGCAACGGGATAAAGGGATTCCAAGGTGGCTTCCTTGTCTGGAGGGTGTCTGAGAGAGCCCCGAAGCGGCGCCCGCTCCGGCAAAGCGCCCTATTCTGCCAGCGCGCCCTATTCTGCCAGCGCGCACTGTACCGGCCGCGCGCCCAGCGGCCCGGCCAGCACAGCCGGATCGATGCCCACCAGGAAGCCCCGGCGGCCGCCATTGATCCAGATTTTCGGCAAATCCAGCACCGTGGATTCCACATACGCCGGCATGGCGCGCCTGAGGCCGAACGGCGAGGTGCCCCCCACCAGGTACCCGCTGTGCCGGTTCGCCACCTCGGGCTTGCACGGCTCGACCGATTTGGCGCCGATCTGGCGCGCCAGGTTCTTGGTCGACACCGTGCGGTTGCCGTGCATCAGGATGGCCAGCGGGCGGGCCGCCTCGTCCTGCATGATCAGCGTCTTGACCACCGCAAAAGGATCGAAGCCCAGCACCGCCGCACTGTGCTGCGCACCGCCGTGCTCCAGGTATTCGTAAGGATGTTCGCTGAACGCCACGCCATGCGCCTTGAGCCAGGCGGTGGCCGGTGTCTCCGAGACATGGGGCTTCTTGGCCATACAGGCTGCTTCAGTACGGTGGGCGGGTCTGGCGCTTAGCTGGGCCAGGATGTCGTGGGTCCGGCTCCGCCGGCCCGCTGGCATCGCCGCCTGGGGAGGCGATGACGCCGCAGACAGCGCGGGGACGGGCACTCACTGGGCCGGGTCGCGGCTTTCCCAGCGGATCGCGTCGATGGCCTTGAGGAGGTCGGGCGACAACTGCACGGACCAGGCGTCGAGGCATTCGTCCAGCTGCGCCAGCGAGGTCACGCCGATGATCGTGCTGGCGACGCGCCAGTTGCGGTAGCAGAACGCCAGCGCCAGTTGCGATGGCGTCAGGCCGTGCTCGCGCGCCAGTGCGTTGTAGCGCCGGGAAGCCGCCAGGGCTTCAGGACGCCCCCAACGCTGTTTGCGCATCGACTCGTACAGCGCCATGCGGCCATGGTCGCCCACCAGCCCGGTGTCGTCGTACTTGCCGCTCAGCAGGCCAAAACCCAGCGGCGAATACGCCAGCAGCGACACGCCCAGGCGGTGGCAGGTTTCGTCCAGCCCGTTTTCATAGCTGCGGTTGATCAGGCAGTAGGGGTTCTGCACCGTCGCCACCCGGGGCAGGCCATGCTGCTCGGCCAGGCGCACGAATTCGTGCACCCCGTACGGGGTTTCATTGGACAGGCCCACAGCGCGCACCTTGCCGGCCTGCACCAGTTCGGCCAGCGCTTCAAGTTGAGCCAACACGGAGGGCGCGGGCTTGTCCTTGGCCGGGTCGAAGTACAGCGCGCCAAAAGCGGGCACGTTGCGCGCTGGCCAATGAATCTGGTAAAGGTCGATCACATCGGTCTGCAGGCGCCGCAGGCTGCCTTCACAGGCTTCGATGATGCCGGCCTTGCTCACCTCGCTGCGCAGCCAGGACATGCCACGCGCCGGCCCTGCCACCTTGGTGGCCAGCACCACCTTCTCGCGCACGCCGGGATTGTTCGCAAACCAGCGGCCGATGATGGTTTCGGTCGCGCCGCAGGTTTCGGCCTTGGTCGGCACCGCGTACATCTCGGCAGTGTCCAGAAAATTCACGCCGCGCTCCAGAGCGCGGTCCAGAATGCGGTGGGCATCGGCTTCGCCGACCTGCTCGCCAAAGGTCATGGTGCCCAGGCAGACGGCGGGAACTTGCAGCGGGCTCTGGCCCAGCGTGACGGTGGAAAAGGTGCTCATGGGGAGCGATGGTAACGAAGCCACCCGCGTGCGGCAGACGCCGGGTCGACAAATCCCCGCAGACCCGGCGCAGTTTTCCCCGCAACGCTGTCACGGCATTGACGCACAGCCCCGCGCGCCGCGGGCCGGCGTCTTTATGATCCGCCGCATGTACGCTGTCCGACGACCTTCCCGCAGCCACTTCGTCCCCGTGCGGGGCCTGCCATACCACGTGCGCGAATGGGGCGAGCCCCAGGCGGGCCAGCCGCCCCTGGTGCTGGTGCACGGCTGGATGGATGTCTCGGCGTCGTGGCAGTTCGTCGTCGACGCCCTGCCCGACGACCGCTGGATCGTCGCGCCCGACTGGCGCGGCTTCGGTCTGACCCGCGCAGAGCCGGCCCCCGACGCCTACTGGTTCCCTGACTACCTGGGCGACCTCGACGGGCTGCTCGACCACTTTTCACCCGATGTGCCGGTCGATCTGGTCGGTCACAGCATGGGCGGCAACGTCGCGATGATGTTTGGCGGCGTGCGCCCGCAGCGGCTGCGCCGGCTGGTCAACCTCGAGGGTTTCGGCATGCCCGAAACCCGGCCCGCCCAGGCCCCGGAGCGCTATGCCCAGTGGCTGGACGGGCTCAAGGCCCTGCGCCAGGGTGACATGGCCCTGAAGGACTACGACAGCGCCGAAGGCGTGGCCAGCCGGCTGATGAAGACCAATCCCCGCCTGCCCCGGGACAAAGCCGACTGGCTGGCCCGGCACTGGGCCGAGCCCGGTCCGGACGGGCGCTGGCGCATTCTGGGCGACCCGGCACACAAGGTGACCAGCGCCCACCTCTACCAGACGCCGGAAGCGCTGGCGGTGTACGCCCGCATCACCGCCCCCACCCTGTCGATCGTGGCCAGCGACGACAGCCTGGGCCAATGGTGGAAGGGGCGCTACACCCTGGACCAGTACCAGGAACGGCTGACCCACGTGCCCGATGTGCACCACGCGCGGGTGTCCGATGCCGGCCACATGCTGCACCACGACCAGCCCGCGGCGGTGGCCGCCCTGATCGCCGACTTCCTCGCCTGACGCGACCGGTCGTCGCGGATCGGGCCGCCAGCGACAGCCGCCGCGTTGGCGGTCATGAGAAAATCGCGGGTTTGGCGGCCCTGTCCGCTCACACCGAACACGCGAGAGAACACCATGGAAGCCGAACGCCTCAACGCCCTGCAGAACCAACTGGCCGACCTGACCGAGCGGGTGGCCGAGCTTCGGAGGTATCTTTGACTACGATGCCAAGGCCCTGAAACTCAGCGAGGTCAACGCCGCGCTGGAAGACCCCACCGTCTGGGACAACCCCAAACGCGCCCAGGAACTGGGCAAGGAAAAACGCTCCCTCGAAAGCGTGGTGCTGGTCATCGACAAGCTCACCAGCGAGCTGACCGACAACACCGAACTGTTCGAGATGTCGGCGGCCGAAAACGATGACGCCGGCCTGGAAACCATCGAAGGCGAAGCCGCCAAGCTGGCCCCGGAGGTCGAACAACTCGAATTCCGCCGGATGTTCAACAACCCGGCCGATCCGCTGAGCTGCTTTGTCGACATCCAGGCCGGCGCCGGTGGCACCGAAGCCTGCGACTGGGCCAGCATGCTGCTGCGCCAGTACCTGCGCTACGCCGAGCGCAAGGGCTTCAAGGCCACGGTGGAGGAAGAAACCCCCGGCGACACCGCCGGCATCAAGAGCGCCACGATCAAGATCGAGGGCGAATACGCCTACGGCCTGCTGCGCACCGAAACCGGCGTGCACCGGCTGGTGCGCAAGAGCCCGTTCGACAGCTCGGGCGGCCGCCACACCTCGTTCGCCTCGCTCTTCGTCTACCCCGAGATCGATGACTCCATCGAAATCAACATCAACCCGGCCGACGTGCGCACCGACACCTACCGCGCCTCCGGCGCCGGTGGCCAGCACATCAACAAGACCGACTCGGCCGTGCGCCTGACGCACATCCCGACCGGCATCGTCGTGCAGTGCCAGGACGGCCGCAGCCAGCACAGCAACCGCGACGTGGCCTGGCAGCGCCTGCGCTCGCGCCTGTACGACCACGAAATGCGCAAGCGCATGGAGGAGCAGCAGAAGCTGGAAGACACCAAGACCGATGTGGGCTGGGGCCACCAGATCCGCAGCTACGTGCTGGACAACAGCCGCATCAAAGACCTGCGCACCAACGTCGAAGTCTCGGCCACCCAGAAGGTGCTGGACGGCGACCTCGACGTCTTCATCGAAGCCTCGCTCAAGCAGGGCGTCTGACCCAAGACCGCACCCCGACACCAGGAGAAGCACCATGCCGCAACTGCGTGAGGCCCAGGGCCCCGCGACGGTGATCCGCCGCGAAGACTACACCCCGCCCGCGTACTGGGTCGATACGGTCGAACTGATCTTCGATCTCGACCCGGCCAAAACCCGCGTGCTCAACCGGATGCGCCTGCGCCGCAACCCGGACGTGCCCGCCCAGGCGCTGCGCCTGGATGGCGATGACCTGAATCTCGCCCGCGTGCTGGTCAACGGCCAGGGTTGTTCGTTCAAGATGGACGGCAGCACCCTGGTGCTGGAAAGCCTGCCCGAAGGCAACGAACCCTTCGAGCTCGAGATCTTCACCACCTGCGCCCCGGAGAAGAACACCCAGCTGATGGGTCTCTATGTGAGCCAGGGCACCTTCTTCACCCAGTGTGAAGCCGAAGGTTTCCGCCGCATCACCTACTTCCTGGACCGGCCGGACGTGATGGCCAGCTACACCGTCACCCTGCGTGCCGACAAGGCCCGCTACCCGGTGCTGCTGTCCAATGGCAACCTGGTCGAATCGGGTGACCTGCCAGGGCCTGGCAACGAGGGCCGCCACTTCGCCAAATGGGTCGACCCGCACAAGAAGCCGTGTTACCTGTTCGCCCTCGTCGCGGGCAACCTGGTGGCGCGCGAACAGCGCGTGCGGGCCCGTTCGGGCCAGGAACACCTGCTGCAGGTCTATGTGCGCCAGGGCGACATGGACAAGACCGAGCACGCCATGAACTCGCTGATCCACAGCGTGATCTGGGACGAAGCCCGTTTCGGTCTGCCGCTCGACCTGGAGCGTTTCATGATCGTCGCTACCAGCGACTTCAACATGGGCGCGATGGAGAACAAGGGCCTGAACATCTTCAACACGAAGTACGTGCTGGCCAACAGCGCCACGGCCACCGACACCGATTTCGCCAACATCGAATCGGTCGTGGGGCACGAATACTTCCACAACTGGACGGGCAATCGCGTCACCTGCCGCGACTGGTTCCAGCTCTCGCTCAAGGAAGGCCTCACCGTCTTCCGCGACCAGGAATTCAGCATGGACCTGTGCGCCACGCCCTCGGCGCGCGCGGTCAAGCGCATCGAGGACGTGCGCGTGCTGCGCACCGCCCAGTTCCCGGAAGACGCCGGCCCCATGGCGCACCCGGTGCGACCCGACAGCTACGTCGAAATCAACAACTTCTACACCGTCACGGTGTACGAAAAAGGCGCCGAGGTCGTGCGCATGCAGCAGACCCTGGTCGGCCGCGAGGGCTTCCGCCGCGGCATGGACCTGTACTTCCAGCGCCACGACGGCCAGGCGGTGACCTGCGACGACTTCGCCCAGGCCATCGCCGACGCCAACCCCGACAGCGACCTGACCCGCCTGCTGCCCCAGTTCAAACGCTGGTACAGCCAGGCCGGCACGCCGCGCGTGCACGCCAGCGGCCACTACGACGCCACCACCCAGCGCTACACGTTGACGCTGTCGCAATCCTGCGAAGCGACACCCGGCCAGGCCGAAAAGCAGCCCTTCGTGATCCCGGTTGCGGTGGGCCTGCTCGATGCCCAGGGCCAGGATCTGGCCCTGCAACTGGCGGGGGAAACCGTCCCGGCCGGCACCACGCGCCTGCTGGTGCTCACCGAACCCCAGCACAGCTACACCTTCGAAGGCGTGGCGACCGAGCCCGTGCCCTCGATGCTGCGGGGCTTCTCGGCGCCGGTCCTGCTCGACATGGCCCAGAGCGACGCACACCTGCTGCACCTGCTGGCCCACGACAGCGACCCGTTCAACCGCTGGGAAGCCGGCCAGCGCCTCGCCTTGCGCCGCGCGCTCGCGGCCATCCGTGCAGAAGGCCCGGCGCCCACGGCGCCGCTGGACAACGCCTTTCTGGACGCCATGCGCAGCGTACTGCGCCACCCCGCGCTCGACGCAGCCTTCAAGGAACTGGTACTGACCCTGCCGGCCGAAAGCTACATCGCCGAACAGCTCGACGTGGTCGACCCGCAGCGCATCCACGCCGTGCGCGAAACCATGCGGCAGCAACTGGCCAACGCACTCTTCGACGACTGGGTCTGGGCCTGGGAACAGCACAAGGACAACGGCGCGTATCGCCCGGAACCCGTCAGCACCGGCCGGCGTGCGCTGGCCGGCCTGGCGCTGGGCATGCTGTGCCTGGCCGCGCGCGACAGCGGCGACACCGTCTGGCCGGGCAAAACCTACCAGCGCGTCAAGGATGCCGACAACATGACCGACCGCTTCAACGCCCTGTCGGCCCTGGTGGTCAGCGGCCATGCGCTTGCCCGCGACGCCCTCGCCCGCTTCCACACCCTGTTCAAGAACGAAGCGCTGGTGCTGGACAAATGGTTCGCCCTGCAGGCCGGCGCGCCCGACCGTGGCGGCAATGTGCTGCCAGCCGTGCGCCAGTTGCTGGCGCATCCGGACTTCCACCTCAAAAACCCGAACCGCGCCCGCAGCGTGATCTTCAGCTACTGCAACGCCAACCCGGCTGCCTTCCACCGCGAAGACGCCGCCGGCTATGTGTTCTGGAGCGACCGCGTGCTGGAAATCGACACCTTCAACCCGCAGGTGGCCAGCCGCCTGGCGCGCGCGCTGGACCGCTGGAAAAAGCTGGCCGAACCCTACCGCAGCGCCGCCCGCGAAGCCATCGCCCGCGTGGCCGCCAAGCCCGACCTGAGCAATGACGTCCGCGAGGTCGTCACCCGATCCCTGGCAGACTGATCCCCCAAAGGCACCGATCATGAGCAACAAGATTTCCCTGACCCGCTATCTGGTCGAGCAACAACGCACGCACGGCCGCATCCCGCCCGAGCTGCGCCTGCTGATCGAGGTGGTGGCCCGCGCCTGCAAGCGCATTTCCATCAGCGTCAACAAGGGCGCGCTGGGCGAGGTGCTGGGCAGTGCCGAGTCCGAAAACGTGCAGGGCGAGGTCCAGAAAAAGCTGGACATCATCGCCAACGAAGTGCTGATCGAAGCCAACGAATGGGGCGGCCACCTGGCGGCCATGGCCTCCGAGGAGATGGACAGCATCTACGTGGTGCCCAACCGCTTCCCGCAGGGCGAATACCTGCTGATGTTCGATCCGCTCGACGGCTCGTCCAACATCGACGTCAACGTCAGCATCGGCACCATCTTCTCGGTGCTGCGCAAACGCCACGACGACCCGAAGATCATCGACCCCGTCAGCGAAGCCGACTTCCTGCAACCGGGCCGCCAGCAGGTCGCCGCCGGCTACTGCGTCTACGGGCCGCAGACCACGCTGGTGCTCACCGTGGGCGATGGCGTGGCCATGTTCACGCTCGACCGCGAGCAAGGCTCCTGGGTGCTGACGCAGGACCAGGTGACGATTCCCGAAGACACCAAGGAATTCGCGATCAACATGAGCAACATGCGCCACTGGGACACCCCGGTCAAGCGCTACATCGACGAATGCCTGGCCGGCCAGGAAGGCCCGCGCGGCAAGGACTTCAACATGCGCTGGATCGCCTCCATGGTGGCCGATGTGCACCGCATCCTCACGCGCGGCGGCGTCTTCATGTACCCCTGGGACAAGCGCGAGCCGAACAAGCCCGGCAAGCTGCGCCTGATGTACGAAGCCAACCCCATGGGCTGGCTGGTGGAACAGGCCGGCGGCGCCGCCACCAACGGCCGCGAACGCATCCTGGATGTGGTGCCGACCCAGTTGCACCAGCGCGTCAGCGTGATCCTGGGTTCGAAAAACGAGGTCGATCTCGTGACCCGGTACCACCTGGAAGCCGACAAGACCGCCTGAGCTTTGCTAGAATATGAGGCTTCGCCGGAATAGCTCAGTCGGTAGAGCAGCTCATTCGTAATGAGAAGGTCGGGGGTTCGATTCCTCTTTCCGGCACCATCTTGAAACCCCTGTCTCGTCAGAGCCAGGGGTTTTTTCGGCTATTCGTAAAAGTGGGTTGAAACGGGATCAAAGCTCTCCTGCCTCGATCATGCGGATGAGTGTTGAAATGTCCGCTCCGTAGTTCTTGGGCGGCGGTGGTGCCTTGTGTTGGTC
>NZ_JACBGE010000026.1 GCF_021401345.1 Hydrogenophaga sp. NFH-34
ACTCCTGCATCGCGTCTGAACCTCGCATCGTCTGGACTCCTTGTTGAGCGAGCAGTCAGTATCTACAACGATGCTCCTGAATGCCAGGTTTTATGGGAGCGAAATTCAACAGCCTGCTAAGACGCTGGCGCGTCCTGTTCCAGCGGTTCGGTCAGCCCCCCATCCGGCAGCAGCCCCGCAATGTCCAGCGTGCCGATGACGACCGCCGGATCGAGGGGAACAAAGGCCCGAAAGCCACTGCCCTCCGGCGCCTGGGGATTCAGGTACTTCTGTGGACCCTTGAGGGCGGGCGCAGGCTGGTGCGCCGCCAGCAAGGGGGCCGGCTCGAACAACGGCACCCGATGCACCTGGCCATTGACCACGGCCACCAACCCCTGGACGTGCGCGTGGTGCCAGGCCTGGCACCAGCCACGAAGGTGCAAGCCGGCATCCGTGCGGATCACACGGCCCACCCGCCCACCGAACGGAGGGCGCAGGGACTCACACGCCCCGGCATCCCGATCCCCGTCCACCCAGCCGGCGGCCGTCAGCGCCGCCTCGATGCGGGCCATTTCCGCACGCAAACGTTCCAGGTGACCGGGCGCCACAGGCGTGTGCTGATCGTTGTTGTCGTGCCAGAGGAAATAGCTCTGGCCCAGAGGCCGGGGCACGAACACGCGCCCCTTGCGGCGCTTGCGTTGCGCAAACTCCTGGTAGGACTTGATCACGTAGTGGTTGATGCGAAAGCCCTCCCAGCACACCCGTTCACTCCGGATGTAGCGCTTTTCCGGAATGTCGAGATAGTCGGGATGGGTCTGGCGCGGCTGGCCGTCTGCATGGAGGTGGCTGCGTCCCGGTGCCAGTTGCACGTTGTGCGAACACGTGAACCCTTCGAAGTCGCCTGGACGAAAGACCGTCTTGACCGGCACATTGGCGAAATGGTCGCGAGGGGCATGCCGGGTGAAGCGCTCGACCACCAACCCCGGCGCCTGGTGCAGCTGGCCGTCGGAACCGTACGACGCCCAGTTCAGCACCAGGGCGCCCATCTGGGGCCGGCGCTCGGCCAGTTGCTGCAGAAACGCCGGCAACGAGTCTTCTTCTCCCATGGGCCAGATGAATTCGTCGGCATCGATGAAGGCCAGCCACTCCACCTCGTGCCCGTGCGTCTCCAACAGCATCCGGTAGGCCGGCAACTGGGGCCCACGCCCCTCCGGACTGGGAAATCGGTGACAAGCCAGAAAACCACAGGCCTGCAGGGCCTCCAGCAATTCGGTGGTGCCGTCAGTGCTCTGGTTATCGGCCACAAAAAACCGCTCGACACCCAGCAGACGGTGGTGCGCGAGCCATTCGATCACGTAGGGTTTTTCGTCCTTGAAGATCGCCCCGACACCCAGTCTCGGCAAGCGCTTCCCAGTTTCGGGCGAAATCGCCTCGATGCGCTGCCTCATCCCGTAGCGCCCTCCACAGGCGGAGCGGCAGGCACCTCGCAGCCGGATGGCGGCATCTCTTCTGGCACCAGATGCGGGTGGCTGTGCAGCTGGAAATGCAGGTGGTGGTACATCGTCGACAGCTTGGAGAACAGGGCCTGCTCCCGGATCAGCGATTCGGGAAAATGATTCGCCGCATCGGCCTCGTCCACACGCGCGCGCAGGTGCTGCACCACCTCCCGCCGGAAGGCGCTGCTGCAATTCGCCAAGGGGTCATGACCCACCGGGTGAAACGGCGCCGTCCGGATATCGGGGCGGCGGGACACGAAGGTCGAAAAAAGCCGCTCCGCAATGAAGGGCAGGAAGGGCGCCTCCACAAAGTAGGGCGCGGACTCGAACACCGCCCGCGCCTCGGGAGCCTGCGGGCAGGTTTCGAGAAACCGTGCCACCGGGTCCAGCACCTCACCCACGTATGCCTGCCAGAAGGCTGGCGTGCCGACCCAGAAGTTGGCGTAACACAGGTGCCCACGGTGGTGGCGAGGCGTCTTCGACAGGTCCCAGTCCAGCCCGGCGGCGGCCAGCAGGCGCTGGGCCCGCTGCACCAGCCCCGGATGCGCTGCCTCGCCTTGCATCCAGACGTTGTAGGAGTAGTAAGGCATGGTCGGGAACACGTTGACGAAGCACACATCGGCGTCCGGATGCGAGCGTGCAAACGCCAGAAACTGGTCACCGGACAGGTTGGACTTGAGCCGGAACTTGGGCGAAAAGATGCCCGTCTTCTCGGCGACCTGATGCCCTCCGCGGCGAAAGAAATCGACCTGGATGCGCAGCTCGCGCCACGATGCATGGCGGTTGTCCGGCAGCGGCAGCGGCAAAAACGCAGGCTCTTTCAGAGTCTGCCCGATGCGTCAGAGAGGCTCGTAGATGTCAACCCGCATCGACCTCCTTGATGAACCGTGTTTTTTTCATGGGTTTTGCGTGAGAAATCACACTTTTTCATTTTAGACACGACCGGAAGTGGTTGGAACCCACCGAACAGCCTACGCCGCCAGGGGGCTCCACCCTGCCCCGACCAAGCCACGTCTCCGAACCAGAGGGCAACCCAAGCCTCCGCAAGGGTTTGCCCCTATCGATCTCCCAACACTGGGTACACATAATTTGTATACAGATCTGCATGCAAAAAAGGAGATCCCATGACAGCGTCGGTTCATCCCGTGGACGAGAAACTGCCCAACGGCAAACTGGCTGCGCTGGGCCTGCAGCATGTGCTGGTGATGTACGCGGGTGCGGTGGCGGTGCCGCTGATCGTGGGCCGCGCTCTCAAGCTCAGCCCGCAGGAAGTCGCGATGCTGATCTCGGCCGACCTGTTCTGCTGCGGCATCGCCACCCTGATCCAGGCGCTGGGCGTCACGCAGTGGTTCGGCATCAAGCTGCCGGTGATGATGGGCGTGACCTTCGCCGCCGTCGGCCCCATGGTGGCCATCGCCAACACCACGCCGGGCACCGACGGGGCGCGCATGCTGTTCGGCGCCATCATCGGCGCGGGCGTGATCTCCGTCGTGATCGCGCCCATGGTCAGCCGCCTGCTGCGCTTCTTCCCGCCGGTGGTCACCGGCACCATCATCGCCGTGATCGGCATCAACCTGATGCGCGTGGGCATCAACTGGATTTTCGGCAATCCCGTGGGGCCCACGGCCCCGCTGGTGGTGCCACCGGAGCACAGCGAGTGGCTGAGCACGCTGCGCAGCGCCGCCGCCGCGGGCACACCCGGCTACCCCACTGTGCCGCAGGGCCTGACGCTGGCCCCCACCGACCCCAACCCGCGCTATGCTGCGCTGCCCGGCGTGGCCGTGTCGGCCGTGGTGCTGGCCACCATCCTGCTGGTGGCCAAGTTCGCCAAGGGTTTTCTCGCCAACATCTCGGTGCTGCTGGGCATCGTGGTCGGCGGTGTGCTGGCGACCGCGCTGGGCATGATGCACTTCGACAAGGTCGGCCAGGCCAAGTGGGTGGACGTGGTGCTGCCGTTTCACTTTGGTGTCCCGATCTTCGACCCGATCATGGTGCTGACCATGACCTTGGTGATGATCGTGGTGATGATCGAGTCCACCGGCATGTTCCTGGCTCTGGGCGAGATGACCGACCGCAAGATCGACCAGCCGGCCCTGGCTCGCGGCCTGCGCACCGACGGTCTGGGCACCCTCATCGGCGGCATCTTCAACACCTTCCCGTACACCAGCTTCTCGCAGAACGTGGGCCTGGTCGCCGTCACGGGTGTCAAGAGCCGCTATGTCTGCGTGGCTGCGGGCGTGATCCTGCTGGTGCTCGGCCTGCTGCCGAAGATGGCGGCGCTGGTCGAGTCGCTGCCCACCGTGGTGCTGGGCGGCGCCGGGCTGGTGATGTTCGGCATGGTGGCGGCCACCGGCATCCGCATCCTGGGCGGCGTGGACTTCAAGACCCACCGCCACAACGCGCTGATCGTGGCGGTCTCGATCGGCTTCGGCATGATCCCGCTGGTGGCGCCCAAGTACTCGCAGTGGATGCCGCACGCGATCCATCCGCTGATCGAGTCGGGCATCCTGCTGGCCTCGATCAGCGCGGTGTTGCTGAATCTGTATTTCAACGGCGCCCGCGGTGACAGCCAGGCCGCCGTGGCAGCCGCCAAGCAGGCCGACGCCCACTGAGGCGCACCCTCACCACCACCTCCCAAGGGCCCTCGCGGCCCTTTTTTCTTGCCTTGACCCGCCTCAGCCTGCACAGTAGCGGTGCACGCGCCGCGCTTTCGCACCAATACAGGGTTGTTTCGGATGGTCGGTTGGGGCCGTCTGCGCAGAATCTGCATACACATTCTGTATTCAATACCCCTTCCCCACCCGTCTGCTGGCACCGAAATTGCTGGTAGGCGTCACCCTCCTGCAACCGATCCTTACAACGGAGCCCTCATGAACAAGCGTCAAGCCCTCCAGTTCGCCGCCGCCCTGGCTGCCACCACGGTATTCGGGACCGCCCATGCCCAGACCCCGATCAAGTTCCAGCTGGACTGGCGCTTCGAAGGTCCGGCCGCGTTCTTCCTGCAATCCGAAGCCAAGGGCTACTACAAGGCAGCGGGCCTGGATGTGAGCATTGACGCCGGCAACGGCTCCGGCGGCACGGTCACCCGCGTGGCCTCGGGCACCTACGACCTGGGCTTCGCCGACATGGCGGCGTTGATGGAGTTCCATGCCAACAACCCCGACGCACCGAACAAGCCGGTGGCCGTCATGATGGTCTACAACAACACCCCCGCTGCCGTGCTGACGCTCAAGAAGAGCGGCATCACCAAGGTGGCCGACCTCAATGGCAAGAAGCTGGGCGCCCCGGTGTTCGACGCCGGCCGCAAGGCGTTCCCGATCTTCCAGAAGGCCAACGGCATCGGCAACGTGGCCTGGACCGCCATGGACCCGCCGCTGCGCGAGACCATGCTGGTGCGTGGTGACATCGACGCCATCACCGGCTTCTCGTTCACCTCGCTGCTCAACCTCGAAGCGCGTGGCGTCAAGCCGGCCGACGTGGTGGTGTTCCCCTATGCCGACTACGGCGTGAAGCTGTATGGCAACGCCATCATCGCCAGCCCCAAGCTGATCAAGGAGAACCCGGCTGCGGTGAAGGCCTTCCTGTCCGCCTTCACCAAGGGCGCCAAGGAGGTGATCGCCAACCCCGCCGCCGCCATCGACACGGTCAAGGCGCGCGACGGCATCATCAACGTGGCGCTGGAAACGCGCCGCCTGAAGATGGCCATCGACGCGGTGGTCGCCAGCCCCGACGCCTACAAGGAAGGTTTTGGCCAGGCCGTGCCCGGCCGCATGGCGCTGATGGCTTCGCAGGTGTCCGACGCCTTCGGCACCAAGACCCGGATCGACCCGACCGCCGTCTGGACGGCCACGCTGCTGCCGCCGGCCGCCGAACTGAACATCCTGCCCAAGAAATAAATCCCGGCGACATTTTTGACCTGGGCCAGTTCTGCGAAAGCCGGCTGGCCTTTTTTTCAGGAGCGCTCCATGCAAGAAGCCCCCGGAGGCAGCGACGCCCCCTTCGTCGACTTCGACCAGGTCTGGCTGGCCTACAACGACGACCTGCTGGCCAAGAACATCTTCGCGGTCGAAGACATCAACCTCAAAGTGAAGAAGGGCGAGTTCATCGCCATCGTCGGCCCATCGGGTTGTGGCAAGTCCACCTTCATGAAGCTGACCACCGGACTGCGCATGCCCAGCATGGGCAAGATCCGCATCGACGGCCAGCCCGTCACCGGTCCGCTGAAGATTTCGGGCATGGCCTTCCAGTCGCCTTCGCTGCTGCCCTGGCGCACCACCATCGACAACGTGCTGCTGCCGCTGGAGATCGTGGAACCGTTCCGCAGCCAGTTCCGCGACCGGCGCAAGGAGTTCGAGGAACGCGCCCTCAAGCTGCTGGAGAGCGTGGGGCTGGGCGGCATGGGCAAGAAGTACCCGTGGGAACTGTCGGGCGGCATGCAGCAACGCGCCAGCATCTGCCGCGCGCTGATCCACGAACCCAAGATGCTGCTGCTGGACGAACCCTTCGGCGCGCTGGATGCGTTCACGCGCGAAGAACTCTGGTGCACGCTGCGCGACCTGTGGGAAGCGCAGAAATTCAACGTCATCCTGGTCACGCACGATCTGCGCGAAAGCGTCTTCCTGGCCGACACGGTGTACTGCATGAGCCGCAGCCCGGGTCGCTTCGTCGTGCAGCGCGACATTCCGATTCCGCGCACCCGCGACCTGGAGGTGACCTACACCCCCGAATTCACCGACATCGTGCACGAACTGCGCGGCCATATCGGCGCCATGCGAAAAGCCGGCACCGTGATCAACCAGTAAGGAGCGAGCGATGAGCACGAAACAGAAACACGTCGAACGCTGGTCGCCCTGGATCCTTCTCCTGGCCATCATCATCGTCTGGGAAGTCATCTGCAGCGGCTTCGGGGTCTCCGAATTCATCTTCCCCAGCCCTTCGCGCATCTGGGAACAGACGCTGGAGCACAAGACCGTCATCCTGGGTCACGCGTGGCGCACCTACTGGGTGACGATGGCCGGCTTCGGCGTCGCCATCGTGGTGGGGGTGCTGCTGGGTTTCCTGATCGGTTCCTCGCGCCTGGCCTACGCGGCCATCTACCCGCTGATGACCGCCTTCAACGCCCTGCCCAAAGCCGCTTTCGTGCCCATCCTCGTGGTGTGGTTCGGCATCGGCGTCGGCCCGGCCATCCTCACCGCCTTCCTGATCAGCTTCTTCCCCATCATGGTCAACATCGCCACCGGCCTGGCGACGCTGGAGCCCGAGCTGGAAGACGTGCTGCGCGTGCTCGGCGCCAAGCGATGGGACGTGCTGATGAAGGTCGGCCTGCCGCGCTCGCTGCCCTACTTCTTCGGCTCGCTCAAGGTCGCCATCACGCTGGCCTTCGTCGGCACCACGGTGTCGGAGATGACCGCCGCCAACGAAGGCATCGGCTACCTGCTGATCTCGGCCGGCAGCTCCATGCAGATGGGCCTGGCCTTCAGCGGCCTGCTGGTCGTCGGCGTGATGGCCATGGTGATGTACGAACTGTTCAGCTGGGTCGAAAAGCACACCACCGGCTGGGCGCACCGCGGAAGTCAGGGATGATGACCGGCGAGCAGGTCGCGCGCCATCTGCGGCGCGCCAACGAGGTGGCCCTGCGTGCCATGCGCATGGGCCGCCACCCTTTCGGCGCGCTGCTGGTGGCGCCCGACGGCGAAACCGTGCTGGCCGAGCAGGGCAACATCGACACGGTGAACCACGCCGAGTCGACACTGGCGCGAACCGCCGCCGCCAACTACCCCGGCGAATACCTCGCCCGCTGCACGCTGGTCACCACGTTCGAGCCCTGCGCCATGTGTGCCGGCACCGTCTACTGGGCCGGCATCGGGCGCGTGGTCTACGGCGCCGAAGAAACGGCCCTGCTCGCCCTCACGGGCAACCACCCCGAAAACCCCACGCTCAGTCTGCCCTGCCGCGAGGTGTTCGCGCGCGGACAGCGCCCCACGGAAGTGGTCGGCCCGGTGCCGGCGGTGGCGGCCGAGATGCTCGCCACACACGCCGGGTTCTGGGCGGCTCGCTGACCGCGCTCGCCGCCCATCCGCCCGTCAGTCCTTGCGGCGGTAGTTGGCCTTCATGCGTTCGGCCAGATAGTCGCCGGCGGTCATGGCCGGGTACTTGCCCGATGGCGAGGTGATCAGCGCGTCGGTGTTGGCCTGGCAGAAGAAAGCGATGCTGTAGCGCCCGCCCATGTATTCGCCGGGCAGCGGGTTGCGCACACGGTGAAAGTTGGACAGCAGGCGGTCGTCGCTCCAGCGCATGAGCATGTCGCCAATATTGCAGGTGATGAGGTCTTCGCGCGGCGGCACCGTCGTCCATTCCTGGGCTTCGAACTCCTTGCCCGGGCACACCTGCAGGCCGCCCTGGCCATCGCGCTGATAGAGGATGGTCAGGCAATTGAAGTCGGTGTGCGCGCCGCCGCGCACATAGTCCAGCTTGTCCTGCACGTCTTCCGGGATCGGGTAGTAGTGCAGCAGGCGCAACGTGCTCTGGTAGGTGTCGGCGGCGGGATCGTGCGCACGCGCGAAGAAGTCGCGCTCGAAACCCAGTTTCTCGGCAAAACACGACAGCACCTTCATGCCCACCGCCCAGCTCGCCTGCTCGAAGGCCAGCATCGTGGCCTGGAAGCCCGGCAGATCGGCTTCGGCCGGATACAGACCGGCCATGCGCGGTCGCGTGATCTGGTAGCTCTCTTTCTGATCGGGCACGCCCGTGGAAGGCCGCACCTGGGCCAGACTTTCCCAACCGGCATTGCGCGCCAGCGGCCACTGCGCCTTCGTCGCCTGGGGCAGTGCGAAGAAACGTTCGCTCATCGCAAACGCTTCACGCACCTGGGCCACCGGCACGCCGTGGTTGACGAGCTGGAAGAAGCCGACATCGACGGCCGCGCGCCACAGCTGTTCGGTGATCTCGTCGCGGCGGCGATCGAAGTCCGACAGGTCGATCAAAGGCACCGCACGCGCGGTGGTTTCCGAACCCTGGGCGCCCATGCGCGCCTCTTTCTGCAGTTCGGCCAGTTCAAAAGGGGTGGATGTGTTCATGACGGAATCGCTCCTGAAAACAGGCCAGAGGCCTCGAAAAGGTTTCAGGACCATCCGGCATGGCGATCGGTCAGGGAGAAAAACCCGGGCGCTGGGGTCAGCGTGACTCCTGAAGACCGTCTGCCCTGCCGGGCTGGACCTCAAGAGCAATTCCCGGCCAGGACAGCCGACGAAATCGGCCGCTGGTGAACGCTTCTACTCTCGCCAAACAGGCTAGCAGGTTTCAGGCCAGCGCTTTGCCCCGGTGATGAGGAGAGGATCCCCCTGCCTGCACACCAAGCT
Source organism: Hydrogenophaga sp. NFH-34 (assembly GCF_021401345.1). Taxonomy (GTDB): domain Bacteria; phylum Pseudomonadota; class Gammaproteobacteria; order Burkholderiales; family Burkholderiaceae_C; genus Hydrogenophaga; species Hydrogenophaga electricum. The sequence goes on from NZ_JACBGE010000026.1 coordinate 8,834, forward strand.
GGTGCCCCATGCCTCATCTTGGACACGCTCGCGACCCTGACACGCCTTGCCCCTCCACCTGGCGGGCGGTCTGCACAGGATCGGCACCGACACCGGGTGCGTGGCATGGATTCTGCGTCTACGGACAACGAGAGTAGAAGCGTTCAGCGGCCGAAACAGCCGCCCGGAAATTGCTCTTGAAAGTCGTGCGGCCCAAGCCGTCCTTCGCACCTTCAGGAACGGGTCCCTCTGCGTGCCCGCTTGTTTTCGGAGTCCTTACATGCAACGTCGTTCTCTCCTGCGCGCCGCCGGCGCAGCCTCTCTCCTGTCCGCCACACCTTTCGTGCGCGCCCAGGGTTCCCTGCAGAAATTCAAGTTCAACCTCGGCTGGAAGGTGGAGGCCTCGGGTGCCGGCTTCCTGCTGGCCCTGCAGCGCGGCTACTACAAGGACGCCGGCCTGGACGTGACCATCGACACCGGCAACGGCTCGGCCGCCGCCATCGGCCTGGTGGCCAGCGGGGCCTACGAGGCCGCGTCGGCCGACCTCTCGACCATGATCGAGTTCAACCTGGCCAACCCGCAGGCCGCGCTCAAGGCGGTGGCCATGCAGTACGACCTGAACCCCAACGCGGTCATCGTGCGCAAGGACGGACCGATCAAGAAGCCGGCCGACCTCGCCGGCAAGACCATTCTCGGCCAACCCTTCAACGCCTCGCGCAAGCTGTTCCCGGTGTTCGCCAAGGCACAGGGCTTCGACCCCAGCGGGGTCAAGTGGGAAAACGTCGCGCCCGATATCGGCGACACCCGCTTCGTCAAGGGCGACTTCGATGCCGTGGCCTATTTCTTCTTCACCGGCCTGCTCAACCTCAAGGCCCGCGGCGTCACCGCCGACCAGCTCACCGTGTTCCGCTTCTCCGACCACGGCATGAAGTCGTATGGCAACGGCCTGGTGGCCAACGCCAAGAGCATGGAGCAGGCCGACACCATGAAGGCCTTCGTCAAGGCCTCCACGCGCGGCTGGCTCGACTGCATCGCCGACCCCAAGGCCGGTGGCGCGGCGGTCAAGACCCGCGAACCCCTGGCCAACGAAACGCTGGAATTCGAGCGGCTCAAGCTCATCGTCGACGGCACGATGAACACCCCCGACACCCGCGCCAACGGCTGGGGCGCAGCCACGCCGGCGCGCCTGCAGGCGACCATCGACGAAACCGTGGCGGCCTTCGGCCTGAAGAGCGCGCCCACGCTGTCCGACTTCTGGACCGACAAGTTCCTGCCCGCCATGGCCGACCGCCAGCTCAAGGCCTGAGGCGGCCATGGGCATCCCTGTCATCGACCTCGCGGACGCCCTGGCGCCCGGGAGCCGCCGCAGCCTGGCGGTGGCCCGCCAGCTGCGCGAGGCGGCCACCACGTCCGGCTTCTTCTACGTCCGCAACCACGGGGTGGACCCCGCCATGGTGGCGTCCCAGTTCGCGCTCGCAAAAGCGCTGCTGGAGCTGCCCGCCGAGCGGCGCGCGGCGCTGTCCATGAAACACTCGCCCATCATGCGCGGCTACGAAAGTCTGGGCGAACAGACGCTGGACGCAGAGATGAAGCCCGACCTCAAGGAGAGCTTCTACTGCGGCATGGACTGGCCCGACGACCACCCCTTTGTCCAGGCCGGCTACCAGACCTACGGCCCCAGCCAGTGGCCCGAAGAGCTGCCGCAGGCGCGGCCCACCTGCCAGCGCTACATCGCGGCAATGAACCGGCTCTCCGAGCGGATCATGCAGCTGATGGCGCTGTCACTGGACCTGCCCGAGCACCACTTCGACGCGTCCTGCCGCGACCCCATGGTCACGCTGCGCATGATCCGCTACCCGGCCCACCCGGCCGACGCGGACGACCGCACCTTCGGCGCCGGAGCCCACACCGACTGGGGCGCGATCACCATCCTCGCGCAGGACGCCCACGGCGGGCTGGAAGTGCAGATGCCCGACGGCCAGTGGGTGGCGGCCACCCCCATCGAAGGCTGCTTCGTGGTCAACCTCGGCGACATGATCCCGCGCTGGACCAACGGGCTGTACCACTCCAACCCGCACCGCGTGCGCAACGTGTTCTCGGGCGGCGCGCCGCGCTTCTCGGTCCCGTTCTTCTACGAACCCAACTACCTGGCCCGCATTGAAGCCGTGCCCGGCACGGTCACGGCCGACAGGCCGTCGCGGTTCGTGGCGTGCACCGCCGGTGAACACCTGCGCGAGATGTACGAAAAAACCTACGGTCTTCAGAAAGCCGCCGGCGAGACCACCCCCGCCTGACCTCCGGCCGGGCACAGCCCGCGTGCCCGGCCTGTTTTCGCTCCCCGCATGAAACTCTTCGTCAACCTTTTCTGTACCGACATCGCCGCCCAGCTGGCGTTCTACCAGGCCCTGCTCGGCCTGCCCGAAGACAGCCACAGCCGTTCGCCGATCTACCGCGCGGTGGAAACCGAACATTTCCAGTTCGGCTTTCACGCGCCCCCCGCCTACGGCGTGCTGCAACTGGCCGACCGCCAGCCGGCCGACCCGGCGTCGGCCCCCGTTACCGCCTACGCGACCTTCATGCTCGACAACCCGGCCGAGGTCAATGCCGCCGCCGACCGCACTGCGGCGCTCGGTGGGCGCATCGTCAAGGGGCCCTACGCCACCTACTACGGCCAATGGCAGGCCGTGCTGGCCGACCCCGAAGGCCATGTGTTCCGCGTCAGCACCGGCACGCTCCCCGCAGGCGTCGAAGCGCCCGCGCTGACGCTGCCCGCCACGGCGTCCTGAACCGCGCACCACCACGCCGATCCCGCGCCGCCTGATGGCCCTGGCCGCCAGAGCATTGGCCGCGGGCGGCAACCCCTACACTTGGCGCCCATGCCCTGGCAAGCCCATCTCTCGCTCGACTACCGGCTGCAAGGCCAGCGCACGGTGTTGCAACACCAGCACGACGGCCCGCTGCGCATCTTCAAAAGCCTCTATCCCGAAGGCGACGCCATCTGCCACAACGTCGTGGTGCACCCACCCGGCGGACTGGTCGGCGGCGACACGCTGGAGCTGCAGGTGCACGCCGCCGCCGGCACGCACGCGCTGATCTCCACCCCCGGCGCCACGCGCTTCTACGCCGCCGACGACCTGCCCGCCACCCAGCGCGTGGCGCTCCATCTGGACAGCGGCGCGCGCCTGGAATGGCTGCCCCTCGAAGCCATCGCCTACCCCGGCTGCGAAGCCGTCAACCACTGGACCGCCGAACTCGCGGGCAACGCCGAGCTGATCGCCTGGGACGTCACGGCCCTGGGCCTGCCCTCGACCGGCCAGGCCTTCGACCGCGGGCGCTTTCGGCAGCGTCTGGAGATTCCGGGCCTGTGGCTGGAACAGGCCACGCTGGACGCACACGATCAGCGCCTGCTCGACGCCCCCCTGGGCCTGGCCGGCCAACGCTGCCTGGGCACGCTGCTGCTGGCCTCGGGCACGCCGCTGGGGCGGCAGCGCCAGGAGCACCTGCTCGAAGCCGTGCGACAGGTGCTCGACCCCCTGCCGCCCGGTGTGCAGGCTGGCGCCACCTGCCCGAACCCGCAGATGCTGGTGGTGCGGGCGCTGGCACCGCTGGTCGAACCGCTGATGGCCACGCTGCAGGCCGCCTGGGCCGCCTTGCGCCCTGCCGCCTGGGGCGTGCCGGGCACGCCACCGCGCATCTGGCGAGTTTGACCTTGCACCGCACCCGGGCGCAAACTGAGCGGTCTTTGCGGGCTTGTTCCTGCCGCCGGTCCAGGTCGGTTTGTGCACAATGGGGCATGCCGTCCCGGAACCCGCTCCTTCGCCCGATCTGCCCATGAGTGCCGAAAAGAGCGATCTGCAAGACGCGCGCGCCCTCGTCATCGACGGCAACCCGCAGTCGCGCTCGATCATCGTCAACCAGTTGCGCGAAGCCGGCGTGGGCACCATCGTGCAATGCGCACGGCTGGTCGATGCGCGCAGCAAGCTCGAAATGTCGAGCTACGACGTGGTGATCTCCGAACAGTATTTCGAGCGCGAGGAAATCACCGGCCAGGATCTGCTGGACGACCTGCGCCGCCACCAGTTGCTGCCGTTCTACACGGTGTTCGTGATGGTCACGGCCGAGTCCTCCTACAGCAAGGTCGCCGAAGCCGCCGAATCCGCGCTCGACGCTTACCTGATCAAACCCCACACCGCCGCCGGGCTGATCGAACGCATCCGGCAAGCACGCGAGCGCAAGGGCGCGCTCAAAGAGATTTTTGCCGCCATCGACCACGAAGACTTCGACGGCGCCGCCCAGATGTGCAAGGCCCACTTCGACGAGCGGCGCCCCTACTGGCTCTACGCGGCCCGCATCGGCGCCGAACTGATGCTGCGCGGCGGTCTGCTCAGCGAAGCCGAAAAGCTGTACGAAGCGGTGGTGGAGGCCAAAACCCTGCCCTGGGCCAAACTGGGCGTGGCCCGTGCGCAGCTCGAAGCCGGCTATCCGCAGCGCGCCACGACCACGCTCGAAAGCCTGATCGAAACCGAGCCCGGCTATTCCGACGCCTACGACGTGATGGGCCGGGCACAGTTCGAGCTGGGCAACTTCCAGAACGCCCTGGCCACCTTCCGCATGGCCACGCGGCTGACGCCCTCGTCGGTGAACCGCCTGCTCAAGCACGGCATGCTGGCCTACTACGCTGGCGAGCGCACCGAAGGGGTCGAGCTGCTGGACCGCGCCACGCGCGTCGGCCTGGACTCCAAGCTCTACGACCCGCAGGCGCTGGTGCTGCTGGCCTTCGCCCGGCTCGACGCCAACGACCACCGGGGCCTGATGCGCTGCGCCGACCAGCTCATGCACCTGCGCAGCCGCCACCCCGACAGGCCCCGGCCGCAGCGATTGCTCGACGTGGTGCACGCGCTGATCTACATCCACGAACTGCAGCATGCTCGGGCCCTGGAAGAAGTCCGGCGGCTGGCCAAGGACGTGCTGGAGCCGGCCTTCGATTTCGAGTCGGCCAGCAACCTCCTGGGGCTCATGACCCGCCTGGCGCTGCGTTCGATCCAGCTTTACGAAGTCGATGCCACGGTCGACCTGCTGGGTCTGCGCTTTTGCACCAGCCGTGCGCTCACCGAGCTGCTCGCCTGTGCCGCCGTCGGCCGCAACGACTTCATCAACCGCATCCGCGCCGGCCATGGCGAAATCCTGCGCCTGACCGAACAGGCCATGAGCCTGAGCCTCAAGGGCGACCCGCAAGGCGCCGTGATCAAGCTGCTCGAAGACGGCCAGCGCACACTCAACGCCAAGGTCATCGAGTCGGCCCACCTGGTGCTGCACCGCTACCAGCAGCGCATCCCCGACCACACGGCCTTGCTCGAACAGGCCCAGGCCCTGCGGGTGCGGTACCGGACCACCGATGTGCATGCAGGGCTGGGGGAACAGAGCCACACCGGCCGCGCTGCGGGCGGCATCTCGCTGCCCACCGCCTACCGGCCACCCGCCCGCAACGAAGGCCTGCTCGCCAGCGTCAACGCCGTGGGCGCCTGAACGCGCCCCGTTGCACCCATGCCAGCCACCTGGATGCCCGCCTGCGCGGGCATGACGGGTACGGCATGCCTGGCGCCTGCGAAGGCACGGAGCGTGAGGGGCAACGACCCGCGCCAGCGGCGGAGCGTGGGGGCTCAGACGATGCGGCGCCGGGCCGCCCCCCAGCCGGATCAGCCCCCTCGGGGGGCAGCGACACGCGCCAGCGGCGGAGCGTGGGGGCTCAGATCGCCACCAGTTGCCGGATGCCCTTGGCCTGCATCTCGCTGCCCGGGCCGCTGGCGATCACTTCGCCGCGCTCCATCACCACGTACTGGTCGGCCAGTTCTTCGGCAAAGTCGTAGTACTGCTCCACCAGCACGATGCCCATGTTGCCGCGGTCGGCCAGCATGCGGATGACCTTGCCGATGTCCTTGATGATGTTGGGCTGGATGCCCTCGGTGGGTTCGTCCAGGATGAGCAGCTTGGGGCCAGCAGCCAGTGCGCGCGCGATCGCCAGCTGCTGCTGCTGCCCGCCCGAGAGGTCGCCGCCCCGCCGGCCCAGCATCTGCTTGAGCACCGGAAACAGCTCGAACAGTTCGGCCGGAATGGGCGTGCCGCCCTTCTTGTAGGCCAGCCCCATCTGCAGGTTTTCCTGCACTGTCAGTCGGGCAAAGATCTCGCGCCCCTGCGGCACGAAACCCACGCCCATGCGGGCGCGCTCGTACGGCGTGGCCTTGTCGATCGCCTTGCCGTCAAGCGCGATGTTCCCGCTCTTGATCGGCACCAGGCCCATCAGCGACTTGAGCAGCGTGGTCTTGCCCACGCCGTTGCGGCCCAGCACCACCGTCACCTGGCCCAGCTCGGCCTTGAGACCGACGTTGCGCAGGATGTGGCTGCCGCCGTAGTACTGGTTGACGCCCTTGACTTCAAGCAGGCTCATGCGTGTCTCCTCAGCGCCCCAGATAGACTTCGATCACACGCTCGTCGGCCTGCACCTCATCGAGCGTGCCTTCGGCCAGCACCGAGCCGTCGCACAGCACCGTGACCTTTTCGCTGATGGTGCGGATGAAGCTCATGTCGTGTTCGACCACCATCAGCGAATGTTTGCCCTTGAGGCTGAGAAACAGCTGCGCCGTGCGCTCGGTTTCTTCGTCGGTCATGCCCGCCACCGGCTCGTCGAGCAGCAGCAGCTTCGGGTTCTGCATCAGCAGCATGCCAATCTCCAGCCACTGCTTCTGCCCGTGGCTGAGCGTGCCGGCCAGGCGCGCCGCGCTGTCGGCCAGGTGGATGGTCTGCAGCACCTCGCCCAGGCGGTCCTTCTGCTCGCCGTTGAGCTGAAACGTCAGCGAATGCGCGACGCGCTTGTCGGTCGCCAGCGCCAGCTCCAGGTTCTCGAACACCGTGAGCTGCTCGAACACCGTGGGCTTCTGGAACTTGCGCCCGATACCCATGGCCGCGATGTCGGCTTCGCGGTGGCGCAGCAGGTCGATGGTGCTGCCGAAGAACACCGTGCCGCTGTCGGGCCGGGTCTTGCCGGTGATGATGTCCATCATGGTGGTCTTTCCCGCGCCGTTGGGGCCGATGATGCAACGCAGCTCGCCGGGGGCGATGTCCAGGTTCAGGCCGTTGATGGCCTTGAAGCCGTCGAAGGCCACGTGCACATCCTCCAGATAGAGAATGCGGCCGTGGGTCACGTCGACCTCGCCGGTGGTCACCGGGCGGCCATAACCGGCGGTGCGCCCGCCGGATTCGGTGGCACCGGCCACCCGGACTGTGTGCAGCGACTGCAGGCGCTGGGCGCCCGCTTCCATCAGATCGGGCGTCATGCCGACTCTCCTTGCCCGGCCGCAGCCGGTGGGCGCCGAAGCTTGCGGACCAGCCCCACGATGCCCTGCGGCATGAACAGCGTGACGGCGATGAACAGCGCCCCCAGGAAGTAGAGCCAGAACTCGGGAAAGGTCACGGTGAGCCAGCTCTTGGCGCCGTTGACCAGGAAGGCGCCCACGATGGGACCGACCAGCGTGGCACGCCCGCCCACGGCAGCCCAGACCGCGATCTCGATGCTGCCCGCCGTGCTCATTTCACCGGGGTTGATGATGCCCACCTGCGGCACGTACAGGGCGCCGGCGATGCCGCACATGACGGCCGAGATGGTCCAGATGGTGAGCTTGTAGGGCAGCGGGTTGTAGCCGCAGAACATGACCCGGTTCTCGGCGTCGCGCACCGCCTGCAGCACGCGCCCGAACTTGGAGTTGACCAGCCAGCGGGCCCACAGGAAGAAGCCCAGCAGCGTCAGGCTCGTGAGCACGAACAGCGTCATGCGCATGCCCTGCGTGGCGATGGGCAGACCCAGGATGCGCTTGAAGTCGGTAAAGCCGTTGTTGCCGCCCATGCCGGTTTCGTTGCGGAAGAACAGCAGCAGCGCGGCGAAGGTCAGCGCCTGCGTGATGATGGAGAAGTACACGCCCTTGATGCGCGAGCGGAAGGCGAAGTAGCCGAACACGAAGGCCACCAGCCCCGGCACCAGCACGATCAGCAGCAGCGTGGCGATGAAGCTGTCGCTCAGCGCCCAGTGCCACGGCAACTCCTTCCAGTCGAGGAACACCATGAAGTCGGGCAGCTCGCTCTTGTAGTTGCCGTCGGTGCCGATCTGGCGCATGAGGTACATGCCCATCACATAACCGCCCAGCGCGAAGAACAGGCCGTGGCCCAGGCTGAGGATGCCGGTGTAGCCCCAGATCAGGTCCATGGCCAGCGCACAGATGGCGTAGCACATGATCTTGCCCAGCAGGCCGACCATGTAGTCCGACAGGTGCAACGGGCTGTCGGCCGGCACCAGCAGGTTGAGCATGGGCGCCACGGCGCAGACCACCAGCAGGGCGACGATGAAGGCGCTCCAGCCTTTGCGGGTGAGCAACGGGCCAGGCGCGGGGAGAGAAACAGAAACAGCGGTCATGAACAGTGCCCCTCGCGAGCGAAGTGAATGGTCCAGAGCGCCGCGGAACCGGCTCCGCCGGGCCGCAGGCGCTGCCCCTTGAGGGGCGGAGCGGCCACACGCAGTGGGCAAGCGATGGGGGTGGTCATACTTCCCGGCCCTTGAAAGCGAAGATGCCCTGCGGCCGCTTCTGGATGAAGACGATGATGAACACCAGCACGGCAATCTTGGCCAGCACGGCGCCAGCCCAGCCTTCGAGGAATTTGTTGACCAGGCCCAGCCCCAGCGCGGCATACACCGTGCCCGCGATCTGCCCGACACCGCCCAGCACCACGACCATGAACGAGTCGACGATGTAGCCTTGGCCCAGGTCGGGGCCGACGTTGCCGACCTGGCTGAGCGCGCAGCCCGCCAGCCCGGCGATGCCCGAGCCCAGCGCGAAGGCATAGGTGTCGATGCGGGCGGTGTTCACGCCCATGCACGACGCGATGGGCCGGTTCTGCGTGACACCCCGCACGAACAACCCCAGCCGCGTGCGGCCGATGAGCAGCACCACGCCCAGCAACACGCCGGCCGCGAAGACGATGATCAGGATGCGGTTCCAGGGCAGCGTGACCAGGCCGTTCATGAAGGTGAGGCTGCCACTCATCCACGACGGGTTTTCCACGCCCACGTTCTGCGCGCCGAACAGGCTGCGCACCGACTGCATCAGCACCAGACTGATGCCCCAGGTCGCCAGCAGCGTCTCCAGCGGCCGGCCGTAGAGAAAGCGGATCACCGTGCGCTCCATCACCGCGCCCACCAGGGCCGAAGTGATGAAGGCCACCGGCACCGCGGCCAGCAGGTACCAGTCGAACCACCCGGGCAGTGCGCTGCGAAAGAACGATTGCACCAGCCAGGTGGCGTAGGCGCCGATCATGATCAGCTCGCCATGGGCCATGTTGATCACACCCATGAGCCCGTAGGTGATGGCCAGGCCCAGCGCCGCCAGCAGCAGGATGGAGCCCAGGCTGATGCCGGTGAAGGCCTGCGAGACACCGCTGGCCAGAGCACGGGCGCTGTCCAGCGCCGCGATGGCGTCGGACAGGGCCTTCTTCACATCGGGGTTGCTTTCGGCGTCAAGGCGCTCGGCCAGCATCGGCCGCAGGCTGGGTGGGGCCTTGTCGGCCAGCACACGCGCCGCGCTCAGGCGCACCGCGTCGTCGTCGCTGGCCAGTTGCAGGATGGACCGCGCCTGCTCCAGGCTGGCCCGCGCTGCAGCCGCCAGCGTGGGCTGGGCCAACGCCTTTTCCAGCAGCGGCAGGCCCGAATCGTCGGCGTCTTCCACCGCACCCCGCAGCACCACCTGGGCCGCAGCCACCTGGCGGGCGGCATCGTCTTCGAACAAATCGTGCCCGGCCTTGGCCGTCGCCAAGGCACCGCGCATGCGGTTGTTGAGCAGGGCGTCTTCGGCCTCTTCCCTGACCGGAGCGGGCTCGCCCGTCACTGCGTCGATGGCCGAACCGTCGGCCTGCACGATGAGCACCTGCTCGCCCTGGAACTTGACCGCGTCGTCGGCCAGGGCGTTGATGAGCGCCAGCGCCCGGGGATCGTCCTCGGCCGCCAGCCGATTGAGCGCATCGATGCGCTCGTCGCTGGCACCCGAAGCCAGCACCAGCGCGTCTTCCGGCGTCAGCGCGTGCGCGGCGGTCGCACCGAGCACGCCACTCACGGCCACAGCCCCGGCAACCACAAAAGAACGCAACAGCCCGCGCATGGTCATAAATGTCTTTTCAATGTGGGACCCAACCATCACCCCGAACCTCTCCCACCGGGAGAGGGAGCAAAAAACGCCGCAAACCGCGTGCCTTCACCCAGCAGGCACCGCGGAACCGGCTTTGCCGGGCCGCAGGTGCCGTCCCCCCTCGAAGCGCCGAAGGCCCGCCACAGAGGGGGGAAGCCGCGAAAGCGGCGCAGGGGGGAGCCCTTATTTCGTCGGCTCGTCCTTTTTGCCCTTGTTTTCAGGAATGAACGGGCTCCACGGCTGGGCCTTGACGGGGCCCTTGGTCTTCCACACCACGTTGAACTGGCCGTCGGCCTTGATCTCGCCGATGAACACCGGCTTGTGCAGGTGGTGGTTCTTCGGGTCCATGGTGGAAGTGAAGCCCCCTGGTGCCGGGAAGGTCTGGCCGGCCATGGCGGCGATCACCTTGTCGGTATCGGTCGACTTGGCCTTCTCGACCGCCTGCTTCCACATGTGGATGCCGATGTAGGTGGCTTCCATCGGGTCGTTGGTCAGCGGCTTGTCCATGTGGCCCGGAATCTTCTTGGCCTTGGCGTAGTCGCTCCAGGCCTTCACGAACGCGGTGTTGGCCGGGCTCTTGATGCTCATGAAGTAGTTCCAGGCGGCCAGGTGGCCCACCAGCGGCTTGGTGTCCACGCCACGCAGCTCTTCTTCACCCACGGAGAAAGCCACCACCGGCACATCCGTCGCCTTCAGGCCCTGGTTGCCCAGTTCCTTGTAGAAGGGCACGTTGGAGTCGCCGTTGATGGTCGAGACCACGGCCGTCTTCTTTCCGGCCGAAGCGAAGGTCTTGATCTTGCCGATGATGGTCTGGTAGTCGGCATGGCCGAAGGGCGTGTACTCCTCCATGATGTCCTCGTCCTTGATGCCCTTGCTGTGCAGGAAGGCGCGCAGGATCTTGTTGGTGGTGCGCGGGTACACGTAGTCGGTGCCCAGCAGCACGAAGCGCTTGGCCGAGCCGCCGTCCTTGCTCATCAGGTATTCCACGGCGGGAATGGCCTGCTGGTTGGGCGCGGCACCGGTGTAGAACACGTTCTTGGACAGCTCTTCGCCTTCGTACTGCACGGGGTAGAACAGCAGGGCGTTCTTTTCTTCGTAGACCGGCAGCACCGACTTGCGCGACACCGAGGTCCAGCAACCGAAGGTCACGGCCACCTTGTCCTGATCGATCAGCTGCTTGGCCTTTTCGGCGAACAGCGGCCAGTTGGAGGCCGGGTCGACCACCACGGGTTCGAGCTTCTTGCCCAGCACGCCGCCCTTGGCATTGATCTCGTCGATGGCCATCAGGGCCACGTCCTTGAGCACGGTTTCGGAAATGGCCATCGTGCCCGACAGCGAGTGCAGGATGCCGACCTTGATGGTGTCGGCGGCGTGGGCCGAGAGGCCGAAGGCGCCCAGCGCGGCGGCGGCCGACAGGGCTTTGAGGGTAAATCGACGTTGCATCATGGCGCTTCTCCAGGGTTCGGGAACATCCGTTGGGGGGGGGTCTGACTTTCGCCACCGCCCGGCCTGCACGGCTGTTCGATGGGGTCAGACGGATGCTAGGGAGGCCCCTGGAAAGCGTCTGTACGCCGGGTGGCGTATGGGCGGCGGAACGGGCACGGAATCGGCCCGCCGGCGCCTCGGCGTACGCCATGTGGCGTATGCCGGGACCGGCGCACGCCGGATCAGCCGCCGTGTTGCGGCCGCAGCAGCGGCACGCGGTTGATCGCCATCGCCGCGGCGGCGGTGCGCGTTTCCACCCCCAGTTTGGCGTGGATGCGCTCCAGGTGCTTCTTCACCGTGGCGGGGCTGGCGCCGAGGATGTCGCCGATGTCGCGGTTGATCTTGCCTTTGACGACCCAGTACAGCACCTCGGCCTCGCGCGCGGTGAGGCCGAAGGCCTGGGCCAGGGCTTCGAGCACGCTGGCGTCCGACGTTTCCTGCATGACGATGAGCCAATCACCGGGCTCGCCGACCCCGAGTTCGTCGGCCTCTTCGTCGCCCACGCGCTGGTGCAGCCGAAAGGTCAGGCGCCGTGGGCCCTGGTCGAGCGTGAGTCGCGGCGGTTCGGGGCGCTGGGCCGCATCGGCCGCCTGCAGCTCGGGCAGCAGGCGCGCCAGCCACTGCAGCACCACGTCGGGCGTGGCCGGGGCCTCGGTGCCGCAGTAGCGCAGCAGCAGGTCGCGCGCCAGCGGGGTCTGCCACATCAGGCGGCCGTCGCGTGCGCGCACGGTGATGGTGGCGTAGCCGAAGGCGTCGAGCGCGTTGCGCGCCTGGCTGCGTTCGACCGCGCCCTGGCGCAGGTGGCGCGCCTGCGCCAGGTGCACGCCCATGCGCGCGATCACTTCGCGCGGCTTGATGGGTTTGGTCACGTAGTCCACACCGCCGGCGCCGAGTGCGGCCACCAGGTGTTCGGTCTCGGTGAGCCCGGTCATGAAGATGATGGGGATGGGCGCGGTGCGCGGGTCGGCCTTGAGCCGGCGCGCGACCTCGAAGCCGTCGATGCCGGGCATGACGGCGTCGAGCAGGATGACGTCGGGCCGCGCCTGCTGCGCACGCCGCACGGCGGCTTCGCCGTCGAGCGCGACCAGCACCGCAAAACCCGCGTCATCGAGCGCGTCGTGCAGCGGCGCGACGTTGTCGGGCACGTCGTCGACGATGAGCACCACCAGGCGGGATTCCGGCACCAGCACCACAGGCGGTGTCAGCGGATCGGGCGGGGACATGTCGGGGGAAGGAAGGTCGCTCGCGGCCATGGGGTCAGCTCGGTTCGTTCGGCAGGCGCGATGGTACGCCCGCCTGCAGCAGGCGCTGCTCGATGGCTTCGAAGCGGAATTCGCGCGCCATGGTGCGGATGCCCTGCGCGAAATCGGCCTGCTCGGGGTGCTGGCGCACCCAGTCGTCCAGCCATTGCACGATGCCTTTGTAGTAGCCCAGGCGCACCAGATCGAGCAGCGGCAGCAGGGCCTGGGCGTCGCCTGCGGCCCAGGCCGGCGCTTCGGACGCCAGCGGCGCGCGGGCGGGAACGGGTGTGGGCGCAGGCGCCTCGGCGTGCACCAGGTGCTGCCATTCCAGCCGCAACTGCTGGCCCAGCCAGAGCAGCAGGTCGTCGCGCCGCACGGGTTTGACGAAAAAGTCGGTGGGTGCCGCCTCTTCGGTTTCGGCCTGCAGACCTTTGTCGAAGGCGTTGGCCGACACGATGGCGGTGGGCACCGCACCCCAGCCACCGGCGCGCAGACGGCGCAGCGTTTCCCAGCCGTCGATGCCGGGCATGGCCAGATCCATGAAGATCGCGTCGGGCGCCTGGGCACCGCCGGGCTGCACGCCCTCCAGCAGGGCCAGTGCGTCGTGGCCGTTGGTGGCCAGCATCACCTCGAACCCGAGCGGGCGCAACCAGTTGGCCAGCAGTTCGCGGTCGCTTTCTTCGTTGTCGACCACCAGCACCCGGCGGCGCGCGCCGGCATACCCGGTGACCGGCAGCGTGGGGCGCACGCGCCGCGCCGCCACGCCCTGCAGCGCCGGCAGGAACAGTCGCACGGTGAACACGGTGCCCGCGCCGGGTTGGCTGCGCACCGTCATCTCGCCGCCCATGAGGTCGGTGAGCATCTTGGCGATGGTCAGGCCCAGCCCGGTCCCGCCTTCGGGCCCGGCCGCAGCCACCGCGCCCTGCCCGCGCGCGAAGGGCTCGAAGATGCGTTCCATGTCGGCCGCGCTCATGCCCGGGCCGGTGTCGTGCACCTCGAAATGCGCCATCTCGCGCGCATGGCGCACGCGCAGGCGCACCTCGCCCTGGCCGGTGAACTTCACCGCGTTGCCCAGCAGGTTGATGAGGATCTGGCGCAGGCGCTTTTCGTCGGCCCGCACCGCCAGCGGCAGGTCGGCCGGCGCGTCGAACACGAAGCGCAAGCCCTTGGCGGCAGCCTGCAGCTCGAACATGCTGGCCACCTCGCGAACCACGTCGGCAAAGGCCATGGGGCGCACGTCCAGCGCCAGCCGGCCCGACTCGATGCGGGCGATGTCGAGCGTGCCGTCGATGAGCGAGAGCAGGTGCTCGCCCCCGCGGTGGATGACACGGATGGCCTGTGCCTGGTGCTGCGGCAGATCGGTGTCTTCCTGCAGCAACTGGGCGTAGCCAAGGATGCTGTTGAGCGGCGTGCGCAACTCGTGGCTGATGGTGCTGATGTAGCGACTCTTGGCCTGGTTGGCCTGCTCGGCGGCGCGGCGCGCCTGCTGCAGGGCCTCGTCGGTGCGGCGGTGCGACTCGATCTCCTGCATCAGCAATCGGGTCTGGCGGTTCGACTCTTCCTGCGCCACCTCGCGGCTCTTGTGCGCCAGCACCAGCCACCAGGCCACGATGCCCGCGATCAGCAGCAGCACCGCGTACACATGCAGAAAGCCGGCGCGCAGCGCGGCGTCGACCAGGCCGGCCACCGCCTGGGTCTCCAGCGCCTGCGTCTGCTGGCGGTACAGCAGGGCCAGCACGGCCGCCAGCAGCGGCGCCATCACCAGCATGATCAGCAGGTAGTGCGCCAGCCCGGCGCGCAGGTACGGCCACACGCGCTGCGGCAGCAGCATGCGCAGCGCCCCCTGCCACTGCACCGAGAGGCGCGCGTGGGGTTTGCACAGGTCGCCGCAGCGCGCGTCGAGCGAGCAGCACAGCGAGCAGATGGCGCCCTGGTAGGCCGGGCAGTGCGCCATGTCGGGGCCTTCGTAGTCCCGTTCACAAATCACGCACTTCAGCACGCCCAGCCGCCGATAGCCGCCCTCCTCGATGGAGGTCGGAGCGTGGGGGCCCTCTCCTCTGGCGATGTAGTAGCGCCCCTTCGTCGCCCACGCGATCAGCGGCGCCGTCACCAGCGCGGTCACCATCGCGATCACCGCCGAAAACGCCTGCGCCATCGCCCCCATCAACCCCAGGTAGGCCGCCACCGACAGCAGCGAGGCCAGCACCATCGCCCCGACGCCCACGGGGTTGATGTCGTAGAGGTAGGCGCGCTTGAACTCGATGCCCTTGGGGCTCCAGCCCAGCGGCTTGTTGATGACCAGGTCGGCCACCACGGCCATGATCCAGGCGATGGCGAGGTTGCTGTAGAGCCCGAGCACCTCGCCCAGCGCCTGGAACACGTTCATCTCCATCAGCATGAAGGCGATCAGCGTGTTGAACACCACCCAGACCACCCGGCCCGGGTGGCTGTGCGTCAGGCGCGAAAAGAAGTTGCTCCAGGCCAGCGAGCCGGCGTAGGCGTTGGTGACGTTGATCTTGAGCTGCGAGACCACCACGAACAGCGCCGTGGCCGCCACCGCCCAGCCGTAGGGCAGCACGTATTCGTAGGCCGCCAGGTACATCTGGTTCGGGTCCACCGCGTGTTCGGGCGAGACCATGTGCGACAGCGCCAGCCAGGCCAGCAGCGCGCCTCCCAGCATCTTGAGCACGCCCAGGATCACCCAGCCCGGCCCGCCGGCCAGCACCCCGGCCCACCAGCGCCAGTGCTGGCCCGGCCGGGGGGCCGGCATGAAACGCAGGTAGTCGGCCTGTTCGCCCATCTGCGTGATGAGCGCGATACCGACGGTGAGCGCCGCACCAAAAAGGTTCCAACGGAAATCTTCACCCACCCCGGATTCACCACCGTAGTGCACGATGCCGGCAAAAGCCCCCGGGTCCATGATCAGCACGGCCGCGAACGGCACGGTCATCATCACCAGCCACAGCGGCTGCGTCCACACCTGGAAGCGGCTGATGGCCGACACCCCGTGCGTGACCAGCGGAATCACCACCACGGCGCAGATCAGGTAACCCCAGGCGGGCGGAATGTCCAGCGCCAGCTCCAGCGCGTAGGCCATGACCGCCGCCTCCAGCGCGAAGAAGATGAAAGTGAAGGTGGCGTAGATCAGCGAGGTGATCGTCGAGCCGATGTACCCGAAGCCCGCGCCACGCGTGAGCAGATCCATGTCGACCCCGTAGCGCGCGGCGTACACACTGATGGGCAGGCCGGCCAGGAAGATGATGAGCCCCGTGGCCAGAATGGCCCAGAAGGCGTTGATGAAGCCGTACTGCACCAGCAGCGTGGCGCCCACCGCTTCGAGGATGAGGAACGAGGCCACGCCGAAAGCCGTGTTCGCCACGCGCCATTCGCTCCACTTGCGGAAACGCTGCGGCGTGTAGCGCAGCGCGTAGTCCTCCATGGTTTCGCTGGCCACCCAACTGTTGTAGTCGCGGCGCACCTTGATGATGCGCTGCGGCGCGTCCACCGGCGCGGGCAAAGGCATATGGGCGTTTTCAGCAGAGGTGTTCACCTCGAAAATGCTGCAGATTTTGTGCCACGCACCAACAAGGTGCTTTGCAGGCACAGTATTTGCTGAATCGACAGCCTTTGGTCACCCGACGCCCTTTTCCCCGCCGACCGCCATGGAACTGACCCCTCGCGAAAAAGACAAGCTGCTGATCTTCACCGCCGCCCTGCTGGCCGAGCGCCGCCAGGCCCGCGGCCTCAAGCTCAACTACCCCGAAGCCATCGCGCTGATCACCGCCGCCGTGATGGAAGGCGCCCGCGACGGCAAGACCGTGGCCCAGCTCATGAGCGAGGGCCGCACCGTGCTGACGCGCGACGACGTGATGGAGGGCGTGCCCGAAATGATCCCGGACATCCAGGTCGAAGCCACCTTCCCCGACGGCACCAAGCTCGTCACTGTCCACACGCCGATCAGTTGACCCCCCCGCGCCGGGCTTCGCCCGTCACCCCCCAAGGGGGCGATGCGAGTGGCCCGGCAAAGCCGGTTCCACCGCATCCTTGACCCGGACACTTCGTGCCACCGCCTTCTCTGCCGAGGACCTTCATGAAACACACAACACTCGTCAAAACCCTCCTATCCACCGCGCTCGGCACCACCGCCCTCGCCGCCCAGGCCCACACCGGCCACGGCACCAGCAGCCTCATGGAAGGCCTGGTCCACCCCTTCGGCCCCGACCACCTGCTGGCCATGGTCGCCGTGGGCATCTGGTCCGTCTCGGCCCTGCCCGCGAACAAGTCCTGGCAGGGCCCGGCCACCTTCCTGCTGGCCCTGGTGGCCAGCGCCGTGCTGGGCATGATGGGCCTGACCGTGCCCTACCTGGAACACGCCATCTCGCTGAGCGTGGTGATGTTCGGCGCCATGCTGATCCTGGCGGCCAGGCCCCTGCCACCCGCCCTGGGTCTGGGCCTGATCGCCTCAGCCGCGTCGCTGCACGGCCTGGCCCACGGTGCCGAAACGTCCGAGACCGGCTTTGCCGGCTACGCGCTCGGTTTCCTGCTGACCACGGCCGTGCTGCACATCGGCGGCGTGGGCATCGGCCTGGCGATCAAGCGCTGGCTGGGCCGGCGCAGCGGTCTGGCGCTGGGCAGCCTGGGCGCCGCGCTCAGCGCCGCCGGCGTCTACCTGTTCAGCCAGCTGGCCGCCTGAGGACATCCCCATGATTCCCGGCGAACTCCTTGTTGACGACGGCGACCATGCCCTCAACCCCGGCCGTGCCGGGCTGACACTGGTGGTGAAGAACACCGCAGACCGCCCGGTGCAGGTCGGCTCGCACTACCACTTTGCCGAGACCAATGCTGCGCTGGCCTTCGACCGCGTCGCCGCGCAGGGCAAGCGGCTGAACATCGCCAGCGGCACCGCGGTGCGCTTCGAGCCCGGGCAACAGCGCACCGTCGAACTGGTGGACTTCGCGGGCGACCGCATCGTGTACGGCTTCCGTGGCCTGACGCAAGGCAAGCTCTGATTCCCAAGGAAAGCCCTGACATGGCCAGCATTCCCAAACGCGCTTACGCCGACATGTTCGGCCCCACCGTCGGCGACCGCGTGCGCCTGGCCGACACCGGCCTGCTGATCGAGGTGGAAAAGGACTTCACCCTGGCCGCCGGCGGCTACGGTGAGGAAGTGAAATTCGGCGGCGGCAAGACCATCCGCGACGGCATGGCGCAAAGCCAGCGCACGCGCGCCGAAGGCGCCGTCGACACCGTGCTCACCAACGCCCTCATCGTCGACCACTGGGGCATCGTCAAGGCCGACATCGGCCTCAAGGACGGCCGCATCGTCGCCATCGGCAAGGCCGGCAACCCCGATACCCAACCTGGGGTCGACATCGTCATCGGGCCGGGGACCGAAATCATCAGTTGCGAAGGCAACATCGTCACCGCCGGCGGCATCGACAGCCACATCCACTTCATCTGCCCGCAGCAGGTGGACGAAGCCCTGGCCTCGGGCGTGACCACCATGCTCGGCGGCGGCACCGGCCCGGCCACCGGCACCTTTGCCACCACCTGCACGCCCGGCCCCTGGCACATTGAGCGCATGCTGCAGGCGGCCGACGGCCTGCCGATGAACCTGGGCTTTCTGGGCAAGGGCAACGCCAGCCAGCCCGCACCGCTGCGCGAGCAGATCGATGCCGGCGTGATCGGTCTGAAGCTGCACGAAGACTGGGGCACCACGCCCAGCGCCATCAGCAACTGCCTGGACGTGGCCGAAGAAACCGACACCCAGGTCGCGATCCACTCCGACACGCTCAACGAATCGGGCTTCGTCGAAGACACCATCGCGGCCACCAAAGGCCGCACGCTGTGCGCCTTCCACACCGAAGGGGCTGGCGGCGGCCACGCGCCCGACATCATCCGCGTGGTCGGCGAGGCCAACTTCCTGCCTTCGTCCACCAACCCGACCATGCCCTACACCGTCAACACGCTCGACGAACACGTCGACATGCTGATGGTCTGCCACCACCTGGACGCCGGCATTCCCGAAGACCTGGCCTTTGCCGAGAGCCGCATCCGCCGCGAGACGATTGCCGCCGAAGACATCCTGCATGACCTGGGTGCCATCAGCATCATGAGCAGCGACAGCCAGGCCATGGGCCGCGTCGGCGAGGTGGTGATCCGCACCTGGCAGACGGCCGACAAGATGAAGAGCCAGCGTGGCGCGTTGCCCGAAGACAGCAGCCGCAACGACAACTTCCGCGTCAAGCGCTACATCGCCAAGTACACGATCAACCCGGCCATCGCGCACGGCATGTCGCACATCGTCGGCTCGCTCGAAGTCGGCAAGTGGGCCGACCTGGTGATCTGGAAGCCCGCGTTTTTCGGCGTCAAGCCGGCGCTGGTGCTCAAGGGCGGCAGCATCGCGCTGGCCGCCATGGGCGACCCGAACGCCTCCATCCCCACGCCGCAGCCGGTGCACTACCGCCCGCAGTTCGGTGCCTTCGGCGGCGCATTGGCCAAGGGCAGCCTCACCTTCGTGTCGCCAGCCGCGCAGGCGGCTGGCGTGGCGCAACGCTACGGCCTGGCCAAGACCACGGTGGCGGTGCAGAACTGCCGCAGCGTCACCAAGGCCAGCATGGTGCACAACAGCTACCTGCCCAAGATGGAGATCGACGCCCAGCGCTACACCGTGCGCGCCGACGGCGTGCTGCTGACCTGCGAGCCCGCCAGCAAACTTCCCATGGCCCAGCGATACTTCCTGTTTTGATAGCAAAACAGGGACATCCATGCAACAAGTCTCCAAGCTCATCCCTCAGGCTCAAGGCCTCGCGGCCGTGCTCGTGCGCCGCGCAGCCACGGTCACGCTGGACTGGGATGTGCGCCAGAAAAGCCGCTTCGACGCCGAATCGTCCGAGGGGCGCCGTGTCGGCGTGTTCCTGCCGCGCGGCACCGTGGTGCGCGGCGGCGACGTGCTGGTCACGCAGGACGGATCGCTGCTGCGCGTGGTCGCGGCGCCGCAACCGGTGCTGCGCATCACCGCCTGCACCGACCACCACCACGGACACGATCACGACCCGGCGTTCGACCTCATGCGTGCGGCCTACCACCTGGGCAACCGCCATGTGCCCATCGAACTGCGGCCCGATCATCTGAAGATCGAGCCCGACCATGTGCTGGCCGACATGCTGCGCGCCATGCACCTGAACGTGGTCGAGGTGCGCGAGCCGTTCGAACCCGAAGGCGGCGCCTATGCCGCCGGGCATGGCGGCCACGCAGGCCACAGCCATGGGCATGACCACGGGCACGCGCACGACCACCACCATGGGCATGAGCACAGCCACGGACAGGGTCACGGCCCTGGGCATTCCCACGATCATGACCACGGCTGAGTCCACCAGCGCCATCGCTCCCGTTCCCCCGCCCGCAGGGCTGCTGCACACCCTCTGGCTGGCCTCGCCGGCGCTGCCGGTGGGCGGGTTCTCGTATTCCGAGGGCCTCGAAGCGGCCATCGACGCGGGCCTGGTGACCGACGAGCACAGCGCGGCCCAATGGCTGGTCGACCAGCTCCACCTGGGCCAGGCACGCAGCGACCTGCCCGTCTTTGCCCAGGCTTTCGCCGCCTGGCAGGCGCACGATCTGGAGCGCATTCGCGCGCTCAACGACTGGGTGCTGACCACGCGCGAAACGCAGGAGCTGCGCCTGCAGACCGAACAGATGGGCCGGTCGCTGCTGGAATGGGCCCGCTCGCTGGGCGCGCTGGGCCAGGGCATCACGGACAGCCTGCTGCAGGCCCGTCTGGCGCCGCCCACCTACCCGGTGGCCATGGCCTGCGCCGCCGCAGCCTCGGGCGCCCCCCTGCCCCAGAGCCTCACCGGCTTCGCCTTCGGCTGGGCAGAGAACATGGTCCAGGCGGCCATCAAGTCGGTCCCGCTCGGCCAGGGGGCCGGCCAACGCATGCTGGCCCGTCTGGTGGGCGAGATCCCGGCTGCCGTCGAGCACGCCATCGCCCTGCCCGACGAACAACGCCAGGCCTTCACCCCCATGCTGGCCGTCCTCTCGGCCCGCCACGAAACCCAATACTCCCGACTGTTCCGGTCCTGACCTGCCATGAACGCGCTGCACCACATCCCGAACCGCACCAAGAACCTGCCCCCCCTGCGCGTGGGCATCGGCGGCCCCGTCGGCTCCGGCAAGACCACCCTGCTCGAAGTGCTGTGCAAGACCATGCGCGAGCGCTACGACCTGGTCGCCATCACCAACGACATCTACACCAAGGAAGACCAGCGCCTGCTCACCGTGAGCGGCGCGCTGCCAGCCGAACGCATCATGGGCGTGGAAACCGGCGGCTGCCCGCACACCGCCATCCGCGAGGACTGCTCGATCAATCTCGAAGCCATCGACCGCATGCTGGGCGACTTCCCCGATGCCGACATCGTCTTCGTCGAAAGCGGGGGCGACAACCTCGCCGCCACCTTCAGCCCGGAGTTGAGCGACCTCACCATCTACGTGATCGACGTCGCGGCCGGCGAAAAGATTCCGCGCAAAGGCGGCCCCGGCATCACCAAGAGCGATCTGTTCGTCATCAACAAGACCGACCTGGCCCCGCACGTCGGCGCCAATCTGGACGTGATGAAACAGGACACGGCGCGCATGCGCCCGGACACCGAGCGCCGCCCCTGGGTGATGACCAACCTCAAGACCCTGGCCGGCGTCGACGAGGTGGTGCGCTTCATCGAAAAGCGCGGCATGCTCACCGCCGCCCCGCAGAACGCGTCAAGCTAGAATCCCCGCTCGACAGATGCGCTCAGGAAGGGTGGCAGAGTGGTCGATTGCACCGGTCTTGAAAACCGGCGACGGGCAACCGTCCGTGGGTTCGAATCCCACCCCTTCCGCCAGAACAGCAGGAAACCAGCGGCCTCCAGGCCGCTTTTTCGTTTCTGCCCGCCGTCCCTCCCGCCCCAAAATATCGATGGCCTGAAGGCCCCCAGGGCGGCAACCACCGTTCCCTGAGCCGGTGCAGCGCCATCGACCCCGTCCCTGATCATGTTCATTGGGCCGGCCTCGCCACGAGCGCATCGGGCGGTGCAGGCCGCTCGGGTGACACGACCATTTGACGCTTGCCGGAAAACCGGCGCATGAGCGGGCGCTCCACCGCGTGATAGCTCACCGAGGCCAGCAACAGCGTCACGACCGTGGTCAACAGCAGGCCACCCACGCTGGCCAGCGGTGTGGTCCACATGTCGGGCCACAGCTTGGCGGTGACGGTCTGCACAGGCAGGTGCCACAGGTAGATGCCGTAGCTGATGTCCCCCAGCCAGACCATGGGCCGCGAGGCCAGCCAGCCCGTGCCGCGCATGGGCGCCAGCAGGGTCCAGAGAATGGCCGCGATGATCAGGGCCATCACCATCCGCCAGACCAGCGGCGACCAGTGCCCCCGGGGAATCGCACTGTGAAAATGGTTCAGTCCCCACAGCATCGCGAGGTAGACCAGCACCAGCACCGCCAGGAGCATCTGCCGCTGCCGTTCGGGCCACGGCTTTGCCAGCAAGTGCAGCGAAACGCCGGCAATGAAGGCCACTTGCAAACCCGCCAGGAATGGAAACACATACCGCAGGAACTGGTACAGATACTCCACATGCGGCACCAAGGCGCGCCCGAACTGGCCCAGCAGTTGGGCCCCCACCACCAAGGCCAGCAACAGCAGGATGTGGGTGCGGCGCAGCAGCATCAGCAACCAGGGCAGCAGCAGGTAGAACGAGAACTCGACCACCAGCGTCCAATACACCCCGTTCAGACTGCGGTATCCCCACGGCAAGGGGCGAAGCCACAGGACGGCGTTGCCGAAAACCTGGGCCCAGTCGATACTGGCCATGAGCCCGAGGGCATACAGCAGGGGAACCAGGGTCAGCAACTGCAGCCACAGCGCCGGGAAAATGCGCACGCTCCGGCGCCACCAGAAGCGCAACACTTCGCCCGGGCTCAGGGACTTTGCCCACAAAGTGCCAGCGAGCACGAAACCCGACAGCACAAAGAACCAGTCCACACCGATCCAGCCCGTGCGAACGAGAAACGAAAGATCCCAGCGGGCGCCGAACACCGGCACATCACTCAGGAACTGGACCAGGCCCGGAAATGGACTGGCCGAATGAAACAGCAGCACCAGGATGGCGGCAATGCCCCTGACGCCATGCAACGCGAAATTGAATGCCATACCACGCGGGCATCACCACTGCATCGGCCTGCCCTGATTGCTTATGAATATAAGAAATCGCGCAATCTAACACGCCGAATGGCTTCAAACGGGAAAGAGGAATCCCAGGCAAGCCCCGTGTGCGACAGCCTGCCGCTGGCGACTGATAACTTACCTACCGCAGGCCATCTGCCAAGCTGTCGCATGGACTCCACCACCCTCGCCCGGCTTCAGGTCGGGAGCACCCCATCATCACTGCCACGGCAAACAATCCATGAAACGGCCTGTGCCAACACATCATTTGCTGGAGCCGTTTCAAGAAACGCCTCTCTGGGCCGATGCAAGCTGTTCAAATCAAGGTTAGACAGCAGGCCAGGTAAGCACGCGTGATGGCTCAGAAGGCGTGGCAGCCAGTTGGTGAACGACTTGACCTGAAAACACCTGCGTGCGCAGTTCTTCCATCAGCTTCGGCACACCCCCAAAAGGCGCCACCACATCAATCAGCCAGACCTCACTGCCGCTCTTCCAGTCATTGAAGGAAAGCTGGTGCGGTACCTGACGGTAGCGTTGGCCCACCGCATCCGACATCTTTGCCCAGGATACATAGGCCAGCGGCGCATCACCTCGCATGTAGAGCTTGGCCTGTTCCAGCATCAGCGCAGGAACGACTCGCCACTCCAGCTCCGGGGTTGAGTGTCACCGTGTGAGCACTGGTGTCGTTGACAAAGGCGCTGGAAGCCGGTCGAGGAGGCGCAGCATCGCTCGGCAGCCCATCGGCGCCCACTCCTGCACCAGACGGACTACGCACTTGCTCCATTTCTCCGGTGGCGCGGTTGAGCGCCCAGGCCGAGCCGCCCTGCGTATCTGCCACCGCCACCAACTTGCCATCTTCGTACACATGCTCGGCCACCACCTCGCCAGTGCGACGGTCCACCGTTTGAACGATACGTGTGACGCTGCCCGAGCCGTTGGTGATCTCCACGGTATTGGTCGCTACCGTCGAGCTGGTGGTCATCTGCCATAACTGCGTGGCGTTGGGCGCGATCGGGTTGGCCGTGCCCCAGGGCTGGCCGTCCGGCCCCAGGCTGTTGGCGTAGTCGGCTTCGCTGCGGTTGAACATCTCCCGCAACTCAGTCCGATGCTGTTCGGCCACCTGGGCGTTGTGCTGCTCCACCTGCGGGCCATAACCGGCCGCCTCCAGGTAATTCCCCGTCAACTCCGCCACCTTGGCGCCGCTGACCACTTCTATATAGCGATTGGGCAGCGTCGGGTTGTCGTTGATGGCAAACCATGTGTATTTACCTCCTACGTTAACCAGGGCGTACTGATCTCCGGAGGCCGTGGTAACTGTCGACTGCAGGTTCAAATCACTAGGCAAAATCTCTGGTGGGCCGATTTTGTCGGGAGTCGCTCCTCCGGTCAGGACGGCGGCAATGTCGCCTGCAGTATCCCCTCCCAAGACAGATCCAACCATCGCGCCAATAATCGCAAATCCACCAGAAACGTAAGGCCCCAGAAAAACCGATGCACCGCCCAGAATCTGGGCACCTGCATAAGCACCGCCAGCCCCACCTGCAACAGTAGCGCCCGCCACGGCAGCTTCTGCACCATCGCCTTGCACCACATGCTGTCCAACGCTGTAGATGTCATCAGCAACGCCGATGACTTTGGTGCCATAGATGATGTACCGGCCCGTAGTGGAAGGAATCTGTCCGCCCGCTTCCTCTGCTCCCGCCAACGCTCCTGACGCCAAGTCATTCAGCGGACTGGATGTTTCACTACGGGGACGAGGAGTGGCCATTACCCAAATAGCCGTGTTTGTCTCGAAGCTGCCTATGCTTGCCACCGTCAAGGCGGCGCCATCACCATAGACGAATACATTTCCTGTCTGGACAGTGGGATTCGGCATCTTGTTACCCACTGGAAAATTTAGGCATTCTTACGGATTTCTTGCTCATGGATGTTTTTTGGAATGTAGCCACTCAACCAGCCGTAGGAAATAGCTGACACCCCTCCAATCACACCGACTGGAGAAGCAACAAACAGAAGATTCCCCATGAAAGATCGACCCCAAATAGAATTCAAAATCCTGCACACCATTTTAGAATCGATATCCAACAATCCATAGCCCCACAAAGACAAAGCAAAAATAAAAATACCAAACAAAATCGGGAGAATCGTCTTATTCAAAGGTGCCGACCACACTGGATAGCCTCTCTTTCGCTCACTCCAAACAACAAGCGCAGACATCACAAACAAGAATGGGCTCAATCCCCATAACAATGAAAAATAAAATCTATTGATATCAGACTTGATACCCAATGACGTAACTCTATCAATTTGCGGAACAATGGAGGCCATGAAATCACTGAATTCCCGCGCCCAAGCATTGGCCGTGAGAATATCCGATGGAATGAACATCCCAATGAGCACCGTCAACACAAAGTAGATGATCAGCGCCATGCCTGTGGGCGTGCTGTACATCGCCTTGTAATCTTGTGCGGTCAATCGCTTCATTTCAAACCTCACATCGTCCAAGCAGAAGCTCCGGAGTCCACACAACTCGACGCTAGTGCCGTCAACTGCCCATCGGCGAACAAACTGCCCTGCCCCAGGCTGGCCACCATACCCGCCGTGACCTCCTGCACAGCGCCCGGCAGTTGCGCCTGCAAGGGCACGAACACGATCGGGTCCTTGCCCATCGGAATGCGCGGGCCATTGGCACTGGCATTGGCCCCCGTGGTTGCTTCGCGCTGGAGCACGCCACCGACCACCTGCCCGTACATCACAGCCAGCCACCTGAGCGCCAGTTGCCCATCACTGTCTTCGACGCTGAAGCCGCCCAGGCCGAAGTAGTAGCCCACCCGGGGCAGGCCGTTGACCGAGGCTGCCCCAACCGTGCCCGCCCATTCACCAAAGCTTTGGCCCGAACTTGCGCTGCCTCCCGGCCCATACCCGTTGATGAGCCCGCCATCGGTCATCGTGCCGTTGCCTCCGTCAGCGATCTCCGCAATGGGGATGCCAGGCGTGGGTACTTGGCCGATGTCGGGCAGTACACCCCACTGAGGGTTAGCAACCAGCGGATCGAGCGCCGAAGCCTGCAGTTGAGCATCAACCCCATCCACAAACGGCACCCAATCGTTACCCATCATCGATTGAGTAACTTCGGCGGCTTGTTCACTGCTCCAAAGGGCTTGCACCTGGGGATCGTCGAAGGCACCGAGCAGGGCAATTTCGGCCAGCCTTTCGGGATCGACCAACACAGCGACAAATTCGCCCCCCAGCGGGTCAATGCCTTCGATCACTTCCCCAAGAAGATAGAGTTCCCGAGGGCTTTGGCCCTTGGGGTAGACCATGCGGCACATCTGCGCTGCCGGATCCGCCACATCCAGCGCCTTGCCCACACTTTCGCTCCAAAACACGTCCGCATGACCGCCGACAGGGGCAGAAAGAATCTTCCCGGCCTTGTCGTTCACGAGCGCGCTGAGCGCAGACTGGCAGATGGCGTAGTTCTCCTCCGATGTGAACGGCCCTTGCAACAAAGCATCCTTGACGCCCGAGGCAAACCCCTGGATGCCGTCGATGGCTTGACCCAGCAGACCTCCAGCGGTGTCGTTCCACTCGACGCGGCCATCGGGGTAATACGTCTTGGGGCCGATGTCCACCTTGCTCAGCAAGAGCAGTTGCGCATCGTTCTGGGTCTTGAAACTGGTGAACTCGCCAGCCAAGCTATACATGTTGTCTCGGGTCGTCTCCAACTGGAACGCTCCAACGTCGACAGATTGGGGCTTTTGAGGCGCGTTTCCGCGTCTTGTGCCACCTTGATCAGCTGACTGCCGCTTTCGATGAAGCTGTTGTACGCCTGCGCCGCTTGGATTTGCGCAAGCTGCGCTTGGTCAAGCTGGGGTTGGAGGGAGTCGTCTTTAACAACGTATTTCGCAAGCTCAGTTACTCGATCCTGGGCCGATTTGTTTTCTGCTCGCAAAGTACTCAATTGACTTTGCCATTGAGCCTGGAGTTCAGGTAGATAGCTTGGTGCGCTTCCCATATTCACCCCCCTAAAATACTCTTTGTTAATTCAATACACTCATCAATACTAGGGTGCCACTGACGTAGCCGATCCAACTCTTGAGTCAAAATGGCCTGCTGCTCAGGAAAAAATTTGTCCTTGTACACGTCGATGGACAAACCAGGATCAAAGAAACTATTTTTAGCATCCTGATACTGCCAGCAATATATCAATTTACGATTAGCTCTGTCTTCAAGCCCGCGGCGCTCAAAATCCACCCACAACGATCCTGCACCATGCAAATAGCCTTTACGAATCGCATCAAAGATCATCTCCGATCCGCGCTTGACCTCTTTTGGATAGCCATCGGTGCCCGCAGTCAATCTCCCTCCCAATGCAATCAAGCACTGCGGATGTCTCAGTTGAGCACCTTTCTCCATCCATTCCCGGGCTTTCTTCTTCTGCGGGGTCCAATCCACCGCCCAGATGGGCAGTTGAAAGGCAATGCCTCCGTAGAGGCACATGGCCCCCGCATCGCCTTGCTCGGCCAGTTCTTCCAGCCGCTTGAAGATGGGCAGCGGGTTGTGTGAAGGCGCCGGCTCACCCGGCTCCAGAACTTGCAGCGTCAGATAGGCCAGCTCGTAGCCTTCGCTCGCCATTTCCAGCCAGCGCTGTCTGCGCTTTTCCAGCGAACCCGGCTCTTGGTAACGACGGCTCTGGGTGTTCCACATCCATAACTCGCTGAAGAGCTCTCGCTCAAGCTCTGCGCGGCGCTGAGTGCTCAGACTCTTTGCCTTGCCTACATCGAACTGGGGAATGGGGTTCTGATGTCGCAACGGTATGGACCACCAAATGGTCAGCAACTGCCAGTTCGCAGAAGCAAGGAATACCGCGAGCAGCAAGGCAATACCCGTGATCTTCCACTTCCTATGCTTGTGAAGGCGTTTTTGAGCCGTCATGCGGCTTGTCTCCACGGGTATTCATTCGCGCTTGGAGCGAAACCGTCACGGGTAGCGAGACGCTTAAGTTCCGCTTGCTCCCAGCACATGTCGCTGCTGTCGTACAGGCGCTGATGAGCCACTCCGGCTTCGAGGTTGTCCAGCGCCATCAGCAAGTTGAGCACCGGCACCACCTGACCCACCGGCAGGTTCACGCCCATCTCGGCCAGTCCGCTGGCGATCATGCCGCTGGCCCAGTCCCCGCTCAACGCATCGACCAGTTGCACCCCTCCCGTCAAGGCCTGCAAGGCGTTGTCGTTTTCCAACCCGTTGACCAGGCCCAGCAGGCCGCTGAAGCTGGCACTGGCTCCACCGATATCTCCCGGCAGCCCTCCGGCGCTGGCCACATCCAGCCGGTTGTACAGGCTGGCCACTGCACTCAGCCGCTGCACGTCGTTGAGTTCGCTCCAGTTCTGCAGGCCCAGTACCGCGCTCATCAGGCTCAGCCCGCTCTCTAGCTGCTGCGCCTGCTCCAGCTCCTGGCGGCTCCAACGCTGGCCCAGGCTGTCGGTGATGCTCTCTTGTCCGTCCAGCCCGGTGAACACCCGGGTGTTCCCATAGCCTTCGCTGAGCGTACCCACCACTTCACCGTCTATGTTGGCCACCAGATAGCTGCCATCGGGTTGCCGGTACACGCTCAGGCCAGAGGCCTGCAGCCCTGAGCCCTGCAGGCCCCAGCCCTGATCCAGCGCCGCCATCTGTGCCTGGCTGAGCACACTCGACAAGCTCGGACCCGATGGTGTGGCCGCAGGGTCGCCAAGGGTTTGGGCGGTAGTCGCCGAGCCTGAAGTCGATGGCGCCTCAATACTGGGCACCCCCAGGTCAGGCATGGCAGGCTCGGTCACGGTGCCTATCGAAGACCCCCAAACCACCGCCTCCTGCAATGAAGACTGGCTGCCTGTCTGTTGCCCTTGCAAATGACCTTCGGCATCCAGATCAAACTGCTGCACGATGTAACTGCCGTCATCGTTCAGCACGCGGCTGTAGACCAGATAGCCCAGCCCATCCTCCTTGGGCACATGCATGTTGTATTCGCCGTTGGCTTCGTTGTAGGCCACGTGCGTACCGTTGTCGTAGTGCAATAGGGTGGAGCCATCGGGCAGGTTTTCCACCAAATACACCCCTTCGGGCAGCGGCTGAGGCACAGCAGGAATCACCGGCTTGCCGAATGGCGGCGTGGCACCGTGGTTGACCACGTCTTGGACCGAGGGATCGAGTCGGCCAGCACCTTCATACACCCGATCGCCTTCATTGACCGACCAGATTCGGTTCCCGTAATTGTCCAGCGACGAATCGTGCACATGCATCTCGTCCCAATTGGGCTGGAGATCCTCGGAAGCATCTGATATGCCCAGACCGCTGGCCTGCTGGAACTTCAAACCCAAGCCTATTGTTACCGCCTGAATGCCTTGCTCATTGAACGACCCACCAATGTTCGCATGCGCACCGGGCACCCCCACGATATTGGCATCCAGCCCCAGTTGCATGGCCGGCATGATGTAGCGGCCTTCATCCATCGCCACCACCAGGTTGTTCTGGACGTTGGTTGGCCAATTCGTATTGAGCGCCCCGTTGGTCATGTCCACCGGGTCGTAGAGCAGCAGGGTGTCAATGGGCACCTGCCCGGGTGAATACAAGCCCGGGATGCCTTGTTCGTTCAGGTAGTTGGCGAAGGCCACCGCTTCGGCCGCACCCCGACTGAACCCCGTGAGGTTCAAAGAAATCGTGGCATCCGGGTTGGCTTGCAGGGTCGCCGTTACTTGACGGGTCAACCGATCATATGCATCAACCAGAATTCCGTTGGCCACCGCCCCCGCATGGCCCGGCAGCGAATCCCAATTGCTGGCTGGCACATTGGGCTGGGTTGCGCCGGGCTCACCTTGGGGAGCGCCTACGCCGGGGAGGTAGATGGAGTTATTCCTCCCATAAGTGTTCGCAAATTGTTCAGATAATTGAAACACATTGGTCGGACTTTCTCCCGCTGCAGGGAACCAGCCATTGTTCTGCGTGCCATCGAAATGAACACTGATGACCGTGGCACCCTCAGACACCACGGGCTGCACGCTCTGCAAAGGCGGATTGCCATGCAGGTCTTGCAGCACCTGCAACTGCTGCGCATCCACTGGCCGATAGGGTGTGGTGCCGGTGGCACCCGTATAGCCCTGCTCAACCAGCGATGGGGCGATGTAGCCATTTGATGCCATGTCATTGCTCCCTGTTTATGTTCCTCCCGACTTCCCGCTTCTGATCGAAATCAATTCCGGAGGTGGGCTGACCAGGAATTTCGGTGACGAGGTGCTCCTCTTCCTCAAACTGCCAAAATCCCCGATTACCACTGGCATAACTTCGTTTATCGGGCGGCGTATGATTCAATGTAATTACCCACTTAATACGCACAAAATTATCTTTGACCTCATATGCCAACGAGGGATTGTAATCCCCCATTTCCGCCTTCGGCCTGCTCTCTCTTTGCCACTGAAGCTTGATGTCGTGATTCTTGAAATACTCCTTCATGATCGGCCGTACATCAATGCTCTCCAAGATGAACTGGCGACCATCCTTGAGCTCCCAACGAATAGAGAATGGGAAATACCATTGCACCATGCTGACCGTGCCCAATGCATAACCAGGCTTGAAATCGGCCCAGCTTCTTTCATCAGGATAAATTCCGTAAGCCGATTGAACCCTTTTCAAATTCTCGAAATTCTCTTTGCTTTGAGCGATTCCAAAACTGTAGTAAGGTGAACCCCCAGGAAAATAGTCTCTTTCTTGAAATGCCTTTCCAGAAGCACATGCCGTCAACAGCAACGGCAAGAGCAGGGCACAAAAAAGACGTTGAGTTGTTTTCGCCAAGCTGAGCAACCGTTCTCTCATCGTAGGAAACCAGCCATTGTTCTGGGTGCCATCGAAATGCACGCTGATGACCGTGGCACCCGAAGACACCACAGGCTGCACGCTCTGCAAGGGCGGATTGCCATGCAGGTCCTGCAGTGTCTGCAACTGCTTCTGCACATTCCCATGCGAATGACGTACGCTGACGAAAGCAACTTGTCCAAGCGAACAACACTTGGTGCGATCGTTCTGCCTTGGTTCTGCTTGGGTAGGCATGTGTTTTCTCCCTGCGCCGATCCTCACACCACTTGACGTTTCAGACCAGCCTCTCCAAAAGAATGAAAAGTATCCAAATACTCCGGCTGCCTATCGTCGAACACCCTGTCAGGGCTGACAGGCCCAGCAAGGGCGTTTTGTGACTTTCCACACGAAGCCTTTGACTCCTTGCCGTTTTGCCTGCGTGGGCACGAACACGATCGGATCTTTGCCCTGAGGAATGCGCGGCCCTTGCGTGCTCGCGCTCAGGTTCTGGATAAAGAATTCTTGGATCGTCCCAAACAAGGAGCGCCTGCACATCCCCCATTTGGTAGAGGTGTCGCCCCTATCGCCTCAAAGCGTGATTTCGTCCGCGCATGCAGGGTCACTCTTGACCCTGAGCTTTGCGCACCAAAACCTTGACGCTTGGCGCAACTCAGGTCGGCGACCTACTTCGACCGGTGGCAGCGCTTCTCGGCCTCTATCTGCTGCCGCAGTGTTTTGCGCTCTTTGTCCGACAGCGTAACGCTGCTGGCCGAGGTTTCCAGGTTGCGGATCTGGTGCCAGGGCATGCAGTTTCGGGCATGGCCCTGGGTCGTTCGGCGGTAATGCGCATTGCTCTGGGCGGCCTGGAGCGCCGTCTTGCGACGTTCCTGCTCCCGTTGCGGGCCGGCGGCTTGCTGGGCCTGGGCCTGCCGCGCCTCAGCGGCCCGCAGGCTCTCGGGCGAGGGACGGCCGTCGCAGGTGAAATCCTGGAAGACCACGGTGCCGTCGGCTTGCGCACAACGGTGGACCTGGGCCCAGGTTGCCGTGCCTCCCAGCAAAGCGACCACGGTGATGAAGATTCTGGTTTTCATGGCCCATTCTGGCCCGCCAGAAAACACCGCGGTGGAGAGCCCTGCCGATCGTGCGCAGCCACCCGAGCAGCCTCCAGAACCTGTGCGGCCCGCGCAACGTCCAGCAACGTCACCAACTCCGCAGACAACACCCGCGCCGCAAACTTCTGCGCGTCGGGCTCATCGGCGTTACCCATCGCGTCGCTCGCCACCGCCCCGTCGTGCAACAACAAGGCCAACCGGTAAGCGCGCTCAAGACATTCGGCGAGTTCGATAGCCGGCGTGGAAACGCCCGGGCTCGCCGGCTTCAACGCCACCACAGATTGATCGCCCCAAGCAACACGAAGCTGAGAAACACGCCCCGCTGAAAGGCCCTACCGTTCAACCGCGCGCGCAGACGGGCGCCGCACCAAAGCCCCGTCCATGCCGCGAACAGCGCCCAGACACTGGGCCATTGCCAGGCACCGGCAGCGGCCAGGCCGTGCAGGCGCCAAGCCAGCGCCAGCGTGGCCACCGTGAAAGACATGCCCAGCGCCTGCACAAGCGCCTCCTTGTCCAGCTTGAGCGCCTGCAGATAGGGCACCAGGGGCATCACAAACACCCCGGTCCAGGCCGTCACGGCACCGGTCAGCGCCCCGGCGGCCATGCCCCAAAACCAGGGGCGGCGCGACAGGTCAGGCAGTGCCGGCCGCACCAGCCCCCAGAGCCCGTAGGCCAGCAACACCCCGCCCAGAATCCCACGCCCCGACGCCCCGGTGGCGGGCAACGGCGGCGTCACCACCGCGGCCGCCACCAGCAGCAGCCCCATCGGCCACAGCAGACGCAACAGCCGATGTGCATCGCGGCCCCGGCATTGCGCCAGATTGGTGACCAGCGATGGCCATACCAACAACGCAGCGGCCTGCCCAAGCGGCATCCACAGCCCCAGCAGGCTGATGGCCACAGTGGGCAGCCCCATGCCCGTCACCCCTTTGACACTGCCGGCCAACCCAAAGACCGCGCCGATGGCGATGAACTCCCAGGTAATCATGCCGACATGGTCGGTTGCGACGGCCGGGTTGTGAATCACAAAGACCTGCGCATATCCTTCGGCTTTCCCGAAGGAACGAGATGCCCACCCCCATGCGACCGGTCGACTTCCGCCTGGACCCGTTTGATCTGCGCCTGTTCGTCGCCGTGATCGACACCGGCACCATCACCGCCGCCGCCCAGACCCTGGGCCTTTCGCTGGCGGCCGCGAGCACCCGGCTCAAGGGCCTGGAAGCGCGTGTGGGCACGCCCTTGCTGGTGCGCACCAAGTCGGGCGCAGCGCTCACCGACGCGGGCCTGGCACTGACCGAGCATGCGCACCGCATCCTCTCGGGCATGGCCGCTTTGCATGCCGACATGAGCCGCTTTGCGGACGGCCTGCGCGGCACCCTCAAGCTGTACGGCAACACCTCGGCCGTCACGCAGGTGCTGCCGCCCCTGCTGGGCGATTTCCTGACGCGGCACCGCGCGATCGACCTGGACCTGCAGGACATGCCCAGCGAAGCGGTGCTGGAGGCGCTGCGCCGCGGCGCCTGCGATGTGGGCATCGTCGCCAGCCATGTCGACACCCAGGGCCTGCCCAGCCATCGCTGGGTCGACGACGATCTGGTCGCCCTGCTTCCCGGGCGCCAGCGTTCTGCCAAAGCCTTGTCGCTTCACCAGTTGTTGGAGCGGCCCTGGGTCGGCCTGCCCGAAGACAGTGGCTTGAGCCGTTTTCTCGCCCAGCAGGCGCGGCGCGGTGGCCGGTTGCCACACTACCGCGTGCGGGTCGGCTCCCTGGAGGCCGTGGTCGAACTGGTCGCGGCCGGCGCCGGTGTGGCCATCCTGCCGCAACGGGCGGTGCTGCGCAGCCCCCACACCGCCACACACCTGCGCGTGCAACCCCTGCAGGACGCCTGGGCACGCCGCCATCTGTGTGTGTGCACGACGCCGGCGTCGGCGGAACGACCGGCCGTGAGCGCGCTGGTGAACGCGCTGCGCCAGGCCCGCTGAAACGCTCCCCGGTTTGTATGCGCGGTGCTGCGCGCTCGCGTGTCAGCGATCCGATGTGGGCATGCGGCGCTGCAGCCAGTCCAGCAGCAGCCGGTTGACCGCTTCCGGCCGCTCTTGCTGCATCCAGTGCCCACAGTCGCTCACCGTGTGGCGCTCCAGGTCGGGCACGATGTGCTCCATGCCTCGGGTCGTGGAGGGCGGCAGGAAGCAGTCCCGGTCTGCGCACAGCATGAGCGCTGGCACCGTCACCTGATCGGGCCGTCCCTCGGTGTCGGCCCAGTTGCGCGGCAGATTGCGGTACCAGTTCAACGGTCCGGTGAAACCGGTGCGCCGAAAGGCCTGTGTGTAGTGAGCAATGGCGGCCTCGTCCAGAAAGCGCTCCCCCATGAGTTCGGGCACGCCGAGAAACAGATCGGCCGGCAACGCACGCGCGTGCACAGAACGCTGGTTGAATTCGTCGATGCTCATCGCAGGCCGGCGCATCAGGCGGTCGAACAGCGTGTCGAGGTTCGCTGTCAACAAGGCCTCACCGGCGCCCGGGGTCTGGAAGAACACCATGTAGTTGTCCGGTCCGCGCGTGCGGCGCATGGTTTCGGCCAGGTCGGTGTCGGTGCGCCGGGTGTAGGGCGTGCACAGAGACACCACGCCGTGCAGACGGTCAGCGTGATCGCGCGCCAAGGTCCAGGCCAGTGCGCCGCCGAAGTCGTGCCCAACCACCACGGCCTTGGCGATACCCAGTGCATCGAGCAGCCCCAGCACGTCCTGCGCCAGATTCGCCATGCGGTAGTCGGCCACCTCGCCATGTGCGCCGGTGTCGCCATAGCCGCGCAGATCCGGCGCGATGGCGCGGTAGCCGGCTGCCGCGAGCGCATGCATCTGGTGTCGCCAGGAATGGGCCAATTCCGGAAAGCCGTGCAACAGCAGCACAGCAGGCCTGTCCGTCAATGGACCTACAGGCTCAGCCACCTGTACCGCCATCTGTAATCCATTGGTGGATACAAAGACCAAAGGGGTCATCTGAAAGCTCTCCAGTGCTTCAAAAATAAGGGCAGCGCATGCTGCGCTGCAGCGTTTCAAGGAAGGACAAAACCGCTCAAGATGGATGGATAAACGTCGATATCGCTGCTTTGCGAAGTGCGCCATGACTGTCAGCCCTGCGCCCTCCAGCAATCCTTTGCTGGCCCTCCTGGACCTCATTTCCAGCGCGCTTGTCCTGTTCACGCCTGAAGGACGGGTGGCCTTCGCCAACCGTGCGGCCAAAAAGATACCGGCACGCCCGATTCTGAGTTTGCCCAGCGATCCGCAGATCAAGAATCTCATTCGCGACATCAGCCTGGGCGCGGGCCAACGCCAGGTCGAAGTCGATATCGACGTGAACTCGGATGAGGGCATGGTGCCGTTGCGCTGCACTTTTGCTCCGCGCCCCATTGCTGGCCTGGTGGCCATGGCGCTGACCGAGCGGCTGGTACTGCAGACGCCTGCCCCAGCGGACGAGCTGTCCACACCCGCACCCGCACCGCCTCCACGGATGAGCCTGCAGCAGATCATGGACCTGCTGGAAGACGAACTCATGGGCCCCCTGGACAGCACAGCTTCTGCCCTGCGCGACCTGAATCTGCTGGATGACCACCCGGCGGCCCTGGCCGTGCAGGTCTTGCGTGAGCGGCTCGACCGGCTCTCCGACCTGATCGGTATTTTTGGCGACGATGTGCTGATCGGCGACGACCGCATGGTCATGCCGGACATGGTGCGCGACATCTGCCAGGAACTGGCCCCGCTGGCCCGTGCGTCCGGTACCGGCTTCGTGCTCGAAGGCGACAAGGTCGATCTGCCCCCGGTCTATGGCAGCCAGCGGCTCATCCGGCGCGCGCTGATGGAATGCCTGCGCAACGCCATCGAGCACGCCGGCAAACCCAGCACCATCGACGAGAAAGCCTTGGTGCGTGTGCGCTTCCACTCGGCGGGGCATCACCTGCTGATCAACATCCGCAATCTGGGTGTGTTGCCCGGTGTCGCTCTCGAGCGCTACGCCCACGGCCTGTTCCGTCCGGTGGACGAGCCGGCATCGGCTGCCGAGGAACCCACCCTGCGCATCGGGCTGCCCATGAGTCACCGCATCCTGCAGTTGCACGGGGGGCGGTTGCGCTACGACGGCACACCCGGAGAGATCGACGTGCGGCTGGAGATTCCCACGGGTGCCCGCCACCAGGACACACAGCAGCTGGATCTGTTGCAGGCCCAGCTCTACGCGCAGGACCTGTCCCGCCTGATCGCCCGTTCACGCCCCCGGAGCCCCACATGAGCACCCGCATCCTGATCGTCGATGACCACCCCGACATCCGCAAACTGATCCAGTTGACCCTGGAGCACCTGGAAGACGCCGAGCTGCACGAGACGGACAACGGCGGTGATGGCTGGCGCCTGGCGCAGAGCATCAAGCCCCACCTGATCCTCCTGGACGTGATGATGCCCGGCGAGCTCGATGGTTTCCAGGTGTGCCAGAAGATCAAGGCGGACCCCGCGCTGTCGCACACCAAAGTCATCCTGCTGACGGCCCGCGCCCAGCAGACCGACCGTGCCCTGGGTGAGCAGGTGCAGTGCGACGCCTACCTCGCCAAGGCCTTCAGCCCCCTGAAGCTGCTGGAAACGGTCGACACCTTGCTCGGGCGATGCCGCTGATGCCTGCATCGAAAACCGCCATTCCCAGCCCCCGGCATGTGGCCATCCGAAAGCTTCAGTGCCTGGGCCACTGGTTGTCTCGCCAAAGCCTGCGCACGCAGGTCGACATTCTGGTCATCACGTGCACTCTGGCTTGCACCCTCCTGCTCAGTCTCTACGCCTACCAGCGCCTGAGCGTCAACATCCAGCAGGACGCGCGTGCCTGGGCGACCTCTGCGTCGCGCCTGGCGGCGCACCTGGCCACCAGCACCGATCCGAACCGGCCTGAGGACATCTCTTTCGCCGCCCTGACCGGTGTGCTCGAAGAGACCGCGTCGCTCCCCGGTGTTCGCGAAGTCCGTCTGGTACGTCCGGACGGCTGGCTCCAGGTCCAGTCCGAACGACGCGACAACGCCACCGTGCGCAGCCTCTTCCCGCGCGGCCAGCGTGTGTCCCCTCCTGCCTCACCCCAGATCAACGGCCACAACACCATATCGGTTTACACGCTGTTGGCGGTTCCCGATATGCCCGACAGCATCCCAACGGCCACTGACTACCTGGAGCACGGCTGGATCGAAGTGCACGTGTCCACCCAGGGCGCGCTGCTGGGCGCTGCCTCCGAGTGGTTCACCAGTTGGCTGCTGACCATGGGGGCCCTGACCGCAGCGCTGTTCATCCTTCGGCGCTGCCTCATGAAGTCGATCGGGCCGATCATGGCCTTGGCCAAGCTCTCGACACAGATCGCTCAGTCGCCCGGCCTCACCGCCCACGTGCCCTGGAGCAGCCGCGAGGTGCGGCGGCTGGGTCTGGCACTCAATGCCGCGTCGCGTGAACTGGGGTTCCAGATCGGCCACACACAACGGCAACTGTCGCGCCTGCGAGCGGTGCTGGACACGGCCGCCGACGCCATCATCAGCGTCACGCCCCAGGGCCTGATCGACAACGCCAACCGTGCCAGCGAACACATCTTCGGCCCCACGTCAGGGGCCTTGCATGGGGCGCCACTGACGCTGATCCTGCCCAGCCTGAGGATTCAGGAACTGGAGCAACTGATGCGCAACGGCACGCTCATTCACAGCACCAAGAGCCGTACCTGCCGGATCGAATGCCAGGCCCTGCGCGGCAACGGCACAGCGTTTCCGGTGGATGTGCTGATCAGCGAAGTCAACAACGATCCGGACATCCGCTACACCTGCATCGTGCGTGACCTGACCGACCGCAAGCTCGATCACGAGAACCTGACGCTCTACAGCCGCGCGGTCGACTGCGCGCTCAATGGCATCGTGATCAGCGACGCCCGCAAGCTGGCCCATCCCATCGTCTACGCCAATCGCGCCTTCAGCCGGATCACCGGCTATGCACCGCAAGATGTACTGGGGCAGGACCTGTCCATCCTTGACGGCGCAGCCACCAATCCGGAAGACCTGGCGCTGCTGGCGGAGACCATGCACCGCGGCGGATCGCTCACGACCACGCTCGTCCACCACCGCCGGGAGGGCGCCCCTTTCCACAACAAACTGTCGATTTCACCGGTCCGCAATGACGCCGGAGTCATCACCCACTACATCCATGTGATGGAGGACGTCACAGGCCAGATCGAGGTCAAGCAGCGCCTGATCGAGCGCACCGCACGTCTCAACGCGGCCTTTCACCTCAGTCCCGACGGTTTTGCGGTGTTCGACAAGGACGGCGAACTCACCTCCACCAATCCTTCCATGCGGGCGATGATCGGCATTCCCCCGGAACAGTGCAATGGCCAGGAATTCGACGCGTGGTTCCGTTCGCTGTGCGAAAACCCCGAGACCTACCGGCCCGTCGAGCAGGTGGGCACCGCCAATCTGCGCGACGTCATGATCCTCACGCACCCCTACCCCCGCGTGGTGCAACGCGAAGTGCGGCGCAATCTGGCCGGCAGTGGCGAAACCATTCTGTACTTCCAGGACATCACGCAGCAAACGGAACTCGATCGCATCAAGAGCGACTTCCTGGCCACCGCAGCGCATGAACTGAGAACGCCGCTGGCCAGCATCCTCGGCTTCACCGAGCTGATGCTGCATCGCGAATACCCCGAGCACAAGCGGCGCGAACTCCTGCAAACGGTGCACCGCCAGAGCGAATTGCTGTCGCACCTGATTCAGGAACTGCTCGACCTTTCACGCATCGAAGCGCGGCAAGGTAAAGACTTTCACATCGTTCCAACGCGGCTGGGTGACATCATCGACAACGCGGTGGCCGACATGGGTCACCAAGAAGCCGGTCGCACCATTCACGTTGAAGGGGCGCTGGCACTTCAGGTCATGGCTGACACCGAAAAAATCGAACGTGCGTTGCTCAACCTGCTGAGCAACGCGTTCAAGTACTCGCCCCCGGGCAGCCAGATCCGCCTGACGGTGGACACCGATGCCAGCGAGGGGGCGGCCTGTGCACGCATCCGGATCAGCGATGAAGGTCTGGGCATGACGCCAGCGCAAATGGCGCGCGCGTTCGAGCGCTTCTATCGCGCCGACACCTCGGGCAGGGTTCCAGGCACCGGCCTGGGCCTGTCCATCGTCAAGGAAATCGCCGAGCTGCACGGTGGATCGGTTGGCCTCAGCAGCAAGCCGGGACAGGGCACCACCGCCACGCTGCGGCTGCGCCTGAGCCCCACCCCGCCCCAGGCCGACTGACCCAGCACTGTCTCAATCAGGCAGGAACAGTGCCTGCACGTCGCTCAGAAAATCGAAGCCGAGGGCGGTGGGCATGACCTCGTCGCCCCGTACGGTGAGCCAGCCACGCTGTTCGGCCTCGCGCAGGCGGGCAGCCAGGCTCGACAGCGGCAGGCCGGTGCGGGCCGCGAAATCGGTGAGCAGAAACCCTTCACGCAGACGCAGGGCATTGAGCATGTACTCAAAAGGCAGGTCGCGCCGCGCCACCTCGTCGACGCTCACCACCGGATCGCCCGCCAGAGCCTTTTCCATGTAGAGCCGCGGCTCGCGCGCCCGCACCTGCCGCACCACGCGGTGCGCAAAACTGAGCTTGCTGTGCGCTCCGGCGCCCAGCCCCAGGTAGTCGCCGAACTGCCAGTAGTTCAGGTTGTGGCGGCTGCGATGCCCCGGCCGGGCGTAGGCCGAGACTTCGTAGCGCTGCAACCCGGCTTCGCCGGTGCGCTCGGTGATGCGGTCCAGCATCGCGTAGGCGTCGTCCTCCTCCGGTACGGCAGGCGGAAACTTGGCGAACACCGTATTCGGTTCGATGGTCAGGTGGTAGATGGAAATGTGCGGCGGCTGGAAATCCAGCGCGGTGCGGATGTCCTGCTCGCATTCGGCCAGCGACTGCCCGGGCAGCGCATACATCACGTCGAGGTTGAAGGTGTCGAAAGCCTGGGCCGCCTCTTCGACGGCAGCCAGCGCCTGGGCCCGGTCGTGCACGCGGCCCAGGGCCTTCAGGTGCCGGTCGTTGAAGCTCTGCACCCCGATCGACAGGCGCGTGACGCCGGCCTGGCGGAAGGCGCGGAAACGGTCGCGCTCGAACGTGCCGGGGTTGGCTTCGAGCGTGATTTCGGCGTCGGCGTCGAGCCGTACCCGCGCCCGCAGATCGGCCAAGAGGCGATCGATCGCCTCGGGCGAAAACAGGCTGGGCGTGCCGCCTCCGATGAACACGCTGTGGACCGGACGACCCCAGATCAGCGGCAGCGCGGCTTCCAGATCGGCGCGCAGGGCATCCAGGTAGGCCTGCTCGGGCAGCGGTGCCCCGGCGGCGGCCGTCGCCGACCACTCGTGGGAATTGAAGTCGCAGTACGGGCACTTCTTCAGGCACCACGGCAGGTGCACATACAGCGACAGGGGAGGCAGGCCTTGCAGTTGCAAGGTGCCGGGGCGCATCCAGTGGCGGACGTCGCTCCAGTGGGGCGTTTCGCTCATGGCTGAGCAAACCAGCGGGTGCGCATCAGCTCAAGCATCTGCCGGGCGGCTTTGCCCCGGTGGCTGTGGGCGTTCTTGACCGCTGGCGGCAATTGCGCGAACGTCTGGCCGAATTCGGGCAGGAACATGACCGGGTCGAACCCGAAACCCTGCTCACCCACGGGAGCCTGCGTGATCAGGCCGGGCGCCCGGCCCGTGGCCACCAGCGGCTCCGGGTCGTCGGCACTGCGCAGCGCCACCAGGGTGCTGACCAGCGCGGCACGCCGGTCGCTCACACCCTGCATCTGTTCAAGCAAGGCCCGCACATTGTTGGTGTCACCCTTCTCGTAGCCGAAGCGCGTGGCGTAGTAGGCGGTGTCGACACCGGGTTGCCCACCGAAAGCCTCCACGCACAGACCGGCATCGTCGGCCAGCGCCGGCAGACCGCTCACTTGTGCGGCGTGCCGGGCCTTGGCCAGCGCGTTTTCGATGAAGGTGTGGTGGGGCTCGGGGGCTTCGGGAATCCCCAGTTCGGCCTGCCGCACCAGTTCCACGCCCAGCGGCGCAAACAGCGCCTGCAACTCGGCCAGCTTGCCCGGGTTGTTGGATGCAAGGACCAGCTTCATGCGCCCAATGCCGCCTTCTGGGCACCGATCAGTTCGCCAATGCCTTTTTCGGCCAGCGCCAGCAGCGCGTCCATTTCCTTGCGGGTGAAGGCCACGCCCTCGGCCGTGCCCTGCACCTCCACGTAGTGACCGGCGCCGGTCATGACCACGTTCATGTCGGTATCGCAGGCCGAGTCTTCCACGTACTCCAGGTCCAGCAACGGTTGCCCGTCCAGGATACCGACCGAGATCGCGGCCACGTGGTCCTTGATCGGCGACGCTGCCAGCTTGCCTTCGGCGATGAGTTTGTTCACCGCGTCCTGGGCCGCCACGAAAGCGCCGGTGATGCTGGCGGTGCGCGTACCGCCGTCGGCCTGCAGCACGTCACAGTCGAGCGAAATCGTGCGCTCGCCCAAGGCTTTGAGGTCGAACACCGCGCGCAGCGAACGCCCGATCAGGCGCTGGATTTCCTGTGTGCGCCCGGTCTGCTTGCCCTTGGCGGCTTCGCGGCTGCTGCGGGTGTGGGTGGCGCGCGGCAGCATGCCGTATTCGGCCGTCACCCAGCCTTCGCCGCTGCCTTTTTTGTGGGGCGGCACTTTTTCTTCCACCGACGCGGTACACAGCACCTTGGTGTGGCCGAATTCGATCAGCACCGAGCCCTCGGCGTGCATCGTGTAGCCGCGGGTGATGCGCACGGGGCGCAAGGCATCGGCGGCCCGTTGGCCAGGCCGGGAGGAAACAGTCATGGGAAAACCTCGAAATCAGTGATGAACTGGGTGATGAGCCGTCAGGCCGACAGGCCGGACGCTCAGCCCGGAATGCGGCAACACCGGCTCGACCGCGCCACCCCTGGGGTGCGGTGGTCACAGAGGTGACGAGCGCTACGCATTTTTTTCCGCTGTGCGCCGGATCGCCTCGTTGATTTCGGCAATCGAACGCTCGATCGCCTCGTCATCCAGATCCTCGACCGACGGATCGGGCACGCCCGACTGGATGGTCGAGGCGAAAACGCCTTCTTCGATGTCTTCGGTCGACACCCGGGTGGTCTGGAATTCGTCGGGCGTCTCCCATTCCATCGCCAGCACGGTGACGTTGTCGCAACGTGGACCGCCCCGTTTGAGGGCCATTTCGACCAGCTCAGGCACGGCGTGTTCGAGCGGATGCCGGGCCAGTTGGTCCGCAATCTCGAAATCCTTGACGGTGCTCCACAGCCCGTCCGAACACAGCAGCACCCGGTCGCCCTGTTGCAGTTGCACCGGGCCGGAAACGTCGTACACCGGCTTGGCGGGCGAGCCCAGGCACGTGAAGAGGATGTTGCGGTTGATGTGCTCGGTGGAGCGGCCCAGGTGGGCCTGTTGCTCGATGTAGGAATGGTCGCGCGTGCGGGTCAGCAACTCCCCTTCGCGCACCAGGTACAGACGGGAATCACCGCAGTGAATCCAGTGCACGTGGTTGCGTTCCATCACCGCCGCCACCAGCGTGGTGCGCGGGGTGTCCAGCATGCCTTTTTCCGCAGCGTACCGGATGATCTGGTGGTGGGCAGCCATCAGCGCGCTGGAGAGGAAGTCCGGCACCTCGCGCACGGTCGGGCTGGCCGCCTTCTGGAAATAGGCCGAAAAGGTCTGCAGGGCCAACTGGGCCGCCATGGCACCCTCGGGATGGCCCCCCATGCCATCGGCCAGCACGAACAGCCCGGACTCGCGGGTATATGCATACCCCATGCGGTCCTCGTTGCGTTCGCGCCCTCCCTGCCGACTGATCTGATAGACCGAAAACTTCATTTGAAGCGGGTCCCTGCGGCGGTGGTCTTGCGGGCCGCCCGTTTGTTGTCGGAAACGATGTTGTCGAACTGCAGACGCATCTTTTCAGCCACTGTCAGCTTGGTGTAGCTGCGTTCCGTCTCCCGACTGAGTTCCTTCTGCAAGGCAAACACCGACTGCGGGCGGGACAGCGGATCGAGCGACATGCACCATTCGACCACCTCGATCAGGTTGTCGGAATAAACACCGCGCAGACGCGACAGTGCCAGCGACAGACGGTCTTTTTCCAGCCGCTGAGGCGCATCGTTGGGCGGGTAGCCCTGCATGCTGGCGTAGATGCAGGCGCCGATGGCGTAGATGTCGGTCCACGGCCCCATGCTCGAGTCGCGCCGGTACATCTCGGGCGCGGCAAAACCGGGCGTGTACATCGGACGGATGAAGTTGCCTTCCTTGCTCAGCACTTCGCGGGCAGCACCGAAGTCGATCAGCACCGCGCGGTTGTCGTCGGTGATGAAGATGTTGGCCGGCTTGATGTCCAGGTGCAGCATCTTGTGCTGGTGCACGATGCGCAGGCCACGCAGCACCTCGTCGTAGAGCGAACGGATGGTCGACTCGCGAAACACCTTCTGCTTCTTGAGCTCGCGCGCGGTGATGATGAATTCCTGCAGGGAAGCCCCCTCCAGGTAGTTCATCACCATGTAGACGGTCTCGTTCTCGCGAAAGAAGTTGAGCACGCTCACCACCGACTGGTGGGAGATCTGCGCCAGCGCGCGCCCTTCTTCAAAAAAGCTCTTGAGCCCCAGCCGGTAGAGTGAGAGCTTTTCCGGCTGCACCTGGGGCAGCAGTTCACCAGGCCCGCGGGAAGCCAGCGACGATGGCAGGTATTCCTTGATGGCGACCTGCTGGCCCTCGGTGTCCACGGCCAGATAAACCACCCCGAATCCGCCCGCCGCCAGTTTCTTGACAATGCGGTAGCCGCCGATCACGGTGTCCGGCGGCAAGGGGGCGGGCTTGACCTTTGACATAATTTGAACGGCTTCCGGAACGCCTCGTTTTGGACCACTCAACTTCAGGGCCCCATATTCGATGGCAGTTTACAGCATGACCGGCTACGCCACAGCCCAAACTGGCGGGCCTGCGCAAGGCAGTTCCGACACTCCCCAGGCCGCGCTCGGTCTGGAAATCCGCTCGGTCAACAGCCGCTTTCTCGATCTGGTTTTCAAGTTGCCGGAAGACCTGCGCGGCACCGAACCCGCTCTGCGCGAGCTGCTGTCCAGCCGGCTCAAGCGCGGCAAAGTGGAGGTGCGCGCCTGGATCGAAGGCCGCAGCGACAGCGGCCCGCCAGCCCCCAACCCCTCGGATCTGCAGCGCCTGGTGAACCTGCAGGACGGCATCCAGGCCTGGTGCCCCAAAGCCGCTCCGCTGTCGGTGGCCGAGATCCTGCAACTGACCTCGCGCCAGCAGGCCCAGCCCGGCCGCTGGAACGACAGCCTGCTGACACTGGCCCAGACCACCCTGGGC
Source organism: Hydrogenophaga sp. NFH-34 (assembly GCF_021401345.1). Classification (GTDB taxonomy): domain Bacteria; phylum Pseudomonadota; class Gammaproteobacteria; order Burkholderiales; family Burkholderiaceae_C; genus Hydrogenophaga; species Hydrogenophaga electricum. Next base: position 53,307 of record NZ_JACBGE010000026.1, read on the forward strand.
GGCCTGATCGAGGCCCGCGAGCGCGAAGGCCAGAAGCTGGCCGCCATGCTCAAAGACCGGCTCGGGCAACTGCGCAAGCTCGCCAAAGAGGCCCAGCCCCTGGTGCCCGAACTGGTGGCCCAGCAGCGGCAGCGCTTTCTGGACCGCTGGAACGAGGCCCTGGGCAATGCCGGCGCCGATGCCGCCAGCGCCAGTGCCCAGGACCGGGCACTCGCCGAGGCCACGGCCTTTGCCATCCGCATCGACGTGGCGGAAGAACTGACCCGCCTGGCCGCTCACCTGGACGAAATTGAACGCCTGCTCAAAAAGGGCGGCGAAACCGGCAAACGGCTGGACTTCCTGATCCAGGAGTTGCACCGGGAAGCCAACACCCTGGGCGCCAAATCCTCCAGCCTGGAGCTCACCCGCATCTCGGTGGACATGAAAGTCCTGATCGAGCAGATGCGTGAGCAAGTGCAGAACATCGAATGACCAAGGCCATGGACTACCCTGGAAACCTGTTTGTCGTGGCGGCCCCCAGCGGTGCCGGCAAGTCCAGCCTCGTGAAAGCCCTGATGGAGCTGGACAAGCGGGTCTCGCCCTCCGTGTCCCACACCACCCGCGCGCCGCGTGGCCAGGAGGTGCACGGCCGCGAATACTATTTCGTCAGCCACGAGACCTTCGACCAGATGGTCACGCAGAACGCTTTCCTGGAATGGGCCAGCGTGCACGGCAACCGCTACGGCACCTCCAAGACCGCCATCGAGCAGCGCATGTCCCAGGGGGTTGATGTGGTGCTGGAGATCGACTTCCAGGGGGCCATCCAGGTCAAGCGGATCTTTCCCAACGCGGTCCTGGTCTTCATCCTCCCCCCCAGCTGGGAGGAACTGCGCTCGCGGCTGGAGCGCCGCAACGAGGACAGTGCCGAAACCATCGAGCTGCGCCTGCAGAACGCGGCCCAGGAAATGGCCCACGCCCGGGAATTCGATTTCGTTATAATCAACGAGTTGTTCGAGCGTGCGCTTTTCGACCTGAAAGCCATCGTCCACGCTCAGCGCCTGCGTTATGGAGCGCAGCGCATCGCCCGCGCCGACACCTTTGGCGCCCTCAACATTCACTGACTTTCCGAGAGAACGCCATGGCACGCATCACCGTCGAAGACTGCCTGGAGAAAATCCCCAACCGTTTCCAGCTCGTGCTGGCCGCCACCTACCGCGCCCGCATGCTCAGCCAGGGCCACGCCCCCAAGATCGAGAGCAAGAACAAGCCGGCCGTGACCGCTCTGCGCGAAATCGCTGACGGCAAGGTGGGCCTGGAAATGCTCAAGAAGGTTCCGACCTGAGCACTCTCTTCCGGCAGTGCGCCGCCCCAGACGGGCTGCCCCGCCCCAACAAAAAGGCCCGCAACCGCGGGCCTTTTTGTTGGGGTCTCCATGCGGACAGTGCCCCTGCCAATCAGGCCGCGCCGATGTTCGGCACCAGTGCACCCGCGTCGTGCCCGGCCTTGTACGCGGCCGTGAAAGCCAGCATGCGGTCGATCGGCTGCCGGGCACGCGGGATCAGCGCCGGATCCACCTCGATGGCGTTCAGCCCCCGCTCCAGCACCTGCGCAACCCCTTCCAGGCCGTTCATCGCCATCCAGGGACAGTGAGCGCAACTCTTGCAGGTGGCGCTGTTGCCGGCCGTGGGCGCCTCGAAGAACACCTTGTCGGGATTCTGCTGGCGCAGCACATGCATCATGCCGTTGTCGGTGGCAACGATGAACTCGCGGGCAGCCATTTCGCGGGCAGCCTTGAGAATGGCCGACGTGGAACCCACCGCATCGGCCAGCGCGATCACATCGGCCGGGCTTTCGGGGTGCACCAGCACCTTGGCCTGGGGATGCTCCTGCTTGAGCGCCTCCAGCTCGAAGCCCTTGAACTCGTCGTGCACGATGCACGAACCCGACCACATCACCATGTCGGCCCCGGTTTCGCGCTGGATGTAGGCCCCCAGGTGCTTGTCGGGCGCCCACAGAATCTTGTGCCCCTTGTCCTTGAGGGCCTGCACGATCTCCAGCGCACAGCTGGAGGTCACCAGCCAGTCGGCCCGGGCTTTCACCGCGGCGCTGGTGTTGGCGTAAACAACGACCGTGCGGTCCGGATGAGCATCACAGAACGCGCTGAATTCGTCGATCGGGCAGCCCAGATCCAGCGAGCAATTGGCGTCGAGATCGGGCATGAGCACGGTTTTCTCCGGGCTCAGGATCTTGGCCGTCTCGCCCATGAACCGCACCCCCGAAACCACCAGGGTGGTGGCAGCGTGGTCGCGCCCGAAACGGGCCATCTCCAGCGAATCGCTGACGATGCCCCCGGTTTCCATGGCCAGGTCCTGCAAGTCCGGGTGCACGTAATAATGCGACACCATGACCGCGTTGCGTTCCTGGAGCAGGCGGCGAATGCGGTCCTTGAGCTCGGCACGCCGTTTGGGACCGGGCTCGACCGGCACGCGCGCCCAGGCATGCTGGGTCGGGCAGGCAGGCTGCTCGTACTCGACGTCAATGACGGCGGAATCGGAACTGTTCATGGCGGGGGCGACTGTCACGAAAACGCGGTATCAGGAATCAAAGAGCGTCGAAACGCATCGAAAAATCAATGGCCTTGACGTCCTTGGTCAAGGCACCGATGGAGATGCGGTCAACCCCGGTTTCTGCAAGGCCGCGCACGGTCTGAAAACTCACGCCGCCCGAGATTTCGAGGATGGCGCGACCGGCATTGAGGCGCACCGCTTCGCGCAGGGTCGGCAGGTCCATATTGTCCAGCAGGATCATGGTCGCACCGCAGCGGAGGGCTTCTTCGAGCTGCGGCAGGGTCTCCACCTCGATCTCCACAAACCGGGCCTGGGGCGCGTCGGTCTGCACCTTCTGCAGCACGGCCGCCACCCCGCCTGCGGCGGCGATGTGGTTTTCCTTGATCAGGACCGCGTCGTACAGGCCGATGCGGTGGTTCACCCCGCCGCCGGTCTTGACCGCGTACTTCTGCGCGAGGCGCAGCCCCGGCAGCGTCTTGCGCGTGTCGACAATGGCCGCGCGGGTGCCAGCGACCGCCTCGACGAATGCCCCTGTCTTGGTCGCCACGGCCGACAACAGTTGCAGGAAGTTCAGCGCCGTGCGCTCGGCGGTCAGCAGGGACTGGGCCCGGCCCTCGATCTCCAGCACCACCTGATCGGCACCGCAGCGCTGGCCCTCGGCCACGTGCCAGTGCAGGCGCGCCTGGGCATCGCAGGCCAGCACCGCCGCTTCCACCCAGGGGCCGCCGCAGATCACCGCCGGCTCGCGCGCCAGGATGCGGGCCCGCGCGGTCCGGCCGTTGTCCACCAGGGCAGCGGTCAGGTCACCGGTGCCGACATCTTCGGCCAGCGCGCGCGCCACATCGGCACGCGCCAGCGCGGCAAGGTCTTCGGCTGTGAAGTCAGACAAATGTTTCATGGGGGTCGAGCATACCGGGATCGAAATGACCAGATGGAATATAGTGCGCCCCACTGTGACCACCTCATGAGGAACAAACCATGAGCTCAACCAACACGAGCGGACCATCCGCCACGCCCTACGGCACGTTGCCGGCCGCTTCGCCTCTGCCGGCGCGCAAGCCGGTGAGCCTGCCGCGTCTGGCTGAAATGCGCGAACGCGGCGAGAAGATCACCATGCTCACCGCCTATGACGCCACATTTGCCGCCGTGGCCGATGCTGCCGGGGTGGAATGCATTCTGGTCGGCGACTCGCTGGGCATGGTCTGCCAGGGTCTGTCGAGCACCACCGGTGTCACGCTGGAGACCATGTGCTACCACACCGAAAGCGTGGTGCGGGGCCTGCGCCGGGTGCAGGGCACGGCCTGGGTGATCGGCGATCTGCCCTTTGGCAGTTACCACGAATCCAAAGAACAGGCCCTGCGCAGCGCAGCCGACCTGCTGCGCGCAGGCGCCCACATGGTCAAGCTCGAAGGCGGTGGCTGGACCGCCGAAACCGTGCGCTTCCTGGTCGAACGCGGCATTCCCGTGTGCGCCCACCTCGGTCTGACACCCCAAACCGTCCATGCCCTGGGTGGCTACCGGGTACAGGGGCGCGGTGACGCCGCTGCCCTGCAACTGCGCCGCCACGCGCTGGAGCTGCAGGACGCGGGCGCCGGCATGCTGGTGCTGGAAATGGTGCCGGCACTGCTCTCGGCGGAAATCACCACGGAACTGCAAACCTGCCACACCATCGGCATCGGCGCCGGCAAGGGAACCGCCGGCCAGGTGCTGGTCATGCACGACATGCTGGGCATCAATCTGGGCAAGAACCCCAAGTTTGTGCGCAACTTCATGGAAGGTCAGTCCAGCGTGCGAGACGCCATGGCGGCCTACGTGCGCGCCGTCAAGGACGGCAGCTTCCCCGACGACAGCCTGCACGCCTGGTAGACCCGTCCCCGCCAGAGGCCCGCCAGCCTCTGCCTGCTCATCGCTCCCTCATGAAAATCGTTCACACCATCGCCGACCTGCGCGCCGCGCTCGCGCCCTTTCAATCGCCGGCCCTCGTGCCCACCATGGGCAACCTGCACGAAGGCCACCTGCAACTGGTGCGTGCCGCCCGGCCGCTGGGCGACGTGACGGTGGCGTCCATTTTTGTCAACCGCCTGCAGTTTGCCCCGCACGAGGACTTCGACACCTACCCGCGCACCCTCGAAGCCGACTGCGCCAAGCTGGCCGCGCAGGGTTGTGATGTGGTGTTCGCTCCCTCGGAAAAAGAGCTCTACCCGGAACCCCAGGGCTTCAAGGTTCTGCCGCCCCCCGATCTGGCTGACATCCTGGAGGGCCACTTCCGGCCGGGCTTCTTCACCGGTGTGTGCACGGTGGTCATGAAGCTGTTTCAGTGCGTGTTCGCGACCGCCAGCCAGCCTGGCCATGCGATCTTTGGCAAGAAGGACTACCAGCAGCAGATGATCATCCGGCGCATGGTGCAACAGTTCAACCTGCCCGTGCACATCGTGGGCGTGGAAACCGAGCGGGCTGCCGATGGCCTCGCGCTGAGTTCGCGCAACGGCTACCTGAGTGACACCGAGCGTGCCGAAGCGGTGCAGCTCTCGCTCGCACTGCGCGCCTTGGCGCGCGATGCGCTGGCCGCCGGCCATGGATTGCCCGACCAGCTACCGGCACTGGAACAGCAAGCACTCCAGGCCCTGGCCGGCCGGAACTGGAAACCCGACTACCTGACCGTGCGCCGGCGCACAGACCTGCAGCCGCCGACCGCCGCCGACGCAGCGGCACCGGCATCGCTGGTGGTGCTGGGCGCAGCCCGGCTGGGCCAGACCCGCCTGATCGACAACTTCGAAATCTGAGCCGGGCCCGATGGGTGCCAGGGCGGCACTCGCCTTCAGAGCGCTTCGTCTTTCGGATCACGTCCCATGAGAGCCGCCACGGCTTCAGCGGGCTTGAGACGCCCTTCGAGCAAGGCCACCACGCCTTCGCTGATGGGCATTTCCACCCCGAGGGCACGGGCCCGCTGCACCACTGTGCGCGCGCTGTAAACCCCTTCGGCCACATGGCCCAAGGAGTCGACCGCCTGCCGCAAGCTCAACCCCTGGGCGAGCAGTTGGCCCACCTTGCGGTTGCGCGACAGATCTCCCGTGGCGGTGAGCACCAGATCGCCCAGGCCCGACAGCCCCATGAAGGTGTCCGCGCGCGCCCCCAGCGCCAGTCCAAGCCGTGTCATTTCGGCCAGCCCGCGGGTGACCAGCGCGGCCCGCGCGTTGAGCCCCAGCGCCAGTCCGTCGCAAAGGCCGGTGGCAATGGCCAGCACGTTCTTGACCGCACCGCCCACCTCGACGCCCACGATGTCTTCGTTGGCATAGACCCGCAGCGTGGGGCCATGGAATGCCGCGACCAGCGCCTCTCGAACACTGGCGTGTTCGCTGGCGGCAACCAGCGCTGTCGGCTGGCCCCGGGCCACTTCCTGGGCAAAACTCGGGCCGCTGAGCACGCCGGCCCGCAATTGCGGGGCCACGGCCGCCGCCACTTCATGCCCCATCAGACCCGCCGCGCCCGGCTCTTGCGAAGACTCGAAACCTTTGCACAGCCACGCGACGGGCACGTGCAGCGTGCGCAAATGGGTCAGCATGCCCCGCAGGGCGGCCATGGGCGAGCCGATGATGATCAGATCCGCCCGGGCCAGCAACCCGGCATCGGGCGACAACGGCTCGTGGCTGACCTGCAGCACCGGCGGAAACGGATGCCCGGGCAGATAGCGCGTGTTTTCGCGCGCCGCCTGCATCTGGACCGCCTGGGCCGCATCGCGGGCCCAGAGCGTGACCTCATGGCAAGCGCCCGCATGCCCGGCGGCATTGATGGCCAGCGCCGTTCCCCAGGCACCTGCACCGAGGACGACGATCTTCATCCCCGGGTCCCGCTTATTGGGTGGCGCCGTTGGTCCCAGCCGCCTGTTGCTGCTCGTACATGGCCTGGAAGTTGATCTCGGCCAGGTGCACCGGCGGGAAGCCGCCGCGCTGGATCAGGTCGGCGACGTTGCCGCGCAGGTAGGGATAGACGATCTGCGGACAGGCAATGCCCATGATCGGCCCCATCTGTTCTTGCGGCAGGTTGCGGATCTCGAAAATGCCGGCTTGCTTGGCCTCGACCAGGAACACGGTCTTGTCCTTGATCTTGGTCTGCACCGTGGCGGTCACCGTGATCTCGTAGACGCCATCGGCCGCCGGGCTGGCTTCCACGCCCAGTTGGATATCGACCGACGGCTGTTCCTGCTCCAGCAGGATGGCGGGCGAATTGGGCTGCTCCAGAGAGGCTTCCTTCAGGTAGATGCGCTGGATCTGGAACACGGGATCTTGGTCGGCCATGATGTGCTTTCAAACGTCGGACAAAACAAAGCCCGCCGGGGAGGCGTCCCGCAGCGGGCACTGGGCGATTATCGCCTTTGCGCCAGAGGCCCCGGCAAGCGGGCCACCAGCTCAGCCCTGTTGCAACAGGGGAACCAGTCCGCCCTGGGCGTCCAGGGCGTGCAGGTCGTCACTGCCACCGACGTGGGTGGTTCCGATGAAGATCTGCGGCACGCTGGTGCGACCGGTGATGCGTGTCATCTCGGCACGCACATCCGGGCGGCCGTCGACCACGATCTCTTCGTAATCGGTCACCCCCCGGCGCTGCAGTAGGGCCTTGGCGCGGACGCAGTAGGGGCAGTAGTCGCTGGAATAGATGCGAACGTGCTGGGCCATGGCTCAGGCCTTCTCGACCGGTAGGCTCGCGCCGCGCCAGGCCGCCAGGCCGCCAGACAGGCTCTGCGCCTTCTCGTAGCCCAGCTTGCGTGCGACGGCCACCGCGCGCTTGGAACGCACGCCAGAGGCACAGACCAGAATCACGGGCAATGCCTTGTTCTTGACCACGGCAGGCAGGCGGCTTTCCAGGTCGGCCAGGGGCACGTTTTTGGCGCCAGCCACGTGGCCCGCCGCATATTCTTCGGGGCTGCAGACATCGACCACCACCGCTTTTTCACGGTTGATCAGTTGCACCGCGTCGGTCGGGTTGAGCGCACCGCTGCCCGCACCACTGCGCAGCACCGGCCACAACAACATGCCTCCGGAAACCACGGCCACGGCGATCAGGGTCCAGTTTTCGACAAAGAAACTCACAGGGTTCACCTTTCTGGGACAAGGCAGGGATTCTAAAATGTCTGGTTTACCAAGGCGCGGGCATGGCCGTTCTTTCTCTCCCCATGCGCTGACGACCCGCCCTCTCCGCCCAGAAACCGATCCGCTCACTGCCGCACACCATGTACAAACTCGTCCTGATCCGCCACGGCGAATCCACCTGGAACCTCGAAAACCGTTTCACCGGCTGGACCGATGTCGAGCTGACCCCCACCGGCGTGGCGCAGGCCCTGGAAGCCGGCCGGCTGCTCAAGGCAGAAGGCTGGGACTTCGACGTGGCCTACACCTCCGTGCTCAAGCGCGCCACCCACACCCTCTGGCATGTGCTGGACGCCATGGACCGCACCTGGCTGCCCGTGGTCAAGAGCTGGCGCCTCAACGAGCGCCACTACGGCGCGCTGCAGGGATTGAACAAAGCCGACATGGCCAAGCAATACGGTGAAGCGCAGGTGCTGGTCTGGCGCCGCAGCTACGACACCCCGCCGCCGGCGCTGGAACCGACCGATCCGCGTTGCGAACGCAGCGACCGCCGCTACGAAAAGCTCACGCCTTCCGACGTGCCCCTGACCGAATGCCTCAAGGACACCGTGGCCCGGGTCATCCCGTTCTGGAACGAGGCCCTGGCGCCGGCCATCAAGAGTGGCAAGCGCGTGGTCGTGGCCGCCCACGGCAACTCGATCCGCGCGCTGGTGAAATACCTGGACGGCATCTCCGACGCCAACATCGTGAACCTGAACATCCCGAACGGCATTCCGCTCGTGTACGAGCTGGACGCCGAGCTCAAACCCATCCGCCACTACTACCTGGGCGATGCGGAAGCAGCAGCCAAGGCCGCCGCCGCCGTGGCGGCCCAGGGCCAGAAAGGCTGAGCCCGCGCGGCAAGGCGCTACAGCCTGCCGGGTTTTGGTGGAACCGCCAAGGCCTCGCAGCACTCCAAGGTGTATATTGATCCGGAATGGGCGCCTAAGCGCCCGGCCCGAGCTTGCGGGGAATGTTCATGGCGAAACAGATGAGTCCCAAACTCAAGATTGCCGGCTGGATTGCCGTCGGCGCAGTGGCAGGTGCCCTCACCACGGTGCAGTTGCAGGCAGTGGCGCGCAGCACCCTGGCGCCCCTGCCTCTGGAGGAATTGCAGCAATTGGCGGCCGTCTTCGGCATGGTCAAGACCGACTATGTGGAGCCGGTGGACGAGAAAAAGCTGATCTCCGACGCCATCGCCGGCATGGTGGCCAGCCTCGACCCCCACTCGCAGTATTTCGACAAGAAGTCGTTCAAGGAATTCCGCGAAGGCACTTCCGGGCGTTTCGTCGGCGTGGGCATCGAGATCACGATGGAAGACGGCCTGGTGAAGGTGGTGTCCCCCATCGAAGACTCCCCCGCTTTCCGCGCCGGCCTCAAGTCGGGTGACCTGATCACCAAGATCGACGACACCGCCGTCAAAGGCCTGACGATCAACGATGCGGTCAAGCTGATGCGCGGCGAGCCCCGCACCAAGGTGCTGCTGACCATCTTCCGCAAGGACGAGAACCGCAGCTTCCCGGTGACCATCGTGCGCGAAGAGATCAAGACCCAGAGCGTCAAGACGCGCGTGATCGCACCGGGCTACGCCTGGGTGCGCGTGTCCCAGTTCCAGGAGCGCACGGTCGACGACTTCGCGCGCAAGCTGGAAGACATCTACAAGGCCGACCCCCAACTCAAGGGCCTGGTGCTGGATCTGCGCAACGATCCGGGCGGACTGCTCGACGCTGCCGTGGCCCTGTCGGCCGCGTTCCTGCCCGAAAACGTGACCGTCGTGTCCACCAACGGGCAACTGGAAGACAGCAAGTTCGTCTACAAGGCCGTGCCCCAGCACTACCTGCGCCGCGGCGGTACCGACCCGATCGCCCGCCTGACCCGCAACACCAACGGCTCGTTCAAGACCTTGCCGCTCGTGGTGCTGGTCAATGAGGGATCGGCCTCGGCCAGCGAAATCGTGGCTGGCGCCCTGCAGGACCACAAGCGCGCCACCCTGCTGGGCAGCCAGACCTTCGGCAAGGGTTCGGTGCAGACCGTGCGGCCGCTGGGGCCCGATACCGCCCTCAAGCTCACCACCGCGCGCTACTACACCCCCAACGGCACCTCGATCCAGGCCCGCGGCATCATTCCCGACCTGTTGGTCGACGAAACCGCCGAGGGCAATGTGTTCGCCGCCTTCCGCACCCGCGAAGCCGACCTGCAAAAGCACCTGATCGGCAAAGAAGAGGTCACCAACGGCCCCATGACGGATACCCAGCGCGCCGCCGAACAGCAACGCGAAGAAGCCCGCGAGCAGGCCCGCAAGCGCCTGGAGGAAGAAGCCAAGAAGAATCCGGGGCAGCGCCTGATCCCCGAGTTCGGCAGCGAGAAGGACTTCCAGCTCCAGCAGGCCCTGAATCGCCTCAAGGGGCAGCCGGTGGTGCTGAGCCAGTCACAGACACCCCGGGAAGAAGAGAAGAAAGAAAACTGATCCCACAGCCCGCCTCCCCGGCGGGCTTTTCACTTTGGACGACCCACAACTCCTGCGCTATGCGCGCCACCTGTTGCTCGACGAGATCGGCGTCGAAGGGCAAGAGCGCCTGCTGGCTTCGCACGCGCTGATCATCGGCGCCGGCGGCCTGGGATCGCCCGTTGCGCTCTATCTGGGCAGCGCGGGTGTGGGACACCTCACGGTGGTGGATGCCGACACCGTCGATGCCACCAACCTGCAGCGTCAGATCGCGCACACCCTGGCCCGCATCGGCCATGCCAAGGTCGACTCCGTGCGCGAAGCCGTGGCCGCCATCAACCCCGACCCGGTGGTCACGGCACACGCCGCACACGCCGACGACGCCCTGCTCGCGCGACTGGTACCCACTGCGGACGTGGTGATCGACTGCACCGACAACTTTGCCACCCGCCAGGCCATCAACCGCGCCTGTGTCGAACATGGCAAACCGCTGGTCTCGGGAGCAGCCCTTCGCCTGGACGGCCAACTGAGCGTTTTCGACCCGCGCGATGCGGCGTCGCCCTGTTATGCCTGCGTGTTTCCACCCGACGCCGCGGTTGAGGAAACCCGCTGCGCCACGATGGGGGTGCTGGCGCCGCTGGTGGGGATCGTGGGCACACTGCAAGCCACCGAGGCGCTCAAACTGCTGGCGGGGCTGGGTTCGCGCATGACGGGGCGGCTGCTGATGGTGGATGCCCGCGACCTGCGCTTCGACGACGTGCGCCTGCGGCGCGACCCCGCCTGCCCGGTCTGCGGCGGCCGCTCAGCGGTTTGAAGCACCCGCGCGCGGTGCTATCGGCGCAGACGGCGGGCACGGACCGTACCGGCGCCGGAAGTCACCCGGCCACTCCGGCGACGCCTCGGCAAACACCCCACGCCGGGCCGCCCGGGCCCGCGCTTCTTCCGCCGCATACGGGCCCGGGTTGAAGCGCCAACGGTACGACCAGGCATGCCCCTGCGCGACCAGCCAGGCGGCGACATCCGTTTGCCGCTGGGACAGCCGTACCAGCGGCCGGCCGTAGTGGTCGCGTCGGCGCTCGCGCACCTGAACCACCCGCCGCTCTATCCGTTCCGCCAGGGCGTCACGCGCGGCCAGCCCGCCCGGCTGGCAGATTTCGGGCGCGTCGATGCCGTCCAGCCGCAGTTTGCGGGGCCGGCCATCGGGCAAGGGTCGCACCCACAAGGTGTCGCCGTCGAACACGCGCTCGACGCGGGCCTCGTACACCCGCTCGCGCGATGCATCGGCCGCCCGCGCAGGAAGGCCAGCCACCAGGCACGCCAGGGCGAGCCACGCGATCTCACCCTTCATACGGCCATGTAGCGGCCAGGCCTGTGGTTGATGGCCAGGGTCATGTTGAGCACCACCGCCCCCACCACCGACCAGGCAATGTGCGTCCAGTCGGTCACGGCGAAAGCCGCCACCACGATCGCGCAGTCCAGCGCCATCTGCACATGCCCGGCGCGCCACCCCCAGTGCTCCTGCAACCAGAGCACCAGCACGTTGAATCCGCCCAGGCTGGCCCGGTGCCGAAACAGCATGAGCATGCCGGTACCCGTCAGCAAGCCACCGGCCACCGCGGCAAATGGCGTCACCAAAGCGCCAATTTCCAGCCAGCGCGGCACCGCCTCGGCGAACACGGCCAGCAGGCCGACCGCCGCGAAGGTCTTGGCCGTGAACAGCGGCCCCATGCGCCGCCAGGCCAGCACGTAAAAAGGCAGGTTGATCACGAAGAACACGAGGCTGAAATTCCAGCCCATGGCGTAGTGCAGCAGAAAGGCCAGGCCAGCGGTCCCGCCGGTGAGCAAGCCTTCATGGCGGAAAAGCACCACGCCCATGGCGACAAACAGCGTCCCGATCAGCAGGGCCTGCAGGTCTTCGTGGGGTGCATGGCGGGTCTTGGCAGCGGGCGCCAGTGGCGGTGCGGCATGGGGCGCCGAGGCTTCATCTGGCGGGGTGGCGGGAGAGGTCATGGCTCGCTTCGGGGATTCACAGGCAAACGCGCGAGTGTGCCTCAGTGGTCACGCCACCCGGTTTGACGCGGGTCAGGAAGCGGCTCGGCGCTCACGATCCAACCCTCCAGCGGATCGAAGTCGGGCAGGCCGTAGCGGACATCGCCTTGCGCGTGGCGGTGAGCCGCCCAGGCCGCCTGCAGCAGGCACAGCACGGCGTCCAGGCAGTCGCCGGTGGCATCGTCCGCCAAGGCGTCGCGCTGGGCGTGGGAGAGTTTGAGCCGGATGCCCGCTGCCTGCAGCAGAGGTGCCTGGCCCGTCTCGAGCGCGTCGATCAGGCTGCGCCGCGCGATCAGGCGCTCGGAGGTCTGGCGCTGCCGGTCATCGCTCTTGTAGGGTTGCCGCCCCAGCACGCTGCGCGCCAGCAGTCCCGGATACGCCTCCAGCGCCACACGCTGCGTGTCCCCCGGGAGCAGGCCCGGCAGATGCACCCCGGCATCGATCAGGCGCGGCATGCCGGCGTGCAGCATGAAGGCGACCGGCGGGTTGACCCACTTCATGCTCGGACTGGCTCCTGCCGGCCCGTCGGTCGCCCGATGCGCGAACTTCCCCCCCACAGGGCGCGCGTCGCAGAAGGCCGCAAACAGCTCGCGGAGCTGCGCGCGCTCCAGCGCCGCGCTGTGGCGTATGCAGGCCAGCCATTCGGTGGGCCAGCCCAGCGCGGCCACCAGCTCGCGCGGCCAACCAAAAGGCAAATCGAAACCACCGATCCAGCCTGCCTCATCGGCTGGTCGGGCGATCCAGGCCTGCCAGGCGTCCAGCGACTCGAAGGCTTCCAGCCGGTCCAGTCGCACACGCGGGCCTTCGCGCCAGCCCACGGCCAGGGTGATGGGTTTGCGGCGAGACGGCGCACTGCTGAAGTCGCAGCCCAGCAGTTGCACAGGCGGGGTGGTCATGACCGCGGTTTCCGGGGCCGGGCACACCGGCCCGGCTCACCAGGGCGAATTCAGGCGCGCCCGATGATGCTGGCGGTGGCCATCAGCTCTTCCAGCAAGGCCAGCGAGACCTTGCCCGAGACGCTGTAAGGATCGAATTCAGGGCGCTCGGAGTACTTGAGCACGATGGAGGTGTTGAGCTTGGACAGGTTGACCTGGCCCATCGTCCAGCCGCCAAAGCGGCGCTCGCTGATTTCTTCGTAGTGCAGCAGCACCACGTCGGTGTGGCGCCCGTCGGCCACGATGTGGTTGTACAGATTGTTGACCGCGTGCCGACCGCCTTCGATCGCCTGCAGGAAGATGCCGCCACCGTAACAGAGCACGCCCGTGATACCTTTGTGCAGGTTGTGGGCGCGGGAAACTTCGAGGATCGACTCGATCGCGGACTTGGAACACTCCTTGTCCACGGAGCGGCTGACGTAGAGCAGGCGAACCAGCATGGCGACGGATCAGACAGATTGGCGGGGAATCAGGGACAGGAACTCGCGGCGCAGGGTGGCGTCCTTGAGGAAAACGCCCCGCATCACCGAGTTGATCATTTTGCTGTCCATGTCTTTCACGCCGCGCCACGACATGCAGTAGTGGCTGGCTTCCATCACGATAGCCAGGCCATCGGGCTGGGTCTTTTCCTGGATCAGGTCGGCCAGTTGCACCACCGCCTCTTCCTGGATCTGCGGACGGCCCATGACCCATTCGGCCAGTCGCGCGTACTTGGACAGGCCAATCACGTTGGTGTGCTCGTTGGGCATGACGCCGATCCATATCTTGCCGATCACCGGGCAGAAATGGTGGCTGCAGGCGCTGCGCACGGTGATGGGCCCGACGATCATCAGCTCGTTGAGATGCTCGGCGTTGGGGAATTCGGTGATCGCCGGCCCCTTCACGTAGCGGCCGGCGAAGACCTCCTTGAGGTACATCTTGGCCACGCGGCGCGCCGTGTCACCCGTGTTGTGGTCACTCTCGGTGTCGATCACCATGCTGTCGAGCACGCCCTGCATCTTGTCCGTCACTTCTTCGAGCAGCTTGTCCAGCTCACCCGGTTCGATGAACGCGGCGATGTTGTCGTTGGAGTGAAAGCGCTGGCGAGCCTCGCGCAGGCGCTCGCGGATCTTCACGGAAACGGGCACGCCCTCTTCCTGCTCGGCGGCATTGTCAGGAGTCATGTCGGCATCGGATTTCATGAGCATCCGGGCATGCTAACACCGCCGCTTCCCGCCCCCAAGCCCGGGAAACAATGGCCTTGGACCGGTTGCGCCTTCAGTAGCGGTGCCCGGTCACGAACAGGCTGGCGCGCATGATGCCGAACGCCATACGGTCCAACACCCGCTGCCGCCAGGGCCGGTGCGCCAGGGTCTGCAGGTCCAGGCGCTGGCCGCTGCGGGCCATGATGGTGTCCAGGCAGTCGTGCAACAGGCTGCCGAAGCGCCGGTCCGTTGTGAGCACATTGGCCTCGCGGGCCAGCAGCAGCGAGAGCGGATCGAGATTGGTCGACCCCACGGTGGCCCAGCGACGGTCCACCACGGCCACCTTCGCGTGCAACGCGCTCGGCGCGTACTCATGGATTTCGATGCCGGCCTGCAGCAACTGGTGGTACACCGGACGTGCAGCGTGGTACTGCAGGAAATGCTCGTACTTGCCCTGCAACAGCAGCCGCACCCGCACACCGCGCCGCGCCGCGAGCAACAGCGCCTTGCGCAGGCGCCGCCCCGGGATGAAATAGGCGTTGGCAATCACCACGTCGTGCCGCGCGCGGCCGATCGCCTTGAGGTAGGCCCGCTCAATGTCGCTGCGGTGTGTCACGTTGTCCCGCAGCAGCAACACCGCCGACGCGTCGTTGACCCCCCTCGGCGGCAGCGAGTCGTCGTCCGCGTCGGGCGATTCGGCCGCACCGTCCCAGCGCGCCCCACTCAGGCCGGAGCGCACATCGATGGCCGCCAGCAGACGCGAGAAATCCCCCACCGGACTCAAGGCCCGCAAGGCTTCCCAGGCAGCCTTGAACTCGCGCTGGCGGGCCTTGCGCACCGCCTGCAGGCGCCACCATAGCTGCTCCATGGTGTCCACCATGTCGTCCACCAGCGGGCCCGCCACACGTAGGGAAAAATCCAGCCGGGGCACCTGCAGGTGGCCCAGCGCGACGTCCTCATGGTCGTCAATGATGTTGATGCCGCCACAGAAACCCAGGGTGCCGTCCACCACACAAAGCTTGCGGTGCAGCCGCCGCCAACTGCTGGGAATGAGCAGGCCAAAGCGCCCCAGCGGCGCGTAGGTCACCCAGCGCACACCGGCCTGCGCAAAACGCTGCCGCCATTCGGTTGGCATGCTGGGCGTGCCCACACCGTCGATGACGAGACGCACGGTCACCCCACGCCGGGCAGCGCGCTCCATCGCTTCGGCCACGGTCAACGCCGCCCCGGCGAACTCGAAGATGTAGGTTTCGAGGTGGATCACCGTGCGCGCCGCGTCCATGGCTTCGACCAGGGCCGGGAAAAACGCCTGCCCCCCCTGCAGCAACAGCAACTGGTGCCCGCGCCGCAGCCAGCGGGGACCTGACGCGGCCGCCGGGTCCGGCGCAGGCGGCATGTTCACAGCAGACCCAGCTCCGCGATCAGGGGCAGGTGATCCGACATGCGCGACCAGGCACGGCCATGCGGCACGTGCGCGGACAACGGTTTCAGCCCACGCATATAGATGCGGTCGAGGTGCAGCAGCGGCAAGCGCGAGGGATAGGTGGGCAGCCGGATGCCATCGAACGTTCGCAGGCCCAGATCGGCCATGGGTCGCAGCAACTGCGCACCCCAGTCGTTGAAGTCGCCAGCCACGATCAGCGGGTCGTTCTCGGGCACCTCGCGCACCAGAAACTGCCCCAGCCGCTGCACCTGGCGTTCCCGGCTGGCGTGGATCAGGCCCAGATGCACCACCACCACGTGCACCAGGCGGCCGTCAACGAGCACCTGCACATGCAGCAGGCCACGCTGTTCAAAGCGGTGATCCGACACGTCGGTGTGCCCGGTTCCCAGCACCGGCCAGCGCGACAGCAGGGCGTTGCCGTGCTCGCCGTGGCGGGTGTAGGCATTGGTCATGTAGACCGACTCATACCCTTCCGGGGAGAGGTAGCCGGCCTGA
Source organism: Hydrogenophaga sp. NFH-34 (assembly GCF_021401345.1). GTDB lineage: Bacteria > Pseudomonadota > Gammaproteobacteria > Burkholderiales > Burkholderiaceae_C > Hydrogenophaga > Hydrogenophaga electricum. Next base: position 69,526 of record NZ_JACBGE010000026.1, read on the forward strand.
TCCAGATCCGGCCAGCGGGTGAAATAGCGCTCCAGCTTGCGGTGATGACGCCGCACTTCCTGCAGGCAGACGATGTCCGCATCAAACTGCTCGACGGCGTGCGCCAGATTGTGGATTTCCAGCCGGCGCACCGGCCCCAGGCCTTGCACGCCCTTGTGAATGTTGTAGGTGGCAACCCGCAAGGAACTCATGCTCGAATCATCGCACGGCGGCCCCTTCCCGGGAACGCCGCTGCAGGTTCAGAACCCGCTTTCGCGCACCAGCACCGATGCCACCCGCCGGATGCCACCAGTCAACAGCGACTCGGGCTTGCCCTCGATACGCACGCGCACGGTCGCCATCTGCTGCGTGGGCAAGGGCTCGTCAAGCACAACGCGCACGCGGAACAGCGCATCGCGCAGCACCCGGCCGCCCTGGGCCTGGCGCGAAGGATCCGGCAGAGTGGCGAGCGGCCCCCCGTGGTTGGCATCGAGCATGGGCGTCGGCAGGTACTGGGTGCGGGACACGTCGATCGCCTCCACACGCCCGTTCGCCCAGGCCATGGCGCTCGACAGCAGCCGCACGCGCACGGCATCTCCGGTGCGCAGACGGCCGAGATCGGCCTCCGGCACGTAGGCGTCGACCACCCACCGACTGGGGTCCATCAGCACCGCCAGCGGTTCGCGCGACTTGACCCAGACCCCGGGCGCCAGGCCGGGGTCGATGTCCTGCAACTCACCGTCGAAAGGGGCGCGCAGCGTCAGACGTTCGCGCTCGTCCTGGTTGAGTTTCTGCTCGGCCTCGAAATACGCCTTCTGCGATTGCAGGGTCTGGCGCTGGGCCTCACCATCCTCCAGACCGAGCAAGCCGGCGATCTGCCGCTCGCGGGCCAGGGCGAGCTGGCGCGACTTGTCCTGCGCGATGCTCAGCACCTCGGAGTCCAGCACGAACAGCACATCGCCGGTCTTGAAGGTGCGCTGCGCCGGCATGTTCACAATCTGGGCCGCAAAGGGCGCATGGATCTGCTGCTGCTCCTGCGCATGCAGCCAGCCATAGCCCATCACCCGGCTGCTGAACGGAAACAACAGCACGGCCAGCACCACGGCCAGTCCGACCCAGAGCCCGCGGCGCCGGTTGGGCAGGATTTCAGCGCGGCGCTCTTTCCACACGGCCAATTCTTTCATCACGGGTTTGCCAATGAACCAGGTCAGCTCCACCGCCATCAGGATCAGCCCGAGCACCTTGAAAAAGAACAGATACACCAGCAGCGCGATACCCAGAAACACCGTGAAGCGGTAAACCCAGGTGATCAGGGCAAAAGTGATCAGCGCACGGCGCTTGGGCGCGGCGAAATGTTCGGGCCAGGCGTCCCGAAAACCCAGCAGGGTGCGGCGCAGCCACACCCGCGCCTGCCCACCCGCGCGTTCGTGCAGATTGGGCATGTCGACCAGATCGCTGGCGATGAAGTAGCCATCGAAGCGCATGAACGGACTGGCATTGATTGCCAGCGTCAGCACCCAACTGGTGGTCGCCAGGAAAAACAGGCCGTTGCGTACAGAGCCTTCAGGGGCCAGCGTCCAGAGCAGCGTCGCGATCCCCGCGAGGGCCATTTCCACCGCAATGCCGGCACTGGCGATGGCCAGACGCTGGCGGGCGCTCTGCAGACGCCAGCTCTCGCTCGTGTCCGTGTAGAGCATGGGCAGCATCACCAGAAAGGCCACCCCCATGTGCGCCACCCGCACGCCATACCGCGTGGCGGCCAGCGCATGCCCGATTTCATGCAAGGTCTTGGCCAGCGCCAACGCCACGCCGTAGCCGATCACCCCGGTCAGGGTGAGGTTGTCGACAAAGGTGTGGGTAAAGACATCCCACTGGCGGGACACCAGATACACGCCGGTCAAGGTGATCAGGCCGATGACCAGCGCCACGAACGACATGTTCACCCGCTCCAGCGTGGGCCGCAGGGCGGCCAGCCAGCGCTGTGGCCGCACCAGCGGCACCCGAACGAACAGGTAGTTGTGCAGCAGCCATTCGAAAAAAGTGCGCTGCATGCGCTGGTGCAAGCCCTGCACCCGCTCCACGTCGGCCTTGGAAATCACCCGCAACAGTTGGTTGTCGGCAAGGAATTTGCCCAGGCGCTGCACGTCTTCGGGCACCACATTGAGGGGCGTCTCGCGGTTGACCTGCGCCGCCAGCGAAGCCACATCGTTGTCGGCCCAGTGCACGAGCAACTCGAAGTCGAGCCAGCCGATCCGGAAAAACCGGTTGGTCACCGGGTCCTGGATCATCCAGGCTGGCGAGCCGTCTTCGTTGGGCGCCGCGGGAAACAGGATCAGCTCGTCCCGGATGGCGGGCAGGGGCACTTTGCGCGGCCGAGCCTTCACCTGGCGTGGCAAGGACATCGCCACCCCGGATTTCGGGGCTTGTGCGCCAGCGCTCACAGCCCGGTCCATTCCCGGAGCTGGGCCAGGGGACGGCGGAACAGGTAGTAACCCAGCAGCACCCAGTCACCGGAAATGCGGGCCGTGCCCCGCAGACCGATGCGCGGAATCTCGGTGCCTTCGGCAAAGCGCGCGCGCAACCGGTAGGAAGCCACGCCGTCCGGGCTTTCGGATGCCTGATAGCTGGTTTCGATCAGCGCGGCCGGACGCGGGCTCAGCGGTTCGGTGTGCAGGAACAGGCGCACGGGTGCGCCGGTATCGAGGTTGATCGCGTCGGACACGCCGAGCCAGACCAGCACGCCACCATCTTCGGGTTGGGCCAGTTGCATGACCCGCTCGCCAGTGACCACCGGCCGGCCGATCCAGTCATTCGGGTCGGTGTAAATGGCGATGCCGTCGCGGTCCGCGCGCACTTCCACCCGCTGGGCCTGGGTGTCGATGGCGGCCAGCTCGGCCTCCTTCTCGCGCACACGGCCGAGCGCCACCGCAACTTCGGCTTTGCTCTTGGTGTCGTCGAAGGCGCGCTGCTGGGCCACATGGGCGTCGGCCTGCGCCACTTCCAGCGACTTGCGCGCCACCTGCAACCGGTTGGCCAACGCCGAGTCGTCGAGCGAGAACAGCAGGTCGCCAGCCTTGACCCGGGTATTGGGCGAGACCGCAAACGAGCCGATGACCCCGTCCTGCGGCGCAGCCACGGCCAGCGCATTGAGCGCCACCACCTCGGCGGGTGCCAGCACCGACAGGCGCACCGGGATGAACAGCAGCGCCACCACGGCCGCGACCAGCTTCCAGCGATGGCGCTTGCCGAACAGGCGCCGCACCCGTGCCCAACGCGACTGCCCGGAACCACCGAGTGCGTGCTGGCAGTAGCCATAGGTAGTGTGCAGGCGCGACAGCAGCACCAGCTCGCGCTCGGTCCATGGCTCTTCGCGCGCGTACAGGACGAAGCCCAGAAAGTCCCCGCGAGACCGGCGCAGCGGCACCAGCAGCAGGTGCTCGGGCAACCATTCGCTCCAGCCTTCGACATCGTCGGGCGCCGCGTCGGCCAGGTCCAGGCGGTGGATTTCGCCATCGCGGGGCAAACGCTGTGCGAACCGGCTGAGCCAGATCGCGAACGGGGAGTCGTTGGCGACACTGACCAGTCCCGACGCCGACACCAGCTTGGGGGCCCCCATCTGCATGTCGAACAGCGCTGCCTGCCGATACGGCACCAGCGCATGGGTCTCGTTGACGATGGTGAAGCGCAGCGCGGCCAGCGTCTGCGCTTCCTGCGCCCGGGCTTCGATCTGCAGCAGCAAGCCCAGATCTGCGGCGTCCGTCATGTCTCAGCGCATGCCGGCAAAATTCGCCACGCCACTCATCCCGGGACGCAGCTCGGCATGCGACTTCAACAGCGTGCCTTCCAGCTCGATCGTCTGGCTCACCGGATCGATGCGGCTGTTGATGCGGCGCACCTTCGCCGGGTAGGTCTGCCCCGTTTCGTCGATGGTGACCTCGAAATCGTGGTCCATCTTGATGCTCGACACCCAGCGAGAGGGCACGTTGAGCTTGAGCAGCAGCAAGCCGCTGCGCACCAGATCCAGCAGAGGCTGGCCCGCAGCCACCGTCATGTGGCTGCGCACATGCAGTTTGGCCGTCTGGCCATTCCAGGGCGCCCGGATCGAGCACTGCGACACCTGGAACTGGTACAGATCAATCTGGGCCTTGGTCTTGGCGACGGCACTGGCGGCCAGCGCCACTTCCACGTCGCTGGCCTGCTCCAGGCCCTGCATGCGCAGCTTGGCTTCGTACTGGTCGGTGGCTGCCGCCTGTTCGGCCTTGGCCATCGCCAGGCGCGCCTGGGGCTCTTCGCAGTCCAGCGACACCAGCACCTGGCCCTGACGGAAAGGCAGGCCCAGCCCGACGTGCAGGGTATTGATCTTGCCCGGCACCGGACTGGCCAGCGTGGTTTCCCCCGCCGGCAGTACCAGCACACGGATCGCCTCGCCCGCCGCGGGCGCCGTCCGCGTCGCGGATTGGGCATGAGAGAAGAAGGTGGCCCCGGCCAGGCACAAACCCAGCACGGCACCCGCAGTTGCTCGTAGACGCATGTCAGTCAATGCTCAGCCAGTTCTTGAGGTCACCCATGTTCGCATTGAGCGCCGCCGTCAGGCTGGCTTCATAGATCGAGGCACGGGCATTGGCCGGTATTGTCGTGGCAAAACGCGCCTGCTGCTGCTGGCCCGCCTCGTCGGTCATGTTCAGCACCCAGGCGGCCTTTTCCAGGCCCGCTCGGTCGGTCGACTCGAAAGCCAGTTGCAGCGGACGGCCATTCTGGGCATCGGTCTCGATCTGGTGGCGGCTCAGGAACTCGGTCACCAGCGCCTTCATGCGCACCTGCTGCACCGGATCGGTGATGCCGGCGAGCTGGACGTTGACCGACGGCGCGCGGCCGAACAGGTTGGAGGACAAGGCAAAGGCGTCCTTCTCCGTGGCCTGCAGGTGGCCCTTGACGCGCTGGGTCAGCGCCGGCAGATCGTTGGCCTCGAAGTCGTCGGCAATCGGATCGAAACCGATGGTGTTGTACAGACGACCGAAGGCGATGTGGGCGTTGGCGTAGGCGTTGGCACGCTGGTAGGCCCCCAGCACGGCGCGGGCCTGGGTGCGGATGGCTTCCAGTTCGCTGTCCAGCTTGGCGGTGACCGAAGCCTTGGTGTAGGCGGCCAGGCGAGCATCCACCTGAGCGGCCTGATCGGCCAGTTTGAAGTCTTCCAGGGCCATGCGGTAACGCTCGGCACTCACGCGGGTCTGCGTGAGGATGGCCATCGACAGCGCCATGCGGCGGGCTTGGTCGGTAGCTTCCTGGTACTTCTGGGCATCCTTGAGCGAAGGCAGCGCCACCAGACGCATCAGGTTCCAGGCAATGTTGGCACTGCCTTCGGTCCAGCTGTTGTTGAGCAGGAAGACGTTGGAGTCGTGCTTGCGGCCATAGCTCAGCGAGATGCCGGGCAGCATGGCCAGGATCTGCTTGCGGGCTTCGTCCGCGGTGATGCGCTTGCGGAAGTCTTCTTCACGCAGTTCGGGACGCTGCAGCAGCGCCGCCTCTTCCAGCTTGACCAGATCGCGCGGAGCGGCCGGCAGGGCGGTCTCGGTGGCTTCGGCCACGCGGAAGTCGACACCCGGAGGCACGTTCATCAGGGCGGCAAGTTCGCGCTTGGCGAAATCCAGGTCTTGACGGCGCTGGTTCAACAGCGTGGTCGCGTCCAGCAGGGCACGCTGGTAGGCCAGGGCCAGGTTCGGCGGAATCACCTTCTGGGTTTCGGCTTCGCGGGACCGGTTGAGGGCCAGCGAGGCACGCTGCACCACCTCGTCGGCCTGGGCGTTCAGGCGCTGTGCGCCCAGCGCGCGCCAGTAGGCCGCACGCACGTCCTGCAGCAGGTTCTGCACCACCTTGCGGCGACGTTCTTCCGCGATCAGGAACTGGTCACCCTGCTGGCGGGCACGGTAGTAGGAAACACCGAAATCCAGCACGTTCCAGGAAAACTCGATGCCGCGCAGGGAGCGGTTGCGCTCGTCCGAAGAAGTGGGACGGTCGGACACCTCGCCGTCGAGGATGCCGATGCTGGTGCCGCCCGAATAGTTGTTGCGGCTGCTGTAACCGGCCGAAGCCACGACCTGCGGCAGCATGTCGTAGCTGGCGTAGTCGGTCAGGCCCATGGCCAGTGCCGACTCCATCTTCTTCAGCCGGTAGTCCAGGTTGTACTTCATGGCCCGGGCAACGGCCTCTTCCAGCGACACCGGTGCACTGATGGGTGCCTGGTTTTCGTACATGCGGGCGGTATCTTCTTTCACCCGGTCCCGCACTTCGTCGGCCGTGAGGGCGCGAGGTGTCACGGAGCAACCGGCCACCACAGCCGTCACCGCCAGTGCAACCAGGGTCCGCACGATGGCGGTGGAGGAGTTCTTGTCGTTCATCTTCATGTCCTTGTCAGAAATCGGATTCAGCTGATAACGGTGGTACGGGTGATCGGGCGAGCGCCAAGGCTTCGGTCCTTGGCCAGCCTTTCCAGTTGGCCCTTCAGGCCAACAGCGGCCCGAGGCTTGACCACATCCTTGGCAGGGGCCTCGGCAGCGCGGTCATCGGTCGGTGCGGCAGCACGGGCCTCGCCCTTCTCGGGCGCCTGTGCCTTGGTCGCCGGCTTGGGGGCTTCGGCCTCAGGAGCCGGCTTCTCAGCGGCTTCCTGCGGCTTGGGCGCGCCCAGGGCGAACGGATCGATCAAGGTATCGAAGCCCGGCGTGGCGGAGTTGTAGCCGTCGATCGCCGCAGAACGAAGCTGGGACTCCAGCTGCGAAGAGCGGACAGCGTGCTGCACGAACAGGTTCGGCGCCATGGCCACCGGCTGGTAGCGCACCGCATGCTGGACATGCAGTGCCGGGCGGAAGTCGGCCACCTCGCCAAATGCACGCTCGCGAATCAGGGTCACGCCGGCATCGCGGTCACTGCTCTCGAACAGCAGGCTGTCCGGCACCTGGGCCAGCGCCTCGCCCCAGAGCGGCGCTGCGAGCTGCAGGCCGCCCAGCGGCGACGCATACAGGTTGCGCTCGGCGTTGGCGTCTCCCACGGCATAGAGCACGTGCAACTGGTTGCTGGTGCCTGGTGGCAGGGTAGGCACCGTCGGCGCGGGCGACACCGGATCGCGTTCCCAGCCCGGCTGGGTTGGCGATTCGGGGGCAGGCGCTGGAGCCGGTGCCGGTGCCGGTGCGGGAGCCGGCGGCGGGCTTGGCTGGGGTGCCGGAGCCGGAGCCGGAGGCTTGGCTGGCACATCGGTCAGCGTCAGCGTGGCGGTGGCCGTCGCACCATCCGGGTCGGAGATGGTGTAGGTGGCCACGGGCACGGGACCCGCGTAGCCATCGACCGGATCGAAGGTGTAGCTGCCATCCGGGTTGATCACCAGGGTGCCCACGCCCACGATCGTCGCGGTCGTTCCCGCCGGGAAAGTCTCGGCCTCACCATCGCCATCGGTATCGATGCTGAACTCGGTTACCGTCAGCGGATCCCCATCGACATCCGAGTCGTTGGTGAGCACGTTGCCCGAAACCGGGGCATCAGGGACCGTGATCCGCACATCGTCCACCGCCACCGGGGGATCGTTGACCGGCCGGATGATGATGTGGATCACCGCATTCGAAGTTTCCCCATCCGGGTCACTCACGGTGTAGCCCACTGGAATCGGCGTGAGACTGTTGAAGTTCTCCTCTGGCGTGAAGGTCAGGCTGCCATCCGGATTCATCGTGATCACACCGATGGGCGTGGTGCCGTCGGCCGGATCGAAGATGGTGACCGGTGTGGACGGATCGATGGGCTGGCCATTGATTTCCTTGATGGTCAGCGGATCGCCCTCGGGGTCGAGGTCGTTGGTCCGCGGATCAAAGGACACCGGCTGGTCTTCTTGACCGGTCACATGATCGTCGTACGCAGCCGGTGGGTCGTTGGAGGCATCCACCACCAGGATCAGGGTCCCGGTATCGGTCGCACCATCCGGGTCGCTGACGGTGTAGGTGACGGGTGGAACCGGGCCTTCGAAGCCATCTGCGGGCTCAAAGGTGTAGCTGCCATCCTCACCGATCTCCAGCGTCCCCACGTTGGGGATCACGATGGTTGTACCGGGCAGGTAGGTCTCTGGCGTGCCATCGCCATCGGTATCCACCTCGATACCCACCACCGTCAGCGGATCACCGTCCGGATCGCTGTCGTTGTCCAGCACGTTGCCGGTCGCCGTTTCGTTCGGCGGGATCACCTGGCGATCGTTTTCCGCGACCGGGGCATCGTTGAGCCCATTGACGGTGATGGTCAGCGTGGTCGTCGCCGTCAGGCCTGCCGCATCCTTGACCGTGTAGGTGAACACGTCGTCCCGCGACTCGCCAGCCGCCAGTGCCTGCGCCGCAGCGTTGGGCACGTAGGTGTAGCTGCCATCGGGGCGCAGCGTAAGGGTGCCCCAGCTGCCCGCGACCGCAGCGTTCACGTTGGCGGCGCTGCCGTTGACGGCAGAAACCGACAGGCTGTCGCCATTCGGGTCGATGTCTGCACCAGGGCCATGGATCACACCCTGGGCGGCGTCCACCACCAGCGGAGTGTCTTCGTCCGTGACATTGGTGTCCGGCAGGGCCTCGGGAGGCAGATTGGGTTCACCCACGTTCACCGTCACCGTGGCCGTGGAAGGTTCGCCACTCGGGTCCGTGACCGTGTATTCGAACGTCACCGGACCGCTGGTCCCGGGTTCGGGAACAAACGTGACCGTGCCATCCGGATTGAGCGTCACCGTGCCCACCGGATCCCCCGAGACCGGGTCGTTGATGATCACAGGCGTACCGGGCGTCACCGGCGTACCGTCGATTTCCCGCACGGTCAAGGGATCGCCGTCCGGGTCGTTGTCGTTGCCCACCACATCGATCGTGACCGGCTCATCCGGGCCCGTCGTCACGGTGTCGTCGTTCGCCACCGGTGGATCGTTGACCGGCGTCACTGTGACCTTGACCGGCGCCGTCAGCTCCTTGCCCGACTGGTCCTGCACGGTGTAGGTGAAGTCCACGTTGCCGTTGAAGTTCTCGGCCGGCGTGAAGACCAGGGTGTCGTCCGTCGGATCGTCGAGTGTCCCCCCGTTGTCCAGCGACACGGTGCCCACGGGCAAGCCCGTGATGCTGTCCACGATTTCCACCGGCGAGCCCACCACGATCGGCTGGCCATTCACTTCCTTGATCGTCAGCGGCCCTTCACTGCCCGGATCGTCGTTACCAAGCACATCGATGGTCACGGGCGTGTCTTCCGACGTGATGGCCGAATCGCCCACCACCGACGGAGTCTCGGTGCCCTTTTCCACCGTGATAGTCAGGGTCGCCTCGTCCGTACCACCGTCGCCATCGCTGATCGCGTACGTCACCGTGGGCACGCTGCCCGAGAAGCCAGTGGCCGGCGTGAAGGTGTAGCTGCCATTGGCCCGGATCACCAGTTCACCAACACCAGCGATGACCGCAGTCTCTCCTGCCGCAAAGCTCTCGGGTGTGCCGTCATCATCGGTGTCCACCGTGAAGCCCGTGACCGTCAGCGGATCACCATCCGGGTCGCTGTCCCGGCCCGCACCCGTGTTGTCGGTCAGCACATTGCCGCTGACCGGCACGTTTTCCACCGTCGTGCGAACGTCGTCTGTAGCCACCGGCGGCGGGTTCACCGGCTCGATCGTGATCGTGCCTTCGAACGTGCCACCCTGACCGTCGTTCACCGTCACCGGGATCACGATCGGGCCGTTGTTGTCCACCGGCGGCGTCACCG
>NZ_JACBGE010000027.1 GCF_021401345.1 Hydrogenophaga sp. NFH-34
GGTGGTTCTGGCATTCTTGTGGCTGTTCATCCGGGGGGATTCCTCTGAGAGTTCTGAAGCGTCGTAACTCCAGTCTCCCAGACCCTTCCGGGTTAACAACCTATTGAGACATCACAGCTAGGCCGCGTGTTCTATGCGGCGCAGGCGCCAGGCGCACAGCGTCGCCACCAGCGCGCAGGCCGACGACAGCCAGAACACGCTCGCCAGCCCCAGGCGCTGCGACAGCACCCCGCCGCCGAGGCCACCGATCACGCCCGGCAGGCCGTAGCCGATCACGGTGTAGAGCGCTTGCCCGCGTCCGCGCAGCCGGCCGGGAAAGTGGTGCGAGATGAGCGCGATGCAGACCGTGTGGTGGGCGGCGAAGGTGATGGCGTGCAGGGCCTGGGCCGCCAGCAGCAGCGGCCAGACCTGTGGCAGGCCGGCCGTCAGTGCCATGCGCAGCGCCATCAGCCCCGCGGCCAGCACCAGCCAGCCGGTGAGGCTCAGGCGCGGCAGCCAGCGGCCCTGGGTGAAGAACCAGCCGATTTCGATCACCACCGACACCGCCCACAGCAGGCCGATCACCGTCTTGCTGTAGCCCAGGCTGTCCAGGTAGAGCGAGAAAAAGACGTAGATGAAGATGTGCGAGAGCACATGGAAGAACACCGCCGCGAAAAACCAGCGCACCGGCGGCTGGCGCAGCAGCGGCCAGATGGCGGGGTGGTCGGTCTCCTGGTGCGCCGCTTCCCGGTGGTCCGGCAGGCACCAGACGCTGGCCACCACCGCCAGCAGGGTCGCCAGGGTCCAGCCCGGGAAGTGGCCCAGGCCGAAACGCTCGAACCACCAGCCCGCCACCATCACGGTGACCAGAAAACCCAGCGAACCCCAGAGGCGCACCCGGCCATAGCGCTTCGGATCGAACGCCCCGCCCTGGCTGACCAGGTGCGCCAGCGCCGCCTCGCTCATGGGCATCATGGCGCTGGTGTGGGTGAACATCAGCAGCAGCACCCCGAACAGCGCCACCGGCCCGAGCGGGAACCACAGCGCCAGCGAAAACACCAGCGCCGCCGTGGCCCCGTAGCGCAGCAGCTTGACGCGCTCACCCGTGCGGTCGCTCAGCGTGCCCCAGGCGTAGGGCGCAAACAGCCGCGTGGCCGACTGCACCGAGGTCAGCACGCTGATGGCGAGCAGCCCGAAGCCCAGGTCTTTCAGCCAGAGCGGCAGGTAGGGGTTGAAGAAGCCGATGTGCGCGAAGTAGCTCGCGGACAGGGCGGCAAACGGCAGGAGCTGTTGGCCCCCACGCTCCGCCGCTGCGCGGGTCGCTGCCCCCCGAGGGGGTGCGGATTCCGCTTGGGGCGGCCCGGCGCTGAATCCCTGCCCCCCACGCTCTGCCGTTTCACGGGTCGCTGCCCCCCGAGGGGGCTGATCCGCCTTGGGGCGGCCCTGCGGCAGATCGTTGCTGCTCTGCTCAGGCACGTCCAGCCGCGGCAATATCGGGCGTGTCCACGTGTACGTCGCCACACTGCGCGCGGTGGCGCAACGCGTGGTCCATCACCACCAGGGCCAGCAACGCTTCCATGATGGGTGCGGCGCGGATGCCCACGCAGGGGTCGTGGCGGCCCTTGGTGATGACCTCGGTCGGCGTGCCCGCCACGTCGATGGAGTCGCGCGGGATCAGGATGGAGCTGGTGGGCTTGATGGCGACCGACACGTCCAGGTCCTGCCCGGTGCTGATGCCGCCGAGCACGCCGCCGGCCTTGTTGCCGGCAAAGCCGCCAGGCGTGAGCGCATCGCCATGGGTGGAGCCCTTGTCGGCGACCGACGCAAAGCCGGCGCCGATCTCCACGCCCTTGACCGCGTTCAGACCCATCATGGCGTGGGCGATGTCGGCGTCGAGCTTGTCGTACAGCGGCTGGCCCAGGCCCACCGGCATGTTCTTCGCCACCACGCGCAGGCGCGCGCCGCACGAATCACCGCTCTTGCGCAGCGCGTTCATGTAGTCCTCCAGCGCCGACACGTCGGCCACCGGGGCGAAAAACGGGTTGTTCGGCACATGGTCCCAGCTCTCGAAACCGATGGGGAGCTCGCCGACCTGCGTCATGCAGGCGTGAAAGGTGGTGCCGAACTTTTCCTTCAACCACTTCTTGGCCACCGCACCGGCCGCCACCGTCGGCGCGGTCAGGCGGGCCGAGCTGCGGCCACCACCGCGCGGGTCGCGGATGCCGTACTTTTGCCAATAGGCGTAGTCGGCGTGGCCCGGGCGGAAGGTCTGCAGGATGTTGCCGTAGTCCTTGCTGCGCTGGTCGGTGTTGCGGATCAGCAGGGCAATCGGCGTGCCGGTGGTCTTGCCTTCGTAGACGCCGCTGAGGATTTCGACCGCGTCGGGCTCGTTGCGCTGGGTCACGAACTTGCTGGTGCCCGGGCGGCGGCGGTCCAGATCGTGCTGGATGTCGGCCTCGGTCAGCGCCATGCCGGGCGGGCAGCCGTCGATCACGCAGCCGATGGCCGGGCCATGGGATTCACCGAAGTTGGTGATGCAAAACAGGGTGCCGAAGGTGTTGCCGCTCATCCGGCGATTATCCCCGACGCCATCCCCGGGCCCACAGCCCGCGCTGGTGCATGCACCGCCTCCCGCCGGGCAGGCGGATCCCCGGCCAGCGCCGCAACGGTGCACCCCACAGCGCCAGGCAACGTGCGCCGGGCCCTTGCCGTGCACGCCGCACCAGCGCGAACCCCGATGCACCGTGGAATGCTTTGTGCATCACGCAAAGCGGCCAGGCACAGGCCGCCTCCAACCCCCTCACACCGAAAGGAACGCACCATGCTGGACCGGACCGGAACCCTCTTCTCCCACGTCAAACCCGCCGACACCGACTTCAAGGGCGGCGGTCTGCGCGATTTTTTCCTGTATCGCGACCTGGGGGTCGCCGAGGCCACGCACGGCAAGGTGATCGCACACCTGGTGAAGGCCAACCTGCCACCCGATGGCGGCACGGGCTGGCACCGCCACGAAGCCGACTTCCAGATCGTGATCATGACCAAGGGCTGGGCCAAGTTCATGTACGAGGACAAGGTCACCCTGGTCGAGGCCGGCGACGTGGTGCACCAGCGCCCCGGCATCCGCCACTACCTGTTCGACTACTCGCCGGACATGGAATACCTGGAAATCGTGTCGCCGGCCGACTTCAAGAGCGTGGATGTCGACCCGGTTTGCGACATTCCCCCGCCCACCCCCTGGCCGTGAAGAGGCCTCCCTGCGCCGCTTGACGGCGCCCCCCTCCGTGGCGCGCCTTCGGCGCTTGGTGGGTGACGGCACCTGTGACCGGGCCCAGCCCGTTCCACGGTGCCCTGGCCTGAAGGCCGCAACAGGCGAAGGCGTGGATCAGAACTCCGCGTCGAGTTCGTCGATTTCGTCCGGCTCGGCCTGGGCCGCGGCCACCCATTCGCGCATGGCCGGCAAGGCCATGATGTGGCCGCAGTAGGCGGCGCAGGCTTCGGGCATGTCCACGTCATAGGTCAGGAAACGCGTGACCACCGGCGCGAACATCGCGTCGGCCATGCAGGGTTTGGCACCGAACAGGTATGGGCCGCCGTAGGTTTCCAGGCAGTCCAGCCAGATCGCCTGGATGCGCTCGATGTCGGTCTTGGCGCGCGACCAGATCTTGAACCCCGGAAACCGCCCCTTGATGTTCATCGGCAGCGACGACCGCAGCGCCGAAAACCCCGAGTGCATTTCGCCGCAGATCGCGCGGCAATGGGCGCGGGCCGCCCGATCGGCCGGCAGCAACCCGGCCTTGGGCTTGATCTCGTTGAGGTATTCGCCGATGGCCAGCGTGTCCCAGACATGCACGCCATCGTGATCGATCGCCGGCACCCGCATGGACGACGACAACAACAGCATCTCGGCCTTCATGTCCGGGTCGTCGGGCGGGATCACGTGCTCGGTGAAATCGAGCTTGACCAGTTTCGCCATGAGCCAGCCACGCAGGGCCCAGGCGCCGTAGTTCTTGCTGCTGATGGTCAATACCGCTTTGGCCATGACAAGTTGCTCCTCTGAGGCCAGACGCTCAGCAAGCCTTGTGCCATCTGCAAACGGTCTGACCGGGCCTCCACGCACCAGGGCGGTGCAATGGCTGCGGCCGACGTGAGCTGGCCCACAAATTGCTGCCAGCCCCGGCATCCACAGGAAGATGCTCATGCTGTACCAGGCCTATCAGCTCCAGAACGACCTGCTGTCGCCCCTGCGCCTGCTGGCCCAGAACCTGAGCGCCACGCTCTGGGTCCGGGACACCGAAAAAACCCTGCTGCGCCAGATGTCCGCCGCCTGCGAGGTGATTTCCCGCCTGCGGCTGACACACGCCCGGCCGGCCTACGGCATCGACAGCGTGCTCGTCGGGGAGCGCGAGGTGCCAGTGAACGAAGAGGCTGTGCTCAAACTGCCTTTCGGCACCCTGCTGCGCTTCCGCAAGAACGCCGACGGCCTGCCCCCCCAACCCCCCGTGCTGCTGGCCGCGCCCCTGTCCGGGCACTTCGCCACGCTGCTGCGCGACACGGTGCGCACCCTGCTGCAGGACCACGACGTCTACATCACCGACTGGCACAACGCCCGCGATGTCGGCCTGCGCCACGGCGCCTTCGGGCTGGAGGACTACATCAGCTACATGATCCGGTTTCTGGAGACGGTCGGTGAAGGCGTGCACATGGTCGCCGTCTGCCAGCCCTGCGTGGCGGCGTTGGCCGCCACCGCCGTGATGGCCGAGGACGACCACCCCGCCACCCCGCGCAGCCTGACGCTGATGGCCGGCCCGGTGGACTGCCGCGTCAACCCCACCGAGGTCAACCGCCTGGCCACGGGCAAACCCATCGAATGGTTCGAGAAGAACCTCATCAGCCATGTGCCATTGCCGCACGCCGGCTTCATGCGACGCGTCTACCCGGGCTTCGTGCAGCTGACGGCCTTCATGAGCATGAACATGGAGCGCCACCAGCAATCGTTCCAGCACATGTACGAGCACCTGGTCGAAGGCCGCTCCGACGAAGCCCGCACCATCCAGACCTTCTACGACGAATACCTGGCCGTCAACGACCTGCCGGCCGAGTTCTACCTGGAAACCGTGGAAAAGGTGTTCCAGACCTACGACCTCGCCCTGGGCAAGCTGCAGTACCGGGGCCGCACCGTGAACCCGGGCGCCATCCGCCGCACCGCGCTGATGACGGTGGAAGGCGAGCGCGACGACATCTGCGCCATCGGCCAGACCGTCGCCGCACAGGACCTGTGCAAGAACGTGCGCCCCTACCTGAAAACGCACCACATCCAGACCGGCGTGGGCCACTACGGTGTGTTCAGCGGCCGCAAGTGGAACCAGCAGATCTACCCGCGTGTGCGCGAGGTGATCCACTCGGTGGCGGCTTGAGAGCGGCCAAGCGCCCTTCTCAGCGCACCCACATGCGTTCGCGACCGAGATCGATCACCTGACGGTCAGCCACCTCCAGCACCTTGCGGAAGCGCACGACCGTCCTCATCCGCTGGTAAGTGGATTCCACCTGGGCCACCGTGCCGCCTACGGGCGTGACGGTATGGCCATTCTGCATGTAGCCGGATGCTTGGTAGTCCGTTCCGACGTGGTGGTCCTTGCGACGCATGGTGTAGATAGAAATGTCGTCAGACACCAGCGCGTAGCGCCCCGGTCCCACGCCCGATATCACGAAGTTCCCGCTGGCATCGGTGCGCGCCATCCACGCCTGCCGAAACACCTTCGGATGGGGAATATGGTTTTCGATGCGGGTATTGTTGCTGGTGAAAAACCCATTGCGGTCCTGCCGGTTTTTCTCATCCAGCTGCAGCCACTGCTGCACGTGATCGGTCAGCGGCATCAGCCACACCCGGATGTTGGCGGCCGACTGCTCGTTCGAGCCAACACCCAGCAACCCGTCTTCGACACCCGCATCCCGGCCATGGCGGACGATCCGGTGATACAGCCCGCCCTGGATGCGAGCGTTGCCCGCCACCAGCCGTGTCCGAGCCTGCTTCTCGTCGAAAGCGGGCGCCTGCACAGGCACGTCGACCGGGGTGCCCAGCCATTTTTCCTTCTGTTTCTGCTCGCGCGCCACTTGGTACGGGTCCAGAGTCAGGCAACCGCCCAACAACATGACCGAAGCCATCAACCCAACGCGCAGCCCAGCGTCCTTCGTCGCTTTCATCATCGTTCTCCCTGTTTCGTCATAACGGCGCCGGCAAGCGCCGCAACAGGGATTCTAGATATTCGCGAAGGCAACACCCTGGGACGGGTTCCCCGCCCTGTGCAGGCAGCAAAAAGCCCTGCTATGCAGGGCTTTCCAGGGGCGTAGCGCCAATGCCTTCAGGGCAGGTTCGGTTCGTTCTTGCCTTCCGGCTCTTCCTCGGGCCAGTCGCGGATGTAGGCCTTGAGCATCTTGTTCTCGAAGTTCTGGGCATCGACCACGGCCTTGGCCACGTCGTAGAAGCTGATCACGCCCATGAGCATGCGGTTCTCGATCACGGGCATGTAGCGCGCGTGGCGGTCCAGCATCATGCGGCGCACCTCGTCCATCTCGGTGGCCATGGTGCAGGTCAGCGGGCCCGGGTCCATGGCACGGTAGACCGTCGTGGCCGCGAAGCTGCCGCCGTTCTTGACCACCGCCTGAATCACTTCGCGGAAGGTCAGCATGCCCACCACCAGGCCGTTGGCCATGACCACCAGCGACCCGATGTCTTTTTCGGACATCAGCTTGGCAGCGTCGGCCAGATGGTCTTCGGGTGTGATGGTGTAGAGCGTGTTGCCTTTGACACGCAGGATGTCACTGACCTTCATGGCGCTTCTCCTCGGGATAGGTGCTGTCGCCGGCTGGGCTGGCGTGGGTATGAATATAGCCCACAATCCGCCCTGAAACGCAGGCAGCGCGCCACCCCGACCTGCGATGCACCCGCCTTTTTCGAGGAGACCCCGACATGCCCGGTTATTCCGACCCCGGCTTCGACACGCTGGCGCTGCACGCCGGTGCCGCGCCGGACCCCGCCACCGGCGCGCGCGCCGTGCCCATCCACCTGACGACCTCCTTCGTCTTCGAATCCAGCGATCACGCCGCCGCCCTGTTCAACCTGGAGCGCGCCGGCCACGTCTACAGCCGCATCAGCAACCCGACCAACGCGGTGTTTGAACAGCGCATGGCGGCGCTGGAAGGGGGCATCGGCGCCATTTCGGTGGCCAGCGGCCAGGCGGCGCTGCACCTCTCCATTGCCACGCTGATGGGCGCGGGTTCGCACATTGTCGCCAGCACCGCGCTCTACGGCGGCAGCCAGAACCTGCTGCATTACACGCTGCGGCGCTTCGGCATCGAGACCACGTTCGTGAAGCCCGGCGACATCGACGGCTGGAAGGCCGCCGTGCGGCCCAACACGAAACTGTTCTTCGGCGAGACCGTGGGCAACCCGGGCCTGGACGTGCTGGACATCCCGACGGTGAGCCAGATCGCGCACGAGGCGAAGGTGCCGCTGCTGGTGGACAGCACGCTGACCACGCCCTACCTGATCAAGCCCTTCGAGCACGGCGCCGATCTGGTCTACCACTCGGCCACCAAATTCCTCAGCGGCCACGGCACCGTGATCGGCGGTGTGGTGGTGGACGCTGGCAGCTTCGACTGGGATGCCTCGGGCAAGTACCCCGAGCTGACCGAAGCCTACGACGGCTTCCACGGCATGACCTTCAGCGAAGAGAGCACCGTCGGCGCCTTCCTGCTGCGCGCACGACGCGAAGGCCTGCGCGACTTCGGCGCCTGCCTCAGCCCTCACAGCGCCTGGCTGATCCTGCAGGGGCTGGAGACGCTGCCGCTGCGCATGGAGCGCCACATGGGCAACACCGAGAAGGTGGTGGCTTTCCTCGCCAGCCACCCGCTGGTGAGCCGCGTCGGTCACCCGCTGCTCGAATCGCACCCCAGCCACGCGCTGGCGAACAAGCTGCTGCGCCACGGTGCCAAGGGTGCCGGCTCGGTGTTCAGCTTCGACATCCAGGGATCGCGCGAACAGGGCAAGGCCTTCATCGAAACGCTCAAGATCTTCAGCCACCTGGCCAACGTGGGCGACTGCCGCTCGCTGGTGATCCACCCCGCCAGCACCACGCACTTCCGCATGAGCGACGAGGCACTGGCGGGCGCCGGCATCGGCCCCGGCACGATCCGCCTCTCCATCGGCCTGGAAGACCCGGACGACCTGATCGACGATCTGAAGCGCGCGCTCAAAGCGGCAGAGAAGGCGGGGAATCAATGAGCCCCCACGTTCATCACTTCGTGTATTCACTGCCCCCCGAGGGGGCGAAGGCCTCCCTTGGGGCGGCCCGGCGGGAGGCCTGAACATGGAACTGCAAGTCAACGGCGCCAAGACCTACTGCTACACCGGCGGCAAGCCCTTCGATGCCGCCAAGCCCACCGTGGTCTTCATCCACGGCGTGCTCAATGACCACAGTGTCTGGATCCTGCAAAGCCGCTACCTCGCGAACCACGGCTTCAACGTGCTGGCGGTCGACCTGCCGGGCCACTGCAAGAGCCAGGGCGAAGCGCCGGCCACGGTGGAAGAAGCGGCCGACTTCATCGGCGCCCTGCTCGATGCCGCGGGCGTGCAGAAGGCCGCCCTGATCGGCCACAGCTGGGGATCGCTGATCGCCATGGAAGCCGCGGCCCGCCTGAAAGACCGCATCACGCACACGGTGCTGGTGGGCACAGCGTTCCCGATGAAGGTCTCGCCCGCGCTGATCGAGGCATCGCTGAACGAACCCGAGAAAGCGCTGGCCATGGTCAATGTGTTCTCGCGCTCCACGCTGGCGGCCCCGCCCTCGGCCCTGGGCCCGGGCACCTGGGTCTACGGCGCCGGCATGGCGCTGGGCCGGCGCGTGCTGCGCAGCAACCCGGCGGTGAACGTGTTCCATCGCGGCTTTGTGGCGTGCGACCGCTACACCGGCGGCGAAGCGGCCATGGCCGCACTCACCAGCCCGGTGCTGTTCCTGCTGGGTGGGCAGGACCAGATGACGCACCCCAAGGCGGCACAGGGCCTGATCAACGCCGCGAAGGCGGCCGGCCAGAAGCTGCAGGTGGTGACGCTGCCGGTCGGCCACCACCAGATGACCGAAACGCCGGACGCCACGCTGTTCGCCATCCGCGATTTCCTGCGGGCCTGACACCATGGTCACGCCCGAGCAGATCACCCCGCCCATGAGCGGGGACCGCGCCCGCGAGATCGCCGCCGGCTTCGACCTGCGTGCCCTGCCACCGGACTTTCTGGCCAACCCGTTCCCGGTCTACGCCGCGCTGCGCGAACACGACCCGGTGCGGCGCATGCCCGACGGTTCGCTGTTCCTCACCCGCCACGCCGACCTGATGGCGGTGTACCGCGACGCGGCGCTGTTCAGCTCCGACAAACACGTCGAGTTCGCGCCGAAATACAACGTGCCCCCCTTCGGCAGCGACACGGAGCCCGCGCCGCTGTACGAGCACCACACCACCAGCCTGGTGTTCAACGACCCGCCGCTGCACACGCGCGTGCGCAAACTCATCATGGGTGCGCTCACGCGCCGCGCCATCGCCGACATGGAGCCCGGCCTGGTCGCGCTGGTCGACAGCCTGCTGGACCGCATCGAGGACCAGGGCGGCGGCGATCTGATCGAAGACTTTGCCGCCGCCATTCCGGTCGAGATCATCGGCAACCTGCTGGGCGTGCCCCACGCCGAGCGCGCCCCGCTGCGCGACTGGTCGCTGGCCATCCTGGGCGCGCTCGAACCCGTGCCTACACCCGCGCAGCACGCGGCGGGCAACCGCAGCGTGACCGAGATGCTGGCCTATCTGCGCGGCCTCGTCGCCGAACGCCGCCGGCACCCCGGCGACCCGGAGCGCGACGTGCTCACGCGCCTGATCCAGGGCGAAGCCAGCGGCGAAAAGCTCAGCGAGGTCGAGCTGCTGCAGAACTGCATCTTCCTGCTCAACGCCGGCCACGAAACCACCACCAACCTGATCGGCAACGGCCTGGTGCTGATGCACGAACACCCCGCCGCGCGCGAAGACCTGCTCAGCGACCTGTGCGCGCACGCGGGCCAGATCGAGACCCTGGAAGCCATCCTGAGCCGCGCGGTGGACGAGTGCCTGCGCTTCGAGTCGTCCAACCAGTTGGGCAACCGGCGCGCGCTCCAGGCGGCGCAGGTGGGTGGTGTCGACCTGTCCACGGGGGCCCTGGTCACGCTGTGCATCGGCGCCGCCAACCGCGACCCGGCGGTGTTTCCCGACCCGGACAGGCTGGACCTGCGGCGCGAACCCAACCGCCACCTCGCGTTTGGCTTCGGCATCCACCAGTGCGCGGGCCTGAGCCTGGCGCGGCTCGAAGGCCGCATCGCCATCGGGCGCTTCCTGCGCCGCTTCCCGCGTTTTGAGCTGAGCGCTCCGCCCGAACGCGGTGGCCGCGCCCGCTTCCGGGGGTTCCTGGGCGCCCCGTTCCGGATCGGCTGACCGGTCAGGGCACCGACGGTGCCGCCAGCGCCTGCGCCACCGTCATCTGCCGCAGCCCGCTGGCGGCCCAGAAGGCTTCGGTGCTGCGCGAGGCCGGCACCAGCAGGCGCTCGGCCAGCGGCGCCAACGGCAGGTTCGCCGCGTCCTGCAGCAGCACGTAGCGCTCGTCCTCCTCGTCCAGCCGCCCCAGCCAGTCCAGCCCCACCAGGGCACCCACCGGGTCTTCCAGGTGCAGTGGGTCCACGCGCAGGGCCTGGGCAATGGCCTCCAGGCTCAGCCCGCGCTGCGGCCCTTCGCGCACCGCCTGCAATTGGGCCAGGGTCTCCAAGGCCAGCTGGAAACGCCAGCCCGGGTAGTTGCCACGCCGCGCGATGCCTGCCAGCAGACTGGGCAGGTAGGCCGCCACCACCGCCCCGAGCAGCACGATCACCCAGGCCACGTAGAACCAGACCAGCAGAATCGGCACGGTGGCGAACGTGCCGTACACCACCGAATAGGTCGGCACGGTCTTGAGGTACCAGCCCAGCACGCTCTTGGCCAGCTCCAGCCCCAGCGCCACGAACAGGCCGCCGGTGAGCGCATGGCTCCAGCGGACACGGGTATTGGGCACGTAGCGGTAGAGCGCGGCCACGCCGCCCATGACCAGACCGAACTGCAGCGAATCGAGCAGGAAGCGCACGCCGCCGGGCAGCGTCGAGACCAGCCCGCGCGAAGCGCTCAGCGCGTAGGAGGTGACCGTCAGGCTGCCCGCCAGCAGCAGCGGACCCAGGGTGAGCACCGCCCAGTACACCAGGATGCGCTGGGTCAGTGGCCGGCTCTGGCGCACGCGCCAGATGTCGTTGAGCTTGCGGTCGATGGTCAGGATCAGCGCCAGCGCCGTGACCAGCAGCACCAGCGCACCCGCCCAGCCCATCTGCCCGGCTTTCGCGGCGAACTGGCTCAGGTAGGCAAGCACCTGTTTGGCGATGTTGTCCGGCACCAGCCGGGCCACCAGCCAGTGCTGCAGGGTGTCCTGCAGGCGCGCAAACATGGGAAAGGCGCTGAAGATGGCCAGTGCCACGGTGAACAGCGGCACCAGCGAAATCGTGGTGGTGAAGGTCAGGCTGCTGGCGGTCACGCCCAGGCGGTCTTCGCGGAAGCGCTCGCGCAGGGTCAGGGCCGTGGTCCGCCACGGAAACGCCAGCAGATGGCGCCACAGCAGGCCCAGCAGGGCCGGCACTTCGCGCACACGCTCGGATACAGTCATCCCGGTATCATGCCACCTGCCATGCCCGCCGCGCCCGAGTTGTCTTCCCCGCCCCCCGTATCCCCCGCCCTGAACGCACCGGTCGCCACCGTGCGCTGGACGCGCCGTCTGGCCGTGGGCAGCGTGCTGGGGCTGATCGTGCTGGGCCTGGCCTGGGAACTCTGGCTGGCCCCGCTGCGTCCGGGCGGTTCGTGGTGGGTGCTCAAGGTGCTGCCGCTCACGCTGCCCCTGTCGGGCCTGCTGCGCCACCGCATGTACACCTACCGCTGGCTCAGCCTGTTGGTGTGGCTCTATTTCACCGAAGGTGTGGTCCGTGCCACCAGCGAGCAGGGCCTGTCGGCCTGGCTGGCCGGCATCGAGGTGTTGCTGTGCCTGCTGCTGTTCGTGGCCTGCGCCGCCCACGTGCGCCAGCGCCTGAAGGCCGCCGGCAAGGAAGCCGTGGCCGCCGATGCCGCCCGCCATGCCGAGGAAGCCACCAGCCCAGCCCGTACCCAGCCATGAATCCGCTGCTGATTCACACCTTGCGCCAGGCCGTGGGCCCGGCCCACGTGCTCACCCCCGATGACCCGGACACCGATCTGGTGGCCTGGGAGCAGGACTGGCGCCGGCGCGCGCGCGGCCGGGCGCTGGCGGTGGTGCGACCGGCCAGCACCGCCGAGGTGGCGGCCGTGGTCAAGGCTTGTGCGGCAGCCAACGTGAGCATCGTGCCGCAGGGTGGCAACACCGGTCTGGTGGTCGGCTCGGTGCCCGACGACAGCGGCACCCAGGTCGTGCTGTCGCTGACGCGGATGCAGGCCATCCGCGCGCTGGACGGCGACAACCTCACCATCACCGTGGAAGCGGGCTGCGTGCTCCAGACCGTGCAGGAAGCGGCGGATCGCGCCGGCTTCCTGTTCCCGCTGTCGCTCGCGGCCGAAGGCAGCTGCACCCTGGGTGGCAACCTCGCCACCAATGCCGGCGGCACGCAGGTCGTGCGCTACGGCAATGCCCGCGAGCTGTGCCTGGGCCTGGAAGTGGTCACCGCGCAGGGCGAGGTCTGGCACGGTCTGAGCGGCCTGCGCAAGGACAACACCGGCTATGACCTGCGCGACCTGTTCATCGGCAGCGAAGGCACGCTGGGCATCATCACCGCGGCCACGATGAAGCTCTACCCCCGGCCGGCGGCGCAACTCACCGCCTGGGCGGCCGTCCCGAACCTGGAAGCCGCGGTGGCCCTGCTGGGCCTGGCCCACGGGCACCTGGGCGCCGGGCTGACCGGCTTCGAGGTCATGGGCCGCTTTGCGCTCGGCCTGGTGGCCCGGCACATGCCGCAGTTGCGCGTGCCCTTCATCGACCAGGCCGACATTCCCTATGGCGTGCTGCTGGAAAACAGCGACAGCGAATCCGAAGCCCACGCCCGGGCCCAGTTCGAGCGCCTGCTGGAAACCGCCTTCGAACAGGGCCTGGTCAGCGACGCCGTGGTGGCCGAGAACCTGCAGCAGGCGCACGGTCTCTGGCACATCCGCGAGAGCATTCCGCTGGCGCAGGCCGAAGAAGGCCTGAACATCAAGCACGACATCAGCCTGCCGGTCTCGCGCATTCCGGCGTTCTGTGCCGACACCGACGCGCTGCTCGCGCGCCAGATCCCTGGCGTGCGCCTGGTCAACTTCGGCCACCTGGGGGACGGCAACCTGCACTACAACGTGCAGGCTCCCGCCGAGGGCGATCCGAAGGCCTTCCTGGCCGAACACGAAACCCGCGTCAACCACCTGGTGTTCGACCAGGTGCTCCAATTCGGGGGCTCCATCAGTGCAGAACACGGCATTGGCAGCCTCAAGGCCGCCACGCTGCCCCACTACAAAGACCCGGTCGCGCTGGCGCTGATGCGCACGCTCAAACAGGCGCTGGACCCCCACAACCTGCTCAACCCCGGCCGCGTGCTGAGCGCACCGCCCCCCTGACATGACCACCCGCCCCGTCCGCTCGCAATACGAAGACTTCATGCGCCATGTGCACACCCATGGGGTGCACAAGAGCGACCGCACCGGCACCGGCACGACCAGCGTGTTCGGCCACCAGATGCGCTTCGACCTGAACGAAGGCTTTCCGCTGGTGACCACCAAGAAGGTGCACCTGAAGTCCATCATCCAGGAACTGCTGTGGTTCCTGACCGGGTCGAGCAACAACAACTGGCTGCGCGAGCGCGGCGTGACCATCTGGGACGAATGGGCCCAACCCGATGGCGACCTGGGCCCGGTCTACGGCGTGCAATGGCGCTCATGGCCGACGCCCGATGGCGGCCACATCGACCAGATCGCTGAAGTGGTCAAGACCCTGAAAACCAACCCGGACTCGCGCCGCATCATCGTCAGCGCCTGGAACGTGGCCGACCTCTCCAAGATGGCGCTGATGCCCTGCCACGCCTTCTTCCAGTTCTATGTGGCCGAGGGCCGGCTCAGCTGCCAGCTCTACCAGCGCAGCGCCGACATCTTCCTGGGCGTGCCGTTCAACATCGCCAGCTACGCGCTGCTCACCCACATGCTGGCGCAGCAGTGCGACCTGCAGGTGGGCGACTTCATCTGGACCGGCGGCGACTGCCACATCTACAGCAACCACCGCGAACAGGTCGAGCTGCAGCTCTCGCGCCAGCCCTTCCCCTACCCCACGCTGCACATCAAGCGCCGGCCGCCTTCGATCTTCGACTACGCCTACGAGGACTTCGAGGTGCAGGACTACCAGCACCACCCGGCCATCAAGGCACCCGTCGCGGTGTGACCCAGCACTGCTGCGCCGCCTGGCGCGGCAGCGGCCTGCCGCTGCCGTTCTCCGCCCACGCCAAC
The DNA here is from genome assembly GCF_021401345.1 of Hydrogenophaga sp. NFH-34. Classification (GTDB taxonomy): domain Bacteria; phylum Pseudomonadota; class Gammaproteobacteria; order Burkholderiales; family Burkholderiaceae_C; genus Hydrogenophaga; species Hydrogenophaga electricum. The sequence continues at coordinate 14,548 of NZ_JACBGE010000027.1, forward strand.
CCGCCCTACCTTGTTCGCAGGCGCCCCTTCAGGCTCCGGGTGAACAGGCCCGTCCCGCATTCCTTGCACCCATGATCACCCGCCGCCAACTCTGGGGCCTGCTGGCCCTGACCCTCATGTGGGGTGTCAACTGGCCCATGATGAAGCTGTCGCTGCAACAGCTCACGCCGCTGTATTTCCGCGCCAGCACCATGCTGCTGGGCGCAGCCTGGCTGTTCGTCTGGGTGGCCTCGCGCGGCGAACGCATGTGGCCGACCGGGCGCGAGTGGGGCGTCATCGCCGCCCTGGGGCTGCCCAACGTGCTGGGCTGGCACACGCTGTCGATCTTCGGTGTGCAGGAGCTGGCCTCGGGCCGGGCCGCCATCCTGGGCTTCACCATGCCCATCTTCACGGTGCTGCTGGGTGCGGCCTTCTTCGGCGAACGCATCACGCCGCGCGTGCGGCTGGCGGTGGTCTGCGTGAGCATCGCCATCGGCCTGCTGCTCTGGCACGAGTTGCAGCGCCTTTCGGGCCGCCCGGCGGGCGTGGCCTGGATGCTCGGAGCGGCCGCCTCGTGGGCGCTGGGCACCCTCCTGTTCCGCCGTGCGCGGCTCACCCTCTCCGCGCTGGTGGTCACCGTCTGGATGCTGCTGCTGGGCAGCGTCGTGGTCGGTGTGCTGGCCATCGCGCTGGAGCCGCTGCCCCAGCCGGCGCGCTTCAGCGGCGTCATGTGGCTGAGTCTGTTCTACGGCGTGATCATCAACTACGGCTTCGCCCAACTGATCTGGTTCGGCCTGGCGCGCGAGCTGCCCCCCGCCACCAGCGCCATGAGCGTGATGGCCATTCCCCTGGTGGGCACGCTCAGCGCCACCTTCATCACCGGCGAAATGCCGCACTGGCAGGACTGGTTCGCCATGGTGTTCGTGATGGTCGCCATCGCCAGCGTGCTCTGGCCGGCCCGCGCGGCGCCCTCTGGTGGCACGACCGGCGCGGCACAATGACGGCATGACCGCGACCACCCGCCTGAACCTGATCTACGCCCGCGCCGCCAACGGCGTGATCGGCCTGCGCAACGCCCTGCCCTGGCACCTGCCCGAAGACCTGGCCCACTTCAAGCGCACCACCCTGGGCTGCCCCGTGATCATGGGCCGCAAGACCTGGGATTCGCTGCCGCCGAAGTTCCGGCCGCTGCCCGGGCGCCTCAACATCGTGCTCACCCGCGATCCGGGCTGGCACGCCGACGGCGCCCAGGTCGCCCATTCGCTCGAAGCCGCCCAGGCGCTTTGCCCGCCCGCCGGCGAGGCCTGGGTGATCGGCGGTGCCCAGGTCTACGCACAGGCCCTGCCCCTGGCCAGCCGGGTGGTGGTGACCGAAATCGCGGCCAATTTTGAAGGCGATGCGTTCGCCCCCGTGCTCGGCCCCGAATGGCAGGAGGCCGAGCGTCAGACCGGCATGAGCGCCCAGGGCCTGGCCCTGGCTTTTGTGACCTATGTCCGCACCCCTTGAAGGGTCTCCCATGAAACTGGCCACCTGGAATGTGAACTCCCTCAACGTCCGCCTGCCGCAAGTGCTTGACTGGCTCGCGACCAACCCCGTCGATGTGCTGGCGCTGCAGGAGCTCAAGCTCACCGACGACAAATTCCCCGTTCAGGCCTTCACCGACGCCGGCTATCACGCGCAGTGGTTCGGGCAGAAAACCTACAACGGGGTGGCGCTGCTGAGCCGCTCGCCGGCTGCAGAGGTGGTGCGCAACATCCCTGGCTTCGAGGACGACCAGTCGCGCGTGCTGTGCGCCACCATCGAGGGCATCCGCGTGATCGGTGCCTACTTTCCCAACGGTCAGGAGCGCGGCAGCGACAAGTTCGCTTACAAGATGCGCTGGCTCGACGCTCTGCGCGCCTGGGTCCAGGACGAACTCAGCCGACATCCGCAACTGGTGCTGATGGGTGACTACAACATCACCTTTGACGACGCCGACGTGTGGGACCCGGTCGGTCTGCACGAGACCATCCACTGCACGACCGAAGAACGCACCCAGCTGCAGTCGCTGGTGGCCCTGGGCCTGCACGACGCGCACCGGCTGTTCGAACACCCACCCAAGACCTTCAGCTGGTGGGACTACCGCATGCTCGGCTTCCAGAAGAACCGGGGCTTGCGCATCGACCACATTCTGGTCAGCGAAGCGCTCAGGGCGCGCACCAGCGCCTGCGAGATCGACCGCGCCCCGCGCAAGAACAAGCAGCCCAGCGACCACGCTCCCGTGGTCATCACCCTGGACTGAAGGCCCTGCCCCCAGGGGCCCGGCCGCCCCGCGCGGCCCCATCGGCCCCGTGGCAGGGACATCGACCGGACCACGGATCAGAGGTCGTCCAGACCCAGTTCCTGAATCTTGCGGGTGATGGTATTGCGGCCGATGCCCAGTTTCTGCGCCGCCTCGATGCGGCGCCCGCGCGTGTTGGCCAGCGCCGTCTGGATCAGCAGGGTTTCAAAGCGGCGCGTGAGCACATCCCACACATCGTGGCGCCCGGCCTCCAGCAGCATCTGGGCCTCGCGGCGCAGACCGCCTTCCCAGGACATCCCGGTGCCGTCGGCCACGGGCGCGGTCGCGGGCACACCCAGGCCATTCGCCACAGGCATTTCCGGCACCGCGATCGGCAAAGCGACCGCAGGCGCGGGCATGGCGGGCGGCATGGTCAGCGGCACCGGAGGGCTCCACTCGGCCGCTGGCGGGGGGCTCTCGCTGAGCGCCACCGCACCGGCCCCGGCGCCAGCCAGCACCTCGGGCGGCAGATCCTTGACCTCGATCACCTGGGCCGGCGCCATCACCGTCAGCCAGTGGCAGACGTTTTCCAACTGCCGCACATTGCCCGGGAAATCGAAACCGCTGAGCAGGCGCAGAGCCGAATCGGCGATGCGTTTGGGCTCCACGCCGAGCTGCTTGGCGCTCTGCTGGAGAAAGTAGCGCGTGAGCATGGCCACGTCTTCGCGACGTTCGCGCAAAGCCGGCAGGCGCAGGCGGATGACGTTGAGACGGTGGAACAAGTCCTCGCGGAACACGCCTTCCTTGACGCGCTGCTCCAGATTCTGGTGGGTGGCGGCGATCACGCGCACATTGGCTTTGACCGCACTGTGCCCACCCACGCGATAGAAGTGCCCGTCCGACAGCACCCGCAGCAGGCGGGTCTGCAGGTCGAACGGCATGTCGCCAATTTCGTCGAGGAACAGCGTGCCGCCCTCGGCCTGCTCGAAGCGGCCGCGCCGCATGGTCTGCGCCCCGGTGAAAGCCCCGCGTTCGTGGCCGAATAGCTCACTCTCCAGCAGGTCCTTGGGAATCGCGGCGGTGTTGATGGCCACGAACGGACCGCTGGCACGCGGCGAGTGCTTGTGCAGCGCGCGCGCCACGAGCTCCTTGCCCGAACCGGACTCGCCGGTGATCAGCACCGTGACGTTGCTCTGGCTCAGTCGGCCGATGGCACGGAACACGTCCTGCATCGCCGGCGCCTGCCCCAGCATTTCGGGAGCGGCCGACACCGATTCGATGGCGACCTCTTCGCGCTGGCTTTCTTCGACCGCACGGTGGATCAGCTCGACCGCCTTGGGCAGATCGAACGGCTTGGGCAGGTATTCGAAAGCCCCGCCCTGGAAGGCGGAGACCGCACTGTCCAGATCGGAGAAGGCGGTCATGATGATCACCGGCAGGCCCGGCAGCTTTTCCTTGACCCGCTCCAGCAGCTCCAGGCCAGACCCTCCGGGCATGCGGATGTCGCTGACCAGGATCTGCGGACCTTCGCTTTCCGGAGCGTCGGTCAGTGCCTTGAGCACTTCCTGCGGGTTGGTAAAACTGCGGGTGGGCAGGTTCTCGCGCAACAGCGCCTTTTCAAGCACGAAGCGGATCGATTGGTCGTCATCCACTATCCAGATCGGCTTCATCGGCGGTGTGTTCCTTCCTCAGGCGGCGTGTGTGGGTATCAAGGCAACGGAATCAGGATCTTGAAGTCCGTGTGACCCGGCACGCTCTCACACTCGATCAGGCCATGGTGCTGCTGGATGAAGGTTTGCGCCAACGTCAGCCCCAGGCCAGAACCGCCATCGCGTCCCGACACGAGCGGGAAAAAGATGCGGTCCTTGATCGAGTCCGGCACACCGGGCCCGTTGTCGATCACATGCAATTCCAATGCCAGCCGATAACGCTGTTTACCAAAGGTAACCTGCCGGCCCACGCGCGTGCGGAAAGTGATCTGCGCGTCGCCCGCGGCGATGCGGTCGGCCAGCGCCTGCGCCGCGTTGTGGGCAATGTTGAGCACGGCCTGGATCAGTTGCTCGCGGTCGCCGCGAAAGTCGGGAATCGAGGCATCGTAGTCCCGCACCACTTTCAGCCCGCGCGGAAACTCTGCCAGGATCAGCGAGCGCACGCGCTCGCAAACCTCGTGGATGTTCACATCGCCGACCACGTGCGGGCGCCGGTGCGGCGCCAGCAGCCGGTCCACCAGCGACTGCAGGCGATCGGCCTCGTGGATGATGACCTGCGTGTATTCGGTCAGTTGCTTGTTGTCGAGCTCCAGCTCCAGCAACTGCGCGGCGCCACGGATGCCGCCAAGCGGGTTCTTGATCTCGTGCGCCAGGTTGCGGATCAGCTCTTTGTTGGCCTGCGCCTGATCCATCAGCCGCTCTTCCCGCTCCTGCCGCGTCTGCTGTTCCAGAGGCAACAGCTCGACGATGATCTCTCCGGCGGTATCGGTCTGCGCCACGACCACATGGACCGGCAAAGGCTCATAGCTCAGGCGGCGCAAAAAAGCGTCGTACCGCAGGGCCGCGTACTCGTTTTCGCTGGCCCCGTTGAGCGCGCTCTGCAGCAGCGTGGGTTCGGTGAAACAGTCCTGCAGCGGTGCGCCGGTGATGCTGCGCCGAGACATGCCCAGGGCATCTTCGAGCGCCGCATTGGCAAACAGCACCGTACCGTCCCGGGACACCACCGCCACCAGCGTGGCCAGCAGGTCCAGGGCGTGAAAACGGTGGGACGGCGAGACTGCCGTGGCTGCGCCCTTGCTGGACTTGGAAAGAAGGGGGATGAGTGGCTTTTTCAAGCCCCCTATTGTGCCGTGCTCACACCCGCCGCTGGCAAGCGGGAGAGCTCCCGCCGAATGCTGTTGACATCACTCTCGGCCCGGTCCAGGGAGGCCTTGAGTTCGGCGACCCGGTCCAGATAGCGCTGGTGGTTGCGCCCTTCGATGCCCTGCTTCTCCGGCTCGCCATTGGCATAGGCCTGGCGGGCCGCGGTCAGGCGCTCTTCAGCCTTGCGCAGTTCGGACTCCAGGATGGCACGGGCATCGCTGTCCCGCGCCCGCTGGGCCGGGCTGTCGATGCGGGAAGCGGTGGGCCTCGGTTCGCTCGCGCTGCGCGGCGCGGCAGCGGCCTGCTGCTGCGGTTGCGTGCCCTGCACCACGGTCAGGTTGCCCCCTTCCATGAGCTTGCAACCACGCGCTTTGGCCGCTTCGGCGTTGTTCGTGTACTCGTTGCCACAGCGGTAGATGCGCTCCTGCGCGTGAGCGATCGACAGGGTGCCCATCACAGCCACGGCCAGCGGAAGGAGAAGGGATTTCAAGGGCATCGGATCAACGGAATCGGGGGATCGACAGAGCGGACGCCACCTGCAATGGGTGAAGCCATGCAACGAATGTATCAGTATGACTGAAAAACCCCGCGAAAGTGCCATCCGCCCACCGCCAGCACCGGCCTTTGCCAGCACCCGGAAAAAAGAAAACGGCCCGAAGGCCGTGGGTTCCGTGGACCAGCGGTGCGAAACAGAACCGCACCGCGCTGGCATCACAGGCTGTAGTACATGTCGTACTCGACCGGGTGCGGCGACATGCGGAAGCGCGTGACTTCCTGCATCTTCAGATCGATGTAGGCATCGAGCATCGGGTCGGTGAACACACCACCCTTGGTCAGGAACGCGCGGTCCTTGTCCAGGTATTCGAGGGCCTGATCCAGGCTCGAGCACACGGTCGGGACCAGCTTGTCCTCTTCCGGCGGCAGGTGGTACAGATCCTTGGTGGCGGCTTCGCCCGGATGGATCTTGTTTTCCACGCCGTCCAGACCCGCCATCATCAGGGCCGAGAAGCACAGGTAGGGGTTGGCGGAAGGATCGGGGAAACGCGCTTCGATACGGCGGCCCTTCGGGTTGGCCACGAACGGGATGCGGATCGAGGCCGAGCGGTTGCGGGCCGAGTAAGCCAGCTTCACCGGGGCTTCGAAGCCAGGCACCAGACGCTTGTACGAGTTGGTGCCGGGGTTGGTGATGGCGTTCAGGGCACGGGCGTGCTTGATGATGCCGCCGATGTAGTACAGGGCGAAATCGCTCAGGCCGGCGTAGCCGTCACCAGCGAACAAGTTCTTGCCGTCCTTCCAGATGGACTGGTGAACGTGCATGCCGGAGCCGTTGTCGCCCGCGTAAGGCTTGGGCATGAAGGTGGCGGTCTTGCCGTAGGCGTTGGCCACGTTCCAGACCACGTACTTCAGGACCTGGGTCCAGTCGGCGCGCTCGACCAGGGTCGAGAACTTGGTGCCGATTTCGTTCTGGCCAGCGCCCGCCACTTCGTGGTGGAACACTTCGACGGGGATGCCCAGGGATTCGAGGATCAGGGACATTTCGGCGCGCATGTCCTGCGTGCTGTCGACCGGGGGCACCGGGAAATAACCGCCCTTGACGGTGGGACGGTGACCGCGGTTGCCGCCTTCGAGCTTGGCACCGGAGTTCCAGGGAGCTTCGTACTCTTCGATCTGGAAGCCGACGTTGCCCGGCTCGTTTTTCCAGTAGACGTTGTCGAAGATGAAGAACTCGGGCTCAGGACCGAAGAAAGCCGTATCGCCCAGGCCGGAAGCCTTCAGGTAGGCCTCGGCGCGCATGGCGATGGAGCGCGGGTCGCGCTCATAGGGCTTGCCATCGCTGGGCTCGATCACGTGGCACTGCAGGTACAGCGTGGTTTCTTCGAAGAAGGGATCGATGTTGGCCGTGTTGGCATCGGGGATAAGCAGCATGTCGGATGCTTCGATACCCTTCCAGCCAGCGACCGAGGAGCCATCGAAAGCGTGGCCGGCGGAAAACTTGTCTTCATCGAAAGCCGAGATCGGCACGGTGACGTGCTGTTCCTTGCCACGGGTGTCGGTGAAGCGGAAATCAACGAACTTGACGTCGTTGTCCTTCACCAATTGCATCACGTCTGCGACGGTCTTTGCCATCAAATGCTCCTGTTGCTGAGTGGGTGGTAATCAAAAAAAGAGACCCTTTTGACTAGCATCATTCATGCCATCAGGGCCCGCTGCGCCGCATCACCCGGCTGAACACGGCGCACACGGACGGGGATTATCACCGAGCCCATGCGCCACAAAGGTTCCCGCAGGATCGCTGGCGGCCCTTGTCTGCCCCCTCCAGCCCGCAGCGCGCACTGCACCGGATCGAAAGCACCTCATGCGCACCAAAATGGATCAAACGGACAATCCCAATTTGGTGCATTCAATTTTGCACCATCTCGGGGCCCAAATCGGCCCCGAAGCCGCGCAGCCCAGCCAGCAGCTGCGCGAACGCAGGCGTCACCGCTTCGGGCTCCCCTTTGACCCCCAGTTCGATATGGCGGCCGAATTGCGGGTGGTCGACGCTGGGCAGACTGAACACCTTGACCGCGTGCGCCTGCTCGATGGCCTCCATCAAAGGCGTGAGCGCGGCTTCCATGGCCCCGAACACCACCACCGAGCGCTCCTGCCAGCTGCCCTGGCGGTGCAGATGTCGGTAATCGGTGTCGAGCAGGTTTTCGATCATCGGCCAGGCCATCACCGGAAAACCGGGCACGAAGTGCACCGTGCCGCCGCCAGGACCATCGCACGAGAAGCCGGGGATGCGGTTGTAGGGGTTGGCCACGATCCGGGCCTGCGCGGGGAAGACGCCCATGTTGTAGCGGTGCACGTTGTCGGGCCGCTCCGCGTCGAACACCTCGCCCTTTTCCGCCGCCGTCTCCCGCATGCGCTGTTCGATCAGCGCCCGGGCTTCGGGGTGCAACACCAGCGGCTGACCCAGCGCAGCGGCCGCGCACTGCCGGGTGTGGTCGTCCGGCGTGGCGCCAATGCCGCCGCAGGAAAACACCACGTCCGCCGAAGCAAACGCGTCGCGCAAGGCGGCCGTGATCCGGCGGGGATCGTCCCCCACCAGCAACGACCAGGACAGGGCCAGTCCCCGTGCCTGCAGCAGCTCGACCACCTTGGGCAGGTGCTTGTCGGCCCGTTTGCCCGAGAGGATTTCGTCGCCGACGATGATCAGGCCGAAGGCCGGAGCGGAGGACAGGGAAGCATCGGGGGGCAAGGCACTCAAGAAGGGTCTCCGGAAACAGGGGGCAGAACCGGCGGTTCGGGGCTGGACACTGGCGCCGGGGAACGCATCGCCCCGGCCTCCACCACATCCACGGCGGCGGCCGTGCCCCGCAGGCGCTCCAGTGCGGCCAGGCAGTAGTGCACGAACCAGAGCGAAGCAAACGCCAGCACCAGGGTGTAGATCCAGATGGCCACCGGCACCAGCAGGGGTGCCAGGGCGATGAACAGCGCCCCCGAGGCCCAGAGCACGCTGGGCGCCGCCCCCAGATACCCTGTGAGCACGCCCATCAGCAGCAGGCGCCCCCGGTGCACGCGCATGAGAGTGCGGCGCTCGTCCGCACTGGCGTGCACGGCCAGCGCGTCGAACGCAAACACCCGGTAGGTGAGCCAGCCCCAGATCAGGGGTGGCAGGATCAGCACCAGCGGGGGAATCAGCCACAGCGGCATCGACAGCAACAGCGCCACCAGCGCCATGGCTGTCACGCCCAGGGACCAGAACAGCCCCCCCAGCCAGGTGCCGCCCCGGCGGCGCTCCAGCGTCGGAAAACGCCGCTGCGCCACCAGCTCCACGATCGCCGGCGTCATGAACAGCGCCACCAGCAGCAGGCACAGCAAGACGATGACCGGCGTGGCGATCATGAGCACCAGCAACGGCGCGAACACCGTGCGCATGCCGTCCAGACCGACGCGCTCCAGCCAGCCCAGGAAAGCCTGCATCAAGGCATAGTCGTTCAGCCAGGCGGCTGTGGCCGCCACCGCCGACTCCCAGTAAAAATACCCCAGCCCGAAGGACAGCAGGATCATCAGCACCAGCGGCAGGAACGACAGGCCAATCACCTTGGGATGCAGGCAATAGGCCACCGCGCGCCAGAACGCATCTAACAGCAACTTCATGGTGCCAAGAATACGGCATCCGCCTGGCCTTTGCCGGCCAGGGTCCGGGACGCGGGTGACATCCCGCACGGCGCCGCGGCGCTAGCATCGCGGCATGTCCGAACCCGCTGCCCAGACCGTAAAAATCGAAGGTGTGACGCTGGAAGTCGCCCACATTCCCGGCCCCACCGACCGCGCACCGCTGGTGTTCCTGCACGAAGGCCTGGGTTGTGTGGACCTGTGGCCCCAGCGCGGACGCCACTGGCCCCAGACACTGTGCGAAGCCACGGGCCGTGCCGGCTGGCTGTACTCGCGCCGCGGCTACGGCCGCTCGGACCCGATTCCCGATGTCCGTGGCCCCTCGCGGCAAGCCGGCTTCTGGCGCTCCGGTCGCCACCAGCCCGACTACATGCATGAAGAGGCCTGGACCGTGCTGCCTGCCCTGTTGACCGCCCTCGGCGTGCAGCGGCCGGTGCTCGTGGGCCACTCCGACGGCGCCACCATCGCGCTGCTGCACGCCAGCCGCCATGACACGACCGGCTGCGTGGTCATGGCCCCGCACGTGATGGTCGAACCGGTGTCGCTGCAGGCGATCGCGCAGGCGCGGGACCAGTACCTCCTGCCGGGCAGCGACGGCCGGCCCGGCTTGCGCGATCGCCTGGCCCGCTACCACCACGATGTCGACAACGCCTTCTGGCAATGGAACGACGTGTGGCTCAGTGAGGACTTTCGCCCCTTCGACATCCGGGCCGAGTGCGCCCGGATCACCGCGCCCCTGCTGGCCATTCAGGGCGAAGACGATGAATACGGCACACTGGCCCAGATCGAGGACATCCGCCGCGCGGCGCCCCACGCCCGCCTGGCTGTACTGCCCCAATGCGGACACAGCCCCCACCGTGACCAGCCCGACCTTCTGCAACAGCATGTGACAGATTTCCTCGCCTCGCTGGGCTGAACCGGTGCTACCGGCCTTCCTGCCGCCGGATGCCTGCTGCGCGAATTTCGCGCCATTTGATGGCGAAACACCCTCAAATCCGGCCAACCTTCCGAGATTTCGGCAGTAAATCACGGAACCATTCGACATACGGAGGTCACATCCTCGTGACTTGTCGCACCTGCCCGTCTACACTTTGACACACCCGGATGCCCCTTCCCCTTCATGAATCCTTGGTCCAACCCCTGGCTGCTGTCTGCGCTCGCCCCGCTGTGCCTGGCGCTGGGCGCCTGGGCATACAGGACCTGGGACAACCGGCGCACCCGGCGGCAGCGCCGCATCCCCAAACACTGGCCCCTGAACACCCGGCATGTGGCCAACAGCGAGGAAGTGCGTGTCTGGCACTGGCTCGCGCGGGCTTTCTATGACCACCACATCCTGATCAAGGTGCCCGTCACCCGGTTCACGCTGCCGCGCGACCAGGACCAGGGCATGGACTGGTACAAGCTGCTGGCCGGGGTGTATTGCACGTTCACGGTCTGCCGCTCCGACGGGCGGGTGATCGGCTGCATCGACGTGCCCGGTCGCTCCGGCATCCCGCGCAGCACCCGCGCACTCAAGAACTCGCTGCTCACCCAGTGCGGCATGCCCTACTGGGTGGTGCACTCGTCCAACCTGCCCACGGTGACGGAAATCCGCGCCGAATTTTTGGGCGAGACCCCCACCGCCCAGGCCATGCGCGAGCGTGAACGCGAAGAGCGTGCCGTCATCGCCGCGCAGAACAACCTGCGCAGCGCGATCCAGCGCCAGCGCAGCAACCGCGGCAGCAGCGACTTCGGACCCGTGTCCTCCTGGCCCACCAGCACCACCGGCGATTCGCGCGCCGATGCCTCGCAGTGGCAGGACAATTCTTTCCTCGTCCCGCTGGACAGCCGCAAGGGCGAACTGCTCTGAAAAACCCGCCTCAGCGCGCGGGCTGGCGCAGAGCGGCCACCTCGTCGGCCGTGAGCCAGCGCCACTGACCAGGCAACAGCGACGGTGGCAGGGTCAATACGCCGATCGCACTGCGGTGCAGGCTTTCGACCCGATTGCCCACCGCTGCCACCATGCGCTTGACCTGGTGGTACTTGCCCTCGGTGAGCGTCAGGCGCAGCGCCAGGTCCCCGGTGGCTTCGCAAGCGGCGGCGCGCACCGGCCGTGGATCGTCGTCCAGCACCACCCCGGCCAGCAGGCGCTGCACCTGCCGCTCTTCCACCGGATGGCGCAGCCCGACTTCATACACCTTGGGCACGTGGTGACGGGGCGACGTCAGACGGTGGATGAATTGCCCGTCGTCGCTCAGCAGCAGCAGGCCCGTGGTGTCCTGGTCCAGCCGACCGACCGCCTGCACCCCCGCCGCCGCCCCACCGCCACGCTGACGCAACGGGGCCGGCAGCAGCGTGTAGATGCTGGGGTGGGCACCGGGCTTTTGCGAGCATTCGTAGCCGGCGGGTTTGTGCAGCAGCAGGTAGGCGCGCTCGTGGAATTCCCAGCGCACCGCCTGCACCCAGAACACCAGACCGTCCGTCGCGACAACCTCGGCCGGATCGTCGCAGACACGGCGGTCCTCGCCCAGCGCCACCAGCCCCTGCTGCACCAGCCCCCAGCAGACCCGCCGAGTGCCAAAACCCTGGCTGAACAGCACTTCGTGCAACGGCAATGAGGAAGGAGCGGGCATGGAATGGGTGCGCAAAAACGCGCCATCCTACCGCGTCGGGCGCGCAGCGCTTCACCAGCGTTCTAGCCAGGCCCGGCCCGCTTCGCCACACTGCGCGGCATGAACACGCTCTCCGACTGGAACCACCGCAGCTTCACCGCCCCTTTCACCGCCAGCGGCCGCGCCGCCGTCGTGCCGCCACCCCCCTGGCACTACGCCGGCTGGCTGCTCAACGTGGCTTTCGAGTGCCAGGCCGACACGGCCAGCGCGCTGGTCCCTCCCAGCCTGGGGAAACCGCTCGGCCGGGGCTGCGTGCACTTCGCCGACTGGCAGGCCTGCACCGACGGCCACGAACTGGCCGACCCCGTGCTCGCCCAGTACCGCGAAACCATCATCGTGCTGGAAGTGCAGCGCCCCGACGGCAGCCATTGCGCCTACTGCCCAGCCATCTGGGTCGACCAGGACATCTCGCTGATCCGCGGGCTGCTGCAGGGCTGGCCCAAAAAAACCGGCAGCACCTGGCTCACGCGCAGCCTGCCGCTCGACCATCCGGCCGCGGCACCGTTGCGCGCCGGCCGTGTGCTGGGTGCGTCGCTCGCGGTGAAAGACCGGCGTCTCATCGAGGCACGCGCCGAACTCACGGGCCGCCCCGGGCAGCCGATGGGCTTCCTGGCGCTGCCTGCCGTGGGCGCCGTGGGCTGGCCCGATCTGCGCCAGCCCACGCAGTTGCCGCAGCCGCATCTGGTCAGGCCCGACATCCAGCACCGCGTCGGCGGCGAATGGCACGAAGCCACCGCCACGCTGCAGGTGTTCGATCACCCCCATGAAGAACTGGCCCTGTTGGGCCCCTTGCAGGCGCTGACCGCCAGCGCCGGCTGGGTGGGCATCACCGTCTGCGGCGCGCGAGATGCCTGACCACCCGCAGTCCCGGGCACCGCGCCCAGCGCCGGCGCGTTCGGAAGTCCGGCGGCTGCAGCTGTCAGGACTGGAAGCGGTGCGCCACTACCGGGCTGGTCAGGAATGGGTGCCGCACTGGCACACGGAATGGTCGTTCGGCGCTGTGGTCAGCGGCCAGTGCCGATGCAGCCTGGCCGGCCGGTTGCTGCACCTGCGCGCGGGCGACCTGCTGGCGATCGCGCCCGGCGAAGTCCACATGGGTCTGGTCGAAACGCAGGGCGACGCCGCCACGGCCACCGTGCTCATCGTGATGCTCTACGTCCCCGACCCGTGGCTGCAGGCACATGCCCTGCACGCACCGCACGGCAGCGGCGTCAGCCATCTGCCAGCCCTGGCACAACGCGCCCGCGAACTGGACACGGCGGACACCGTGCGGCAGTGGCTGAGCGAAGCCTTGCCGCAATGGGGCACCACCGACGGGCCGCCAGCGACCGATCGCCCCTCCCCGGCGGAAAAAGCGCTGCTGCGCCAGATGCGCCACGCCGCGCAAGACGGCGTGTGGCAGGTGGCCGACCTGGCCCGCCGCTGCGGCGTCAGCCGCGAACGCCTGCACCAGGTGGCACGCCGCTGGCTGGGCATGGCACCGTCCGACTACCTCCGGGTGCTGCGCCTGCACCAGGCGCGCGAGTTGCTGGCCGAGCAGCACCCGCCAGCCCAGGTGGCCGCCGAATGCGGGTTTGCCGACCAGGCCCACTTCACACGCTGGTTCCGCCGCGCCTTTGGCTACACCCCGGGCGACTGGCTCGCCGCCCTGTCTCGGCCAGCGGCGACTCCCTGGCCAGAAATCCCCGCTCCCTGATCGGCAGCAGCGCGAAGGGCGGGCGCACAGCCTCGCCCAGACCGGCAGCGCTGAGGGTTCTGAATGCCGGTGTTCATTCAACCGCCGAGAAGTGGCCCGATCCGGCAACTCACGGCTCGCGAGCCATCTGCACCATGGAGCCGGATGCCAGTACCACCACGCCCCGGGCCTGCGGGAGCGTTCGAACCAGCGAGCGGGCGACGGCCTGCGCCCACACCGGGCGGTAGGCGCATGGAATCCACGGCGCCAAAATCCTCGCGACAGGAATCGAGAGCTTCTCGCCCAACCGGGGCGGCTGCCCCAGACCATCCCGGTTGTCCAGCAGCAAGGAGGGTTGGGCGATCACCAGCGCCGTCAACGGCATGCTCCTGAGCGCGTCTTCCAGCTCGCCCTTGACCCGGTTGTAGAACACCGAGGACCGCGCATTCGCAGCGACCGCGCTCACCACCCCGATCCGCCGGGCACCCACCGCACAGGCAGCCTGGGCCACGGCCAGGTTGGCCTCGAAATCCACGGCGCGGAACGCGGCCTGGCTGCCCGCCACCTTGATCGTGGTCCCGAGCGCCAGATACACCTCGTCCACGGGCGGCAGCACTGGCAAACGGTTGAAATCCACGAGATGAATCTGGAGTTTGGGATGGTCAAGTACCCAGGGGCGGCGGCTGAGAGCATGGACAGCCGAAACCGTCGGATCCAGCAGCAAGTCTTGCAGCACCCGGCCGCCGACGAGGCCCGTGGCGCCGGCCAGCAACACTTGGCGGGTGGGGGCTTGCCATGTCATGGTGGGTGACTTTCAGAAGCGAATACCAGGCCTGCGCTTTTGGGGAGAGCGGCCATCCCGGGGCCCATCACAAAGAGGGGAAGATGTGCGGTCAACGCGCTCCATTCTGCCCGGCAACCCAAGCGCCAACCTCCGGCAACAGCGCCCGCCGCCAAGACGCCCCCCCCAACAAGGGTCGTACAAAAAAAGCCCGCCGGTTGATCGCCGACGGGCTTTGAAGGGAGATTTCCAGGAGAAGCACAGATCCGCCATGCCCGCAGCGGGCATGGGCGGGGTTTACTGCACGTTGCGGTAGTGACCGGGGAAGAGCTCGTTGAGCTTCATGCCGCTGTCGCCATCGGCCACGATGTCGCCCGTGCGCAGCGCTTCGCGCAACTCGGCCTTCACTTCGGCGCGCGTCTTGCCTTGCTCCGGTGCGGCCGCTTGGACCTTCACCACGTCGGCCTTGGCCGCGTACTGCGCCGGGCTCAACTCAGCCAGCGTCTGGCCGCTGTCACCACCGGCGACCAGCGAACCGTCGCGCAGGGCCTGTTGCAGCTCGGCCTTGACCTGTTCACGGCTCAGGCCCTGGGCCTGCACGGCCGGGTAGCGGTTGGGCGAGAGTTCAGCCAGGGTCTGGCCGCTGTCGCCGCCGGCGACCAGCGAACCATTGCGAATGGCTTGTTGCAGTTCGGCCTGGACCTGCTCGCGGCTCAGGCCCTGGTCGGCGGCCACGGCCTGACCGGCGGCGATGGCCAGCACGGCAGCAGCAAAAACGGAAGTGAAGCGACGTTGGGTGTTCATGATGGTTCCTTTCGGTGGAATGTCAGAGGTTCATCGTGCCGGGCACGACCCCGGCGGTCTTTTCGGCCCGGTATCGCTGCGTTTCACCGCGTTTCGCGGCGGTCAGTGCGTGTATCGCTGCCTTGGGATGAACTTTAAAATTTCCGAATCAGAAGATAAATCACAAAATCATCCATTAATAATTTCTAAAATAGAAATAATTTTGTCAGGCCTACCCGGCGTCCCAACAACCACCGAGGCACCCAGCCAACCGCCGGAGCACCCAGGTGATGCAGTCAGAGCGCGCAGGCGGTGGCTGGTGATGCGGTGTCGGCGCCAGGGCCCAACGCCTGTTTGCCTTCGGCCACCGGCACCGGCAACGGCATCGGGTGGGGGTTGGCGCCGTTTTTGACAGACACGATCTCGGCCAGGGTCTTGCTGCCGATGCAGAGCCTTGCCGGCCCACGCAAGGCAAACCGTTCGCGCCGCGGGTGCGTGTGGCGGCGCGAACCGATGGCGCCGACGCAGAACGCCTCGGACTACAGGGCGTCGATCGAGGCCTGGTCGTCGAGCTTGGGGTCGTGCGTGAGCGCCACCACCGCGGTGCGGGCATCGGGCCGCATCCGCAGGGTCAGGTCATCGGGCATCTCGCGGGGGAAGTTCACACCGTGCTGCGTCCAGCTCGGTGGCGCGGGCTCGCGCAGATCGCAGACGATGACGTCGAAGTTGAGGCTGGTCGCCCTCTGGTAGACGCAAGCGCGCCGGCCCATGCTTTCGGACGGCATGGACACTTCGACCGCCCACTTCCGCGTCCGGCAGGGCACCCCGCGGCCTGATCCGCGTGCCACCGGCGCGGGCCCGCACAGCACGGGGACATGGGCGATCACCGTGGTCCGGCGGCGTCGATTTCTCTATGATGGGGCGGTACCGGCCACCACCATGAAGATTCCGCCCCTCAATCCCCTCAAGGTCTTCGAAGTCGTCGCACGAACCTACAACCTCACCACCGCGGCGAATGAACTGCTGGTCAGCCAGTCGGCGGTCAGCCGGCAGATCGCGGTGCTGGAGGAATACCTGGGCGTCCAGCTGTTCACCCGCGAGCGCGTGGGCGTGCGGCTCACCGACGTGGGTGAGGTCTACGCGCAGCGCATCGGGCCGGCCTTTGAGGAGATTTCGCAAGCCACCCAGTTCATCACGCAGAAATATTCGGACAACGTCATCCGGCTGCGCACCTACACCACGCTCACGGCGCGGTGGCTCATTCCGCGCCTGCCGCGCTTCAAGGTGCAGTACCCCGATGTGGAGGTGGACATCGCCAACAGCAGCGCCCCGCTGGATTTCGGCACCGAAAAATGCGACCTGGCCATCGTGTTCGGTGAAGGCCACTGGCCGGACGCCGACGCCACCTTGCTGCTGGAAGACGTGATCGAGCCGGTGTGTTCGCCGGCTTTCCTGGAAGCGGCCCACGGTGGCCTGCGCCTGCCCGAGGCGCTGCACGGCAAACGGCTGCTGGTGTCCAAGTACCGCAAGAACGACTGGCCCACCTGGCTGGCCCACGCGGGCTTGGACGGCGTGTACAACAAGGCCGAGAAGATGATCTTCAGCAGCTCGATCCTGACCTGGCAAGCCGCCATGGACGGGCTGGGCATCGCCATCGGCCAGCAGCACATGCTGGACGCCGACATCCGCGCGGGCCGCCTGGTGCGCCCTTTCGCCAGCCCGCTGCGCACCGGCAAGGGCCACTACATCGTGACCCCTTCGCTGCAGCGCTATTCCAGCAAGATCGCCTCGTTCAAGGACTGGCTGCTGCACGAAGCCCAGGAAACACCCGCGCCGGCCACCGCGTGAGGCGGGTGCCGGCGCGGTGCACCGTCGGGCAGGCGCTGGTGCTCAGGCCTGCGGGCTCGGCCGGATCAGCCGGTAGACCACCGGGTAGTAACTCATGGCGTAGCCCTGGTCGGCGGCCTGGCCCAGCAGGTCGGCTGCGGCTTCGGCCACCGTGGGTCGGATGCCCGAAGCGTGCGCCAGGCCCAGTGCCAGCTTCAGGTCCTTCAGCGCATAAGCGGTCGGGAACAGCTTTTCCGGGAAGTCGTCGCGCGCAAGGTATTTTTCGCCGGTCAGGCGCAGGGCGAAGGAGTCGGCAGAGCCGAGCCGCAGCACGTTCGCGAGCAGGGCCTTGTCCACGCCCGCAGCCTCCGCGATGGCCATGGCCTCGGCCAGCGCGTGCACGGTGGACAGCAGGACCATGTTGTTCATGATCTTCACCACCTGGCCCGCACCCACGCCGCCGCAGTGCAGCACGTCCGAGCCCATGCAGCGCAACTGCGGCGCCACCGCTTCGAACAGTGCGGCGTCGCAGCCCACGGTGATCAGCAGCGTGCCGTTGCGGGCGGCCTCGCGGCTGCGCGCCACCGGCGCATCCAGAAAATTCACGCCCCGCTCGGCCAGCTTCGCGGCCAGTGCGCGGGTGCGGGGCACGTCGCTGGTGCTCATGTCGACCACGGTGCGGATCGAGCCACCCTCGACAATCAGCCCGCCGGTGCCCAAGCACACCGCCTCGACCTGGTCGATCGAGGGCAGCGAAAGGAACACCGTGTGCACCGACTGACGCAGGCCTTCGAGGCTGGACGCCACCGCGCCCTGCGCCGCCAGGCGGGCCACGGCTTCGGCGTTGAGATCGGCCACATGGACCGGGCAGCCGGACTTATGCAGCAAGTTGCTGCACATGCCCTCGCCCATCACGCCGACGCCGACAAAACCGAGCACTGCGGCGCTCACGAGGCGGCTCCCTGGCGCACGCACTTGATGCGCAGAAACTCCTGCACGCCCTCGATGCCGCCTTCGGAACCAAGGCCGCTGTCCTTGTGGCCACCAAACGGCGTCTCCGGCAACGAGGCCTGCCATTCGTTGACACAGACCACACCGCTGTCGATTTCGTTGGCCAGGCGGTGGGCGCGCTGCAGGTGGTTGGTGTAGGCGTACGCGGCCAGACCAAAGGGCAGGCGGTTGGCCTCTGCGATGGCGTCGTCCAGCTGCTCGAACGGGCTGATCAGCGCGATCGGCCCGAACGGCTCGATCGACGCCACATCACTGTCCAGCGTGGGCTGCAGAATGACCGTGGGCCGGTAGAAGAAGCCTTCGCGACCGATGCGTTCGCCACCCGTGGCCACGGCCAGCCCGCGCTCGCGCGCGTCCTGCACCATGCGGTCGATCGCATCAAGCCGGCGCTGGTTCTTGAGCGGGCCCATCTGCGTGGCGGCATCAAACGGGTCGCCCACCACCACCGCCTCGGCCGCCTTCACGAACTTCTCGCAGAACGCGGCGTAGATGGGCGCCTGCACGAGAAAACGCGTGGGCGAGGTGCACACCTGGCCGGCATTGCGGTACTTGGTGGCCACCGCCATGCGGACCACGCGGTCGACGTCGACGTCGTCACACACCACCACGGGCGCATGGCCCCCCAGCTCCAGCGTGGCGCGCTTCATGGTCTGCGCCGCCTTGGCGCCGATGATCTTGCCGATGGCAGTGGCGCCGGTGAAGGTTACCATCGCGATCTGCGGTGCGGCGCAGAGCATGTCGGCAATTTCGGCCGGGTCGCCAAACACCAGGTTCACCACCCCATCGGGGATGCCGGCGTCCTGCACCACGCGGGCAATCAGCAGCGCCACGCCAGCGGTTTCCTCCGACGGTTTGATCACGATGGTGCAGCCCGCAGCCAGCGCGCCGCTGATCTTGCGCGACGGCGTGATGGCCGGCGCATTCCACCCGGCGAAGGCCGCCACGGGGCCCACCGGCTCCCACACCACCGTCTGGGTGATGCCTTCGCCGCGTGCGGGAATGGTGCGGCCGTAAATGCGGCGCGCCTCTTCGCTGGCCCACTCGAACATCTCGGCGGCGGTCACCACCTCTTTCTGCGCTTCGCCGTAGGGCTTGCCGAGTTCGCGTGCAATCTGCTCGGCCATGGCCTGGCCGCGCTCGCGCATGAGGGTGGCCACACGGCGCAGCAGCGCCGAGCGCTCGAGCGCCGAAGTCTTGCGCCAGGTGCGAAAGGCTTCGGCCGCGGCCGCCACCGCCTCGTCCACATCGGCGCGCGTGGCATGGGCGTAATCGCCCAGTGGCTGGCCAGTGGCCGGGTTGATGACCGTGAAACGGGTGGCCGAGGCCCCCTGGCGGAACTCGCCCGCAATGAACTGGGAATACTGCATGTCGTCACTCAACCTTGATGTCGGCCGCCTTGATCACAGCGCCCCAGCGCTCCGTCTGTTCCTTGATGTGGTTCGTGAACTGCTGGGGCGTGCCGGTGAACGGATACTGTTCCATGCCGGCCAGCTTTTCCACGATGTCCTTGCGGTGCATGATTTCGTTGATCGCGGTGTTGAGCTTGGCGACGATGGGCTGCGGCAGGCCAGCCGGCGCCATCAGGCCGTTCCACGGTTCGGCCGCAAAACCCTTGTAGCGCGACTCACCCAGCGTGAGGATGCCTTCGCCACCACGCCCGGGCGTGGCGCTGGCCGACGCCAGGATGCGCATCTTGCCGGCCTTCACCTGCGGCAGCGCGGCGGCGCCGGCCAGGAAAGCCCAGTCCACCCGCCCGCCCACCAGATCGGTGACCGCGGCGGAGTCACCCCGGTACGGCACGTGCACCGACTTCACACCGGTCTCGGCCTTGAACCATTCGCCGGCCAGGTGGTTCACCGCGCCGTTGCCGGCCGAAGCGTAAGTCAGGTTGGACGCCGGGTCACGGCCCTTCTTGAGGAAGTCGTCGAACGTGGCCATGGTCGAGGTGGCGGGCACGACGAGGAAATACGGATAGCTCGCCACAAGCCCGATGGCGGTGAAATCGCGCAGTGGGTCGTAGCCCAGGCTCTTTTGCAGATTGGGCGCGATGGACAAGGTGCCGCTGCTGCCGAACATGAGCGTGTAGCCGTCCGGAGCGGCCTTCTTCACCAGCGTGGCCGCCACACCACCACCCGCCCCGGCCTTGTTGTCGACGACGAAGCTCTGGTTGAAACGTGCGCTGAGCTGCTCGGCCAGGATGCGGGCCACCACGTCGGTGGGGCCGCCGGCCGTGAAACCGACAACGATGGTCACGGCACGGTTCGGCCAGTCGCTGGCCGTCTGGGCCCAGGCCCCGCTGCCGGTGGCCAGTGCGCCGGCCAGCGCGACCGCGCGGATGAGGAAGCCCCGTTTGTGGGAAAAGCGCATGAAATGTCTCCTGATGGTGATGGCGGAACGGATGACCACCGCGGGCCGGGTCACGCGATGCGGTAGGCGTGCACGCCCGGCACGCCGGCCGTTGGGTACAGCGTGCAGACCATGGGGTCGTGACCGGGCACGATGTGGTCTTCGCTGTCGGCCAGCGCGCGGATGCGGGCATAGCCCTGCAACATGTCGTCGAGGCTGTAGATGGCGGGGAAAGGGTTCTCTTTGACGAGGTTCTCGCGGTAGTGGGCAGCGTCGGACGCCAGCACCACCCAGCCGCGCGCAGTCCATACCCGCACCACCTGCAGGCCATCGGTGTGGCCGCCCACGCGGTGCAACTCCAGGCCCTCACGCAGTTCGTGAAAGCCGTCGACCAGGCGCACATCGCCCCGGTACAGCCGCTTGATCAGCAGACCGACATCGTCGGTGGAAAAAAAGTGGTTCTGCTTCGGGTCGCACATGCAGTCGCCCGTTGCGTAACGCACCTCCCGGTCCTGCACCCAGATGCGGGCCGAAGGAAAGTCGCCGAGATTGCCGGCGTGGTCGTAGTGAAGGTGGGTGATCACCACGTCGCTCACATCGCCGGGGGCATGGCCCAGGCGGCGCAGGGATTCCAGCGGCGATACCAGGTACTGGCGCTGACGCACCAGTGCCGACGCCGGACTGAAGCCCGTGTCCACCAACGTCACGCTGCCCTGCCCCACCACCAGCCAGACGAAAAAATCCAGTGCCATGGGCGCGTCGGGATCGCCATCGACCGGGTGCAGAAAGTTGCTGTGGCGCACGCGCTCCACGGTCGCGTACTTGATGGCCAGGACCTCGAACGGCGCGGTCATGGAGCGCGCCTCGTGAGCAGGCGCACCAGGGTGTGCAGATACTGCACAACGCCTCCGCGGAAGGCCAGCACGCAGGCGACGAAGATGACGCCCATGATGACGGGCACCAGCGCATCGAACTCGCCCGACAGCAGGTGGTGCACCAGCACCAGGATGGTGGCGCCGAAAACCGGCGCGATGAGCGAGCCGATGCCGCCCAGGATCATCATGATGACGCCGTCGGTGGAGAGGTGCCAGTGCACATCCGACAGGCTCGCCAGCCCGAACACGAGGGTCTTGAGCCCGCCAGCGATGGCCGCCACACCGGCCGACAGCGTGAAGGCCAGCACCTTGTAGCGGTTGACGTTGTAGCCCAGCGAGGTGACGCGCTGTTCGTTGTCTTTGATCGCCTTGAGCACCTCGCCATAGGGCGAGTTGACCACGCGGTGCACGCCCCACCAGGTCAGCACCACGATCGCCAGCACGAAGTAATACAACACGTAGTTGTTGCCCAGGTCGAGCAGGCCGAGGAAAGCCCCGCGCGGCACGCCCTGGTAGCCGTCCTCGTTGTTGCTGAAAGGCGCGGCCACGATGATGAAGTACACCAGTTGCGACAGCGCCAGCGTGATCATGGAGAAATAGATGCCCTTGCGCCGGATCGCCAGCGAGCCGGTGCAAAAGGCCACCAACATCACCAGCAGCAGCGCACCCAGCAGCGCCAGCTCGGGCGTGAAGCCCCAAGCCTTGGTCATGTAGCCGGTGGCGTAGGCGGCGATGCCGAAGAACGCCGCGTGGCCGAACGACAGCAGGCCGGCATAGCCGAACAGCAGGTTGAGCGAGCAGGCGAACAGGGCCATGCAGGCCAGTTGCGCCATCAGCACCGGGTACAGCCAGACCGGCAGCACCAGGGCCAGCAGCAGCACAGCGACCGTGATTTTCTTTTCAGTGGCTTGCGTGTTCACGGGTCACTCCTTACCGAACAGGCCCGAGGGCCGCAGGATCAGCACCAGGATCATCACGACGAAGATGACCACGGTGGAGGCTTCAGGCCAGTAGGCGCGCGTGAGGCCTTCGACCAGCCCCAGGAACAGGCCGGTGATGATGGAACCCAGGATCGACCCCATGCCGCCGATGACCACGATGGCGAACACCACGATGATCAGGCTGTGCCCCATGATCGGGCTGACCTGGTAGATCGGCGCGGCCAGCACGCCGGCAAAGCCGGCCAGCGCCACGCCCAGACCGTAGGTCAGCGTGACCAGCACCGAGACGTTGATGCCGAAGCTGCGCGCGATGGCCGGGTTCTCGGTCGAGGCACGCAGATAGGCACCCAGCTTGGTCTTTTCAATCATGGCCCAGGTGGCAAAACACACCACCAGCGACGCCACGATCACCCACACCCGGTACTTGGGCAGGCGCATGAAGCCCAGGTTGTAGGCCCCGCTGAATGCTTCGGGCGCGTCGAAGGACATGCCCGCAGCGCCAAACCAGTAGCGCGCCAGGCCTTCGATGATGTAGGCCAGCCCCAGCGTGAGCAGGATGCCGAACACGTGATCGATCTGGTAGAGCCGGCGCAGCATGGTGCGCTCCAGCACACACCCGAAAGCGCCGATGAGCAACGGCACGATCAGCAGCGACCACCAGTAGCTCACGCCCAGCTTGGTCAGCAGCAGCCAGGCCAGCAGCGCACCCAGCATGTAGATCGCGCCATGCACAAAGTTGACGATGTTCAGCATGCCGAAGATCACGGCCAGGCCGAGGCTGAGAATCGCGTAGAAAGACCCGTTGACCAGACCGACGACGATCTGGCCCATGACGACGGGCAGTGGCAGTCCAAAAAACTCCATGGTGGTCCTCAGATGCCCAGCAGCTCTTTGAGCGCTGCCTGTTGCGAGGCGATCTCTGCAGCCGGCAGGTGCGAGACCACCTCCCCGTGTTCGATCACGTAGAGCCGGTCGGCCAGATCGGCCGCAAACTCGAAGTTCTGCTCCACCAGCACGATGGTGTAGCCGCGCTGTTTGAGGGCCTCGATCACCTGCCCCAGCTTCTCCACGATCACAGGGGCCAGCCCTTCGGAGATTTCGTCCAGGAACAGGATGTCGGCCCCGGTGCGCAGGATGCGCGCCATCGCCAGCATCTGCTGTTCACCGCCCGAGAGTCGGGTGCCCTGGCTCTTGCGGCGCTCCTTCAGGTTGGGAAACAGGTCGTAGATCTCGTCCAGCGACATGCCGCCCGGCTTGAGCACCGGCGGCAGCAGCAGGTTCTCCTCGCAACTGAGCGAGGCGTAGATGGCACGCTCCTCCGGGCAGTAGCCCACGCCCAGGCGGGCGATCTGGTGCGTCGGCAGCGACATCACGTCGCGGCCATGGATGCGCACCTCGCCGGACCGCTGGCTGGTGAGGCCCAGGATCGCGCGCAGGGTGGAGGTGCGGCCGGCGCCGTTGCGGCCCAGCAGCGACACGCATTCGCCCTGGCGAACCTCGATGTCGATGCCATGCAGCACATGGGACTCGCCGTACCATGCCTGGAGGTGCTTCACCTCAAGGGCGAGAGGGCTGCTCGTCAATTCGGACTCCTGTGCTTCTTGCGGCCCATGTAGGCCTCGATCACGGCCTCGTTGGCCGAGACTTCCGCGTAGGTGCCGCTGGCCAGCTCGCTGCCGCGTGCCAGCACGGTGATGCGGTCGCTGATACCCGCCACCACCTTCATGTTGTGCTCCACCATCACCACGGTGCGGCCCGCGGCGAACGACTTCACCAGCGCCATGATGTGTTCCACGTCCTCGTGGCCCATGCCCTGCGTGGGCTCGTCCAGCAGGATCACGCGCGGCTCCAGCGCGATGGTGGTCGCCAGTTCGAGCGCGCGCTTCTGCCCATAGGCGATTTCCACCGCCAGCCGGTCGGCGGCACTGTCCAGGCGCACCAGCCGCAGGATCTCCAGGGCGCGCTCGTTGTAACGCTCCAGCAGGCGGTTGGCGCTCCAGAAGTTGGGCGCACCGCCGTCGCGCTTTTGCAGCGCGATGCGCACGTTCTGCAGCACCGTGAGGTGGCCGAACACCGCCGATATCTGGAACGAGCGCACCATGCCCAGGTTCGCGATCTCGGCCGGCGACTTGCCGGTGATCTCCGCGCCGTCCAGGAACACCTGGCCGCGCGAGGGCTTGATGAAGCTGGTCAGCAGGTTGAAGAACGTCGTCTTCCCGGCACCGTTGGGGCCGATGATGGCGTGGATGTCGCCCTTGCGCACCGCCAGGGAGACCTTGTCGACGGCCGTGAAGCCGTTGAAGTCCCTGCCCAGCGAGCGGGCCTCGAGGATGATGTCTGGTTGCATGGGGGCGCGGGGCACCCCGGCCACGAACGGCCGGCAATGCCCAGGAAGATCAGGTCACTTCTTGACCAGGGAGCACTTGCTCTCGGCCAGCGGATGGAAAGCCTTGTCGCCGGGCACGGTTTCCAGCACCGTGTAGTAGTCCCACGGCGACTTGGACTCGGCCGGCTTCTTCACGCGCACGAGGTACATGTCGTGAACCATCTTGCCGTCTTCGCGCACCTTGCCATTTTTGGCGAAGGCGTCGTTGATCGGCATGCTCTTGATGGCCTTCATCACGTCGGCCACGTCGTCCGACTTGGCCTTCTCGATGGCCTTGAGGTACTGCAGCGTGGCCGAGTACTGGCCGGCCTGCAGCGCGGTGGGCATGCGCTTGGTCTTTTCGAAGAACTTGCGTGCGAAGGCGCGCGAGGACTCGTCGAGATCCCAGTAGAACGATTCCGCGAACAGCATGCCGCCCGAGTCCTTGAGGCCGATGCCGTGCACGTCGACGATGCTCATCAACATGGCCACCGCCTGCTGGCCACCCTCGACCAGACCGAATTCCTTGCCCTGCTTGATCGCGTTCTGCAGGTCCAGCCCGGCGGTGGCGATCGCCACAGCGTCGGCCTTGCTGGCCTGCGCCTTCAGGATGTACGAAGAGAAGTCGTTGCCGGGGAAGGGATAGCGCGAAGAACCCAGCACCTTGCCGCCCGCACCTTCGATGAACGCCTTGCCGTCGTTCTCCAGCGAATGGCCGAAGGCGTAGTCGGCCGTCAGGTAGTACCAGCTCTTGGCACCGTTCTTCACGATGGACTGCGTGCCCACCTTGGCCAGCGAATAGGTGTCGTACACCCAGTGCAGGTTGGTCGGCGTGCAGTCCTCGTTGGAGATGCGCACGGCGCCCGCGCCGGTGACGATGGAGATGCGGTTCTTCTCCTGCGCGATCTTCATCGCGGCCAGCGCCACGGCGCTGCTGCCCAGTTCGGTCACAGCGTCGACCTTGTCGCGGTCCAGCCATTCACGCACCCGGGCCGAGCCCACGTCGGCCTTGTTCTGGTGGTCGGCACTCACGACCTGGATCGGGTAGCCCAGCACCTTGCCGCCAAACTCCTCGACCGCGATTTCGGTCGCGACGATGGAGCCGCGGCCAACGTTGTCCATGAAGGGTCCGTTGATGTCGGTCAGCACGCCGATCTTGACCATGCCGTCCGAGATCTTCGCCTTGGCATCCTGCGCGTGGGCGGCCATCGACGCGGCCAGCAGGGCAGCGCCAAGCGCCACCCGGGTAAGGGCAATCCGTTTCATGAGTGTGTCTCCAGGGTTTGTGTGTGGAACGGGAAAATGCGGCCCGCCGCTACAGGCGGATTGGGTCCAGGCCGTTGGACTCGGCCCAGAAATCGGTCATGGACGAGGTGTCCTGCCCGTCCTTGCCCGCATGCCGTGCGAGCTGGAACAGGCTGCGCGCCAGGTTGCCCATGGGCAGTGACACCCCGGCCGACTGCGCGGCCTGGCAAGCCAGCGTGAGGTCCTTGAAGCCCAGCGCGATGTCGAAGCCGGGCGTGAGGTCGCCCTTGAGCACCTTGACCGGCCACTTTTCCTTGAGCTGGCCGTTGGACGCCGTGGTGCCGGTGAGCACCTCGAAGGTCTTGCGCACGTCCAGCCCGAGCGCGCTGGACAGCACCAGGGCTTCGGAATTGATCTGGCAGTAGCACAGCACCATCAGGTTGTTGATGAGCTTCATGCGCGTGCCCGCGCCCGGCGCACCGCAGTGCAGCACCGTGGTCCCCATCTTGAGCAGCAGGGGTTCGAGCACGGCCCGATCGGCCTCTTCAGCCCCCAGCATGAACAGCGATTCACCCCGGTCCGCATGCGCCGCCAGCCGGCCCACCGGCGCGTCGGCAAAGTGCACGCGGCGCTCGCTGGCGGCGCGCGCCAGTTCGTCGACCGTGTCGGTGTCGATGGTGCTCAACTCCACCAGGTGGGCCCCGGCCTTCAAACCGGCCAGCACACCGCCTGCGCCCAGGATCACTTCGCGCGCCTGCTTCGGGCCGGGCAGCATGGTGAACACCACGTCCACGTCCGCCGCGAGCTGCTGCACATCCGGGGCACGCCGGGCGCCGAGCGCGACCAGCTTGTCCACCGGCGCTATCTGAAGGTCGTGGACCGTGAGGTCCACCTGGTTGCGCACAAGGTGGGACGCCAGGGCAAAGCCCATGCGACCGAGTCCGATGAAGCCGACTTTCATGGCTGGATTTCCGGGGATTCGATGCGCTGCAGCACGGGCAGCAGGTGGCTGATGAACGCGGCCGGCGCCTCGCTCATCGGAAAGTGACCGATGCCGGGCATGATCTGCAGCTGCGAGCCGGGAATGAGGCGCGCCAGATCTTCACTGTCCTCGGGTGTGCACGAATAGTCGTACTCGCCGGTGAGCAGGTACAGCGGGCACTTCGACACGTCGATCTTCTGCACCATGCCGCGCAGATCGCCCTCGCCTTTGTAGAAGTGCAGGTCGCCTTTGAAGATGCCGGGACCACCCTGCATGTAGTGCCACAGCGTTTCCCAGCGGTCCTGGTTGTCGGCGTGCGGGCCGATCAGGCCCGAGACGATGCCCGCACACACCTCGCCGCCGTGCACGTCCGGGCGGTGCAGCCAGTCAAGTTCGTAATAGGGATTGACGTGCGCACCCGACTGCAGGCCGATCAGCGCCTTGAAGCGCTCAGGGCAGCGCAGCGCCAGGTGCAGCACCACGCGCCCGCCGATGGAGCAACCGAGGGTGATGGGCCGATGGATCTCCATCGCGTCCATGAATGCCGTGATGGTCTCGACGTAGAGGTCGCTGGTGAGCTTGTATTCGTGTGTCTCCCATCCCGCCGGGGGCGACGACTTGCCGTGGTAGGGCATGTCGAAGCAGATGACCTGGAAGCGCGAGGTGATGGCCTCATCGTTCATCAGTCCGCGGTACTGGCGGCTGTCGCTGCCTGCGGTGTGCAGGCACAGCAGCGGCTGGCCGGCGCCGGCAGTTTCATAGTAGACACGGCAGGCACGGCCCGCAATCTCGACGTTGACATAGCCGCCCACCACGGCCTCTTTCTTAGCGCGCATGGATCTGGCTCCCGAGCTGGCGCACCAGCTCCTTGAAATACAGCAGGTTGCTCATGAAGATGGCCTGATCGCCTTCGACCTTGAGCGTCTTGAACTTGACCATGGCCATGAGGTCGTGGAAACGCGGTTGCGGCGTGGGTGCCCAGAAGCGCTGCCAGGTGTCGTCGCCGGCCACGAGGGCGAAAGTCCAGCGCGGCATCACGTGCGGACCAGGCTGGACGCGCACCACGCGGCCTTCGTGGATGGTGACGAGGTACTCGGCCTCGCCCTTCTTGAGCAGGAAGGTGACGTTGACATAGCGGCCGCGGTAGGCCAGCCAGTCGCCACTCGGGTCGTTCGGATGGGTAGGGTTCATGGGTTCATCTCCGGAAGTGGATTCTCCATAGCGCACACATCCGGACAACCGACAATTTGTCCGCAAGGAATGACCTTTGGTCATGACTGTCATGCGCCGCCCTCGCCCGCCCCTGCCGGCACGGTCAGGCGGCGTGCCCAATGGCGGTACACGGGCTGCACCAGCACCAGCACAGCCACCAGCCGCGTGACCTGAAAGGCCGTGACCACGGCCACCCCCAGTTGCAACACCTTGGCGGTGATGGACATCTCGGTCATGCCTCCGGGCGCGGTCCCCAACATGGCGGTCGCCGGGTGCAGGCCACTGACCAGCGCCAGCAAGCCGCCGAAGACCGCACAGGCCAGCAGCAGACCCAGCGTGCCCAGGGCAACGCGCCACAGCCAGTGCGGCGCCGTGCGCACAAAAGCCGGGCTGAAGCGCACACCCAGGCTCACACCGATGAACAGCTGCGCCAGGTTGGACAGCACGGCGGGCACCGCGGACGGGGCGGTCTGGGTGACGGCCAGTGCGATCGCCACCAGCAAGGGGCCGAGGAACCACGGGTTGGGCAAACGGCGCCAGCGCATGAGCCACGCGCCCGCCCCGGTGGCCAGCGCCAGCAGCGCGAGACCCACCACGCTGGCGGTTTTCGTGAGGCCGGGTGAGAGCGCCACCACATCGAGGTGCCACCACGATTTCGCCATCAACATGCCGAAAGGCATGACCAGCACCACGATCAGCATGCGCAGGCTGTGCGAGGCCGCGACCAGATCGGTGCGCGCGCCCTCGCGCTCGGCCAGCAGCGTCATTTCGGAAGCGGCGCCGATCGCGCCGGCGTAGTAGGCCGAGGGCCGCAGCGCGGCGTCGTCCACACCCGGCAACCGCCCCGAGCACGAACGGTACAGCCAGTGACCGTACAACAGCCCGAGCAGCAGCGCCCAAACCACCGAAGACACCACCGCCCACCAGAGACCCAGCAGTTGCGCCACGATCTGCGGTGTGAAGTACAGGCCCAGCGAAGCGCCCATCACCCACTGCCCGGCATTGCGCAGGCGCAGATCGCTGCGGGTTGGCAGGCCGCCCAGGGTCAGCAGCGCGGTGGCCAGCAACGGGCCCAGCATCCACGGGATCGGCATGCGCAGCCACAGGCACAGCTCGGCCGCCGCCCAGGCCAGCAGCAGGGTGAACAGTTTGAAGCGCAGATCGGGGCGTGGCGACGGCGGTTCGCCGGGCGAAACCACCGCCATCTCAAAGGTCCAGCAGTTGCGCGCGCGCCTCCAGCGTCCACAGGTGGCTCAGCAAGCGCTCCGCACGCTCGCTGCCCACCACGGGCACCGCCAGTTCGAGGAATTTGCCGGACAACTCGTCGTCCGTCAGTGGCTGCTCGGGATCACCCTTGCGCGTGGGCTGCAGGTAGCTGCCCGTGCGGCCGTCTTCGGTGGTGAAGCGCAGGCGCGCGGCGCGCTGCCCCGGGAAGCGCCCGTCGATTTCGGGATCGACGCTCAGGTGGATGCGCGCCATCAGGGCCCGGACGTCGGGATCGCTCAGGCGCTCGTCCGAAAACGCCGACAGCCGCACGCTGCCGTGAATCAGCGCCGTGGCCACCACGAAGGGAATGCTGAACCGCGCCTCGGCCGCCGTGCGCGGGTGAAAGTTGCCGGCCACCGCCAGCGCCGGGCCATAGGTCGCCACCTCGACTCGCTGCAACGTCTGCCAGCGCACATCGCCCATGCGCGCGCGCAGTTCCAGCGCCCCGTCAATGGGTGCGAAGGTGTGGCCGCAGCAGGCGTGGTTCTTGAAGGTCATGCGGGTGATGTGGAAATCCCGCCCCAGCGTGGCCACCGCCTGCGCCCAGTCGACGTCACCGCTCATGGCGCGGCCCAGACCGGCCTCGCCATCGAGCACATCGAGCGAACCGGTCACCCCCTGTTCGGCCGCCAGTGCGGCCAGCACGCCCGCCTCGGCCGCGTGGCCGGCGTGCAGCGGTTTGGACATGGAGTCCATGCGGAAGGCCTGCTGCAGGCCGGCAGCGAAGGTGGCACCGGTACACAGCGCATGCGCGTGCCGCGTGGCGTCCAGGCCCAGCAGTGTCGCGGCGGCCGAGGCCGCGCCGAACGTGCCAACGGTGCCGGTGTTGTGCCAGTGGCGGTAGTGGTCGCGCCCCATGGCGGCGCCGATGCGGGTTGACACCTCGTAGCCCGCGACCACACCGCGGATCAGCTGCAGGCCCGTGGCGCCACGCGCCTGTGCCAGGGCCAGGGCGGCGGCGATGGTCGGCGCCCCCGGGTGGAAGATGGCCTCGCGGTAGATGTCGTCCACCTCCACCGTGTGGGCCGCCGTTCCGTTGATCAGCGCCGCCGCGCGCACCGTGGCCGCCCGGCCCAGCGCCAGGCGCGCGCCCCCGCGGTCCAGGTCTTCTTGCAGCGCCTTCTCCAGCAGCGTGGGCGGCGCCTCGACGGCACCGGGCAGCAGCGCGGCGTACCAGTCGACGATGGCACGCTTGGCGTGGTGCACCACCTCGGCAGGAAGTGGTGCGTGGCACAGGGAAGCGGCGTAGGCGGCGAAAGTCTGGGCAGCGGTCATGGGCCGATCTTGGCCGCAGCGCCCGGCGCTGACCACTTCACATTTGTGGCGCTGGTATGAGAATTTGTTCAGGCTCATGACAAAAGCGGAAGTTCTCAAGCCCGGTCGGCGCGGGCAATATCCGCCCGTCATCGAACCCACCACACAGGACAGTGCATGGATTTCACACTCAGTGAGGAACACCGGGCTTTTGCCGATTCGGTCGCCCGTTTCGCCAACGACAAACTCAAGGACGGCGCGCTCGCCCGGGCCCACGCCACCCATTACCCCTGGGAGACAGCCGCGTTGCTGGCCGAACAGGGCCTGCTCGGCATCGCCTTCCCCGAAGAAGACCAGGGCCAGGGCGGCACGCTCATGCACGCGGTGCTGGCCATCGAGCAGATCGCCCTGGTCTGCCCGCGCAGCGCCGACATCGTGCAGGCCGGCAACTTCGGCCCGATCCGCACCTTCGTCGAATATGCGACCGCGGAGCAGAAAGCGCGTTTCCTGCCCGACCTGCTGGCCGGCAAGAAGCTGATTTCGCTGGGCATGAGCGAGCCCGACGCCGGCTCGGCCGTGACCGAGCTCAAGACCAGCGCCCGCCTCGACGGCGACCACTACGTCATCAACGGCAGCAAGGTGTTTTCCACCCACAGCCCGGAGGCCGGGCTGTTCCTGATCTACGTGCGCTTCGGTCCCGGCGTGGGCGGCATCGGATCGGTGCTGGTCGAACGCGGCACGCCGGGCTTCCAGATCGGCGAGCCGTCGGCCTTCATGAACGGCGAGCAGTGGGCCCAGCTGTATTTCGACAACTGCCGCATCCCGGTGGCCAACCTGCTGCTGGGCCCGGGTGGCTTCAAGAAGCAGATCTCCGGCTTCAACGTGGAGCGCCTGGGCAATGCTTCGCGCGCGCTCGCGCTGGGCCGACACGCCTTCAACCTGGCGCGCGAACACGCGCTCACCCGCAAACAGTTCGGCCGCGAGCTGTGCGAATTCCAGGGCATCCAGTGGAAGTTTGCCGAGATGGCGATGAAGCTGGAGCAGGCCCAGATGCTGCTGTACCGTGCCGCGCTCGAAGGCGAACACGGTCTGCCATCGGCCCAGAGCACCGCCATGGCCAAACTGGCCTGCAACATGGCGGGCTGGGACGTGTCCAACGAAGCGCTGCAGGTCATGGGCGGCACCGGGTTCAGCCAGGAATGTCTGGTGGAATACTGCGTGCGGCGCACGCGGGGCTGGATGATCGCGGGCGGCTCCATCGAGGTGCTCAAGAACCGCATCGCCGAAGGCGTGTTCGGCCGCACCTTCTCGCAGCGCCCGCCAGCGGCGAACTGACTCGCGCCACGCAGCCCCTGCCCTCCCGGCCCGCGGTACCCATTGCGGGCCGGGCCCGACCCGACTCCCGAAAACCGAGACGCATGAACCAGCCTTCCACCGGCGCCGCCCTGGCCTCGGCCCTGCTCAACCCCACCAGCGTGGCCCTGGTCGGCGTGTCCGACGACACCTCGAAAACCAGTGGCCGCCCGCTGCAGTACCTGCGCCGCAGCGGCTTCGCCGGCGCGATCTACCCCATCAACCCAAACCGCACCACCGTGCAGGGCGAGCGAGCCTGGGCCTCGCTGGCGGCGTTGCCAGAGGTTCCTGAACACGTGTTCGTGCTCTCGCCCACCAGCAGCGTGGTCGAGGCGGCACGCGAATGCGCCCGCCTCGGCGTCAAGGCCATCACCGTGCTGGCTTCCGGATTTTCCGAGGCTGGCGCCGAGGGACTGGCGCGCGAACAGGCACTGCGGGACCTCTGCGCCGCCTCCGGCCTGCGCCTGCTCGGCCCCAGCAGCCTGGGGGTGGTGAACCCGCGCAACGGCCTGATGCTCACCGCCAACGCCGCGTTCGCCGAGCCCGATCTGCCGGTGGGCAAGGTGCTGGTGGCCTCGCACAGCGGCAGCATGATCGGTTCGCTGGTCTCGCGCGGCAAGGCCCGGGGCGTCGGGTTTGCGGGCCTGGTGTCGGTCGGCAACGAAGTCGACCTGAGCATCGGCGAGATCTGCATGGCCACGCTCGATGATCCCGACATCGAGGGCTATCTGCTGTTCCTCGAAAGCCTGCGCCACGGCGCCGAGCTGCAGGCCTTCGCGCGCGCGGCACGGCGCGCAGGCAAACCGGTGATCGCCTACAAGCTGGGCCGATCCGCCGCCGCGGCCGAGATGGCCACCACGCACACCGGCGCCATCGCGGGCGAAGACGACATCGCCGACGCCTTCTTCAAAGACCTGGGCATCGCGCGCGTAGGCATCCTCGAGGCCTTGCTGGAAACCTTCCCGCTGGCGCGCCGCATTCCGCTGGAGAGTGCACCGAAACGCGTCGGTGTGGTCACCACCACGGGTGGCGGCGCCGCGATGGCGGTGGACCAGCTCGGTGTGCGCGACGTGGTGGTTGAGCCGCCGTCGGCGCAGACCCTGGCGCTGCTCGATCAGGCCGGCCTGCCCTGCACCCCCGGGCGCGTGCTGGACCTGACCCTGGCCGGGACCAAATACGAAACCATGAAGGCCGCGCTGGACATCCTGCTCGCAGCGCCCGAATTCGATCTCGTGCTCGCGGTGGTCGGTTCTTCCGCGCGCTTCCAGCCGCATCTGGCGGTCAAGCCCATCATCGAATGCGCCCGCCACGCCAAGCCGCTGGCCGCCATGCTGGTGCCCGATGCACCCGAAGCCCTGGCCTCGCTCACGGCCGCGGGCGTGCCCTGCTTCCGCACACCCGAAGCCTGTGCCGATGCCATCGCGGCGGTGTTCGCGCGCCGCCAGCCCGGCCCGCCGGCACAGGCCCTGCCCGCAGACACGCCGGACCAGGTGCGCACGCTCAGCGAAGCCCAGGCCTACGGCATCCTCGACCAGATCGGCGTGCCACACGCCCCCGCCGCGCTGCGCCGTTTCGACGACACCGGCACACCCGCCCCGCTGCCCTTCGGCTTCCCGGTCGTGGCCAAGGTCTGCTCGGCCGAGATCCCGCACAAGACCGAGGTGGGCGGTGTGCTGCTCAACCTGCAGGACGAGCAGGCACTCGCTGCGGCCATGACCACCCTGCGCCAGCATCTGGACGACAAGGCGCCCGGTGTGGCCTGCGACGAGGTGCTGGTGCAGCCCATGCAAAAGGGGCTGGGCGAGGTGCTGGTGGGCTACCGCGTCGACCCGGAAGCCGGCCCCATCATCATGCTGGCCGCCGGCGGCATCTGGGCCGAGATCGCCAAGGACCGCAGCATCCGGCTGGCCCCCGTGACGGTGGAGACGGCGCGCGAGATGGTCACCGAGGTCAACGCCCTCAAGCCGCTCACCGGCTTGCGCGGCAAGCCGCGCGGCGACCTCGAAGCGCTGGCGCGCACCGTCAGCGCGTTGTCGCAACTGGCCTTGCAGCCCGCTTTGCGCGTGGTGGAAGCCGAGGTCAATCCGCTGCTGATCCTGCCGGAAGGCCAGGGCGTGACCGCAGTCGACGCACTGATCTACCAGGCATGAGCGACGCACAGGGCCCCTGCGCAGCCCGCCACCTCGTCGCGGCGCGGCGCGGGCTGCGCGCCCTGGCAGCGAACGGCCAGTCGCACGTCACCACCGGAGAGGCTGGCACCCGCCTGCACTGGCGCCACTGGGGCCCGCCGGACGCCCCCGCGCTGGTGCTGCTGCACGGCGGTCACGGCGCGTGGACGCACTGGGCCCGCAATATCGAAGCCCTGGCCGCCGCCGGGCGCAGCGTCTGGGTGCCGGACATGCCTGGCTTCGGCGACTCCGACACCCTCCCCGGCCCTCCGCATGCCCCCGACCGCATGGTCCGCCTGGTGGCGGCGCTCGAACAGGGGCTGCGCCAGCTCATCGGCACGCACACCCGCTTTGACCTCGCCGGCTTCTCGTTCGGGGGTCTGGTGGCCGCCCAATGGGCCTGCGGCCCGGCGATGGGCCGTGTGGGGCACCTGGCCTTGCTGGGCACCGCCGGCCACGGCGGCGAGCGCCCGCGGACCATCGAACTGATCAACTGGCGCAGACTGGCCGGCGCTGAGCGCTGGCAGGCGCATGCCGACAACCTGGCCCTGCTGATGCTGCACGACCGCGCGCGCATCGACGCGCATGCCCTGGTATTGCACGCCGACGCCTCGCGCGCCACGCGCTTTCGCAGCAAAGCCATCTCGCGCGACGCACAACTGGCCGACATCCTCACCCCTTACCGCGGCGCCCTGCTGCTGCTCTGGGGCGAACACGACGTCACCGGGCGCCCCCAGCAGATCGGCCCGACCCTGCTGCAAGGCCGGCCCGAACGGCGCCTGCACATCCTGCCCGATGCCGGCCACTGGGTGCAGTACGAACGGCCCGACGCCACCCATGCCCTGCTGCTCGACATGTTCGCGTCGGGCACCTGCAGTCCCTCCTGATCACCGCCTTCGACCGATCCCGGACCCGACCATGCCCCCAGCCTTCATCTGCGACGCGATCCGCACCCCCTTCGGCCGCTACGGCGGCGCCCTCAGCAGCGTGCGCACCGACGACCTCGGCGCCATCCCGCTCAAAGCCCTCATGGCCCGCAACCCCGGCGTGGACTGGGCCGCCCTGAGCGACGTCATCTACGGCTGTGCCAACCAGGCCGGCGAAGACAACCGCAACGTCGCGCGCATGAGCGCGCTGCTCGCCGGCCTGCCGCTGCAGGTGCCCGGCGCCACCGTCAACCGCCTGTGCGGCTCCGGCCTGGATGCCGTGGGCACCGCCGCGCGCGCCATCAAGGCCGGTGAAGCCGGCCTCATGATCGCCGGCGGTGTCGAAAGCATGAGCCGCGCCCCCTTCGTCATGCCCAAGGCCGAGGCCGCCTTCAGCCGCGCCAACGCGGTCTACGACACCACCATCGGCTGGCGCTTCGTCAACAAGCTGATGAAAGCCCAGTACGGCGTCGATTCGATGCCCGAGACGGCCGAGAACGTGGCCACGGACCACCGGATCGAGCGCGAAGCCCAGGACCGCATGGCCCTGGCCAGCCAGCTCAAAGCCGTGGCCGCCCAGAAGGCCGGCCATCTGGCGCGCGAGATCACGCCCGTCACCATCCCCCAGAAAAAGGGCGAGGCCCTCGTGGTGGACACCGACGAACACCCGCGCGAGACCAGCCTGGACAAGCTGGCAGCGCTCAAAGGCGTGGTCCGCCCCGACGGCACGGTGACCGCGGGCAACGCCAGCGGCGTCAACGACGGCGCCTGCGCGCTGCTGCTGGCCGATGAAGCCACGGCCGCCCGCTACGGCCTGACGCCCAGGGCCCGGGTCGTGGGCATGGCCACGGCCGGGGTGGCCCCGCGTGTGATGGGCATCGGCCCGGCACCGGCGACCGAAAAGGTGCTGGCGCTGACCGGGCTGTCCCTGGCGCAGATGGACGTCATCGAACTCAACGAAGCCTTTGCGGCGCAAGGGCTGGCGGTGCTGCGCCTGCTGGGGCTGGCGGACGACGATGAGCGGGTCAACGCCTGGGGCGGTGCCATCGCGCTGGGGCACCCGCTGGGGGCCAGCGGCGCGCGGCTGGCGACCACGGCGGTCAACCGGCTGCACACCACGGGCGGGCGCTACGCGCTGTGCACCATGTGCATCGGGGTCGGGCAGGGCATTGCGCTGGTCATCGAGCGGGTCTGACGCCGGATGCCCGCACACCCGGCAGGCATCAGGGTCCCGACACCGCGCCTGGCTCGGTCACGAAGCCCAGCTTGAGCACCCCGGCGCGCTGCGCGGCGGCCATGACCTGCAGCACCGATTCGTACTCGGCCTTGCGGTCGCCCCGGATGTGCAGCTCGGGCTGGGGCTGCTGCTGCGCCGCGGCCTGCAACCGCGACGCCAGCTCGGCCTCGCTCACGGCCACCTCGTCCCAGTGGGCCAGGCCCTGCGCATCGACAGAGATCGTCACCGTCTGCGGCTCCACCCGGTTCACCTCGGCCTGCGCGCGCGGCAGGTCGAGTTTCACCGAGTGGGTGAGCACCGGCACGGTGATGATGAAGATGATGAGCAGCACCAGCATCACGTCGACCAGCGGGGTCATGTTGATGTCGCTGACATCGGCATCGTCGCCGTCGTCGAAGTCGTTGATCGCCGAAGCCATGTCAGCGCCCCTGTGCCGCCAGCGATCCGTTGACCGCCGTGCCGGCGCGCACGGCCGGGCGAGCCGGTGGTTGGGGGGCGGATTCCGCGCCGTGGCCTGCGGAGCCCGACGCGGCGCGGGTGACCGGCGAGCCGGTGAGGAAATAGGCATGCAACTGGCGCGCAAAGCGCTTGAGCTGCCCCGTCAGCGAGCGGTTGCCGCGGTTGAGCGCGTTGTAGCCCAGCACGGCGGGAATCGCCACGGCCAGGCCGAAGGCGGTCATGATCAGCGCTTCACCCACGGGGCCTGCCACCTGGTCAATGCTGGCCTGGCCCGACGTGCCGATGCCCACCAGCGCGTGATAGATGCCCCAGACCGTGCCGAACAGGCCGATGAAGGGCGCGGTAGACCCCACCGACGCCAGGATCGACAAGCCCGAGCGCAGGCGTTCGGCGCTGTCATCAATGGCCCCACGCAGCGCATCGGCGGCCCACTCGGCCAGGCTCAACTGGCCGTGCAGGTCCTCCTGGTTGCCCGCGTGGTGGGCCACGGCGGCCTGGCCCTCCAGCGCAACGTGGCGGAAGGGGTTGAGTTCGGGCGCCGGGGTGCCGGGTGCCTGCAAGGCCTGCAAGCCTTCGGCAAAGCTCTTGGTGTGCCAGAAGGCCGCGGCCGCCTTGGCGGCACGGCGCAGCTTCATCAGCCGCCAGCTGCGCGTGATGATCAACCACCAGGAGGCGATGGACATGATCAGCAGCATGACGGCAACGGTCTTGATCACCAGATCGCCCTGGCTCCAGAGCGCGGCCAGGCCGTAGGGTGAGGTATTGGCATCCATGGGTAAGTCCTTGAAGTCGAATGGATGGAAAGAAACAGAAAGCGCGAAAACCGTTCAGCGCTTGAGGTCGAAGGTCACCGGCAACACATAGCGCCAGTCGAGCGGCACGCCCCCCTGGCTGGCTGGCACAAAGCGCCAGCGAGCCACCGCTTTGAGTGCCGACTGATCGAGCGCGGCAAAACCGCTGGATCGTTTCAGACCGATGTCGCCGACAGTGCCGTCGGCCAGCACCAGCAGGTCAAGATGCACCGTGCCCTGCTCGCCACGCCGGCGGGAAAGTGACGGGTAGACCGGCGCCGGGTTGTTCAGGTGGCTGGCATTGGCGATGGGCGGCGCGACAGCGGGGGCCGCGACGGGTTCGGCCACAGGCGCCACAGCGGCAGGCGCAGGCGGTGCGGGCAGACTGGCCACCGGTACGGGCTGCACGGGTTCTGGCGGCGCCTCCGGCGCGGTGATCGACCGCTCTGTGGCGGGCGCTTTCACCGGTGGCGCAGGCCGAGGACGGGGGGCTGGCTGCGGCCGGGGCTGCACGACGGGCTGGGGTTCGGGCGGCGCCACCTGCTCCGGGGCTTCGACCACCAGCACGCCCGACAGCGTGGGTGGCGTCACGGGGTCGGGGGCCGGCTCGCTCAGGCCCACCAGCACGGCGGCCAGCAGGGCCGCGTGCACCCCGGTCACAGCCAACAACGTGGGGCCGCCGTCCTTCCAGCGGGGTACCGTCGGCGACAGAGACAACGCAGAACTCATGGAGAAACTCCTGTGGGGGCGGTGGCCCGCGCGGCGGTCACGGTGCTGGCGCCCCGGCTCCAGCCGCCGCCCAGCGCCTTGTACAGCGCCACCGAGGCCTGCAGGCGCTGCGCCCGCAGCTGTGCCGCCACGTCCTGAGCGGCATACAGCGTGCGCTGGGCATCGATCAGGGTCAGCAAGGTGTCGGCGCCCGCGCGGTACCGGCTCTCGGCCAGCGTGAGCGCGCGCTGCGCTTCGGCCAGTTCATCGGCCTGCGCACGGGCTTGCGCGTCCACGCCGGCCAGGGTATTGAGCGCGTTCGCCGTGTCGCCAAACGCGGCGACGATGGCCGCGCGGTAGCCGGCCAGCAGTTCTTCGCGCTGGGCCAGGGCCTGGTCGCGGCTGGCGGCCAGACGGCCGGCATCAAAGATCGGGGCCGCCAGGCCAACGGCCAGGGCATAGACGGGGTTGTCCCACACGTGCCGCAGACGCTCACCGCCCGAGCTTATGCCCGCGCTCAGGGTCACGCTGGGCAACAGGGCCGCCCGGGCGGCTGCCACATCGGCCTGCGCGGCCACCAGTCGGGCCTCTGCGCGGGCGATGTCCGGACGGCGCACCAGCAGCTCGGCCGGCAAGCCGGCATCGATGGACGGCACCCGCAGCGCGGCCAGCGACGCGGTCCCGATGGCCACACCGCCGGCCTGTCCGATCAGCAGCGCCACCGCCGTCTCGGCGGCCTGCGATGCCTGTCGCAGCGCTTCGACGCTGCGCCGCTGTGCCGCCACCAGGCCGCGCTGCTGGGCCTGCTCCAACGGCAGTGCCGCGCCGGCGCGGACCCGCGATTCCACCAGCGCCAGCAGGCGCTCGGCACCGCGCCACTGGCGCTCGCCGATGGCCGCCCGCTCGCGCAGGGAAACGGCCTCCAGCCAGGCATTGGCCACGCCCGCCGTCACGCTCAAGCGCACCGTGTCGCGGTCGAACACGCTCGCTTGCAGGCTGGCGCTCGCACCCTCGCGATCGGCCCGCTGACGGCCCCAGAAATCGATTTCGTAGCTGGCCGCGAGCCCGGTCCCATAGGCCGTTCCCGCCACACTGGCGTGGCCATCGATCCGGCCTTCGCGGCTGGCGTTCAATTGGCCCGTCAGGGCCGGCCATGACGCCGCACCCGCCGCCCGTGCCACCGCTTCGGCCTGCCCCACCCGGGCCACCGCCGCCGCCAGGTCGTGGCTTTGCGCCCGGGCACGTTCGACCAGTGCGTCCAGTTCGGCGCTGCCGAAGCTTCGCCACCAGTCCTCCTGGACAGCGCCCGCCGCACCTGTCGCCAGGCCGGCCGCCACCCACTGAGCGGGCAGCGCCGGCACGGTCATGTCTGCCGGTCGTGTGTCCACCGCACAACCCGAGGCCAGCAGCGCACTGGCCATGGCCAGCACAGAGACTTTCATCTGCATCGTCATTCCCCCGCCAGCGCGACGACTGGATCCAGTCGCGCCGCCGTCCGTGCTGGCATGAACCCGAACACCAGGCCTGTGGCCACCGCGCTGCCGAACGCCAGCAGGATGGCCGAGGCGGAGAACACCATCGGCACGCTCCAGGCCACCAGCACCGCGCCGATCACCAGCCCGATCACCACGCCCACCGTCCCGCCCACCATGGTCAGCAGCACAGACTCGGTGATGAACTGGCGCAAGATGTCGCGCTGGCGCGCGCCGGTGGCGATGCGGATACCGATCTCCCGCGTGCGGTCCTTGACCGTCATCAGCATCACGTTCATGACGCCGATGCCCCCCACCACCAACGACACCGCCGCGATCAGGCTGAGCATGAGGGTCATGGAGTCTTTGGCCTCCGCCTCGGCCAGCAAGCGAGCGGCCGAGTTGTAGACGTAGAAGTCCTCGCGCCCATGGCGCTGGCGCAAAAGCGCCTCAATGGCTTTCTGCACGCTGTGCACGCTGCCCGAATCGGCCGCCTGCACCACGGTGTAATGCGGGTCGAACCGGCGGCCAACGGGGAACAGCCGCAGGATGCCGGAGCGGTAAGGCACCAGCACGACGTCGTCGCGGTTGTGGCCCGTGCTGTCGGCGCCCTTGATGCTCATCACCCCCACCACCATGAACGGTGTGTTGCCGATCAGCATCTGCTGTCCCACGCCGGAGCCCTCGCCAAAAAACCGCTCGCGCACCTTGTCACCGATCACCACCACCGGGGCCAGATCGTGGTCCTCGGCGCGCGTGAAGAAGCGCCCTTCGGCCACGGGCCAGTCGTGGATCTCGGGCCAGGCATCGGTGGCGGCGATGGTGTCGGCTTCCCAGGCCACATTGCCATAGCGCACCATGGCCGGGTCCCGGGCCATGGGCATCACCCGTGTCACACCGGGCAGCTTTTCCATGGCCGCGACCTCTTCGAGCGTCACGACCCCCACCGGCCCGCCGCCCTGTGGCGAGCGGTTGCCGACATACATCAGGGTGACGCCCATGGACCCCATGCGGGCCACCACCTCCTCGCGCGCGCCCATGCCGATGGCCAGCATCACGATCACCGAGACCACGCCGATCACAATGCCCAGCAGGGTCAGCGCCGTGCGCGAGCGGTGCGTGCGCATGGACCGCCAGGCCGAGCGAAAGGCCTCCCTCAGGTCGGCCGCCCACGGCGTGCCCCGGTCCTCGCGTGCGAGCGCGGTGTCGGGCACCGGCTGGGCCGCCAGCGCCTGCGCACCCGCGGGCTGCGTCAGGCTGTCGCCGACGATCTGGCCGTCCCGAATCTCCACGATCCGCTGCGCCTGCGCGGCCACCTCGCGATCGTGGGTGATCAAGATGATGGTGTGGCCCGCGTCCGCCAGTTCGTGCAGCAGCGCCATCACCTCGGCGCCGCTCTTGCTGTCCAGCGCG
Source organism: Hydrogenophaga sp. NFH-34 (assembly GCF_021401345.1). Classification (GTDB taxonomy): domain Bacteria; phylum Pseudomonadota; class Gammaproteobacteria; order Burkholderiales; family Burkholderiaceae_C; genus Hydrogenophaga; species Hydrogenophaga electricum. The sequence continues at coordinate 55,541 of NZ_JACBGE010000027.1, forward strand.
CCGGTGGGTTCATCGGCGAGGATGATGCGGCCTCCGTTCATGAGCGCCCGCGCAATGGACACCCGCTGCTGCTGCCCCCCCGAGAGCTGGGCCGGGCGCAAGTGCATTTTGTCCGCCAGACCCAGGCGCGCGAGCAGCGCCGCCGCACGTGCCGAACGCGCCGCCTCGCTCATGCCGGCGTAGATGGCCGGCATTTCCACGTTCTCGTGTGCGCTGTCGGTAGCGATCAGGTGGTAGCCCTGAAACACAAAACCAAAGGCTTCCCGGCGCAGCCACGCGAGCTCATCGGCACCGAGTTCGGCCACATCCAGGCCATTGAAGCGGTAGCACCCTTCGCTCGCACGGTCCAGGCACCCCAGAATGTTCATCAGCGTCGACTTGCCCGAGCCCGACTGCCCCACGATGGCCACGAACTCACCGGCGTGGATGCGCAAATCGACGCCGTGCAACACCTCCACTTCGGGCTGACCGGAGAGCCCGCCGCCAAACCGCTTGCGCAGGCCCTGCAGCTCGATCAGCGGGATCACCGCTGCCACCGGACGCGCCTGGGCTTCGCTCACCACCGGAACCTCCTGAAGCCGGCGGCGGCGGGAGCTTCGCCCACAATGATCTGGTCACCCGCCTTCAGGCCTTCCAGCACCTCGGCCTGGAGCCGGTCGCGCCGCCCCAGGCGCACCCGACGCACCTCGACCACAGGATCGGGGGACGCCTCGGCCAGCACCCTGGCCTCCCATTGGTCGGCCGCCCCCTCCACCGGATGAACCGCCGCCACGGGCACCGTCAACACATCCTGCGCGGACGCCGTCACGATGTTCACCTGGGCAGTCATCTGCGGCATCAGCACACCGTCGGCGTTCTCCACATCGAACAACACGGTGTACTGCACGGCCTTGGTGCCCGCGGCGGGCGGCTCACCGTCCTTGGCGGCCCCCGACCCCGGCGGGGAAGGCAGCACCTGGCGCACCGTGCCGTTCCAGCGCTGACCGCGCCCCTGGGGATCCGCCCCCAGGGTGGTGAAGTAGGCGGGTTGCCCGGCTTTCACGAGCCGGATGTCGGCCTCGGACACATCCGTCCACACGGTCATGCGCCCCAGGTCCGCAATGCGCAAGACCGTCGGTGTCTGGTAGGTGGCGTTGAGCGTCTGGCCCTCTTTGACCTCCAGGCTGGTCACCGTACCGGCCATCGGGGCATAAATGCGCGTGTAGCCCAGCCGGGCCTCGTCGGCGCGCAGGCTGGCCGCGGTCTGCGCGATGCCCGCTTCGTGCTGCGCAACCCGCGCCGCCGCCGATTTGAGCGTGGCAGCAGCCGTCTGCACGTCATCCAGCCGGGTGGAGCCGTCCTGCGCCATCTGCTCCTGACGGGCGTGCTGCAGTTGCGCCAGTTCCCACTGTGCGCGGGCATCGTCCAACTGAGCCCGCAAACCCGCCAGTTGCGCCCTGCCGGCCTCCACCGTGGCAGCAAAAACACTGGCGTCGATCTCGACCAGCAACTGCCCCTTCTCCACCACATCCCCAGCCTTGGCATGCAGCCGCGTGACCTGGCCAGAAACCTGCGCGCCCACATCCACCGAATGCAACGGTTGCAAGGTTCCAATGGCTGCCACACTGGCCTCGATACGGCCGGATTGAACCGGCGCCGTTTGCCATTGCGGGAGCGGCGGCGGGCGCCACCAGAGCCACCCCATCACCAGCACACCCACCATCAGGACGAGCAAAACCCCGCCGGTCCACCGCCGGCGTTGAACAGCGTGTGCAACCATTACTTCGTGACCTCGAAACTGAGTGTGGCGGTGTGGCGAACGTCGTCGTATTTCTGACCGTTCAGCGTCACCGAGCCGTTGTTGACACGCGCCGTCACTTCCAGCACGTACAAGCCGGGAAAGGCGGGGTTGAAGCTCACGGTGCCGTCCTTGGCCGGCGTGAGCGTGCGGTGCCAGCCTTCACTGGTATCCACGTTCACCTGGCTGGCTGCCACGGGCCTACCTTTGAAAACGAGCCGGAAGGTGTTGCCGTTGGGCTCGGTGGGCACCAGTTCGAGGTCGTTGACGGCCTGGGTTTCGGTGCGGCCCCAACGGGCCTGGTAATGGGTGAGCACCCCATCAGCGCCGGCACGCGTGGCCGTGAAGCGCGAGTCGCTCCCCGACGCCGGCGCAAAAGCCCGGTGGTTCGCGCTGTTCTGGAGCGGCACCACCGCCCCGTCGGGGGAGACGGCCCTGGCATCCACCAGGGTCGGCCAGGAAGCCAGCGGCTTGCCCAGTTCGCCGGCATAAACCCGCACCTGACCGTCACCGGACTGCAGCCACAGGTAATCGGCGCGTGCAGGCATCGACACGGCGAGCCACAAGCATGCCAACGCAGCCAGACGCTGCGCATTGTGGCGGATAGCGATTGTTTTCATGATCAGAATTCCTCTCCTGCCAATACCTCGGTCCACCCAGGGTTCATGGTCCTGTTCAAGGACGCAGTGCCTGAACGAGCCGGCGGGCGTTGCCTTCAATCTCCGACACCGGGTCTTCCCCAGCCGTTTCGACCACCACGACGGTTGCCCCCGCCGCTGTCACGGCGCGCGCCAGTTCCGGCGCCAGCTCCTCGTGATGCAACACGACGGCCACCTGCTCGCGGCGAATCACACGGGTCAGTGCATCGGCATCGATGTTCTCGGCCACCCTGACCGGCTCCAGGTTGAAGCCTGCCACGAAGTGGTCCAGGCGCGGCGACAGCGAAATCACCGCCACGTTCGGCGCGCTCAGCAGGTCACTCTCGGTCTTGGCCGACAGGGCCACCAGCCGTTGCTTGAGCGCCGCCAGGTTGCGCGCCACCGCCGGCGCCGCCCCCGGTACCAGCCGCTCCATTTCGCCCCCCACGATGTCGGCCATGCGGCCCAGGTTCACCGTGTGCAGCCAGGGATAGGAGCCGATGTCGGCGCCGGGCTGCAACGCCAGACCGGGCAGTGCGCCATCCACTGGCCGTGCGGCGTCGATCTCGACGACACGGATGTTCGTGCGGCGTGCCAGCGGGTACAGCGGGTCCTGCGGCCACAGCGAACGCAAACCGATGGCCGCGTCAGCGTCGGCGGCCACCTTCGCCAGCGCGGCCGCGCCGCGCCCTTCAAAGTAAGCCACCTGCCGCGCCGGAGGCAGTCTGGCGGGCGCTGCGCGCACGACCTCGATCCCGCTGCCCTGCGCCAGTTGCGCCGACAGCGCGTGCACCACCGGGTGCGAGGTGAGCACACGGCTCTTCGTGGCCGGCTCGGCAGCCGAAGCGGCCCCGCTGGAAAACGCCGCAGCGGCAGCGAGACAGACAAACAGACGACGCTTCACGATGGCATTCCTCTCAAACTCGGCACCAGGCCGCGCACCAGCGTGGCCAGCAGAAACGCACCGCCAGCCACCAGGATGATGGCGGCGCCCGAAGGCAGCGGCAGTGCAAACTCGATCGGCAGCAGGATCCCGGCCTGCGTGCTCAACGTGGCGATCAGCACGCTGAGCCAGAAGAACCCCCGCAGCGACTGGCTCAGCAGCCGCGCCGCTGCGGCCGGAATGACCAGCAACGCGCCCACCAGGATGGCCCCGATCACCTTGACCGACGCCACCGTGACCACGGTCACCAGCACCACGAACAGATAGTCCATGGCCTTGACCGGCACGCCGCGCACGGCCGCCAGTTGCGGGTTGAAACTGGCCAGCATCAGCCGGTTGTAGTTGGGCAGGGTCAGCGCCAGCGTGAGCAACGACACCACGACCAGCACCAGAAGGTCCTGGCTGTTGACCGTGAGCACGGAGCCGAACAGCACGTTCTCCAGAATGTGGATGTTGATGCGCCCCGAGAGCACCAGCAGCAGGCTGGCCCCCAGCGCGAGCGAGATCGACAGGAACACGCCGATCAGCGTGTCGGGCGTAAGCCCGGTGCGGTTGCGCAGGTAGTTCAGGCCGATGCCGAAGAGCAGGCAGTAACCGAACAGCGCGCCGTAGGGCCCTGTGTAAGGCTCGCCCAGCAGGATGCCGATGGCGACGCCGGTCAGCGCCGAGTGGCCCACGGCCTCGGAGAAGAAAGCGAAGCGCTTGACCACGACCAGCGTGCCCAGGCCGCCCAGCACCGGGCCAATGACCAGGCCCGCCAGCACGGCGTTGACGACGAAGCCGTAGGTGAACACCTGCGGCAGCGCACCCGCCTCGGCCCAGCCCTGGATGGCGATGCGCAGGGTGTCGATGGCGTTCATGCGAGCGCCTCCTCGGCCCGCACCGGCTGGGGCGACGGCGCGGCCGGCGGTGCGACGGGCGCACGCGGCCGTGTGGAGAACAGGTCGAGCAGCGCCTCGGGCGTCAGCACCTCGGACGGCGGCCCACTGAACAGCACCTGGCGGTTCAGGCCGGTCACGCTGTCCGCCAGGCGGGCCACCGCCTGCAGATCGTGCTCGATCCACAGCACGGTGACACCGGCCTGCCGGAAGTCGGCCAAAAGCTGTTCAAACACCTGCACGCCCGCCTCATCGAGCGCGGCCAGCGGTTCGTCGAGCACCAGCAGCGCCGGCATCGGCACCATGCCCTGGGCCAGCAACACACGCTGGCGCTCCCCCCCCGAGAGCGCCCCCATGCGGCGACGGCGCTTGTCGGCCATGCCCACGCGCGCCAGGGCCTCGCCGATCTCGCGCGAGCGCAGTGCCGAGAAACCCAGGAACGCCGGCTTGCGCTGCGTCATGGTGGCCATGAAATCGTCCACCGTCAGCGGCAGGCCGGCGTCGAAGGCCAGCGCCTGCGGCACGTAGCCGACCGTGCCGACAGCCGTGCCCGGCCACTCGATCTTGACGGCGCCTTCGTGCGGCGTCTGCCCCAGCAGGGTCTTGACCAGCGAGCTCTTGCCCGCCCCGTTGGGGCCCACCAGCGCGTGCACGCTGCCGGGCGCCACGCGCAGCGACACCTCGCGCAGCACCGCCGTCTGGCCCAACCGCAGCGAAACGCGTTCGAGCGTGATGGCGGGACCTGTCATGCCCAAGGCCCTCACGCCCCGGCCTCCTGGATGGCCCTGACCACGGTGGCGAGGTTGTGCGCCGTGTCCTTCTCGAATTTGTCTTTCGTGTATTCGCCGTAGGAAATGTGGGTCAATGCGTACAGACGCACCCCGGTTTCGCGGCGAATCGTGTCGACATAGGTGGAGGGGAAATCCACCTCGGAGAAGATCACCTTCACATCCAGATTGCGCAGCATGTCGATGGTGGCCTTGAGCTGAGCGGGGCTGGGGTCGATACCGTGCGCCGGTTCGACGACAGCGGTCACTTCCAGACCGAATTCGCGCAGCAGGTAGTCGTAGGCGCCGTGGATGGTCGCCACGCGCAGGCTGGCGCCCGGCGCCTTGGTCAATTGCGCCAGCGCGTCGGCGCGCAGCTTGCGCAGTCTTTGCGTGTAGGCACGCGCGTTGGCGCGGTAGGTCTCGGCGTTGGCCGGGTCGAGCTTGCCCAGTTCGCGAGCGATAGTGTTGACCTGCGCGATCGACGCGGCCACCGACAGGAAGGTGTGCGGGTTGACGACCTGTCCCGAGGTGTCCTTGCCACGGCCGGCCGCACCCACGGCCGCCAGCAGTGGCACCTGGGCGTTCGCTTCGATGAGCGGCAGCTTGGGTTTGCTGCTGGCCGCGATCATGCGGTCGGCAAAGTCATCGTGGCCCACCCCGTTGAGCACGACCACGTCGAGACTGCCGATGCGCTGAATGTCCTCGGCACGCGGCTCGTAAGCATGCGGGTTGAAACCCGCCGGGATCAGCGGCACCACGTCGGCCTTGTCGCCCACGATGTTGGTGACATAGCTGTAGTAAGGATGCAGGGTGACGCCGACACGCATGCGCCCGGCGGCCTGCGCCGACATGGGAGACAACATCAGCAGGCCGGACAAAGACAGGCCGGCTTGCAGCAGACGGCGACGTTGGAACTGTGTGGTCATGGGCAACTCACGCAAAGGAAGGGTGGCGCTGTGACAAAACAGCGGAAAAGAATGGAAACGGTCGAAGATCGCGCGCGGCGCTAGCGCCGCTGCCGCGTCACGCCGGCATCGAAACGGGCGGCGATCTGGCGCCAGCCCGCCCGGGTCAGCCCGGCATCGTCCAGCGCCGAGGGAGCGGCGGCCGCTGTGCGGTGGAACCACACATCCGGCTCGCCATGGGCCTCATCCGCCGTGCTGCCGGTGCCGTGACCATGCCGGTCTTCGGCGCCCTCGGCCCCCGGCGGCACCACACGCATCAGCAGCGAACCGGCGACCTCGGTGTCAGCACTCAACCCCACGTAGGCCCTGGCCGCCCCGTCTGTCTGCAGCGTCCAGGTGTGGCCGCCGCGCCGCGCGCTGCTCGGGTCCTGCACGAACGGCGGCAAGCCCCACTCGGCCAGCGCCGCCACCGTGGGCACCGCGTCCGCATCGCCTCTGTCGGCCTCGATCTCGTCCAGCGCCACGCGCAGATCGGCATACAGGCCCTGCTCGGCCGGCGACAGGTCGCGCCGAGCGTCCACCTGGTGCGCAGCCACGCCCTGGCTCACATCGCGGGTGGCACGCAGCGACACCACCGTACCGGCCACCGCGAGGATGAGCGCACAGGCGGCCAAGACCACGGTGGTCTCGTGACCCGCCCCCGCGGGGCGCACAACCTGCACCGTCGCGCCCGCCGCCGTCATTTGGGCGCTGCCCCGGTGGGGATTTCCGCGTGATCGACTTCGACGATGTGGCCTGGGCCGGCATCGAACAGCACGAAAAATTCGCCTTTGGGCTTCTTGAAGCTCAGGGTGGAGTCTTTGCCCAGCTTGCCCGCCGCCAGCACCTTGTCGTCATAGCCGACCACGTCAAGCTTGACCCCCGGCGCCAGACTGCCGTCGGAAAATCCCCCGCGGCAGACGATGGTGTCGGCCGACACCTGCTTGCATTCGATCACCGGGTTGTGCGCCCAGGCCGCACTGCCCGCCAGCAGCACCATTCCCACCAGGGTCTGTCCGGCCCAGCGGGCGCTCTGATTCCTACGGTTCATGTCATTTCCCTTCTCGTGCGGTAAACCAGGCCACCGTCGCCGGTGACACATCCCCCATGCGCACCGATGTCTGGTGCGTATCGCCGTTCTTGCCCACCACCGTGAGCCACAGTTCACTGTCTGCCGTGGTGTTGGCCGGCAACTGGATCAAGACCGATCGGTCCCAGCGCATCCCCCCCAGCACGATGCCCGGCGCGCGCAGCGAACGCGGCTTGTTCACTTTCAAGTAAGCGGCGCGAATCTGTTCATCGCACTCGGAACAGAAGCGCACGTGGTAGGACTTCATGGGGATGTCCATGGCCACCAGTTCGGGCACACGCTGTTCGCTCTCGGCCAGGCGAAACGTCCATGGCCCCACCTGGCCGGCAACCGCGTCGTCCCGCATCAGCGGCTTCACCGAGGTGGCCGCCAGCGCCAGCCCATAGACGACCGGGACGGCGGCCAGCAGCGCCAGCACCGTCCAGCGCCGGCGCGCACCCATGGGCACAGGGGACAACGTTGGCTCACCCTTCTTGGGCTGGCGCGCATGATGCGCACGAGCGGTTGGCTGCCAAGGCCATTTGGGCAGTCCAAACACCAGCGCCAGCGCCGCAATGCTCAGCCAACCCAGCCAGAGTGCGATGCCCACACCCACGTCCATGTAGGTGATACCCAGCGCCAGCGAAAGCGCCAGCAGCCCCCACCCCACCGCGCGCGCCACATGCCGAACCGGCGGCGCCGGCAAACGCCGCAGCAGGTGTTCTGCATGGCGCTCCGTCGCCAGGGCCAGTGCAAAGAACCCGAGCACGCTGATCACCAGAATCGTCAGGTGCACAGCCATCATGCCGCCCCCCCACTCTTGAGCCACCAGGCCAGCATCGAGAGCACCAGCGTGCCGAGGACCATGCCTGCCCAGGCCCGCTTGAGGCTGGATGTGTGGATCACCCAGATCACCGCCACGGTGTAGATCGCAAAACTCAGCATGGTGGCCCACAGGACGGCCTGGGCTTTGGGAGCCGGCCAAAGCAGGCTCAGCAGAACCGTGGCGGCCGAGGCCAGCGCGTACCCCCCGAGGGCGGCCGCAGCGACCCGCGAAGCCACTCGCCAGCGGTAGCCCGCGGTGAGCACCCCTTTCTTGGCCATGGTCGTGCTCATGCCGCCCCCTCTTCCAGCGCCGTGCCAGCCATGGGGACAGGCTGGGGTCGGGCCGGCACGGTCAACCGGCGCTGCACCTTCACCGCCATCATGGCCAACAAGGCAGCCATGCCCCACATCGTCAGGTCGAAACCCGCCAGCACCCAATCGCCAGCCGGCAGCGTCTTGCCCAGGTGCTTGTCGGTGGTCAGCGCATTCAGCACGGGCACCAGGGCGTAGGCAGCGCAACTGCCCCACAGCAATTCGACCCAGGCGCGCGCCAGCGGCCTCGACAACGCATAGAACAGTGCGCCCAGCCAGACGGCAAACAGGCTGTGAAATTCCCACGCCCCCCGATCGGCCAAATCGATCGGCAACAACCGGTTGGCCCAGAAGTACGCAGCCACCGCCAGCGGCAGGCCGGCAATGGTGGCCACATTCAGGGTTTCCACAAGGCGCACGCCCAAGTCCTCAGCCCCCTCGCGGCCACTCGCCAGATGGTGCTTGCGGCGCTTGACCGTCCAGAGCACCAAGCCTGTGCCGATCATGGCGCAGCCCAGCAAACCGGCCACAAAGTAGACCCAGCGCCCCCACACGCCCGCAAACAGCCCTTCGTGCAGGTTGAACAGCACACTCTGCGTCAGACCCGCCTCGCCGCCGGTGCGGGGCTCTGGCGGCAATGCTTCACCCGTCTGTGCATCGAAACGCATGTGGGGCGCATTCCAGAAATCCAGCGACCCGCCGTAAACGCGGTGGACAGTGACGGTCTCCGGCTGGCCCTCGAAAGCGGCCACCTCGACGGAACGCACGCTGCCCGCCCCCCATTCACCCTCGGCCTTGGCCACCAGGGGGGCCAGCTTCGCCGCCGGCCGTGTGATCGCCAGCTTGACCTTGTTGCGATCAAACAGCTCGTCGTAGAACGCCTCCTCGCTCTGCGGATCGCTGCCGTACAGCACATCGCGCCCCGCCGGCATGTAGGTGAACAGGAAGAACACCAAACCGCTGTAGGTGATCATCAGAAAGAACGGCAGCGCCATCACGCTGACGGCGTTGTGCGCATCGAGCCACGAACGCTGCCCCTTGCCGGGACGGAACGTGAAGAAGTCCTTGAAGATTTTCTTGTGGGTGATCACACCGCTGACGATGGCCAGCAGCATCAGCATGGTGCAGACACCGACGATGTAATAGCCCCAGGTGTACGGCACGTAGTGCAGGGCGTAGTGCATGCGGTAGAGCCCGTGACCACCCGCGGTGTCGCGCGGTTCGGGGCCGGCAGCGGCCAGGTCGCCGGAAACGGGATCGAGCTGCTCACTGCCCGTGGCACCGAAGTCGTGCCCCTCCGGGGGAACCTCTTCCCAGCGGATCGAAAAATCCTGCCAGCCCCGCGGCGCCAGCGATTCGTGCGGCAGCGTGATGCGCCAGTTGGCCGCGCCCGGCGCCACCTGCTCCAGGCGGTCCAGCGCCAGCCCCAGCATGCGCTCGGTAGCCACCGCATCGGAGGGGGTTTTCTGCACCAGCGGACGCTCAGGCTGCATCCAGCGCGTGATCTCGTACTGGAAGTAGCCAGCCGTCCCTGTCACAAACACAAAGAACAGCACCCAGCCCACGATCACACCGCTCCAGGTGTGCAACCAGGCCATGGATTGGCGAAGCGACGAATGCATAAACAAAAACTCCGTTTCAAGGACGCAGAGCCACAGGCTGCATGCGCGGCCCGCTACCGTCTCGCGTCAAAGAGGCCACCGCCTTGAGCGCAAACGCGCCCGGCCGGGCCGCCGTGATCACCACCCGCGTCGGCGCCAGCATCCGCTCCAACGCCTCGCGCGGTTCGTAGACACCGTGCACCGCCGCGGAACGCTGATCTCCACCCGGGACGTCATCGGGAAAAAGCACCTGGGACTGGGTCTGCAGGCCGAAGGCACGCAACGCCGCCAGCAAAGGCTGAGAAGGAATGCTGACCTGCACCCGGCGCTCCATCGCGGGCTCCGGTTGCATCGGCTGCGAAGCCGATGCCCCCTGGGCAACCGCCGGCCAGGCACACAAACCCAGGCCCGCTGCGACGGCCGCAGAGACCAAGCCCGATCCCATCCACCGGGTCACTGGCCCCGCCTTGCCACCCCATTGACTCTGTCCCATGCCCCTTCTTTCGTCATGAGCACCAGGCACGAGAAACGCGGACCCCAAGTTCACGACCCGCACGAACACGGGAGACCAAGGGGCGCCAGCCATCTTGCGTACCCGGCATACACCGGATGTGTGGCTGTTGGCGGGGACAGGACCGATGTCCTGGGAGTCCTTGGCTGGCAGCCCAGGCCCGCCCAGATTGGCGAGCCCTCATAAGGAAGAACGGAAAAGCGCCCAAACATGGAACCCGTCCGCCCAATTTTTTTCCGTCAACGGCCGATCGCGCGCCCTCAGCGCCAAGGACACTTTGCCCCACGGCCGCTGCCAGCGCTGCATCAGCTGGGTTCGGTGCGCGCAGTCCCCGGCTGCCAGGGGGCATGCCGAAAGGGGATGAACAAAGACGTGGGCCTGGAACTGAGCGGGCGCCATCTCACCGCGTGGGAGAACCTGTCAGCCGGCCATGTCCTCAACCGCCTTCAGAACAGGCAGCGGCTGTTGCCCTTCGGCTCAGCGCCGCGCAATGCGCCAACTGCCGTCCGCCAGGCGGTCGACCCGCACCGGCACCACGTCGGGCAGGGCCTGGATGAAATCCTCGGGCGACTGGACAGCCAGGAACCCGGAGATGGGCACTGACTTCAAATCGGCCCCCGCCACCACCACCGGTTGCCCCAGATAGGTGGCCAACTCCTGCGCGACTTCCTCCAATGGTGTCCGGCTGAAATGGACCTGGCCCGAACGCCAGCTTCCCACGGTTTCCGGCGCCAGGCTCAGGCTTCGATACCGTCCGGAAGATGGGTCAATGCCCACACCGCTCCCCTGACGCAGCAACAGCACCGCACCCGCCGGCTCGCGATGATCCGGCCGGACTTCCACCCGCCCTTCCAGCACCTTGACGACCAGTTGAGGCGGCGCGGCACGAACATTGAAGGCCGTCCCGACCACACGCACCCGGCTCGGACCGCTGTCAACCGTGAAAGGCCGATCCGCATCAGCAGCCACCTGAAAAAAAGCCTCTCCGCGGTTCAAAACCACTTCCCGCCGGCGCGGGTAGAAACGCACCCTCAGCGCGCTGGCAACGTTCAGGTCGATGCGCGAGCCATCCGGCAGATCGAGCGTGCGGGTTTCGCGCCCCCCGGTGGCGATATCGAGGCTGTAGTTGGCCGTCGCATCCCAGCGCTGCCAGCCACCGGCGACCAGCGCAACGCCGGCCACGGCGAGCGCAGGGACCAGAAACCCCCGACGCGAAAAAGACAGCGGGAAAGGCGTCCAGGCCGCCCTCTCGCCACGCGGAGCGTCAACGGGCGCAGGTCGAGGGTTCTGTCCAGAGACGGGCGCATCGCCATGCGCACCCGAGGCTCGCAAACGGGGCGCCTTGAGCAGGTCGGCCTGCTGCCAGGTGCTGTCCAGCCCCGCCATGATCTCCCGGCGTACCGGGTCGGCCTCAAGCCAGACCTCCAGCGCCCGCTCATCGCTGCTCGTCCAGCCAGGCTGCAGGCGACGCACGTACCAATCCGCAGCCTGCTCGTGCAGCGCCAGCAGCGCATCCAGCGTCAACCCTTCGGGCAGGGGCCTGTATGTCATGCCCCGCCCTCTTCGTCCTCGCACCCACCACAGGCGCGGCCGTTCGCGGCCTGTGCCTGCCGCATCTGCTCGCTGCTGGCATAGACGACTCGCACCTGGCAATACGCCAATGCCCTGCTCAGATGCTTGACCGCCATGCGCGTGGAAATGCCCATGCGCCCGGCGGTCTCGTCCACCGTGTAGCCTTCAATGCGGTGCAGCAGGAACGCCTCGCGCTGGCGTGCCGGCAGCTCCCGCAGCGCTTCGTCGAGGCGGTTCATCATCTGCTGGCGGTCGGCCTGCGCCGCCGTGTGGTCGCCGTCGGTCTGCAGGCCTGACTCTTCGTGCTCGGCATCCAGCGACACACGCTGGAGACGCTCGCGGTCGGCACTCTTTCGCCAACCGTCGATGGCCACATTGCGTGCCGCGCGGCGCAAATAGGGCTGCTCTTCGGCGAGAGGAATGGATTTGCCCGCAGCGGCCAAACGCACGAACACCTCTTGCGCGGCATCGTCCACCTCAGCCGGTGACCCCAGGTAGCGCCGCAGCATGCGCGCCACCGGCAGGCGCCAGCGCTCGTAGAGGCCGGACAGCTGGCCATTGTCCAGTGCCAGATCCCGCTTCACGCCCGATACGCCCTGGCAAGAGGCCGTGCCACGACGCCCCCCCGCCCCTTCAAGGGCCAAGAAGCAGCGTGGGGCGAGCGAGATGAGGTGACCATGACGGCGCTTATTTTACTGAGAACAATTCGCATCCATCAACTGGCTATGAAAAATGTTCCCAGTCTCCCGCATGCGAGCGCCGCGTCGCCCGTTGAGCCCCCTGGCGCAGCCCCATCCACCACGCGAGAGCGCGCGACTTGTATCTTCATATCTGACTGGCGCGGTAGAGTGTGGCCGCCGTTGAGGCGGCCAGACCGGCCCGTGCAGTTTGGTAGCGGCTGGGGTGATCGAGCCCGTGACTGAGTACAGAACGCACG